>NZ_JAPDOG010000009.1 GCF_026013545.1 Defluviimonas salinarum | reverse complement strand
CACCTCAACCTGCCGCAACTTCATGACAATCTCTTCAGGTTTGTGCCGCTTCGTAGCCATTTCGATCCTCCGTTCTCCTAAACATAACGGCGGACCACTTCACTGGGGGAGGATCAGCGTTTTTGAGTCGCATTCGTGGAGAGGGTATCGCCGACAAAGAACTATCGGTGCTCCTTGCGCGAGAACTGCTTGTTCCCATTGTTCATGATACGACTTACGAAGCTCTCCGCGACGTCAGCCCCATGCTTGGCTCGCGTAGCGGTCTAAGCACCGCAGAAGAGCCCATGTCGGATGTAGCGACGAAGCTAGCCGAACTGGTCGCTGTGTAATGTCAGCGTCTCATTAGGCCTGTCCAGCCTGCTTACGATCTGCTTATGAGTTGGGCTATTAACAACAAAAGCCCCCTTGCGGAGGCTTTGCAATTACCTGTTTTAGCAGGGATTTTTGGCTCCGGCGGTAGGGATCGAACCTACGACCAATTGATTAACAGTCAACTGCTCTACCGCTGAGCTACGCCGGAACACCGGGGGCGATATAGCAAGCGCGGCGTGGGGCGTCCAGAGGGTCTTGCGATAAATTTCGAGGAACTTCACAGAAGCCGAAAATGGGCGTCGATTCCTGAATATAGTTCCGGCTCTGCGATCTTTTTCTCCATGAGATCAAGGAGGTGGGCGAAGACGTTTCGGGCGGCCGCGCGCATGAGCGGTGCCGGCGTATCGGTGTAGATCATCGCGGCGAGGCTCGCGGCATCCGCAGGGCCACGGGACAGCGCTCCCAGGATCGCTGCTTCGCGTTCGCGGCGATGGGCGGCCAGCGCGGCGATGCGGGCCTGTGCGTCGGGAATCGGATCGCCGTGGCCGGAATAGAGGCGCCGCGCGCCGGTCGCCGCGAGCCGGGCGAGAGAAGCCATGTAGGCCCCCATGTCTCCGTCGGGCGGAGAAACCAGAGACGACGCCCAGCCCATGACGTGGTCGCCGCAGAAGACCGTGTCTTGCCAGGCGAAACTCAGGTGGTTGCCCATGTGGCCCGGCGTGTACACCGCCCGCAGCGTCCAGCCGGCGCCTTCGACCGTCTCGCCGTCGCGAAGGCGGATATCGGGCGCGAACCCGGCATCGACACCCTCACCGCCGGCGAGCCCGCCCCCGGCCGCCAGCCGTTCCATCAGCGCCGAGCGGCCAGCGCGCGCGTCGCCAAAGGCGAGGACCGGGGCGCCGGTCGCCTCGGCCAGCGGCCGCGCGAGCGGCGAATGGTCGAGATGGGCATGCGTGACGAAGATGTGGCTCACGCGTTCGCCGGGAGCGAGGGCGCCGAGGAGCGCGGCGAGATGGGCCGGATCGGCCGGTCCCGGATCGATCACCGCGACCTCGCCTTCGCCGAGGATGTAGCTGTTGGTGCCGTGGAGCGTCATCGGCGAGGGGTTGGGCGCGAGCACCGTCCGGAGCCCCGGCTCCAGAAGCAGCACCCTGCCGGGGCGGGGCGGGATCCGCGATTCCTCCTTCATCTTGCGCTTTCTCTCCCTGACCGCTGGGGCTAGGCTCCGGCCATGCGTTTCGACTGGTTCAAGAGCATCCTTCCCCGCGGCCTCTACGGCCGCGCCGCGCTCATTCTCGTCCTGCCCATCGTGATCATCCAGATCGTCGTGTCCATAGCCTTCATCCAGCGCCATTTCGAGCGCGTGACAGCACAGATGACCCGCAACGTCGTGCTGGAGATCTCCTATCTCGCCGAGCGCGCCGATACCGCGGGGGATGCCGCGACCGCCCGGTCCGAGCTGAGGCGTCTGGCCGAGGCGCTGGCGATGACCGTCGACCTGCCGGCGGCGACGGATGCGCCGTCGGCGGATGCGCGGGTCTTCTACGATCTCTCGGGCCGAGTTGTCATCCGGACGCTGCGCGCCCTGGTCGAGCGCGTCGACGCGGTCGACGTCTCGGACCTGCGCACGGTGCGGCTGGTAATGTCGACCCGGCACGGTCCGATGGCGATCCGTTTCGAACGCAGCCGGGTCGCCGCGACCAACCCGCACCAGCTCCTGGTGCTGATGCTGGCGACCGGCCTTCTGATGACCCTCATCGCCTTTATCTTCCTGCGCAACCAGCTCCGGCCGATCCGCAGGCTGGCGCGCGCCGCCGAGGCCTTCGGTAAGGGGCGGATCGAGCCCTACCGCCCCTCCGGCGCGATCGAGGTCCGCTCCGCCGGCAACGCCTTTCTCGACATGCGCGCGCGGATCGAGCGCCAGATCGAACAGCGCACGTTGCTTCTGTCGGGGGTCAGCCACGACCTGCGCACGCCGCTGACGCGGCTTAAACTCGGCCTGTCGATGCTCGGCGACGATCCCGAAGCCACCGCGATGAGCCGCGATGTCGACGACATGCAGCGTCTGCTCGACGCGTTCCTGGCCTTCGTCCGGGGCGATGCGATGGAGGAGGAGGCGAAGGTCCTGGACCCGTTGCCGCTCGTGACCGCGGTGATCGAGGACGCAAGGCGCGCGGGGCAGGACGTCGTGCTCTACGCGGTCACCGGCGCCGGCGCGGCGCCGATGCGGGCGGGGGCGGTGCGCCGCGCGCTCGAGAACCTGATCGGCAACGCGGTGCGCTACGGCCGACGCGCCGAGGTGTCGCTGGCGATCCTCGACCGCGCGATCCGGATCACGGTCGAGGACGATGGCCCGGGCATCGCGCGAGAACGGCGCGAGGAGGCGTTGCGCCCCTTCACCCGGCTCGATGACGCGCGCAACCAGGATCGCGGCACCGGGGTTGGCCTGGGGCTCGCGATCACCGCCGACATCGCCCGCAGTCATGGCGGCACGCTCAGGCTCGGCGAAAGCGAACGGCTCGGCGGGCTCAAGGCGGAACTGGTCCTGGCGCGCTGATCGGGGTCATTGCGCGCCTTGCATCTCCAAGGCGGAATCAATCGATCGCTTCCCTTCCGCGAGGAATGCGGCCGGAGATGATCCTTCGTGGGGTGCTGCGGCGTTTTAGCGCTGATCCGGGAAAGGACGGGGTTTGCCCTCAGCGTTCCGACATCGGGCAACGGCTTGGATCACGGTGGTGCCGAGTGCGTTGAACCGGTTCACGATGGCGATGCGGATCTGGATTTCGGCGCTCTGACGGTCGGGGTCTCGTGACATGGTGCTCTCGCCGGCACTCTTCGAGCAGTTGATCCGGGCCGCGGCCAGTCCGGCGTGGCCATCTCCAACGGGCGCGCGACCAAACCGACCGTTTGGCGCAGTGGGAGGCCGAACTGGGCCTTCATGGTCAGGCAGATCTGGATCGCGCTCTCGAAGAAAGTCTCGGGATGGCAACGCTTGCCGTTCTTCCTGGCGTGCCATTCCATCTCCGGATCGAACCGGGCCGACAACGCGCCCCGGCGGCGCAGCGGCCCGTCATAGTCCGACCAGTTGTCCGTCGGCACGCACTGCTGCCCGTGGACGATTGCCTCTGTGCTCTCCAGCCCTCGATCCCGTATCTGACCCGGTCGGTGCTGCATCGCCACTTCGGCGATGAGCCATTGTGGCGCCATTGGTTCGAGCCCAAGGGCGAATGCATCTCGCGGCTGCCGGATGTCGAAGGCGACAAACCCAGGCGTCAGCGCTTCAAACGCTACCCCATCGGGTTCATTCACATCGACATCGCCGAGGTGCAGACCGCCGAGGGCAAGCTCTTCTCTTCGGTGCCATCGACCGCACCAGCACGTGCGCGGTCGCCCCACTGGTGGAGAAGGCCGGCCTACGGACGGCGCGGGTGTTCCTGGAACACCTGCTGGTGGCGGTTCCCTACCGGAGCCACACGGTCCTGACCGATCGAGCCATCGCGGCGCCATCGGTTCGAGCCCGATGGCGAGGAGCATCCAGTTCGCCGACCAGCCAAGGAACAGCAACACCCCAGATTCCAGGCAGATGCGCTTCGACATTATCTGCGAGGCGAACGGGATCGAGCACCGCCTGACCAAGCCCAACCACCGTTGGACCAACGCCCAGGTCGAGCGGATGAACCGGACGATCAAGGACGCGACAGTGAAACGCTTCCGCCACGAGAGCCACGATCAGCTGCGCGCGCACCTCGCGGACTTCATGGCCGCCTACAACTTCGGCCGCAGGCTCAAGACCCTCAGCGGCCTCACGCCTTACGAATACATCTGCTAGGTCTGGATTTCAGAGCCCGATCGATTCATCGTCGATCCGATCCACCAGATGCCGGGACTGAACACCTGGACAACTTGGGGCGCTAAATCCTGCCGCAGTGGGTGGCGCTTAAGGGCAGGCGGCCTGATAGGTTTGACCGGTTTGCGGGTTCCGATACGTGCAAGTGCGCGATGTCGGCTGGTTCGCTCCGACCTGCGCGCCGACCGCCGCTCCGACCAGCGTCGCGGCGGTTTTGCCGCTGCCGCTACCGAACTGGTTCCCAACCGCAGCACCCACGAGCGCGCCCGAAGCTGCGTTGACGCCCTGATTGTCCGTGCACCCCGAAACGATGCCGAAACTCGCCGCCATGATTAAGACGATTCCTGCTGCTCGGATCATTCTCTACTCCTTCCGCTAACGGCTCTTAGTTGAACAACCTTGCGGGTTTCTAAACGTCCGCATGTCTACTCGTCGGGCGATCCAGATGAACTTTTGTCGCCACTTCTTCAATCAATGCGCTTCCAATGAACTTTATCAAGCCTTTACATGTGTGAGCAATCCGATTGTGGTTAGCCCCACTCATGCTTTCTGAAAGCCTGCTTGGTTCAAGAGTTGGGGCTCGTCGGTTCTCCGAGGGAGTCCCGAGGAGGGGCAAAATGACATTAACCATCGTGGCAGGCCAATTCCGTTGGGGAGGCTCAACGAGCGCTGCCGCGAGAAACGCGGCCAGGAACAGCCCGGAAAACGCGATCAACGCGCTGGCGTCCGGTCTCAGGCGCCGTGCGGCCAGCGCGGGTGCAGATCATCGATGACGACAGAATGCCGGTGGCTTTCTATCCCGTGTTCCTTCAGATGCGGATGATCGGCGGGCAGGTCCGGATGCGTGTGAGGCAGGGCATCGGGCTCGGCGGCCGGCCAGAGGCGCAGCGCCAGAACGACGCCGAGCACAGCGAGCGCCGCCATCAGGAGGAACGTGGTGTCCAGCCCGAAAGCAGCACCAAAGCGTCCTGCGAGCGGATAGGTCAGAAGCCAGCAAGCATGGCTCAACGCGAACTGCGCGGCGAAGATTGCCGGGCGGTCCTCCGGTTGGGCGGAGCGCCGCAGCAGCCGACCGGTCGGCGTCTGGGTCAGGCTGTAGCCAAAGCCGATGACGACCCAAAGGGCCATCAGCACCGGCAGCGATCCCGCGAGCGGACCGACGAACGTGCCCAAGGCCAGGATCGCGGCGCCGGTGATCATCGCGGGGCGGTCGGCTATCCGCTCAAGCAGTTTCGGCAGGATCAGGGCCGCCGCCATCGAGCCGCCGCCGAAGGCCGCGAGCGCCAGAGCCACCTGCGGCTCGCCGAGACCAAGGCGCGCCTTGACGAGGACGACGGTGTTGACGATGACCATCGCACCGGCCGCCGCTACCGCGAGGTTCAGCGCCAGCAGCCCGCGCAGGCGCGGCGTGGCGAGATAGATGCGTGTGCCGCGCGTCGTGCGGTCCCAGATGCCGCGCGGCCGGGCCGGCTTCGGCGAGGGCAGCGTCACCGTCAGGAGCAATGCCGCCGAGGCGAGGAAACCGATCACCGTGCCGCCGAAAAGGACGGGGAAGCTGACCACCGTGAGCAACGCCGCCGCGAGCATAGGCGACAAGAGGCTTTCGAGGTCGTAGGCAAGTCGCGAGAGCGACAGCGCGCGGGTGTACTCGCCCTCGTCCGGCAGGACATCGGGGATCGTCGCCTGGAAGGTCGGGGTGAAGCCAGCCGAGGCGGCCTGCAGGAGGAAGATCAGCACATAGATGTGCCAGACGTCGCTCACGAACGGAAGCGCCACTGCGACCGCCGCCCGGATCAGGTCGAGCGCGACGAGCATCGCGCGGCGCGGCACCCGGTCGGCAAAGGCCGAGGCCACAGGCGCCAGCGTCACATAGGCCACCATCTTGATCGCGAGCGCCGTGCCGAGCACGAGCCCGGCATCCTCACCCGCGATCTGCCAGGCGAGAAGCCCGAGCGCGACGGTGGCAAGGCCGGTGCCGATCAGCGCGATCACCTGCGCCGCGAAGAGGTGGCGGTAGGTGCGGTTCGCGAGCACGGAAAGCATGATGCCTCAGAGCAGCTTGGCCATAGCCCGCATCTCGGCGAAGCTCTGCCCGCCGTCCTGCCCGAGGCAATGGTCGATATGATCGTGAATGAGCACCCGCTTGGCGGCCGAGACCGCCCGTTCCACCGCCAGCAATTGCATCGCGATGTCGGCGCAGGGCTTGCCGCTCTCGATCATGTCGATGACATGGCGCAGGTGGCCGTCGGCGCGTTTCAGCCGCTTGACGATGCCGGGGTGGGTTGCGTGGGTATGGGGTTCTGTCATTGAAGCCCCCTATCCCCCGGGCGGGGATAATGCAAGATCGCGTGAATGCGACGTATCGGGCGGACAGGCGAATGGCGACACAGCGTGGAAAAGGGGCAAGATCAAGCCGATCATCCACTAACACTCATGCCGGACCACTCAGGTGGGGCAGGTCAATCTCCCCCTGACCGCAGAAGCACCAAAGTGGCACAAGTAGCGTCAGGAGCGGCCATCCAACCCATCATTGATGCCGACCAAGCCGTCGGTCATTGAAAGGCGCCGAGACCGAAGACCTGCATCACACCGCCGATCCCCACGACCGCCTCACCAAAGTCGGCCCGGCCGTTACTCTGCAGCGTGAGAGCCAAGTCAGCGGGCTTCGCTCATCAGTCCACGCAGGATCGCCCAGCACATGAGCAGCAGCACCACCGTGAAGGGCAGGCCCGTCGAGATGACCATGGCCTGAAGCGCCCCGAGCCCGCCGCCGACCAGAAGCACGATCGCCACTGCGCCCTCGAACGTACACCAGAAGACCCGTTGCGGCAGCGGTGCGTCGACCTTGCCGCCCGCCGTGATCGTGTCGATCACGAGCGAACCCGAATCCGACGAGGTCACGAAGAACACGACGACAAGAATGATACCGATAACCGAAGTGATCGTGGCCAGCGGTAGCCCTTCGAGCATCGCGAAGAGCGACAGCTCGGGCACATAGCTGTCGATGACGTAGGTCTTTACCGAACTGGCGGCCGGGTTGGTCAGCACCTGGTCGATGGCGACGCCGCCAAAAACGGCCATCCAGAGGACGCAGACCAGCGAGGGGATGATCAGCACGCAAATGATGAACTCGCGCACCGTGCGGCCGCGCGACACGCGGGCGATGAACATGCCGACGAAGGGCGACCAGCTGATCCACCAGGCCCAGTAGAAGGCGGTCCAGCCCTGCATGTAACCGGTATCCGCACGCCCGACCGGGTTTGACAGCGGCAAGATCCCGGCCGCGTAAGCACCGAGGCCACTGAAAAAGTCGGCCACGATCGTCGCCGTCGGCCCGGCAAGCAGCACGAAGACGAGAAGAAGCGCCGCGATGCCCATGTTGATCTCCGACAGCACCTTCACGCCGCCGTCGAGGCCGCGCAGGACAGACCCCAATGCCACGGCGGTGATGGCGGTGATCAGCAGTACCTGCACCGTGATGTTGTTCGGGATGCCGAAGACATGCTCGAGCCCCGCATTGGCCTGCTGCGCGCCGAAGCCGAGCGAGGTGGCGAGCCCGAAGAGCGTGGCGAAGACCGCAAGTATGTCGATGACATGGCCGACCCAGCCCCAGATTGCCTCGCCGAAGATCGGGTAGAAGGCAGAACGGATCGTCAGTGGCAGGCCCTTGTTGAAGGTGAACAGCGCCAGCGCCAGCGCCACGACGGCGTAGATCGCCCATGGATGCAGGCCCCAGTGATAGATCGTCGCCGCAAGGCCCATCTTCCTCGCGGCCTCGACGTTTTCCGGAATGATCGCGCCATCCTCGCCGATCGGCGAAGGCACGCCCAGTGGTTCGGAGATCGCCATGTGATAGACCGGCTCCAGCACGCCAAAGAACATCAGCCCGATGCCCATGCCGGCGGCGAAGAGCATCGCGAACCAGCCCATGTAGGAGTAGTCGGGCGCGGCCTCCTTGCCGCCGAGCCGAACCGAGCCCCAGGGGCTGACGATGAGGAACAGGCAAAAGAGCACGAAGACGTTCGCGGCGCCTAGGAAGAACCAGTCGAAGGTCGACGTCAGCCAGGGTCGGAGCCAGCCGAAGACGGCACCGGCCTGATCGGGAAGGGCCAGCGCATAGAAGACGAAGGCCACGATCGTCAGGCCCGAGACAATGAAGACCGGGTTGTGGATGTCGAAACCGAAGGGACCAAGCTGGCCTTCGATGTTGTCCTGGCCGATCGTGTAATCGGTATCGATGATGTCCGCAGAGCCTTCGGGAACGGGGATGCCCTGGGTGTTGTCCTGGCCGGCCATGTGGCTTCCTCCTGTCGCAGGATAGTGTCGGTTTCCGGGTGTCAGCCGCGTACGAGCATCACCGAAGCGCGAGAATGCAACGCGAGCGAGCCGCCGTGCGACGCCCAGATGTAGTCGGTCACGTTCGGGATATGCGTGGCCATGATCACAAGATCGGCGCCGATTTCGCCAACGGTCTCGTGCAGGGCCTTGTCGAGTTCGGTGGTCGGGTCGTGGCTGATGACCAGGTGCGACGCCCCCCCGTGCCCGTGCTTCGCCGCTTCGGTCTTGGTAAGGTCCGCAAGGCGGTCCGCGACCTCCCCGGGACCGTGCCCAAGCTCGCTCGGCTCGGCGCTGGTGACGCCAACGTAGCAAACGGTGGCCGAATAGAGCCGTGCCAGATCGGCTGCCGCCTGCAGCGACTTCTGCATCCGGTCAAGGTGCTTCAAGTCCACGGGAACCATGATTTTGCTGAACACTTTGCCCTCCCATATGCGGTCTCGTCGGATCGCGGCGCCCGAGCCCGGCATTCGTACCGGCCATCAGAACGTGCGGTGGGTCCTGCTTCGGCCGGTGGCATGCCCGAAAAGGTCAACCGCGGACATGCCGGAAACTGGGCCAACTGCCGTGCTTAGCCCGTTTGGCGACTTTGGCATTGATATTAGAACACATTTTCCGGCAGCGACCAAATCGCGCTGGAGCGTTCCCAAGCTGCGCGGTCGGGCGGATGATCTTCGCCGCAGCCGTTCACGCCCGGGAGGTCGGTCAGGACATCGGCGCATTCGGACGCGGCCAGCAGGTGTTCGGTTGAGGTCGAGTGCTCCGACTGTTACGGGCTGGAACAGGAGTTAATCAAGCCGCGCAGCCCTCAGCAGAACGTATGGTCGAGCGTGTGAAGCGGACGCTGAAGGACCAGTGCATCCAGCGCAAGCGTTTCGATGGAATCCAGAACGCAAACCGCGCCATCGGCGACTGGCGCAGTTTCTGCAACCACCAGCACCCGCATCAGGCGCCGGATATGGCCCCTCCCGCTGACGCACGCGCATCAGCGGCCTAGCGTGTGCAGATTCCGCGGAACCGATACCAACTCGTGAAACCTGGCGCGCAGACGCTCGTCATGACCGACCGGCGACCGCGGCCGGTCACACCGGGTCATCCTGCCGGGTTGAGGAGCGATACTTTGCGGTAGGCCGGCAAGGAGATCAGCGTCCGTGAAAGCCAGGACAGCGCGCCTGCCGCCAGCACCCCCAGCGCAATCCCGCCCAGTATCGCCACGGCGTCGAAGACGACGGGAGACAGGTATGGTTCCATGAAGGGCATCAGCACCTCGGGCGCCAGGCGGTGCAGCAGATAGATCGGGAAAGCCGCGTGCGCGAGGCGCATGACACCGCGCACGATCACTCGCGGCATCGGCACCGCCTCGACAAAGAGGAGCACCCCGGCCAGCCCGAGCAGGCTCAGGTATTTCGACCAGGATCCGTACCAGTTGCCGCCGAGCCAGGCGGCGAGCGGCAGGATCAGCGCCGCCGCCACCAGGATCACGAGCCGCTGCGAGTAGCTCCGCGCCGCCGCGATGCACCAGCCGAGCGCAAACAGGTAGAAGTTCCAAGGCACCGAAAACTGCGAACGTCCGGCGGGCAGCGGCCAGAGTTCAGGCAGGGTCACCCGCAAAAGCACGCCGATGGCCAGCAGGAACAGACCGGTGCCGAACAGCGAGCGCGCCAGCCAGCGGCGCATTCCCGGCAGGCGGAAGACCACCACGAGCAGCAGGCACATCTGAACGTAGGCTTCGACGAACCAGTAGAGGTAGGGCAGCATGAGGTGCGTCTCGGGCTTCGTCACGGCGAAATTGCCGATCAGCGCGACGGACGCCCAGGGTATCTGCTGCCAGGCCACGGCATATCCCAAGAGGACGACGGCATAGGGGATCAGGACGCGCCCGAGCGGAGAGAGGAAGCGCGACGTCTCCCCCTCGACCAGAAACCGCGACCGGTGCTCCGCGACGCTCATCCCCAGCAGGATGACCATTGCAGCCGCACCGCCATAGACGGGCCACAGCGTCTGATGCGCGACGACCACGGCCAGAATCGCCAGAGCCCGCGCGAGAAGCGGCATCGGAACCCGGCTCGCCGGTCCCGTGGAGGCGCCTTCGAGCTCGGCGATCGGCCGCCGCTCCCAACCTTCGGGCAGCCCCCCGAAGTGCTGGTCCAGCGCGAGAGAGAGCTCGACATGCTGGAGGGAGTCGCCGCCGAGGCTCTGGAAACTGTCGCTCCGCCGGACCGCCTGCGGCGCGAAGGTCCGCGCGAATATGGGCAGCAGGCCCTTGTCGGGAGGCGGCGGCGACGCCAGCGCCTTGAGCGCCGGATAGTCGATCTTCCCGTTCGGGCGCCGCGGCAACGGGTTGCACCGAACCAGGACCACATGCCGGGCACCGACGCCCGCGAGCCGGGCCACGCGCGTCTGCAGTGCCTCGGAGGGGCGGCCCGTCGCAACCCAAATGCGCTCGTCATCGCCCCAGACGGCCGCGTCGTCTCCCGATGCGGCAAGCGCCTGTTCCAGCGCGTCGTGCCCCACGCGCAGCCCCGCGATCTTCGACATCCGAGAGCGCCGCCCGGTTATGCGGTAGAGCCCGTCAGCCCCGCACACCGCCAGATCCCCCGTGGCGAGTTCGTCGGTTTCGGAACCGCGGCCGAGATCCGCGGCATCGGATGCGTAGCCCATCATCACGTTGGGTCCGCGATAGATCAGCTCGCCCTCCCGCCCGGGTTCGGCGAAGGTCGCGCCGGTGTCGTCCCGCAACGACAGGCGTCCGCCCGGGATGGCCCGGCCGATGGCGTCCGGCGCGCCCGCGGCCATTTCGTGCGGCAGATAGGAGATCCGCGCCGTCGCCTCGGTCTGGCCGTACATCACCACGAAGCGGCCGCGCCGCTCCGACATCCTCTGCGTCCAGCGCTGCACATCGGCAGCGGGCATCGCGCCGCCGGCGACGGTCAAACAGGTCAGCCCGGCCGGCAACCCCCTTTCGGCGATCGCGGCCTCCAGCAGGCGGAAGTGATGGGGAACGCCGGCCAGACTTGTCGCCCCGGACTCCGCGAGGCGCGGCAGGAAGGTCGGCTCGAGGATCGTTCCCTCGTTCAACCACAGGCCTGCCCCCGACGCGAGATGCGAGTGGAGGACGGACAGGCCGTAGGAATAGTGCAATGGCAGCACCAGGGCGGCGCGGTCTTCCACTCCGATCGCCAGATATTCGGCGATGGACGAAGCGTTGGCTGAAACGGCGTCCCGGGAAAGGCGAACGCCGCGGCCTTGGCCGGTGCTGCCGGAGGTCATCATCAGGAGTGCCAGATCTGGATGAAGCTCGGAGGGCCGATCATGGTAAAGCAGTCGGAAGCGATTCCCCACCCGCCTCCAGCTCGCAGCGGGCCGAAACCGTGCTTCGAGGCTCAATGCGAGATCGGTCTGCCCCTCCGGCATCGGCATCACGGCGTGGCCCACCCGCAATGCGCCGAGATAGGCGGCAATCGTTGTCGGCGTCGGCGCCATCTCGATCGCGATCAGGCCGCGCCGCAGCGGAAACCTGCACGCGAAGCGAGCCGAGACCGCCGCGAGTTCCGAATAGCTCGTGACGCTATCGCCTGCGAGCAGTGCGGCACGATCCCCGAACGCCTGAAGGGCTTCATAGCTATGGAACAAGGTGCCCTCAGCCGATTACTGGTCGCAATGAACGCGCCCGATACAATGGTAGAGTATTTCAGTCAAGTATGAGCCGTTCGTGAGATGTCGTGGCCTGAAGGACCCAAGTGCGCCTCGAACACACAATCGGCTTTGTGTCATCCCCGCCCCCATACACTGGAAAGACGTCTGAGCCCCGCCCGCCATCGCTCTTGCATCGACCAAGTCCGCGGTCAGGCGAACGTCTCTGGACGCCGGACCTGCCGCGTGCCGCACAAGCGTCGCTCGACGCAGCATATCGCGGCATGTCCATGGTTCACCGTGAACGGAAGCAGCGCGGCAGTCTCGCCTTCCCCCGCATGGCCATTGACGCGGCGGCGAGGGCGGCCTGGTCAATCGTCAGCTCTTCGGGGTCGGCGATACTGCCAGTTATCACCTTGACCATCACGCCGTCCGGCCCGGTGTCCGTATCGGTCTGCCCGGGTCTGCCGGCCTGCCAGCCGCCATGAAGGCCCGCGCAGTCTATCGCTGCTGCACCGGCGCCAAGAGCCCCGGCAAACCCCCTGCCCCATCCAGGAGCACCTTTCGGTCGGGAGGCAGGTTCCGGACCAAGGCTCAGGCCCTGTTTTTTCGTCACTTACTTGCATTCAAGGAGATGAGAGTGGTGCGGTTGAGAAGACTCGAACTTCCACGGGGGTTAGCCCACAGCGACCTCAACGCTGCGCGTCTACCAATTCCGCCACAACCGCACCGGGCCCGAAGTTCACCTCCGGGCGAGGTGGGCGCTTCTTAGCCAAAGCCTCCGGCGATGTGAAGGGGAATTTTCGCCCCGCCGCGAAAAAACACGCGACGGGGAACCACCCCCCTGAAACGGCGCCCCGGCGGCTACTCGGTTACCTCGGCCGAGGCGGTGTCGAGCGGCAGCGCGAAGCTCGGAAGCGCCGCTGGCAAGGCTTCCGGCGCCGCCGGAACCGCGGCCTGGTCGCCGCGGCCGGCAATCGTGTAGGCAGCCTTACGCACCAGTTGCATCCGCTCCGGCTGGCCCGGCGCGAAGGGGGCCGCGCCGGTCAGGTCCGCGGCGGTGATCGCCATGTCGTACCAGTCGAAGGCGAGATCCGCCCGCCGGGCCGCGCCGAATCCCTGGCTCAGGTGATGGCCGAGAAGCTCTCCGTACGCGGCCTCGCCAAGTGCTGCGAGAATCAGGTTGGAGGCCACGGCCACGTCCATGTCGTCGCCGGAATACCCGACCGAGAGGCAGATCTTCGCGGTCGCCGCGAGTTGCGCCGGCGCCATGCCGGTCGAGAGCGCGAAATCGCGCACATCGGCGATGACGCGATCGGCGGTTTCGAGCGAGACCGATGCGACATGGGTTTTCATCGCCGGCGCGAAGCCCGCACATTGGGCCGCCACCTCAGACATGGTGACGCCGGGCACGCGGGCGGCCATCTCCTCACCCTCGGCGATGGCGAAGCTGCGGACGAGGCAGAACTGCTCGCCGAGTGCCGTCATCGGATCGGTCATGGTCGCGACCGTGGTGTAGCCGCCGCTGGAAGCCATCAGCCCGACCCGGTTGCAATGCGAGGCGAGAGAGGCCTCGATCGTTGCGCCGCCGAGGAAGGTCGGCAGGCCCGGCGCGGCCGGTTCCGGCTCCGCCTCGGGCTCTGGCATAGCGATGACCGCCTGCGGTTCGGGCGCCGTCACGGCGGGCGCCGAGGGCACCGGGAGCACCGGCGCCGCCGGCATGGCGGTCGTCATCTGGCCGTGCACCGCGCCCTGGCCGTAGGGCGTGACCCCGGCGGCCTCGTCGCGCCAGGTCAGCAGGAGCCCGCGCATGCCCATCGGATGGGCGGCGGCCTGGCTCATCGTCGCCGCCCCCCCCGCCACCGCGCGGTGGTAGGAGCCGACGAGCAGGTTGCGCTCGTATTCGGTAAGATTGCCGGTGGCCGGGTAGCCGAGCGTCGCCTGGTACTGCGAGATCGCCGACCGCGAGCGGCTGCCGATCACCCCGTCGGCGGCGCCGACCGGATAGCCGAAATAATTCAGCGCCACTTGCACCTCGCGGTTCTGGGCGCGCTGCGCAGAACTGACCCCGCTGTAGTGGTAGCTCGGCGAGCGGCGCACCACTTGCTTTCTCTTGTTGGATTCGTTGACGATCGCGCCACCGATGATGCCGCCGATGATGCCACCGGCAATGGCGTCGCCGGCATCGGCCAGGACCGGACCGGCCGATGACAGGACGAGCGAAACCGCTGCGGACGCGACGACGATGCGTTGCTTGATCATATCGTACCCCCCGACGAAAATGGCATTTCGCCGTGCCCCGGGCACGTCCAGGCCGCGGCGAGACTTGGAAACCACCCGAGTCTGAACCCCTCGCGTCGCATTGGCAACGGCGAAGGGGTTCAGGCCCGGGTTTTGCACACTCGTAACAAGAACTATCAAAAAGGCTTTCTATCTATGGTCGATCACCCAGCCGGACCCCGTTCCTGACTCCGACCGAAAGCCCGGATGGGCCAGCAAGAAGGAGACGATGAGTAGACCGGTCGTGACCGCCACCGAAGCGGCCGCAATGCGTAACACCGACATGCTTGCCCCCAATGATCTGATCAAAAAATCCCCGTGAACTTTCGGGGAGGCCGTACTATGCGGGGGACTATGCGCCGCCGCATCGGCTGGCGCCAGTCTGGAATTCCTGCCCTTGGGGCAGCTTTGATGCGGAGAACCCATGGTCGAATGGATCACCAGCCCCGGCCTCGTCGATTACGAGGCCGCGCTTGCCGCGATGGAGGAGCGGGTGGCCGCGATCGCCGAGGGGCGTGCCGGCGAGGCGATCTGGCTGCTGGAGCACCCGCCGCTCTATACCGCCGGCACCTCGGCGCGGCGCGAGGATCTCACCGATCCCGACCGCTTCCCGGTTTACGAGGCGCGGCGGGGCGGCCAGTACACCTACCACGGGCCAGGCCAGCGCGTGGCCTATGTGATGCTCGATCTCAACCGCCGCGGCCGCGACGTCCGCGCCTTCGTCGGCCGGCTCGAGGCCTGGATCATCGCGGCGCTCGCCGAGTTCAACGTGAGAGGCGAGATCCGCGAGGGGCGCGTCGGGGTCTGGGTCGCCCGTCCCGACAAGGCGCCCGGCTCCGACGGTGCGGTGCGCGAGGACAAGATCGCCGCGATCGGAGTGCGGCTCCGGCGCTGGATCAGCTTCCACGGCATCGCGATCAACGTCGAGCCGGATCTTGCGCATTTCGACGGGATCGTGCCCTGCGGCATTCGCGAGCACGGGGTGACGAGCCTCGTCGATCTCGGCCTGCCGGTGACGATGGGCGATCTCGACGTCGCGCTGAAGGCAACCTTCGCGCAGGCCTTCGGGCCGGGTGAGGCGGATCGGCGGCGCGGGCCTGTCGAAGCCTGAGACTGCGGGCAACCGATTCCCCGGCCAGCGCCCTTCCCCACCGACCAAGCCGGTTTGCGCCATGTCAAATCGCGCCATCGGATTCGGTGCTAGAGCAGCCCCGCCCGGACCTTGCCGGGCTCCGCCAGTCGAAGGAAAGCGATGTAGATAAAGATCCCCGCCGGGACCGCGGCCACGCCGTAAGACCGAATGCCCGCGCGTGGACGCCAATCACGATACGTGCCGCCCCGCGGCCTAGCCCGGCCTCGCCGCTCCCGGCGCCCGCCCGGCAAGTCCTCGGACGCGCTTGATTTCCCGAAAATCCACGGGACGGAAATTTTCCGTCGCGGGCCCTGCTTCTTTGATTGCCCATCCGCCCCCGGACAATTATTACGGGGCCTGAAGCCGTGCGCGGGGCGATAACCCGCGCCTTGCGTATGGAATGGGAGAACAGCATGGCCGACGCAGCCGTTCATGGCCACGGTGATCATGGACACCCCGGGTTCTTTACCCGCTGGTTCATGTCCACGAACCACAAGGATATCGGTATCCTCTACCTCTTCACGGCCGCGGTCGTGGGTCTCATCTCGGTGGCCTTCACGGTCTACATGCGGCTCGAGCTCATGGAGCCGGGCGTCCAGCACATGTGCATGGAGGGGTCGCGCCTCTTCGCCTCCGACGAGCCCTGCACCCCGAACGGGCATGTCTGGAACGTGCTGGTCACGGCCCACGGCATCCTGATGATGTTCTTCGTCGTGATCCCGGCGCTCTTCGGCGGCTTCGGCAACTACTTCATGCCCTTGCACATCGGCGCGCCGGACATGGCGTTCCCGCGGATGAACAACCTCTCTTTCTGGCTCTATGTCGCGGGCACCTCGCTCGCCGTGGCCTCGGTGCTGGCGCCGGGCGGCAACGACCAGGCGGGTTCCGGCGTGGGCTGGGTGCTCTATCCGCCCTTGTCGACGAACGAGGCCGGCTGGTCGATGGACCTCGCGATCTTCGCGGTGCACGTCTCGGGCGCCTCGTCGATCCTCGGCGCGATCAACATGATCACGACCTTCCTCAACATGCGTGCGCCGGGCATGACGCTGCACAAGGTGCCGCTCTTCGCCTGGTCGATCTTCGTCACCGCCTGGCTGATCCTCCTGTCGCTGCCGGTTCTGGCGGGCGCGATCACCATGCTGCTGACCGACCGCAACTTCGGCACCACCTTCTTCCAGCCCTCGGGCGGCGGTGACCCGATCCTCTACCAGCACATCCTGTGGTTCTTCGGCCACCCCGAGGTCTACATCATCATCGTGCCAGGCTTCGGGATCATCTCCCACGTCATCGCGACCTTCGCGAGAAAGCCGATCTTCGGCTACCTGCCGATGGTCTACGCGATGGTGGCGATCGGGGTTCTGGGCTTCGTCGTCTGGGCGCACCACATGTACACGGTCGGCATGTCGCTGACCCAGCAGTCCTACTTCATGCTGGCGACGATGGTGATCGCGGTGCCCACGGGCATCAAGGTCTTCTCCTGGATCGCGACGATGTGGGGCGGCTCGATCGAGTTCAAGACGCCGATGCTCTGGGCCTTCGGGTTCCTCTTCCTCTTCACCGTGGGCGGCGTCACCGGCGTCGTTCTCAGCCAGGCGCCGGTCGACCGGGTCTATCACGACACCTACTACGTCGTGGCGCACTTCCACTACGTGATGTCGCTCGGCGCGGTGTTCGCGATCTTCGCGGGCTGCTACTTCTGGATGGGCAAGATGTCGGGCCGCCAGTACCCGGAATGGGCCGGCAAGCTGCATTTCTGGATGATGTTCATCGGTGCGAACCTGACCTTCTTCCCGCAGCACTTCCTCGGCCGCCAGGGCATGCCGCGCCGCTACATCGACTACCCGGAGGCCTTCGCGTACTGGAACTACATCTCGTCGCTCGGCGCGTTCCTGTCCTTCGCTTCGTTCATCTTCTTCATCGGCATCGTGTTCTACACGCTCCGCGCGGGCAAGCGGGTCGAGGAAGCGAATTACTGGAACGAGCATGCCGACACGCTGGAGTGGACCCTGCCCTCGCCGCCGCCGGAGCACACGTTCGAGACGCTCCCGACCCGCGACATGTGGGACAAGGGCCACGCCCACTGAGATGCCCTATCACTGGGTAAGACGACCCGAGGAGGCCCCGGAGAAATCCGGGGCCTCTTCGCGTGAGCCGGTGGCCGAACTCGTGCTCTGGCCGCACCGCTCGCTGCCGCGCACCGGGTTCGTCGGCTTCATCGCGGCGACCGCGGCACTCCTGTCGCTGCCACTCTTCGCGGTCCTCGGCACCAAGGTCCTTTGGGGGCTCCTGCCCTTCCTCGTCCTCACCGTCTGGGGGATTTGGCGCGCGCTGAGTTCGAGCTACCGCACCGGCGAGCTGACCGAGCGGCTGACGCTCCACCCCGACCGGATCGAGATCCTCCGCCGCGCCCCGGACGGCAGCGAGCTGCGGTGGGAGGCCAATCCCTATTGGGTCTCGGTCGCGCTCCATGCCACGGGTGGTCCGGTCCCCGACTATCTCACGCTGAAGGGCGAGGGACGCGAGGTCGAGCTCGGCGCGTTCCTGTCGCCAGAGGAACGCCGCGACCTTGCGGGCGCTCTGCGAGAGATGCTTTCGGCAGCACGATCATGATCGGCTGCGGTCGCAGCAAGAAGCATGACACATTGTCGCCACATTTCGACTTCAGTTTCTCAGCGAACCTGATCGACGACGAGAACCGAAATGGCGACGCAGCAGGTCATCGGAAGCCCCACCCTGAGCGTCGGTCCCGGTCAGACCGAGGTCGTGTCGGTCTACACGGCGACGAAACTGCCCGCGAGTTGGTCTGTCACGGTGCTATCGGACGGCGCGCTTTCCCCGGGCGACTACAGCGTGTCGATCGGCCCGACCGGGGTCCTGACACTCACGCTGCTGCCGGGCGCCGATATCCCGCCCGGAGGCGTCACCGTGAGCCTCGCGGTCACCGCGGTACATGCCGGCGGCGGCCAGGGTAATACCGACACCCTGACGGTCTCGATCGCAATCGACGAGAACGCCGTGCCGTGCTTCGTCGAAGGCACGCTGATCACCACCACCGACGGCGAGCGCCCGATCGAGACGCTTGGCGTGGGCGACAGGGTCCTGACGCTCGACGGCGGGGCCGCGCCGATCCGGCACATCCTGCGGCGGGAGATAGGCGCGCGGCGTCTGGCGTCAGAATCGACTCTGCGACCGGTGCGCATCAAGGCGGGCGCTTTCGGCGCCGGGCGGCCGCATACCGATCTGCTGGTCTCGCCCTTCCACCGCATCCTGATCGGCGGCTGGGACATAGAACTGCATTTCGGCGCCGAGGAAGCGTTCGCCCATGCCGTGCACCTGGTCAACGACCACAGCGTCGTCCGCGAGGACACTGCCGGTCCGGTGACGTACATCCACCTCATCTTCGATCGCCACGAGATCATCCTCTCCAACGGCCTCGCCAGCGAGTCGCTTCACCTCGGAAACGTCGCCGTTCGATGCCTCGACCGGGAAGACGTGGCCGAACTCGAGCGGCTCTTTCCCGAGGCCGAAAGCCTGTCGGAACATGCCGATTTCGGGCTTGCACGGGGCTGCCTCACGCGCAGCGAGGCCACCCTCGTCGCGTCGATGCGCTGACGCGGCAAGCACACCGCAAACCAGTCCACGAGCTGCTTCTGCCGCACGCACCCGCCAACTCCGCGTCAGATCGATGCCTCTTGAATGATCTAGGCGGGACAGAGATTCGGGCGTTTTATTCCGCCGCCACCGCCGAAACGGCGCCCGCGACGAGCTCGACCCCGGCAAGCCCGGCAAGCCGGTCGAGATCCTCGGCGTAGCGCGCGCGCAGGGCGGTAAGCTGGGTTGCTGCGAAGCCGGTCTCGGGCGCGACCTGCGGCTGGGTTGCGTGGAAGGCGAGGATCCGGTCGCGTTGCCCGGGGGCGAAGCGGGCGCCCTGGCCGTAGTGGCGCTGGATCATCGCGATCGCGCTGTCGGTGATTGCCGGTGCCTCGGGCAGCACCACCGGATCGGCGAGCCGCAGCCCGGGCACGAGATGCGCCATCAGGTCAAGAGGGTGCTGCGGGCCGACCAGCACCGTCACCCTGCCCGCCTCGAGACCGTCGCGCAGCGCCGTCACCGTCTCGGTCCAGCCGCCGGAAAAACCCGCCATCGCCGGAACGTATTCCGCGAAGGGCTCCATCTGCCGGTCAAGCGCAAACCGGCGCCAGGCGCAGGCAAAGAGGTCCTCGTAGGGACGGATCGCGACGACGAGGCGGTCGACCGGCCGGCCGAGCGCCTGCCGCAGCGCCTCGGCCCGCTTCAGTGCCACCGGGTAGAAGCGCCCGGCGAGGAGGCTCGCCATATGCCCGGCAAGGTCGTGCTCCGACAGGATCAGACCGCGCCCCTCCGCGCCAAGGTCCGCGAGGGCCGTAGCGATCGCGCCGACGATGGCGTCGAGCGCGATGCCCTGGTGGCGCGGCTCGGGAAAGCCGCAGTCGAAGGTGCCGCCCGGCGCACCGCCCCGGCCCGGATAGGCCAGATCGTAGCCGGCCGCGGTCAGTGCCGCGCGATTTGCGCCAAGAAATCTCTGATACTCTTCGGCGCCGCAGCAATGCGCGCCGGCATGGACCACGATATCGCTGGTTGGAGCCTGCATGATGTCGGCCTTTCCCACGGATCGTTTCCAGACTGGTGACCAAATATGGCGAAGGTTTGGCTTTTTCCGGTTGCGGATTGGACGGCTGTCCAATCTGGACAAGACAGCAACACCGCGCCAGTCTCGGCCCCGGATAGCGGAGGAACGGCCATGGGCGCACGCAAGATCATCATCGACACCGACCCCGGCCAGGATGACGCGGTGGCGATCCTGCTGGCACTCGCCTCGCCCGAACTGGAGGTGCTCGGGCTTACCACAGTCGCGGGCAACGTGCCGCTCGCGCTCACCTCGAAGAACGCGCGCGTCGTCTGCGAGCTTGCCGGGCGGAGCGACATCCGCGTCTTCGCGGGCTGCGAGGCACCGCTCACCCGCCAGCTCGTCACCGCCGAACATGTCCACGGCAAGACCGGCCTCGACGGAATCGCGCTGCCGGATCCTTCGATGCCGCTCGCCGAGGGTCACGCCGTCGATTTCCTGATCGAGACCCTGCGTGAGGAGGCGCCGGGCACGGTCACGCTCTGCCCGATCGGCCCCCTCACCAATATCGCCACCGCCTTCCAGAAAGCGCCCGACATCGTCGAGCGGGTTGCCGAGATCGTGCTGATGGGCGGCGCCTATTTCGAGGTCGGCAACGTGACGCCGGCGGCCGAGTTCAACATCTATGTCGATCCCGAGGCGGCGAGCATCGTCTTCAAGTCCGGCGTGCCGCTCGTGGTGATGCCGCTCGACGTCACCCACCAGGCGCTGACCACAAGGGCGCGGGTCGAGGCGTTCCGTAACCTCGGCACCCGGGTCGGCCACGCGGTGGCGAGTTGGACCGATTTCTTCGAACGCTTCGACATGGCGAAATACGGCTCCGAAGGCGCCCCGCTCCACGACCCCTGCACCATCGCCTATCTCATCGAGCCCGACCTCTTCTCGGGCCGCCACATCAACGTGGAGATCGAGCTTGAAGGCCGCTTCACCGCCGGCATGACGGTTGCAGACTGGTGGCGAGTCTCGGGCCGCGAGGCCAATGCGATGTTCATCGGCGATGTTGATGCGGACGGCTTCTTCGCGCTCCTGACCGAGCGCATCGGGCGGCTCTGATCACGGCAGAGCTTCCCCTGCCCCGCCGCCGTGCCTATCTAGGGGGCGAGGAACGCGCATGACCCTGACCCTACCCTTCGACAATTCCTATGCCCGGTTGCCGGACCGCTTCTTCGTGCGCCAGGACCCGGTGCCGGTCGCCGCACCCGGCCTGATCGCGGTGAACGACCGGCTCGCGGCCGAGCTTGGGCTCGACGCCTCTCTGCTCGCGACGCCCGAGGGCATCGCCGCCTTTGCCGGAAATGCGACGCCCGCAGGCGCGGCCCCCCTCGCCCAGGCCTATGCCGGCCACCAGTTCGGCGGCTGGGTGCCGCAGCTCGGCGACGGCCGCGCGATCCTTCTGGGCGAGATCGTCGCTCCCGGCGGGCGGCGCTTCGACCTCCAGCTCAAGGGCTCCGGCCAGACCCCCTTCTCGCGCCGGGGCGACGGCCGCGCCTGGATCGGCCCGGTGATCCGCGAATACATCGTCTCCGAGGCGATGGCCGCACTCGGCGTGCCGACCACCCGCGCCCTCGCCGCGGTGACGACCGGCGAGACGGTCTGGCGCGAGACCGCGCTCCCCGGCGCCGTCCTCGCCCGCGTCGCGGCGAGCCATATCCGCGTCGGCACCTTCCAGTATTTCGCCGCGCGCGAGGATACCGAAGCACTCCGGCTCCTCACCGATCACGTCATCGACCGCCACTACCCCGGCGCGGAAGGGCCGCTCGCGCTGATCGAGGCGGTGACGGCGGCGCAGGCGCGGCTCATCGCGAAATGGATGAGCTTCGGCTTCATCCACGGCGTGATGAACACCGACAATATGGCCATCTCAGGCGAGACCATCGACTACGGGCCCTGCGCTTTCATGGACGCCTACCATCCGGGCAAGGTCTTTTCCTCGATCGACCAGTTCGGGCGCTACGCCTACGGCAACCAGCCACAGATCGCGGTCTGGAACCTCGCGCAGTTCGCCTCCTGCCTTCTGCCGCTGATGGGCGAACTCGAGCCCGCGATCGAGGCCGCCACCACCGCGATCAACCGTTTCGGCGTGATCTACCAGAGGGAATGGCTGAGGCTCTTCCGCGCCAAGATCGGGCTTTCGACCGAGGAGGACGGTGACGCCAAGCTGATCGAGGCGCTGTTGACCCTGATGGCCGAGAACGAGGCCGACTTCACCCGCACCTTCCGCGGCCTCGTCGACGGCACCGCGGCGGCGGAGTTTGCCGACCCGTTCGCCTTTGAGGTCTGGGCCGAGGGCTGGCAGGCGAGGCTCGCACGCGAGGCCGACCCCGAGGCCGTGATGCGCTCTGCCAACCCGGCCTTCATCCCGCGCAACCACCGCGTCGAGGAGGCGATCCGTGCCGCCGTCGCCGGGGATTTCGCGCCGTTCCACCGGCTGAACGCGATCCTCGCGGAACCGTACGGAGACCAGCCCGAAGCCATCGCATACCGGGACGCGCCGAAACCGGACGAGATCGTCCGCCGCACCTTCTGCGGCACCTGATCAGCGGCGGAATTTGCGGAAGAACCGACGGTTCTTCTGGATGAACTCCTGCAGCACGCCGGTAAGCCCGCCAAGCTCGATCCCCTTGAGGTGGAGAAAGCCCGCGAAGGCCCCGATCGCCGCGCCGATCATGTCGACGATGAGATCCCACATCGTATCGACGAGGCCGGACTTCTGCATGTTCAGCCCGAAGACCTGGTCCATCGCGAACTCGAACACCTCCCACATCGCGCCGACCGACAGCGCGAAGCAGAAGCTGACGAAGGCCACCGCCCAGACCGGCGCGGCGTAGCGGTCGCCCTCGAACAGCATGAAGACGAAGAGGAAGCCGACGAGCCCGAGGGCGACCGCCGAGACGCCGTGAAGCACGATGTCCCACCACCAGATCCAGTTGTAGAAATCGAACGCCTCGCCGAGGAAGATCGTGGCAAAGACGAAGACCACGATCCAGACGAAGAACCGCACCGGAAGGCGGATGCCGAACCGGCCCTGAAAGAGCACTGGCAGGAGCGACAGGACGATCGTCGCGACCGAGACGAAAGCGAGGTACCAGCGCCCGGTGACGAGCGCCGCGAGGCAAGCCACGGCCAGGACGGTCCAGATCGCCTGGACGATCAAGGGCTGGCGACGGAGGCGGCGCTTCCACATAAGTTCAATCTAGGATTGCGAAATTCGCGCTTCAAGCCCACATTTGACCGCACCGAACGAGGGGATGATGCTGCGCCTGGCCTCCTATAATGTGCACAAATGCCTCGGTCTCGACCGACGCCGACTGCCGCGCCGGGTGTTGTCCGTGATCAACGCGGTCGGCGCCGACATCCTCGCGCTGCAGGAAGTCGACCACCGGCTCGCGCCACGCCCCGCTGCGCTGCCGCACCGGCTGATCGAGCGCGAGACGGACTACACCGTGCCGCCCTTCGCCCTCGACGGACCGAGCCTTGGCTGGCACGGCCAGACCATCCTCGTGCGCCGGGAGATCGAGGTCACGGCGCTCCGCCGTATCGCGCTGCCGGGGCTGGAGCCGCGCGGCGCGGTCCTCCTCGAGGCGGAGACGACGGCGGGGGCGATCCGCGTCGTCGGCGTCCATCTCGGGCTGATCCGGCGCTACCGGACGATGCAGATAGCCGCGATCCGCGCCGCGATCGGCCGCCGCACGGCAATGCCGACGGCGATCCTCGGCGACTACAACGACTGGTCGGTGCGCGGCAGCGGCGAGGCGCTGGCGCCAGAGTTCCGCCTCCACGCGCCCGGCGCGAGCTTTCCCGCCGCGCGCCCGATCGCACCCCTGGACCGGATCGCGCTCGGCCCCGGCCTGCATCTCGTGGATGCCGGCGTCCATGCCTCAGCGCCGGCCCGAATCGCCTCGGACCACCTGCCGATCTGGGCCGATCTTCGGATCGACCCGCCCCCGACCGGCTCAGCGCCGGGCTAAACCCGTCACTAGAAACACGATTGCGCCCGGCGCTGTTCCCGGCCAGCATCTTCGGAATCCCAAGGTACAGACCGTGACACAGACGCTCGCCCCGATCGCCGCCTACGACATCCTGCCGGACGGGACGGCGCGTGCCCTGTCCGATCCCTGGCCCGACGCGGAGCCCGCGACCGACGCGATCTGGCGCTGGATGCATTTCGAGCGCACCGATCCCGGCTTCGTCGCCTGGAGCGCCGAGCACCTGCCCGCGCCGGTGCGCGCGGCCCTCCTGCAGGCCGAGACCCGGCCGCATTGCGACGCGATCGGCGACGGGCTTCTCGTCACCCTTCGCGGGATGAACCTCAACCCCGGCCAGGCCGAGGAGGACATGGTCTCGCTCCGGCTCTGGATCCGGGCGAACCTCGTCGTGACGGCCCGGCTTCGGCGGGTCTTTCCGATGGACGACCTCCGGCGCGAGATCGCCGAGGGCCGGGCGACGGCCTCGCCCGCCGCCTTCGTCGCCCGTCTCGCCGACCTCGTCACCGAGCGGATCGAGACCGCCTCGTCCGCGCGCGAGGACCTTCTGGACGGGATCGAGGAGGCGCTTCTCGACGACGAGTCGGAGGCCCTCGCCGCCCACACCACCGAGATCGCCCGGCTCGCGCGCTCGGTGATCAAGCTGCGCCGCCACATCGCCCCTCAGCGCGAGGCACTGAACCGGCTCGCGGGCATCGAGGCCGCCTTCCTCACCAGCCCCAGCCGCTACGCCCTGCGCCATGCCGCGAACCGCACCACCCGCGCGGTCGAGGAGCTCGACACGGTCCGCGACCGGCTCACGGCCCTACGCACCCATATCGACAGCCTGCAGACCGCGCGGCTCGGCCGCAACGGGTTTATCCTGTCGGTCGTGGCGGTGGTGTTCCTGCCCCTGAGCTTCCTCACCGGGCTCTTCGGCATGAACGTCGCGGGCATTCCGGGCACCGTTTGGCCCTGGGCCTTCGCGACGCTCTCGTTGGCGATGATGCTCCTCGGGCTCGGTCTGTGGGTCATCCTGCGCTGGCGGAACTGGTTCTGAAGCGCGCTGCAGCCCGCTTCCCCCTTGCCACGTCCCCGCGCCCGCGCTAATCAACGATCCACGCGGGTGTAGCTCAATGGTAGAGCAGCAGCTTCCCAAGCTGAATACGAGGGTTCGATTCCCTTCACCCGCTCCAATCCTTGTGACGACCGGTTCAACCAACCTATCAACCAAGGGAGATTCAGATGAAAACCACGATCCTTGCAGCGGCCATCGTTCTCGCCGGTTCCGGCGCGGCTTTCGCGGCTCAATGCCCCTCGATCATGGCCCAGATCGACGAGGCGCTGGCCGCCTCCACCGCCGACGACGCGACCAAGGCCGAGGTCATGGCGCTCTACGAGACCGGCAAGGCCGCGCATGAGGCGGGCGACCACGACGCTTCGGTCGCCGATCTCAACGCCGCGCTGGCGCTGCTCGGCGGCTGACCAGCCCCGACCGCATTACCGGACGGACCCGCCGCCGCTCTGGTGGCGGGCCCGATGGTTTCGGTTTCCTTCCGCCCGCCGAGCCGCTAGGGATCGCTGCGCGACTCCCCCAGCAAAGGACCGAAGCAATGAGCAACGAGATCGTCAGGTTAGAGACAGAAACCCGCATGTCGAATGCGGTCATCCACAACGGCGTCATCCACTTAGCCGGCGTCGTTGGCGAGCCGGGCGGCGATGCCACCCAGCAGACCCGCGACTGCGTGGCCGAGATCGACCGGCTTCTGGCACTCGCCGGCTCGGACAAGACCCGGATCCTGCGCGCGCAGATCTGGCTCGCGGACATCAAGGCCGACTTCGCCGCGATGAACGCCGTCTGGGACGCCTGGGTTCCGAAGGGCCATGCCCCCGCCCGCGCGACCGGCGAGGCCAAGCTTGCCACGCCGGACTACCTGGTCGAGATCATCATCACCGCCGCACAGGCCTGAGCGGCGGTCCGATTTTTCGCCGAAAAATCGGCATTTTTTCTGCGAAAAAGCAGGCCGGCTCAGAGCGCCGCGACCATGAGGCAGAGCATCTCGAACATCAGCGAGGCACCGAGCCAGGCTGTTCCGCCGGTCGGATCGACCGGCGGCGACACCTCGACGAGGTCCGCACCGACGATGTTGAGCCCGGCGCATTCGCGCACCACCCGGATCGCCTCGTAGGCATTGGGTCCGCCCCATTCCGGCGTGCCGGTTCCCGGCGCGACAGAGGGATCGACGAAGTCGATGTCGTAGGACATGTAGGCGGGCTTCGTCCCGACGATCGCGCGCGCCTCCGCCATCACATCCTTGACCCCGCGGTCAAAGAATTCCTCGATCGTGACGATGCGGATCCCGTGCGCCTTGGCGAAGTCGCGGTCCTCGCTGTCGTACATCGTGCCGCGGATGCCGATCTGGATCATCCGCGCGGGGTCGAGCAACCCCTCCTCCACCGCCGAACGGAACGGATTGCCGTGCGTGAGCGTGGTGCCGCCGAAATAGGCCGGGAAGAGGTCGGTATGGCTGTCGAAATGCACCAGACCGAGCGGCGCGTCCTTCGCGATGCCGCGCAGCACCGGCAGCGTGCAGAGGTGGTCGCCGCCCGCGACCAGCGGCCGGATGCCGCGTTCCTTGAGGCCGGTGAAATAGGCCTCGAAGCGCCTGAGCGTGTCGGGATTGTCGACCGGGTTCGGCCCGACGTCGCCGAGGTCTGCGCAGTTCGCGGCCTCGAAGGGCCGCATCCCGCTCACGCCATGCTGCGCGCGGATCATCGTCGAGGCGTCACGCAGCTGGCGCGGCCCGTGCCGCGGCCCGGCCCGGTTCGAAACTCCTCCGTCCCAGGGCAGGCCGACAAGCCCGATCTGAACCTCGTCCGCGCGCGGGTGGTCCAAGGGCACATGCGGCAGGCGCATGAATGTCGGGATGCCCGCGAAACGCGGCATCTCCATGCCGGATACCGGGTGGAAAAATCGATCGCTCATGGCCACTCCCCTGCTGTCGACCGCGAGCTTACCGGGCGCGCTGCAAAGGTAAAGCCGCCTCTCTTCGCGGGATACCCCGCTCGTCGGCCCCGAAGCCATCGACCCGATGGAGAAGAGGCCGATCATGCGCTAACACTCAAACCGGACCACTCGATGGGGGCGGTCCAGGGCACCTTTCTGGAAATCAGTCTCGGAAAATCGCGGTCAGACGATACGGCAGCGTTTCAGCGAAAATGGCTTGTCGACATTCGCCGCGCGTAGCGCCTGCGCCAGACGGTCGCTCAGGAAGAACGCACCCCAGATGTTGCGATTCCACCAGATGTCGGCGCGGGTCAGAGCCTCTTTGGACAAGGCCACGATGTCGTCAGGATTGGAAAAGTGCGGTCGGCGGAAGGTTTTTGAACCTCTGACAAACGGAAACTCCGGCGAGTGCTCCGGCAGAAACACATCCTTCCAACTGTTGAAGTCCAGCACGAAATAGCTGCCGGGCAGAGGTGTCTTGCGATCCTCCATCAGCACCTCGACCGGATGCAGCTTGCAGCCGCCGAGGTCGAACCGACGCAGCACATCGGCGGTTTCGGCGCTGACGAACCAGAAATCGCTGTGCGTCAAATGTGGCAGCCTCTTCGCTAGCGGCTTGCTTTCGTCATGCGGCCCGCGCCAGGCGAAGAAGGTCTCTGGCAACAGTCCCTCTGGGATGGGCTCGCCTCTGCCCGACGCGCTGCACGCAGCCACATAGGACTTTCGGAACTCTTCATCCTCGGAGAATGACGCGTCGCTTCTGAGGTCTCTCACGATACCCGGATCCACCGAAGCGACACTCATCCAGGCATAGTCAGTCATTTGTCGTTCCTTTCATTGGGCGGGCCAAAGGCCCGATGGGGGCGCCGAGACGGGGCCGCTCAACCCTCTGCCGTCTCGCGGCCCGCCCCCATCTTCTCCAGCATCTCAGGTTCCACAAGCCCGCCGATATGGGGATGCATCCTGAGCTCGCCTTCCTTCACCACCTGACGGAAGTTGGCGATCACCCGGCCCGTCGTGGCGCGGTCCGGCGCGATGACGTCGAGAAGCCAGTTGATGCTGCCCGACTGCCAGTCCTCGGGCTTGAGGCGCACCGGGAAGGTGCCCGCCTTGATCTGGTCGCGGATCTTGGCGTCCACCTCCTCCGAGACCGTGACCCAGATCGCTGATGGTGAAACCGATGCTTCCATCAAGGAAGCAGAACTGCCCGTTCTGTGAAAACTATGGTTCCCTCTACAGAAAAAAAAAAGCGGCCGCGTCTCAGGCTTCGAGTTCGGCGTCCCAGTAGAGGAAATCGACCCAGCTGTCGTGCAAATGGTTCGGCGGGAAGCGCCGGCCGGCGCGCTGCATGTCTTCGGCCGAGGGCTGGTAGGGCGGCCGTTTCAGCGTCAGGCCCGACTGTTTCAGCGGCTTGTTCGCCTTCCTGAGATTGCACGGTGCGCAGGCGGCGACGACGTTTTCCCAGCTCGTGATCCCGCCGCGCGACCGGGGCAGGACGTGGTCGAAGGTCAGATCGCCCTTCGAGCCGCAGTACTGGCAGCAGAATTCGTCCCTCAGAAAAAGATTGAAGCGCGTGAAGGCCACGCGCTTCTGGGGTTTGACGTAGTCCTTCAGCACCACCACCGACGGTATTCGGATCGCGGCGCGCTGGGAGCGCACGACCTCGTCGTACTCCGCGAGGATCATCACCCGGTCGAGGAAGACCGCCTTGATCGCCTCCTGCCAGGGCCAGAGCGACAGGGGATAGTAGGAGAGCGGGCGGAAGTCTGCGTTCAGCACCAGCGCCGGATAGTGCTTCAGGGCCGACGGCTCCCGCACGAAGCTGGTCCTGAACTCGATTTCGGCCGGTCTGTCGAGCATCTCAACAACGTCCTCGCCCTGCGTGCCGTCCGGCACCTGGGGCGGGAGCACCCGCCCCTGCTTATCAACAACTATATCTGGCGTATCGGCTCTGGCAAGCCCCGCTATCTGCTGTAAGCTGGTATCGCAGCAAAGTGACAGGGGAGTGACAGCAAAATGCCGGTCCCGCCCGTGCTCGGAACGCTCGAATCGGCGCTTTACGTCGATGACCTCGGCGCCGCCGAATCCTTTTATGCCGGAACGCTCGGCCTTCAGGTGGTCACCCGGCAGGAGGGACGGCATGTCTTCTTCCGTGCGGGCGACTCGCTCCTGCTGGTCTTCAACCCCGAAGCGACCGCACATCCGCCGCGCCCGGGATCGCCGCTGCCGGTGCCGGGGCATGGCGCCAGCGGGCCGGGGCATTACTGTTTCAAGGTCGCGGCCGAGGCACTCGACACTTGGCGCGCGCATCTCGAAGCGGCCGGCATTGCGATAGAGGCGGATTTCCGCTGGCCGAACGGCGCGCGCTCGGTCTATGTGCGGGATCCCGCCGGAAACTCGGTGGAGTTCGCGGAACCCGCGCTCTGGTTCTGAGCGATTCGGACTGTCAGGGGGCGCCGATTCAGCGGCGCCGGTCGCGGCGATCGACGCGAACCGGCAGGCGCTGCGGCTGCGGACGGGACTGGAAAACCGCGAAAACAAGGGCAATGAGGGCAAGGGCGGTCATTGCGGCGAATTCCATGTCGGGCTCTCCTTCAGGTTCGTAACTGGAAACCTAGCGTCCCGCGCGGCGGTTTCAAGCCCCCGGAAGCTTCTCCTTGAGGAAGGCCAGCGCCACCGACAGACCGTCGGGCGCGATGCCGTGACCGGTGCCCTTCATCACATGGCCGTAGGTCTCGAACCCGGCATCCGTCAGCGCCTGCCCGGCGAGCCCCATCTCGGCGAAGGGCACCATCGGGTCGGCATCGCCGTGAACGAGCAGAACCGGCGGGCGCGACTGCGATTCCGCCGCGAGGCGCTGCGGTTCGAGCAGGCGTCCGGAGAAGCCGACGAGCCCGGCGACCGGCTGGCGCCGCCGCGGCAGGACATGGAGCGCCATCATCGTGCCTTGCGAGAAGCCGATCACCGCGAGCCGGTCAGGCGTAAGTCCCTCCTCGGCAAGGCGCGCGTCGAGGAAGGCGTCGATATCGCCGGAGGCGCGGATCAGGCCCGATGCGGCCTCGGCCTCGGTCGAACCATCAAGCCAGGGGATCGGGAACCATTGCCGGCCGAACGGGTTGCCGGCGCAGGGCTCGGGCGCGTCTGGCGCGACGAAGGCGGCGTCGGGCAGATGCGGCGACAAGGGATCGGCGAGGCCGAGAAGGTCGGCACCATCCGCACCGTAGCCGTGCAGGAAGACGATGAGCGAGGTCGCCCGCCCCGAGCGGGCCGGCTTGCGGCCGAATTGCAGTTCGCGTGTCATCTGATCCCCTCGCGGCTCCTCATGCGCCGGTAGTAGGCCCAGAGCGCGCGCGCCGCAATGGCCCGCCACGGGCTCCAGTCCTCGGCCATCGCGCGGAGCGCGCGTTCGTTCGGCCGGTCGGGCAGGTCGAAGAGCATCCGCGCCGCCTCCTGCAGCGCGAGATCGCCGGGCGCGAAAACATCGGCGCGGCCGAGCGAGATGATCGCGTAGATCTCCGCCGTCCAGCGCCCGATGCCGGGCAGCGCGGTGAGCGTGGCGATGACCTCGGAATCCGTTGCCTCCCGCAGGCCCGAATAGTCGAGCCGCGCCTCGGCGAGCGCCTGGGCGTAGCGGATCTTCTGCCGGCTGAGGCCGCAGTCCCTCAGCGCCGCTTCGCCGGCTGTCGCAACGGCGTCCTCGGTGACGAGGCCGGCGGCCTCGAGCCGCGCCCAGAGGGCCGAGGCCGAGGCGGTCGAAACCTGCTGACCGAGGATCGCGTCGAGGAGTGCGGCGAAGCCATCGGGCTTGCGGCGGAGGGGCAATGGCCCCGTTTCGCCAAGAAGCACCGCAAAGCGCTGCTCGCGCGCGGCGAGCCAGGCGGCTCCCTCGGCGACACAGGCGGGCGTCTCGATGATGCGGCCGACCATCGGCTCAGACCGGGAGATCGCCGGGCGGATTGCGCAGGAGCCGCGCCATCGCCCCCATCGCCCGGTTGAACTCGGCCTCGCTCAGCGCCCCGTTCAGCGCGATCCGTACCGCGTTCGGCGTGTGGCTCTCGATCAGCGCAAACTCGTCGGCAGAGCGCACGAGCACGCCCTGGGCCTCGGCCTCGCGGGCGAAGGTCGAGGCGCGCCAACCCTGCGGAAGGCGCAGCCAGACGAAGGCGAGGCCCTTCTGCCAGGACAGGTCGAAGGCGCCGAGGATATTGAGCGTCATCTCGAGCCGGCGGGCAAAGACCTCCTGCACGCGGTCGCGCAAACGCGCCGCCTCGCCCGAGGCAAGGAGCGCGTGGACGATGTCCGTCACCGGGCGGGCGAGGCCGAAGCAGGAATGCTGCATCGCCAGTCGGCCCGCCTCGCCAAGCCCGGTCGGGCAGACGATGGCGCCGAAGCGCAGCCCCGCCACGAGCGACTTCGAGATCGAGGTCACATGCCAGGTCCGTTCCGGCGCGATCGCACGGAGCGCGGGGTCGGCGGTGGCATGGACCGAGTAGCAATCGTCCTCGATGATCTGCAGGTCGTGGCGCCGCGCCACATCGGCGATGGCGGCCCTACGTTCGGGCGGCATCCGCACGGTCGTGGGGTTCTGCGCATCGGTGGTGACGCAGACGATCCGCGCGCCGGAGCGGCGGCAGGCAGTGTCAAGCGCCTCGGCAGTCATGCCGGCGCCGTCGATCTCCACCGGCACGATCTCGGCCCGGTTGAGCCTCGCGGCGTGGCGGAAGCCCGGATAGGCCAGCTCCTCGCACAGTACCTGCGGCCGTGCTCCCTTGAGGCAGCATTGCAGGGCGAGGTTGATCCCGTTCTGCCCACCTTGTGTCAATACAATGTCCTCGGCGGTGATCGGACCGAGCACCCGGTCGGACAGCCAGTCGACGAAGGCCGCCCGAAGCGGGCCGTCGCGGCGCAAGCCGGGATAGCCGAGATAGTCCGTGCAGGCTCCCGTTGCGAGTTGTGCAAGCACAGATTGAATCGCCCCCCCCTGCCCGACGTCGGGCAATTGCGGGGTGCGCAGATCGACCGGGCCGGACGCCGGCTCGGCCGCCGATCGTCCAACCGGACGATACTCTGCCATAAGCGGTTGAGATGGGCCGAATCTCGGCCGCGAGGAGGCGACGAACGTACCGCGGCCGACCGAGGCTTCGAGCAGTCCCTCCTGGGTCGCGATCTGGTAGGCGCGCGCCACGGTGCCGGGCGTCATGCCGAGCCGCCAGGCAAGATCGCGCACCGGCGGCAACCGCGCACCCTCGGGCAAGTCGCCCGTCCGAACCGCCTCGCGCAGAGAGCGCGACAGGGCGAGATATTTCGGCCCGTCGAAACTTCCGAGGTCCGGGAGCCAACTTGTATCCGTCACAATGTACCTGTGGCGCTCATGCTTTCACCAATGTACTTGTACAAATACCAGCTATTTTCAATTGTATCAATACAAAAGGTGCATCATGGACCAGCTTGCAAAACCTTCCCCGAACGCAATCACACCCCTGGGACGCGTTTCGGTTTTTGTGCTGTACCAGTTCGGCTACCGGACGATCGCGGCCTGGGCCGCACGCCGCCGCAGCCGACATGCACTCGCCCGCCTCGACGACCGGCTCCTTAAGGATATCGGCGTGGACCGCCTCACGCGCGACCGCGAAGTCCTCGCGCCATTCTGGCGCTAGAACCGGGTCCCGTCCCTCCCCGACGGCTGACCCTTTTCCTCGGCCGGGCCCTGCCCGGCCGCTTTTTTTTAGTACGGCCTTAGGCCACCGCTTCGATCGCGATCGAGCGGCGCTTCAGTTCTGAATAGAGCGCCGGCAGGACCCGGGTCTGGTTGACCGCGTGGCGCAGCACATCACCGATCACGTTTTCCTGCGCCTGCGACCGCACGCGCCACACCATGCGACGCTTGACGCCATCGTCATAGACGATCTCGACGGCGCCCGACGGCGCCTTGCGGAGCGCAAGGAAATCGAAGCCCCCGAGGGAGCTGTGGTAGGACATCTGGATGGGCATTTTCTGCTCGTTTTATCTGCCTCAATGAGACGAACATGGGGGCATGCCAAGCCTTGCGTCAATCGGCCCGCCCCACACATCCGCGTGAGCGCGTCAATGCCGCAACAATGTAAACACGTCATGAAAATACGAAAAAGGGCGCGGCCCGCAGGCCGCGCCCCAGATCTTGCGGTCCGGCAGATGCCGGAAGCGAAATCAGCGCTTCGAGAACTGGAAGGACCGGCGCGCTTTGCGCTTGCCGTATTTCTTCCGTTCGACGACGCGGCTGTCGCGGGTCAGGAAGCCCGCGGCCTTCAGCGCCGGGCGCAGCGAGGGCTCATAGAGCTGCAGCGCGCGGCTGATTCCGTGCTTCACCGCGCCGGCCTGGCCCGAGAGGCCGCCGCCGACGACGGTCGCCATCACGTCGAACTGGCCTTCGACATTGGCAACCTGAAACGGCTGCTTGAGGATCATCTGCAGAACCGGACGCGCGAAGTAGGCGTTGATGTCCTTGCCGTTGACGGTGACCTTGCCGGAGCCCGGCTTGATCCAGACGCGGGCGACCGCGTCCTTGCGCTTGCCGGTGGCGTAGGAGCGGCCCAGCTCGTCGCGGACCGGCTCACGCGGAGCCTCAGCTTCGACGGCGGCGGCAGTGCCCGAGACCGCCGACTTCAGATCGTCGAGGGATTTGATTTCGTCGGCCATGCTCATGCGCTCCGGGTGTTCTTCGGGTTCATCGACTTGACGTCGAGGACTTCGGGGGCTTGCGCCTCATGCGGATGCTCGGCACCGGCGTAGACGCGCAGGTTCGACATCTGCTGCTTGCCGAGACGGTTGCGCGAGATCATGCGCTCCACCGCCTTGATCACGACGCGCTCGGGATGGGCGCCATCGAGCACCTGGCCCGCGGTGCGGAACTTGATCCCGCCCGGGTGGCCGGTGTGCCAGTAGTAACGCTTGTCGGCACGCTTGTTGCCGGTCATCTGCACCTTGTCGGCATTGATGACGATCACGTTGTCGCCCATGTCCATGTGCGGCGTGAAGGTTGCCTTGTGCTTGCCACGCAGGCGCATGGCGACGATCGTGGCGAGGCGGCCCAGAACGACGCCCTCGGCGTCGATCAGGATCCACTTCTTCTCGATCTCCGCCGGTTTCGCGGTATAGGTTTTCATTGTCAGCCCTTCGAGTTCGGGATCGAAAGGACGCCTCACGGGCGCCCGGAATTCAGATGGGGGCTTTTCCGCAATTCGCTTGCCGCCGTCAAGAGGGCGTTTGCGTATTTAAGCACACGTTTTCAATGGCTTACAAAATAGGTATTAAAATACCCCAATTTTCCACCGCCCGCCCCGCCAGAGTCAGCGCCGCGGCGGTATCGAATAGGTCATCGAGGCCCGGGCAACCGGCTCTTCCTGGCCGTCCGAGCGGATCAGCACGTCGCCGACCGCGAGCACGCGGCCGAGCTTCAGGAGCCGCGCCGTGCCGATCAGGTCGGCGCCGGCGACCGGCTTCCTGAGGAAATCGACGCCGCCGTTCGTCGTCACCGCAAGCGCCACCGGCCCGATCCGCGCGAGGATCGCGAGATAGACCGCCACGTCGGCAAGCCCGAAGATCGAGGGGCCGGAGACGGTGCCGCCCGGCCTCAGGTGGCGGTCGGTGACCTTGAGCCGCACCACGATCCCGTCCTCGGTCAGCCGCTCGATCCGGAAGTCGGACTCGACCTGGGGAAACTCCCGCACCAGAAATGCGGCCAGATCGGCCTCGTTCATCACCGTCGCCATCTTCCCTCTCCTCCCGCGTCCCCCTAGACTTCGCCAAACCGGCGAGGAATGACAAGATGAGCGACCCGATCCTTCTGCGCGACGACCACGGCGGCATCGCCACGCTGACGCTGAACGCGCCGGCGAGCCTCAACGCGCTCTCGGACGCGATGCTCGCGGCGCTGAAGGCCGAGTTTGCCCGCCTAGCCGGGGATGGCACGATCCGCGCGATCGTCCTCAAGGGCGCGGGCAAGGCGTTCTGCGCTGGCCACGACCTCAAGGAGATGCAGGCCGGGCGGCAGTCCCCCGACAGGGGCCGCGCCTATTTCGCCGATCTCTTCGCCCGCTGCGCCGAGGTGATGCAGTTGATCCCCGCTCTGCCCCAGCCGGTCATCGCCGAGGTCCAGGGCATCGCCACCGCCGCCGGCTGCCAACTGGTCGCGACCTGCGACATGGCGGTTGCAGCCGAAGGCACCCGCTTCGGTGTGAACGGGGTCAACATCGGGCTCTTCTGCTCGACCCCGATGGTGGCACTGTCGCGAAACGTGCCGCGCAAGGTCGCCTTCGAGATGCTGACAACGGGCCAGTTCATCGACGCCACCCGCGCCGCCGAGGTCGGTCTCGTCAACCGGGTCGTGCCGGCCGAGGCGCTCGGCGCCGAGACCCGCGCACTCGCCGAGACGGTGGCGCAGAAACTCACCGCCGCCGTGAAGATCGGCAAACGCGCCTTCTACGACCAGATCGAAATGACCCGCGCCGCCGCCTATGACCACGCCGCCGCCGTCATGGTCGAGAACATGCTCTGGCGCGACACCGAGGAGGGGATCAGCGCCTTCCTCGAAAAGCGCCGGCCCGACTGGTCCTGACCCTCATCTTCTTTTCCCAAGTATCCCGGGGGTGAATGCGGCGCAGCCGCAGAGGGGGCAGCGCCCCCTCTGCCGCCCTCGGCAAGCGCCGGAGGCTCAGATCCCGCGCGTCCTGAGCCACAAGGCCAGCGCGACGGCGCCGAGCGCGAGGAGCAGCGTGACCGAGAGCAGGAGCGTCACGCCCCCCGCCCCGATCAGCAAAGCCCCGAGGAACGGCGCCGCCGCCCCGGCAGTCAGCGGCGCGATCGCCAGCGCGCCACTCAGCGCGCCGAAGTTCTCGTAACCCAAGGCCTCCGCGGTCAGGAGCGGCCGGAGGATCGAGGCGATGCCGATCGACGATCCCTGGCAGACCGCGTAGAGGAACAGAAGCCACGCCTCGCCGGAGGCAACAAGCAGCGCCACGCTCGCGGCGCACATGACGAGCGCGATCGCCCGCGCCGCCGCCCCGGCATGGATCCGCGCCCCGCCAAGCATCAACGCGACCCGCCCCGCGACCTGCATCGGTCCGACCGAGGAGGCCACGAGCACCGCAAGGCCGGGGGCCGCTCCGCGGTCGGTCAGGACCGGCAGCGCGAAGGTGAAGAGCATCGTGTGATTGCCCATCATCAGCCCGAAGAGCCCGGCGAGCGCCCAGAACTCCGGCCGACGCAAAGCCGCCCGGATCGCGCCCTTCGGCGTCTCGACAAGGGGCGCCCCGCGCCGTTCGCCACGCCGGAGCAGCGCCACCCCGGCGACATTCGCCGGCACCGTGATCAGCACCTGCAGGATCGCGAAGGTAACAAGCGCCCCGCGCCAGCCAAACTCGGCGCCCGACCAGGCCCCGATCGGGAACGCGAGCGTCGAGGCGAAGCCCGCGACCAGCGTCACCCGGATGATCGCCGGCCGGGCGTCGCGGCCGAGCCGCCGGGTCAGGAAGGAAAAGCAGGTCTCGTAAAGGCTCGCCGCCTGCGCCGCGCCGATCACCACCCAGAGACCGAGCCAGAGGCCGAGATGGGTCACCTGCGACAGCGCGATGAGGCAGGCCGCGCCCAGGGCCGCCGCGCCGCCGAGGAGAAGCCCGCCAAGCCCGCGATCGACGAGCCGCCCTGAATACGGCGCGAGCAGCGCCTGGGTCAGGAGCGCCAGCGTCGGCCCGAGCGACAGCTCCGCCCGGCTCCAGCCGCTGCCGGATTCGAGCGCGAGCAGGATCGCGCCGAAGACATAGACGAGCGAGGCGAACCCGAGCGTCTGGCCGATCGCGAGCAGCCAGACGCCGAGACGCTCCGCCCGCGCCATCGGTCAGAGCCCGTAGATGGCGCGGAACTTCGCCTCGAGATAGTCGAGAAGCGGTTCCTCCGAGGGCGCGGCACCACAGGCCCGCTCGATCACCTCGGCCGGGCGGTAAAGCCCGCCGTGACGCTGCACCTTCTCGCGAAGCCAACCGGTCGCGGGCCGCGCGTCGCCGGAGCCGAGCGCGGTATCGAGATCCGACAGATCCGCCCGCAAGGCGGCATGGAGGCAGCCCGCATAGACATTGCCGAGCGTATAGGTCGGGAAGTAGCCGAAAAGCCCCACCGACCAGTGCACGTCCTGCAGCACCCCGTGCGCCGGGCGATCCACCGCCACACCGAAATCCCTCGCGAAGCGGGTATTCCAGGCATCCTCGAGATCGGCGACCTCTAGCCCGCCGCCGAACAGCGCGCGTTCGAGATCGAAGCGCATCATGATGTGGAGGTTGTAATGCACCTCGTCCGCCTCGGTGCGGATGAAGCCGGCCGAAACCCGGTTCACGGTGCGGTAGAACTCCTCGGCCGAGCCGATGCTGAGCCCGCCGAAGACCGCGTGCATCTGGCCGTGAAGCCAGCCGGTGAAGGCGCGGCTGCGGCCGAGCTGGTTCTCGTAGATCCGGCTCTGGCTCTCGTGCACGCCCATCGAGACGCCCTGACCCAGCGGCGTGAGGAAATGCGCGGCATCGATGCCAAGCTCGTAGGTCGCGTGGCCGACCTCGTGGATCGTAGAGTAGAAGCAGTTGAAGGGGTCGGTCTCCACGACCCGCGTGGTGATCCGCGCATCGTTGCCCGACCCCGAGGAGAAGGGATGCACCGCGAGGTCGAGCCGTCCACGGCTCCAGTCGTAGCCGAAGGCCGTGGCGAGATCGCGGGCAAGCCCGATCTGGCGCGCCTCGGCGAACTGCCCGGTCAGCGGCGCGGGCGGGTTCGCCGCGCCGAGAACCGCCTCGCGCAGGGCCACGAGCCGCGGCCGCATCCGGTCGAACATCGCGGCGATGCTCTCGGCGGTCGCCTCCGGCTCGTAATCGTCGAGAAGCGCGTCATAGGCATCCCCGCCGCCGAACCCGGCAGCGGCCAGCGCCTGCCCCTTCTCGCGCGACAGCGCCACGACCTTTTCCAGCGTCGGCAGGAAATGCGCGACATCGTCCCGCGCCCGCGCCTCGGCCCAGATGCCCTGCGCGAGGCTCGTGACGCGCGCGAATTCCGAAGCGAGCCGCGCGGGGACCGCGGCATTGCGCCGGTAGGCGCGGTCGATGAGCTCGAGCGCCCGTGCGCCGGCCGGATCCGGCGCCTCGGCCGCGTCGAGCCAGTCGCCCACGCGCGGATCGGTGCGGCGGGCATGGAGCACGCCCTCGATCGCGGCCATCTCCTCGCCGCGCTGCTCGGCAGCACCCTCGGGCATCACCGTCTCCTGGTCCCAGCCCAGCCGGCCGGCGATCTGCGCCAGCGCCTCGGTCTCGCGCTGGAAGGCCATGAGAGCGGCGAAGGCGGTCATTTGCGGCCCCTTATGGTTGCGACGATCGGGTACTGCGCCCGGTGACGGGCGCGCAGGATCAGCACCCAGAGCACGACCGCGCCCAACTGGTGCACGAGTCCGAGAGCCAGCGGCGCGGCATGGAGCACCGTGACGATGCCGAGGACGAGCTGCCCGAAGAGCATCGCCGCCATCCAGTCGAACGCGGTCCGCGTCGCCGGATGCGCCGAGCCGCGCGCACGCCACCAGGCAAAGAGCCCGAAGGCAAACATAAGATAGCCCGCCATGCGGTGGGTGAACTGCACCAGCCCTGGATTCTCGAAGAATGCCAGCACCACCGGCCCGCCGTCGGGAAGATAGAAGGCATCGGCGGGAAAGAAGCTCTCGCCCATCAGCGGCCAGGTCGGGAAGGCACGGCCCGCGTCGATCCCGGCGACAAGCGCGCCGAGAAGGATCTGCAGGAAGGCGAAATGCATCACCCCGGTCGAGAGCGCGAAAAGCTTTGCCTCGCGCGACCGTCGCGCCTGCAGAAGCTCGGAATCGCGCCGGGCGAGCGACAGGATGTACCAGGCGATGAGGCCGAGGATCACGAAGGCGATGCCGAGATGGATCGCGAGCCTGTAGGAGGCGACATCGACCATCCGGCCGGTCAGCCCCGAGGCCACCATCCACCAGCCGATCGCGCCCTGCAGCCCGCCAAGCGCCCCGAGCCCCAGAAGCCGCCCGGTCCAGCCGGCGGGCAGCCGCTTCGTCGCCCAGAAGAACACGAAGCCCGCCGCCCAGACGAGGCCGATGACCCGGCCAAGCTGGCGATGCCCCCATTCCCACCAGTAGATCGTCTTGAAGGCGGCAAGATCCATCAGCCGGTTCTGGATCTGGAATTCCGGGCTTTCCTGGTATTTCTCGAACTCGGCCTGCCATGCGGCCTCGTCCATCGGCGGCAGCGCGCCGGTGATCGGGCGCCACTCGGTGATCGAGAGCCCGCTGTCGGTGAGCCGCGTCAGCCCGCCCACCGCGATCATTGCCACCACGAGCGCGAAGAGCACCGCGAGCCAGACCCGGATCGCCCCCCGCGCGCCGCCGCGGCCCTTGTCGATCATGCCGCCCTGCGGGCCTTCCGCGGGTTTCGCCCCCTGCCCGACGTCCTCGAAGATGCTGCGTTTGCCGGCCATGGCCCCCTCCGTTCAACGCGCGGGACACTAGGCGTCGGCCGAACGAGCTTCAAGTGCCCGTGAACGCCACCCGCACCCATACCAATGGCTTATACCGAAGGGAATTGTCTTAAAGGGCTCGCTGTGGACTAGTAGGAGTTCGCCCCCAACCGCGACGCGGCACCAGACCTGCGACCAACAGGAGACATACTATGAAGAAATGGTCCATTCTTCTCACCACCCTTGTAGTTGCCGGCGGACCTGCACAGGCAGAGTGGGGCTTTAGCGGCGCCCCGACGCCGAACGCTTTCGTGCAATCGGGGGATATGACGGTCGAATTGCAGTGCGACCGCATCCGGTTTGCCCCCGCGGCTTACGAGGACGCCCAGGACATCGTCGCCAAGCAGGGCCTGTCGATCAGGTTCATGAAGAACGGCTCGACCGAGGCCGGCGCCTTCCAGGTGGGCTCGGACAACGCCTCCGTCGGCATCGTCGACAACTTCCCGGTCGAGATCGTCTTTCTTGATGCCGCGGACCATTCCTTCGTCCTCGACGGGATCGCCCGAAACGCGGTGCTGAACCTGTCGATGATCGACCGGGAGGTCACCTACGGCCTCTTCGACCTCAAGGGATCGGGTGCCGCGGTCCGCGCGTTGCGGGCAGCCTGCGGTTCCGGGGCGGCGCCGACCTCCTCTGCCTCAACGGAATCGGCTTCGATGGAAGCACCCGAAGGCATCGTCTATTGCGGTGGCGGTGGCATCACGCGGCAGATTGAATACGCGATCCTCGCGCAGCGCGACGGTGAATGGGATGCCATCGTCACCGTGAATGGTGAGAGCCAAAGAGCGATGACCGCGTACAGCTACTTCGGCAACAGCCCCGTACCGAAGGGTTTTCAGGTTGCGCTGCTGCTCGAGGATCGCGGCGAGATGCTGGTGTTCAGCGACGCCGGCGAGAACTGGCTCGAATACGGCGACTACACCTACCACCAGTGCAACTAGCCCCGGCGCGGCAACGCCCGGAACGATCGGTCTGTGCCCCTACCGATCCCGCCGACGGACGATCTGCCGCAGCATCCCGTGCAGCGTCTGGACATCGGCCCGCGTCAGCGGCATCCGGCTCCAGAGGTTGCGCAGGTTGAGCTTCATCCCCTCGGCCTTCTGCGCCGGGAAGAAGAACCCTGCCTCCTCCAGCCGCTCCTCGTAGTGGTCGCCGAGGCGCTCAACCTCGATCGCCGGCGCCAGCTCGGTCCCGGCGAGTGCCAGCACTTCCGGCGCCGTCGCGTCCCCCTGTCGCCGCCACTCATAGGCGCAGAGCAGCACGGCCTGGCCGAGATTGAGCGAGGCGAAGTCCGGATTGACCGGCACCGAGATGATCGCGTTGGCGCGCGAGACATCCTCGTTCTCGAGCCCGGCGCGTTCGGGGCCGAACAAGACGGCGACCTTCTGCCCCGCGGCGATCAGCGCGCGGGCATGCTCCATCGCGCGTTCGGGCGTCATCACCGGCTTCGTCAGGTCGCGGTTCCGCGCGGTGGTGGCGAAGACATAGGCGCAGTCCCCGATCGCCTCGGGCAGGGTCTCGAACACCCCGGCATGGTCGAGGACCCGCCCCGCCGCACCCGAGGCCATCGCCACGGCGCGCGGGTTGGGCCAGCCGTCGCGCGGATCGACGAGCCGCATGTGCGAGAGCCCGAAGTTCAGCATCGCCCGCGCCGCGGCGCCGATGTTCTCGCCCATCTGGGGGCGCACGAGGATGAAGGCGGGCTGAAGCTCTGACATGGCATATCCGTGGGTTTCGCGGCCTGATACGATGGACCGACCCATATCGCAAGGAGGCGGCGATGGCGTTTGACGAAGGCTTGGCACAGCTCATGCGCGACGATCTGGCCGGCGAGCGGGTGACGGAGCGGAAGATGTTCGGCGGGCTCGCCTTCCTGCTGGACGGCCACATGGTCTGCGGCGTCCACGGGGGCGGCGCGATGTTCCGGGTCGGCAAGGCGAACGAGGCCGCGGCCCTCGCGGTGCCGGGTGCGGCGCCCATGGACTTCACGGGCCGCAAGATGGGCGGCATGATCGACCTCTCGGACGAGGCGGCGGCCGACGACGCCCGCCGCGGCCGGCTGATGACGCTTGCGCTCGCCTTCGCGAAATCGCTGCCGCCGAAAGAGCCCCGGTAGCCAAGCCGGGATTTCTGCGCTAAGGCCCATCCGACCAGAGACACCGGAGCCGGACATGGCCAGCGAAGACCGCCCGCAGATCTACCTCATCACGCCCCCCGACTTCGTGCTCGAGACCTACCCCGACCAGCTCGCGCGGGTGCTCGATGCGACCGAGATCGCCTGCCTGCGCCTTGCCCTCGCGGGCTCCGACGCCGACCGGATCGGCCGCGCTGCCGACGCCGCCCGGCTCGTCGCGCACGAGCGCGACGTGGCGGTCGTGATCGACAACCACCTGCAGATCGCCGAGCGTCACGGCCTCGACGGCGTCCATCTCACCGACGGTGCGCGGCTGGTGCGCGAGGCGCGCAAGGCGCTCGGGGCGGATGCAATCGTCGGCGCCTTCTGCGGCGCCTCGCGGCATGACGGCATGTCGGCGGGCGAGGCCGGCGCCGACTACGTCGCCTTCGGCCCGGTGGGCGAGACGGCGCTCGGCACCGGCGCGCGGGCCGAGCCCGACCTCTTCGACTGGTGGACCGAGATGATCGAGGTGCCGGTCGTCGCCGAGGGCGGCCTTACGCCGGAGCTCGTCGCGGCCCTCGCCCCGGTCACCGACTTCCTCGGCATCGGCGCCGAGATCTGGTCCGACGCCGACCCGGTGGCGGCGCTCAAGCGGCTCCTCGCCCCCATCGCCTGACGGCGGCGCCTCAGCTGCCGTAGTCGGTGCCGAGCGCGGTCTTGATCCGCGCCCGGACTTCCTCCTCGCAATGCCGCGCGAGGTCCTTGCGCGAGGCGAAGGCATCGACGCGCACTGGGGGATGGAACACCACCTCGACCGAGCCTTGCCGGGGCTGCGCCAGCGTCTTCAGGAGATGCGGCGCGAAGGCCATGTCACCCCACCAGCCATAGAAGCGCGGGCTCTGTCCCTCGGGCGCCCGGTAGAGGACACTGACCGGCTGGATCCGCATCTCGTGTTCGAGCCCGTGATCGTGGAACGCCGCGAAGAGCGTCGACTTGAACGGCAGCACCCGGCGGCCATCGGTCGAGGTGCCTTCAGGGAAGAACAGAAGCCGGTGACCGGCGCGGATCCGGTCGGCGAAGAGCTCCTGCTGGGCCTTGGCCGCGCGCGGATCGCGGGCGATGAAGGCGGTCCCCGTCGCCCGCGCGAGCCAGCCGATCCCCGGCCAGCCCGCCACCTCCGACTTGGAGACGAAGTAGACGCACTGGCAGGCATTCAGCGTGAAGATGTCGAGCCAGGAGGCATGGTTGGCGACGATCGCGCCATGATCCCGCATCGGCGTGCCCTCGACCCGGAACCTGAGCCCGATGATCCCGAGCGCCGCGCGGCAGACCATGCGCGTGACATGGGGCGAGACCGGACGGTCCTGCCCGGCGAAGGGCCGCTCCACCAGCCGGATCGCGAGGAGGAGCGCGAGCCCGCCGTAGGTCACGACGCCGAGCACCCCGCCGCGCAGGGTCGCGAGCGCGATCCCGACCGGGCCGACGCGCATCCGGTCGCCCGGCGCCTCGGCGCGCCAGGTGGTCACGCCCGCGCCTCGTGCTTGCGGGTGTAGAACCCCTTGTGGCGGTCGCTCATCGCGGCGGTGTCCATCAGGAGCAAGACATCGGTCGTGTTGAACTCGCGGTCGATGAACGCGCCCTCGCCGACGAAGCCGCCGAGCCGGAGATAGGCCTTGATCAGCGCCGGCATCTCGACCATCGCCGCACGCCGGTCGAGTGCGTCGCGGGCGACGAGATCCATGCGCTGGAAGTGCTCCGGCAGGGCGCGGACGCGCAAGGCCTCGGGCGCGAGATGGTGGTGGTGGAGCCAAGACAGCGGCATCCGCAGCGCCTCGACATCGGTGCCGTGGAAGCTCGCGACCCCGAACAGCACCTCGATCCCGTGCTCGAGCACATAATCGGCGAGCGCGTTCCATAGGAGGAACATCGCGGTGCCGCCTCGATACTCGGCATCGACGCAGGATCGGCCAAGTTCCAGCAGCCGCCGGCCCGAGGAGCGGAGCCGCGCAAGGTCGTACTCGCTGTCGCAATAGAAGCGGCCGAACGCCTCCGCCTGGTCGCCGCGCAGGAGCCGGTAGACCCCCACGACATGATCGAGCGCGGCCGCATCCCGGCGGCGGTCGACGAGGATCAGGTGATCGTTGACCGGGTCGAAGGCATCGCGCTCGAACCTTCCCTCGTGGTCGACGAGCGGCCCGTCGCCGCCAAGCTCCTCGACGAAGACCCGGTAGCGCAGACGCTGCGCGGCCAGAAAGTCGGTCTCTCCGGCGGCAAGGCGGACCTGGAAGTGCGTGGTGTCGGGGATCATCGCAGGCGCCCGGATATTGCGTCCCAAGGAATGGCGGAGGTTTTAGGCGGCGCCCCGGCCATTTGCAACAGAAGGCCGATGCGACCCCGCGTTGACACCCTCATAGGTTGTGATACCGTGCCATTGACAGCCGGAAGTTAATCATCGGGGTCCATGACCAGTACGAGTTCCACCCGCGTCCCGTCGATCACGACCTTGCCGGCGTGTTCGAAATTCACCGTGATCTTCAGGCCGATGCGCGACTGCACCTGGCCGAGCCCCCAGTCCTCATGGACCGGATGGCGCACCAGCATTCCCGGCTCCAGCACTTCGTTCACGATCCGCCCTCCAGCCCAAGGAGTCCCCGATGGCATTTGACAATCCCGACCTGACGGCCCTTCTCGGATCGCGCATCTGCCACGACCTTATCAGCCCTTTGGGAGCGATCGGCAACGGGGTCGAGTTGCTGATGATGTCGGGCGATGCCGCCGGCCCCGAGATCGCGCTGATCTCCGAGAGCGTGTCGAACGCCACCGCGCGGATCCGCTTCTTCCGCATCGCCTACGGCATCGCACCGCCCGGCCAGAGCGTGGCGCGGGGCGAGGTCCGTTCGATCCTCGACGACATGACCCGCGGCGGGCGGCTCTCCATCGACTGGCGCGTCTCCGGCGATGCGCCGCGGCCCGAGACCAAGCTCGCCTTCCTCGTGCTGCAGTGCCTCGAGACCGCCCTGCCCTTCGGCGGACGGATCACGGTCACGGCCGATGACGGCGGCTGGCGGATCGAGGCGCAGGCGGAGAAGATGAAGATCGACGACGCGCTCTGGGCGCGGCTCGACGGCGCGGCGCCGGGCCCCGTCTCCCCCGCCCATGTCCAGTTCGCGCTCCTGCCGGAAGAGGCCGCCCGGCTCGGCCGATGCCTGCGCGTGAGCCGCGCCGAGGGCCGGATCGCGCTCGGCTACTGACGCGCCTCTCCGGCGCAGACGACGCAAGTCATCGCCGCCGGGTCGATGTCGAGCCGGCCCGCGCCGATGAAATCGCCGCAGCGGGCGCACCAGCCGAACTCGCCCGCGCCGATCCGCCTAAGTGCTGCCTCGAGCGCCAGCCGTCGCTGCCCGCGCCGCGCCTCGAGCGCCGCCGCCATCGCCTGGCCCTGCAACGCGTCCATCCGGCTCAGCCGCCCGACGCTCTGCTGGTCGAGCGTGACCGGCGCACGATCCCCGCTCGTCGCCTCGCTCGCGGCGTCGAGCTCGGCCAGCTCGGTCTCGATCCGAGACCGGTAGCGGGCGGCAAGCTCGGCGTCGGTCGGCTCCGCGGTCACGTGCGCACGGTGCCGTCGCCGGTGACGAGATACTTGAACGAGGTGAGCTGCTCGGCGCCGACCGGGCCGCGGGCATGCATCTTGCCGGTGGCGATGCCGATCTCCGCGCCCATGCCGAACTCGCCGCCATCGGCGAACTGGGTCGAGGCGTTCCGCATCAGGATCGCGCTGTCGAGCCGGGTGAAGAACCGCTCGGCCGCCGCGTCACTCTCGGTGATGATCGCCTCGGTGTGGGAGGAGCCGTAGCGGCGGATATGGGCGATCGCCGCGTCAACGTCATCCACGACCCTGGCCGCGATGATCATGTCGAGAAACTCGCGGCCGAAATCCTCCGCCGACGCCGGCCTGCTGCCCCGCAGCCCCTCGGCCCGGACCTCGACCCCCGCCGCCATCAGCGCATCGACGATCCCCTGCCCGAGCGTCGCGGCGACGTCGCGATGGACAAGCAGGCATTCCGCCGCGCCGCAGATCCCGGTGCGCCGGGTCTTGGCGTTCAGCACGACCTTCATCGCCTTCTCCGGGTCGGCGTCCTTGTCGACATAGACATGGCAGATGCCCTCGAGATGGGCAAAGACCGGCACCCGCGCCTCCTTCTGCACGAGACCGACGAGCCCCTTGCCGCCCCGCGGCACAATCACGTCGATGAACTCGACCGCCCTGAGCATCTCCGCCACCGCCGCCCGGTCACGGGTCGGCACGAGCTGGATCGCCGCCTCTGGCAGGCCCGCCGCCTTCAGCCCCGCCACGAGACAGGCATGGATCGCGCGGGAGGAATGGAAGCTTTCCGACCCGCCGCGCAGGATCACCGCGTTGCCGGACTTGAGGCAAAGCGCGCCGGCATCGGCGGTGACGTTCGGCCGGCTCTCGTAGATCACGCCGACGACGCCGAGCGGCGTCCGCACCCGGCGGATGTGAAGCCCCGAGGGCATGTCCCACTCCGCGACCACCGCGCCCACGGGATCGGCCTGCGCCGCGACCGAGCGCAGACCCGCCACGATGCTGCCGATCCGCGCCTCGTCGAGCATCAGCCGGTCCATCATCGCCGGGCTGAGGCCCTTGTCACGGCCGAAGGCCAGGTCCTCGGCATTCGCCGCGATGATCGCCTCGCGCCCCGTCCAGACCGCGTCCGCCGCCGCCTCGAGTGCGGCGCGCTTCGCCTCGGGCGCCGCGAAGGCAAGCTCCGCCGCCGCCGCCCGCGCCGCCCGGCCGATCCCGGCCATCAGCGCCGCCATGTCGGAGATCTCCTGCATCTTCATCTTGCCCCCAATATCCCTGCCGGAGGCCGCGCGCGCCAGCGCGCTCCCCTCAGAACGCCATGTCGTCGCGATGCACGATCGGCCCGCGCCCGGCATAGCCGAGAATGGCCGCGATGTCACCCGAGCGCCGGCCCGCGATCGCGCGGGCCTCCTCGGCCGAATAGCGCACAAGCCCCTTGGCGAGCGCCTCGCCCCCGGGCCCGAGGATCGCCACCGGATCGCCGCGCCCGAAGGCGCCCGCAACCGCGGTCACCCCGGCGGGCAGGAGCGAATTGCCGGCCCCGAGCGCCGTAACCGCGCCGGCATCGAGCCGGATCTCGCCCCTCGGCTTCATCGCCGCGATCCAGCGCTTGCGCGCGACTTGCGGGTCGCCCTGGCCGAGGAACCAGGTCTTCGCCGCCCCCGCCGCCAGCGCCGAGAGCGGCCGCTTCACCGAGCCTTCCATGATCGCCATCGCGCAGCCGCCGGCGACCGCGGTCTTCGCCGCCATGAGCTTGGTCTTCATCCCGCCCTTGGACAGGCCCGAGACCGGATCGCCCGCCATCGCCTCGATCTCGGGCGTGATCCGCTCGACGAGGTCGAAGCGCCGCGCGGTCGGGTCCTCCTTCGGATTGGCCGAGTAGAAGCCGTCGACGTCCGACAGGAGCACGAGTTGGTCGGCCCCGATCGTCACCGCGATCTGTGCCGCGAGCCGGTCGTTGTCGCCGAAGCGGATCTCGTCGGTCGCGACCGTGTCGTTCTCGTTCACGATCGGCACCACGCCGAGGCCGAGAAGCATCTCCATCGTCGCGCGGGAATTGAGATAGCGGCGGCGGTTCTCGGTATCCTCGAGCGTCACCAGCACCTGCCCGGCCGTGAGCCCGTGCGGCGCCAGCACCTCCTCGTAGGCCCGCGCGAGGCGGATCTGGCCGACCGCGGCGGCGGCCTGGCTTTGGTCGAGCGTGAGGGCGCCCGCGGGCAGGCCGAGGACGCCGCGGCCGAGCGCGATCGAGCCGGAAGAAACGAGGATCACGTCGGCGCCGCGCGCCTTGATCATGGCCACGTCCTCGGCGAGACCCGCGAGCCAGTCGCGCTTCAGCCCGCCGGCACGGTCGACGAGAAGCGCCGAGCCGATCTTGACGACGAGCCGGCGCGCGGCGCCGATGTCGGGGGTCAGGGCTGCCATGTCCCCTCCTCGGGGCCGTCCTCGGCCCGGTCCGCCGAAATCACCCGGTGAAGCGCGCGCAGCACCCCCGGCACGCCCGCGCCGGAGACGCCCGAGATCGCGTGGACCGGACCGCCGGAGGCCTTTTCAAGGCTGCGCCTGCGGTTGGCCAGCGTTTTCGCGTCGAGCGCGTCGATCTTGTTCAGCGCGGTGATCCGCGGCTTCTCGGCCAGCGTCCCGGAATAGGCCTCGAGCTCGGTGATGATCGTGCGGTAGTCCTTGGCGATCGTCGAGGAGGTGCCGTCCACGAGGTGGAGGAGCACCGAGCAGCGCTCGACATGGCCGAGGAACTGGTCGCCGAGGCCACGGCCCTCCGAGGCGCCCTCGATCAGGCCGGGAATGTCGGCCATGACGAATTCCTTGCCGTCGATGCCGACGACGCCGAGGTTGGGCACGAGCGTCGTGAATGGATAGTCCGCGATCTTCGGCCGCGCGTTCGAGACCGCGGCGAGGAAGGTCGACTTGCCGGCATTCGGCAGCCCGAGCAGCCCGGCATCGGCGATGAGCTTGAGCCGCAGCCAGATCGTGCGTTCCACCCCGTCCTGACCGGGATTGGCGCGGGAGGGGGCGCGGTTGGTCGAGGACTTGAAGCGCAGGTTGCCCCAGCCGCCGTTGCCGCCCTGGGCGAGGAGCACCCGCTGGCCGACCTCGGTGAGGTCGGCGATCAGCGTCTCCTCGTCCTCGTCGATGATCTCGGTGCCGACCGGCACTTTCAGCACGATGTCGTCGCCCGACTTGCCGGTGCGCTGCGAGCCCATGCCGGGCTGGCCGGACTTGGCGAAGAAATGCTGCTGGTAGCGGAAGTCGATGAGCGTGTTCAGCCCCTCGACCGCCTCGGCCCAGACCGAGCCGCCGTTGCCGCCGTCGCCGCCGTCGGGGCCGCCGAACTCGATGAACTTCTCGCGCCGGAACGAGACGCAGCCCGCACCGCCGCCGCCGGAGCGGATGTAGACTTTGGCGAGGTCGAGGAACTTCATGGCAGCGCTTTCCTTGGGGTCGAGTGGCGATAGCCCGTGGCGGCGGTTTTCGCAAGGGCGGCGGGGCGTCGGCGAAGGGTCGGCAAATGGTATGGCCCGGGCGCGCGGCGGGTTAAGGGGTCGGTCGCGCTTCGGGCGAAGGAAGCGGGGGGCCAGCCCCCCGCACCCCCCGGGGTATTTCGGCAATGAAGAAGATGCGGTGGGGCGGCGCCAGATCCGGACCGGTGCCGGTCGCGCGGGAAGCCGGGTCTCTCGGGGACGCCGCGCCACGTCCCGGTCGAGCGCGACGGGTTACGGCGCCGGCCGCGCGGTGCCGAGGGGAGCGGCGTGCCAGTCCGCGCGGGTCAGCTCCATCCGGCGGATCGTGACCTCGCGGCCGAGGGGGCGGGCGAAGGCGGGCCCGGTGCCCCGGTAGGCAAAGCCGAGCCACAGCAGCACCCGGGCAGAGCGGTCGTTGCCCTCGAAATGGCCGGATGCCAGCGGGCCCGCATCGGGATCGGCAAAATGGGCCGCGACGACCGCGCCCGCCGCTTCCTGCATCAGGCCGCCGCCCCAGAACCGGCGCGCGAGCCAGTAGCCGAGATCGGGCTTCGTGCCGATCAGCCCGGCGAGGGCGCCGCCGTGGTCGATCGCCCAATGATCGGCGGTGCCGGCGTCCGACAGGAACGCCCGCGAGTCACCTATCCCATAGGGCCAAGGCGGCGCGGAGAGCCAGCGCGTGACCTCCCAGTCCGCGAGCGCCGCGGAGATCGCGGGCGCATCGTCCGGGATCGGGGGGCGCAGGATAAGCCGCGCCGTGTGGATCACGGCGCGGCGCGGCATCCGCTCAGGCCATCTTGCGCAGATAGGTCCAGGTCGGGACCGTGGCGCCGCGCGCGACCGAGAAGGCCTCGGCGTCGCCGAGGTATTCGAAGCCGCAGTTCGTCAGCACCCGGGCCGAGCCGGGATTGTCCTGGAAGACCTCGGCGAAGAGCGTGCGCGAGCGGTGCGGGTTGGCCTCGACGATGGCGCGGACCGCCTCGGAGGCGTAGCCGGTGTTCCAGAAGGCGGGCGCCACCCAGTAGGTGATCTCGCTCTGCTCGCGCTCCATATGGGTCAGGCTGACGAGGCCCAGGACCTCGGCATGGCCGCGCTCGGACCCGTCCATGACCCAGACATCGGTGTCGCGGCCCTCCGACAGGGCGCGGGTGATGAAGGCCTCGGTCGCGCCCGGCGGCAGTGGATTCGGGATCGCGCGGCTGCCCTCGGCGATCCGCTTGTCGGCCATGTACATCGCGATCAGCCCGGCATCCGAGCGCCGGAGCGCGCGCAGTACGAAACGTTCGGCCGCCAGGGCGGGTTGCACGACGATGGGTTCCTGGATCATGCCTTCCTTCCTCCCGAGAAACACAAAGCCGGAACGTGGCCCCCTACCGGCCCCGAACCCTGCATAACTCTCACTCTGACGCCTTTCCCGCTGCCGCGGTGGTGGCGCCTTGTTTGCCGATACACCCGAAATGGGGCGGGAGCATGGCCCGATCAATCCCCCTGCGCGTCCTCGCGGCCGATAATCGCGCCGACGATCGTGAACCGGATCCGCACGGACAGGGGATCCCGCGGAAACGAAAAGGACCGGCCTTTCGGCCGGTCCCCCTTACGATCGAACGGTAAGGCTTCGGCTTACTCGGCTGCCTCCGCCGCCGGGAGGACCGAAATGAAGGTGCGCCCCTTGAGGCCCTTCCGGAACGTCACGCGGCCTTCGGCGGTCGCGAAGATCGTGTGGTCGCGGCCCATGCCGACGCCCTCGCCCGGCCACCAGGTGGTGCCGCGCTGGCGCACGATGATCGCGCCCGGCTGGGCGGCCTGGCCGCCGTAGAGCTTGACGCCGAGACGCCGGCCAGCGGAGTCGCGGCCGTTGCGGGAGGAACCGCCTGCCTTCTTGTGTGCCATGGGGTGTTACTCCTTCGTCTTGGCCGCGGCCTTCTTGGCCGGGGCTTTCTTCGCCGGGGCGGCTTTCGCCTCGGCCTTCTTGGCCGAGGCCTTCTTCGCCGGGGCAGCCTTCTTCTCGGCCTTGGCCTCGCCGGCCGGCGTATTGTCATGCGCGGCGACGCGGGCGGCGGCGGTGCCGATCGCTTCCTTCACGCCCGACTTTTCCGCGCCCGAGGCGAGGATGTCGGTGACGCGGACGAGCGTCAACTTCTGGCGGTGGCCACGGGTGCGCTGCGAGGAGTGCTTGCGGCGGCGCTTCCAGAAGGTGATGACCTTGTCGGCCTTGATGTCGTCGATGACTTCGGCCTGCACGGCCGCGCCCTTGACGAGCGGCTCGCCAAGCACCGGCTTGTCGCCGCCGACCATCAGGATCTCGTTGAACTGGACTTTTTCACCAGCGGCGGCGGCGATGAGTTCCACGCGGAGCACGTCGCCCGCCTGAACCTTGTACTGCTTGCCACCGGTCTTGAGGACCGCGAACATGGGTCTTTCCTTTCTCTGCCGCGCCCTGTGGCCCCGGTCTCGACCGGTGTTTCGGGTGTCCCCGCCTCGGACAGCGCGTCCCCGTTTCGGGGACGATCGTTGCAAACTTAAGAATCCCGGTCGGGGCATGGCCTCGCCGGGATGCGGGCTTATCGGGCAGGAGCGCCGCAAAGTCAAGTCCGGCGTGATGCCGTTTCCGAGGTGGTTTTCGGTCCCGGCCGCGGCGGGTCAATCCGCGGGCGGCGCGCCGCCCTCGGCGCTGCGGCGGGCGATGAAGGCGGCGATGCGCTCGCCGCGCTCGGCCGCGCCCTCGGGGGGGCGGTAGTCGGCGAGCACCTGCTGCCAGATCTGCGTCGCGCGCTCCGTCGATGTGCGGGCGCCGGCGGCTTCCCAGGTGCCGTGGTTCGAGAGATCGGCGACGAGGGGAGCATAGAAGGCGCGGTCGAAGCGGTCCATCGTATGCTGGGTGGCGAAGAAATGGCCGCCGGGGGCGACATCCTGCAAGGCGTCCCAAGCGAGGTCGTCGGGAGTGGAGGCCAGGGGCGCGCAGAGCTCGGCGATGGTCTGCAGCGCCTCGATGTCGTTGATGAACTTCTCGTAGCCGAAGGTGAGCCCGCCCTCGAGCCAGCCCGCGGAATGCACCGTCAGCGTGGCATTGGCCATGAGGTTGGCCCAAAGCCCCATGTGGTTCTCGCCCGCCGCCTGCATATCGGCGGTGTTGGAGGCGGAACCGGCGGCCGAGCGCCAGGGCAGGCCGACATGGCGGGCGAGCTGACCGGTGCCGATCGCCATGCGGATATGGGTGGGCGTGCCGAAGGCAGGCGCCCCGGACTTCATGTCGACGTTCGACGAGAAGCCGCCGTAGCTGACCGGCGCGCCGGGCCTGGCGAGCTGGGCGAGCGTGATCCCGGCGAGGCATTCGGCGTGCTGGAGGACCAAGGCACCCTCGACCGTCACCGGGGCCATAGCGCCGGAGAGGCAGAAGGGCGTGATGATCGAAAGCTGGCCGGCGCGGGCGAAGTCGATGATGCCCTCGGCCATCGGCTTGTCGATCTGGCGCGGCGAGTTGGTGTTGATCACCGTGGTGGCCCAGGCGCCGGCGGCGAAGTCCTCCTCCGGGAGCCCCATCGCGAGGCGGATCATCTCGAAACTCTCCGCGACCTGGGCGCGGCCGCGGGCATAGACGAAGAGGGGCTTGTCGGAGAGCGTGAGCTGGCCCTTCATCATCGCGTAGTGGCGCAGGGGCGCGGGAACGTCCTGCGGCTCGGCCGAGGGGCCGAGCTTGTGAATCACGTCGAAGCTCTGGTGCAGCTTCAGCGTCTCCAGATAGGTCGCGAGATTGCCGGGGCGGCGGCCGCGCAGCGCGTCGGTGGCGTTGGGGCAGCCGCCGGCGGGCGAGAAGATGAGGGCGCCCTCCTCGTAGGTCAGGTCGCGGTCGGAGTTCGGGGCGCGCATGCGGATGCTGCGCGGCGCCGAGGTGAGCGCGGCGGCGACGATGTCGCGGCCGAGGCGGACCATCTCGGTTCCCTCGTCGACGAGCGCCCCGCCGGCCGCGTAGAGCGCCCGCGCCTCGGGCAAGAGGACGCGCAGACCGAGTTCCTCGAGGAGGCGCAGCGCCATCTCGTGGATGGCGGCGACGGCGTCGTCGGAGAGCACCTTCTGCGGCGCGAAGGGGTGGCGGAGATGGCGGTAGTCCACGACCCGCGCCGGCGCTTCGGTGCGGCGCGCGGCCCGGCCCCGGCGGCGATGCTGTTGGTCCATGGCGCCTCCTTGTCGGACCCAGCCTTTCAGCCGGGCGGCGGGCGGTCTTTCCCGTTCGCGACATCGCCGCTGTCGGTCGGCGCGGGCGATCGCCCCCGCTCGGCGCTTTATTTCAGGCGCCCCCTTGCAGGTGTGGTGGCGCGATCCGCATCTAGGTCCGACGGCTCCCACCGACATAAAGGCCCACCATGTTCGACATCTGGCTCCCGCTCCTCGGCGGTCTCGTTCTCCTTGTCCTCGGCGGCGAGTTTCTGGTGCGGGGCGCGGTGCGCGTCGCCGAGCGGCTCGGCGTCTCGCCGCTGGTGATCGGCCTCACGCTGGTGGGCTTCGGCACCTCGATGCCCGAGCTCGTGACCTCGGTCCGGGCCGCGCTGGCCGGTTCGCCCGGCATCGCCTACGGCAATATCGTCGGCTCGAACATCGCCAACATCCTCCTGATCGGCGGCACCGCGGCGCTGCTCGCGCCGATCGCGGTCAGCTCGGCCGCGCTCCGCCGCGACGGCGGCGTCATGCTGGCCGTCGCCCTGGCCTTCGCCGCGATCGCCTGGGCCATGCCGATGTCGCGCGGCGTCGGGCTGGTCTTCGTCGCGGCGCTCGCCGTCTACATCTATCTCGCCTTCCGGATGGAACGGGTGTCGGCGGGCGCCGATCACGGCGCGGCCTACGACAAGGCCGCGGCGCTCGAAGCCGTCGATCCCGCGGTCACCCCCTCGCCCGTGGCCGGGCCGGGCATGCCGCTGTCGCTTGCGACCGCGGTCGGCGGGCTCCTCCTCGTCATGGCCGGCGGCGGCTTCCTGGTCGATGGCGCGGTGGCACTGGCGCGTTCGATGGCGATCTCCGAGACCGTGATCGGGCTCACCATCGTCGCGGTCGGGACCTCGATGCCCGAGCTGGTGACCTCGGTCGTCGCCGCCATTCGCCGCCAGAGCGACGTCGCCTTCGGCAACATCGTCGGCTCGAACATCTACAACATCCTCGGCATCGGCGGTGCCACCGCGCTGATCGCGCCGACCGAGGTGCCCGAGCAGATCGTGGGGTTCGACATTCCGGCGATGGTATTGATGTCGGTCCTGCTGATCGCCGCCGCCTATACGGGTTTTCGCATCACCCGGCGCGAGGGGGCGGCGCTGCTCGCGGGATACGGCGGCTATGTCTGGTGGATCTGGCCGGTCTGAGCCCGCAGCCGCTCGGGACCCGGGATGGCGGGGGGGGCGGGGCCGGGTTACCTGTCACGGGCGAGGCTTACCATTCCCTTCCGCGTCGCAGTCGCCGTCCCGGCATTTCGGCCTTCACGCCCCGCGAGATTTCCCCTAAACCGCTAGAACCACGAAGTCCGGAGCGGCCATGCGCCTGTCGATCATCGAACGTTGCGAGGCCAAGGGCCTCAGGATGACCGAGCAGCGGCGGGTCATCGCGCGCGTCCTGGAGGAATCCGACGACCACCCGGATGCCGAGGTGCTCTATGCCCGCGCCTGCGCCGTCGACCCGAAGATCTCGCTCGCGACGGTCTACCGGACGGTGAAGCTCTTCGACGAGGCGGGGATCCTCGACAAGCTCGAATTCGGCGACGGCCGGGCGCGCTACGAGGATGCCGAGCGTGAGCATCACGACCATCTCATCGACCTCACGACCGGCGAGGTGATCGAGTTCGTCGACGCGGAGATCGAGGCGCTGCAGGACAAGATCGCCAAGCGCCTCGGCTACCGGCTGAAGGGCCACAGGCTGGAACTGTTCGGGGTGCCGCTGAAGAAGAGCTGACTCGGGGCTCGGGCTTATATCTCGGTCGCGCCGCGCCGCCGCTCCCAGGCTAGCCTGAGCTTCGCTCCGATATCGAAGACCGGCCTCGGCGGGATCAGACTCGGCCCGCCGAGCGCGATGGCGTCAGCAAGCAGCGGGTCAGCGCCGCCCTCGGCCAGATCCGCGATCAGGCGGCCGAGGATCGTGCCGCGCGACAGACCCGAGGCGTTGTAGCAACCGCAGAGGAAGAGGCTCGGCGCGGTCTCCTCGAAGACGGGCCGTTCGTTGCGGCTGATGCAGACTGCACCGGACCAGCTGTGCTCGATATCGGCCTCCCCGAGGAAGGGGAAGCGGCGGGCGAGCCCCTCGGCATGGACCCGGCGCCGCGCCGCGAGCATCGCCGGCGTGATCCCGCCACGCGCGTATTCGGCGGTGTTGCGGATCAGGATCCGGCGCGACCGTGTCAGCCGCACCGTGGCCCCGAGCGGGCGTGGCGAGAGGATGCCCCAGCTGTCGGGTCGGCCGATCCGTTCCTCCTCCTCCGCGCTCAAGGCACGCGTCAGGCTCGCCGTCAAAGCGAGAGGGAAGACCCGCATCCGTTTCAGCCGGAGCCTCGGCAGGAAGGCGTTGACGCCGACGATGACCTTTGCCGCGCGGACGGTGCCGAGGTCGAGTTCAAGCGACCAGCCCGCGCCAGCACGGGCGATCCGCCGGACCGGCGAATTTTCGAAGGCTTCGACCGCGGGAGGGAGGGCCTCGACGAGGCCACGCAGGAGCTTGCCGGGTTGCAGGAGCGCGCCACCCCGGGTCTCCACGCCGAGGCCGTAATGGCTGGTGCCGAGGCGGCGCGCGAGGGCGTCGCGCTCGATCAATTCCGCGTCGATGCCGAGGTCCTTAGAGCTTTTCCAGTGCCGGTGCAGCGTGTCGAAATTCGCCACGTTATGCGCGGCGTAGATCGTGCCGGTGTCCTCCCAGTCGCAGTCGATGCGATGCGCCGCCACGAGGCGGTGAAGCTCGGCTACGCCGGCGAGGTCGATCCGGTTCGTCAGAGCGTAACGTGCGCGTCCTTCCGGAGAACTGAGGTCGGCATGGACGGGGCTTTCATGGGCGACGGCGAAGCCCGAATTGCGCGCGCTGGCCCCCTGCCCGAGCCGCTTGCCGTCAATCAGCACGATCCGCTTTCCGGGCGCGATTTCGGCCAACCTGCGCGCCGCGGCGAGGCCGGTCACGCCGCCGCCGACGATCGCATATTCCGCCGTCACATCGCCCGCGACGGCGGGAAACGCCGCCGCCTGCCCCGCCAGCGCGATCCAGCCGCTTCTGTCCTCGAGTCCCATCGTCATCCCCGTTTTCGCAATTGGTAGAGCGCCCTTGCCGCCCCGCCAAGGGGGCTTTCATCCCGCACCGGGGGCGAATTCGCTTGCGCGGAGCGCCCGATTGCGCTCTGCACGGCGCGTCCGAGCGCAAGATGGTCCGCATGAAGAACCTCCACGGCATCCTTCTCGTCCTCTTCTCGATGGCCGCCTTCTCGGTCGAGGACGCGTTCATCAAGGTGCTGACCGCGAGCCTGCCGGTCGGCCAGGTGCTCATCTGCCTCGGCTTCGGCGGTGCGGCGGTCTTCGCGGCGCTGACCGGACCGGCCGGCTGGCGGCGGATCGGGGCGGCGCTCGCGGTGCGCCAGGTGGCGCTGCGCAGCCTCGCAGAGGCGGTCGCGGCGGTCTCCTTCGTGACCGCGCTGTCGCTGGTGCCGATCTCGACCGTCGCGGCGGTCTTCCAGGCGACGCCGCTCGCGGTCACGGCCGGCGCGGCGCTGGTCTTCGGCGAGGCAGTGGGCTGGCGGCGCTGGGGCGCGGTCGGCGCGGGGTTCGCGGGCGTCCTGATGATCCTGCGCCCCAGTCTGGAAGGCTTCCGGCCCGAGGCCGGGCTCGTCCTCGTCACCGTGGCGGCGATCGCGCTCCGCGACCTCGTCACCCGGCGGATCCCGGCCGAGGTGCCCTCGCTCGCGGTCTCGTTCCACGGCTTCTTCGCGCTCGTCGTCGCGGGCGGGCTCCTGCTCGTCATCGGGCCGGCGCCGGAGGCGATCACCGCCACCGCGGGCGCGCAGATCGGCGCCGCGATCCTCTGCGGCACCGCGGGCTATTACGCGATCGTCGCGGCGATGCGCGATGCCGACGCCTCGGCGCTGATGCCGTTCCGCTATGCGCGGCTCGTCTTCTCGCTCGCGATCGGGGTCGCAGTCTTCGCCGAACGGCCCGACGCAATGACGCTCGCCGGGGCGGCGCTGATCCTCGCGGCGGCCTTCTACACCTACCTGCGCGAGCGGAAGGTGGCGCGCGCCGCGGTGGCGGCGTGAACACTCTTCCCTCATGGCGCGCGAGCGCGTAAACACCCGGCCAAAAGCCATTTCCCGCCGAAAGGACCGACGAACATGAGCACCATCATCGACATCCACGCCCGCGAGATCCTCGACAGCCGCGGCAACCCGACGGTCGAGGTCGACGTGACGCTGGAAGACGGCACGATGGGCCGCGCCGCGGTCCCGTCGGGCGCCTCCACCGGCGCCCACGAGGCGGTCGAGAAGCGCGACGGCGACAAGTCGCGCTACATGGGCAAGGGCGTCCTCGAGGCGGTCGCGGCCGTCAACGGCGAGATCGCCGAGAACCTCATCGGCGAGGACGCGACCGAGCAGGTGGCGATCGACCGGCTGATGATCGAGATCGACGGTACCGAGAACAAGGGCCGGCTCGGCGCCAACGCGATCCTCGGCGTCTCGCTCGCGGTCGCCAAGGCGGCGGCGGATTTCACCATGCAGCCCCTCTACCGCTATGTCGGCGGCACCTCGGCGCGGGTCCTGCCGGTGCCGATGATGAACATCATCAATGGCGGCGAGCATGCCGACAACCCGATCGACATCCAGGAATTCATGATCATGCCGGTCGCCGCCCCCGACATCCGCGGCGCGGTGCAGATGGGCTCGGAGGTCTTCCACACGCTGAAGAAGGAACTGTCGGCGGCGGGGCTTTCGACCGGGATCGGCGACGAGGGCGGCTTCGCGCCGAACCTCTCCTCCACCCGCGACGCGCTCGACTTCATCCTGAAATCGATCGAGAAGGCCGGTTACCGCCCGGGCGAGGACATCTATCTCGCGCTCGACTGCGCCTCGACGGAATACTTCAAGAACGGCAAGTATGTACTTTCCGGCGAAGGGAAAACTCTCACGTCCGAGGAGAACGTCGCCTATCTCGAGGCGCTGGTGAAGGACTACCCGATCATCTCGATCGAGGATGGCTGCGCCGAGGATGACTGGGCGGGCTGGAAGCATCTCACCGACGTCCTCGGGGCGAAGTGCCAGCTCGTCGGCGACGACCTCTTCGTCACCAATCCCGCCCGCCTCGCCGAGGGCATCGCCAAGGGCTGCGCCAACTCCATGCTCGTGAAGGTCAACCAGATCGGCACGCTGACCGAGACCCTGCAGGCCGTCGACATGGCCCACCGCGCCCGCTACACCAACGTGATGTCGCACCGCTCGGGCGAAACCGAGGACGCGACCATCGCCGATCTCGCGGTCGCGACCAACTGCGGCCAGATCAAGACCGGCTCGCTCGCCCGCTCCGACCGGCTCGCGAAGTACAACCAGCTGATCCGCATCGAGGAAATGCTGGGCGAGACGGCGGAATATGCCGGCCGCTCGATTCTGCGCGGCTGATATCTCTATTGTCCAAATACCCCCGCCGGAGGCAAACCCGCCTCCGGCGGGTTTTCTTTTTAGATCAATGGATTGCGCGACAAAGCTAGCCGGTCACTCGATCCCGCCGCGGCGGATCACCCGTTCCGACAACTCGGCATAGGCGGCGCGCCAGGCCTCTTCCAGCTCGGGTGTGAACTCGCCGCCGAGCTCGTTGCGCAGGGTCTCGATCAGCGCCTCGCCCATCGGTGCGAAATGCGCGGCCTTGACGCCGATCAGGGCATGGCCGCGGCCAAGCTCGGCGAACCGCTCGCCCAGCGCCTCGGGGCTTTCGAGGTTCTCGATCACGATGCCGAGCGTGGTCATGAACTTCATGCCCTGACCCGCGAGGTCGTCGCGGAACATCGCCCGTAGCGAGGGGTCGCGGCGGAACAGCGCCTCGTAGAAATAGACCGAAGCGGGTTCGAGCCGTTCCCTGAGCCGGTGAAAGCTTTCGCGGATCATCGCGGACTGCCGCGCGGTTACCGTCATCTATTGTCCTTTCTGCTTGTTTTCGCACCACTTTGCCTAACCCGGCAGGGGCGCGCCTTGACCCATCTCAAACCCCGCGGCCCGCTTGCCGGTGAGCGGGGTTTCGGCGAGGATGCGCCATGACCTCCGAGGACAGTATAGCGCATCAGGGTGGAAAACCGCATGGGGAGATCGACCACCGGTCGTTTCTCGCCGCGCTGCCCGTGGCCGAGAAGGCGGCGCTGACCGGGACGAGCGACCGCGCGGGGCTCGTCCATCTGGCGCTGCATGGCGGGCTCATCCTTCTGACTGGCGCGCTCATCGCGCTCCGCGTGCCGTTCTGGCCGCTCCTCCTGCCGGTCCAGGGCGTGCTGGTGATCTTCCTCTTCACGCTCGAGCATGAATGCACGCACCGCACGCCGTTCCAGTCGGCGCGCCTCAGTGATTGGGTCGGTCGCGTCTGCGGCGTCCTGATCCTGCTGCCCTTCGAGTGGTTCCGCTACTTCCACCTCGCGCATCACCGCTTCACCAACATCCCCGGCCGCGATCCCGAGCTCGAGGGCGAGAAGCCGACGGATATGCGCGGCTGGGTCCGGCATGTCTTGGGCCTGCCGGTCTGGTGGGCCAACGCGCGGCTTCTTTGGCGGCTGGTGCTCGGGCGCGAGCGGCCCGCCTTCCTGCCCGACGCCGCGCGCGGCCGCGCCGAGCGCGAGGCGCGCGTGATGCTCGCGCTCTACGCGGTGGCGGCGCTCACGCTTTTCTGGTCGCCGGTCCTCATCTGGGTCTGGCTGGTTCCGGCCCTCCTCGGCCAGCCGTTCCTCCGGCTCTATCTCCTCGCCGAGCATGGCGACTGCCCGACGGTCGCGAACATGTTCGAGAACACCCGAACCACCTTCACCACCCGGGTCGTGCGGTTCCTCGCCTGGAACATGCCCTACCATGTCGAGCACCACGTCTTTCCGGCGGTCCCGTTCCACAAGCTGCCCGCACTGCACCGGCTGATCCGGGACGAGCTGAAGGTCACCGCCGACAGTTATGCCGCCTTCACCCTCGACTACCTCGCCCGCCGCCGCTGAGGCCGGGCACCGGCCCGCAATGTACCCGCCACAATGTTCGCATGGCGCCGCCCCGCCCGATCGGGTAGGCAGGCGGTGTTCCCGATCCCGAGCCCGCCGATGACCGATACCCCGATTCAAGCCCCGAAGAACGACGACAGCCTCGCCGGCTTCGGCTTCGCGCTTTCGGCCTATCTGCTCTGGGGTTTCCTGCCGCTCTACATGAAGGCGCTGGCCCATGTGACGCCGGCCGAGGTCATCGCCCACCGGGTGCTCTGGTCGGTGCCGGTCGCGGGCCTGATCCTCGTCGCGCTCGGCCGCACCGCGGACCTGCGTGCCGCACTCCGCAGCCCGCGCATGGTCGCGATGGCGGTGGTGACGGCGGCGCTCATTTCGCTCAACTGGGGCATCTATGTCTGGGCGATCGGCTCGGGCCAGGCGCTCGAGGCAGCACTCGGCTATTACATCAATCCGCTCTTCTCGGTCCTCCTCGGGGCGGTGCTTCTGCGCGAAAGGCTTAGCCCGGCGCAATGGCTGGCGATCGGTCTCGCCGCGGTCGCGGTGGCGATCCTGACCGTCGAGGCCGGGCGGCTGCCCTTCGTCGCGCTGGCGCTGACTTTGACCTGGGGTTGCTACGCATTTCTCAAGAAGAAGCTGCCGATCGGACCCAATCAGGGCTTCATGCTCGAGGTGCTGCTGCTCACGCCCCCGGCGCTTGCCTATGTGATCTGGCTGGCCGCAAAGGGCGAGAGCCATTTCCTGCAGGGCGTGCCCTTCGACACGGCGATGCTTCTCGGCTGCGGCGTGGTGACCGCGATACCACTTATCCTCTATGCAAATGGCGCGAAGCTCCTCCGGCTCTCGACCATCGCGATCATGCAATACATCGCGCCGACGATGATCTTCCTCACCGCGGTCTTCGTCTTCGGCGAGCCCTTCGGCAGCGCCCGCGCCGTGGCCTTCCCGATGATCTGGGCGGCGCTCGTTCTCTACACCGGCTCGATGCTTAGCCAGTCGCGGAAGCGGCGGCGTCGGGCCGGCTGACCCGCCCCCCGCCGACCGCGGCCGCGACCCCGGTGGTCGTGGCGCAGGAAGTCGGCAGCCCGCGCATCACCCGCACCGCGAGATGGGCGAAGGCCTGCGCCTCGAGCATGTCGCCATCAAGGCCCGCGGCCTCGACCGGCTCGACCGGGCAGTCCATAAGGCGCGCGAGCATCGCCATAAGCGTTTCGTTGTGGCGCCCGCCGCCGGTGACCAGAAGCCGCGAGACCGGGGCCGGGAAATGCTCGGCCCCCCGCGCCACGGCGGCGGCGGCGGCGGCGGTGAGGGTCGCGGCGGCATCGGCGTCGGCGAGATGTTCGACCGCGGCGAGGAGGCCGTGGAAGTCGTTCCGGTCGAGCGATTTCGGCGGCATCCTGCGGAAGTAACGGTGATCGAGGAAGCGGGCGACGACCGCCTCGTCGGGCTTGCCTCCGGCGGCGAGCGCGCCTCCCTCGTCGAGCGCAAGGCCGCGCCGCGCCTGCATGAGATCGTTGACCGGCGCATTGGCGGGGCCGGTGTCGAAGGCGAGGCAGGCGCCGGGCGCGTCCGGCGCGGGCGCGGTCGGGTCAAGCCAGGTGAGGTTGCCGACCCCGCCGAGGTTGAGGAAGGCGAGGGGCTGAGTGGCGCCGATCCATTTCGCGCAGGCGAAATGGAAGAAGGGGGCAAGCGGCGCGCCCTGCCCGCCCATTTCCACATCGGTCGAGCGGAAATCCCACACGACCGGCAGGCCGAGCACCTCGGCCAGAACCGCGCCGTCGCCGGCCTGATGGGTGCCGCGCCCGCCCGGATCATGGGCCAGCGTCTGGCCGTGGAAGCCAACGACCTCGGTCTCGCCCGCGAGGGTGGAGAGAAGCCCGGCATGGGCGGTCTCGACGACCTCGGCGGCCTCGCCGACGCCCGCCTCGCCGGGCCAGCGGCCGAGGGCGGCGCGGATCACCCCGCGCTCTGTATCCGAATAGGATCGGTAGGCGGTGCGGCCGAAGGCGTGAATGCGCTCGCCATCGGTTTTCACCAGCGCCGCGTCCACCCCGTCGAGCGAGGTTCCCGACATGGCACCCAGAGCCCAGACCGCCTTTGCCTTCATCATGCCCTTTCCCTCGGACCCGCCCGCCGATATAGCGGTTACGGCACGAGAATGGACGAGACCGCGATGACCTACCACCCGAAATCCGATTTCATGCGCGTGATGATGGAACGCGGCTTCCTCGCCGACTGCACCGATTATCAGGGGCTGGACGAGGCTTTGGCGAAGGGCGTGGTGCCGGCCTATATCGGCTTCGACGCGACGGCGCCCTCGCTGCACGTGGGCTCGCTGATCCAGATCATGATGCTCAGGTGGCTGCAGAAGACCGGCCACAAGCCCCTGGTCCTGATGGGCGGCGGCACGACCAAGGTCGGCGATCCGTCGTTCCGGGCCGAGGAGCGGCCGCTCCTCACGCCCGCCCAGATCGACGACAACATCGCCGGCATCAAGCGGGTCTTTTCGGCCTATGTGAGCTTTGGCGACGCGCCGAGCGACGCCCTGATGCTCAACAACGCCGAGTGGCTCGATACGCTCAATTACCTCGATTTCCTGCGCGACATCGGGCGGCATTTCTCGGTCAACCGGATGCTGTCGTTCGAGAGCGTCAAATCGCGGCTCGACCGCGAGCAGAGCCTGAGCTTCCTCGAGTTCAACTACATGATCCTGCAGGCCTACGACTTCCTCGAACTGCACCGGCGCTACGGCTGCCTCCTGCAGATGGGCGGATCGGACCAGTGGGGCAATATCGTCAACGGCATCGACCTCACCCGCCGGATCCTCGACGACGAGGTCTACGGGCTGACCTCGCCGCTCCTGACCACCTCGGACGGCAAGAAGATGGGCAAGAGCCAGTCGGGTGCGGTCTGGCTGAATGGCGAGATGCTCTCGCCCTACGAGTTCTGGCAGTTCTGGCGCAATACGACCGATGCCGATGTCGGGCGGTTCCTCAAGCTCTACACAGAGCTCAACGTCGAGGAATGCGACCGGCTCGGCGCGCTTGAAGGCGCCGAGATCAACGAGGCCAAGATCGTGCTCGCCAACGCGGTGACCGCGCTCGCCCACGGCGCCGAGGCGGCGGTGGCGGCCGAGGCCACCGCGCGCGAGGTCTTCGAGCGCGGCGGCGTCGGCGAGGAGCTGCCGACGCTGGCGCTCTCGGCCGGGGATGTTGCGGACGGGATCAGCCTCGCCCAGCTCTTCGTGCGCTCGGGCCTTGCGAAGTCGGGCAAGGATGCCAAGCGGCTCATCGCCGAGGGCGGCGCAAGGGTGAACGACGAGATCGCCGCCGATGCCGGACAGATGTTCGGCGCAGGCCATTTCGCCACCCCGCTGAAGCTGACCGCCGGCAAGAAGCGCCACGCGCTCGTCGTGCTGGACTGAGCCGGATCGGCACCCGGCTGGCCGGGCGCCGGGGCGGGATGATGGAGATGGGAGCCGAGATGGCGGGACGGCCGGAGCGGATCGCGACGCTCGACATCGCACGGACGCTGGCGCTGGTCGGCATGGCGGTCTTCCATTTCACCTTCGACCTGCAGATGTTCGGCCATCTCGCGCCCGGCACCACTGCCACCGGCGGCTGGGTGCTCTTCGCGCGCCTCATCGCAGGCAGCTTCCTCTTCCTCGCGGGCGTGAGCCTGCAGCTCGCGCATGGCCGGGGCATCCGCCCGCGCGCCTTCGGGCGCCGCTTATTGATGATCGCGGGCGCCGCCCTCTTGGTCACGGGGGCGACCTACATGGCGCTGCCCGAGCAGTTCGTCTATTTCGGCATCCTCCACTCCATCGCCGTGGCGAGTGTGATCGGGCTCGCATTCCTGCGCCTGCCGGCACTCCTGACACTTGCGGCGGCGGCGGCGGTCCTCGCCATCGCTCGGATGCCGGCCGCGGAGGTCTTCGAGGCGCCGTGGCTGCACTGGCTCGGCCTCGCGACGACGACCCGGCCGTCGGTCGATTTCGTGCCGGTCTTTCCCTGGCTCGCCCCCTGCCTCGTCGGGATCGCGCTCGCGCGGCTGGCCGGGCGCGCAGATCTCTGGGACCGGTTGCGCCGGGTGGAGGGGCGCCTGTCCGCCGCCTCGCTGCAGGCGCTCGCCTGGCCCGGGCGCCACAGCCTTGCGATCTATCTCATCCATCAGCCGGTGCTCTACGGCCTCGTCTGGGCGGCAACGGTAACGATGCGCTGATGCCCCGGCGGAGCGGGGGGCTGTCTGCCCCCCACGCCCCCGACAGGTCGGGGGCTCCCCCCGAGAGTATTTGAAGACAGAAAGTGAGCGGAGATGCGTCACTTTCTGTCTTAAAATACTCCCGCCGGAGGCCGCCGAGGAGGAGGCCGGAAGGCCGACGACGAGAGGAAAGTCTTGCGCCGCAGGCGCGCAATCAGAAACGAGTCAGTTGCCGAGCATCCATCTGCCGTCCGGGTGGAAAGCGTGGAAGACGAAGGCAAAGATGACGTCATGGACGACGTCGTGGCCGCTGACCGCGTCACGGACGCGGATGTTGCCGACCTCGCGGCCCTTGGCGATCCGCCCGGAATCGAGGGCGGACGCCTGGCCCCGGCTCCAGCTGATCCGCACCCCGGCCTCGGCGATCTCGCCCGCCCGCGCCACCCGTTCGAGCGGCCAGGCGCGGTTGCCGACGCGCACCACGCGGGACAGCGGCTCGATCCCGTGGGGCGGCATCTCGCCATTGTAGAGGAAGGGCCGGGCGAGGCTGTCGTAGCCGGCATAGGGGTTGCGGCCGTAGCTGCGCGTCCAGTCGGGCTCGTCCATCACCAGCCCGTCGGGGTTGCGGGCGCGGAACGCGCCCCAGCTTTCCATCCAGCCCGGAAGCTGGGTGAGCTTGCGCCCGGTCAACTTGCCGACGATCGCCTCGCCCAGCGCCTGCTGCCACCAGCTCTCGGTCTGGCGGTCGTACATGATGAGGTCGGAATGGCGGAGCTTGCCCGAAACGCCGAAACTCAGGGTCTGCCCGCCGAGGCGGCGGTCGAAGATCATCCCGGCGTTGCACAGCGGGCAGAAGGTCACCGCCACCGGCACGCCCGCCACCTCGTCGTTGACGATCTCGTGCCAGGTCAGGTAGCGGATCGGCCAGGCGCGCGGCTTGGCCTCGCCGAGTTCGAGCACCATCACCGGCTCGCGGTCGTCGAGGCGGCGCTCGGAGCCGACAGGGATCATCCTTGCGCCGTCGAGCGCGGGGATGCCGTCCTTCGGCGGGCCGCCGGAGAGGATCTCGGCGAAGGGCACCGATGCGCGGGAGAAGTTGGTGCGCGGCCATTCGGCGCGCCAGCGGTCCGGCGCGGCGAGCGCGGCGGCGGCGAGCGCGAAGACTGCGACGAGGCCGGGGCCAACCCGGCCAGAAGGCGGATCGCGGACATGGAAACCCCCGCCCGGCACTCTGGCGCGGGCGGGGGCGTTTTTCCAGCGCCGGGGCGCCGGTCTCACCCGAAGGTGAAAAGTCGTGTTATTCCTCGACCGTAACCGTGACCATGCGGTCGGGCTCGCTCACCGCGCCGTTCAGGTCGGGATTGCCCTTCTTGATCGCGTCGACCACTTCCATGCCGCCGATGACATGGCCGATCACGGTGTACTGACCGTTCAGGAACTCGCCGGGCGCAAACATGATGAAGAACTGCGAGTTCGCGCTGTCGGGATCGGCGGACCGCGCCATGCCGACGACGCCGCGCATGAAGGAATGCTCGGAGAACTCGGCCGGGATGTTCGGCAGGTCCGACGCGCCGGTGCCCGCGAGCGCCAGGTCGCCGCCGGCCTTGCCGTTCTGGACGTCGCCGGTCTGGGCCATGAAGCCCTCGATCACCCTGTGGAACACGACGCCGTCATAGGCGCCGCGACGCGCCAGTTCGGTGACCTGGGCGACGTGCTTCGGCGCGATGTCGGGCAGAAGGTCGACCGTGACCTTGCCGTTGGCCTCGCCCGCGACCTCGATCACGAGGTTCGGGCCCGGTCCGTCCTCGGCCGCCGAGGCGCTGCCGGTGGACTTGACATAGAGGAAGAACGCGGCGCCGACAGCCACGGCGGCGGCGGCGATCCCGCCGATGATGACGCGGGCGTCAGACATCGGCCGCGACCTTCACCGCGATCATCCGGTCGGGCGACGCGGGCGGTTCGCCGCGGGCGATCTTGTCGACATGCTCCATCCCCGAGATCACCCGGCCGTAGACGGTGTACTGGCCGTTGAGGAAGTGGTTGTCCTTAAAGTTGATGAAGAACTGCGAATTGGCCGAGTTCGGGTTCTGCGACCGCGCCGCGCCGAGCGTGCCGCGATCGTGCGGCAGCTTGGAGAACTCGGCCGGCAGGTCCGGCAGGTCGGAGCGGCCGGTGCCGCAGCGGCCGGGGTTGTAGTTCTGTTCCATGTTCGCGTGCTGGACATCCCCGGTCTGGGCCATGAAGCCCTCGATCACCCGGTGGAAGGCGACGTTGTCGTACTTGCCGGCGCGGGCGAGTTCCTTCATGCGCGCCGAATGCTTGGGCGCGACGTCGGGCAGAAGCTCGATCACCACGTCGCCGTTCTTCAGCGTCATGATGATGGTGTTTTCGGGATCCTTGATCTCTGGCATGAACGCCTCCTTCGATTTCGGCGGCGACCCTAGAGCGCGGCGCGGTCCAAGAAAAGGCCAAAGCGTTCCGGTCGGTTGACCTTCGCCTATGCTTCGGGCGATTTGGCGCGTAAGTCTTGAAAAAACGCACGGCCCGAAAGGATTCTCTTGATGAGCTGGAAAACCATCGACGACATGGACTTCAAGGGCAAGGTCGCTCTGGTCCGCGTCGACATCAACGTGCCGGTCGAGGCCGGGCGCGTCACCGACGCCACGCGGATCGAGAAGATCGTGCCGACGGTGAAGGACATCCAGGAGAAGGGCGGCAAGGTCGTGCTCTTGGCGCATTTCGGGCGGCCTAAGGGCCAGGTCGTGCCCGAGATGAGCCTCAGGGTCACGCTGCCCGCGCTCGAGGCGGCGCTCGGCCAGACGGTCGGCTTCGCGGATAACTGCATCGGGGCGCCGGCCAAGAAGGCGGTGGCGGCGATGGAGCCAGGCGACGTCCTGCTGCTCGAAAACACCCGCTTCCATGCCGGCGAGGAGAAGAACGACCCGACGATGGCCGCCTCGCTCGCGGCACTCGGACTGGTCTATGTCAACGACGCCTTTTCGGCCGCGCACCGCGCCCATGCCTCGACCGAGGGCATCGCGCACCGGATGCCGTCCTGCGCCGGGCGGCTCATGGAGGCCGAACTGAAGGCGCTGAACGCGGCACTCGGCAATCCGGAGCGGCCGGTCGTGGCGATCGTCGGTGGCGCCAAGGTCTCGACCAAGCTCGATCTGCTCGGCAACCTCGTCGAGAAGGTCGACCATCTCGTCATCGGCGGCGGCATGGCCAATACCTTCCTCGTCGCCAAGGGGATAGAGGTCGGCAAATCGCTCGCGGAGCGCGACATGGCCGAGACCGCACGGGAAATCCTCGCCAAGGCCGAGGCCACGGGCTGCGCCATCCACCTGCCGACCGACGTGGTGGTGGCCAAGGAGTTCAAGGCCGGGGCGGAAAACCGTACCGTCGCGGCCGGCGAGTGTGCGGCCGACGAGATGATCCTCGATGCCGGGCCGGATACGGTGGACCTGATCGCCGAGGTCTTCGCCCGCTGCCGCACGCTGATCTGGAACGGCCCCCTCGGCGCGATCGAGACCCCGCCCTTCGACGCGGCGACGACGATGGCGGCGCAGAAAGCGGCGGAACTCACCCGTGGCGGCCGGCTGGTCTCGGTCGCCGGCGGCGGCGACACGGTCGCGGCCCTGAACAAGGCCGGGGTGGCCGAGGATTTCAGCTACATCTCGACCGCGGGCGGCGCCTTCCTCGAATGGATGGAAGGCAAGGTCCTGCCGGGCGTCGCGGCGCTCGAGAACTGAGGCCGGCAGCGCCGCCCTGCCCCGCGCGGCGGCGCGTCATACCCGGCGGCCGCCGCGCTCCTGCGACATCAGACGCGCCACCTCCGCGTCGGGGATCGCCTCGGCGGCATAGCCGAACGTGCCGTCGTGCAGCACCTCCCGTCCGGCCCGGGCCAAGGCGCCGAGTGCTGCGCGGGCGAAGGAGCCGCCGACGCTGATGCGGCGTACGCCGGCGGCGGCGAGGTCGGCCACCGAGCAGGCCGGCCCCGAGAGGCCGGCCACGACATTGACCGGCCGGTCGACCGAGCGGCAAACGGTGCGGATCGCATCGAGATCGGGCAGGCCGGGCGCGAAAAGCACATCCGCCCCGGCCTCGGCGAAGGCCTGAAGGCGGCGGATCGTATCGTCAAGGTCGGGCCGTCCCCAGAGATAGTTCTCGGCCCGCGCGGTCAGCAGGAATGGCCGCCCGCGCACCGCTTCGGCCGCCGCGCGGATCCGCTCGACGGCGAGGGAGAACGGATGGATCGGATCGCCGGGATCTCCGGTCGCGTCCTCGATGGAACCGCCCGCGAGGTCGAGGTCACAGGCCATCGTGACCGTATGCGCGCAGGTCTCGGGTGCCGCGCCAAAGCCGTCCTCGAGATCGGCGGTCACCGGCAGGTTGGTCGCGCGGGCGATTGCGGCGGCATTGAGCAGGATCTCCTCGCGCGTCAGCGCCGCGAAAGAATCGCGCCGCCCGGTGGAGAAGGCATAGCCCGCGCTGGTCGTCGCCAGGGCCTCGAAGCCGATATCTGTGAGGATACGCGCCGAGCCCGCGTCCCAGGCATTGCCGACGACGAACGCCCCCTCGCGGGCGTGGAGTGCCCGGAACCGCTCGAATCTCGTGGTCTGATCCTGCATTCTGTTCTCCAGTCGCAGTGAGAAGCGTCACGAGGCAGCGTAGGCGCATACGGCGCGCCGGCAAACCCGCACGATGACGCGACGTTCGCCCCGGACCGCCACAGTTTTGCCTCGGGCGGCGGGATAAAAGGGGGCAGAAATCTGGCGGGATCAGGAAAGCATAAACATGGCGGCGAAATGGACGCTGATCACCGGGGCGTCGGACGGTCTCGGCCGCGAGTTCGCGCGGATCGCGGCGGCCGAGGGGCGCGACCTGATCCTCGTCGCGCGCCGCGCCGAGAGGCTGGAGTCGCTGGCGCAAGAGCTGCGTGCCCGCCATCGGATCTCGGTCGAGGTGATGCCGGCCGACCTGTCCGATCCCGCCGCGGTCGACGCACTGTGGCGCCGTGCCGCGCACCGGCGCCAGATCGAGGTGCTGGTCAACGATGCCGGGTTCGGGCTGAACGGCGCCTTCGCCGAGACCGACCTGGCCCGCGAACTGGCCTCGATCGCGGTCAACGTCATGGCGCTCACGATCCTGATGAAGCACGCGGTCGGCCATATGCGGTCGCAAGGCGGCGGGCGGATCCTGAACGTCGGCTCCACGGCGGGGTTCATGCCGGGGCCGAACATGGCCGTCTACCACGCGACCAAGGCCTATGTCCTGTCGCTGAGCGAGGCGGTGGCCGAGGAACTGCGGGGCGGCAACGTCACCGTCACGGCGCTTTGCCCCGGCGCGACGGCGACCGGGTTCCAGAGCGTCGCGCAGATGGAAAACGCGCTTCTGCTGCGGGTCCTGCCGGTGGCAGAGGCCGGCGCGGTCGCCCGGGCCGGCTGGCGGGCGATGCAGCGCGGCCGTCGGATCTGCGTCACCGGATCGTTCAACCGGTTCTTCGCGGCGGCGCCGCGGCTCTCGCCGCGGGCACTGACGACGCGGATCGCGGGGCTGTTCCTGCGGTCCGGCGGCATTCGCGCGCGTTAGCGCCACCACATTTGCATGCGACCCGACTGTCGCCTAGAAGCGATGGAAGGGCGTGCGGCGCGCCCATTGCATTTCAAGCTTTCGCGCGGAGACGGACATGGCACGGCAAAATCAGGCAGAACAGATGCGTTCCGGCAAGGGCTTCATCGCCGCGCTCGACCAGAGCGGCGGCTCGACACCGAAGGCGCTGAAGCTCTACGGCGTCGAAGAAGGCGCCTGGTCGAACGACGACGAGATGTTCGCGCTGATCCACCAGATGCGCGCCCGCATCGCGACGGCCCCCGCCTTCACCGGCGAGCGGGTGATCGGCGCGATCCTGTTCGAAAAGACCATGGACGGCGAGATCGGCGGCAAGCCCGCCGCCCAGTTCCTGTGGGAAGAGCGTGGCGTGGTACCGTTCCTCAAGATCGACAAGGGGCTCGAGGACAAGGCCGACGGCGTGCAGCTGATGAAGCCGATCGGCGGGCTCGACGCGCTTCTCGACCGGGCGGTCAAGGCGGGGATCTTCGGCACCAAGGAGCGTTCGGTGATCGGCGCGGCCTCGGCCTCGGGTATCGCGGCGGTCGTGGCGCAGCAGTTCGACCTCGGCCGCCAGGTGCTGGCCAAGGGGCTGGTGCCGATCATCGAGCCGGAAGTGACGATCTCGATCGCCGACAAGGCCGAAGCGGAGGACATCCTGCTCGCGGAGCTGAAAAAGCAGCTCGACGCGCTGCCCGAAGGCGCGGACGTGATGCTGAAGCTGACGCTGCCGACCAAGGCCAATCTCTACAAGCCGCTGATCGACCATCCGCGGGTGATGCGCGTCGTCGCGCTGTCGGGCGGCTATTCGCGCGACGAGGCGAACGCGCTCCTGGCGCAGAACGCCGGCATGATCGCCAGCTTCTCGCGCGCGCTGACCGAGGGGCTCTCGGCCAAGCAGGACGACGCCGAGTTCAACCGCACGCTCGACGCCACGATTCAGTCGATCCGCGACGCCTCGGTGGCCGGCTGACAACGCCGGCGGGGCGAAACGCGATGCGAGGGATTCCCTTCGCGAATCACTTGTGCCATGATTCTCGCAGCCGTCCGACGAAGGCGGCGCGAAGAGGCAGATCATGAGTGTATCGCGGAGCCGTCCCGCCCTTGGCGTCGTCGTCTATTTCGCCCTCGCATCGGGACTTGGCTTCTATTTCACCTTCGCCGCCGTCCAGGGTGACTACGGGGTGTTCCGCCGGGTCCAGGCGACGGCCGAGAAGGCGGCGCTGACGGCCGAGCGCGACCGGCTGAAGATCGAGGTGGCGCGGATGGAGAATCTGACCCGCCGCCTTTCGGACGACTACCTCGACCTCGACCTGCTGGACGAGCGCGCCCGCGACGTGCTCGGCCTGATCCGCGCCGACGAGATCGTCATCCACTGACGCTTCGGCGCAGCCGCTCCACGCGTCAGGTCCGAAGACATGAGTGCGATCATGCGGCGAAGGGTCGGCGGGAGTCCTTTGCCGTGCCGTAGACATCGGCAAATTCCGCCCGCCCATCCCGTCAGGCCCCTGCCCGAATACGAAGTCGGGAAACGCTTGCCTGCGGTGGCGGCGGGATCGCCGTTGACCATGTTGTGCCGCACGAGATTCAGGATATCTTTCAGCGAGTGACAGCACAGGCGTTCTGCCTCGGAGTCGCGGCACGGGCCTTGCTCCTGGCCAGATCCGGCAATGAATGGCGCGCACAAATATTGCTCGCGATTCTTCGCAAACTGCGCTATAGGGTAGTTTAACGTTGAACTACTTTCTCGCCATTGGGAGGTTCTCGGCATGGCCGCAAGAAAAAGCGCCGCAACATCAAACACATCCAAAGAAGATCTGCTGAAGTATTACCGCGAGATGCTTCTGATCCGGCGATTCGAAGAGAAGGCCGGCCAGCTCTATGGCATGGGTTTGATCGGTGGTTTCTGCCACCTTTACATCGGCCAGGAGGCGGTGGTCGTCGGGCTCGAGGCGGCTGCCGAGGAAGGTGACAAGCGGATAACCTCCTATCGCGACCACGGCCACATGCTGGCCTGCGGCATGGACCCCAAGGGCGTGATGGCCGAACTCACAGGCCGCGAGGGCGGGCTGTCCAAGGGCAAGGGCGGCTCGATGCACATGTTCTCCAAGGAGAAGCATTTCTACGGCGGTCACGGCATCGTCGGCGCCCAGGTGCCGCTCGGCGCCGGTCTCGCCTTCGCGGACAAGTACAAGGAAAACGGCCGCGTCACCTTCACCTACTTCGGCGACGGCGCGGCGAACCAGGGCCAGGTCTACGAGACCTTCAACATGGCCGCGCTGTGGCAACTGCCGGTGATCTTCGTGATCGAGAACAACCAGTATGCGATGGGCACGTCGCAGAAGCGCTCCACGTCGACGCCGGACCTGCATACGCGCGGCCTCGCCTTCGGCATCTCGGGCGAGACCGTTGACGGGATGGATGTGCTGGCCGTGAAGGCCGCGGGCGAAAAGGCGGTGGCGCATTGCCGCGCCGGCAAGGGCCCGTACATCCTCGAAGTCATGACCTACCGCTACCGCGGCCACTCAATGTCGGATCCGGCCAAGTACCGGACCCGCGAGGAGGTGCAGAAGATGCGCGAGGAGCGTGACGCGATCGAGAACGTGCGCGAGCTTCTGCTGCAGGGCAAGCATGCGAGCGAAGACGATCTGAAGGCCATCGACAAGGAGATCAAGGCGATCGTCAACGAGGCGGCCGAATTCTCCAAGGTGAGCCCCGAGCCCGCGCTCGAGGAGCTCTGGACCGATATCTACGCGTAAGGGGGACACGCATATGGCTACCGAAATTCTGATGCCGGCGCTTTCCCCGACGATGGAGGAAGGCAAACTCGCCAAGTGGCTGGTGAAGGAGGGCGACACGGTGTCGTCCGGTCAGATCCTCGCCGAGATCGAGACCGACAAGGCGACAATGGAGTTCGAGGCCGTCGACGAGGGTATCGTCGGCAGGATCCTTGTTGCCGAGGGGACCGAGGGCGTGAAGGTCAACACGCCGATCGCGGTTCTCGTCGAGGAAGGCGAGAGCGCCGATGCCGCGCCTTCCGCCGCAGCCGCTGCGCCGGCCGCCGAAGCCCCTGCCCCGGCGCCGGCCGTTGCAACCGCGGCTCCCGCGGCGCCCGTGGTCGACGCGTCTCCCGACTGGCCGGAAGGCACGGCGATGAAGACGATGACGGTGCGCGAGGCATTGCGCGAGGCGATGGAAGAAGAGATGACGCGCGATGCCGACGTCTATCTCATGGGCGAGGAGGTCGGCGAGTATCAGGGCGCGTATAAGATCAGCCAGGGCCTGCTCGACCGGTTCGGATCAAAGCGCGTGATCGACACGCCGATCACCGAGCATGGCTTCGCCGGCATCGCCGTGGGTTCTGCCTTCGGCGGGCTTCGTCCGATCGTCGAGTTCATGACCTTCAACTTCGCCATGCAGGCGATCGACCACATCATCAACTCGGCGGCGAAGACCCTCTACATGTCGGGCGGCCAGATGGGTTGCCCGATCGTCTTCCGCGGTCCGAACGGTGCCGCCGCCCGCGTGGCCGCGCAGCACAGTCAGGATTACGCGGCATGGTATGCGCAAATTCCGGGTCTCAAGGTCGTGCAACCCTACTCGGCGGCTGACGCCAAGGGTCTGCTCAAGACCGCAATCCGGGATGCGAACCCCGTGATCTTCCTCGAGAACGAGATCCTTTATGGCCGCTCGTTCGAAGTGCCTGATCTCGAAGACTTCACGATTCCCTTCGGCAAGGCGAAGGTCTGGCGCGAGGGGACGGACGTGACGCTTGTGTCGTTCGGGATTGGCATGAGCCACACGCTCGAAGCCGCCGACAAGCTCGCGGCGGAGGGGATCAGCGCCGAAGTCATCGACCTCAGAACGCTCCGGCCCATCGACACGGCAACCGTGATCAAATCGGTAATGAAGACCAACCGGTGCGTGACGGTCGAGGAAGGCTGGCCGGTCTGTTCGATCGGCAACCACATCTCGGCGGTCCTGATGCAAGAGGCCTTCGACTACCTCGACGCGCCCGTCATCAACTGCACCGGCAAGGACGTGCCGATGCCGTATGCGGCCAACCTCGAAAAGCTGGCGCTCGTGACCTCGGATGAGGTTGTGGCGGCGGTGAAGCAAGTCACCTATCGGTAAGGAGGCAAACACATGGCAACCGAAATCCTGATGCCGGCGCTGTCTCCGACGATGGAGGAGGGCACGCTCGCCAAATGGCTCGTGAAGGAGGGCGACACCGTGTCGTCCGGCGATATCCTGGCCGAGATCGAAACCGACAAGGCCACGATGGAGTTCGAAGCGGTCGACGAAGGCATCGTCGGCAGGCTCTTGGTCGCGGAAGGCACGTCGGGCGTGAAAGTGAACACGCCCATTGCGGTCCTGGTCGAGGAAGGCGAGAGCGCCGATGCGGCTCCTGCCGCCAAGGCGGCGCCGGCGGCTGCGCCGGCCGCTGCTCCGGCAGCGCCTGCGACGCCAACTGCGGCGGCTCCGGCCGCGGCGGTGTCGGGCGGCGCACGCGTCCTTGCTTCGCCGCTCGCGCGGCGTCTGGCAAAAGAGAAGGGCATCGACCTCTCGGCGCTGACCGGCTCTGGCCCGCACGGGCGCGTTGTGAAGGCTGATGTCGAGGCCGCTTCGTCCTCGCCGGCCACCAAGACGCCGACCGCAGCGGTGCAAACCCCAGCGACAGCCGCATCCGCACCGGCGGCAATGCCCGCAGGGCCGTCGGCGGCGAGCGTTGCGAAGCTGTACGAGGGCCGCGATTACGAGGAGATGCCGCTCGACGGGATGCGGAAGACCATCGCTGCCCGGCTTACCGAAGCCAAGCAGACGATCCCGCACTTCTATCTTCGCCGCGACGTGCAACTCGATGCGCTGATGAAGTTTCGCGGTCAGCTCAACGCGCAGCTCGAAAGCAGGGGCGTCAAGCTTTCCGTCAACGACTTCATCATCAAGGCGTGCGCCAACGCGTTGCAGGCGGTGCCCGATGCCAACGCGGTTTGGGCCGGTGACCGGATCCTGAAACTCAAGCCTTCGGACGTTGCTGTCGCCGTCGCGATCGACGGCGGGCTGTTCACTCCGGTGCTAAAGGATGCGCACCAAAAGTCGCTTTCCGCGCTGTCGTCCGAGATGAAAGACCTCGCCGGCAGAGCCCGCTCTCGCAAGCTCGCACCGCATGAATACCAGGGCGGCAGCTTCGCGATCTCCAACCTCGGCATGTTCGGTATCGACAACTTCGACGCGGTCATTAATCCACCGCACGGCGCAATCCTTGCCGTGGGGGCCGGCGTCAAGAAGCCGGTTGTGAAAGCCGACGGCGAAATTGGCGTGGCCACTGTGATGTCGATGACGCTTTCGGTCGATCACCGGGTAATCGACGGCGCACTCGGCGCTGAGCTTCTCAAGGCTATTATCGAGAACCTCGAAAATCCGATGGCGATGCTTGCTTGAAAAAGAGGCCGGGGCCCTGCGCCCCGGCCTTTGCCGTCGTCCGGATGCCTTCAGACGCCGTCGTCGATGACCTGATCCATCGTCAGAGCAGGCTGGGCGCAGCCGGCCTCGCCGATCACCTTTGCGGGGACACCGGCAACCGTGGTGTTTCTCGGGACTTCGTGTAGAACCACCGATCCGGCCGCAATGCGCGAGCAGTCGCCGATACGGATATTGCCAAGGATCTTGGCGCCCGCACCTATCAGGACGCCATTGCCGATCTTCGGATGCCGGTCGCCGTCCTCCTTTCCGGTTCCGCCAAGTGTGACCGAATGCAGCATCGACACATTGTCGCCTACAACCGCCGTCTCACCAATGACGATCGAGTGAGCGTGATCGATCATGATCCCCTTACCGATAAGGGCATTCGGGTGAATATCGACGCCAAAGACCTCGCTCACGCGCATCTGGACGAAATACGCAACATCGCGCCGACCGTTCGTCCAGAGCCAATGACCTATCCGGTAGGCTTGGACGGCCTGAAAACCCTTGAAAAAAAGCATCGGTTGCATGAAGCGATGGCATGCCGGGTCACGGTCATAGACCGCGACAATATCGGCCCGCGCCGATTGGCCGATTTCCGGATCGTCAGCATAAGCTTCGTCGGCAATCTCGCGCAGTATCTGCTCGCTCATCTCGCCCGAGGCGAGCTTGAGCGAGAACCTGTACGCGAGCGCCCGCTCCAGGGTGGCGTGGTGCAGAAGACCTGAATGAATGAATCCGCCGAGGAGCGGTTCGTCGCGGACTGCCGCTCGCGCCTCCTCGCAGATATGCGACCAGACCGGATCAACCTGCGCAACTTTCGGTTTTGTTTCGGCCATGACAGCTTCCTCCGATTTCCAGTCAACATATAGCAGATAGGATCGGTGCGTGAAACTGGAAGAGGCAGCGCCAGGCGTGGATCACACTTCGCGACGACGCCAGTCGAGTAGCACATCGAACACGGACGCCATCGCTTCCAGATATCGAAGTTCGGAAAGGAACGGTTCAGGTGCGAGTCGCGCATTGGGCGGCGTCGCGGCCGAGAGGCTGCCGTTTCCCCAGAGCGGATGGTTGCGTCCATGGCGCTTGCGGAACAGATCCGCCGCATGGGCGCACTCGAGGAATCGCCATACCGCCCCGGGCCATTCTTCTCTGGGTAAGTGCAATACCGCACGCGCGGCCGCGGCCACGTCGCCATGGGTCAAAGTGCGCACGGGTCACAAGTTCGGAACGGCGATTTCCATGTAGTGGACCGCGATGCGGACCTTTCCGCCGGAGAACGTGCCTCCCGCCGCATCGAGTTGCATTACCTCGGGCGCGTAGAACGCTGTTGGCTGCCCCAGAACCCCCCGCGCCCAAGAACCCACACTGAGGCTCAGCCCCGACCCGTAGCGCCCGGCTGCTCCGGGATTGCCGAGAGACCAACTCGTGAGAGATCCCGTGACCGCTGCAATCACCTGCGCCGTCGCACCGACTACCACGGAATTGGGCGGGATTATCGCCGACGTCGTCGAGACCGAACCGGCCGTAATCACGTGGTCTGTCTCCGCCACGGCGAAGCTCAAGCCGGCATTTGAGGGCGACAGCGTCATCATCCCGGCGCGCCACCCAGAGCCGTCATGTAGCGCCTGCGCACCCTCGTCAAGGATCACCGTCCGCCAGCCCCGTCGAGGTTCGGCGAACTCCCACCCACCGTTCGTACCAATCGCCACATTTCCGTCCTGACCCGACCACTCGTTCACTGCACCGACAGGCACACCGTAGCACGCGCCATCGACAACGATCGCGGGCGGGATCGTTACGCTGCGCGAGACCAGGGTCAACGAGACGAGGCCGTCGAGCCGGGTAAGCGCCTCATTCATCGTCACGTGCTTCTGAGCCTGTGCGGGCTGAAGAAGCGGCAAACCAAGCTGGTTCGTGTTAAACATCGACGCTGATCCTCGTGAAGGGGCCCGCTCCGAACTGGTCGGACAACTGGGCGACATGGATTTCGAACGGAGCGTTGACCCCGTCGAGGGCTTGTAGACCGGCCGGGTAGGTCCAGCTGGGCTGGGCAAGTGTCACGGTGCGCCGGGTGGCTGCACCCTGCACGATGCGAAGCTCGTAGATCTCCAGCGCCTCGCCCAACGGCACATCGAAACCAGACCAGCTGTCCCCGTCGATACGCGTCCGACGGATCCAACCGATGTCCAGATCGCTCAGAGAGTTCCGTTGTGCTCTAAGATGAACAGGGGACAGCGGGCGAAGCCCGATTCCGGTGAAAGCTTCAACCCGGTGGACATAGGACGGATCGCCATAGCCGCGCTTCGCTGGGCCGATCCGGTAGTGCCGGGCCAGATCACGCTCCGCCACGGAGAGCTTGATCTGCTGCGGAACCCCGTTCATCAGAACGACATAGCTTCCCGGCGGCCACGCGTCGGGCGCTATCGCATCGCTACCCGCCTGCCCACGAAGACGCATCGACAGGTCGTAGGTGTCCTTTGCGATCAGCGCGGCCTCCGCGAACTGGAAGAGCTCCCAGTTCGCAGAGGCTCCGTCTCCGATCGCCATCACGTTCGCCCCATTGAGAATCTGGCTCGGACTGACGGAGTTGAGCGTTCCGCCGCTCACCTTCACCCTCAACGGCACCCCCCGGTCCCACTGCCCGGGCTGTGCCCGATACAGGACGTTTTCGGTCTGACCGATCACCGACGCAGCCTTGATGAGAAGATTGAGCTGGTACCCAGAATCGCTGTCTGACGCGTAGAGCGCCGCCTCCGGCCAGGGCGAGGCTGTGACCGCGACATGGGGCCGATGCGGCGCTTCCTGAACGCTCATCAGTGGCAGGTCCATGAACAGAGCAAAGACAGGCACGGGCGCGGCAAAGGCGCGCGGCGTCACGCGTTCCTCCGCTTCGTCTGACGGCTGATAGACGGCCGGCTCCACCCGGACGGCCTCGACCTCAATTTTCCCCGCCTGTTCGACCCTGTCGATCCGGTACAGCCCGCCACCGTCCAGCGAGATGACGTCACCCGCGCCGAGATGGCCGAGAGATGGTGGAAGCGCGAGCCGCGCGCCATCACGCGCGACCCGAGCCTCGCTCATCCAGCGCTCGACGATCCCCTGCCCCTCCGACCGCGTCAGAGCAAGCGCGACGTCCGACTGCGTCGTCGTGCGCGCCTCCTCGTCAGGAAAGATCGCCTCGACGGCTCGTGCCTCGTAGTCGCCGTCCGCCTCGACATAGTTCAGCCGAACCCGGCCCGCGATTTCGACCTCTGTGGCGCGAGATGTCTCGACCCACCCGTTGGTGTCGCCGCCGACGGCCAGCTGGTCGGCGCCGATCACAGCGTCCGCCAAGCCATCGCGCATGCGGAACGTGAGAACTCCGCCCCGTTCAAGCGCGTCGAACCCATAGCTGAGCATCAAAGGTTGCAGCGCCGCCCGGCCGCTTCCAACATCCGCCACTTGGTAGCCTCGGACCAGACCGTAGAGCCCGGAGACGTCGACGGACGCAAGCCCCGATCGCGCGCAGATCTCCCCGACGACGCTGGAGAGCGGCTGGGCCGAGGCGCGTCCCGTGATCCAGTGACCGCGCGCATAATTGTCCCCGTCAGACCAGATGTTCTCAAGCGCCGGAAACTGCGGAAACGGACGCGCATCCCAAGCCCACGCGTGAGCCCGCCTCATGTCGATCATAGGCTCCAGATATTCCTCGGAAATCGGGTTGTTCGCCGGATCGTTCCAATAGTCGATCATCGCGCGCAGGTATTGCATCTGCATCAAGTCGTCGCGGCGCTCGTTCGAATAGGCAGGCAGGACCGATTCCGAGGACTTCGGATCGAGGAACTTGTTGGGCTCGTTGGCGCCCTTCTCAATGGCCGCGCAGCCAAATTCGGTAAACCAGATCGGTTTCGACTGCGGCACCCACGGGCTCGGCGTGAGTGATTTTGCCCCCCCGATCCGGTTGTGATGCGGGTTCTCCCACCACCTGCGAATATCCTTGTAGCGCCATATCCAGTGATCACCATAGGCGCCGTCGGTAATCGGCGTGCGGATCTGCGCGTCGCGATGGGCCTTGCTGGCATAGTACCAATCGTAGCCCTCCCCCCCGGCGATGTTGGCCTTCAGGTAGTCGAGGTTGTAGATCGACCCCCAATGCGCATCGGCGTGATCATGGCCGTCGCGCCAGTCAGCCAACGGCATGTAATTGTCGATCCCGACGAAATCGATGTTCGCATCAGCCCACAGGGGATCGAGGTGGTAGAAGAGATCGCCGGTTCCGTCCTGATAACCGAAGTATTCGGACCAGTCTGCGGCATATCCGATCATCACGGATGGCCCGAGGATCGAGCGGACGTCGGCAGCAAGCGCCCTGAGGGCGGTGACCGCCGGAAAGCTGTCCCCCGCGCCGCGGATCTGCGTGAGGCCGCGCATCTCCGACCCGATACAAAACGCCGTCACTCCACCTGCCGCCGCGCAAAGATGCGCGTAGTGTAGGATGAAACGCCGGTAGGACCACTCTTCCGGGCCGGTGTAGGTGACGGTCGTACCGACCACCGAAAAATCTTCGATCTGCGTCGTTCCGAAGAACTCCGAAACCTCGGCGGCGGCAGCCGCAGTCCGGTCCGGGCTCCCGGCCCGCCCCGGAGCGATCGACAGCGTAATCCGCCCGCGCCAGGGAAGTACGGGCTGACCCGACGCTCCGCTCCAGGGATCCGGCAGGCTGTTTCCGGCCATCTGCTCCATCAAGATGAACGGGTAGAAGACAACCGCCTTGCCCTGCTCCCGCAGCGCCGCGACGGCCTCCACGACCGAAACATCGGCCGGAGTGCCGCCATAGACCGGCCGATCATTGCCTCGGATCACCTCCTCGGCGCTCGACCGCGAGATGCCAGCCGCGCGCCACGGCATTCCGACCCCGTTAAAACGATTGTCCTCGACCTTCGGCTTCACGCGACACTGGCCGCAGCGCAGATCGCTCCCGAACCAAGACACGACCAGCGAAACCGAACCGCAGCCCGGCAGCTCTTCGCGCAGCATGTCGAGGGACACTGCCATGTCCGTCTTGCCTGTGGGTGTGTGGATGTTGGCCGAGACGTTCTTCCCGACCCCGGTCGCGTAGTGGACAGGGGTTGTCGCCAGCGCATACTCGCCGGTGCCAGGGATCATCGCAACGCCGCTGATACCCCGCGTAAGATCCGTCACCTTGTCGATTCCGGGCCCCTGTGCCGGACGCAGGACTTCGAAGCTGAACTGCGGCACTCGATTGCCGAACTGCCCCAGCTCGAGTTCCTCGAAGACCACATAGGCCGTCCCTCGGTACGCCGGAACCCGCCCGGCACCCTCGATCGCTTCTATCTTCGGATCGGGCAGCTGGTTCTCGCCACCGGCATAGACCCGCATGTTCACGTCATCTCGGGAGATCTCGACACCGTCGGCCCAGACCCGGCCCACGCGCGTGATCTTTCCTTCACAGAGCGCCACGGCAAGGCTCACCGTGTACGAGTACTCCGTAACCTCCGGCGCTGCGGGCCGAGGAGTGCCTTTGCCGCCTCCGCCGCCCGACGCTGCCGCGCGCTCGTGAAAGCGCGACGCCCAGATCACTTGGCCCGACACCCGCATCCGGCCCCAGAGCTGACCGATCGGAGCGCCCTCGCTTGCACCGGTAAGACGGAAACGGTCGACCCGGCCGGTTTCGACCGCCTGCGATCCCGTTCCCAGCAGGCGCTGGTCTATGAAGTTGCCAACCACCGCACCGACCGCACGCCCGATGACGGCGCCGGATAGCCCCAGTACCGACCCGCCAAATCCCGAACCGATCGCGGCCCCGGCGGCCGAAAGCAATATGGTCGCCATTCCGATCCTCCTTCAGGGAAATTCGAACCTCGCCACGACGCGGCGAAGCCAGGGTGCCGAAAGCGGGCTCTCGAACACGCCGTGCCCGGTGTAAGCGTGAATGAATGTCGCCGCGTCGCCGGCCTCGGCAATAATCCCGAGATGCTTTGCGACAGACCCGTCACGCATCCTGAAAAGCACGACCTCGCCTGGCGCCGGAGCGCTCGCCATGTCGCATTCGCGCAGGTGCCTTCGCGCGGCCGTCCAGAGACGTTCGGCCCCTTCGGGCTCCGACCAGTCCCATGTATAGGCTGGCACCGGCTCTGGCTCCGAGCCGAAGAGTTCGCGCCAGACCCCGCGCAAAAGTCCGAGACAATCGGCCCCGGCGCCACGGACCGAGGCCTGGTGCCGATAGGGTGTACCTACCCACTCGCGCGCGATCTCGACTGCCCGCATGCCCGTCTCGACCGTCATCTCCGGCTCCCGCCATCGTTGACGCTTACCTTGACCGGGTAGGACATAAGCCAGTCCTCGCCCGGAATGTCAGGAAAGCCTCTGAAATTCTTCAGATTTTCGAACTTGAGTCGACAACTGTCGGCCTGCCGGTCGCACCCAGCCTCGATCAGCACGGTGTTGCCAGGTTCGGGCACCATGCCGAGCGACTGCCAGAGTTCAACCTCGCGTGCACCATTGGCTTTCAGCCTGTCGTTCTTGACGATGCCGACCAGCCCTTTAGCGCGACCGTCCAGTACCTTGAAGCGCCCCTTTTCGAACCAGCGGTCCTCGAAGCCCGCGAAACTCGCGAAACGGAAGACGCGCGCATCCTCCGCCTCCTCGACGGGTCGCTGGCTGGAATAGCCAGCCCTGCCAAGGTCGAACTTGCACCGCTTGTCGCCGAGGATCGCCGAGCACCGGGCATGATAGACGAACCCCTGCGGCTGGTTCAGTTCCTCTGCCAAGCCGCGTAGCTCTGCCGTGAACGCGCCTCCCGAACGGACGATCTCTCCCAGAGTTCCGCGGAATTGCAACGCACGGACCGAAACGTCCACCCAGTTCACCAACCATCCCCGTACCTCCGCGCCGTCGTAGCGGCCGGCCAGGATGTCCTGTTCGGTTATGGCATCCGACCGCAGAGCCCCGAAGGCTTCAGTATTGTCGACTGACAAGCCGGTCGCTTGCTGGATCGCCTTCGCCGTCAGGCCCGAATCCGCGCGAAAATCAACTCCGTCGAAATGCAGGTCGCGATCGTGATCGGTGAATCCCAGAACCAGCCCATCCCGCCGCGTGACCGCGAAGGCCCGGCACAGTGTCGTGGCGCCAGACCTCAGATGCTCCCTAAGATCGTCAGGATACCCCCTCACAACCGCACCTCCACGACCGGCACAGTCGGAACGTCACCCGCCTGGAACGACGCGACCGAGACCTGAATGCGGTCGGTGTCGAACCTGACTGGCACGTCGAACTCGAACCCCGCAGTGATCCTCTCGTTGATCGATGGCGGGCTAGCGAAGGCGACGATCCCGGTCGCCGTGTCGACCGAAAAATGCACGCCCTCCGCCAGTTCGTCACCCTGGAGCCCGACCCGCACCGTTCCCGCCACCGGCTTCCGGATCACGCGCACCTGGCTCGCAGCACCCGACGCATAGGCCTTGACCAACTGGTACTCGGTCCGACTGCCGTCCCCGACGTCGATGAACTCGTCGGCCATGCCGACCGTCGCCGAAGCCGGGCAAGACTTGTAGTCGGCCCAGTCCTTCCAGCGGAACCCGTGCAGCTGACCCTGCCGCGCCTCGAAGAAGTCGATGAGCGCGCCGATATCGTCGAGACTGCGCAAGCCGACCCCGGCATCGTATCGCCGACGCGACTGTGACCAGGGCGTGTTGCGCTCCTCGAACCCGTTGCTCAACGACACCACCTCGGTGCGCCGTTCGGGGCCTCCGACCGAGCCAAAGCTCAGATTCGCCGGGAATCTCACTTCATGGAATGCCATCCGCCCCTCCTCAGCGATTGCGCTCGCCGCGCGACAATGCTCGCGCCATCTGCGCCGCGATCTGGCTCTGACTGCGGGCAAAGCCCTGCACGTCCGGCGTCGTCACGTTCATCACGATGTTGACCGGCCGACTGCCGCCCGAGGCCTGCACACCGAGCCGCCCATCGGCGCCACGCGTTAGCGGCATGATCGCCTCCGGCCCCGCCTCGCCCATCAGGCCGCGCCCGTTTCTCATCGGAAACATCGTCGGCGAAGAGACGACGCCCCCCTTGGCGAAAGGCATCACCCTGCCTTGCGCGAAACTCCCACCCTTCTCGAACGGTAAGAGCCCGCTCAGAATGCCGTTCATGCTCCCTGCGATGGCGCCACCGACCGCCTCTTGAACAGGCTTCATCGCGATGCTGTAGATACTGCTGGCCATCGTTCGTGCGACCTTGCCCAGCGCGTCCGATAGCTTCATCCCGTCGAAGATCAGCCCGTCGAAAGCCCGCCTGAGCCCGCCGCCGATACTGGTCGACAGGGTGCCGACCTCGCGCCCGGTGAAGACCATGCTCTCGCGCATCCGCCCGAGTTCCGCGTCGAAAGCCGCAGCCATCGTCTGCGCCCCGCCGAGGCTTGCCTCAAGCGCGGTCGCCTTCGCGGCCATACCGTCGATCCCGTCCAATCCGTCCGTCACCGCCATCTCAGCCTTCCTTATTCTTGTCCGGCCAGGCCCGCGCCAGTTCGTCCAGCCGCGCCCGATTCAGTGGTGCGACGGCCCCGGGATCGCCCAACATCAGGACCAGTTCCGCCGGCGTCAGCTTCCAGAACACGTCCGGCGCCAGCCCCAACCCCGACAGCCCCGCCCGCATCAACCCCGGCCAGTCGAGACCGCTCATCGCCCCTCCGGCACCGTGAACGCACGGGCGAGCAATTCGGCCGCCACCCGTGCGGCCTCGACCGGCCCGCCGCCGATCTCCACCTTCAAAAGGTCAGCCGCCGTGCCGGCCCAGCCGCCACCCCGAAGGCCCGCGACGACCAGCATCAGAACGTCGCGCGTCGAAAACCGCCCCGCCTCAAACCGCTCCACGAGCTCTATGAGCGTCCCGGTCTGCAACCCGGCTTCGAGCTCCGCCAGTGCGCCGAGCGTCAGCTTGGCGACACGAGCCTCGCCGTCGAGCCGGATCGCGACCTCCCCCGTCCAGGGATTTGCCATCAGATCGCCGTGAAGTTGAGGGCGCCAGCAGAGGCGAGCGACAGCTCGTAGGTTGCCTCGCCGTTATAGCTGCCCGCGTATTCGATCGACGTGATCTGGAACGGCCCCTCGACGACGCCGAAATCCGGGATGATCACCTGAAAACTCTCGATGCTGCCCGAGAAGAAGATCTGCCGCGCACGATCATCCGTGGCCGAGTCCACGAAGACGCCAGACCCCGACACGCTCGCGGACCGCACGCCGGCGCCGCCCAGAAGCTCGCGCCAGCCGCCCTGGCTTTCGAGGCTGGTCACGTCGACCGTCTCGGCATTGAAACTGATCCGCGTCGCCCTGAGCCCCGCGATCGTGAGGAATTGCCCGTCGCCCGTCAGGTCGAGCTTGATCAGAAGATCCTTGCCGTTCTGGGCCGCCATGTCCGTTCTCCGATTTGTGTAAGATTCGGGTCGTCAGGGAAGAACCGAGACCCGGAATTGTGTGAAACCCGCAAAGCCGTGCGCCGCTGTCCCGGTCGTGATCCGAAACGACCGGCTCAGTCCTCGACCCGCGCCCGGAACATCAGGTCGATCCGCCGCACGTCCGCTTTTTCGACCCTTCGCGCCCGAGCCGAAAGAAACCAAAGACCCACGAGTCGCCCCCGCGCCAGCACCGGCGTAGCACCGGTCAGCACATCCGACACCGCCGCCGCCACCGCCTTGGCATTCTGGAACCCCGCCTGATCGGTCACGATCGAGACGGTGAACTCGTGAAACGCGCCCCGCCCAACCTGGTCGGACGCGTCGGCACATCCTCTGGCCCGATCGAGACATAGGTTCCCGTCACCGTACCCGGCGGCACGGCATCGTAGATCGCCCCCGATACCAGCGCGTCCAGCGCCGGATCCGCGGTCAACGTCTGGTAGATCACCGCCTGCAACGCGGCGGCCGCTCCGTAGCTCATGCCACAACCTCCTCCTGCGCGAAGCAGGTCAGATACTTCCCGACAGGATCGGCTTCCGTGACGGCACTAATGCGGAAGGTGCGCGCGCCGTCCCGGAATCGCTGCTCCGGCTTCGGTCGCGACGGTGCCCCCTGCGGCGCCCCGCGCACGGTGATCCGGTAGGACACGCTCGACACGGTGAGGAACTCCCCGGCCCGCTCGCCGCCCGCCCCGGCATCGACCGCGGCCCAGAGCGCGCCCAGAGCGACCCAGTTCAACGACCAGCCGCCGGCACCGTCCGGAACCCGCTGCGCCTCTTCCAGGACCAGCTTCCGGTTCAACCGGGGGGCGCTCATGCCGCGCCCCCGCCGAGAACACGCACCGTCCGCCAGCGCTCGATCAGGGCCATCACCCCAAACGGCATCGCCTGCCGCTCGCCCGCTTCGTGCCGGTTCTCGTGAAACTGCGCAGCCAGCAGGAACACCGCCTGCGCGAGGTCGTCCGGCACATCCGACCAAGACGGCCCGAAGCCCGCCGTAAAGACGACCTCGACCGAGCCCCCCACTGGGATCCCCGGCAACAGCGCCCCTGCCGCCACGATCTTCGGCCGTTGCGCGTCCCGCTCCAGCCGGTAGCGCGCGGGGTCGATCACCTCCGCTTCGCCGCCGCGATCCTTCACGGTGACCAACACGATCGCGCTCACCGGCGTCACCGGGAAGGCCTGACACTCCGGCCAGCGCCATTGGTTGAGCTCCAGCACATGGTCCCGCGCGATCAGCGCCTTGCCGATGCGCCCCTCGATCGCCGCCAGCGCCGCCCGCAGGTAGCCCGCCACCAGCGCATCCTGCGCCCCGTCATCGGCGAACCCGGTGCCAAGCCTCAGATGTTCCTTGAATTCCGCCACCGGCAGCGCCGCCTGCGGCACCGGTGTCACTTCGCTCAGCATCATGGGATATCTCCGATAGTCGCGCCCGTCCCTCAGGAACGGACGCGGGCCAGCCCCGCATTGCTCGGACGGAGGGAGCAGCTAGACAACACGGATGGCTCAATCGGCCCGCGCCCGAACGGCCGGGACCCGAAGGCCCCGCCCGATCCGCCTCCCTTACGAGACGGCGAATTTCAGAAGCTTGATCGCGGCGAAGTCGCTCACGTCGCCACCCACACGCTTCGAGGCATAGAAGAGCACATGCGGCTTGGCCGAGAACGGATCGCGCAGAACCCGCATGTCGGGGCGCTCTGCGATCGTGTAGCCGTTGTGGAAGTCGCCGAAGGCGATGGCATATGCGTCGTTACCGATATCCGGCATGTCCTCGGCCACCAGCACCGGATAGCCCATCAGCCGCGCGGGCTCGCCGGCGGCAAGGCCGTCCGACCACAGGAACCGGCCGTCGGCATCCTTCATCTTGCGAACCGCGCCGGCGGTCTTCGAGTTCATCACGAAGCTCGCGTTCGCCCGGTATTCGGCGTTCAGCGCGTAGACGAGGTCGATGATCGCATCCGACGCGTTGGTCGAGGCGAAGTCACCCGCCGCCCCCGTCGGCACATAGCCGAGCGAGCCCCAAGCCCAGACGCCATTGGCGACAGCCCCATGCGCTAGGAAGCCCCTCGGCTTGTCGACGCCATTCCCGTTCACGAAGGCCTGCGCCTCGGCACGCGAGAACCGGTCGGCGATGCGCTCGGCCAGCCAGCCTTCGACATCGAAGGCGCTGTCGTCGAGCAGCCGCTGCGACGCCTTCGGCATCGCCGACAACTCGTGCAGCGGGATCGAGATGCGGTCGATCTGCGGCGTGCCGGTCTCGGCGGGCGAGCCCGTCTCCGTCGCCCAGCCCGAGCCGAGATCGGTGTGATCGACCAGCACGTCGAAAGAGGTCGCCTCGACACTCACCACATTGGCGATCGAGCGGAGCGACGAGGTCGATTTCAACACGCCCCGGATACGGTCCGAGGTCTGCGGATCGACGAGGAACCCGCCCTCGGCATTGACCTGGGTGTTGAGCGCCTTGCCCTCGAGCACCAGCCCCCGCAGCCCGTCGTCGTCGCCCGACCGCAGATAGGCGGTAAAGGCCTTCTTGTGCGGCGCCTCATGGTCGATGGCAGTCGAAAGGACCGGACGGCCCGGCATGTGAGATTTGCGATCCAGCATGGTCAGTCGCTCTTCCTGTTGTTGCAACCTTGATTTCACGTCATCCTGAAAGCCCTTGAACTCGCTCAGGAAACCCTGCAGCGCGGACTTCACCTCCCCGGCCGGAGCGTCGGACACGCCTTCCCCGGCCCGAGCCTTCGTCTCGGTCTTCTTCATACCCTTCACCTCAAGTCAGGGGTTGCGTCGGACGGGGCTAAAGCCCCGCCAGTGCCCGGCGCGCCTCCTCGAACAGCGCCGCCAGTTCCCGCAGATCGCCGTCGCCAAGCGCATCGCCCTTGGCCCCGACCCGCGCCTCCGGAAGCATCGGGAAGGTCACGAGCGACACTTCCCAAAGCTCCACCTCTCGAAGAAGCCGCTGCCCGTTCGCATCCTTCTCCGCCGTCACCGTTCGGTAGCCGATCGAGAGCCCGTCGATGGCGCCCGCCGCGACCAGGGCCGCCGCCTCGCGCCCCTTCTCGACTTCGGTCAGAATCCGGCCCTTGACCTTGAGCCCCCGCCCGTCCTCGGCGATCTCGTCCCAGACCCCGATCGGCTGGGCGGGATCGTGCTGCCAGAGCATCTTCACCGCGCGTCCCTGCGCCTTGAGCCGCTCCAGCGACTTTCCATAGGCCCCCGGCATCACGACATCGCCACCCTGATCGGTGATGCCAAAGAACGAGGCATAGCCCTCGATCCGGCATCCATCCCTGATGGCGACATCCTCGCCCAGCCGGCAAAACTTCATCTCCATCCCGTAAATACCTGTGGTCATTCAAGATTTCCTATTTCGGCCCGAACTCGATCAGCGACTGCGCCGCCTGCGCCAGAAACACGCCCACGACCCCGAAGACCGTCATCCAGAGCCGCCTCTCCACCCCCCCGATCATCGCCTCGATCCGCTCCAGCCGCTTCTCGACCGTCTCGAACTGCAGCGCCATGATCCTCTCGGTCGCCTCGAAACGATGCTCGTAGGGCTCCTTGAGATAGCGTGACCCCGGCCCCGTCATACTCATTCCTCATCCGCAAGCCGCGGCAGCCCGAGGATCGACCGCTTCTCGGCGTCGGTCAGGAACGTGGCCTCGCCCACCCGTTTCCATTGCTGGTCCCGCTCGGCCGCGAGTGCCGGCACCTGGTCGAGATCGGGGCGCAACTCTACCTGCTCGCCGAGATGGGTGGACAGCCAGTAGGACACCGCCGCAGTAACTCGCGTGGCCAGGGGCAGCACGGTCAGCCGGTAGAAGGCCCGGTTCGCCTCCTGGTAATTGGCATAGGTGGCATCCCCGGGAATCCCCAAAAGCATCGGCGGCACCCCGAAGGCGACCGCGATCTCCCGCGCCGCCGCCTCCTTGGTCTTCTGGAACTCCATGTCCGAGGGCGAGAACCCCATCGGCTTCCAGTCGAGCCCCCCCTCCAGCAGCATCGGCCGCCCGGCATTGCGCGCGCCCTGATGATGCATCTCCATCTCGTGGATCAGCCGGTCATACTGCTCGCCCGACAATTGCGCCTGCCCGTCCGCGCCCTTGTAGACGATGGCCCCCGACGGCCGCACCGCATTGTCGAGAAGCGCCTTCGACCAGCTCGATGCCGAATTGTGCACATCGACCGCGACGGCCGCCGCCTGCAGCGGAGAAAGCCCGTAGTGGTCGTCCTGTGGATGGAAGGACTTGATATGACAGATGGGATCGACGGGACCGGTCATGTCGAACCGGTGCTTCCGCCCGCCGACGGTATAGTCATAGGCCACCGGCCAGCCATCCACTCCCGGCACCAGCGACATCCGGTCCGAGCGCAGCACATGCAGCTCCACCGGCAGCCCCCCGGCCCCGACCGCCTCGACATAGCCGTTCCCGCTCAGAAGCAGCTGCCCGTAAAGGGCCTCGAACAGCTCTGCCCGCCCCTGCCCCGGATTGGGGCGACGCATCAGCTCGGTCACGGGATGCACATCGTAGCGCCGCTCCCCGTCCTGGCAGACCAGAGGCAGCGCCGCTGCCGCCTCGGAAATGAGCTTCACCGCCCGGAACCCGACCGGATTGCCGGAAAACCCGGTCTTCGTGAGGCTCACCGTATCGCGCGGGCTCCATGCCACCCGGCCCGACGAGCCCCAGGCCACAACGCGCCCGGTGGCCGAGGCCTTCTGCTCCGGGACCGCCCCCGCGGCGCGCCGGAAGATGTTCCATGCATCTCCTGTTTCAGCCCGGGCCGACCGGCGGCGCCCCGAAGGAACCACCCGCATTTCACCTTGCCCAAATATCCTCGGGGGGAGCGCGGAACGCGCGCGGGGGGCAGACAGCCCCCGTCCGACACCGTTCACAAGCTCCTGACTCGAGGTCGCCGCCATTTCGCCGCCGGTTCCACGATCAGCTCGCTCAGAGCCCAGACCAGCGCATCCACACGGTCGGGCGAACCCCGCCCCTCGTATCCCCGCGCCGTCATCCGGCACATCTGGTCCTCGAGCGTCCCGAGCCCGTGCAGGTGATGCACCCGCCCCTGCTCGTAAAGGGCCGCCACCGGCTCCGCCCGCGCGACCTTGCCCCGCGCCGCGCGCACCGCCCGGAACGGAACCACCGGGTCGATCTGCCGCACCACGCTCTCGACCAGGTCGCCGCCCTGGTTGACCTCCGCGACGAGCCGCTCCGCGCCGTGCCGCTCCACCGCCGCGATCGCCGCTCGCGCCCAGTCGGCGGGCGACGCCGCCGGGACACTCGCATCCTCCAGCACCCAGGCCCGCCATTCCGACGGCGCCCCCTCGGTCAGCGCGCCCACGACGACGATCCCGCATTCGTCCGAACCGGCATGCCCCGTCACCGGCGGATCGACCGCGACGACGATCCGGCTCAGCCGCTCGGGCGCCCCGGACCGGCAGGCCTCAAGGCTCGCCGAGGTCCAGAGCGCCCCTTCCGCATCCTCCAGAAGCACCCCGTCGAGCTCCTGCCGCCCGAGCCGCGTCCCGGCATAGCGCGCCCGGACCTCGTTGAGGAACGAAGCCGCGAGATAGGCCCGGTTCGCCTCGGTCGGCGCCTGCGTCAGCACCGTCGAGGGATTGCGCAAGATCGCCTTCAGGACACCCACGTTGCGCGGCGTCGTTGTGACCACCTGGCGCGGATGCTGTCCGAGCCGCAGCGCAAACTGCAGCATGTCCCAGGCGTCTTCCGCCTTGCCCCATTTGGCCAGTTCGTCGACCCAGGCGGCATCGAACTGCGGTCCCCGGAGGCTTTCGGGACTATGCGCCGAATAGATCTCGGCCACCGCGCCGTTCGGCCAGACGAGCCGCTTGCGCCCCGCCTCCCAAAGCGGCCGCCGGTCTGGCGGAGAACAGGCGAGGATGCCGCTCTCGCCGAAGACCATGACCTCGCGGACCTGATCGACCGTCTCGCCCACGAGCGCGACCCGCCGCGCCCGGCCGGGATCCTCCGGCCGCGCACCCTCGACCTCGGCGCGCACCCATTCGGCCCCGGCGCGGGTCTTGCCCGCGCCGCGCCCACCCATGATCACCCAGCTCTTCCAGGCCCCATCGGGCGGCAGCTGATGCGGCAGCGCCCAGAACTCGAAGAGCCAGGGCAGCGCCGCAAGCGCCTCGTCGCCAAGCCCGGAAAGAAACTCATCCACAACCTCCGGCCTCGCGGAGGCGAGCCAGGCGGCGGCAGATCTCATCCTTTGCGGCGTCGAGGTCGAGCGCCGCGCCAGCGACGCATCCGCCTTCCGCTTCGTCGAATTGTGCAATCCTTGCCCTTTCCTCGAACACGATCCTGAGCGCGGATCGCAAGTCCTTGACGGCCTGTGTCCCGTCCTTCAGCCTGTCGAATTCACCCCGTTCGATCCGACGGATCGCGGCGGCGATTTCCGACGCGTAGCCGCGAAACAGTTCATCCGCTTCCACGACAAGTGTCCTGGAAGGCGGCTCTTCAGCCGGAAGCTCTGTTGTCATTAAGTTAGCGCCCGCCTCTCATGCCCGCCCGCACGAGAGAAATGAAAAAGCGGCGATGGGGTCACCCCCCGCGCCGCTCGCCCACTTCTTCTAGCATGCCCGAAGGTATATCCGGGACCGTTCGCAAAGTCAAGCGAAAACGTATTTGATTACAAAGACTTGGCGCGCGATCTATTTACCGCGCGTTAACCGTTTCCGAGAGCCAGGCGGCCGGCCGCCCGGCTCAGTTCCCGGCGCCCTGCTCCGCCTCGATCGCCCGCCAGCGCGCGACATTGTCGTTGTGCTCGGCCAGGGTCTTGGCAAATGCATGCCCACCCGAGCCATCGGCAACGAAGAACAGGTAATCGGTCTTTTCGGGATTGAGCGCCGCCGCGATGCTGTCCGCGCCCGGATTCGCGATCGGGGTCGGCGGCAGCCCGTCGATCACATAGGTGTTGTAGGGTGTGCGCCCCCTAAGCTCGCTCTGCCTCAACCCGCGCCCCAGTACCCCCTGTCCCTTGGTAATCCCGTAGATCACGGTCGGATCGGTCTGCAGCTTCATGCCCTGCGCAAGCCGGTTGAGAAACACGCTCGCCACAAGCGCGCGCTCCCCCGGAACACCCGTCTCCTTCTCGACGATCGAGGCCATGATCAGCGCCTCTTCCGGCGAGGCATAGGGCAACCCGTCTGCCCGCTTCTCCCAAAGCTCGGCCAGCGTCTTTTCCTGCGCCGCGCTCATCCGCGCGACGAGGTCGGCGCGCACCGCCCCGCGTTCGACCTCATACTGCTGGGGCGCGAGCGTGCCCTCGGCCGGGATGTCCTTGATCTCCCCGGACAGGAAGTCCACGCGCGACAGCGCGTCGATCACCTGCCAGCTCGTCACGCCCTCGACCACGGTCACCCGCAACCGAACATCGGGCTCCCCGACGAGCGCCGCGAAATCGTCCGGCACCGGCCCCTTTGCCGGATCGAACTTCGCCAGCTCCGCCAGCTGCCCGGTCGCCGGGTCGAGATCGCTGACCACGACGTTGGTCTCGGCAACGCCGATCCTCAGGTTGACCTCGGTCCCGCAGGTCGACACCCCAAGCCCCGTCGCCTCGGCGATGATCTCTTCCATAGAGGCACCCGGAGCGATCAGATAGGAGCCCGCCTTGAGTTGCCCGGACCGGTCCGAGTAATCCGCGCCGACCCTGAAGATGTAACGGTTGGAGATCGCCCCCTGCGCCGCGAGATCGTCCGCGAACCTGCTGAGCGTCCCGCCCTTGGGAACCTTGACGCAGATCGCCTCGGCGAGCGGTCCCGGCCCGACATACTGCCGCTGCCCCCAGGCCACGACGCCGGCGACCGCCATCAGGAGGACGATGGCGATCGTGAGAAAATTCGCGGCAATGTGCTTCCACATCAGGCCGAGACCCGCCCCAGCACCAGCGAGGCATTGGTCCCGCCAAATCCGAACGAGTTGGAAAGCGCCACGTTGATCTCGCGCTTGACCGCCTTGTTCGGCGCCAGGTCGAGCTTCGGCTCCACCGCGGGATTGTCGAGGTTGATCGTCGGCGGCGCCACCTGGTCGCGGATCGCGAGAACGCAGAAGATCGCCTCGACCGCGCCGGCCGCGCCCAGAAGATGCCCGATCGCCGATTTCGTCGACGACATCGTGGCCTTCGCCGCCGCATTGCCCATCAGCCGCTCGACAGCGCCAAGCTCGATCGTGTCGGCCATGGTCGAGGTGCCATGCGCGTTGATGTAGTCGACCCGGTCCGGCGTGATCCCCGCGCGCGCCAAGGCCGCCTGCATCGAACGATAGCCGCCGTCCCCGTCCTCGGAGGGCGCCGTGATGTGATAGGCGTCGCCGGAAAGCCCGTAGCCCAGCACCTCGGCATAGATCTTCGCGCCCCGCGCCTTGGCGTGCTCGTATTCCTCCAGCACGACGACGCCTGCGCCCTCGCCCATTACAAACCCGTCGCGATCGGCGTCATAGGGCCGCGAGGCCTTGGTCGGATCGTCGGCCCGCTTGGTCGACAGCGCCTTGCAGGCATTGAACCCGGCGATTCCGATCTCAGAGATCGGGCTCTCGGCGCCGCCCGCGACCATCACGTCGGCATCACCCCACTGGATGAGCCGCGCCGCATCGCCGATCGCATGCGCGCCGGTGGAGCAGGCGGTCACGACCGCGTGGTTCGGCCCCTTGAACCCGTAGCGGATCGAGACCTGACCGGAGATCAGGTTGATGAGCGCGCCCGGAATGAAGAACGGAGAGACCCGCTTCGGCCCCCGCTCCTTGATCAGGACCGCCGTCTCAGCGATGGAGGACAACCCGCCGATCCCCGAGCCGATCATCACGCCCGTGCGCAAACGGCCTTCCTCGTCCTCCGGCATCCAGCCAGAATCCTTCACCGCCTGATCGGCCGCGGCCATGCCGTAGAGGATGAAATCGTCGACCTTGCGCCGGTCCTTCGGTTCCATCCAGTCGTCGGGGTTAAACGTCCCGTCCGTGCCATCGCCGAACGGAATCTCGCAAGCATAGGTCGTGGTGACGTTCGATGCATCGAACCGCGTGATCGGCCCGGCCCCGGACTTCCCTGCGATCAAACGCTCCCAGGTCTCTTCCACGCCACATGCCAACGGCGTGACCATACCCAGTCCTGTTACGACGACCCGCCTCATTGCGATCCTCACTCAGTTTGCAATCCGGGGATTGATACACGGCCAAGGCGGACACGGGCAAGACCAGTTCACCGCATCGGCCGGAGCGCGCCACCGGCCGCCCGGTGTAAGCGGGCGGCCGGTCCTGAACCGCAAGGTCATGCACGAACGGCGGGCGCTCGCGGACCGGCGCCAACGCCGGTCGAAATCAGATGAACTCCGCGACGTGCGACGTATCCGGCCGTGCCTCGCGCAGAGCTTCCTTGAGATCGACAGTCTTGTTGAACAGCGCCCGCCCGACAATTGCGCCGGAGACCTCGCCGAGAAGCCGCAACCGCGAGATGTCGTCGACCGTGCGAACGATGCCGCTGGCGATCACCGGAATCTTCGTCCGCGCCGCGAGCGCAGAGATCACGCCCAAAGCGGCGTCCGATTCCTGCAAGTCATAGTCGATGTCAGTGACGATGATGGCGGCGAACGGCGTGCCTTCGAACGCATCGAGGAAGGCCTCCGGCGTATAGGCGCTCTGGCTCTTCCAGCCGTGCGTCATCACATGTCCCTTCCAGACATCCACGGCCAGAACGATCTGGTCGGGATGATGATCAGCCAGTTCCTTCACCAGATGCGGATTCTGCGCGGCAAGAGTCGACACGACGACCCGCCCCGCGCCGTGGTCGATCCACTGCTCGATCCGGTCACGCGAGCGGAAGCCGCCCCCCAACTGAACCGGAATCCCGGCCCCCCGGATGATGTTCAGGATCAAGTCGTGGTTCTCGTTGCTGCCATGCATGGCGTCGAAATCGGTAACATGCATCCATTCCGCGCCAGCATGGGCGAATTCCTGAGCCTTGACGACAGGATCGACGTGCCAGATCGACGGTTCCTCGATCCGGCCGCGCGCTAGGCTGACGCACCGGCCGTTCTGAATTTCGATCGTGGGGTACAGGATCATGTCAGCGCCTCCATGCAGTTTGTCCCTTGACCGGAGCGGTCGGGCTCTCTGGGAAGCCGCCACGCTTCGGGCGGCGGCCTTCCCTCGAAGTTTATGGCTGTTGGCGCTAAACCCAAAGGCGATTCCGACGCTTTTGCAAAGAATCCGTCAGATTCCGCCCACTGCCTGCCCAAGCCCCGCTGGCGCCCCTCAAACCCCGAGATCGCGCGCCAGGAGCATTACCCGGTCGCCCAGATCCTCGCATTCGCGCATCGCGACGTAGCCGAGCCTCTCCGCGATCGCGAAGGACGCCGCATGTCCAATCTCGATCATCGCATGGCTCCGCCCACCGAAGGCCTGCGCGTCGAACCATCGATGTGCAGCCGTCACCGCCTCGCGCCCGTAACCCTGACCGTGCGTCCAAGCGCTCAGCACCCATCCGGCCTCCGGTGCGGCGTCAAAGTCAGCGCCAATCCCGCGCCGGCCGGTGAAGAACCCGGTCTGGCCGATGAATGCGCCATCGGCCTTCCTTGTGATCGCCCACTGGCCGAACCCCTCGATCACCCAGTTCCCCGCGATCTTCAGAAAGACCGCCCAGCTCTCCTCCTCCGAGCGCGGCTTCGCACCGATGAAGCGCACGACCTCCGGCTCCTGCCAGAGCGCCGCGAAGGCCGCGAAATCCTCCCGCACCATGGCCCTGAGCCTGAGCCGTTCCGTCTCGATCACCGGCACCATCACGCACCCCCAAAAGCAAAGCGGCGCCCCCTTCGGGACGCCGCTTCATATCCGTCTCGAGGCGCCGGTCAGGCAGCTTCGGAGATGAACTTCACCGCATCGCCGAAGGTCTGGATCGTCTCGGCGGCGTCGTCCGGAATTTCGATGCCGAACTCTTCCTCGAACGCCATCACCAGCTCGACGGTGTCAAGGCTGTCCGCGCCCAGGTCGTCGATGAACGAGGCGCTCTCGGTCACCTTGTCCGCCTCGACGCCCAGATGCTCGACGACAATTTTCTTCACGCGATCTGCGATGTCGCTCATGTCAAATCCTCATTTTCGCGGGCCTTTCCCGCCTCCTGGTCCCTTGCTCTCACCGAGCGGCTCCGGCCCCGCATCCTCGCGAAGGCCACCGGCGATGCACAGTGCATCCCCCGGCACGTCGTCGCCGCCTATAGCACAGTCTAATCCCGAGGCAAACGCTTTCGCAACGTCCACCAGGGACCGTCTCAGGCCATGTCCATGCCGCCGTTCACATGCAGCGTGGCGCCCGTGACATAGGCCGCCTCCGGGCTCGCGAGATAGAGCGCCGCGGCCGCGATTTCCCGCGCCTCGCCCATCCGCCCGGCCGGGATCTGCGCCGAGATCCGCGCCTTCTGCTCGTCGTTGAGCTTGTCCGTCATCGCCGTGGCGATGAAGCCCGGCGCGACGCAATTGACGGTGATGCCCCGGCTCGCCACCTCGTGCGCGAGTGCCTTCGACATGCCGGTCAGCCCCGCCTTCGCGGCGCAGTAGTTGCCCTGGCCCGGATTGCCGGTCGTGCCGACGATCGAGGTGATGTTGACGATCCGCCCCCAGCGCGCCTTCATCATGCCGCGCAGGACGCCGCGACAAAGCCGGAAGGTCGAGGTCAGGTTGACATCGATCACCGACTGCCACTCGTCATCCGACATCCGCATGAAGAGGTTGTCGCGGGTGATCCCGGCATTGTTGACGAGGATGTCGACCGCGCCCATCGCCTCGGCGGCCCGCTTCGGCAGCGCCTCGACCGCGGCCGGGTCCGAAAGGTTGCAGGGCAGGACATGCGCCCGCTCGCCCAGTTCCGCCGCCAGCTCATGAAGCGGCGCCTCGCGCGTTCCCGACAGCGCCACCACTGCGCCCGCACCATGCAGCGCGCGCGCGATCTCGCCTCCGATCCCGCCCGACGCGCCGGTGACCAGCGCCGCTTTTCCCGTCAGATCGAACATGCCTCAGCCCCTCACTTTCTGTCTTCAAATACTCCGGGTGGGGTTCGGGGAGGGCAGCGCCCTCCCCGTCCGCCCTATCCTTTCGCCGCGGCGACATCCTCCGGCGTGCCCACCGCGCGGCATTCGCCTTCCTTGGCGATCCGGCGGATCATGCCGCACAGCGCCTTGCCGGCGCCGATCTCCCAGAACTCGGTCACGCCCTTCGAGGCCATGAACGCCACGCTCTCGCGCCAGCGCACCGAACCCGTCACCTGCTCGACCAGGAGCGAGCGGATCGTCGCCGGATCGGTCACGTCATGGGCCGTGACATTGGCGACGAGCGGCACCTTCGGCTCGTCGATATGGACATGGCTCAGCGCCTCGGCCATCGCCGCCGCGGCCGGCGCCATCAACTCGCAGTGGAAGGGCGCGGAGACCGGCAGCAGGATCGCCCGCTTGGCGCCCTTCGACTTGGCGATCTCGAGCGCCCGCTCGACCGCGTCCTTGTGGCCCGAGACCACGACCTGTGCCGGATCGTTGTCGTTCGCCGCCTGGCAGACCTCGCCCATCGCCGCTTCGGCCGCGACCGCCGTCGCCGCCTCGAAGTCGAGCCCGAGAAGTGCTGCCATCGCGCCGACGCCGACCGGCACCGCCTCCTGCATCGCCTGCCCGCGCAGGCGCAAGAGCCGCGCCGTGTCGGCGAGGCTCAGCGCCCCCGCCGCGCAGAGCGCCGAATACTCGCCGAGCGAGTGCCCAGCGACGAAGGCCGCCGAGCCGACCTCGATCCCCTCCGCCTCGAGCGCCCGCAAGGCCGAGATCGACGTTGCCATCAGCGCCGGCTGCGCGTTCCGGGTCAGCGTCAGCTCCTCCTGCGACCCTTCCCAGATCAGCGCCGAGAGCTTCTCGCCGAGCGCGGCGTCGACCTCGTCAAAGACCGCCCGCGCCGCCGGATAGGCCTCGGCGAGCGCCTTGCCCATGCCGATGACCTGTGCCCCCTGGCCCGGAAATACGAAAGCGCGCGTCATGATCCATCTCCCCAACGGTTTCTGACCGCATAGCCTGCCCGGCCCCGCCGTGCAATCCACGAGCGCCCGGCTGGCGCCGCCACGACACTCGGATATCATGCGCGAAAGGCCCCGAACGGAGACCGCCATGCCCCGAGCGACCGCCACCCGCCACGGCTTCGGCCGCGCGGCCCGTGCGTTCCACTGGCTCTGCGCGCTCGCGATCGTCGCGGCGGCGGCGCTCGGCCTTTACATGCTGCGCCTGCCCGCCGGCTCCGAGACCGAGGTCGCCGCCGTCTACCGCGCCTTCTCGGCTCACAAGACGCTCGGCATCGTCGCGCTCGCGCTTATCCTCGCCCGGCTTAGCTGGACACTCCGCCACCCCGGTCCCGGCCCGCTCCACCCTGCGCGGCGGGTCGAGACATTCCTCGCCGACCTGGTGCACTGGATCCTCTGGGGCGCGATGCTGGCGCTGCCGGTGACCGGCTGGCTCCACCACAGCGCCGCGCCGGGCTTCGCGCCGATCCTCTGGCCGTTCGGCCAGTCGCTGCCGCTGGTCTCGGCCGACGAGGCCAGGGCGCTCGAATGGCGAACCCTTCACCGGGCGGCTTCTTGGCTCCTTTACGGCGCGCTCGCCCTCCACATCCTCGGCGCGCTGAAACACGCACTCGTCGACCGCGACGCGACGCTTGCCCGCATGGTCACGGGCAACGGCCCGCCGGTGGCGCCCGCACGCGCCGGGCGGTACGCCGCCATTCTCGCCGCAGCCCTCTGGACCGCCACCATCGCCGTGAGCCTCCGCCTCGCCCCAGAACCGGAACCCGACCCGTTCGGGGCGTTAAACGGCCTCGACAGCCTTGACGGAATCGACGGCTTCGGCGAACCGGTGCTTCCGGGCAGCGCGCCCTTGCAATAGCCGCCGATTCCTTTATAAGGCCGCATCCTTCCGCTTTCACGAAACCGGCGAAGCCTCTCGTGGCGGGTCGCGGAAGGTCTGAACCCGCCGTTGAAGCCGCCCGAAACGACAGGAGTACGCATGCCGCTTTATGAGCATGTCCTCATCGCGCGTCAGGACCTTTCCAACGCGCAGGCCGAAGGCCTCATCGAACACTTCTCCACTGTGCTCAACGACAACGGCGGCAAGATCGTCGATCACGAGTACTGGGGCGTCAAGACGATGGCCTACAAGATCAACAAGAACCGCAAGGGCCACTACGCCTACCTGCGTTCGGACGCGCCCTCGGCCGCCGTGCAGGAGATGGAGCGCCTTGCCCGTCTGCACGACGACGTGATGCGCGTGATGTCGATCAAGGTCGACGCGCACGAGGACGGCCCCTCGGTCCAGATGCAGAAGCGCGACGAGCGCGGTGATCGTGGCGACCGCCGCGACCGCGGCGACCGCCGTTGATCGAAGCCTGAGGAAAGGAACTTAACCCATGGCGAACAAACCGTTTTTCCGTCGTCGCAAGGTCTGCCCCTTCTCGGGCGACAACGCGCCGAAGATCGACTACAAGGACGTCCGTCTTCTCCAGCGCTACATCTCCGAGCGCGGCAAGATCGTGCCCGCCCGCATCACTGCCGTCTCGGCGAAGAAGCAGCGTGAACTGGCCCGCGCCATCAAGCGCGCCCGCTTCCTCGCCCTTCTGCCCTATGCCGTGAAGTAAGGAGACCGACCCATGCAAGTCATCCTGCTCGAACGCGTGGCCAAGCTTGGCCAGATGGGCGAAGTCGTCAAGGTGAAGGACGGCTACGCGCGCAACTTCCTGCTGCCGCAGGGCAAGGCGCTGCGCGCCTCCGAAGCCAACATCCAGAGCTTCGAATCGCGCAAGGCCCAGCTCGAAGCGCAGAACCTCGAGACCCGCAACGAAGCCGAGAAGGTTTCCGAGAAGCTCGACGGCCAGATCTTCGTCGTGATCCGCTCGGCCTCCGACGCCGGCGCGCTCTACGGCTCGGTCACGCCGCGCGACGCCTCCGACGCCGCGACCGAGGCCGGCTTCACCGTCGACCGCAAGCAGATCGTGCTGACCCGCCCGATCAAGGAACTCGGCCTCCACGACGTCGAAGTCGTGCTGCACCCGGAAGTCTCGGCCACGATCAAGCTCAACGTCGCCCGCTCGACTGAGGAAGCCGAACTGCAGGCCACCGGCAAGTCGATCCAGGAACTGGCAGCCGAAGCCGAAGCCGCGGCCGATTTCGAGATCGCCGAGCTCTTCGACGACATCGGTGCCGCCGGACAGGACGCCGACGCGGAATAATACCGACCACCACTCACGACACCGAACCGCGCCGGCCCGTCCGGCGCGGTTTTCTTTTTCCTAGCCTTGGACTTTTTGGGTTCTCTTTGCGGAGAAAGCCGCCATCTGAACCTATCGTTTACCGGATCTGGTGACAGGTTTCGAACACAGTCGCCTTTTGCGCGGCGCCATCATTTGTCGTGGCGTGCTCGAAGAAGGTTGGCAGGCCGGCAGGAACGACCGTGTCCGAGCGCGCAGCTCCGAGAAATACGTGCTTCGAGGTTGCCGGATCGATCGGGAACCAACACGGTTCGTCGAAAGTGCCGGCATAAACGCCAACCACATTCGGAAACCGCTCGAAGCTGAGCCAAAGCTTCGTGCCGCAGTCCGGGCAAAAATGGACGTGGACCAGCTTTCCCGATCCCGCCGACACCTGATCGAAAGTCTTGGGCGAGCCGGCAAGCACGACGAACGTGTCGGCGTCAAAGATCGGCTCGACCATATAGGCCGATCCCGTGGCCTTCTGGCAAAACCGGCAGTGACAGACAGTCACTCGGTTGGGCATCGCAAGAGTTGCGTAGCGTATAGCGCCGCACAGGCACGCTCCCTCGTTTCTCGTCATTGCTGCATCCCGGTTTTGTAAGGCTTCCTTAATCGGCTGCCACCGCGAAGCGTTGCACATTGCAACGCGGTCTTGAAGGCGAACTTGCTCGAACGCCTTCTGAGGAATCCGGATTGAGCGACCATTCACCGGCAAGGGGCTACCGTTTGTCTTGCCCGGCATGCCGTCATGGGTCGCGTTCTAGCGATTTCTGGCGCATCATCGCCGCGTACACGTTGAAAGGAGGTTCCATGTCGATCATCTCGCACCACGCCCGCGCCGCAGCCGACGAGATCAAGACGGTCTTCGACTTCTTTTCTTCCTACCGGGCCGACGCCGCCGACGGGCAGGTCGTGGCCGACCTCACCTTTGGCAATCCGCACGAGATGCCGCTTCCCGGCCTCGTCGCCGCGCTCAAGACCCACAGCGAGCCGCAGCGCACCGACTGGTTCGCCTACAAGACCAGCGAGGAGGACGCGCGCGGCGTCCTGGCCCGTGCGCTCTCGCAGGAACTCGGCCTCGGCTTCGTTCCCGAGGACATTGCAATGACCACGGGCGCCTTCGGCGCGATCGCGCTCGCCTTCGCGATGCTGCTCGATCCCGGCGACGAATGCATCATCCCGGTGCCGGGCTGGTTCTGCTATGGCACCGTGCTGCGCAACGGCAACGCCGTCCCGGTGAAGGTGCCGCTTGCCGAGGACACGTTCGACCTCGACCTCGCCGCGATAGAGCGCGCGATTACGCCGCGCACCCGGATCGTGGTGGTCAACACACCGCACAATCCCACCGGCATCATCTATTCCCGCGAGCGACTGGCCGAGCTCGCGGCACTCCTGACCGCCAAATCGGCCGAGATCGGGCGGCCGATCTTCATCCTCTCCGACGAGCCCTACCGGCGGATCCGCTTCGACGGCGCGGGCTTCACCAGCCCGGCCGAGCTCTATCCCTGGACGCTCATCGACTACAGCTACGGCAAGGTCCTGCTCGCCCCCGGCCTTCGGATCGGCTATCTCGCCATCGGTCCGCTTATGCCCGAGGAGGCCAAGGCGGAACTTCGGGCGCTCGCCACCTCGACCCAGGTCGCGCAGGGCTGGACCTTCCCCGACGCGCCGCTGCAATACGCGGTCGCCGACCTCGAGGCGCTGTCGATCGACATTCCGGCGCTTCAGGCCAAGCGCGACCGGATGCATGGCGCGCTCGAACAATGGGGCTACCGGATGACCCGCCCCGCCGGCACCTTCTACCTCTGGGGCCGGGCGCCCGGCGGCGACGCTGTGGCCTTCACCCGCAGGCTCGCGGAGCGCGGGGTCTATGTCATGCCGGGAACACTCTTCGAACGGCCCGCGGATTTCCGCATCAGCCTGACCGGCAGCGCCGAGATGATCGAAGCGAGCCTGCCCGCTTTCGAGGCCGCCAAAGGCAATGCCCGCGCCTGAGGCGCGGGCATCCTTCATGAAGCGAGGTCAGCCGACCAGCGCGTTGTCATTCCGCTTGATCGCGATGACGGTCGAGCGCGGCAACTTGCCCGTGCCATCCGGGAAGGGCGCGGCAGGGTGCTGGATGCCCACGAACATCGTTCGCCGATCCGCCGACCAGGTGAGACCAGTCACCTCGGCGCCGAGTGGCCCGGTCATGAACCGTTCGATCTGACCGGTCGCCGGATCGCCCGCGAGCATCTGGTTGTTGCCCATCCCGGCGAAATCACCCTCGTTCGTGTCTTCGCCGTCGGTCTGGATCCAGAGCAGGCCGGTCGTGTCGAACTTCATCCCGTCCGGAGAGTTGAAGAGATTGCCGGCATTGACGTTCTTCGACCCGGCATAGGCGTCCTTGTGCACGGTGGGGTTGCCGGCCATGACATAAAGGTCCCAGCCGAACCGGTCCGAGCCGTGATCGTCGTCCTCCGGATACCAGCGCACGATCTGGCCGTATTCGTTGGCCTCGCGCGGGTTCGGGCCGTTCACCGGGGTCGGATCGCCGCCCTCATTCGGCTTCTTGCCGCGGTTCTTGTTGTTGGTCAGGGCGCAGTAGCCCTCGACCGCAACCGGGTTGACCGCGACCCATTCCGGCCGGTCCATCGTCGTCGCGCCGACCTTCGAGGCGGCCATCCGGGTGAAGATCCGGATCTCGGCCTCGCTCATGCCTGTCGCCTCGGGCGTCAGCTCCACCCATTCGCCGGTCAGATCGTCGTCGAACCGCGCGACGTAGAGCCGGCCGTCGTCGAGGAGCCGCGACGTGCCCACGCCCGGCGCATAGAACCCGTCCGAGACGTAGCGATAGAGGAACTCGCCCCGCTCGTCATCGCCCATATAGACCACGACCCGCCCGTCCGGCGCGAGCGTCACGGCCGTGTTCTCGTGCTTGAAGCGGCCGAGCGCGGTGCGCTTCACAGGAACCGAGGCCGCGTCGGCAGGGTCGATCTCGACGATGTAACCATGCCGGCGCGGTTCGTTCGGCGTGGTCGCGATGTCGAAGCGCGGATCGAACTTCTCGTAGGCATAACGGCTCTCGCGATCCACTCCGTAGCGCTTGAAGTCGTCCGGCAGATCCTGCTCGGCGACGGTCGAGCCGAAGTAGCCGTTGAAGTTCTCCTCGCAGGTCAGATAGGTGCCCCAGGGCGTCCGGCCCGCACCGCAATTGTTGAGCGTGCCGAGCACCGTCACCCCCTCCGGATCAGCCGCCGTCTTCAGTAATGCGTGTCCCGCCGCCGGCCCCGACAGCCGCATCGGCGTCCGGTGGGTGATGCGGCGGTTGAAGGGCGAGCCGACCACGACCGACCAGCCGTCCGGCCCCTCGGCGATCTCGAAGACCGAGACGCCCTGAAGGTTCTGCAGCTTCGCCACGTCCTCGGCGGTCGCCGGCACGCCGTCGGTGTTCTGCGGCAGGTTCACCTCTGGATTGGCAGTTTCGTGGTTGACGGCAATCACCTGATGGCCGCCGATCTCAAAGAGTTCCATCCCGTCGGTGTTCTCGCCGAAGATCCGGTCCGATCCTTCGGCGCTGCCGCCGGTCGCGTGGTCGAAGGCCGGCGCGTCCGCAAAAAGTGGATCACCCCACTTTACCACGGGCTGCCAGTTGTAGCCCTCGGGCACATGAACGGTGTGGTCGGTCTGCGCCTGGATCGGCGCGAAGGCGAAGCGCCCGCCCGATGCGGCCGCCTCTGCTGCCGGCGCGGAGAGGAGCGTCCCCGCCCCCATCACCGCCGCGCCCGAACCGAAGGCGATCACGCCGCCGAGGAACCCGCGCCGCGACAGCGCCCGCTCCACGACACGGTCGAAACCGGATTCGGCCGGGCGTGGATCGTTCAATTCGTCCCATTCGTCCCAGGACAGGCGGTGCGTGTCGGTGGCTTTCATGTCATGCCCTCTCGCGGTAATGATATTCTGCGACAATTTCGGACGCTTCCGTAACGGAAACTTGTTACTCCGATGAAATCTGCGCAACGCTCCGCCGCGGCGCTTCGCATTCTGTTGCACCCCGAGCGGGATGCGTTTTAAAGAAAGGCGCCGGCTCTCCGGCCACATCGAAATACCCGGCCAGGAGCCCACCGATGTCCATGCTTTCGACCTTCATCAAGCCGATGCACCGGGAGGGCTACCGCTTCGTCGGCATCTTCGCCGCCGTGACGCTCGTGCTTTTCCTGATCGCGGAACCGCTGGGCTGGATCGGGGTCGGCCTCACCGTCTGGTGCTACTACTTCTTCCGCGACCCCGAGCGGGTGACGCCGGTGCGCGAGGGGCTAATCGTCTCCCCCGCCGACGGCATCGTGCAGATGATCGGCAAATACGCCCCGCCCGAGGAACTCGGCCTCGGCACCGAGCCGATGACCCGCGTCGCGGTCTTCATGAACGTCTTCAACTGCCATGTGAACCGCACCCCGATCGCCGGGCGCGTGGAGAAGATCGCCTACCGGCCCGGCAAGTTCTTCAACGCCTCGCTCGACAAGGCGAGCGTCGACAACGAAAGGAACGGCCTCGCAATCCGGCTCGAGGACGGCCGCGCCATCGGCGTCGTGCAGATCGCCGGCCTCGTCGCCCGCCGCATCGTCTGCGAGGTGAACGAGGGCCAGCCGCTCCAAACCGGCCAGCGCTTCGGCATGATCCGCTTCGGTTCGCGGCTCGACGTCTACCTGCCCGAGGGCGTCTCCCCGCTCGTCGCGGTCGGCCAGTCGACGATCGCCGGAGAGACCGTGCTCGCCGACCTCATCTCCACCGAAACGCCGCGCCTTGGCGTGAGACGCTGACCGATGAGCGAGCTTCCGCAGCCCGAACCCGAAAGCGACAGCCAGCCCTTCCTGGCGCTGCTGCCGAATCTCGTGACGATGATCGGGCTCTGCGCCGGTCTCACCGCGATCCGCTTCGTGCTTGCCGGCAAGTTTGAGCTCGCGGTGATCCTGATTATCTTCTCGGCGGTAATCGACGGGCTCGACGGGCTTCTCGCCCGCCGCCTGAAGGCCACGAGCGAGATCGGCGCCCAGCTCGATTCCCTGTCCGATTTCCTGAATTTCGGCGTCGCGCCAGGTCTTCTCGTCTACCAGTTCGCGCTTGCCGAGAGCGAAAAGATGGGCAGCTGGATTGTCGTCCTCGTCTATGTGAGCTGCACCTGCATGCGGCTCGCGCGCTTCAACGTGGCGCAGAACAAGGCTGCCGTGACCGGGATCAAGCCGCCGCCGCATTTCGTCGGCGTCCCGGCGCCGGCCGGCGCGATGCTGGCGCTCCTGCCAGCCTTCGTCGCGTTCGAAACCGGCGCCGAGCCGGCGCCGCCGCTTCTGACCGGGGGCTATCTCCTCGGCGTCGGCCTTCTGATGGTCAGCCGACTGCCGACCTTCTCGCCGAAGTCGCTGCGCGTGCCGAAGGCGAAGACCGGCTGGATCATGATCGCGACGGCATTGGTGATCGGCGCGCTGCTGGCCTGGTTCTGGCTCTCGCTGATCCTGCTCACGGCTGTCTACGGCCTCTCGCTGTTACATTCGTTCTACAAGGTATTCCGGCACGGGCGAGGCTGACACCGCCGCCTCCGGCCACAGGAAAGGACAGGAATTGGAACTCGCCGCCGTAAAAACCTCGTACAAGTACTGGGCCCCGATCTACGATTACACCTTCGGTGCGATCACCCGTGCCGGTCGCCGTCGCACGGTCGACTATGTCAACACGCGCTCGGGCCGAGTGCTCGAGATCGGCGTCGGCACCGGCCTGTCGCTGCACCGCTACGGCCGCCATCTCGAGGTGATGGGCATCGACGTCTCGCCCGACATGCTCGACAAGGCGCGCCAGAAAGTCGCCGAGAAGGGGCTGACCCATGTCACCCGGATCTCCGAGATGGACGCCCGCACACTCTCCTTCCCCGACGACCATTTCGACACCGTCGTGGCGATGTACCTCGTCTCCGTCGTGCCCGAGCCTGAACGCGTGCTGGCGGAGATGGCGCGGGTCTGCAAACCGGGTGGCGAGGTGCTGATCGTCAACCACTTCGCGCGCGACAAGGGCGTGCTCGCCGCGATCGAGCGGCTCTTCGCCCCGCTCGCACATATCATCGGCTGGCATTCGGATTTCGCGATGGAACGGGTGCTCGGCGCCGACGCCCTCGAAACCGTCAGCGTGCAAGACATCGCGCCCTTCGGCCTGTTCACCTTCCTCAAGCAGCGCAAGCTGAACGCGGAATCGGCCGCGGCCTGACACCGCGGCCCTCGAAGATCGGCAGGCGCCCGGCAGCCGGACGCCTCATGCCCGCCACATTGCCGCTGCAACCTACACTCGTGCCGCCCCGGCCGCTCCGCGCGGACCGGGGCGATACCGGGGGCTTGGGCTGCGGGGCGGAGGATGAACGCTCGAACCCGTCGGAGTGCCGGCGATCCGTGCGCGGACCGTCGCAAGTCAAGCCCCGGCCTCGCCGGAGCGATGTGCCTCGTGATGGCGCTCATCCCTCACAAAGCCATGCCGCAGCAGTTCTGGGAGATGACGCAGCTCGTCGACGCGCGCGCAGGCACGAGCCTGAGCGACATTGCGCGACAGCTCGGAACCGGCGGGTACGAACTCTCGGACGGCTCACCGGTCGCGTTCTCGGACTGGTATTCAAGCAGCTGGACCGACCTCCGCCTCACCTGGGTCACGCAAGTGAGCCAGAACTTCGGCGTCTATTGGGGCTTCGGCACCGGCGAGCGCGGCCCAAAGTACGAGATCGAACCGAGCCTGAAGCTCGGCCTGATCGTGCTGCAGCCCGTCTCGCGGAACGGGATGCTTTCGCTCTCGGCGACCACGGTGATCGGGGGCGCTTTCAACGAGGGTACCTGTACCGCCGATTACGGCGCGATCGGCGGGACGCAGACCGTCAACTGCCGGCTCGCGGCCTCGGTTTTGCCGCCGGAAGAAACCCTGGCCTATCTCGTCCATGAGAAACCGGCCGACCGATTCGAGCTGATTCTACGCTACCGGCTCTCGTTCTAACTCAACAAGTTCACTGCGTTACGAGGATTGATCACAAAATCAGAACAACGACGTTGCCCGGAGCGCCAATCTCCGGCCCGAGACGGCAAAGCGCGCAATTTCTTTGACAGGTCCGGACCGGCTTCACCCACAATGTCACATCAGACACCAGAAACCTTTGCCCAGCGGCCCCACCGGCCAGCCCGGCGCCAGGGCCGCTCCTTGACCGAAAGGAGACGGATCCTTGCGTTTCAACGGTACCCTCCTGAGTTTCGTCGCGGCCAGCCTGATTGCCGTGACCGCCCCGATCAACCCCGCCACGGCGGACGAACCCGACCTCTTCCTCCACGCGAGGGGAGACAAGGGCAAGCCGGGCGGCAACGACGGCGGAACGCCCAGCGCGCCCACCTACTATTCCTGGATGAGCCCCGAGATCCAGGCCGCCTGGGACGCGGGCTTCCTCGGCCAGGACGTGTCGATCACCGTCGTCGACGACTTCAACAGCCGCAGCAAGGGCTTCGGGAACCTCGGTGACGGCATCAGCCGCAAGCGCCACGGCGAGTGGACGCTGAAGCAGGCAGGGATGATTGCCCCCGAGGCGTTGACCTTCGCCGACGAATTCACCGTCGAGTCCGCGGTCACGCTCCGGTCCGGCATGAACGTGATCAACGCCAGCTACGGGTTCCAGGAACTGGCCAGCCTCTACAGCACCGGCTGGGAAAACGCCTATCCGCAGGAGAAGTCGATCATCGACGCGGCCCGGAACGGCACTGCGGTCATTTCGAAATCCGCCGGCAATAACGGCCTGCCGATCGGCTCCGTCCTCGCCGACGGCAGCCAGGACTTCCTCTCGCTCGGCCTCGTCGGCACGCAATCGGCGATCTTCGTCGGCGCGACCGACTGGAACGGCACGGTGAGCGCCCCGGCCCTGCTCGCCAGCTATTCGAACTACCCGGGCGCCAACACGACGATCCAGAACCAGTTCCTCGTGGTCGGCGTCGACAGCTCCACGACAGGGCTTGCCGGCACCTCGTTCGCGGCGCCGATTATAAGCGGCTATGCGGCGGTGCTGTCGAGCAAGTTCAAGTCCGCCAGCGAAACCCAGATCGCGAACCAGCTCCTCTCGACCGCGCGGCAGGACACGCTCCTGTTCTACGACCCGCAGTTCCACGGCCGCGGCGAGGCGAGCATCACCCGCGCGCTCGCCCCCGCCTCGATCCAGTAGACGGCCGCTTGCAACGAAAAAGGCCGCGCGGATCGCGCGGCCTTCGGTGTTTCCAATCGGATGCCGATCAGAGCTCGTCGAGCGCCTCGACCGCCTTCTGCAGATCGTCCTTGGAGACTTCCTTCTCGGTCACCTTCGCACCCGAGACGACGAGGTCGACGACCTTGTCCTCGAAGATCGGCGCGCGCAGCTGCTGCTGCATCTGCGGGTTCTTCTGCACGAATTCGAAGAACGCGCGCTCCTGGCCCGGATACTGCCGCGCCTGCATCATCACCGCCTGGGTCATCTCGGAGTCACTGACCTCGACCTTCTCCTTGCGGCCGATCTCGGCCAGCAGGAGACCGAGGCGCACGCGGCGCTCGGCGAGGGCCTTATGCTCCTCGGTCGGCTCGATCGAACCGTGGTCGTGGTGGTGCACGTCCGGGTTCTCGTCATGCCAGAGCTGGTGGGCGATCTGGCCGGCCTCGGCCTCGACGAGGCTCGGCGGCAGGTCGAACTTCACCAGCTTGTCGAGCGCGTCAAGCAGCCCCCGCTTCATCACCGCGCGAGCCGCGCCGTGGTACTCGGCTTCCAGCCGCTCGCTGATCTGGCCCTTCAGCGCCTCGAGGCTCTCGGCCCCGAACTGCTTGGCCAGCTCGTCGTCGATTTCGGCCGGCTTCGGCGCCTTCACGGCCTTCACCGTGCAGTCGAAGACCGCTTCCTTGCCCGCAAGGTGCTTTGCACCGTATTCCGCCGGGAAGGAGACCTTCACCGCGACCTCGTCACCGGCCTTGGCGCCGACCAGCTGGTCCTCGAAACCGGGGATGAACGAGCCCGAGCCGAGCTCGAGCGGGTAGTCCTCGCCCGCGCCGCCCTCGAAGGCCTCGCCGTCGATCTTGCCGACGAAGTCGATCACGACCTGGTCGCCGTCCTTGGCCTTGGTGCCCTTCTTGCGGTCCTCGAAGTTCTTAGCCGACTTCGCGAGGTTCTCGAGCGCCTCGGTCACGGCGGCTTCATCGGCCTTCACGACGAGCTTCTCAAGCGTCAGCGCCGAGGTGTCGACCTCCGGGATCTCCGGCAGCGCCTCGTAGGACATCTCGACCACGACATCGTCGCCCTCTTTCCAGTTCTCGCCGCCCTGCATCTCGACCTTGGGCTGCAGCGCCGGACGGTCGCCGGTGGCCTCGAAATGCGACTTCATCGCGCCGTCGATCGCGTCCTGCATCGCATCGCCGAGGATGCGCTGGCCGAACTGCTTCTTCAGAAGCGCCATCGGCACCTTGCCCTTGCGGAAGCCCTTCATCTCGACTTCCGGCTGCGCCTCGATGAGCTTCTCGTTCACTTTCGCGTCCAGATCGGCGGCCGGCACGGTGATCGTGTAGCTGCGCTTCAGGCCGTCTTTCAGGGTCTCGGTGACCTGCATTCCTTCGTCCTTTTCCTCATGGTGCGGGTGGAGGGACTTGAACCCCCACGCCTTGCGGCGCCAGAACCTAAATCTGGTGCGTCTGCCAGTTTCGCCACACCCGCAATACCCCAGAGCGGCCCCGACCGGAACCGCCCCCGAAATCGGCGCCCTTCTAGCAAGAGTCCTTGGGCGATGCGAGCGGAAAAGTATCACCGCGCCAGTTCGGCCGGCCGATGGTTTCGCCCAGCCGGGTCGCTTCGGATCAACGGAAATCCATCCGTCAGAGCCCGAGATCGCGGAACACCGCCGGAAGCTCTTCGGGCAGGTCCTCGGCGATGAGGCCGGGCCCGAACTTCCGCGCGCATTCGACGTGGAGCCAGGCGGCAGCCTCCGCCGCCGGCATCGGCGCCAAGCCGCGCGCCAGAAGCCCGGCGATGAACCCCGCGAGCACGTCGCCCGATCCCGCCGTCGCGAGCCAGGGTGCCGCGCGGTCATAGTGCGCCGAGTTGATGGAACAGCGCCCGGACGGATCCGCGATCACCGTGTCCGGCCCCTTGAAAAGCACCACACAACCCGCCCGCGCCGCCGCCTCGCGCGTCGCGTCGACCTTGGAATAGGCGGGGCCTTTCGTTGCCGGTTCCGCGAGCTTCTCCGCGATGTCGGGGAAGAGCCGGGCAAACTCGCCGGCATGGGGGGTGAGGACGCAACGGTCGTGGAGCGCGGCAAAAAGGCCAGGTTCGCAAGCGAGGATCGTCAGCGCGTCGGCGTCGAGGACGACGGCACGCGCGGCCCCCCGCCCCTCTCCCCTCCCCACGAGGGGGAGGGGAAGCGCCTCCACCCCGGTCGCACCACCAGCCTCACCGCAGCTCCCCTCCCCCTCGTGGGGAGGGGATGGGGGTGGGGGGACATGGGCGCCAACGCCGAGCGCCGCCGCCACCAGCGCCACCTCCCGCGCCCCGGTCCCGAGCCCCGGCCCGAGGCAGAGCGCGTTGATCCGCTCGTCCTCAAGCACAACCCCAAACGCATCGGCATCGGCGACGGGCTTCAGCATCACCGCATCGAGCCGCGCGGCATTCTCCGTCAGCGCCTCAGGCGGGCATCCCACGGTGACCAGCCCCGCCCCGATTCTGAGCGCCCCCCGCACGGCGAGGCGCGCGGCCCCGCCCCTGCCCGTACCGCCAGAGAGGACCAGCGCGTGGCCATAGTCATACTTATGACGAGCCATAAACGTTCGTTTGAACAATTCGGAGGCGGGCCAGACTACTCTCCTGTGTCCCGCAGGCCTGTCAAAATCAAGCGCGATCACCTGATCCGAACTGCGCGGAAGCATGAGATGGCTTGGATGCCGGTCTTCGCGTCCCAGCCCGATGTCGACAACGCGCACTGGCCCGCAAACATCGCTCAGCGAATGGCCGATTTTCCGCCGATGAAAGGTGACCGTCAGATTGGTTCTCAAGAGCCTTTTCGACGCGTCGTTGAGCCACCATTCGCTCCATTTCTCCGCGTCTTCATCGTCCTCATCTACAGCTGGCGGTGGCGGAATAAGAAACTTGCCACTGTCGCAGTCCAAACCCGACGGGCAGTCCACAGCCACCCGGTGGAAAGGAACCAGCCATGGATGGCGCTCTCCCACGGCACGTTTCTCGATTGCATGGTGAGCCTCGGCGAGATCGAGCGGGATCGCGCGGCGCAAACCCGTGCCGAACATTGCATCAACCAGAAGCACAGGACGCGCGCCTGCCGCGACGGCGTCGGACTTCAGATTCAGCACTTCGCCCATGCTGACCCACACGTCATAATTCCGCCGCGCATCCGGTGGCAGCTTCGCGGGGTCGCCGTAGAGGTACACCTCCACCTCCCAGCCCTTGTCTAGCAGCCGCCGCGCGACGACAAACCCATCGCCGCCGTTGTTGCCCGGGCCGCAGAGCACCACCGCCCGGTGGGAGGTCTTCGCTAGCTCCGGCCATTCCTCGAAGATCGCCTCGACGACGCCGCGCCCGGCGCGTTCCATCAGCTCCAGCCCGGTCACTTCGCCCGAGGCGATCGCCGCCTGTTCGATGGCGCGCATCTGCGCGGCGGTGAGGAGTTCGGTCATGCTCAAACCTCGATGTTCGCAAACTGCCCGCGATCCGGGCGAAATGCTCAAATTTTGGGCAGCAACGCAGGAATCCCCGACGCTCAGACCCCGAGCGGAGCCTAGCCAATTGTGCCGGCCCGGCGGAAGTGGTGACAGGGGCCCGACCGCAGGAAATTACCCCGGGGAGAGTCGGCCCATGAAGAAGATCGAAGCCATCATCAAGCCCTTCAAGCTCGACGAGGTGAAGGAGGCGCTTCAGGATGTCGGCGTCCAGGGGCTCAGCGTCATCGAGGTCAAGGGCTTCGGCCGCCAGAAGGGCCATACCGAGCTCTACCGCGGCGCCGAATACGTCGTCGACTTCCTGCCCAAGGTGAAGATCGAGGTCGTGCTCTCCGACGACATGGTCGAGGCCGCGATCGAGGCGATCATCTCGGCCGCGCGCACCGACAAGATCGGCGACGGCAAGATCTTCGTCACCCCCGTAGAACAGGTCATCCGCATCCGCACCGGCGAGACCGGCGAGGACGCGATCTGATACCCCGGAGCGCAGGAAGGGCCTGATCCCGCCCTGCGCCCGGCCCCGCAACACCCAACCGAAAGGAAGAGACATGAGCGCCAAGGACGTTCTCAAGCTCATCAAGGACGAGGAAATCGAATACGTCGATGTCCGCTTCACCGACCCCAAGGGCAAGCTGCAGCACGTGACGCTGATCGTCGACATCATCGACGAGGACTTCTTCGAGGAAGGCTTCATGTTCGACGGCTCTTCGATCGCCGGCTGGAAGTCGATCGACCAGTCCGACATGAAGCTGATCCCGGACACGTCCTCGATCTACATCGATCCATTCTACGCGGAAAAGACGCTCTGCATCCACTGCAACGTCGCCGAGCCCGATACCGGCGAGCCCTATTCCCGCGACCCGCGCGGCACCGCCGCCAAGGCCGAGGCTTACCTCAAGTCCACCGGCATCGGCGACACCGCCTATTTCGGCCCCGAGGCCGAGTTCTTCATCTTCGACGACGTCCGCTATTCGGTCTCGCCGCAGAAGGTGTCCTACCAGATCGACAGCCATGACGCGGCCTGGAACACCGACACCGAATACGAGATGGGCAACCAGGCGCACCGCGCGCTCCACAAGGGCGGCTACTTCCCGGTCAACCCGATCGACGCCTCCCAAGACCTGCGCGGCGAGATGCTCTCGACCATGAAGCGCATGGGCATGAAGGTCGACAAGCACCACCACGAGGTGGCGACCGCCCAGCACGAGCTTGGCCTCATCTTCGGCGGCCTCGTCGAGCAGGCCGACAACATCCAGAAGTACAAGTACGTCATCCACAACGTCGCCGCCGCCTACGGCAAGTCGGTGACCTTCATGCCGAAGCCGATGAAAGGCGACAACGGCTCGGGGATGCATGTCAACATGTCGATCTGGAAGGGCGGCAAGCCCTTGTTCGCCGGCGACAAGTATGCCGACCTCAGCCAGGAAGCGCTCTGGTTCATCGGCGGCATCCTGAAGCACGCGAAGACCTTGAACGCGTTCACCAACCCGTCGACAAACTCCTACAAGCGCCTGATCCCGGGCTTCGAGGCACCGGTCCTGCGCGCCTACTCCGCCCGCAACCGCTCGGGCTGCGTCCGGATCCCGTGGACCGAAAGCCCGAAAGCCAAGCGCGTCGAGGCCCGTTTCCCCGATCCGGCGGCGAACCCCTACCTCGCCTTCGCGGCGCTTCTGATGGCCGGCCTCGACGGCATCAAGAACAAGATCGATCCGGGTCCGGCTTCGGACAAGGACCTCTACGATCTGCCGCCGGAAGAACTGGCGGGCATCCCGACCGTCTGCGGCAGCTTGCGTGAGGCGCTCGAGGCGCTCGAAGCCGACCACGGCTTCCTGCTCGCGGGCGACGTGTTCACCAAGGACCAGATCGACGGCTACATGGCGCTCAAGTGGGAAGAGGTCTATGCCTACGAGCATACGCCCCACCCGATCGAGTACCAGATGTACTACAGCTGCTGAGGCATTGCCCGGCATGGAAAGGGCCCCGATCCGGGGCCCTTTTTCTTTTCCCTCTAGCGACAGCTTCAGGCGTGTGCGCCCGCTTTCGCGCCGATGTGGATGTGGGCCTTGCCTTCCGACACGGTCGGCGCCGCCGCGCTGATATGCGCGGCATTGGCCTTCAGCCACTCCTTCGCCACGGCGAGGCTCTTGTCGGTCCCCGCCTTGTCGGTGCAGACCGTCACGGTGAAACATCCGTCCTTCGTCTCGACCAGATCGTAGCTGACGAAGCCGGGCACGCCCGAGATGAGCTTCTCGACCTCGCTCCGGCGCGAGATGAGGAGCTTCGTCAGCTCCTCCACGCCCTTGCCGGCATAGCTGCGTAACATGACATGCATCGCGAAAGCCCCCTCCTTGAACGATTGTGGAAAGATCGTCTCGGGGCACCCTGTTCGCGCCCGGAGGCGACGGCGGAAGGATAGCGAAACCCGACCGATTCTTGCACGCTTGCGCGTGACTGGCGGTTCCATCGGCCATTTTCGGCGCATGAGCGTTGGGCGAGGCTGGCACGGGGGGGCGACGCAGCGGGAATCCGCGCCGCGAAAGGGCGGAATCTGACCGTCCCCGCGTCGCAATCGGGGGGGACGGCGGCGGGAACCGCTTCCATCCTGCCCGCTGAAACCGGAGGCTTCCATGGACACTCACTACCGCGACATCCGCAAGATCGATCCCTCGAAGGGCTCCACGCTCGGCGACGGCACCCCGAACGACAACAACCGCGTCGAGATCGGCCCGACGCAACTCGCCTTTCGCGAATGGGAAGCCGCCGGGCTCACGCTGCCCAATCTCGAACGGATGCGCGAGCATCGCTGGAAGCGCCTGACGAAGGCGGTCGTCGATCGTGGCTGGGGCGGCCTTCTGATGTTCGACCCCCTGAACATCCGCTACGCGACCGACTCGACCAACATGCAGCTCTGGAACACCCACAACCCGTTCCGCGCGCTTCTTCTCTGTGCCGACGGCTACATGGTGATGTGGGACTACAAGCAGTCACCCTTCCTCTCCGAGTTCAATCCGCTCGTCCGCGAGCAGCGGTCCGGGGCGGATTTCTTCTACTTCGACCGCGGCGACAAGGCCGGCGACGCCGCCCGCCGCTTCGCCGCCGAGGTGAAGGACCTGATCGCCGCGCATGGCGGCGCCAACACCCGGCTCGGCGTCGACAAGATCATGCTGCACGGGCTCCGCGCTCTCGAAAGCCAGGGCTTCGAGGTCATGGAAGGCGAGGAAGCGACCGAGAAGACCCGCGCCATCAAGGGCATCGACGAGATCCTCGCGATGCGCTGCGCCCATGACGCCTGCGAGAAGGCGGTGGCCGAGATGGAGCGCGCCTGCCGCGAGGGCGTGCCCGGCGGCAAGATGAGCGAGGACGACGTCTGGGCCGTGCTTCACGCAGAGAACATCAGGCGCGGTGGCGAATGGATCGAGACCCGTCTCCTCGCCTCCGGGCCCCGCACCAACCCCTGGTTCCAGGAATGCGGCCCCCGCCTCATCCAGCCGAACGAGATCGTTGCCTTCGACACTGACCTCATCGGCTCCTACGGCATCTGCATCGACATCTCACGCACCTGGTGGGTCGGCGACGCCAAGCCCACCAACGCGATGATCTATGCCATGCGCCACGCGCACGAGCACATCATGACCAACATGGAGATGCTGAAGCCCGGCGTCTCGCTGAAGGAACTGACCTTCGGCGGCCACCACCTCGACGAGCAGTTCCAGAAGCAGAAATACGGCTGCAAGATGCACGGGGTCGGGCTTTGCGACGAGTGGCCGCTTGTCTCCTACCCCGATGCCTGGGTCGACGGCGCCTTCGACTATGTGATCGAGCCCGGCATGGTGCTCTGCGTCGAGGCGCTGGTCTCGCCCGAGGACGGTGATTTCTCGATCAAGCTCGAGGACCAGGTGCTGATCACCGAGACGGGGTACGAGAACCTGACGAAATACCCCTTCGACGAACGGCTCATGGGGCTGGCCTGAACCAGCCCCGATTTTTCGCCGAAAATCGCTGCCCGGCCGAACGCTCAGTCTTCCGGCCAGTTCGAGCGCCGGACATTGCCGTGCCAGTCCTCGGAGATCCCGCCGACCGCGGGGTCTCCGCTGCCGCGCCGGTCCGAATCGCCTTCGGAAAGCAGAAGCACGAACACCCCGAGGGCGGCGAGGACGATCACGCCCACGATAGGGTCGGTCCTCTTGCGCCGATCGATGATATGGTGCCGCGCGCCATGTATCGTGCTCTTCATGGGTTGCCTCCTTTCGCTTCGTCTTGCCAGGAAAGTAGGCACTCCCAAACCATAATAAAAACGAATGTAATTGATTTTAAAGATCACGATAAGTGATGATTTTCTCCAACCGCACCCGCTGACGTTCCCTCACCTGTCCGTGACATGCCGCCGCCAACCCTTGCCGCGCCGGACCCGCGCCCCCAGTCTTGACCGGATCGCGGAGAGAGGACACGACCATGGCAACCGAACGGATCACCTTTCCCGGCCATTCCGGCACGGACCTGTCGGCCCGGCTCGACCTGCCAGAGGGGTCGCATCTCGCGACCGCGCTCTTTGCGCATTGCTTCACCTGCGGCAAGGACGTCGTCGCCGCCCGCCGCATCGCCGGGGCGCTCGCGGCAAGGGGGATCGCCACCTTGCGCTTCGATTTCACCGGGCTCGGCCAGTCCGAGGGCGATTTCGCGGCGACGGGCTTTCTCTCGAACGCCGCCGATCTGAAGGCCGCCGCCGACTACCTCGCCGCCCGCGGCATGGCGCCCGCGCTCCTCATCGGCCATTCGCTCGGCGGCGCCGCGGTCCTGAAGGCGGCGGGCGGGATCGGCAGCGCCCGCGCCATCGTCACCATCGGCGCGCCCTACGATCCGGGTCACGTCACCCACAATTTCGCCGGCGCCCTCGACCGGATCGAAGCGGAGGGCGCAGCCGAGGTCGATCTCGGCGGCCGCCCGATCCGCATCGGCCGCGACTTCGTGCGCGAGGTGAGGGCCGAAGAGCTTTCCGCCCCCATCGCCAACCTCCGGCGCGCGCTCCTCGTGCTGCACGCACCGCGCGACGCGATCGTCGGCATCGAGAACGCGGCCGAGATCTTCAAGGCAGCCAAGCACCCCAAGAGCTTCGTCACCCTCGACGATGCCGACCACCTGATAAGCCGCACGGAAGATGCCGACTACGCCGCCGAAGTGATCGCCGCGTGGGCTGCGCGCTATCTCGACCTTAAGGCCCCCGAGCCGCCAAAGGGCGCGCCCGAAGGGATCGTGCGCGTATCTGAGGCCGATCCCGAGGGCTTCCTGCAGAACGTCAATCACGGGCCGCGCCACCACACGCTCGCCGACGAGCCCGAAAACTATGGCGGCACCGACCGGGGCATGACGCCCTACGGGTTCCTTGCTGCCGGGCTCGGTGCCTGTACCTCGATGACGATCCGCATGTATGCACGGCGCAAGAAGTGGCCGCTCGCCCATGTCCGGGTCGATGTCAGCCACGACAAGGTCCATGCCGAGGACTGCGCCGATTGCGAGAAGGGTGCCCGGATCGACCGCTTCCTTCGCGCGATCACGCTCGAGGGCGATCTGGACGAGGATCAGCGTGCAAAGCTTCTGGAGATCGCCGACAAATGCCCGGTGCACCGGACGCTCGAACACAACTCCCGGATCGAGACCCGGCTGGTCCCGGTCGAATAGATTCGCAATCTACGACGTTTCAGGCCCGCGAATAGCGGCTGATCATCGTGTAGTCCTTGCGCGGTCCCATCACCACCCAGACCGCCCGCCAGTCCGGCCAGTCACAGAAGTCGTAATGCACCCGGTAGTCGTCCGGCGAGCAGAGATGATGCGCCTCGGGAAAGGCCGGATCGAAGGCATGGAACGGCTTGCCGTCGCCATGATCGACAGCGATCCGCTCGCCATCGGTGCGCCAGAGATAATCCCGAATGGCCGTCATCGACGGCCCCGGCCCGAGCCGAAGTTCGCCCTCCTCGTGATAGGCAAGGCCGATCTCGACCGGGCGGAAGAATGCCCGCCCCTCGAACCGCCCCTCGGCGTGGCCAAGCCGATCCTGGATCACACGGCCGACCTGCCATTCTCCTGTGAAATCAGTTAGTTTTGGAATGAAGCTCATTTCTCTCAATACTCCCTTACCGTTAACCACCCGCCGCTACTAGTAATCTGCGGCCGGCCGCTCACTGTCGGCCGCTTCAGCATGCGACAGTTCCACGATTTCGAGGGCATACAGGCCTAACAAGTCCGGTCGTTCCCGACCGACCTGCAACCCTCTCTCCATGCCGCACCGGCGCTGGACATCGTGCCACGGTCTTCGCGGAACGATCGACTTGCGCCATCCAACAGGTGCGGGCTTTGCTCGGTTGGCGCTTCCGAAAGTCCGACGGGGGATAACATTGGCCGCTCCCGTACCACGGCCGCGACCGCAAGAACCGCGAGCCATGCATTCCGAAAGGAGCAAACGCAGCATCACCCGCGCCCCTTCTTGCCACCCGAGCCCTACCAGTCTAGGACAACCGCGCCCGTCTCACAAAGAAAAAGGCCACCCGGATGATCCCTCGCTATGCCCGCCCCGAAATGGTCGCCATCTGGTCGCCCGAAACCAAGTTCCGGATCTGGTACGAGATCGAGGCGCATGCCTGCGACGCGCAGGCGGCTCTGGGCGTGATCCCGAAGGCCAATGCCGAGGCGGTCTGGCGCGCCAAGGACGTCGAGTTCGACGTCGCCCGCATCGACGAGATCGAGGCCGTCACCAAGCACGACGTCATCGCCTTCCTCACCCATCTCGCCGAGCATATCGGGTCCGAGGACGCCCGCTTCGTCCACCAGGGCATGACCTCGTCAGACGTCCTCGACACCACGCTCAACATCCAGCTCGTCCGCGCCGCCGACATCCTTCTGGCCGACATGGACAAGGTGCTCGCCGCGCTCAAGAAACGCGCTTTCGAGCACAAGGACACCGTCCGCATTGGCCGCTCCCACGGCATCCATGCCGAGCCCACGACGATGGGCCTCACCTTCGCGCGCTTCTACGCCGAGATGGACCGCAACAAGAACCGGCTCGAAAAGGCCCGCTGGGAGGTTGCCACCGGCGCCATCTCCGGCGCCGTGGGCACCTTCGCCAATATCGACCCCGCGGTCGAGGAGCATGTCTGCGAGAAGCTCGGCCTCCGCCCCGAGCCGATCTCGACGCAGGTGATCCCGCGCGACCGCCACGCCATGTTCTTCGCCACCCTCGGCGTCATCGCGTCCAGCATCGAGAACATCGCCACCGAGATCCGCCACATGCAGCGCACCGAGGTGCTGGAGGCCGAGGAGTTCTTCTCCCCCGGCCAGAAGGGCTCCTCGGCGATGCCGCACAAGCGCAACCCCGTGCTGACCGAGAACCTCACCGGCCTCGCCCGCCTCGTCCGCATGGCGGTGATCCCGGCGATGGAGAACGTGGCCCTCTGGCACGAGCGCGACATCTCGCATTCCTCGGTCGAGCGCGGCATCGCGCCGGACGCGACGGTCACGCTCGACTTCGCGCTGAACCGGCTTGCCGGCGTGGTCGAGAAGCTCGTCGTCTACCCCGAGAACATGCTCGCCAACATGAACAAGTTCAAAGGCCTGGTGATGAGCCAGCGCGTGCTCCTCGCGCTGACGCAAGCGGGCGTGAGCCGCGAGGACGCCTACCGCCTCGTGCAAAGGAACGCGATGAAGGTCTGGGAGATGGGCGCCGACTTCAAGGAGGAGCTTCTCGCCGACGCCGAGGTGACCGCCGCCCTCTCGCCCGCCGAGATCGAGGAGAAGTTCGACCTCGGCTATCACACCAAGCACGTCGACACGATCTTCGCCCGGGTGTTCGGGGACTGACGCCGCCTCACGATCCCGTGAGATCGGGCCCGGGGCGGATGTTTGATTTGCCCCGACCCCGACGCGGCTGGCACAATCGGCCCCGACAGGATGGAGGATGCCATGCTACTCAAAGCCATCGTCACGGCGACCGCACTCGCCGCGTCCCTCACCCCGGCTCTCGCCGGCTCCGGCGGATGCGGCCACAGCGACCGCCAGGCGCAGGTCAGCTGCGCCGACGGCAAGACCTGGGACGCCGCCACCCAGAGCTGCATCACGGTCGGAAGCTGACTTCCCGAAAGCGGTAAGCCCCCGTTAACGGCTTTCTGCGACCCTTGCCCCGAACCCGGTCCGGAAGGCAAGGCCATGACAGCACTCGCGAATCTGCCGCTGCGGAACGGCCGTCCGGCGACGGGCGCGCCGTCTGCCCCGCTCGCGCCCCCCGTGCTCGCGATGAGTGGGCGCCAGAAGGCCGCGATCATCGTGCGGCTCCTTCTCAGCGAAGGCGGCGACGTGCCGATCCGCGGCCTTCCGGACCACCTGCAGGCCGCGCTGACCGAACAGATCGGCTCCATGCGCAGCGTCGACCGCGCGACGCTCAGGGCCGTGGTGGAGGAGTTCATCACGCTCCTCGATTCGGTCGGCCTCAGTTTCCCCGGCGGCATCGACGGCGCGCTCCAGATGCTCGACGGCCACATCTCGGCCACAGCGGCGAGCCGCCTCCGCCGCCTCGCCGGCGCCTCGGCCAAGGCCGATCCCTGGGACCGGATCGCGGCGCTCGATCCCGAGAAGCTCATGCTGGTGCTGACCGAGGAAAGCGTCGAGGTCGGCGCGGTGATGCTGTCGAAACTCGCCGTGCCCCGGGCCGCCGAACTCCTCGGCAAGCTGCCCGGCGACCGGGCACGGCGCATCGCCTACGCGGTCAGCCGGACCGGCAACATCGACCCCGAGACGGTGCGCCAGATCGGCCTTTCGCTCGTTTCCCAGCTCGAGGCGCAGCCGGTCTGCGCCTTCGAGACCGGTCCGCACGAGCGCGTCGGCGCGATCCTCAACCTCTCGCCCGCCGCGACCCGGGATGACGTGCTCGAAGGCTTGACGGCCGCGGATTCGGACTTCGCCGCACAGGTGCGGCGGTCGATCTTCACCTTCGCCGACATCCCCGCCCGGATCGAGGCGCGCGACATTTCGAAGGTGATCCGGGGCGTTGACCAGACGACACTGGTCGCGGCGCTCGCCGGCGCGAAGACGCCCGACGACGCCGCGGCGGCCGAGTTCATCCTCGCGAACATGTCCCAGCGCATGGCGGCCTCGCTGCGCGAGGAAATGGCCGAACGCGGAGCGATCCGCGAAAAGGATGCGGAAGGCGCCATGACCGCGATCGTCGTCGCGATCCGCGACCTTGAAGTGTCGGGCGCTTTAGCGCTCAGGATCGTGGACGATGCCTGAAGTCGATGAGAAGGCAGCCAGTGACGCCTGAGCACACCGCCGCCCGACGCGGCCACCTCTCATGCCCGACGCGCGGCAGCGCCGCCGAGCGGGGCCTCGACGGCCCCCGAGGCGGCCCTTTGCGAACCCCTCGCGTTCGGTTCCGGACGATGACGCGCTTGTGGTCGCGGACGCCGGCGGCTATGTCTGACGCGGGAAACGCGGGCCATGCCGACGCCGCGCGTAGCGATCAAAGACGAATGACGGCAGCGCCCGATTCCACCCCGAGCCGCAGCGACCGGCTGATCGACGCGGCCTTCCGCGCGCTTCTCGCCGTCGCGCGGGCGCTGCCCTACCGGATACGGATCCCGGTTGCGGGCTGGATCGTCTCGCGGATCGCGGCGCCGATCGCCGGCTGGACCGAGCGCATCCGGGAAAACCTCGCCCATGTCTGTCCGGACCTTCCCCCGGCCGAAGTCGCGCGGCTGGTCCGGGCGGTGCCCGACAATGTCGGCCGGTCGATGATCGAGATGTATTCGGGCCAGGAATTCGCCGATCGCCAGCGCGACGTGCCGCTTCTGGGTGAGGGCGTCGAGGCCCTTGCGGAAGCGAAGCGTACCGGCCGGCCCGTCATTCTCGTCACCGGCCACTTCGGCAACTACAACGCGGCCCGTGCCGCCCTCGTCGCCCACGGATACCAGTTCGGCGGGCTCTACCGGCCGATGAAGAACCCGCTCTTCAACGCGCATTACGTCGACGCGATGCAGCGGATCAGCTCGCCCCTGTTTCCGCGCGGCAAGCAGGGCATGGGCGCGATGCTGCGCTTCATCAAGTCCGGCGGCATGCTGGGAATCCTGCTCGACCAGCACATGGGGCACGGAGCGCCGCTTCGCTTCTTCGGCCGCACGGCGCATACCGCCACGTCGGCCGCCGATCTCGCTTTGAAATACGATGCGGCCATGATCCCGGTCTACGGCATCCGCAAGCCCGACGGGCTCGGTTTCGACGTGGTCGTCGAGGCGCCGATCCCGCCCTCCGATCCGATGACGATGACGCAGGCGGCAAACGACAGCCTTGAGTTGCTCACGCGTCAGCACATGGACCAGTGGTTCTGGATCCACCGCCGCTGGAAGTGAGGTCCTAATAGCGAACCGCGACCGCTAGCGCAGTTGCCGCGCCGCGAGGACCGGACCGGGGCCGGGCTCCTGGATGATCACCACGACCGCCTCGTCGCCCGGCGCCGCGAGATCGAGCGTGAGCGCCTGCGCGCCGTCCCAATCCGCGACCTTCTTCCAGTCGGTGACGATGTTGGCATAGTCGATCGTCCGGCCGGCATTTTCACCGTGGCTGATCTCGACCCGCTGCGAGGGCGTGTAGCGCACGAGTTGCACGAAGGCGCCGTGAGAAAGCGGCGCCCGCGCTTCGGCGCGAACCCGCACTTTGCCGCCCGTCCGTGCAAGGTCGAGCGAGACCGGGGACGGCTGGACCCGAAACCGTCGAATCAGATCCTCGAGTTGGGCCGGGCGTACCCCGATCAAATGATCTCGGCCGGCGACGATCATCTGCGGCGTGTAGACGGTGCCCACTCCCGCGACGCGGGCATAGGCGCGCTGGCGGGCGGAGTACCGCGGGCTGGCGAAATGGTCCTTCCAGCCAATGTAGTCCCAGTAATCGACATGAAGCGCGAGCGCGATGACGTCGTCGCGCGCGGACAGCCCGGCGAGGATCGCGTCGGCCGGCGGACAGGAGGAACAGCCCTGGGACGTGTAGAGTTCGACGAGAACCGGCTCCGTGTCCTTCTCCTCGGCGATGGCCGCCCCCATCACCCCGAGCCAACAACCGAGCGCGGCGCCGATAATCCTGCGCATGTTTCCAGTTCCGTATCCCCTGATCCTTCCTTCCTAGACAAAGGCCGGGCAGAAGGCCAATCAAGGTTTTGCGAGAGTTCGCGAGGACCGCTCGAGCCCTCTTGCGGCTCTTTGTGCACAATGGTATACAATGCGCCGTATCGCACTTGATCGGCCCGTTACGTTGCGGCACAACGCAAGCCGAGAGACCCGAGCGACACCCTCAACGAGAAGGGAGATCCCGATGCCCATCGTCACCGGCAAGGACACCGCCAAGACGCGCAAGACACTTTCCGCCGGCGGCACGTCCGTCGCCTATTACTCGATCCCGGCGGCAGAGGCCGCGGGACTCGGCGAGTTCTCCAAGCTGCCCGCGGCGCTGAAGGTGGTGCTGGAGAACATGCTGCGCTTCGAGGATGGCGGCCGCACGGTGTCGGTCGATGACATCAAGGCGTTCTCCGACTGGGGCAAGCAGGGCGGCCAGAACCCGCGCGAGATCGCCTACCGCCCGGCGCGCGTGCTCATGCAGGACTTCACCGGCGTCCCCGCGGTCGTCGATCTTGCGGCGATGCGCGACGGGATCAAGGCGCTCGGCGGCGACGCGCAGAAGATTAACCCCCTGAACCCGGTGGACCTCGTAATCGACCATTCGGTGATGATCGACGAGTTCGGCAATCCCCGCGCCTTCCAGCGCAATGTCGATCTGGAATACGAGCGCAACATGGAGCGCTACGTCTTCCTGAAATGGGGCCAGAACGCGTTCCAGAACTTCCGCGTCGTGCCGCCCGGCACCGGCATCTGCCATCAAGTGAACCTCGAATACCTCGCCCAGACGGTCTGGACCGATACCGACCAGAACGGTGACACGGTCGCCTACCCCGACACGTTGGTCGGCACCGACTCGCACACCACGATGGTCAACGGCCTCGCCGTTCTCGGCTGGGGCGTCGGCGGGATCGAGGCCGAGGCGGCGATGCTCGGCCAGCCGGTCTCGATGCTGATCCCCGAGGTCGTCGGCTTCAAGCTCACGGGCGAGATGGTCGAGGGCACGACCGCGACCGACCTCGTCCTCAAGGTCGTCCAGATGCTTCGGAAGCACGGCGTCGTCGGCAAGTTCGTCGAGTTCTACGGGCCGGGCCTCGATCACCTGCCGCTCGCCGACCGCGCGACGATCGCCAACATGGCGCCGGAATACGGCGCGACCTGCGGCTTCTTCCCGATCGACGCCGAGACTCTGCGCTACCTGCGGCAAACGGGGCGCGACGAGGACCGCATCGCGCTCGTCGAGGCCTATGCCAAGGAGAACGGCTTCTGGCGCGGCGCGGATTACGACCCGATCTACACCTCGACGCTGGAACTCGACATGTCCACGATCGTCCCGGCGATCTCGGGCCCGAAGCGGCCGCAGGACTACCTCGCCCTGACCGACGCAAAGTCGGCCTTCGCCAGGGAGATGGAGGCGACGTTCAAGCGCCCGATGGGCAAGGACGTGGAGGTGAAGGGCGAGGATTACACCATGTCCTCGGGCAAGGTCGTGATCGCCTCGATCACCTCCTGCACCAACACCTCGAACCCCTACGTGCTGATCGGCGCGGGGCTCGTGGCGCGCAAGGCGCGCGAGCTTGGGTTGAACCGCAAGCCCTGGGTCAAGACCTCGCTCGCGCCCGGCTCGCAGGTCGTCAGCGAATACCTTGAGGCCGCCGGCCTGCAGGACGATCTCGACGCCATCGGCTTCAACCTCGTGGGCTACGGCTGCACCACCTGCATCGGCAACTCCGGTCCCTTGCAGCCCGAGATTTCGGCCGCCATCGCCGAGGGCGACCTCGTCGCGACCGCGGTCCTCTCGGGCAACCGCAACTTCGAGGGCCGGATCAGCCCCGACGTCCGCGCCAACTACCTCGCCTCGCCGCCGCTGGTCGTCGCCTATGCGCTCGCGGGCGACATGAACATCGACCTCGCGACGGAGCCCCTCGGCACCGGCAAGGACGGCAAGCCGGTCTATCTCAAGGACATCTGGCCGACCAACAAGGAGATCGCCGATCTCGTCCACGCGACCGTCACCCGCGAGGCGTTCCAGAAGAAATACGCCGACGTGTTCAAGGGCGATGCCAAGTGGCAGGGCGTCAAGGTCACGGAATCGGAGACCTATGACTGGCCGCCGACCTCGACCTACATCCAGAACCCGCCCTACTTCCAGGGCATGGCCAAGGAGAAGGGCGCGATCCACGACATCGAGGGCGCCCGCATCCTGGCGCTGCTCGGTGACATGATCACGACCGACCACATCTCGCCCGCAGGCTCCTTTAAGCCGACGACGCCCGCCGGCCAGTACCTGACCGAGCGGCAGGTGGCACCGAAGGACTTCAACTCCTACGGCTCGCGCCGGGGCAACCACGAAGTCATGATGCGCGGCACCTTCGCCAATATCCGCATCAAGAACGAGATGCTGGACGGGGTCGAGGGCGGCTACACGCTCGGGCCCGACGGCAAGCAGACCTCGATCTACGACGCCTCGATGGAATACCAGGCGGCGGGCACGCCCCTCATCGTCATCGGCGGTATCGAATACGGCGCGGGCTCCAGCCGCGACTGGGCGGCGAAGGGCACCAACCTTCTCGGCGTCAAGGCGGTCATCGCCGAGAGTTTCGAGCGCATCCACCGCTCCAACCTCGTGGGCATGGGGGTGATCCCGTTCGAATTCACTGGCGGCGACAACCGCAAGACCCTCGGCCTCAAGGGCGACGAGGTGATCTCGATCCAGGGCCTTGCCGGCGATCTGAAGCCGCTCGCGCTCGTGCCCTGCACGATCCGCTACGCGGACGGCAGCGAGAAGGTGATCAAGATCAAGTGCCGGATCGATACCGAGGTCGAGATCGAATACGTCGAGAACGGCGGCGTGCTGCACTATGTGCTGAGGAATCTCGCCCGCGCCTGACCTTGGTCTCAAAGGGCCTGGTGAAGGGCTCCGCTCCGGCGGAGCCCTCTTTGATTCCAAGGGCAGCATGGGGCATCGCCGTTTGGATAGGTCTTCAGAACGATGGCCTCGATCGGTCGAGGCCGCCGGGTCGGGCGCGATTGTGCTATCCTTTCCCCAGTGAAAAGGGAGGCGAACCATGATCATCCGCATATTTCGCGCGACCATCCACGAGGGCAAGGAGGCGGAGTTCCGCGAGTTCTTTCTCCACACCGCACTGCCCCTGGTGAAAAGCCAGCCCGGCCTCGTCTCGGCCACGCCCGGCCTGCCGCGGCCGGAATGCCCGCGCGAGTTCTGCATGGTGATGGTCTGGAAGGACGTGGAGTCGCTGAAGGCCTTCGCCGGCGAGGACTGGCAGCACCCGCATATCCATCCCGACGAGGCCGAACTGGTCGCCGACCGGGCGCTCCACCATTACGATCTCGCGCAGCTGATCACGACCTGATTGGCCGCCTATTTGGCCGCGGCCTTCTCCATCGCCGGGCGGATGTCGGATGCGAGCACCCGCTCGGTGATCGGGCCGGCGAAGCGCAGGATGACCTTGCCCTCGCCGTCGATCACGAAGGTCTCGGGCACGCCGTAGAGGCCCCAGTCGATCCCCATGCGGCCGCTCTCGTCCGCGCCGGTGGCCGCGAACGGGTTGCCGAGATCGGCGAGGAACTTCAGCGCCGCCTGCGGCCTATCCTTGTAGTTGACGCCGTAGATCGTCACGCCCTCTCCGGCGAGCTTCGTGAGGTTGGGATGCTCGGCCCGGCATGGGGCGCACCAGCTTGCCCAGAAGTTCACGAGCTTGACCTTGCCGTCCCTGAGATCGGCGTCGGAAAAGACCGGCAGGTCGGCGAGCGGCGTCACTACGACGGCAGGCGCATCGCGGCCTTCGAGCGTTGACGGCAGCGCGTCGGGATCCTCGCGCTGCATGCCGAGAACGAACATCAGCGCGAGCCCGGCGAAGATCGCCGGCGGCAGCGCCATTAGCGGCGAGATCCTAGCCATTGCGTCCCATCCTCTTTTCCTGTGCCTCGAGCCGCCGGCGCATCTCGGCACCCTTCCTAAGCGACAGCCAGACGAGGCCCAGGATCAGGAGGATCGTCACGCCGTAGGCGCCGAGCACGGTGCCCGCGTATTTGCCTAGGTCCACCATCACGCCATCCTTTCCCGCGCCTCGAGCGCCCTGAGTCGGCGGGCGCGGATCTCGGTCCGGGTGCGGATCAGGACGAGGGTGACGAAGAGAAGGACGAAACCCGCCATCGAGACCCAGAGGGGCCAGGCATAGGTATCGGCGACATGTTCCTCGGCGTCGAGGGAGAGGGAGGCGCCCTGGTGGAGGCCCTGGTTCCAGAAGAGGACGGCATAGCGCGACAGGAGCGCGAAGACCGAGCCGACGAGGCAGAGAACCGAGGTGAGGTCGGCCGCGGTGTCGGGGTCCTCGACCGCCTCCCAGAGCGCGATGTAGCCGAGATAGAAGAGGAAGAGGATCAGGAACGAGGTCAGCCGCGGATCCCAGGCCCACCAGGTGCCCCACATCGGCTGGCCCCAGATCGCCCCGGTGAAGAGTGCGATCAGCGTCATCGTGACGCCGATCGGCGCAGCCGCCTTGGCGGCGAGGACCGAGACATGGTGGCGGCGGACGAGCCAGATCATCGAGGTGACGAGCATCATCGCCCAGGCATTGATCGCCATCATCGCCGAGGGGACGTGGATATAGATGATCTTGACGGTCGCGCCCTGGCGGTAGTCGTCGGGCGTGAAGAAGAAGCCCCAAACGAGGCCGGTGACGAGCGTCACGACCGCGAGCCCCGTCACCCAGGGCAGCGCCCAGGCCGAGGTCTGCATGAACTTCTTCGGGTTGGCGTATTCCCAGATCGACATGGCGTCCTGACTAGCGGTTCCGGCCGCGGTGCTCAACATCCATAGCACGGGCCTCCCTAGCGCAGATTGACGCGGATTGCCGCAGCCGCGGCGAAAGGCAGGATCGCGAGCGCGCCCAGGGTGATGCCCCCCTGCATCAGGAGCGGCGTGAAGGTGGCGAGCCCCTCGCCCCCGCGCCGCGCCGCCTCGGCCCCGAAGATCAGCGTCGGGATGTAGAGCGGCAGGACGAGGAGCGACAGCAGAAGTCCGCCGCGCTTCAGCCCCACGGTGAGCGCCGCGCCGAAGGTGCCGATGATGGAGAGGGCCGGCGTGCCGGCCGCGAGCGAGAGCGTGAGCCAGGCAAACCCTGGACCCGGCAGATGGAGAAGCACGCCGAGGACCGGGGCGGCGAGCGTGAGCGGCAGCCCGGTCGTCAGCCAGTGCGCGAGCGCCTTCACCGCGACCACGCCTTCGAGCGGGATCGGCGCCGTGGCGAGGAGGTCGAGCGAGCCGTCCTCGCGGTCGAGCGCGAAGATCCGGTCGAGCGAGAGGAGGCAGGCGAGGAGCGCGCCGACCCAGAGGATGCCGGGCGCGATGCGCGACAGCGTGCCGCCCTCGGGGCCGACACCGAACGGGACGAGCACGGTGACGATGAGGAAGAAGGCGAGCGAGAGCCCGAAGCCGCCGCCGGCGCGGGTGGCAAGGCGCAGGTCGCGGAGGAGGAGCGCTAGCATGGGCAGGTCTCTCCCCGGTGGCGGGCGCCGGGGGCCCTGCCCCCGGACCCCCGGGGTATTTCGGCAATGAAGAAGCAGATCATGCGAAGGCCTCGTCGAAGCCGCCGCCCTGTCCCGGCGCGGGAAGTGTCGCGCGGAAGGGTGTGAGGTCGAGGATCCGCGCCTCTTCGAGGCCGAGGTCGATATGGGTGGCCATGAGCGCGGCGCCCCCGGACGCGAGATGGGCGCGGATCGCGGCGGCGAAGAGGGCGACCGAGGCGGTGTCGAGCGAGACCGTCGGCTCGTCGAGGAGCCAGAGCCGGCGGCCGGTGACGAGAAGCCGCGCGAGGCCGAGGCGGCGCTTCTGGCCGGCCGAGAGGTTCTGCGCCGGGCGTTCGGCGAGACCCTCGAGGTCCATCGCGTGAAGGGCAGGCGCGATGTCGCCCTGGCCATAGATCCGGGCCCAGAAGGTCAGGTTCTCGGCCACGCTGAGTGTTGCCTTAAGCCCGTCGGCATGGCCGGCGTAGGCGGCGCCTTCGGGCGGCAGTTCGGCCCTTCCCGCCACCGGCGGCTGCAGCCCGGCGATGCTGCGCAGGAGCGTCGTCTTGCCGATGCCGTTCGGGCCGCGCAGCACCAGCGCCTCGCCCGGGTCGAGCACGAAGCCCACCCGTTCGAGGATCGCGATACCGCCGCGCGAGACGGCGAGGTCGTGGACCGAGAGCATCATGGTCAAGGGGTTAGCCGATCCGGGCGGGAAGGCAAAGCGCCTAATCGACCGGCAGGAGCGCCGCGGCGATCCGCCGCCCCTCCGACAGGAGCACGTTGTAGGTCCGCGCCGCCGCGTCGCTGGCCATCGGCTCGACCCCGATCCCGACCGCGTCGAGCTTGTCGCGCAAGGCGGCCGGCGGATGGGCGATCGTGCGGCCGGTGCCGACCAGGAGGACGTCGATCTCTCCGGCGAGCGCCAGGAGCGGGCCGGCGTCATCATAGCCGCCCCAGGCCTGCGCCCCGCGCGCGGTGACGAGCACCGCTCCGTGGATGACCTCGCCGCCGACGCGGAAGAAGCCCGGCCCGTAGCCGTCGACCGGCCGGGCGCCGTTGAACGGGATCTCGTTCAGCCGGATCATTTCCCGGCCGCGAACTGGGTCCCGGCCGGCCCGTCCTCCTTCTTGCCCCAGTCGCGTTTCACACCGAGGATCAGGACGACGTTCTTGGCGACGTAGACCGAGGAGTAGGTGCCAACGATCACGCCCCAGGTCATCGCGAAGACGAAGCCGCGGATCACGTCGCCGCCGAAGACGAGAAGCGCGGTCAGTGCCATGAGCGTCGTGCCCGAGGTCATCACCGTTCGGCTCAGGGTCTCGTTGACCGAGAGGTTGCAGAGATCGCGGAGCGGCGTCGTCTTGTACTTGATGAGGTTCTCCCGTAGCCGGTCGAAGACCACGACGGTGTCGTTGATCGAATAGCCGAGGATGGTCAGGAGGGCCGCGATGATCGTCAGGTCGAACTTGAGCTGGAAGAGCGAGAAGATCCCGATCGTGAGGCCGATGTCGTGGACGAGCGCCACCACCGCGCCGACCGCGAACTGCCATTCGAAGCGGAGCCAGATGTAGAAGCAGATCGCGGCGACCCCGGCGAGGACCGAGAGCACCGCGGTCCAGATCAACTCGCCCGAGACCTTGGGGCCGACCGATTCCACCGACGGGAAGGTGATCGAGGGATCGACGCCCTTCAGCGCCGTCTCGACCTTGCCGATGATCTCGGGCGTGATCGCCTCGTCGCCTTCCTGTGCCTGGATGCGCACCATCGCGACATGCTGGTCTTCGCGGAAGGTCGGGTCGTAGACTTGGGAGATCAGCACGTCGCCGAGGCCGAGGGGCTGCACCGCCGCGCGGTAGGCGCCGACATCGACGGGCGAGGTCGACTCGGTGCGGATCGTGGTGCCGCCCTTGAAGTCGATGCCGAAGTTGAGCCCCATGATGACGCTCAGGATGATCGAAGCGATCACCAGCAGGACGGAGCCGCCGAAGGTGACGGAGGCCCAGCGGAAGAAGTCGATGTTGGTGGTTTCGGGGACGAGCTTGAGACGGAATGCCATGATGATGTCCCTCAGACCGTGATCGTCTTCGGCCGTTTCCGGTCGAACCAGGTGGTGACGAAGAGCCGTGTCACGTAGATCGCGGTGAAGACCGAGGTGACGAGGCCGATGACGAGCGTGACCGCGAAGCCCTTCACCGGGCCGGAGCCGAGGAAAAAGAGGATCAGCGCGGTGATGAAGGTGGTGATGTTGGCGTCGACGATGGCCGACATGGCCTTTTCATAGCCGAGCTCGATCGCCCGCGCCGGGCCCTTGGCGGTCTTCATCTCCTCGCGGATGCGCTCGAAGATCAGCACGTTGGCGTCGACCGCCATGCCGACCGTCAGCACGATGCCGGCGATGCCGGGCAGCGTCAGCGTGGCGCCGATCATCGACAGGATGCCGAACATCATCGAGATGTTGAGCGCGAGCGCGACGGTGGCGAACACGCCGAAGAGCCCGTAGCTCGCGATCATGAAGGCGACGACCGCCACGGTGCCGACGATCGCGGCGACGCGGCCCGCGTCGATCGAATCCTGGCCGAGTTCCGGCCCGATCGTGCGTTCCTCGAGGAAGGTCATCTTCGCCGGCAGCGCGCCCGCACGCAGCAGCACCGCGAGGTTGGTGGAGCTTTCCACCGTGAACGAGCCGGTGATGATCCCCGATCCGCCCGGGATGTGCTGGTTGATGCGCGGCGCCGAGATCACCTCGTTGTCGAGCACGATGGCGAAGAGCTGGCCGACATTGGTGGCGGTGTAATCGCCGAACTTGCGCGCGCCGGACGGGTTGAAGCGGAACCCGACGGCCGGGCGGCCGTTCTGGTCGAACTCGGGGCGCGCGTCGACGAGATCCTCGCCGGTCACGACCGGCACCTCGTCGAGCGTGTAGAAGACGCCCTGCTCGTCCTCGTCGATCGACGGCACGATCATCGTGTCCGGCTTGGCGATCGCGTTGCCGTCGGTGCCGCGGCCGACGACCGGGTGGAAGGTGAGCTGCGCGGTGGTGCCGATCCATGCCTTGAGCTCGGCGGCCGAGCCCACGCCCGGCACCTGGATCAGGATCCGGTCGGTGCCCTGGCGCTGGATCGTCGGTTCGCGGGTGCCCGCGCCGTCGATCCGCCGGCGGATGATCTCCAGCGACTGCTGCATGGTCCGGTCATCGGTCGCGGCACGCTCGGCCTCCGAGAGCCGGACGATGAGCTGGTTGCCCTCGGCGGTGATGTCGAGATCCTTCTGGCCGACGCCGGTCAGGCTGACGACGTTGGAGGCAAGGCCGTTCGCGACCTCGACCGCCTTCGCCATCGCCTCGGGCTTCTCGATCTGGATACGCAGCTCCGAGGGATCCGAGGGCGCGCGGCGGATGCCGCCGATCTCGCCCCGCGCGTCCGCGAGCGCCTTGCGCATCTCGGGCCAGAGCCCGTCCATCCGTGCCTTGTAAACATCGGCGACCTGGACCTCGGCCAGAAGATGCGCGCCGCCCCTCAGGTCGAGGCCGAGATTGACCACGTTCGAGGGCAGGAAATCGGGCCAGAGCGCCCGGTCAGCCTCCTGCTCCGGCGTCTCGAAACCGGCTTTCTCGGCCGCGGTGACGGCGTCGTTGTGCCGCTCGGCGCGGGTGTAGAAGGCGTTGGGCAGCGCCGTCAGCAGCCCGAGAGCGCAGAGCCCCAGGATGATGATCCGCTTCCAAAGGGGAAATTGCAGCATGATCGGGGATCCGGTCTCGGTTCTGGTCTGTCGGGATTACTTCGTCGCCGCAGGTTCGGTCTTCGACAGGACCTGGGTCACGGTGGCGCGGACGACGCGCACCTTCACGCCCTCGGCGATCTCGACTTCGAGTTCGCCGTCCTCCTTGACCTTGGCCACCTTGCCGATGATCCCGCCCTGGGTGACGATCTGGTCCCCGCGCCGCAGCGCTTCGACCATCGCCTTGTGTTCCTTCAGCTTCTTCTGCTGCGGACGGATCAGCAGGAAGTACATGATCGCGAAGATCAGGATCAGCGGCAGGAACTGCGCGAGACCGGCAGCGCCACCGCCACCGGCGGCCTGCGCATAGGCGGGAGTGATGATCATGGAAAGGCGTCCTCTCGGTCGGTGGGCGCTAGCGGCCCGGATTTTTTGTCGCGGGGAACCTATAGGCGGGAAAGGGGCTTTGCAAGGAGCAGCCCCGTCGCCGCGCCGGTTCAGGCAAGCCGCGGGCGGCGCGAGGTTGCGCCAACCCCCGCCTAATGGGCGCCAACCCTATGGCCGCGACCGGTACGCCGCCCCCTCGGGTTCGCCGCCGGCGACGGGAACGGCACGACGTAACCGGGGCGGCCAACCGAACGCCGCCAATGCCATCGAACAAGTGAGTTTAGAAATTTATCTTTATATTCCATAATTTATATACCGATCCTCATGCGTTTACTCAAATACCCCGCCGATGGCGCCACGGAGGTCCGGGCGTACAGATTCCCGGTTCCCCTTCCCGCCCGGATCGGGCATATCTGGCCCGAACGACCCCGAAGAGGCCCATCATGCACGACATCCGCGCGATCCGAGAGAACCCCGATGCCTTCGACGCCGCCCTCGGGCGCCGGGGTCTGTTCGGGCTCAGCGCAGATATCCTTGGTGTCGACGAGGCGCGCCGCGCGAAGATCCTCGCGGCCGAGACCGCGCAGGCCGCGCAGAACGCCGCCTCCAAGGAGGTCGGTGCTGCCAAGGCCAAGGGCGACGAGGCGGAGTTCGAGCGGCTGCGCGCCCTCGTCGCCGAGAAGAAGGCCGAGGTGGCGCGGCTGAACGAGGAGGCCGAGGTCGAGGACTCGCGCCTGCGCAATCTCCTGATGACGATCCCGAACCTGCCGCTTGCGGACGTGCCCGAGGGCGCGGACGAGAACGACAACGTCGAGGTCCGCCGCTGGGGCACCCCGCGCGAATTCGACTTCAAGCCGGTCGAACATTTCGAAATCGCGGGCGTGAAGCCCGGCATGGATTTCGAGACCGCCGCGAAGCTTTCGGGCGCCCGCTTCGTCCTCCTGCGCGGCGGCGTCGCCCGCATCCACCGGGCGCTGGCGCAGTTCATGCTCGACCTGCACACAAGCGAACACGGGCTGACGGAGACGATGACCCCCGTGCTGGTCAGGGACGACGCGATGTACGGCACCAACCAGCTGCCGAAATTCGCCGAGGACAGCTACCAGACCACCAACGGCTGGTGGCTCATTCCGACCTCGGAAGTGACGCTCACCAATACCGTCGCGGGCGACATCCTCGACGAGGCGGCGCTGCCGATCCGCATGACCGCCCATACCCAGTGCTTCCGCTCCGAGGCCGGTTCGGCGGGCAAGGACACCTCGGGCATGCTCCGTCAGCATCAGTTCGAGAAGGTCGAGATGGTGTCGATCACCACGCCCGACACCTCGCTCGCAGAGCATGAGCGGATGACGAAATGCGCCGAGGCCGTTCTGGAGCGGCTGGGGCTCCCCTACCGCACCGTGGTCCTCTGCACCGGCGACATGGGCTTCGGCGCGCGCAAGACCCACGATCTCGAAGTCTGGCTGCCGGGGCAGAACAAGTACCGCGAGATCAGCTCGGTCTCGGTCTGCGGCGACTTCCAGGCGCGGCGGATGAACGCGCGCTTCCGGCCTGCCGGCGGCAAGCCCGATTTCGTCCACACGCTGAACGGCTCCGGCCTCGCCGTCGGGCGCTGCCTGATCGCGGTTCTCGAGAACGGCCAGCAGGCCGACGGCTCGGTCGTGCTGCCCGAGGCGCTGCATCCCTGGCTCGGCGGCAAGACCCGGCTCACGGCCGAGGGTACGCTGGTCTGAGCCCCGTCAGCCGGCCAAAGCCTTGCCAAGCCGCGGCAGCTTGGCGCGCTTGAGCAGCGCGCGGAGCGGCTGCGGCGCGCCGGACAGCCGCTCCGCCTCCGCCTGAACCGCCGCGACGGCATCGCCGACCGCGCCGGGATCGGTGCGCCAGAGGTCGAGGAGGAAGCTGTCGGGATCCTCGCGTCGCACGCCTTCCTCGGCCAGCACATGGCGCGGAAAGTCGGCAGCGTTGAAGGTGACGATCAGGTCCGCATGGCCCGCGATCGCGGCGGCCAGCACATGGATATCGGCGGGATCCGGCAGCCAGAGCCGCGCGGCGAGCCCGTCATGCGGCGCGACCGAGGCTTTCGGGAAGCCGGCGCGCAGCACAGCGATCTCGCCCCGCGCGATCGTCTCGGCGCCGGGGCCGAGCTTGACGCTCGCCCGCGCCCATTCCTCGAGGATGCGGTCGGACCAGAGCGGCGTGTAGAGCCCGGCCCGCGCGGCGCCGATCAGGATCTCGCGCAGCACCGTCGGATAGAGGACGCAGGCGTCGAGGACGACCTTCATCCGTCGAGCCGGAAGAACAGCGCCTTGAGATAGCCGCTCTCGGCCAGCTGCGGCAGCTGCGGATGGTCGGGCCCGGCGAAGCCGGTATGCAAGAGTTGCCCACGCCGCCCACCCCGGCCGATGCCGCGCGCCGAGGCGTTGCGGAACTGCGTCAGATCCGCCGCGTGCGAGCAGGAGCAAAGCCCGAGGTACCCGCCCGGCGCCACCAGCGGCGCGGCGAGTCGCGCCACCCGCTCATAGGCGCGAAGCCCGGCCTCGAGCGCCGGTTTCGCTGGCGCGAAAGCCGGCGGATCGCAAACGACGAGATCGAAGCTTGCGCCCTCGGCCTGCAGCGCCTCCATCACCGCGAAGGCGTCGCCCTTGCGCGTCGCGAACCGCGCGCCGAAGCCCGCGGCCTCTGCGCCCGCCCCGGCCAGTTCCAGCGCCGCAGCCGAGGCATCGACCGAGAGCGCGCTCTCCGCCCCGCCCGCGAGGGACGCGAGCGCGAAGCCGCCCACATGCGAAAAGACGTCGAGCATCCGCGCCCCCTTCGCGAGCCGGGCGGCAAAGGCGTGGTTGTCGCGCTGGTCGAAAAAGAGCCCGGTCTTCTGGCCGCCCATCAGGTCGGCCATGTAGACGGCACCGTTCATCGACACCGGCACCGGCCCGTCGAGCCCGCCCGCGAGCACGGCCGTCTCCTCCGCCAGCCCTTCGAGCCCGCGCGCGCGTCCGGTTCCGTTCTTGATGATCGTGGTGACCCCGGTGACCTCGGCCAGGGCGGCGGCAAGGTCACCGATCATCGCCTCGGCCCAGGCGGCATTGGGCTGGATCACCGCGGCATCGCCGAAGCGGTCGATGATCACGCCCGGCAGTCCGTCGGCCTCGGCATGGACGAGCCGGTAGTAGGGCGCGTCGTAGAGCCGCGCGCGCAGGGCCAGCGCGCGGCCGATGCGGGCGCCAAGCCAGGCGCGGTCGATCACCGCGCCCTCGTCGCGGTCGAGCATCCGGGCAATGATCTTCGATTTCGGGTTGACCGTGACGATGCCGAGCGGCCGCCGCTCGGCATCCTCGAGCCGGGCGATGGAGCCGGGCACGAGGCCCTGCGTGCGCCGGTCGGTCACCAGCTCGTCGGCATAGACCCAGGGAAAGCCGTGGCGGATGGCGCGGGCTTCGGCCTTGGGGCGCAGGCGGACGGTGGGAAGGCTCGGGCTGTCGGTCATCGCTCGGGTCCGGTCAGGAGGGGTTTTCCCTCCTCTAGTCGGAACGCCGCGCGGGGGAAAGGGCGCATCCATTGACGCGCCCGCCCCTTGCCGAGCTTCAGTGGCTCGTGGCGGCGGTCCGGGGCTTCACCATGCGGCGCAGCGCCCGGGCCAGCGCACGGAACGCCTCGGCCATCGCGTCGCCCTGCATCTGGCGGGCGCGGGCCATTATGTTCCGCTGTTCCTCATAGGTCGGCAGTTCGTATTTCAGGGTCTGGGCCATGACGGGCTCCTGCAATCTGGTTCGGCGGCGAGGTAAGCGACGCAGCGGGGAAGCGCCACGGACAGATGCGAAACCCCGCCATGCGACGAGTGCATGGCGGGCGCAGTATGGGCGCAGGACGGTTGTTAGCGATAACAGATCATGCTATGGCGCGGCGAGGCGGCTATTGTCCCGCCATTCCGGACGTTCGAGGAACCACCCATGCACCCGCGCCTTGCCGAGATCACCGACCGCATCCAGCGCCGATCGGCCGAGAGCCGCTCCGCCTATCTCGGGCGGCTCCGCCAGGCGGCCGAGGCAGGCCCCGCGCGCGCGCACCTGAGCTGCGGCAACCAGGCTCATGCCTATGCCGCGATGGCCGAGGACAAGGACCGCCTCGCGGCGGGCCGGGCGCCGAACATCGGCGTCGTCACCGCCTATAACGACATGCTGTCGGCGCACCAGCCCTACGAGCGTTACCCCGACCTCATCCGCACCGCCGCCCGCGCTGCCGGTGCGACCGCCCAGGTCGCGGGCGGCGTGCCGGCGATGTGCGACGGCGTCACGCAAGGCCAGGTCGGCATGGAGCTCAGCCTCTTCTCGCGCGACGTGATCGCGCTCGCCGCCGGGGTGGCGATGAGCCACAACTGCTACGACGCGGCACTCTATCTCGGCGTCTGCGACAAGATCGTGCCCGGCCTCGTGATGGCGGCGGCCAGCTTCGGCCATGTGCCCGCGATCTTCGTGCCCGCCGGGCCGATGCCCTCAGGCCTGCCCAATGACGAGAAGTCGAAGATTCGCAACCGCTTCGCCGCGGGCGAGATCGGCCGCGACGAGCTGATGAAGGCCGAGATGGCGGCCTATCACGGACCCGGAACCTGCACCTTCTACGGCACCGCGAACACCAACCAGATGCTGATGGAGTTCATGGGGCTGCACCTGCCCGGCGCGAGCTTCGTCAACCCAAACACGCCCCTGCGCGAGGCGCTCACCACCGCCGCCGTGACCCGTGCGGCCAAGATCACCGCGCTCGGCAACGACTTCCGCCCGGCGGGCGAGATCCTCGACGAACGCGCCTTCGTCAACGGCATTGTCGGGCTTATGGCGACCGGGGGGTCGACGAACCTCGTGATGCACCTGCCGGCGATGGCGCGGGCCGCCGGGGTCTCGCTGGAGCTCGAGGATTTCGCCGCCATATCGGAAATCGTGCCCCTGATGGCCAAGGTCTATCCGAACGGGCTCGCCGACGTGAACCATTTCCACGCCGCGGGCGGACTCGGCTTCCTCATCGGCGAACTCCTAGAGGCCGGGCTACTGCACGAGGACGTCCGTACCGTGGCGGGCGACGGGCTCCGCCGCTATACCGAGGAGCCGGTCCTTACGGACGGCGCGCTCGCCTGGCGCGCCGGACCGACCAGGACCGAGAACGACAGGATCCTGCGTCCGGCCGCCGACCCGTTCCAGCCGACCGGCGGGCTCAGGGAACTCACCGGCAACCTCGGCCGCGCGGTGATCAAGGCTTCGGCCGTCGCGCCGGAATACCAGGTCGTCGAAGCCCCGGCGCGGATCTTCTCCGACCAGGACCAGGTCAAGGCCGCCTTCGCGAGGGGCGAGTTCACCGCCGACACCGTCGTCGTCGTGCGTTTCCAGGGACCGCAGGCCAACGGCATGCCGGAACTGCATTCGCTGACGCCGGTGCTGTCGGTGCTCCTCGGCCGCGGCCTCAGGGTCGCGCTCGTCACCGACGGGCGGATGTCGGGCGCCTCCGGCAAGGTCCCTGCGGCGATCCATGTCAGCCCCGAGGCCGCCGCCGGCGGCCCGCTCGCGCGACTCCGCGACGGCGACGTGATCCGGCTCGACGTCACGACCGGGGAGCTCGCTGTCAGGGGCGTCGACCTCGCCGCCCGCACACCCGAGACCCCGGACCTCTCGGCCAACCGCCGCGGCATCGGCCGAGAGCTCTTCGAGACCTTCCGCCGCCACGTCGGCGCCGCCACCGACGGCGCCTCGGCGCTCCTGTGAGCGCGCCCGCTTCTTTATTGCCAAAATACCCCCGCCGGAGGCGTCCGACGCCGCCTCCCGCCGAACCGCAGAAGGATGAGCGATGACCCCCGCCGCGCAATCGGCCAAGGCCGAAGAAATCTGTCGCCTCGCCCCCGTCGTTCCGGTCCTCGTGGTCGAGGATATGACCAGCGCCGCCCCGCTCGCGCGCGCCCTCGTCGCTGGCGGCCTTCCGGCACTCGAGGTGACCCTGCGCACGCCCGCAGCACTCGACGCGATCCGCGCCATGGCCGGGGTCGAGGGCGGCGTCGTCGGCGCGGGCACCCTCATCACCCCCGCCGACGTCAAGGCCGCCAAGGCCGCGGGTGCCCGGTTCGGCGTCTCGCCCGGCGCGACCGACAGCCTGCTCAAGGCCTGTGAGGACGAGGGCCTGCCGGTCCTGCCCGGTGCCGCGACCGCGACCGAGGTGATGGCGCTTCTCGAACGCGGCTACACGGTGCAGAAGTTCTTCCCCGCCGAAGCCTCCGGCGGCGCTCCCGCGCTCGCCGCGATCGGCGCGCCGATCCCGCAGGTCCGCTTCTGCCCGACGGGCGGCATCGGCCCGGCGAATGTCGGAAACTACCTGAAACTTGCCAATGTGCTCTGCGTCGGCGGCAGCTGGGTCGCGCCGAAGGACCGGGTCGCCGCCGGCGACTGGGCCGCGATCACCGCGCTTGCGCGCGAGGCGGCGGCGCTCAGAGCTTAAAGCCTCCGCTCACCGGCCCGGCGCGAAGACCTCGGCCTCGGTGACAATCAGGTCGAGCGGCTGGTCGGTCGGCTCGATCGGCACCTCGTCCACCTCCTGCGCCGCGAAGGCGAAGCCGATCGCGGTCACGGATTTTCGCGCACGGAGCCCCTCGAGCGTCCGGTCGTAGAAGCCGCCGCCATAGCCGAGGCGGTAGCCGCGCCGGTCGAAGGCCAGAAGCGGCACGATCAGGACATCGGGCTCGACCCAGTCGCCGCTCTCGGGGATGAGGGCACCGAACTCGCCTGCGACCATCGTCGCCTCCGGGCTCCAGCTACGGAACTTCAAGGGCGTCCCTGCCCCGAGGATCACCGGCACGCCGACCGCCCCCGCATGCGCCGCCATCGCCGGCAGGCAGTCGATCTCGGTCCGCATCGGCATGTAGCCCGCGAGCGCCTTGCCGGAATGCTCCGTTAGCACCGCCTTCAGGCGGGCGCAATCCTCAGCCGCCCGCGCCGCGAACGCCACCTTGCGCCGGGCAAATGCCTCCGCCCGCGCAGCCGCCTTGATTTCAGTCAGGTTCACAGAAGCACCACCGCCGCCAGTCCGAGGAACGCGAAGAACCCGACCACATCGGTCACCGTCGTCACGAAGGCTCCCGAGGCGAGCGCGGGGTCCACGCCTGCCTTCTCAAGTGCCACGGGCACCAGAATCCCGGCGAGCCCGGCAACGACCAGATTGACCACCATTGCGGCAGCGAGCACCACCCCGATCATCGCGGAGCCGAACCAGAACCAGCCGACCGCGCCCATGACGACGGCGAAGATCACGCCGTTGAAAAGGCCGACGGTGGCCTCGCGGCGGACGACCCGCCACATGTTCGAGCCCGTGAGGTCGCGCGTCGCGATGGCGCGCACCGCGACCGTCAGCGCCTGGGTCCCGGCATTGCCGCCCATCGAGGCGACGATCGGCATCAGCACCGCGAGCGCCACGATCCGCCCGATCACGCCCTCGAACTGGGCGATGACGATCGAGGCGAGGATCGCGGTGACGAGGTTGACGGCCAGCCAGGGCAGGCGCTGCTTCGTCGTCTCGACCACGCTGTCGGAAAGCGAGCCCTCGCCGACGCCGGCGAGGCGCAGGATGTCCTCCTCGTGCTCCTCGTCGAGGACCGCCATCGCGTCGTCTATGGTGATGACGCCGACCAACCGGTCGTCGGCATCCACGACGGGCGCCGAGATCAGGTGGTACTGGTTGAAGGCATAGGCGACATCGCCCTCCTCCTCCAGCACGTCGATGGTGCGGAAACTGTCCTCGGTGATGTCGGTCAGCGGCACTGCCCGCTTCGACGACAGAAGCTTGCCAAGCGTGACGTAACCGGTGGGATGCCAGCGTGGGTCGATCAGAATCACGTGGTAGAACTGATCCGGCAACTCCTTGGCGTTTCGCAGGAAATCGATCGCCTGCCCGACCGTCCAGTCATCCGGCGCGGTCACAACCTCGCGTTGCATGAGCCGGCCGGCGGAATATTCCGGATAGGTGAGCGACTGCTCGACGGCGGCCCGGTCGCTGTCCTCGAGCGCGCCGAGGATGCGCTCCTGCTGCGGCTCCTCGAGGTCCTCGATGAGGTCGACGACGTCGTCGGAATCGAGTTCCCGCACCGCCTCGGTCAGGACCTCGTGCGGCAGCAACTCGATCACTTCCTCGCGGATCGATTCGTCGAGTTCGGAGAGGATCTCGCCGTCGATGCCGCGCGACCAGAGGCCGATCAGCGCGGCCCGGTCGTTGTAACCGATCTGCTCGAAAAGGTCGGCGATGTCGGCCGCGTGCAGCGGCTCCATCAACTCGTCGATGCGCGCGGCATCACCGGCCTCGACGGCATCGAGGATGGCATCGACGACCTCGGGATCGAGGGCGTATTCGTCCTCGTCCCGCTCGACGACCTCTCCCTCGGCTTCCGTCATCCTGCCCCCCGCTCGATTACCGCGACATTATCGGAAGGAGTTTCAAAGAAACAGGGGCAACGGGCGGATTTCCCCGTGCCCCTCATGGCCTTAGACTGCGCAGGCAACGGAATTATGATGGCGAGGCGAGATGGCGGATCTCCTGATCGGACAGGTGCTGCAGTTTACCGGAAACCCGATGACCGACGGCGTCGAGGCGGGGCGGCACTCGGCGCGCGGCGGCGTGCTCATCGAGGCGGGGCACATCGCGGAGGTGGGCGAGGCGGATGACCTTCGCCGCGCCCACCCGCAGGCAAAGGTGACCGATTACGGCAAGGCGCTGATCTCGGCCGGTTTCGTCGATGCCCATGTCCATTACCCCCAGACCGCGATGATCGCGAGCTGGGGCAAGCGGCTCATCGACTGGCTGAATTCCTACACCTTTCCGGAAGAGATGAAGTTCGCCGACCCGGCCTACGCCGCCGAGATCGCCGCGCGCTATTTCGACCTGACGCTCTCGAACGGCACCACCACGGTTTGCTCCTACTGCACGATCCATCCCGAAAGCGTCGACGCCTTCTTCACCGAGGCCGAGCGCCGCGGCCTGCGCGCCTTCGCCGGCAAGACCTGCATGGACCGCAACGCGCCCGAGGCGCTCACCGATACGCCGCGGTCGGCCTATGACGACAGCAAGCGGCTGCTGGAGAAATGGCAGGGGCGCGGGCGGCTTTCCTATGTGGTCACACCCCGCTTCTCGCCGACCTCGACGCCCGAACAGCTCGAAGCGATGGGCGCGCTCTGGAAGGAGCACCCGGACTGCCTGATGCAGACGCATCTTTCCGAGCAGACCGACGAGGTCGCGTGGGTCAAGTCGCTCTTCCCAACGCTCAGGGACTATCTCGATACCTACGAGCAGTTCGGCCTTCTCGGGCCTGGGGCGCTGTTCGGTCATGCGATCTACCTCGAGCCGCGCGAGATCGACCGGTTGAAGGAGGTCGATGCGAGCCTCATCCACTGCCCGACCTCGAACACCTTCATCGGTTCGGGGCTGTTCGACATGGACGGTCTGTCGCGTTCGGGCCACCGGATCGGCCTTGCCACGGACACCGGCGGCGGGTCGTCCTTCTCGATGCTGCGCACGATGGCCGCAGCCTACGAGGTGGCGCAGCTCCGCGGGCGGCCGTTGCATCCCTCCGAACTCTGGTGGCTCGCGACACAGGGCGCGGCCCGGAGCCTGCGCGCCGACGGCCGGATCGGCAATCTCGCGCCGGGCATGGAAGCCGATATCGCGGTGATCGACCTCGCCTCCACCCCGGCCATCGCGCAACGCGCGACGCGCGCCAAGGACATCTGGGAAGCGGTCTTCCCGACGATCATGATGGGGGACGATCGTGCCGTGACCTCGGTCTGGGCCGGGGGCATCCGCAAGTTCTGACCGCGTGCTCCGGGCTGCCCAGCGCGCGAACCCGTATCACAGGAGATCGGGCGGCACTGGCCTCTCCGGCGTCTCCCTGTCCCACGCTTGCGCCGCGATCCGCCATTGCCCGCCGGACTTCACGACGAGATAATCACTGACGTCGCGATTGATGTCTTGCCCGTTCTCGATCATCTCGGAGGCGGCCAGAACGACAGCGATGTTGCCGAACACGCGTACCTCCATGCCGCGCGTGTGCTCCTCGAACGTGGTCAGGACCTCGCGCGCAACCCGCTCCATGCGCGCGGCGAAATCGTCCAGCGTCTTCGATTCCACCGGTCGCGCGGCCGGAAAGAGCCGCGCGTCCAGAAGGAAATCCGCCCGAAACCGCCGCCAGTCCGGCGTCCCGCCCTCGGACCAGCCAAGCGCCTCGAAATGCGCGCCGATCAACGCCCGGATTTCCGCTTCGTCGTCCATGCCGTCCACTCCGCGCCCGGCGCTCACTCCTCGACGATCGTGATCTCGTTGATGTGGCGCTCGATGCAGAGACGGGAGAAACGGTCTGCCGGCGTGGCGCCATACCAGTGCGACTCGCCGGCCGGAATGATGATGGTGTCCCCCGGCTCGACGATATGCTCGCCGTTCCGGTCGGCGACGATGCCGCGGCCAGCGGTCACGAACAGGATCTGATCGTAGACGTGCGTGTGCACCCTGTTGCGCCCGCCGGGCTCGAAATCCACGAGGCAGACATCGAGCGCCCCACTGTCGGGTCGTGTCACAAGGTACCTGTAATCGATAGGCGCGCCGAAATAGAGCTCTCCAACCGCGGACTCGCGTTGCGTCGGATCCGGTTTCACGATCTTCACGGCGACCTCGCCCCTCGCTTCATGGGTCAGGCTCGAAGCCTAACACGACCCCGGCCGCCCCCCCAAACCGGGCCGACGGCGGGCGGCTCCGGGTCACTGCATCAGGCGCCGCACCAACGCGTTCTGGGCCGCAACGGCATGATCGAGATCGATGGTGGTGAGCCGCTGGTCCCGAACGACCTGACGCCCTTCGACGAAAAGATCACGCACCCGTGTCGGCCCGCACAGCACGAGCGCCGCGACCGGGTCCCAGGCGCCGGCGGCCTCGATCCCGGAAAGGTCCCAGACCGCGATATCGGCACGCTTGCCGGGTTCGAGCGCGCCGCAATCCGACCGCCCGAGCACCCGCGCACCGCCCAACGTCGCGATCTCCAGCGCCTCGCGCGCGCTCATCGCGTCCGCCCCGCGCGCCACGCGCTGCAGGAGCATCGCGGTCCGCGCCTCGGCGATCAGGTTCCCGGCGTCGTTCGACGCCGAGCCGTCGACGCCGAGCGCCACCTTGACGCCCGCATCGCGCATCGCGCGCACCGGCGCAATGCCGGAGCCGAGCCGGCAATTCGAACAGGGACAATGGGCGACGCCGGTGCCGGTCCGGGCGAAAAGATCGATCTCCGAACCATCGAGCTTGACGCAGTGAGCATGCCAGACATCGGCGCCGGTCCAGCCGAGGTCCTCGGCATATTGCCCCGGACGGCAGCCGAACTGCGCGAGGCTGTAGGCGATGTCCTCGTCATTCTCGGCCAGATGCGTGTGCAGCATCACGCCCTTGTCGCGGGCCAGGAGTGCCGCCTCGCGCATCAGGTCACGGCTGACCGAGAACGGCGAGCAGGGCGCGAGGCCCACCCGCACCATCGCCCCCTCGGCCGAGTCATGGAAGGCGTCCACCACCCGCTCCATGTCCTTCAGGATCGCCGGCTCCGCCTCGACGAGGCTGTCGGGCGGCAGGCCGCCCGCGCTCGTCCCGATCGACATCGCGCCGCGCGTCGGGTGGAACCGCAGCCCGATCTCGCGCGCCGCGTCGATCGTGTCGTCCAGCCGGGCGCCGTTCGGATAGAGGTAGAGATGGTCGGACGTCATCGTGCAGCCTGAAAGCGCCAGTTCGGCCAGCCCGGTGAGCGCGGAGACGCGCATCTCCTCGGGCCCGAACCGCGCCCAGATCGGGTAGAGTGTCTTCAGCCAGCCGAAGAGGAGCGCGTCCTGCCCGCCCGGAACCGCACGGGTGAGCGTCTGGTAAAGATGGTGATGGGTGTTGACGAGGCCGGGCGTCACCACGCAGCCCTGCGCCTCGACCACGGTGCCGCGGGTCGCGAGGCCCTGACCGACCGCGGCGATCACGCCGCCGCGGATCAGCACGTCGCCCCCTTCGACCTCGGTGCGGCCCGCGTCCATGGTCACGACCCGCGCGGCATTCCTGATGAGTATCTCGGACATGTTCCCTCCTGCCACCCCCTTCGGTGGATCGGGAACGGCTGCGCGACAGAAGGGGGAAGGACTCGGCAGCGGCGGCAGTCTAGAAGGTTCGCCGCCACGCGACCATGCGGGATTTCCGAAAACTCCTGTTCAAAATCCCGAAAAATCCGCCGAACCTAGCCGTTGAGCACCTCCATCGCCGCGCGATGAATCTCGGGATTGGCTGCGGCCAGCACCCTTCCGCCCTGATGCGCGGGGCGGCCCTCCCAGTCGGTGACGATGCCGCCCGCCGCCTCGATCACCGCGATCGGCGCCTGCACGTCGTAGGCCTGCAGACCCGCCTCGACCACGAGGTCGATCTGGCCGGCGGCGACGAGCGCGTAGGCGTAGCAGTCGATCCCGTAGCGGGTCAGCCGGGTCCGCGCGGAGAGCCGGCGGAAGGCCGCGCCCTCGGCCTCGGTGCCGACCTCGGGAAAGGTGGTGAAAAGGATCGCTTCCGAGAGCGGCCGCGCCGGGCGCGCCCTGAGCGGCCGCATCCCCATCGGGCCGGTCACCTCGGAAATCCCGAACCCGCCGGCGAAGCGTTCTCCGATATAGGGCTGGTCGATCAGGCCGAAGACCGGGCCGGTCGGGTCGGAAAGCGCGATCAGCACCCCCCAGGTCGGGGTGCCGGAGAGATAGCTGCGCGTGCCGTCGATCGGGTCGAGCACCCAGGTCAGGCCCGAGGTTCCGGGTTTCGGCCCGAACTCCTCGCCAAGGATCGCATCGTCCGGACGCCGCTCGGCGAGGATCGCCCGCATCCGCTCCTCCGAGGCGCGGTCGGCGACCGTCACCGGATCGAAGCGGCTGGTTTCCTTGTTGTCGGCAGCCAGCCCATCGGCGCGGAAATGCGCCAGCGTCGCCTCGCGGGCGGCGTCGGCCAGGGCATGGGCGGTGGCCACGAGCGCATCACGCTCGGAATCAGGAAAAGGGCTCATCGGGGGCCTCGCGCATCTTTGCGTCAGCGGTAGCCCCCGGTGCCCCTCCCGGTCAAGCCGCCTCAGGCCGCGTCGGAGAGAACCTTGGCGAGATCGAAGAGCCGCCGCCGCTGCGCCTCGGGGATCGCGTAGTAGGAGCGCACCAGCATCAGCGCCTCCTTGTCGGCGAGGATGTCGCCGTCGATCTCCTCGACGATCGGCGTGCGGGAATCGAGTCCCTCGAAGAAGAAGCTGATCGGCACACTGAGCGCATCCGCGATATCCCACAACCGGGAGGCGGAAATCCGGTTCATGCCGGTTTCGTATTTCTGGATCTGCTGGAACTTGATGCCGACCTTGTCGGCAAGCTGCTGCTGGGTCATGCCAACCATCCAGCGCCGATGCCGGACCCGCTTGCCAACGTGCACATCTACAGGGTGTTTCATATCCGCCTCCACACTACCATGTCATTAAACTAGCAAGTTTCGTGCCATTCATAATAACCTCCCCGAAATTCGATAAGGAATTACCAAAAAGGCGACGGTCACGCGCAGTCGATGCCGTTCCCTTCAAGAATCCATATTTATCGCACGATGTCATCCTATACGAAAATACAGATCATGTCGCTCGCCTCAGGCGAATTTTGCATTTTGCAATTCATTTCGCAAAGATCGTGCAGGAAACCTTGTTCATTCTGCAAATGCTACCCTGCGCAATGCCACTGGAAACCGCTCAATCGGAGAGGTAGCCTCCCCTCGAGCGAGGGAGGCAAGATGAAAGCGTTCGGTATCGAAACCTTCGGCGGGTCGCCGGAACTGCGCGATCTCCCGCTGCCGGAACCCGGCCCCGGCGAGGTCCGGCTCAGGATCGCGGCCTGCGGCCTGAACTTCGCCGATCTCCTGATGATCGAGGGCAAGTACCAGGAACGGCCCGAGCCCCCCCTGACGCTCGGGATGGAGCCGGCCGGCTGGGTCGACGCGGTCGGGCCCGGCGTGACGGGCCCCGCCCCCGGCACAAGGGTCGCGGTACATGCGCCCTGCGGCGGGCTCGCCGAATACGGCTGCTTCCCGGCTGCGCGCTGCGTGCCCCTGCCCGACGCGATGCCCTTCGACGACGCGGCCGCGTTCCAGGTCGCCTATGGCACGAGCCATGTGGCGCTCGACCACAAGGCGCGACTGCAGCCTGGCGAGACGCTCCTCGTGCTCGGCGCGGCGGGCGGCGTCGGCCTGACGGCGGTGGAGATCGGCAAGCGCATGGGCGCACGCGTCATCGCCTGCGCACGCGGCGCCGACAAGCTCGCAACGGCCGAGGCCGCCGGCGCCGATCACCTCATCGACAGCGAGGCCGGCGACCTGCGCGGCGCGATCAAGGCGCTCGGCGGCGCCGACGTGGTCTATGATCCCGTCGGCGGCGAACAGTTCGACGCCGCCTTCCGCGCCACCAATCCCGATGGCCGCATCCTCGCCATCGGTTTCGCAAGCGGAACCGTGCCGCAGATCAAGGCCAACCACCTCCTCGTCAAGAACCTCTCGGTGATGGGGCTCTACTGGGGCGGCTACCTGAAATTCCGTCCGGAGGTCCTGACGTCGAGCCTCGCCACGCTCTTCGGCTGGTACCAGGAGGGCGGGCTCCGGCCTCACATCTCCTACCGGCTGCCGCTGGCACGGACCGAGGAAGCGCTGACGCTCCTGCGGGCGCGAAAATCGACCGGCAAGGTCGTGGTGCGCGTCTCGGGCGAGGCATAGGCCGCGACGATCTCGCTTTTCAGCCGTTCAGTAACCTCGCCCTTGCTGATCCCGGCGTCGTAAAGGCAGATCTGCATCGTGCCGAGATCGGGCAGAGCATCATCCACGACCTCGGCCAGCCCGTCGGGGATCAATCCCTGCATCCGCGCGGTGACCGCAAGATCGGCCGCGACCATCGCCTGGATCGTGTCGTTCGAGCGGCCGGTGAAGCCCATTTCCCAAGCGATTCCCGCGCGGTCGAGCGCGGCGAGTACCACGGGACGGAACCGGCAATTCTCCTCGAAGCCAAGCCGGAGCGGCCGGCGTTGCCAGACCTTGCCGCCCGGCGCGCCGACCCAGGCCAGCGGCATTCGGACCAAGCCCTCCCCACCCTCGCCCGGGGCCTCCTCGGTGGTCAGCATCAGGTCGAGTTCGCCCCGCGCGAACTCCTCCTTGAGAAGAGGCGTGAAGCAGGACAGGAGATTGACGCGGGCGCAAGGATAGACGGCATTCAGCCGCTGGAGGACGCCGGGGATCGCCGGATAGACGATGTCATGCGGCACGCCGAGCCGGATCTCGCAGTCGAAACCTGTGTCCGCAAGCCGCGACAGCGCCTCGTCATTCAGTTCCAGCATGCGCCGCGCGTAATGGAGAAGCTGCTCGCCCTCCGGCGTCAGCGTCAGCCGGCGCTGCGCGCGAAGGAAGAGCCCGAGCCCAAGCCCCTCCTCGAGCCGCTTGATCTGCATCGAGACCGCCGATTGCGTGAGATTCAGGAGCCCCGCCGCGCGGGTCACGCCGCCGGCATCGGCAACCGCGACCAGAGCTCGGAGGGCGGTGAGATCGAGATTTCGAGGCATCATCACAATCCGTTATCGTTTCTTATACAATCATTCATTTCATTAATTCATCACACCATGCCATATAAATCAAGCTTCTTGATGAACAGCCACCAACCCATCACGACGAGAAAGGAATACCGATGGAACGCACGATCATTCACCCCTTGGCCCATTCCCGTCCGCGCCGCCACACCGGACTTTTCGACCGCCTGCGCCAGATGCGTGAAATCCGCCGCCAGCGCCGGGCACTCTCCGAACTCAGCGGCCATTTACTGAAGGACATCGGAATAAGCGCCGACGAGGCCCGTCGCGAGTCCGAGCGCCCGGCCTGGGACGTTCCGTCGCACTGGCTTCGTTAACGACACGAAATCGTGGACGGAAAAGCTTGAATTTGAGCGCACGCTTCCCGATATTTCACCGGAAGGGCGCGGCGGCGACGTCGCGCCCAAGGGAAACGCATCTGGAGGCTTAGATGGCTGAATATGAAACGATCCGTGCCGGCCGGGTAGGCGCCCGGACGCTAGCGATCGACGAGGGCCTGCGCGCCCATATGAACAAAGTCTACGGGCTGATGTCGGTCGGCATGCTGCTGACGGCAGCCGCCGCCTGGGCGATTGCCGGCCTTGCGGTGACCACCGACCCGTCGCTCGCCGCTGCACAGATCGGCGCCGACAAGTACCTGACGGGCTTCGGCGCCGCGCTCTACCTCTCGCCGTTGAAATGGGTGGTGATGTTCGCGCCCCTCGCCTTCGTCTTCGGCTTCACCGCGATGCTGAACCGCATGTCGGCCGCGGCCGCGCAGCTCGTGTTCTATAGCTTCGCCGTTGTGATGGGCGTCTCGATCAGCTCGATCTTCCTCGTCTTTACCGGCATGTCGATCGTGCAGACCTTCCTCGTGACCGCGATCGCCTTCGCCGGCCTCTCGCTCTGGGGCTACACGACGAAGAAGGACATCTCGGGCTGGGGTTCGTTCCTGATCATGGGCGTGATCGGCCTGATCGTTGCCTCGATCGTGAATCTCTTCCTCGGCTCGGGCACGGTGCAACTCGCGATCTCGGCGCTCGGCGTGCTGATCTTCGCGGGTCTCACGGCCTATGACACGCAGAACATCAAGAACAACTACATCGCGCACGCCCAGCAAGGCGACGCGGAGTGGCTCGGCAAGTCGGCGATCATGGGGGCTCTGAACCTCTATCTCGACTTCATCAACATGTTCATGTTCCTGCTGCAGTTCCTCGGCAACCGCGAGTGATCTGAGCCGAACCGAAGATCGAAGGGCCGGGGATCTCCCCGGCCCTTTTCATATCCGCGCCCGCATCCGCACCGCCGGGAAGTCGATGCCGGGCCGCAGCGCGACGGTCACCTCCTCGAGCCGCTCGAAGCCGACCGCCGCGTAGAACGGCACCGCCGTCCGGGTCGACAGGCAGTCCAGCTCCCGCACACCGCCGGCACGCGCCTCCGCGAAGACCCGCTCCAGGATCGCCCGCGCGATGCCCCGCCGCAGGTGCCGGTGATCCGTCACGAGATGGCGCACATGGCCAAGGCCCGGCCCGGTTTCGCCGGAGCCCGGTGCGGCCCGCGACCAGCCACCGGCCCCGATCACCTGCCCGTCGGGCGCCTCTGCGAGGTAGTAGCGCCCGGAGGCGAGCAAGGCCGGCTGCGCCCGCGCCAGAAGCGGCAACGCGAGGACCAGAGCCGAGGGCGGATAGTCGGGCGCGAGCAGCCGCGGATAGGACCGCGCCAGCAAAGCGTCGACCGCCGCAAGATCGGCCGGCCCTGCCGTTCGGATCGTGAAGCCGTCGGACATGGTACTCCACCAAAAGAAAAGGCCGCGCTGATGCGCGGCCCCTGTCCCTCGTCGATCCGGCAGATCTTACTTGATCTTGCCTTCCTTGTATTCGACATGCTCGCGCTTGACCGGGTCGTACTTCCGCACAACCATCTTTTCGGTCATGGTGCGGGCGTTCTTCTTGGTCACATAGAAGTGCCCGGTGCCCGCCGTCGAGTTCAGACGGATCTTGATCGTCGTCGGCTTCGCCATCGTCGTTCTCCTACAGCCGGACGGTCTGCCGCCCGCGAAATCCTTGGAGCCCGCCTTTTACCCGGGCGCGGGACGGAGTCAACCGCAATCCTGCCCTTGGCCGCGCAATTTCTGCGCCGTCAGCCCTCCGCCAGCCCCATTTCCCGGTGGAGCCGCGCCCGCGTCGTCGGATCGAGCCTGAGCGCCTGGGCGAGCTGGCTGAGATAGATGTGCTCGGCCGGGTTGTCGACCCGGATCGCCATCAGCGAGGTCGCGTAGATCTGCGCCCGCATCGACTCGTCGGTGGCCTGCGCCAGCGCCATCACGTCGGAGGGCCGCTGCAACTCGGCGCGGACGAATGCCACCTCCTCGGCGCTCGCATCGCCGAGATGGTCGAGGATCTTGCGCTGCTCCTCGGCGTCGATCTCGCCGTCGGCCTTGGCGGCCTGGATCATCGCCCGGATCATCAGCCGCGCGTGCTCCTCGGCGATCGCCGAGGCCGGGCTCGCGCCCACCATCGCGCCCATCATCTCGCCCATCGCCTTGCTGCCCGCGGTAGCCGCGCCGGTCATCGAGGCGAGAAGCCCGCCGAGCCCGGCCTCGGCGGCGTCCGTCGCACCGCCGAACTGCTCGTAGAGCTCGCGCACGGCGCGGGCGCCGCCCGGCAGGCCCATCTTCTCGGCGCTCGCGCCGAGCTGGTCGACCATGCCGCCCGGCTCTCCTGCCTCCTTCATCATCTTCTTCACCCCGGCCATGCCGCCCATGTCCTGGTACTTGTCATAGCCCTTGGCGGCAGCGAAACCGGCGGCCAGCGCCGCCAGCGTCTTGACGAAACTCATGATGCTCCTCCCTCTCGGTTCGCGGCCATGATACCGCGAACCGCCTGAATCGCGGCGAAAATCGTCCGAGCGCATGCGCCACCCCTGCCGAGCCGCGCGAAGTGGTCGACGAGGTAGTCGACGATTACCCGGACCTTGGACGGAACGTGGGTCCGATGCAGGAAGACCGCGTGGACCGGCTGCTCGACGGTCACGTGGTCCAGCAGCAGCCGCACAGCCGAAGCCTACCGGCGATCCTCCGACTCTTCCGGACCACCGAGCGGCACGCCCCGGCCTTTGAACCACTCCAGGATGAAATCCAGAAAGACCCGAATTCGCGTCGCCATCAGGTGACGATGCGCGTAAACCGCGTAGACCGATTGCGGCACCGTCTGAAACCCGGGCAGAACGTGGACCAGCCGCCCCGCTGCGATCTCCGGCGCGGCAACGTAGTCGTGCATGAGCGAGAGGCCATGCCCGGCGAGAACCGCCCCAAGCTGGGCACGGAACGCATCAACGCTAAAAGCTTCCGGGAGACGGTATTCGACGGGGCCATCCGGCGTCTGAAGGGTATGAACGTGGCCCCAACTGCCCGTGAAAAGCTTAACGACCGGCCGCCCTTTGAGCTCCTCCAGATCGGTCGGGTAGCCATGCGCGCTCAGGTAACCGGGCGATGCGACGAAGATCAGCCGGTAATCGAGAACCCTTACCGCCTTGAGCGTCGAGTCCGGCAACCCGCCAACGCCTATGCGAAACGCGATATCCACATGCTCCTGAATGAGGTCCACGGTCCGGTTTGAAACGCCGAGTTGAACCTGTACCTCCGGATGCCTGGCCAGAAACCCCGCGATTGCCGGCGGCAGCAGCTCATTGCCGAATGCAACCGACGAGCTGAGCGTGATCTGGCCACTGAGGACACGATGCTGCGCTCGCGTCACTTCTCTCAAGGCATCGATTTCTTCAAGTATCGCCTCGCCCCTTCGGAAGAATACCTGTCCCTCCTCCGTCAACGCGACATGCCTCGTGCTGCGGTTGAAGAGCCGCACGCCGAGGTCGGCTTCAAGCTCGGAGACGATCCGGCTGACCGAGGGCGGCGACAGACCGAGTGCGCGGCCCGCCGCGGCGAAACTGCCGCGATGGGCGATTTCTGCGGCAACCTTCATGGCCATGAGCATGTCCATGCCGCAAGTATTATTCTGGTTTTTGAAATAGTAAATGCCGCACCAAGCGGATTACCGACCCAATCAGGCTCAATTACCATCCCTGCCATCGTCAAGTCAGCAGAACGAAGGATGGAAAGATGTTCGAACATGACCACCGCCATCTCGTCACCGATCACCACTCCGGCCGCGTGCAAGAGCGCCATGCCATCGCCCGGAAAGAGCACATCGAGCGCAGGACGGTACAGTTGCACGCCGAGGCCGCGTACCGTCGCCGGGTGGCGCTCGCCCGGCTCATCGCCCCGCTTGCGGTGCTCTTCCGGGCCGTGCGCGGTCTGCCGATCACGCCTGCCGACCGGCACGGATAGGCCGCATGTCGGACGGACGGGCGGGCCACAAGAAAAGGATGCGCGGACGGCCTGTAAGCCGGATTCTGTCCACCCCGGACCGTGATCCGGGGCTGGATGACCATTCCTCTCGGCGCGCCGTTACCGGCGCGCTCAAGCTGCCAACCCGGGCCTCTCGGGCTGAAGCGTCCCTGCGGTCAGTATCCTTGCGGACTTGCCCCGCGCGAGGCCCCTATTTGGCATTGCTCCCGGTGGGGCTTGCCGTGCCGTCCTTGTTGCCAAGTCCGCGGTGGGCTCTTACCCCACCGTTTCACCTTTTCCCCGGACAGGTCCGGGGTAGTCTGTTCTCTGTGGCGCTTTCCCTCGGGTTTCCCCGGCCGGGCGTTACCCGGCACCGTCGCTTCATGGAGTCCGGACTTTCCTCGAAGGTCGCCCCTCGCGGTCATCCGGCCATCCGCGCACCGTGGAGTTAGGCGTCCGCCGTGCCGCCGTCAACCGGGAAGCGGCGCGCGAGATCGGCGGCGAGCGCCCGGTCTTCCGCATCCTCGGGTCCGCCGGTCCCGGGCCGGAAGCGCAGCCGGAACGCGGCGAGCAGGGTTTCGGGCGCCGCGTCGGGATAACCGGAGGCGCGTGCCGAAGCGACGAAAGCGGTGGCGGGATCGCCACCTGTGCCGGGCCAGACCGAGAGCCCGGCCTGCGCCAGCCGCCGCCAGTCGAACCGCGGCCCCGGATCGCGCTTGCGCTCGGGCGCCATGTCGGAATGGCCGATCACCCGCTCGGGCGGGATCGCCCAGCGCGCCATGATGCCGGCCAGAAGCGCTTCCAGCGCCGCCATCTGCGGCTCGGGGAACGGCGCATCGCCGGGATTGGCAAGTTCGATCCCGATCGAATGCGAGTTGACGTCGGTGATCGCCCCCCAGGCCCCTGCCCCGGCATGCCAGGCCCGCGCCTCCTCGGCCACCAGCGCCTCGACGACGCCGGCCTCGGAGACAAGGTAATGCGCCGAGACCTCGGCGGCCGGGTCGCAAAGCCGCGCCCGCGCCTCGGCGCAAGTCGGAATCGCGGTATAGTGGAGGACGATCAGGCTCGGCCGCGCACCGCCGCGCCGCTCACCGAAATTGGGCGAGGCGTACGCCGCCACGCCTCAGCCGCGCACCTTCTGGAACGGGGTCGGATCCCAGAAACAGGCGAAGCCGTCGCCGTCCGGGTCGAGGTTCTTCGAGTCTCGCTGGGGTCCGCCGGCTTTCAGGAACGCCTGCTGCGCGTCTTCGGGCGTCGCGTAGCGGGCGCAGGCGCGCTCGTGATTGGAAAGCGCGACGCCCGAGCGCTTGTAGATCGATTCGCCCAGCCGGTTCGGCGCGCTGATCGCGTATTCGACGATGTTCGGGCCCGATCCGCCCTCGCGCTGGGGCAGCTCTGTCGGCTGGATCTGCTCGTATTGCGCGCGGTTCGCGGCCATGCGCTCCTTGTCCGATTCGATGGATTCGCGGGAGGAGACGGCGGAGAAATCCTGTTCGTCAGAGATGCCGGTATTGTTGACCGGCGCGGCGGGCACGACAGCGGCCGGGGCCGTCGCCTGCGGATAGGCGGGCTCAACTGCCTGCGGGACCGTCGACGGATAGGTGGTCTCGGCGTAGGTCGTCTGCGGAAAGGTCGTCTGCGGATAAGTGGTTTCCGGGTAGGCCGTCTGCGGATAGGTCGACTGCGTATTCGCGAGCGCGGCCGCGCCGGTGACGCCCGCCTGCGCGAGTTCCGCCGCGGTCGGCGCGCCGGTCCCGGCAGTCGCCGTCTGCGGATAGGTCGCCATCTGGCCCTGGGCGGCCTCGTCGGGCAACCGACCATAGCCTTGGGCTTGCACCTCGGCCATGCGCCGGCTCTGATAGTCGCTGTAGCTCTCGAACCCGACGCCGCCGGTCTGGCTGGTCGGTCCCGAGCTTTGGCAAGCCGCCACGAACAGCAGCGTCAGGCTAGGCACAATTCTACGCATCGCGAATTCCCAATTACCCTTCGGTGCGCGCCTTACCACCATTTCGACGGCTTGGAAACAAATCCCGCCGCACGCTCCAGCACATAGGCGTGATTCAGCAGATCACCCTCTTCCCACGGCCGGCCGATGAGCTGCAGCCCGAGCGGCAGGCCCTGACGGTCAAGACCTGTCGGAACCGCGACGCCCGGCAGGCCGGCGAGGTTCACGGTGACGGTGAAGACGTCGTTGAGATACATCGCGACCGGATCGGCATCGGCCATCTCACCGAGCCCGAAGGCCGCCGAGGGTGTCGCCGGCGTCAGGATCGCGTCGATGCCATCGGCGAAGACGGTCTCGAAGTCGCGCTTGATCAGCGCGCGCACCTTGCGGGCGCGGTTGTAATAGGCGTCGTAGAAGCCGGCCGAGAGCACATAGGTGCCGATCATCACCCGGCGCTGGACCTCGTGGCCGAAGCCCTCGGCGCGGGTCTTCTCGTACATCTCGGTGATGCCGTCGCCCTGCGCGAGCCTGGCGCGGTGGCCATAGCGCACCCCGTCATAGCGCGCGAGGTTCGACGAGGCCTCGGCCGGCGCCACGACATAATAGGCCGGCAGCGCATATTTCGTATGCGGCAGCGAGATGTCGACGATCTCGGCACCGGCATCGCGAAGCATCTCGGCCCCCTTGTGCCAGAGCGCCTCGATCTCCTCGGGCATACCGTCCATGCGGTATTCGCGCGGGATACCGATCTTCTTGCCGCGGATGTCGCCGGTGAGCATGGCCTCGAAATCCGGCACGGCGAGATCGGCGCTGGTCGAATCCTTGGGGTCATGGCCGCACATCGCCTGCAGCATGATCGCCGCGTCGCGCACGTCCTTGGTCATCGGCCCGGCCTGGTCCAGCGAGGAGGCGAAGGCGACGATGCCCCAGCGCGAGCAGCGGCCATAGGTCGGCTTGATCCCGGTGATGCCGGTGAAGGCGGCCGGCTGGCGGATCGAGCCGCCGGTATCAGTGCCGGTGGCGCCAAGGCAGAGATCGGCCGCGACCGCCGCCGCCGAGCCGCCCGAGGACCCGCCTGGCGTCAGCGCCGTATCGTCGTTGCCGCGTCGCCAGGGGTTGACGGCGTTGCCGTAGCAGGAGGTCTCGTTCGACGAGCCCATCGCGAACTCGTCCATGTTGAGCTTGCCGAGCATGACGGCACCCGCGTCCGCGAGCTGCTGGCTGACGGTGGATTCGTACTCGGGACGGAAGTTCTTCAGGATGTTCGAGGCCGCCTGCGAGGGCACGCCCCTGGTGCAGAAGAGGTCCTTGATCCCGACCGGTATACCGCACATCGCCGGCGCGTCTCCAGACTTGATCCGCTGGTCCGCCGCCGCCGCACGCTCCCGCGCGATCTCGGGCGTCTTGTGGACAAAGGCGTTGAGCGCCCCGGCCCCCTCGATCGCCGCGAGGCAGGCCTCGGTCAGCTCGGCCGAGGTCACCTCGCCCTTGCGCAGCGCATCTCGCGCGGCCGCGATGGTCAGTCTGTTCAGTTCGCTCATTCCACCACCTTCGGCACTGCGAAGAAACCCTCGCGCGCGTCGGGCGCGTTCGAGAGGATCTTTTCGGGCATGTTCCCGTCCGTCACCACGTCTTTGCGGCGCTTGAGCCGCATCGGCGTGACCGAGGTCATCGGCTCGACGCCCTCGACATCGACCTCGTTGAGCTGCTCCATGAAAGCGAGAACGGCGGAGAGCTCCCCCGCCAGCGCCGGCAGGTCCTCTTCCTTCACGGCGATGCGCGCCAGATGCGCGACCTTGCGGGCGGTATCGGTGTCGATCGACATGGGTGCCCCCTTGAAAAACGTCCCGCACCGTTTAGCCGCGCCGCGCCGGGGCCGCAAGCCGGACCGGGCATTGCGGGAGGCCGCGCACGCCCCTATTGTCCGCCCGCCAGCGAAAGGTACGACATGGACGCCTCCTCCGCCCACCAGGACAGCCTGCCCCTCAGCTCCGACGCGCTGCTCGCCGAGCTCGACGCCTGGGGTCTGCCCTACCGGCTCTACACCCATGCCCCGCTCCGGACGGTCGAGGATTCCAAGGCCGCGGAACATCTGTTCGTCCAGCCGGGCGAGAAGGCGCTCCGGATCAAGAACCTCTATCTCCGCGACAAGAAGAAGAAGAACCACCTCGTGACGCTGGAGCAGAGCCACGAGATCGACCTCAAGGCGCTCGGCGCCGCGCTCGGCGCGGGCAACCTCTCCTTCGGCTCCGAGGAACGGCTCTTCGAGCATCTCGGCATCCGGCCGGGCGCGGTCAGCCCGCTCGCGATGGTCAACGGGGTGAAGTCCGGCGTGAGCTTCCACCTCGATCCCGCCGCGCGCGAGGCCGAAGTGATCTACATGCACCCGCTCGTCAACGATCGCACCGTCGCCATGGCCCGCGACGACCTCTTCGCCTTCCTCGAGCGGATCGGCTGCGCCGTGAACTGGTTGGCGTGACCGCCGGCCGGAAGCCTCGAATTTTCGCCGAAAGTTCGCCCCCGGCCCGGCCGCCGCGTCGGACGGAACGGTTGTGCCGCCACCACCGACGCTCTAGCCTGCCCGAGCGCGCCAGCACAAGGGAGGGTTCCATGCAGATCACCTGGCTCGGCCATTCCGGATTTCGCATCGAGATCGAAGGAGCGGTGCTGCTCGTCGACCCCTGGGTCAGCGGCAATCCGTCATTCCCCGAAAAGCGCCGCGCCGAGGCGGTCGCGGGCGCGACCCATATCCTCCTGACCCACGGCCACGGCGACCACGCCTCCAATGCCGTCGCGATCGCGAAGGACGCCGGCATCCCTGTCGCCTGCATCCACGAGCTCTCGGTCGTGCTCGGCGCCGAGGGCGTCGAGGCGATCGGCTTCGGCAAGGGCGGCACGGTGGATCTCGGCGGAGCGAAGGTGACGATGGTCACCGCCTGCCATTCGTCGAGCATCGACTTCGCCGGCGGCCTGCCCCAGCCCGCGGGCTCGGAGGCCGGTTTCATGATCGCGGGCGAAGGCCATGTGATCTATGTCTCGGGCGATACCGACGTGATGGCGGACATGGGCTGGATGGGGGAATATCACAAGCCCGACATCGGCATCCTCTGCGCCGGCGGCCACTACACGATGGACATGAAGGCCGCAGCCTGGGTGGCCAAGAAATACTTCGCCTTCAAGACCGTTATTCCCTGCCATTACAAAACCTTCCCCATCCTTGCTCAGTCGGCGGATGAACTGAAGGCCGGGCTGTCCGGGGTCGAGGTGATCGAGCCCGAAGTGCTGGTCCCGATCACGCTCTGATCCCGCGCAAGCGGCCGGGCGCGGCACCCCGCACCCGGCCCTTCAGGGCAGGAACTTCCAGTATTCCGGGCTCTTGCCCAGAGGGTCGAGCCCGATGTCGCGGCGGAGCCAGCCTGACAGGTCGTCCGCGGAGCGCCGCCGCGACGGCCTGAGCCGCGCCGCGAGAACGCGCAGGAGCGCTGCCGCGACGCGGGCCGGACCGTGCCGGGAAATCAGATCCTCCAGCGCGGCGGCGGGAGGTCGGGGGTCGAGATGCAGTTCGACGTTCATGTGTTCACTCGACCGGCTGCCCGTGGCCGCCGGTTCCTCAATGGTTGGGTTTGAATGCGAATCCGCTCGGCGGGGTGCAGTCGTCCCGCGAACGGGACCACTCGGGCGCGTCAGGATTGGTGGAAACGGCCGGGCGGGCGCCCGGCGGCGAGGACGTCAGCAGTGGCCGGGATAGGCCGGGTACCACGTTGCTGCGGTCTCAAGGGTCCACGCACCTCGACGGAGCATCGCATGATCATGGAAAGTCATCCTACGCCTCCTTCTTCTGGTGTCTGGACGCGCGCAAGATACACCGATTCCGGCGGATACAAAGCGCGGAATTGTACCCTTCCCCGAAGGCGATTGTATGTGTCCCGCCCGACACGGCCGGCCGTCACGCGGCCGCCGCTCCCCGTTCCAGCCAGCGCACATCCGCCTCCGGCAAGAGCTCGCGGATGCGCCGGTCGTAGCGGGCAACCTCTTCGGCGGTGAGGTATTTCTCCCACTTGTTGCTGGTCCCGCTGGCGAAGAAGCTCGCCGCGTTGTCGAGGACCGAGTTCTCCTCCTGCACCGCCTCCCGCGCATTGGCCTTCATGGTCTCGAACCGCGCGCCTGCAACGATCTCGTCGATGAGGCGTTCGGGATGGTCGTAGCCGAGGATCCGCTGGATGCGCTCGACCTGCCCCTTCAGGTCGCGCGTGAGATCGGCATAGTGCAGCAGGTGCAGGTTCGGCAGATGCGCCCAGCGCCGGAACGAGGCGTAGTGGTAAGTGATGGAATCGAGCGTCATGTCGTCGTTGCCGCCGTCCTTCGAGCGGTCTTCCAGATACATCCGGAATCCCTCGGAAATATCGTCGGGGAAGCGGTCGTTCATCAGGTCGACATTCATCGACAAGGCAAAGCGGCGCATCGAGAAATGTACGTCGAGCGGGTGGCGGTAGACCGCGAAATAGGTGCAATCGGGATCGTAGGTGATCCCGTCGAGCGGCGTATGCGACTTGATGCAGCGCCGGTGGGTCTGGGCGGCAAGCACCGCGGCACGGGCATCGACATCGCGAAAGCCGCAATCGACCCAGAGCGAGATCTGGTCGACCAGCTTGTCCATGCCCGGCCGGCCGTGGATCAGCATCAGCACGATCGCCTGCACCCAGGTCGTGCCGCATTTCGGCGGCGTCACCACGAGCGCATCTCCGGGCCTGAGCGCGAACCGGTCCCAGATCGTCGAATCGGTGATCCGGCCCCGGTAGATCCTGGAGCGTTCCGGCAAGGCTTCGGTCATGGTCCCCTCCCCGCTTCCCGAAAGGCTAGACCGATCGCGCGCCTCGACCAAGACCTTGTCAGCCGCGCCGCCCGGCGAAGAATTCCTGCAGAAGCCGCGCCGCCGGTTCCGCGCCGATCCCGTCATAGACCTCCGGGACATGGTGGCACTGTGGATGGGCGTAGACCCGCGCGCCGTGGGCGACGCCGCCGGACTTCGGATCCTCCGCGCCGTAGTAGAGTCGGCCGATCCGGGCGAACGAGATCGCCGCCGCACACATCGGGCAGGGTTCGAGCGTGACATAGAGGTCGTGCCCCGGCAGCCGCTCCGACCCGGCGGCGGCGCAGGCGGCGCGGAGCGCCAGCATCTCGGCATGGGCGGTCGGATCGTTCAGCTCGCGGGTGCGGTTTCCGGCCGCGGCCACGATCCGTCCATCGGGCGCGACGATAACCGCGCCGACCGGCACCTCGCCGCGCGCCGCCGCTTCCCGCGCCTCGGCGAGCGCGGCCTCCATATGGCTGCGAAATCCGCTCATGGCCCCCGTGATGCCCTGCCCCGGCGGCGCACGCAAGCGCTTCCCCCGGGACGCGAATGGGTTTAGAGGGGGCGCTTCAGACCAGATTGAGGGCTCCCGCGTCATGACCGACGACACCGCACAGGGCGAACGTATCGCCAAGGTAATGGCCCGCGCGGGTGTGGCCTCGCGCCGCGATGCCGAGAAGATGATCCTCGACGGCCGGGTGACGGTGAACGGCAAGCCGGTGAAAAGCCCCGCGCTCGACGTCCTGCCCTCCGACAAGGTGACGCTCGACGGCAAGCCGATCGACGAACCGCAGCCGGCGCGGCTCTGGCTCTACTACAAGCCCGTCGGCCTCGTGACCTCGGCCAAGGACGAGAAGGGCCGCCAGACGGTCTTCGATACGATGCCCGAGGGGATGCCGCGGGTGATGAGCGTCGGCCGGCTCGACCTCAATTCCGAGGGGCTCCTCCTCCTGACCAACGACGGCGAGCTGAAACGGCAGCTGGAACTGCCCTCCACCGGCTGGCTCAGGAAATACCGGGTGCGGGTGAACGGCCGCCCGAACGAGGCGACCTTCGATCCGCTGCGCCGGGGCGTGACCATCGACGGCGAGGACTTCCTGCCGATGGACATCACGCTCGACAAGCAGCAGGGCGCGAATGCCTGGCTGACGGTGGGCCTGCGCGAGGGCAAGAACCGCGAGATCCGCCGCGCGATGACCGAGGTCGGGCTGACCGTGAACCGGCTGATCCGGGTCAGCTACGGCCCGTTCCGGCTGAACAAGATGAAGCTCGGCGATGTCGTCGAGGTGAAGAGCCGTGTGCTCCGCGATCAGCTCGGCGGTCTCGCGGACGGCGGCGATGGCGCTTCGGAAGCGGGGCGTGACGGCGGCGAACGGCGCGGCCCGAAGCGCCCGGCGGCTGGGGCGGACCGCCCCCGCAAACCACGCAGCGGCGGAGACCGACCCGAGCGCTCCGGCGACCGCCCGTTCAAGCCCCGCGCACCCCGTGGCGAGAGCGACCGGCCCGAGCGCTCCGGCGACCGCCCCTACAAGCCCC
>NZ_JAPDOG010000088.1 GCF_026013545.1 Defluviimonas salinarum | reverse complement strand
TTGACGGTCTCGAGGTTCATCGCATGGCGCATGACCTGGAATTCTTCCTGGATGCCGTTGCCGCCATGCATGTCGCGCGCCATGCGGGCGATATCGAGCGCCTTGCCGCAGTTGTTGCGCTTGACGAGGCTGATCATCTCGGGGGCGGCCCTGGCCTCGTCCATCAGCCGGCCGACGCGCAAGCTGGCCTGCAGGCCGAGCGAGATCTCGGTCATCATGTTGGCGAGCTTCAGCTGGTAAAGCTGGGTCTGCGCGATCGGCCGGTTGAACTGCTTGCGGTCGAGCCCGTACTGGCGCGCCGCGTGCCAGCAGAACTCCGCCGCCCCGAGGACGCCCCAGGAGATGCCGTAGCGCGCCCGGTTGAGGCAGCCGAACGGCCCTTTGAGCCCCTCGACGTTCGGCAGGAGCGCGTCCTCGCCGACCTCGACATTGTCCATCACGATCTCGCCGGTGATCGAGGCGCGCAGCGAGAGCTTGCCGCCGATCTTCGGCGCCGAAAGCCCCTTCATGCCCTTGTCGAGGACGAAGCCGCGGATCTTTCCGCCATGCGCCTCGGACTTGGCCCAGACGACGAAGACATCGGCGATGGGCGCGTTCGAGATCCACATCTTGGATCCATTGAGGACATAGCCGTTCGTCGTCTTGGTCGCGCGGGTCTTCATGCCCGCGGGGTCGGAGCCGGCATCGGGCTCGGTGAGGCCGAAGCAGCCGATGTATTCACCGGATGCGAGCTTCGGCAGGTATTTCCGGCGCTGGTCTTCCGAGCCGTAGGCATAGATCGGGTACATGACCAGCGAGGATTGCACCGACATCATCGAGCGGTAGCCGCTGTCGACCCGCTCGACCTCGCGGGCGATGAGGCCGTAGGAGACGTAGTTCGACCCCAGCCCGCCGTATTCCTCGGGGATGGTGACGCCCAAGAGCCCCATCTCGCCCATCTCGCGGAAGATCTCGGGATCGGTCTTCTCCTCGCGGTAGGCCTCGATCACCCGCGGCTGGAGTTTTTCGGCCGCGTAGGCGCGGGCGCCGTCGCGGAGCATCCGCTCTTCCTCGGTCAGCTGGTCTTCCATGCGGAAGGCGTCTTCCCAGTCGAAGCGCGACAGGTCGGGG
>NZ_JAPDOG010000087.1 GCF_026013545.1 Defluviimonas salinarum | reverse complement strand
CTCAAGAACGCCCGCCGTGTCGCCACCCGCTACGACAAGACTGCCGAAAGCTTCCTGGGTTTCATCGACATAACCTCGATCCGCCTCTGGCTCCGCCAATTGTCAACATGACCTAACACATCTGTCGTAAGAAATTTTGGCTGGATCCACATTGCCGATAGCACAATTCCTTCCGGGCTAAGCAAGTTTCAATGTTAGGCTTAGGCAAATCCTTCGTTACTGAGAGTTAAAAGTATGACAAAACTGAATGTCACTCGCCGCTCAGCACTGACCATTCTTAGTAGCGCGTCGATGATTGCGATTGCCAATGCCACATCAAGCCTTGCGGCCACGTCCCTGCAGGAATTTGGCGTCCAGCTAAAAGCCTTGCCGGAAATTACCATCTACACGGCGCGGCGTGTCATCACCATGGAAGATAACAACCCTGAAATCGACGCGGTCGCCGTCGTAGGAGACCGTGTTCTCGCCGCCGGTCAGCGCGACGAAATCGTTGAACGTATCGGCTCGCAGCCATACCGGCTGGACGAACGCTTCTTTGAAAAAGTGATAATCGCCGGTTTGATCGACCAGCATGTGCATCCTTTTCTGGCCGCATTGACCCTCACTTCTGAGATCATATCGATCGAGGATTGGAATATTCCGACGGGTCGGTCGAAGGCCGCAATGGACGAGATGGATTACCGGGCCCGGTTGGAAGCGGCCGAAGCGGCTATGGCTGATCCCGACGCCTTGCTGCTTACCTGGGGATACCACCATTTCTTCCATGGAAATATAAGGCGCGCACAACTTGATGAAATTAGCGGAACCCGGCCCATTATAGTCCTTCACCGGTCTGCCCATGAGTTGATCTTCAACACGCCGGCGTTGGAGCTTCTTAGTATTTCCCAAGACTTCGTTGACGGCTTCGAAGGTCTTGCCCGTGAGCAATCAAGCTTCGAAGACGGCTATTTCTTTGAGGCAGGTATGTTCGCCGTTCTTCCGGCGGTCGCGCCTGTGCTGGCAACACCGGAGCGTCTAGGCTCCAGACTCATTGATCGTCAAAGCCAGAACAGGACGGTTGCGGCGAGTGCGACGGCGGAAAGGAAGGTCTTGGCGCATCTGTCGTAACGGGTTGCGACCCTGCGCC
>NZ_JAPDOG010000086.1 GCF_026013545.1 Defluviimonas salinarum | reverse complement strand
GAGCTCGCGGCCTCGAAGTTCGACCTCAACTACATCGCGCTCGACGGCGAGATCGGCTGCATGGTGAACGGCGCCGGCCTCGCGATGGCGACGATGGACATCATCAAGCTCTACGGCGCCGAGCCCGCGAACTTCCTCGACGTCGGCGGCGGGGCGACGAAGGAGAAGGTGACCGAAGCCTTCAAGATCATCACCTCGGACCCCAACGTGAAGGGCATCCTCGTCAACATCTTCGGCGGCATCATGCGCTGCGACATCATCGCCGAGGGCGTGATCGCGGCGGTGAAGGAGGTGGGCCTGAAGGTGCCGCTGGTCGTCCGGCTCGAGGGCACCAACGTCGAGAAGGGCAAGGAGATCATCCAGACCTCCGGCCTGAACGTGATCGCGGCGGACAACCTCTCGGATGCCGCGCAGAAGATCGTCAAGGCGGTGAAGGGGTAAGGCGATGAGGGGTCCGCTTCCCGCGGCAGTCCTGGCTCTGGCGGCGGCCTTCCCGGCCCCCGCCCCGGCCAAGACCGCGGAAGAGGCGGCGGCGGTCAACATGCAGCTCGCGGCGGAGATCTGTCTGAGGAACTATCGCACCCCCGAAAAGGTGGTCGATGCGTTCACGGCAGCCGGGTTCTCGCTCGCGCCGGGCGCCGATCCCGGCACGCACGAGGTCACGGCGCCCGAACTGTGGGGCGTCATCGAACCGGGGTCCGAGCAGAGCTACTGCACCTTCCAGTCGAGCCAAGTGCCGCTCGCGATGGCGCAGGCCATCGGCACCGCGCTCGCCGAGCGGCTCTTTCCGGGCCAGGTGCAGACCGGCCATCCCGAACGCGGGCTGGCGACCCCCTGCGACGGCCTCTCGGTCTTCGCGCCCCGGCGGCTGATCTGGATTCATTACGCTCAGGCCGGCAACTCCGGCGAATGCATCGACGATGGCACCAGCGCCATCATCCTGAACATGTAGGAAAAGGGACAATCATGGCAGTCCTCGTCAACAAGAACACCAAAGTCATCTGCCAGGGCCTGACCGGCTCGCAGGGCACCTTCCACTCCGAACAGGCGATCGCCTACGGCACCCAGATGGTCGGCGGCGTCACCCCCGGCAAGGGCGGCCAGAGCCATATCGGCCTGCCGGTCTTCAACTCGGTCCACGAGGCCAAGCAGGCGACCGAGGCCAATGCCTCCGTCATCTACGTGCCGCCCCCCTTCGCGGCGGATTCGATCCTCGAGGCGATCGACGCCGAGATGGAGCTTATCGTCTGCATCAC
>NZ_JAPDOG010000085.1 GCF_026013545.1 Defluviimonas salinarum | reverse complement strand
GGGTGAGCTCGGCTTCGGTTACCGCGCGGGTGAAGCGGCTATACGCGCCGCGGTCGGAGGCACGGCGACCACGGGCCGTCTGGCCTTCATCCTGGGCGTCCAGTCGCGCCACCATCTTCTCGGCCATGGCGTCCAGCTCCGCGATCCGCTCGCGTCGCCTGGCGGATTGCAGGGCGGCGCGATCAGGATCATGGGCGACGATCAGGCGGTGCCCCGCGAAGTTGGCCTCGGCCAGGCCGTCCTCGGAAAAGGCGAGTCCCCGGAAGGTCTCGACCAGGTCGCCATACCGTCGGGCCGGCACGGCGAGGATGAATTCGAGCTTGCGGTCGCCCTGCTCGGCGAGGGCGGTGAGTTCGCCAATGTTGTCGAGGCTCAAGAGTCCGCGGTCGGCGACCAGCACCACGCGCTGGATCGGGAAGCGCTGCAGCACGGTCATCAACATCCCCCGAAGTGTCCTGGTCTCGGCGACATTGCCGGGATGAACGGTGTGCATCAGCGGCAGGCCCTCGGCGGTCTGCACGACGCCGAGAACGAACTGCCGGGCGATGCCACCTGTCTCCTTGTTCATGCCGAAGGCGCGCAGGTCGCTCTCGACTTCTCCCTCGCCATGGATGCGCACGGTGGTTAGGTCGTAGAAGACGACGGCGAGTTCCCGATCGACGAGGGGGCGGATCTGGCGAGCGAGCGCCGCTTCCACCACCTCGGTATGGTCCATCAGCGCGTCCATGGCGCGCAGCAGGTGCTGGTGGGTGACGGTCTCCGGCATGGCGGGCATGGCCACGGTCGCGAGCCAGCGTAGGCAACCCAACTTGCTGTCGGGCGAACAAAGCCGATTGAACACCATGGCCCGGATCAAGGCTTCCGCGTCGATCTCACGCCGCCCGGACCGCAGGGCCTGTTTGAGGGCCAGGTCGAACCCGAGTTCTTTCCAGATCTCATGGAGGGCAAACACATCGCCGTAGCTGACAGAGGAGTCGTAGCTGATGTCGTCTGCCGTATTCTCCAGCCGCCCGACGGCGCGATTGAGGCCGTTGATCAAGGGATCGAGCTTGCCAGGGCTGAGCTTGTCCAGCCGACCCAGATTGGCGACGATCCTGATGCGCACCTTGCCGGTCTCGTCGCGATGGCCTTCGACGAGCTGCAGGTAGCGCCGACCGCCGGATTCGGAGATGCGCGTGTACATGGGCGAACAATAAGGCGCCAATAAGCACTCATACAAGGCAAATATCAGCGCGACGTGTTACAACACAACTTCGCCGAACTGAACTCCCCACGCCCCGCAACCCATTGAAATCACGTGGCTGGAAACACCCGAAAGCACTCAAAACGACTATCAGCTGTCGAAGTTAGG
>NZ_JAPDOG010000084.1 GCF_026013545.1 Defluviimonas salinarum | reverse complement strand
TGAAGTCCCGGCGCGAGATGGCGCGGGCGAAGGTCTTGTACTTGTGGTCGTCCGTCATGTTGGTCTCCCTTTGCTTCTTCGGTTGCACAGGGGGCTCCTCCCCCCTGCCAATGGCGGTCATTCCGGCAGGTATTTGTCCGACCAGCTCTCCCCGGCCGCGCCGGAGGCGATCATCGCGGCGATGGCGTCGGGCGCGTATCCGATCCGGCCCAGAACCTCGCGGGTATGGACGCCGTATTTCGGCATCGGGCCGGGGATGGTGATGCGTCCGCGCCCGGGCCGCACCGCGTTCGGCGCGACGAGATCGGCCCAGCGGCCCAGCGGATGGCGGTCGTGGCGGATCACCCGGAACGTCGCCTGCGTCAGGTCGATCGCCCCCTCGCTCTCGCGCTGCAGCGCCGCGTCGCGGGTGGCGTGGAGCGAGCCGAGCCGCACCACCGCCGAGGAGGTGCCGGTGAACGCTTCCGCCCAATGCGCGAAGGGCCGGGTGGCGAAGCGTTCGGCCAAGGCGGCGGACAGCTCGGCCTCACAACGGTCCGCGAGATCGGCGAGATCGGCGACCGCGCGCAGCGCCTCGCGCTTCTCCTCCGGCGCGGCGAAGAACATCCAGCCGTCGGCCGCCTCGTAGCAGTGGTAGAACGGCCCCCAGCCCCGCGCCTCGCGGCCCGAGGGCTCGTCGAAGGGCGCCCGGCCCTCGTAGTCGTACATGAACTGCGCCTGGATCAGGTTGCCGGCCGCGGCGAGCGCGGCGCGGGCGATGCCGCCCTTGCCGGTGCGGGTCCGCCGCTCCAGCGCCGCGCCGAGCGAGACGCAGGCGCAATAGCCCGTCAGCACGTCGATCGTGCCGAAATGGGCATGCTCCTCGGGTGTTTCCATGCCGCCGCCGAAGCGGACCATGACGCCGGTCGCCGCCTGGGCGAGGTCGTCATAGCCGAGATGATCGGATTTCGGCCCCCGCATCGGCCCGCCGAAGGCGTCGAGCTGAACAAGGATCGCCTGCGAATTGAGCGCCGCGAGCCGCTCGGGCGACAGGCCGAGCTTGTCGCGCTGCTCGTCGGTGCCGTTCATCGTGATGACGTCTGCCTCGGCGATGAGCCTTGCCAGCGCCTCCTGGCCCTCCGGGGACTTGAGGTTCAGGAGCACGCTTTTCTTGCCGCGCTGCGCATGGAGGCCGAAGACCACCGCGTTCCAGGGATCGACCGAGGGCTCGACCGGCTGCACCAGCGTCACCTCGGCGCCGTAGCGCGCCAGCGTCGAGCCGATCGTCGGCCCGGCGATCACGTTGGTGAGGTCGAGCACCTTCACCCCGTCGAGCCAGCCGCCCGCGCCGGATGCCCCGGGCGCCGGGCGGACGGGTTCGGAGAGGATCGCGTCGAGCCGCGCGCGCGCATC
>NZ_JAPDOG010000083.1 GCF_026013545.1 Defluviimonas salinarum | reverse complement strand
TCAAGAACGCCCGCCGTGTCGCCACCCGCTACGACAAGACTGCCGAAAGCTTCCTGGGTTTCATCGACATAACCTCGATCCGCCTCTGGCTCCGCCAATTGTCAACATGACCTAGAAGGAATCTCGCGGCGATCTGGGAATTTTCGTTGACGGCATACCGAGCGATCTGTTACAAACCAACCAGTCGGTATGCAAATGGAACCAAAACCATGATCGATGCAGCCCAAACAATGATCGCCTCCTCCGTCGTTCCGTTGTTCGGCGCCGCCAGCCTGGCAGTTCGCATGGCATCGCCGTTGCTTTCTCGGCGGGAATTGCGGCGGAGAGCGCCCGCCTGAGAGTTCCCGACCCGGACCGGGTGATGTCCGGACAACCCATCTGACCAAAGGAGAAGAGAGATGGAAAATGCAAAGAAACTGGCAATCGTCGTATCCCGTGGCCTCGATGACGAGCGGGCCACCGTGGCCTTCACGATCGCCAACACCGGGATCGCTTCGGGCCAGCAGGTGACCATGTTCATGGTCAGCTCGGCCGTGGACGTGGTCCGCAAGGGCGCCGCCGACAATGTGCGGATGAACCCCTTCGACCCGCCGATGAAGGAATTGATCGAGAACTTCCAGAACGGTGGAGGCCGCATCCTCGTCTGTCCGCCTTGCGCGAAGGTGCGCGGCTACGAGGAAAGCGACTTCATCGACGGCGTGCAGGTGGTGGGTTCGCCCGCGCTGCACGCGCAGATCCTCGACGGCGCGTCGACGCTGAGTTTCTGAACCCCTGTAAGAAGGAGAATGATCATGGCTTCCTGTGCAAACGCCGGCACCGTCGAGAATTCCACCGCCACAGCCATCACCGTTGCCGAAGCGAAAGGTTACCATGGGCGCGCAGGCGTTGAGTTTGTAGACCCGCGCCCTGCGGACGTGATCGCGGCCACCACGGGCAAGATCCCGGGCGCGCGGTTGATCTCCGTCGAGGACGTGGAGGCGGGGAACCTGCCGCCAGTCTTCGCGGACAAGAGCCTGCATGTGGTGACCACCTGCATGGCCGGCCCCATGGCCCGGCGTGCGGCCACAGCCTTCGCCAAGGCAGGCTTCGGCCGCGTGAACTGGATCGAAGGCGGCACTACCGCCTGGGTCGAAGCCGGTCATCCGACCGTTCGCTGAGTGATCGGCCGAATGCCGCAAATCACGGCGAAGCTACTGACGCAGCACCATCTGTTATAACGGTGGTGCTGCGCGCTAAAGTCGGGGATTGACACTGGTTCACGCACCGCAAGGCCTGTCGCGGATGATGAGACTTTACCGTTCGCATGGTGTCAGGATCAGCGGCGCGCCGGACTCCGCCCCGATCTCGCGACATGTGCCCGTGGACTGCCCCCATCGAGTGGTCCGTGTTGATTGTTGGTGCATCATCGGCGTCTGGTCCATTGGAACGAAGCTTTCCGGCGCGGGCGGGCGGTAGCTCAGCGACCTGGCGGTCGAAATCCCGCGCGATGAGCCGGTGGCCCAGAAGCTTCAGACAATGCATCTTCGTTTCGACGCGGCTCCGGCGATGATAGCCGCTCCATCGTCGC
>NZ_JAPDOG010000082.1 GCF_026013545.1 Defluviimonas salinarum | reverse complement strand
TCCATCTGCTCGTCCGTCAGCCAGAAAAGATTGCTCATCATCAACCCCGTCAGTCTGGAGCCTTGAATCACCCGGCGGCGGCAGCTTCAAGCAGATCAATGGGTCCTGACCCTAGCCGTCAAAGTCCCGCGCCATGAGCCGCTGGCCCAGCAGTTTCACGCAGTGCATCTTCGTTTCGACGCGGCTCCGGCGGTGGTATCCGCTCCATCGTCGCCAGAGCGCGCGGCCGAGGTATTTCGAGGCGCGCAATGCTTCGTTTCTTGCGACCGCCCCGGCGGTGACAGTCTTCCACGGCTTGGCATTCTTCCGTGGTGGGATGACGGCCTGAGCGCCGCGGTCAGCAATCGCATCGTGGCACTTGCGGGTGTCGTAGGCACCGTCTGCGGTGACGCTACCGATCTCTTGGTCCGCCGGGATCTGGCCGAGCAGGTCAGGCAGTACCGGCGCATCGCCGACATGGCTCCCGGTGATCTCGACGGCACGAACCTCCAACGTCTGCTCGTTGATCCCGAGATGGATCTTGCGCCAAACGCGCCGTTTGGGGCCGCCATGCTTGCGCGCATGCCACTCGCCTTCGCCCTCGACCTTGATCCCCCCTCGCCGGTTCGCTCGAACCGGTGGCGCTCACCGGCTCGATGTCGATCAGCAGGTGCAGCGGCCCCTTGGACCCACGGTAGGGGATGTTGACGGCCAAGGTCTTCTGGCGACGGGACAGCGTGCTGAAGTCCGGCACCGTCCAGCTCAGGCCGACCAGTTGCAGCAGGCTCTCGACGAAGCCTGTGGTCTGCAGCAACGCCATGCCGAACAGCACCTTCATCGCGAGGCAAGTCTGGATGGCGGCATCGCTGTAGCTCTGCCGACGGCCACGCCGACCTGTCGGCGCGGCATCCCAGCTCATCTCAGGATCGAACCAGATCGTCAGCGAGCCGCGGCGCTTGAGCGCTTCATTGTCGGCTGGCCAGTTCCTGATCTTGTAGGTCGGTGGGGTCGGTCTGCTCATGCACCCCAGCTATCACGCTGGTTTCACGAGATGAATCCCCTACAGGATTTGTGCAACAGAGCCGCGAAGCAGCACAAGCCGGAGGAGATTGTCACGAAGCTGTGACGGGTTGAGGTGCTGGAACGTCTCTGAACGCCGTGCCTGCCGTGGGCTGCGCCAGTTCGCTCGACGCAGCCCAAACTGCCGATGAGCCAGGCATGTGTTCTGCGGATCGCGATACCGCTTTCTCGCGTTGTCCGGCTCGGCCGTCCGGAACGAAAAACGTCGAAGAGTTTTTGTTTGCTTCCCTGAGCGATTGGTGATCTTTCTTGAACCACCGAAGGGGGGCTTTTGCTCCATTCGGTTGGTTCCGAACGGATTTGAACGCGCTCCGAAGCGGGCACAAACTGGGTTTAGGGCTTGGAATGCCGATCTCCGACTTTCTGGCGGCGATAAGTGACGCCGCACCAAGCGGTGAGAATGTCGAATACGACATGTCCTTCACGGAAATGGAACTCGCCGGTCAGTATGAGAACGGCGGAGCAATAGTCGGCCACGGTAGCGGCGGGATGATCCGGCTGCGGGCGGCGTAAAAGTCGGCCACTTTTTGCCCTTTCTGGCGACAGGGAGGGTGGGAGGATTTT
>NZ_JAPDOG010000081.1 GCF_026013545.1 Defluviimonas salinarum | reverse complement strand
CGACACCTGGCTCGTCCACTACAACACCGAACGCCCGCATCTGGGATACCGAAACCAAGGCAAACGACCCCTCGAAACCGTCATGTCATTCGTCAGTCAAGAAGGTTAAGTGGACAGTTTGAGGACACCGCCTCCGTTGCCCTGTTGCCCCAACTCCGCAGTTCCTTCATTAGGATGTAGAACGTCGGTCGAACCAGGCCGATGCCGAAGTAGAAACGAGGGAGCACATGGCGTCCACCAGTGAAGAAAAAGCCAACGTGGTCGAGCCTGGTGAGAAGGTCACCATTGTCGATCCCACTGGAGAAAACACCCGGCCCGCCGCGAAACCCGTTCCCGTAACAATAACTGACTACATTTCAGGCAAAGAAGTGCGTGCAACGCCCGAGGAGTTGGAGGCTGTGCAGGTCTTCGCTCATCGCCTTGTCGAAGAGCTAGGTTATCCAAAGTCCCACATTCAAACCCGGCCCCAATTCCGCGTTCGGGCGACGCCGTCAGCGACGCAGTCCAAGAGTTACCCAGTCGACATCGTCGTGTTCTCATCGGCGGGAAAGATTGAGGCGGACGCCCAGATCATCGTCGAGTGTAAGAAGAAGACGCGCAAGGACGGCGAGGAGCAACTGAAGATCTACCTCACCATGTCGTCAGCGCAAATTGGTGTCTGGTTTAACGGGAAAGATCACCTTTACCTCCTGAAGGAGTATCGCGAGGGCGGCGAGATCCACTGGTCAACCTTGCCGACGCTGCCGAAGCACGGACAGACCGTAGCCGAGATCGGCACGCTCCACCGCCGTGACCTTGTCGCGCCCACCAACCTGAAGTCAGTGCTTCGCGACATCCGCAATCACCTTGCTGGCAACACGACGGGCATCACCCGAGACCAAGGTCTTGCGATTGAGATTACGTCCGTTCTCTTTTGCAAAATCTTCGACGAGCTCAATACCGCGCCCGACGATTTGCCGCAGTTTCGGACGGTGCACAAAGAACCGGCCGACCGAATCAAGGCACGTGTCGATAGTTTGTTCGCCGCCGTGCGGCGGGAGTATCCGGACGTGTTCCGCGAGAACGAGGAGATTGGCCTCGATCCTGAGAGCCTTCGTTACGTCGTGGGCGAGCTTCAGAACTACTGCATACTGGACGCCTCACGCGACGCTATCGGTGATGCATTCGAGGTATTCATTGGTCCAGCGGTCCGCGGGGAAGAGGGCCAGTTCTTCACGCCCCGCAACGTCGTGCAGATGGTGATCGACGTGATCGACCCCAAGCCTACCGAGATGGTGATCGACCCGGCCTGCGGATCCGGCGGGTTCCTGATCGTAGCGCTTGAGCATGTTTGGCGCGCACTTGAACAGGAAGCTGCGACGAAAGGTTGGAGCGACGTTATTCTTGAACGTCGCAAGCGAGAAGCTGCCCAGCGCGGGTTTCGCGGACTCGACAAAGACGCGTTCCTCACAAAAATCACAAAAGCCTACATGGCGATCATTGGCGATGGACGGGGCGGAATCTTCTGTGAGGACTCTCTAGGGTCAGGACCCATTGATCTGCTTGAAGCTGCCGCCGCCGGGTGATTCAAGGCTCCAGACTGACGGGGTTGATGATGAGCAATCTTTTCTGGCTGACGGACGAGCAGATG
>NZ_JAPDOG010000080.1 GCF_026013545.1 Defluviimonas salinarum | reverse complement strand
ATCACGTTGGTGAGGTCGAGCACCTTCACCCCGTCGAGCCAGCCGCCCGCGCCGGATGCCCCGGGCGCCGGGCGGACGGGTTCGGAGAGGATCGCGTCGAGCCGCGCGCGCGCATCTCCGGCACGTCGAGGATCACGGCCTTGAGTTCGGCGCGGGTCAGGACCGTGCGGTCGCCCGCCTTGGAGACGGCGACGAGGGCCGCGCGGTCATCGGCGTGGTTCAGGAGCGTCTCGACGACGTTCAGCTTTGCGCCGGGAAAGAAGCGCCAGCCGAGCGGATCCTCGGCGCGTTCGACGGCGGTGCCGCCTTGGGTGCCGACGAGGCCGCAGAAGTCCCAGGCGAGCGGCCAGAACTCCTCGGGGTACTCGACCGACCAGCGATGGAGGTCAGGATAGGCCGCGACCTCGCGTCCGGTGGCGGCCACCTCGCGCGTGAAGCGGGTGATCGACGCCGCCGCCGCCCGTTCCGGTTCCGCCTGCCAGAGAAATCTGCCCAACGCCGCGCCTCTTCGATGATCCGACGGCGAGTCCGACGCCGTTGCTGGAGCGGGACATTAGGCTTGCTTCCGCCGCCTGATCTGTCCGATAGTGACAATAAATTTTCCGATAGTGCCAAATGAAGCCCCTCAACGTCACGATCCTTCTGTTCGACGGCTTTTCGAACATGGTTCTTGCCTGCCTCCTGGAGCCCCTGCGCGCCGTGCGTGACCAGGTCCGCGGCGGCATCACCTGGTCGGTGATCACGCCGGGCGACCGGCCCGCGATCAGCTCGAGCGGGCATAGCTCGGCAATGCTGACCTCGCCGCGCAGCCCTTCCAAGACGATGCGGATCTTCTCCTCGGCCGAATGGTGCTTCCGCGTGCGCCGGCGGATGTCCTACACGATCGACTCTGCCGTCGGCTTCGCTGTTCCGGGTGTCTGCCTCATCTCCACTCCTTGGCGGTTACGATGAGCCTGAAACCCTCCGTTACAGAATCAACTCAGATGTCCCAGGGGTGCTGATGGGAGACAGTTCGGCAAGCAACGATGGTTGCGGGGGCTGGATTTGGACACTGTTTTCGGCCCTATCGCTCGAATTCTGCCTCCTGAGTGAATCCCGGACGGGCATCGAGGCGCTTTATCGCAAGCCCAATGCCTCGAAACCGTCACCGGGGCACGGCCACGTCGCCAACATCTCGCCCGAGGGGGTGCCCTCCGAGGTCGGGCTCACGCCGCTCGAACAGGTCCTCGACATCCACTCCATCGGCGAGGGAAACGATGCGGGGTTCGCGCTCGACGGCGTGGCGATTCCGGGGCGCGATGCTCGGCTGACGTCGCCGGAGACCTTCCTCCAGGCCCGTGACGCGGCCCGGCGGCCACGGCGAAAAGTCTCTTGACAGAACACCCGGTGATTGCAGAGCATTCCTTAAATCTGTTTCCTGGAGTGTTCCTGAATCGCATATCGACTGTTCGGTTTGCACGGTCCCGCACTTTTAGAACCCATTGCGTTCAACGTCAGGATCCAACGAAAATCGGAAACTTGTCGGCCTGCTTTAGGCTCCAGACTCATTGATCGTCAAAGCCAGAACAGGACGGTTGCGGCGAGTGCGACGGCGGAAAGGAAGGTCTTGGCGCATCTGTCGTAACGGGTTGCGACCCTGCGCCAGT
>NZ_JAPDOG010000008.1:145000-185119 GCF_026013545.1 Defluviimonas salinarum | reverse complement strand
CTCTTTGATGCCCTGAGCTTGCCAAAACCCGCCTGACCCCTCCGTGTTGTACCATTTTCGGCTATCCAGCCTAAATGATATCAGTCGTTTACGCGTTCAACTGATGAACTTCGGTGGCCTGCGGTCATGAAAAAGCGGATCGGGCGGCCATCGGCATCGGTGACGGCATGCAGTTTGGTGTTCATGCCGCCCTTGGTTCGGCCGATCAGGCGGCCCCTTTGGTCGTCGGGTCCCCTTTTTTCGACCGCAGGCTGGTCGCCGTGCGGTGCGCCTTCAAATAGGTCGCGTCGATCATCACCGTCTTCGGAACGGCCGCCTCGGAGGCCAGGCCTTCCATCATCCGGGCGAAGATGCCCTTGTCGCCCCATCGCTTCCAGCGGTTGTAGAGGGTCTTCGGGGGACCATACTCCCTGGGCGCATCACACCACCGCAACCCATTGCGATTGATGAAGATAATGCCGCTCAGCACACGCCGGTCATCGACGCGTGGCTTGCCGTGGCTCTTGGGAAAGAAAGGCCGAAGCCGCTCCATCTGCGCGTCTGTCAGCCAGAAAAGGTTGCTCATCGTTCGGTCTCCTTGCGGAGCCTGAATCATGCCGAACGCCCAATATCAATGGGTCCTGACTCTAGCTACATTGATAGGCGGAGCAGGGGTGGCACGATCTGAATGCGCGACGGACGACTATGACCAGACGCCACCGCGAAAGATAAGTGGCGATGTGACTAACGCCGGAATGCAGTTTGAATGGGCGTCAGATTTCGACCAGAAGAACGGCATCAATTACGTTTGGCATTACATCAAGAATGCTCCGGGATCGGAGCCTCTTAACTTCAACTGGAAGAAAGCCGGCTTAAGGCAGGAGTTTGTGCGGCCGCTTCCGCCGGGCGACACGGCTTGCACTCAATACCCCGTTGTGGACCTCAATGACAATGACATCGATGACGATGCACCCATTATATATGGGCATGCCAACCGGGTTCAGCGAGCCGCGATCTACGCGAAGGAAACGACCACCACAGCATCCGCGAAGAACTATCAAAGCAAACTGTCTTCGTCCTATGTCGACGATTTTGGGGAAAAGCGCGACTTCGAAGTGTCCTTTGTCTATGAGTCTGACGGAGAAACCATCTCGAAGCTGGAAATTATTGCTCCAGAGGATCTGTATGTCGGGATCGCCAACGTGGAATCTTATTGGTCCAATACGACTATCGAGAACATATTCGAGGCAGCGAAGATGCAGAAAATGGATTTCGACTTTGCGGCATTGCCGTCCTTTGCTTCAGATCGAGAGAGCACGAAGGCCTTCTTCATTGACTTGGAAAATCGCGAAGCACTCGCACTGATCATTCGGGGAACAGTTCAATCCTCAAAAGCAGGTAAAATAAGCGGCTCGCCGGGATTTAGTGAAATGGTCATTTTTGACCAGGATAGAAATCCGATAGCGTCGACTTTTGTTGCGCTGCCAGTTACAAAAGCTGATCTGCAATGACTGTTTCGGATTTCGGCATCGCGACAGCCTTGTCAGCCGCAGGGGGCGCCATGTCTTATGCCGGCCTGCAGGTCCCGGATGGTTTTGAGGCGCTGCATGTGGTCAGCGCTGTTGCGATGGCGTCAGGCTATGTGATCGGGCGTGACTATCAGGTCGTCGGCCGCCCCCGTAGCATAGTGCTTCTAGCGCTGCTTTCTGCAGGCTGCGTCACAGGCTACTACATCGCAAGCAACCATATCCCTGCTGGAATCGGCGCAACGATCTTGCTGTCGGTACTGGCGTTTGGTTCTTTCTGGCCCTTCAGCTATATCTTGGCGATCGCTCGCAACAGAGCAGAATGAGATCCATTCTCCTCTGGTCCAATGCACTGGCCGTTTCCCCCAGGTCCACCATGCCCACCCACCGCGAAACCATCCTCGCAGCGCTGCACGCGCGCCTCGCGACGCTGCCCGCCACCGTCCTGCGCGGTGCGGTCCTGCCCGAGCGCGTGCCGGCTGCGGGCCTATTGATCCTGCGCGAAGGTGAGCCGGGCGAGCCGGAGGTGACGCTCTCGCCGCTCGCCTACCACTACCAGCACCGGGCCGAGATCGAGGCGGTCGTGCAGGGTGAGGCCCGGTCTGCGCAGCAGATGCAGGGGTCCAGTGGACCCTTGCAAGGGACGAACGACCGTGACTCCGCCTTCGACACGCTCTGCGCCAGCATCGGTGCGGCGCTTGCCACCGACCGCACGCTCGGCGGGCTCTGCGACTGGGTCGAAGCCGAAGCGCCGCGGCCGATCGATCTGCCGGTCGAGGGCGCGGCCAGCCTGAAGGCCGCGGTCGTACCGGTCGTGCTGCACTACTCGATCGCTGATCCGCTGGCCTGATCCGAGATCCCTGATGGATCCTGCGCCGCGAGGACGGGCGTCAAAGTCGGGGACCTTTGTCCTTCCTCGTCCTGTTCGGGTTGTCCCCGAGCAGCAGGAGGAGAAGGCAGGCCAGAACCGGCGAAAAGAACAAACTCACGAGCACCCAGCCAAAGGCGCTGCGCCCTCGCGATACCGCCATGTTGGCCGGAAGCAGGATGAAGATCCAAACCACGACATAAATCGCGACGAGGCCAACGAGCAGCGTCAGTAGTGCTTCGATCATCGGTTGTTCTCCGATTGGCCTTGGATCCGGGAACCACCGAGTAGCGGGACGAATGGCGTGAGGCAACGCAAGTTCATCAGGGCAAGGAAGAGGGAGTTCTGTACATGGCACGAGCCCAGGGGGCGCGGGCGCAGATGGCGCTTGCGTTCGAGACCACCTATGGTACGCCGCCGGCGAGCGGCTTCACCAGGATGCCCTTCGCCAGCACCACCCTCGGGGCTGAGCAGCCTTTGCTCAATTCCGAACTTCTGGGCTACGGCCGCGATCCGCTGGCACCGATCAAGGACGCGGTCACGGCCGACGGCGACGTGATCGTGCCGATCGACGCGGCGGGTTTCGGGTTCTGGCTGAAGGCGGCCTTCGGTCAGCCGGCAACCACCGGCACCGGGCCCTGGACCCACGAGTTTCGCTCGGGCGCCTGGACCCTGCCGAGCCTCTCGATCGAGACTGTCATGCCCGAAGTGCCGCGCTATGCGATGTATTCGGGCTGCGTGCTCGATCAACTCAGCTGGCAGGTGCAGCGCTCGGGGCTGCTGACCGCAACGGTGCGGCTGGTGGCCCAGGGCGAGACGGTGGGCACGACGAGTGCTGCGGGGACACCGGCAGAACTGGAACTGAAGCGCTTCGGCCACTTCAACGGCGCCATCACCCGGAACGGCGCGGCGCTAGGCAACGTGGTCTCGGTCGACATCACCTATGCCAACAATCTCGACCGGATAGAAACGATCCGCAGCGACGGACGGATCGACGGCGCGGACCCGTCCATCGCGGCGCTGACCGGCTCCATCGAGGTCCGCTTCGCCGACGCGACGCTCGTCACGCAGGCCGTCAATGGCGATCCATGCGCGCTCGAGTTCGGTTACGGGCTGCCCTCGGGCGAAAGTTTCACCTTCACGGTGCACGCGGTCTACCTGCCGCGCCCGCGCATCGAGATCTCCGGGCCCCAGGGCGTGCAGGCGAAGTTTGACTGGCAGGCGGCGCGCGACAGCGTCGTGGGGCGGATGTGCACCGCAACCCTCGTCAATGATGTCGATGTGTATTGATCCGGCGGCTCAAGCCCAGGCAGTCGCAGTTCTCAGCCCCAGGCGATCGCGCTCGCCCGCTGCACCCGCCCCGCCTCGTCATGTTCGGTTAGCGAGCCAATCGGCCGTCCGGCTTCGAAATAGCCCGAACGCAGCAGTGTGCCATCCCTGCGATACCACTCCCAGTAGCCGGTCTGCTCACCATCCTCCATGAAGCCACGGGCGGTGAGGCTGCCATCGTCGCGGCGCAGCTCGCAAAGCTCGCGCCCGGATCGTTGCACGACCTCGTTCATCGGCACCCTGTCTCGCTCATTCACCCGCGCCGACATTACGCGCCAACCTCGACAAGGCAAGATCATGATCCGTCTGAATCTCTCCGCTGTGCCTTTCTGGCACGCATTCTTGCCCGGCCTGAAGCTGCAGCTCCTGCCACTCACCACCGCGCTGATGGTCGCGACCCGCGCCGATGCGGCGGTCGAAGGCCTCGCCCCGGAGGCCTCCGACGAGGAGCGCGCCGTGGCTTTCGCCAAGGCGCTTGCGCGCCGGGCCGTGCTCGCCTGGGAGGGCATCGGCGATGCCGACGGCAACGCGATTGACCCGAGCGACGAGGCCATCGACGCGCTGCTCGATATCTGGCCGATCTTCGAGGCCTTCCAGCTGACCTATGTCTCGAAGGGCCTCATGCTGGAACAGGAAAAAAACGTCTCCGCGCCCTCGCCGAATGGTCCTTCGGCGGGGGCGACCGCTACTGCGAAGCGTGCCAAGAGCAGTGCCCGAACTGCCCGGCGCGGCTGAACCGGCCGGAGACATGGGAAGGCTGGCAGGTCTGGGACCTCGTCGGACGTCTCGGTGGCCAGCTTCGCGTGCTGCCCGGCGCCGTCGCCGGATGGGACCTGACCGCAGCGCTCGCACTCGGCGATGCCCTCGGCGTGCCGCCCGCTGCGGCGGCCGAACTGCTGCCCGTCATCGAGGCGGTGATGGTCGCAAAACTCAACGAACAGATGGATCATTCCCATGGCTGAAAAACGCGTCTCCGTCCGCCTCGCCGCGGTCGGCGGTCGCCAGGTCCGCGCCGAACTGGAAGGCGTCGGCGAGGCGGGCGCCCGCGGCTTCGGCCGGCTCGGCCGCGAGATGGAGGCCGCGAATGCGCGGCTCGCGGCCTTCTCGCGGCGCGTCGGCATCGCGGCGGCTGCCGCGGTGGCCGCCACTGCGGCGGCAGGCGTCGCCATGGTGCGCTCGGGGCTCACGAGCGTCGACGCGCAGGCCAAGCTCGCGCAGTCGCTCGGCACCACGGTGGCCTCGATCCAGACCCTGGAGCGCGCCGGGGAACTGGCCGGAGTGTCGATGTCCGGCATCGAACAGGCGACGAAGGATCTCACGCGCCGCCTGAGCCAGGCCGCCGCGGGCGCCAGCCCCGCCGTGGACGCACTGGCCCGGCTCGGGCTTTCGGCCGCGGAGCTCATCGCCCTGCCACTGGACCAGCGCGTCGGTGCGATCAACGCGGCGATCGAGGCCTTCGTGCCGGTGGCCGAACGCGCCGCCGTCGCGGGCCAGCTCTTCGGCGAGGAAGGCTCGATCGCCATGAGCCGCATCGACTCTGCGACTTTGCGCCAGGCCACCGAGGATGTACGCGCCTTCGGCGTGGTGGTCTCCGAAGCCGATGCCGGGCAGATCGAGCGGACGAATGACGCGATCTCGCGGCTGGGGCTGATCTGGCGGGGCCTCGCAAACCAGCTCGCCGTCGCGGCGGCCCCGGCGCTCGAGGCGGTGGCCAATGCCATGGCGGCGCTCGCGAACCGCACCGGTCCGCTCGGAACGGCGATCCGCGGGGTCTTCGATCATGTCGGTCGCCTTGCCGCCTACGCTTCAACCTTCGCTGCCATCCTCGCCGGGCGCTGGGTGGCGGGTCTTGCCGCCGCCGCGCTCTCGGTCCGCAGGCTTGCCACCGCGCTCGTCGTGCTGCGCGGTGCGCTGATCCGCACCGGCATCGGGGCGCTGATCGTCGGCGCCGGGGAGCTGGCCTATCAGCTCTCGCTCCTCGTTGCCCGGGTCGGCGGCCTGGGCGCGGCCTTCCGGCTCCTCGCGGATCTCGCCTCGGAGGTCTGGTCCCGCATCGGGCTGGCGCTCGATGCCGCACTCGCCCGCATCGCCGCGGGCTGGGAAGGGTTGAAGGCCACGACACTCTCGGCGCTCGACGGGGCCGTCGCGGGCGCCGTCGCCTTTGGCGATCGAACCGCGGCCATCTTCCAGGGGGCCTTCGATGGCGCGGTCGCGATCTGGACCCGGCTGCCGGCCGCGATCGGCGACTTCGCCTTTGAGGCGGCCAATGGGCTCATCACTGGCGTCGAGGCGATGCTGAACGGTGTTGTCACCCGGATCAACCGCTTCATCGAGGGGCTCAATGCCGCGCTGGCGCTTCTCCCTGACTGGGCGGTTGGCGAAGGCGGGGTGCGCATCGGCACTCTGGACCCCGTCGACCTCGGCCGCATCGACAACCCCTTCGAAAGCGCCGCGTCCGCGGCCGGCAGCGCAGCGGCCGAGGCCTTCGCGGCGGCCCTCGACAGAACCTACATTGCGCCGCCCGCTCTCTTCGGGGACATGGACGAGGAGGCCCGCGCCCGGGCCGAGGGCTATCGCGAGGCCGCCGGCATGCTCGCCGAGGCCGCCACTCGGCCGCTCGCAAGCTGGCAGACGCTGACGGCGGCGATCAGCGCCGGCGGCGCCGGAGCGGAAGAGGCGCTTGCCGCGACCGGGACCGCCGCGAATGAGGTGACGGAGGCTTTCGATGCGGCCGGCCGCGCGGCGGCGGGTGCCGGTGCTTCCGCGAAATCCGCGGCAGAGGCCGCGGCCGCGGGCTGGAAGGCGGTGACGGACTCGCTCGCCAGTTACGCGGCGGAGGCGATGGACTGGGGCAAGGGGCTCGGCGAGACACTCACGGGTGCCTTCCGCTCGGCCGAGAGCGCCTTCCGGACCTTCGTCACCACCGGCAAGCTCGACTTCAAGGGGCTCATCGCCTCGATCCTCGCTGATCTCGCGACGCTGGCGTTCAAGACCTCGGTGCTGGGACCGATCGCGAGCTGGCTCTCGGGGGCGCTGGGCGGGATCTTCGCGCCGGTCCATCACGCCGGCGGCATGGTCGGATCGCCGGGCCCCGGACGCAGGGTGCCGGCCCTCGCCTTCGCCGGCGCGCCGCGGCTCCACGCCGGGGGCTGGGCCGGACTCCGTCCGGACGAAGTGCCGGCAATCCTGCAGCGCGGCGAGCGGGTGCTCTCGCGGGCCGAAGTGGCGCGCGGGCTCGGATCGGGCGCCAGCGCGGGCGGCGTCAGCATCAGCATCGATGCGCGCGGCGCGCAGGCGGGTGTTGCCGAACAGGTTGACGCCAAGCTGCGCGCGGCGATCCCCGAGATCGCGCGGCTCGCCAAGGCCAGCGTCGCCGATGGCCGCCGTCGCGGCCAGGCGCTTTGACACAGATGGACTTGAACCATGATCCCCGAATTGCCGCTGACGCTCGTCACCCGTCTCGAGCGCCGTCTCGTCACCGCCACGGCGGTCGCCACCTCGCCCTTCACGGGGACCGAGCAGGTCCAGGACTGGGGCGGTGAATGGTGGGACTACACGATCGAGCTCGCTCAGCGCCCCGGTCGCGACGGCCGCCGGCTCTCGGCCTTCTTCGCGGGTCTCGGCGGGATCCGCGGCTGCTTCCTCTTCCGTGACCCCTCGGTGCTTCAGGCTGGGAGCTTCGGTGCCCCCGTGGTCGCGGGCGGCTTCCAGGCCGGCAATGCGCTGATGACAGCGGGCTGGGCCCCGTCCCTGCCCACGCTCCGGACCGGCGATCTCATCTCGCTCGGAACGGATGGTACGACTCGGCTCCATCAGCTCACCGCCGATGTGCTCCCCGACTATGCCGGCCGTGCCACGCTTCAGCTGGCGCCGCGGCTCCGTGCCGCGCCCGGTGATGGCGATCCGATCGAGATCGCGGCCCCGGCCGTGCTCCTGCGCCTCACCGCCCCGGTGCCGAGCCTGATTACCCGCGCCGACCTGTTCCGCTTCAGCCTGACCGCCCGGGAGGCCCTATGAGCCGCAATCTCACACCCGACTTCGCGGCAGCCCTTGCCGCGCGCGACCTGCGGCCGGTGATCTTCTTCGAGGGGGTCTTCGCGACAGAGACCGTGCGGCTCTGGTCGGGTCTCGGCGAGATCGGCTGGGCGGGCGAAAGCTGGGCCGGGGCGGGCACGCTCCTCGGACTGGGCGCGATCGAGGAGACCGGCGCCGTGGTGGCGACCGGCACCGCGGTCTCGCTCTCGGGCGTGCCGACGGCGCTCGTCCAGCTCGTCATCGCCGAGGCACGCCAGGGCCTGCCGGGGCGGGTCTGGATCGGGCTTCTCGCGGAAGACGGCACGATCATCGCCGATCCGGTGCAGGCCTTTTCCGGCCGCCTCGATGTGCCGGAGATCACCGATGATGTCGGGACCTGCACCATCACCATCAGCTACGAGAGCCGCCTCATCGATCTCAATACCCCAAGAGCCTGGCGCTACACCCATGAGAGCCAGCAGGCGCTCCATCCCGGCGATCGCGGCTTTGAATATGTCACCGCGATCCAGGACCGCGAGATCACCTGGGGGCGGGGATGAGCGGGCCCGGGATGAAAGAGACGCGCCTGCCGGACAGTCAGATCATCGGGGAAGCGCGGATCCGCATGCCCGCCTGGGAGCTTGCCTTGACCCAGGCGATCGAATCCGCCCGCAGCAGTCCCTTCGCCTGGGGGGTGCATGATTGCGCGAGCTGGGTCTTCGATCTGCGCCGCGATCTGACGGGCGGCGAGGATGTCGCGGCGCTCTGGCGCGGGCGCTACCAGACCCAACGCGGGGCGGCCCTCGTGATGCGCCGCCTCGGCTGGGCAAGCCTCGAGGACGGCGCCCGGACGCTCCTCGGCGCGCCGCTCGGGACTGTGCATCTCGCGCAGAGGGGCGATCTGGTGCTCTCCTCGGATGGTGCCGCACTCGGGATCTGTCTCGGCGCCCGCGCGGCCTTCCTCGGACCCGAGGGCCTCACCTTCGTGCCGGTCTCTACCTGTTCGCTGGCCTGGAGGGTCTGAGATGGGGGTCGTGGTTGCAGCCGTCTCCGCCGTGGCAGGGGCCATCGGCAGCGCACTTGCCGCCGGCGGTATTGCCGGGGCGCTGATCCGGCTCGGGGGCACGCTCCTTCTTTCCTACGCCTCCCAGGCGCTGATGCCGAAGCCGAAGATGAGCCTTCAGGCGCGCACGGTGACCTTGCGCGAGCCGGTGATGCCGCGCGACCTGGTCTATGGCCGCGCGCGTAAGGGCGGGGTCATCGTCTTCCTGCATGTCACCGGCGCCAGGCGGCAATACCTGCACCTCGTCATCGTGCTCGCTTCCCATCCCGTCGAGGCAATCGGGGCCGTCTACTTCGAGGGCGAGGAGGCGGTGAGCGAGGCGGGCATCGCCCGGGGGCGATGGGCCGGCAAGGTCACCGTCGAAAAACGCCTCGGGGCCGCGGACCAGAGTGCCTTCGACGGACTCACGGCGGAAGCGCCCGACAAGTGGAGCCCCGAGCACCGGCTTTCGGGATGCGCCGCGATCTGGCTGCGGCTCACCTATGACGCCGATGCCTTTCCGGGCGGCATCCCCAACATCACCGTCGATCTTCGGGGCAAGAATGACATTCTCGATCCGCGGGAAGGCACCCGCGGCTACAGCGAGAATCCCGCCCTCTGCCTGGCAGATTACATGGCGGACCCGATCTTCGGCCTTGGCGCCGCGATCGGTGCCGAGGACGGGATCGACACGGCCGATCTCATCGCCGCCGTCAATGTCTGCGATGAGTGGGTGCCCACGGCCGCCGGCGGGGTCGAGCCGCGCTACAGTCTCAACGGTGTCATCTCGCTCAGCGAAAGCCCCAAGGTGATCATCGAGGCGATGCTGACCGCGATGGCCGGGCGCTCGGCCTGGGCCGCCGGCACCTGGCATCTCCATGCCGGGGCCTGGCGTGTGCCGGAACTGGCGCTCACTGCCGACGATGTCCGCGAGGGCGGGCTCACGCTCGCGACGCGGGTCTCGATGTCCTCGAACTTCAACGCGGTGCGCGGCCAGTTCGTGAGCCCGGAAAACGACTGGCAGCCCGACGACTTTCCGGCGGTGACGAGTGATCTCTATCTCGCCGAGGATGGCGGCGAGCAACGCTGGCGCGATCTGTCGCTTCCCTTCACCATCTCGGCCGCGATGGCGCAGCGGCTTGCGAAGATCGAGCTCGAAAGCGCGCGGCGGCAGATGACGGTGAAGCTCGCGGGCAAGCTCGGGACCTGGGCGGCCGAAGTCGGCGGGAACGTGTCGCTCTCTTATGACCGCTGGGGCTTTGAAGCCAAGCCCTTCGAGGTCCAGGGCGTGAGCCTCGATCTCGCCGCCTCCGGCGACGGCGCGCTCCTGCTGCCCGAGCTCGTCCTCCGCGAGACCTCGCCCCTCGTCTATGACTGGCAGGCCTCGGAAGAGGCGATCTATGCCGCGGCCCCGCGCACGACCTTGCCGGGCCCGGCCGATGTGCCGGCCCCCGGCACGCCGGCGCTGGCCGAGGAGCTTTACGAGACGCGGAGCGGCACCGGGGTCAGAACCCTCATCCGCGCCACATGGACCGCGGCACCTTCGGACTTCGTGCGCGACTACCAGCTCCGGGCGCAGCGCATCGAGGATCCGGAGGGTAATGTCCTCACCGAAGACTGGATCACCCTCGGGCGCACCGACCAGCTCTTCTGGGAAATCCGCGACGTGAAGGCGGGCCGCTGGGAGGTGGCGGTGAAGGCGCTCTCGGTCCTCGGCGTTTCCTCGCCCTATGCCACGGCCATCATCGAGGTTCTGGGTCTCACGGCGCCGCCGGCCGCGCTCGCGAACCTCACGCTGCAGACCGCCGGCGGGCTCGCGATCCTCAAATGGACGCCGTCTGCCGATCTCGACGTGCGGATCGGCGGGCGCATCGTGATCCGCCATGCGAATGCGCCCACCGCGACCTGGGCCACATCGGTGAGCATGGACGAGGTTGCAGGTTCGGATGCCGTCGCGATCGTCCCCCTCAAACCCGGCACCTATCTTCTCCGCGCGCGCGATAATTCCGGCAACTTCGGCCCGGTCACCAGTGCCGCCTCCCGCGGCGCCCAGGTCCTGCCTTTCGCGCCGGTCCTCACGCTCGCCGCCGATCCCCTCTGGGCGGGGGTGTCGACCAACCTCACGCTGGACGGCGCCGCGCTGAAGCTCGCCGATGTGGCAACCGAGGGGCGCTACGACTTCCCCGTGGGCATGGACTTCGGCGCGCTCCGGCGCATTCGCCTGCGCTCGGAGATCGAGACGGCGGCTTTGAGCCTTTCCGGCACGGTGGACGAGCGCCTCGCGCCGATCGACCTCTGGCTCGATGTCGATGACACCGACGGCGCCGAGATCGACGTCATCGTCGAGGTCCGGGTCACGGATGACGATCCGGCCGGAACCCCGGCCTGGACACCCTGGTCGCGGCTCGATGCCACCGAGGACGAGATCCGTGCCGCCGAGTTCAGGGCGCGGATGCATTCGGCGAGCCCCGATTACAACCTGCTGCTCACACGGCTGCGCATCCATGCCGAAGAGGTGCTCTGATGGTCGACTACAATCTTGCCAACCAGTCCGGCGCGCAGTTCCGCGCCGAGCTGAACCTGATCCTCGCCGCCCTCCAGTCCTGCGCTTACGGGACCACGGCACCCGCGACCACCACCGCGGGCCAGCTCTGGGTCGATGCCGCCGGCACCGATCCGGTGCTGCGCATCCGCGACGCGCTGAACGCCGACTGGACCCCTCTCGGGACGCTCGGGCCCGCGGGCTTCGAACTCGCGGGCTCTTCCGCCGCGGGTCGGGCGCTGCTCGCGGCGGCAACGGTCGCGGCGCAGCGCACTGCCCTCGGGCTCGGCGCCGGGGCGACGCTCACGCTCGCGAGCCAGGCCCAGGCGCAGGCGGGCACGAACAATGCGACGCTGATGACGCCCCTGCGCGTGGCCGAGGCGATCGCGGCCCTCGCGGCCGGCGCCTCCGATCTTCTCGCCGGCGCCATGGCGACGACAGTGGCGGACAATGCGGTGGTCCTGAAGCACTGTTCGGGCGGCAGTGACACGGCGACGCTGTCGCTCTCGAAGAGCGGCAACGGCACGATCCATCAGCTCCTGCTCGGCGAGACCGCGCTCACCGCGACGCGCACCTGTGGTCTCCGCGTCGCCCTCGAGCAGGCGCGGGGCAACGGTAATGGCACCCAGTACGCCGCGGTCCTGCGCGACGGCACCGTGCTGCAGGAATGGAGCACGACGAGCACGAGCTTTGTCGCCCGCAGCCTCGATGTGACGCTTGGGCCCGGACAGACGCTCTCGATCCGCCTCGGCGCCACCGGCACGACCACGGGCCAGGAATCCACCCAGAACACCGGCATCTCGCTCATCCGCAATGTCCGTTATCTCGCCGATCAACGCTCACTCATCGGGATCTGACCCATGCAGGCCGAATGGCGCAACACTGAGAAGACCATCCTTGCCCTCATCGACGAAGGCGCAGGCCATGTCGTGATCGCCGAGCCGGGCCATCCGCTCTGGGACGCGCATGCGGGCCGCAGCGATATCGCACCTTACGCGGCGCCGGTCGTCCCGGAGCCCACGCCGGAGGAGATCCGTGCGGCGCTGCCGCCACTCAGCCGCCGCCAGGTCTTCATCGCGCTGCATCGGCTGGGGCTGATCTCGGCCGAGGAGGCCGTCGCCGCGGCAGCGACCGGCGCGGTGCCGGTGGCACTCGAGCCGGTCTTCGCGAGCCTGCCCGAACCCGAGGCCACCGATGCCCGCGTCACCTTTGCGGCCTTCCAGGTCGCCTACCGCCTCGATCCGCTCACCGCGATGATCGCCGCCGCCGGCGGGCTCGATGACGACGCGATCGATGCGGTCTGGACCGGCTTCGTGTCCATGTGACGTTCCGCCCCCTGATCAGCCCCGGGATCCCTTCCATGTCCGAACCGCCATCCCCCTTCCAGGCCATTGCCCAGCTCGTTCGCGATCATGCGCCGACCGCCGCGATCACCGCCCTGATCGGCGGTGCGCTGGCGCTTGCGGCCAGCGTCACCCGCAAGGCTTTCACCAACGAGGCGATGCTTGCCCGGCTCGATCGCGAGCTCGCCGCCGAGCGCGCCTGGGCCGAGCGGCAGCGCGCCGAGGACCGCGCGGACGATGCCGCCCGGCTCGAGCGCATCGAGATCGATATCCGCGCGGTCCGTGATCTTCTCTTCGAGGCCTTCCAGCGCGGCCGCAGTGACTGAAGAGACCTGACCCCAACCAACCCACCCTGCCCGCCGGTCCGGCGGGCTTTCTTGCATCCGAGGAGTGCATCATGACGACCACGACCTACAGCCACTGGCGCGACGTGCCCGAAAGCGCCTGGCACTGGCCGAGCTTCTCGCCCGCCGAGATCGCCTGCCGCGGCACCGGCAAGCTGCTGATCAATGAACGCGCGCTCGACCGGCTTCAGGCCCTGCGGGACCGGCTCGCCAAGCCGCTGATCGTCCGCTCCGCTTACCGGAGCCCCGAGCACAACCGCGCTGTCGGTGGCGCACCGGCCTCGAAGCACATGGCCGGCACCGCCTTCGACATCGCCATGGCGAACCACGATCCGGTGGCCTTCGAGGCGGCGGCGCGGGAGGTGGGGTTCCTGGGCTTCGGGTATTACCCGCGCTCGGGCTTCATGCATGTCGATCTCGGCCCAGCGCGGTCCTGGGGTGAGCCCTTTCCGGCGCGGCCGGTGCCCTTCGCCCCCGAGACGCCGCCCGTACGCGAGGTTCTGGCCGAGAGCCGCACCCTGAAAGGCGGAGGGGCGGCGGGCGTTGCGACGCTGGGCGCCGCCAGCGTGGAAGTCGTGCAGGAGGCACTGGTCGAGACGCAGGCCTCGATCCTGCCGCTGGTGCCGCATCTCGACACGCTGCGCTGGGTCTTCATCGCGGTCGCACTCGCGGGCATCGCGGTGACGATCCATGCCCGGATCGATGACTGGAAACGGGGGCGGCGGTGACGGGCGGGCTGATCCGGATCCTTGCGAGCGGCCCGGCGCGCTGGGCGCTGGGCCTGATCCTCGCCACCGCAACGATTCTGCTGTTCCTTTTGAACCTGCGCCGCGCCGGCGAGCACGCCGGGCGGCTGGCCGAGCGTTGTGAGACCAGGGAGAGAACCGATGCCATTCAGCGCCAGATGCTCGAGGCTGCCGCACGTCGTCCTCATGATCGTGATGCTTTGGTTGAGCGGTTGCGCGAGGGGCGGTTCTGACGGCGCTGGGCCCTGCCCGCCGGTGGTGGTGTACAGCGCGGCCGACCAAGCCCGCGCTGCGGCGGAGGTCGAGACTCTTCCAGAAGGCTCTGTCGTAGTGCGGATGCTCAGCGACTATGCGGTAATGCGCGATCAGGTGCGGATTTGTTCTCGGGTCAGGTGAAGCAGTTCCAAGCGGAGAGAGCGGGGCATTCAGCCCCGTTCCGGCGGATGCGAAGTGGACGAAAGCTAGCCGGACATCACCTATCTGACGACAGCCCGTTCAACACGCAGCGCAGCCGCAATGCCGGTCGAAGGTTCAAGCTGATCCGCACCGCCGCTGCGCCGCGGCGCTCCGGTGACGCGATCTCTCCGCCGATAACGTGCATTTTGCCAGTCTAGGCCGAGACCGATCCGGATTGGCCTGGCAGCACCCATTCGGCCGTCCAACGAGGCCGGTACATTGTCCGCGATCCAAGTTGCCCCGCCATTGCGCTGGCGCACAATGGGTCTTGTCGGGCTGACGCTGCCCTCAGCTCCCTCCAGCATCTTCCTGCCTTGCGTGGCGTGGGACCAGCGCCTTGAACAGGTCGGTCATCGCCAGCGTACCGACGACGCACCCGCCGTCCGTAACGTCGAACACGTGGTCGGCCGCGCCCTGTGCGCGTTCCAACGCGTCCTCGAGCGTCGCGTTGGCATCGATGCGGTCGTGGCCATCTGTGCCACCCGTGGCTGCCATCACCGAGCGGACCCGCAGGACCCGCGCCCGGTTGATGTCGCGGACGAAGTTCTCGATGTATTCGTCCGCGGGCTTCAGGATGATCTCCTGCGGCTCGCCCTGCTGCACGATCCGGCCATCCTTGAGGACGACGAGATGATCGGCGAGGCGCAGCGCCTCGTCGAGATCGTGGGTGATGAAGATGATCGTCTTGTGCAGTTCGCGCTGCAGTTCCAAGAGCAGCGCCTGCATGTCGGTGCGGATGATCGGGTCGAGGGCCGAGAACGCCTCGTCCATCAGCATGATCTCGGCCTCGGAGCAGAGCGCGCGCGCGATGCCGACGCGCTGTTGCATGCCACCCGAAAGCTGATGCGGATAGTGCTGCTCGTAGCCCTCGAGGCCGACCCGCTCCAGCCACCGCCGGGCGCTTTCCCGCGTCCCGGCGCCAGGCTCGCCCCGGATCGTCGGCGCGAGCGCGGTATTGTCCAGAACCGTGCGGTGCGGCAGGAGCGCGAATTTCTGGAACACCATCGACATCCGGCTCTGCCGCAGCTTGCGGAGTTCGTCATGCGAAAGCCGCGTGACGTCCGCGCCGTCGAGGAGGATCTCGCCCGCGGTCGGCTCTATCAGGCGGTTGAGGTGCCGGATCAGCGTCGACTTGCCCGAGCCGGAGAGGCCCATGATGACGGTGATCTTTCCGGCATACATGTCGACATTGATGTCCTCAAGACCGAGCACGTGCTTGTGCCTGGCCAGAAGCTCGGGCTTGCCGATGCCCGCCTGCACATGCGGCAGCATCGCCTTCGGATCGGTCCCGAAAATCTTGTAGAGGTTTCGGATTGAGAGTTTCGGCGTCGTCGCATTCATGTTCATCGTGCACGTCTCAATGCTTGGTTGCGAGGTTGACCTGGGCGAGCGCCGCCTTGGTCACGCGGTCGAGGACGATGGCCAGCATCACGATCGCGAGGCCCGCGACGATGCCAACGCCGAGTTCGAGCTTGTTGATGCCCCTGAGAACGAGCGCCCCGAGGCCTGGCGCGGAGACCAGAGAGGCGATCACCACCATCGCGAGCGACATCATGATCGTCTGGTTGACGCCCGCCATGATGTTGGGCAGCGCGAGCGGGATCTGCACGCCGAAGAGCTTCTGGCGCTGCGACATGCCGAAGGCCTCGGCAGCTTCGAGCACGTCCCTGTCGACGAGCCGGATGCCGAGGTCGGTGAGGCGGATCGCCGGGACTATGGCGTAGAGGATGATGGCGATGCCGTAGAGCTTCGATTCGGTCACGCTGAAGAGGAAGATCAGCGGGATGAGGTAGACGAAGGTCGGCAGTGTCTGCAGCATGTCGAGGACAGGGATGACCGAGCGCTGCAAGCGGTCGTTGCGCGCCATCGCGATGCCGATCGGCACGCCGAAGAGCACGCAGATCACGGTGCAGACCAGGATGATCGCGAGCGTCTGCATCGCGAAATCGTAGTGATCCACGAAAGCGAGCATCAGGAGGACGCTGGCGACGAAGCCGGTGATGCGTCCCGACCTCGCGGCGAATTGGACGACGGCAAGAAAGATCGGAATCACGATCCACCAGGGTAGGACAAGGATCGCCCAGAGCGCGCCGTCGATCGCCCAGCTCAGGGGCTGGGTCAAGGGATCGAGAACGGTCTTCAGCGGATCCTTGATACCCAGAAAAAGCCGTTCAATGCCGGCCGTGAGCTCCCGCGTACGCGGGACTGCGCCACAGGCCCCGTGTAGCGCGTCAAGCGACGGAAAGGGCGTGTCCCAAAGGTTCGTCTCCGCGGCCTTGCCGGTGGTCTTCGCGAGAAGTTCGGCCATCGAGACCGGCCCGCCGGAGGAGCCGGCCTCACACCAGCCCTTGAGACCAAAGGCCTCGAAAAGCCCCGAATAGGTCGTCATGTTCGCATCCCTTTTCCGTTTCCAACCGGTTCGCCCGGCCTCAGGCAAAAGCGGGGGCGGTTTCCGCCCACGCTGTGAACAGGGTCAGTTGAGCAGTGCCGACAGCCTGCCGCGCGCTTCATCGTTGAGCCAGGCGCCCCAGACGTCCTTGTAGGTCGTCAGGAAATGCACCGCGGCTTCCTCGGTCGAGGCGCTGTTGTCCTCCTGCCAGGCGAGCACCTCGTTCATCTGCTCGTTGGTGAAGCTCACCTTGGACATCAGCTCGGCGATCTCCGGCTGGCTCTCGGCAAAGGCCGTCGGGACTGCCGTGACCACCCGTGCGCTCGGATAGGGCGACTTGCCCGGCGTCGCGCAGTCATCCGACGCGTTGCAGGCATGAACGTCGGCGTCGAACTCGCCGATATTCACCACCGCCATCGGATACTTGCCGAGCACCGAGGTCGGCGCCCAGTAGTAGCCGAACCAGGGCTCCTTGCTCTCGTAGGCCGACGCGATCGCGGCGGCCAGCGTCTCGCCGGAGCCGTGGTTGAAGACTTCGAGCCCGTTGCCCTCGAAATCCCAGGCCTTCACGATGTTGTCGTTGGTGACCCGGCACCCCCAGCCGTCGGGGCAGTTGTGGAACTTGCCGCCGACGAGCGCGGGATTGGCGAGGATGCCTTCCATCGTGGTGAGTTCGGGATGTTCGTCCGCGAGGTATTGCGGGATCCAGAAGGCTTCCACGCCGCCGTCCGAGAGGACGTCACCGAGCGTCTTCACCTTTCCGGCCGCCTCAAGCTCGGGATAGGCCGGCGCGGTGTTGATCCAGAGCTCGGTCGCGATGTCCGGCTCGCCGGTCTCAGCGATCGAGGTGACGGCGGGCAGCGTCGAGGACGGCACCACAGTGACGGTGCAGCCGTAGCCGTTCTCCATCAGGAACTTCGAGACCGAGGTGACCACGGCCGCCGAGGCCCAGTTCATCTCGGTGATCGAAACCTCGCCGCATTCGGCCAGCGCGGCCTGCGCGGACAGGGCAAATGCGCCGCCGGTAATCGCGGCTCTTAGGATTGTCATTTTCAATTTGGTTCTCCGTTGGTTTGTCAGGTGCTCAGCCGGTCTTCCCGGTTCTTGTTGATCCTTCCGGCCTTCGATGGGAGATGCGGACCGGGCCGCGTTCTCATCGGATGTCGCGTGCCGCAGACCGTCCCCGCGACATCGCCGTCGGCACGCCGGCTCCCAGGGCACTCGCGGAACCCGACGCCCCTTGAAGCGACGCCCATTCTGACAATGCCAGGGGCATGGCGAAGGCAGTCGGTTCTCGGCGGTTGCCGCGACGGCGTGTCCTTCGACGCGCGCTATTCGGCCGGTCGAGCGGCGACCTCGTCCTGCGACGTCTCGGCCAGTTCCAGGTGACCGCCCGCCTTGGAGAACACGCGCCGCAGCATCGGCTCGAAGAACTCAAGCGGTCGCGTGGGATAGGCTGGGTCGAAGGCGCACTGGTCGTAGGTATGGCAGAAATAGGCGCAGTCGTCGTAATAGGGGCTGTCGCGATATTTCTCGCGGGCGTTGCGGTCTCCGCCCAGGTGGTGGTTGTAGTAGTAGCCTTGGAACACGCAGTGGTGCTTGAGGATCCAGCAGGCTTTTTCCGACATGTAGGGCTTCGCGATGGCCGCGGCGAGTTCGCCGTGGTTGTAGGGTGACAGGATGTCGCCCACGTCGTGGATCAGGGCCGCCACGACGATCTCTTCGTCGGCGCCGTCCTCGTAAGCGCGGGTCGCCGATTGCAGGCAGTGCTGGTAGCGGTTGATCGGGTAAGGCGTCCAGTCCTCGTCGAGCGAGCGGATCGCGTCGAGCAGGCGGTTCACGAGGCCGGCGTTGAACTCTTCCTCATAGTCCATGACGGCGAGGAAATCCTCCTTGCTGGCATCCTCCATCCGGGTCCATGTGGGTTTGTGCGACTTGTCTAGCATGGCGTTCCTCCAGGTTGCGACTGCCCGGCCGGGCGGGGGTTTGAAGCGTCATACCAGCGGCAAAAAAACAAATAAAACGAATTGATTTTGTCGTTAAGATAGGAAATCTCTATAGATAAGATGCATATCTCTCAGCTTCAGACTTTCCTGGCGATAGCCGAATGTGGCAGCTTCAACCTGGCTGCCGACCGGCTGAACATCACGCAGGCCGCGGTGAGCGCGCGGATCAGACAGCTGGAGGAGATGCTCGACGTCCGGCTGTTCGATCGTGGGCGGCGCGGAGCGGCGCTGACCGAGGCCGGCAGGCACCTTCGACCCCATGCCGAAAGCATGACGAGGCTCTGGCGGGCCGTGTCGGAGGATACGTTCCGCCGGTTTTCTGGCCGGGTGTTCCTTCGCATGGGATCCCAACTCAGTATCTGGGACCCCATGCTGGTCGAAATGACAGTGTGGATCGAAGAGACGCTTGGAAAGCTGCCGCTGACCGTCAACTTCGACCACGACATGAACATGCACGACGCCGTTCGCAACGGCGTCGTCGATATGGCGCTGACCAACGAGCAACCTGTCGGAGGCGAATTGGCGTGCGTGACCCTGCCTGGGGAGAACCTCGTTCTGGTCGCCGACGCCCCGTGCTCACTTGGCGATCCGGAACTGCCGCTGTTCGTGAACTGCGAGCTCGGCGCGGAATTCGAACAGGTTGTCGCCGCGGCGCTGCCGAAGGGCACGGCACAGCACATCTTCCTCGGCAATTGCACGATGGGGCTTCATTACCTGCGCAGGCGTGGCGGAATGACCTACGCGCCGCTGTCGATGGTGCGGGAGCATCTGGAATCCGGCCGCCTTTTCGCGGTGACGGAGGCTCCGGAGGTAGAGGTGCCCTGTCGGGCCGTCTATGACCCAGCGTCGCCAGTCGTCGCCGTGATCGAACGTGTCCTGAAGGACTTCTTCTCCTGACGGATCCGGCAAGGAACCGATCGCTTCAGCACGCGTCCCGTTGACGGGCCCCTCACCGTGAGACCGAAGATCCGCCGGCTTCTGTGCCCCGCGCCCTGTCCTCGACCTCGATTTCGGTTATGCCGCCCCGGCTGTAGCAGTCGATTACGTAGAAGGCGTTCCGTTCGAGCTCCGACCAGTCGACATCGACACCCAGTCCGGGTCGATCCGCGGCCGCCACGTGACCGTCTTTGTCGATCGGAATGCTGTCCATGAAAGGATAGTCGAAATGCTCGGCCGGCACCGGGTATTCGTAGAAGCCGCAGTTCATGTGCGCCAACATCAGGTGAAGATTGGCGGCGCGGGACAGCGAGCATCCCCAGGACTGAAGCTCGACGTTCATGCCATAGGCCTCGGCCAGACCCATCACCTTGCGCACCGGGGTCACCCCGCCGGCGATGGCCGCGTCGACCCGGACCCCGTCCCAGCACCGCTGATGGATTCCCTGCGCGATATGCGGCAGGTCGATGATCGTGTTTCCGCCTGGCAGGATCGGCAGGTCGACCTTGTTGCGCAATTCGGCGTATCCCACCAGATCGTGGTCCGGAAAGGGCGCCTCGAGCCACAGGAAACCCATCTCCTGAAGGGCCCGCGCGACCTTGAGCGCGTCCTTGTGCGAATAGGCTGACTCAGCGTCCAGCATGAACCGCAGATCGCGCGATCCGCTGTCCGATCTGATTGTGCGGGCCAGTTCGATGTCCCGGTCCGGGTCGCACCAGCAATGCAGCTTGAACGTCCGGAAGCCCTTCTGCCGCAGTTCCGCGATATGATCGATATAGGCCTGCGCGTCGTCGAAGACCTGCGTGCTGGCATAGGCCGGAATGCGCCGGCGCGCGCCGCCCAGCATCTGGTAGAGCGGCAGGCCCGCGCGGTTGGCGACCAGGTCCCAGAGCGCGATGTCGATTGCCGCGACCGCGGCCGGCGTAACCGACAGGCGGCGATCCTGCATCCAGCTCCAGATTTCCTCGCGGTGCATCCCGGCCCGGCCAATAAGGCCCGGCAGGAGCAGTCGGCACATCTCCGCGATGCCCCGGTCATTGTCGAACTGGGTGCAGGAGAAAACCGAACTCGCGCCCGACAAGCCGCCGCTCGTGTCGATCCGAACAACCGTATTCGTAGTGTGGATCGTCGGCATGCGGGCGGACCAGGAAAGGCCGCTGTCGCTTCCCCTCAGCCCGTATACCCGGACCCGGTCGATCTGAAACTCGTTTTCCATGATGTTCCTTTTGGACAGAGAAGTGCAAGCGGTCGGGTCAGGCTGGCGCAGGGGGCGGGCGTTGGACGAATTGACCGGGTGACTCTGGGGTAAAGTGTCTGTCCATCGTGATGAGACGCCGTATTCAACATACCGTATCGCTCCAGAGCTTCGTGCAATTGACTCGCCTTTCATGCGGCAGCTCCTTGTGCAGAGCGTAGGCGGCGCAGAGTAAGAAATAAATCAAATTAAAATTGCCTTTATGATAGAAATTTTTGACTATAGAATTCGCATGGGATTTTGGTCTGCAGCGTTTCAGTTCTCGACGGTGCACTGGTCGCTGGCACCGAACGGCACGACCGAAGTTCGAGTCTTTGTCGGCAAGAGCTCGGCCACGCATGTCTCGATCGCCACCGCCATCTGGCCGCAGACCATGATGGCCCTCCCTGCGAACGGCACCGTCGAGCTGCAGGTGTATTTCCGAGCCGCGGATGGCGACTTCGCCGGCGATCCTACCTCGTTCTGGGGAACGAAGATCGACTGAAGTGAGCGGCCGTGGCGTTGGTCCTGATGTCCACCTTTGAATTCAAACCCACTTGGCTTGGAAATAGGGACCGGCATCGAGATCTGACCGAGTTGGACGGCTCAGCAAGAGGGCGGCCCATTCTCAGCAAGAAGCACAATCCCGCGCATTCTGCCTTCGAGCCCGACAGCCTCCTTCGGGAAGACGGCGTCAATGAGCGTGGGAGACGGCGGCGGCAACTAAGGCGTGCCTGCGAGCTCCAGACTGCAACTACGTAGTGCGGCCCCGCAGAAGGCCCGGCCTGGAGGCACGAAGGCAAAATGTGCCATTGCCGAACTATTACCCATGTTCCCGCACTCGCGACGAATTGGCTATCTGCCTGCGCGACGGTATGCCCACCGATCATGGACTACCCGATGGAGTTCACGACGTGGGCTCCTGAGAAACTGGTGCCACAGCTTGAGGACGATTATACGGCTTCCGACTCGATTCGTTCGAGCGGGTGCGGGGAGATGTTCCATGTCGTGTGTACGTTCGAACGGATTGTCGATCGAGGTCGAACGATACGGAGACGAAACTGGTGTTCCGCTATTGCTGATAAGCGGCTTCGGTTCCCAGCTGATTTCATGGCCGACGAAGATGATCGAGGCTCTGGCGGGGGCTGGATTTTCCGTGATCGCGATGGACAATCGGGATGCTGGGTTGAGCGAGAAACTCTCGCGCTGGGGAGTGCCAGACATCGCGCCGCTGCGGTCGAAGCCGCGGGTCCTGCCGTCGGAAGTACCCTATACGCTGGCCGACATGTCAGACGACGCAGCGGGCGTTCTCGACGCCCTCGGCCTACCAGCCGCGCATGTCGTGGGCAAGTCCATGGGCGGTTTGATCGCCCAATCCCTGTGCGCCCGCCATCCCGATAGGGTGCTGAGCCTTTCGCTCCTCATCACGACAAGCGCCGCCCCCTCCGTGCCGGCAATGCGGCCGGACATCGAGGCGCTCCTCTTTGGCGACAGTGACGCCCCGGCCGATCTGGAGGCGATCATCGAAGCCTCAGTCGAGGCCGACAAGGCCTGGGCCAGCCCGGCCTATCCGTTCGATCCCGCGGAGCGGCGGGCGTTGGCCCTGGCGAGTCTCAAGCGCGGCCATAACCCGGACGGCGTTGCCCGGCAGGCCGCCGCCCTGCTGTGCGAGCTTCGCGGCGGGACCGAGCCACGACATCTCGATGTGCCGGCGCTTGTTGTTCAAGGCATGGCGGACACGATCTTTCCGCCCGAACACGGCCGCGATCTGGCGCGGCGGATCACGGGGGCAGAACTGCTTGAGGTTGAGGGCATGGGTCACGATCTCGAAGGCGGCGCTGTCGGCATCGTGACCGAGGCCATCATCCGCTGCATCAGGTCGGCAGAGCTTCGTCAGAACTCCTGACCCGGCGCGCCTGCTTCGCTACGAAACCAGGCGACCGCCCGTTCGAGCACGTCGTCCGGCACGGTTCCGTGCCGAACATCCAGCCCGTAGGCGGTCATCTCGTTGCAGAGCGTCCGGCCGACGCGCACCAGCGATCCGGCGGCGAGCCGTTCCTCGATCAGGTGGAGCCACCCCAGGCCGAGGCCCTCGCCATCGGCGACAGCGCGTAGGATCAGGTCATAGTTCGAGAAACGATAGGCGTTCGGTGGGATCCCATAGACGACACCCTGCGCGGCGAACCATTTCTCCCAGTTCGCGAACTCGGAATCGCGTTCGTCGAAGTGCAACAGCGTGCAGCCAAGAAGCGCCCGTGGTTGCGCATCCGCGGTTGCGAGTTCGGGGTGTTCGTTCAGGTATCCGGCGCTGCAGACCGGGAAGACGATCTCGGGAAAGAGCGGGATCGTGGTACGCGACGCCCGCCCGACGCTTTGCCAGTCGACGATAATGTCGGCGGTTTCGCGGTCAAAGCCCTGATGCCAGTCAGTTGTCACGAGGTGGATTGGATAGTCCGACAGCGCCAGCCGCAGGCGCGAGAACCGTGGCAAGAGCCAGCCATGCGTAAAGCCCATGCTGCAGGCCAGCACCAGGCCGCTGCCTGATGGGCGCAGCGCGATCTGGCGGGCGGCCTGCTCGATATGGCCAAGACCGAGGGCCACGGCGTCGGCCAGCGCGCGCCCGGCTCTCGTCAGTGCGATCCGGTTGTGGTGTCGGCTGAAAAGCTCGGCGCCGATTGCCGCTTCTAGGGTTTGCACATGATGGCTGACCGTCGGCTGCGACACGTTAAGCTCCTCGGCGGCTCGGGTGAAGCTGCCAAGCCGCGCGGCGGCCTCGAAGGTCGTCAACCCGCCAATCATCCTCTCAACATGCCGGAACCGTCTGCGCATAGATTCCGTCTATGCCAGGCATAGACAAGTCGCCAGTTTTTTGTGTGCCTAGGGCGGATTATCCATAGATCGTATCAGAAATCGATGGAGGCACCCGATGAATGGCCGCGAACGTTTCCTATGTGCGCTTAATGGCGGTGTTCCCGATCGTGTGCCGGTCTTCGACTGGATCGACGAGAAAGTCGTCTGGGGCATGGCCCGGCTTCTCGGCTGGGACGTGTCTGGCGCACCGACCGACGGCGAGGCGACGCGCCATGGCGAGGAAAGCGAGGAGGTCCTGCGGATCTATTGCGACCTGATCGACGCGCTCGATCTCGACGCCACTTGGTCGGCCTATTCGACCAATCTTGTTCCGGAAACCAGTGACTGGGGCTGGGACAAGTACGGACGCGGCTTCATGCTCTCGGATCACGGCATTCCGGCGATCATGGATAGCGGGCTCAAGACCATTGCGGACGTACGCAACTACTCGATGGCGGCGCTGGTCGAGCGCAGCGATTTCCGGATGCTTCAATACATGGTGGACCGCTTCGGCAAAGAGAAGTTCCACCTGCAGTCGATCAATGGCCCCTTCCAGGAAGGCTGGCTCGCGCGCGGCGGCATGGACAAGAGCTTCGTCGATATGGGGGCGGACCGGGACATGGCCCATGCGGTGGGTCGGCTCACCACCGATTTCAATATGAGGTGCATCGACATCGCCCACGATATCGGAGCCGATGGCGTGATCCTCGACGGGGACCTCACCGGCAATGACTACATGCTGATGTCGATGGAGCATTTCCGCGAATACATCAAACCCTACAAGAAGGAGCTCATCGACTACGGCCACGCCAAGGGGCTGAAGGTGATGAAGCACTCCGACGGCAACATGTGGGCGCTGATGGACGAGATGATCGATCTCGGTTTCGACGGCTTTCACCCGGTCCAGCCGCAATGCATGAACCTCGCCGAGGTGAAAGCCTGGTTCGCCGGGCGGGTCTGCATGTTCGGCAATGTCGACTGCCTCGACCTTCTGGTGTTCGGGACGCCCGAGATGGTGGATGCCGCAGTCAGGGAATGCATCGAGCAAGGCTCTCCGGGAGGAGGGCACATCCTCTGCTCCTCAAACTCGCTGCATCCGGGGGTAAAGCCCGAAAACGCGCTCGCCATGTTCCGAGCGGCCAAGAAATACGGTGACTATGCGCGGCTTCCGGCGAAAGGCGCGCTCGCCCGAGACGACCTCGACATCGCGAAACTCGCAAAATCCCCGGTCCGGAGCCGGCAGAGCCGTAATGCGCGACGCATGGCGTGACGGAGCGGATCGCGGATGGCCACTTTCCGTCGCCGTGGATTTCTGGCAGACCACGTCGCCGAATCACGTGGGAGGTTTCGATGAGTCTCGACCAACGCTTTCCCTGCATCGACGATCTGGCGCGGAAGGCAGCCCGCCGCATCCCGGAATTCGCCCACGAATACCTGATCGGCGGCATCGGCCGCGAGGCGACGCTGGCGCGCAACCGGGCCGCGCTCGACGCGGTGCTCTTCGATCCGTGCTACCTGCCCGAGGCGCTGGCCAACCGCCCCTACATGGGTGTGGAGCTACTCGGACGGCGCTACGACCTGCCCTTCGGTGTGAGCCCGCTTGGCCTCTCGGGGCTGATGTGGCCGCGCGCCGTCGACATTCTCGCGAAGGCAGCGGCCAAGGCGAATATCCCCTTCGGCCTGTCACATTTTGGCACGACGCACATGTCGGACGCCTTCGCGATCGCAGGGCGCAATGCCTGGTTCCAGTTCTACGCCGCGCGCGATCCCGGCATCCGTGCCGCGATGCTGGACGAAATCGAGGCGACGGGTTTCGAGGTGCTGATCGTCACCATCGACATCCCTTCCGCCACCCGCCGGGATCGCGAACTGCGCGTCGGGCTGTCGGTCCCGCCGAGGATCACACCTCGGACGCTGTGGCAGATCGCCACACATCCACGCTGGGCGCTCGCGATGGCGCTGACCGGCAAGCCGGAGTTCAAGAACCTCCTGCCCTATATCCCGACGGGCCTTTCGATGGCCGAAGAGGCCCGGTTCCTGACCGATGTCATCGAAGGCCATGTCACGCGCGACATCCTGCGCGGCCTCCGGAAGCGCTGGAAGGGCAAGCTCGTCGTCAAGGGCATTATCAATGCGAACGACGCCGAGGCGGCGTTGGACTGCGGCGCGGATGCGATCTGGGTCTCGAACCACGGCGGCCGCCAACTCGACGCGACCTGCGCGTCGGTCGAGGCGCTACCCAAGATCCGCGCGGCCGTGGGACCGCAGGCGACGGTGATCGCCGACAGCGGCCCGCGCACTGGGCTCGACATCGCACGGATGATCGCCTCAGGCGCGGATTTCGTCTTCCTCGGACGGCCTTTCGTCTACGCCGTGGCCGCGCTCGGGCGGAAGGGCGGCGATCACGCGATCCACATCCTGCGGGAGGAACTGCGCGGTGCCATGGCTCAGATTGGCTGCGCCGCCGTGCGCGACCTGCCCAAGTACCTCCTCGGCGACGAGACCAGCGGTCAGGCGTATCCACCGCGGGTGGCGCCTGGCGTTGCTCCGAATTCGGCCTTGAAGGCTTCGGTGAACTGCGACCGGCTGGCAAAGCCGCACTCATAGGCGACGACCTCGACCGACAGGCTCGAGGATTTCAGAAGCGCATGCGCGCGCCGCAACCGGCAGACCTGGTAGACATGGGCCGGGGTCTGCTGAAACTGCTGCTTGAAGCGGCGGTTGAGTTGCGATTGCGACAGTCCGACGGCCTCTGCCATCTGCGCGACGGAGTCTTTCCGCCCCGCGGCCTGCTCCATCATCTGCAGAACCCGGCGGACCTTGTGGTCGGCGACTGCGGCGGAATAGTCTGCGAGCGGCGACAGGTTCCACTCGCTCCGGTGCGCCTCACCGCCGAAGATCAGGTGGCTGCCGACGCGCGCTGCAAAGCCCGGGCCATGATGCAGCCCAATCATGTGCTGCATCAGGTCGAGCCCAGCCGTCGCCCCGGCGCAGGAGAAGCGCCGCGGTGTGTACTCGAAATACCGGTCCGACACCTTCGCGTCTGGGCAGAGTTCCTGCAGCGCCGGCCGCGTCAACCAATGGGTACACATTGGCGCGTCCCAGCGGATGCCGGCGCGGATGACAAGGAAGATCCCGGTATCCGTCGCCCCGATTGGAACACCGTGCCGGTCGAGCCAGCGCAGCCAGTTCGACAGGCGTACACTGCAGGCGTCTTCATATCTGTAGGAGGCGCATATGACGGCTGCCGCGAGATCGCTCTCGCGCGGCAGGTCCGGCGAGGTCGCGATCGCCATCCCGTTGACCGCCTCCGTCATATTGTGCTGAGAGACGAAGCTGTAGTCATAGAGATCCCGCCCCGACACCTCGTTGGCCTTGCGCAGCGATTCCGTGAGCGACAAGAGGCTCATCATCGAGAACTGCGGCGCGAGGTAAAAGACGAGCTTTCGTGCGGTCATGCGCAATAATAGAACATTTGCGCCTGATAACAACACGTCATCGCAACTTTCACCGTGAATAGTCACGCGGTGGCTCGGTCGCACTCGAAGATCCGATCCGCATCGGACAACCCGCCCCGGTGCGATGACGCTCCCTGACCTGCATTGGCATCTTCGATGCGACCGCGCCACACGCGATCCGCCGCTTCAAGGGAGGAATGAATGAAGCTTTCACGGAGAACGGCTCTTCAACTTGGCGGCGCGGCCGTCGGGGTCTCGCTTCTGGGCCTCAAGCCGGCCAGTGCAGAGCCCAAGAAAGGCGGCCATTTTCGGCTCGCCCTGAGCGATGCGAACACGTCCGCGTCCATGGACCCAGCGACGTTTGTGGCTCAGTTCGACCAGATCGGCCTGCGCTCTACGGTCTACAACACACTCACCGAAGTGACTGCCACCGGGGAGATCATTCCGGAGCTGGCCGAAAGCTACGAGGCCTCTCCGGACGCGAAAGTCTGGACCTTCCGGCTGCGCAAGGGCGTCCAGTTCCACAACGGCAAGGAACTTGTCGCCGACGACGTCGTCGCCTCGATCAACCACCATCGTGGCGGAGATTCGAAGTCCGGTGCGAAGGCGATCGTCGACCCGATCGTCGACCTGCGTGCGGAAGATCCCTACACGGTGGTCTTCGAGCTCGACTCCGGCAACGCCGACTTCCCTTTCGTCGTCAACGACTATCATCTGGTCATCATGCAGGCGAAGGATGGCAAGGCAGATTGGCAGTCTGGAATCGGAACCGGCGGCTATATCTTGAAGAAATGGGAGGCCGGCGTCCGCGTCGAGCTCGAGCGCAGCCCGACGTACTTCAAGGAAGGCCGCGCCCATTTCGACCAGATCACGATCATCGCGATCGCCGATGCTGCCGCGCGTCAGGCCGCCCTGATCGCAGGCGAGGTGGACGCGATCAACCGCGTCGACCTCAAGACTGCACATCTTCTCGCGCGTAATCCCGGCGTGGTCCTCGAAGAAACCTCCGGCACCGCGCACTTCGCTATTCCGATGCACTGCAACACCGCGCCATTCAATGACGTGAACGTGCGGCTCGCGCTGAAATACGCGATCGACCGCCAGGCGATCGTCGACACCATTCTGCTTGGCCACGGCACGGTCGGGAACGACAACCCGATCGCCCCGGCGAACCGTTACTTTGACGCAAATCTGGAGCAACGCGTCTACGATCCCGACCGTGCCAGGTTCCACCTGAAAGAGGCCGGGCTCGACACGCTCAGCGTCAAGCTGTCGGCTTCCGACGCCGCCTTTGCCGGCGCCCTCGACACGGCGGTCCTCTACCGCGAACACGCCGCCGCGGCGGGGATCGACATCGAGGTCGTGCAGGAACCCGCGGACGGCTACTGGTCGAACGTTTGGCTCAAGAAACCGTTCGCGATGAGCACCTGGGGCGGCCGCCCGACCGAGGACGGGATGTTCTCGCTCGCCTATGCCGCGGGAGCGCCATGGAACGAGTCCTTCTGGGACAACGCGCGCTTCAACGAGCTACTTCTCACCGCGCGGGCGGAGCTTGATGAGGCGAAGCGCCGCGAGATGTACGGCGAGATGCAGGCGTTGGTGCGCGACGACGGCGGCACCGTGATCCCCGCCTACCAGAACTTCGTGGATGCCCGGTCCGCGAATCTGGCGCGCGAGGATGCCATCGGCGGCAACTGGGACATGGACGGCTTCATGGCGGTCGAACGCTGGTGGTTCGCCTGATCCGCTTCGCCTCATTGCCCCGGCGCCCGTGAACGGCGCCGGGGCTTCTCTCTTCTGGAAAATGCCATGCATCAGCTTCTCGGTCTCATTCTGAAGCGGCTCGGCTTCGGGGCCATCACGCTTCTCGTCATATCGGTGATCGTGTTCTCTGCGGTCGAGTTCCTGCCCGGAGATCTCGCGCAGCAAGTCCTCGGCCAATCGGCGACCGAGGAGACGGTCGCGGCGTTCCGGCGCGAACTCGGTCTCGACCAGCCCTCGGTCACGCGTTACTTCATCTGGCTCGCCGACGTGGCGCATGGTGATTTCGGTAATTCGCTCGCGAATGGCCAGGCAGTTTCCGGCCTGATCGCGCAGCGCTTTGCCAACACATTGTTTCTTGCCGGCTATGCTGCAGCCATCGCGGTTCCGATCGCATTGATTCTCGGCGTCCTTGCCGCGCTCACCCGGCGCAGCCTGTTCGACCGGCTGATCAACATCCTGTCGCTCGGCGCGATCTCGATGCCGGAATTCTTCATCGCCTACATCATGGTTACGCTCTTCGCACTGAAGTTTGGATGGTTTTCGCCGCTGGCGAACGTGACGCCGGAAATGCCTCTCGGCACCCGCCTCTGGGCGACGCTGCTGCCGGCGCTGACGCTGAACCTCGTGGTGGTAGCCCACATGATGCGCATGACCAGAGCATCGATTCTTAGTCCCATGGCGAGCCCTTATATCGAAATGGCCGACCTCAAGGGGATCACCCCTTTGCGGGTGGTGATCCGGCACGCGCTGCCGAATGCGCTTGCCCCGATCATCAACGTCGTGGCCCTGACGCTGGCCTATCTGGTCGTCGGCGTCGTGATCGTCGAGGTAGTCTTTGTCTATCCCGGCCTCGGCCAGCTCATGGTCGACAGCGTGGCGAAGCGCGATATGACCGTGGTCCAGGCCTGCTGCCTGATCTTCGCGCTGACCTACATCCTTCTCAACTTGACGGCCGACATCCTGGCGATCGCCACGAATCCCCGGCTGCTTCACCCCAAGTAGGAGTCGACGCCATGGCCCGCCGCATCGGCAAAATCCCTCCTACGGCCGCCTTCGGGATTGCGGTCGTCACGACCTACTCGGTCGCGGTCCTCTTCGCCCCGGTCATCGCGCCCTACGGCCAGACCGAGGTCGTGGGCGCACCGTTTCTGCCCTGGAGCGGCGAGCATCCGTTCGGAACCGACAATCTCGGCCGCGACATGCTGACCCGGCTGATATACGGCGCGCGCAACTCGGTCGCGCTGGCGCTAGTCACGACGCTGCTCGCCTTCCTGATCGGGACCGCTGCCGGCTTCGTCGGCTCGATCCTGAAGGGCTGGACCGACATGGCGATTGGCCGCTCGGTCGACGTGCTGATGGCGATCCCGGCGCTGATCTTCGCGCTTCTCCTACTGACGATCACTGGACCTTCGCTAGTGGCCACCGTGCTCGTCGTCGCGCTGATCGAGGGCACCCGCGTCTACCGCCTGACCCGCGCCGTTGCCGGCAACCTCGTGGTGATGGAGTTCGTCGAGGCTGCCCAGCTTCGCGGCGAAAGCCTCTGGTGGATCATTCGCCGCGAGCTGCTGCCGAACGCGACCGCACCGCTCGCGGCCGAACTCGGCCTGCGCTTCTGCTTCGTTTTTCTGTTCATTTCGGCGCTGTCGTTCCTAGGCCTAGGTGTCCGCCCGCCCTTGGCTGAGTGGGGTTCCATGGTGCGGGAGAACGCGACGCTCATCACCTATGGCGACATCACGCCGCTCCTGCCGGCGGCCGCGATTGCCATCCTCACCATCTCGGTGAACTTCATCGTCGACTGGTTCCTGCACATGACGAGCGGGCTGGAGGAGTGACATGACCGACAAGAACCTTCTCGAGATCCGCGGCCTGAAGATCGAGGGCCGGCGCGACGGCAAGGTCACCGAGATCATCAGGGGCGTCGATATCACGCTCGGCGAAGGTGAGGTTCTCGGGCTGATCGGGGAATCTGGCGCGGGCAAGTCCACGCTCGGCCTTGCAAGCATGGGCTATACGCGCGCGGGCTGCGTCATCTCCGAGGGCGATATCCGTTTTCGCGGCGAGAATCTGCGGAACCTCGACGCCGCGGCGCAACGGCGGCTGCGCGGCCGGCGGATCGCCTATGTGGCGCAATCTGCCGCCGCCGCCTTCAACCCCGCCCATCGCCTCGGCGCCCAGGTCACTGAGGTGCCGGTCCTCCGCAGCCTGATGACACAGCCACAGGCCGACCGCGAGGCGATCTCGCTTTTCGAGGAGGTGCAGCTGCCCTCGCCGGTCGCCTTCGGGCTGCGCTATCCGCACCAGGTCTCGGGCGGACAGCTGCAGCGGGCGATGACGGCGATGGCGATGATCTGCAAGCCGAATCTCATCATCTTCGATGAGCCGACGACGGCGCTCGACGTAACGACGCAGATCGAGGTCTTGACCGCGATCAAGAAGATCGTGCGGGATCACGGCACGGCAGCGATCTACATCACGCACGACCTTGCGGTCGTCGCGCAGATCGCCGACCGCATCAAGGTCCTGCGCTACGGCGAAGAGGTCGAGGAGGCAGAGACCGCCCGGATGATGGCCGCCCCGCGCGAGAACTATACCCGCTCGCTCTGGTCGGTGAGGTCGTTTCGCAAGCAGGCGCATACCGATGCGCAGGGTCAGCCCCTTGCGACGATCGAGAATGTCATCGCCCATTACGGTGAGTTGAAGGTTCTCGACGACGTGTCGGTCGAACTGCACCGCGGCAGGACCCTTGCCGTGGTCGGCGAAAGCGGCTCGGGCAAGACGACATTGGCGCGCGCCCTGTGCGGGCTGCTGCCATCGACATCGGGCCAGGTGACGCTGTCGGGCACTAGTCTGGCGCCGTCCTTCCGCGGTCGCAGACGGGATCAGCTCAAATCCATCCAGATGATCTACCAAATGGCGGATACCGCGCTGAACGCCCGCCAGACCGTCGGCGAGATCATCGCTCGCCCGGCCGAGCTGTTTCTCGGCAAGACGAAGCCCCAGAGCTTCGACCGCGCGCGCGAGCTTCTCGACCTGATTGGCATGGAGCCCGGCACATTCCTCCACCGCTATCCCGGCGAGCTGTCCGGTGGCCAGAAACAGCGCGTCTCGATTGCGCGTGCGCTTGCGGCCAAGCCCGAGTTGATCGTCTGCGACGAGGTCACCTCCGCGCTCGACCAAATCGTCGCTGAGGGCATCTTGAAGCTTCTCGACCAGATCCAGACCGAGCTCGGCACGGCGTTCATGTACATTACGCACGACCTCGATACGGTCCGTGCGATCGCCGACGATGTCGCCGTCATGCATCGCGGCAAACTCGTGCGCTACGGGCCGAAGGAGAAGGTCCTCACGCCGCCATTTGATCCCTACACGGAGCTGCTCCTGTCCTCCGTGCCGGAAATGCGCTGCGGCTGGCTGGACGACGTGATCGAAAGCCGCGGTCAGACCGCAACGGCGTAAGGCACCAACACATGTACAGAACGCCCAAAAACGGAACTGTTTTGAAAAAAAACAGGCCATGCATTGCGGAATTTTGGGCCAAACATGCTGCCAAGGCGCGGCTGCGAACCGCGTGAATGCAAACGGAGATGAAAATGAACGGCGCAGATCTGATCGCGGGCATTCTGAAGAAGGAAGGCGTGGAATTCATTCCGGCCTTCCCGCACAGCGACATCATCGATTGTGGGGCAAAGATCGGCATCGTTCCCCTGATCGTGCGGCAGGAGCGGCACGCGCTCCACATCGCCGACGGATACGCGCGCATGACCGGCGGGCGGAATATCTGTTGCACCACGGTGCAGTACGGGCCGGGTTCGGAGAACGCAGCGGGCGCGGTGGCGCAGTGCTACGGCGACAACGTCCCGGTCCTGCACATGCCGGGCGGCTACGCCCGCGCTGATCAGGGCATCCAGCCCAACTTCAACGGCGCGCGCAACATGCAGCTCATCAACAAGTGGTGCGAGATGGTTCTGACGGCCGACCGCATCCCGCAGATGATGCAGAACGCCTTCGCGATGCTGAAGAACGGCCGGCCAGGCCCGGTGACGCTGGAAGTGCCGATCGACATCTTCACCGAAGAGGTCGACCCCGCGCTTCTCGACAGCTACAAACCGCAGCGCCGCTCGGTGCCGCACGCCAACCCCGCCGACATCGCCGAGATGGCCGACATCCTTCTCGCCGCCGAGAATCCGGTGATTATCGCGGGCCAGGGTATTCTCTATGCGGAGGCCTGGGACGAGCTTGTTGAACTCGCCGAGTTGACCGACACGCCGGTGATCTCGACCTTGAACGGCAAGAGCTGCTTCCCGGAAAACCACCCGCTCTCGGTCGGCTGCGCCGGCGGCGCGCGCCCCGATGGCGTGAACCGCGCGCTGGAGCGCGCCGATGTCTACCTCGGGCTCGGCACCTCTTTCACCACCTCGGACTACATCACGCCCTTCCCGAAGGCGGGCCGCAAGTTCGTGCAGCTGACCAACTGGGAGGGCGACATCTCCAAGGATTACCCGATCGACCTCGGGGTGATCGGCGACGCCAAGCCTTCGATCGCCGCGCTGATCGCCGCGATCCGCGAGAAGACCGGCGGCAAGGGTCGTCCGCGTCCCGAGGTCCGGGAGCGGACGGTGGCCGAAAAGCAAGCCTTCCTCGACAAGTGGATGGACAAGCTGACCTCGAGCGAGCAGCCGATCAGCCCTTACCGCGTGGTCTGGGACCTGATGAACACCGTCGATCGCGCCAAGACCGTGATGACCCACGAAGCCGGCAGCCCCCGTGACCAGACGACGCCCTTCTGGGAAGCGATCGTGCCGCATGGCTACATGGGCTGGGGCAAGACCACGCAACTCGGCATGAGCCTTGGTCTCATGCAGGGCGCCAAGCTGGCGAACCCCGACTGGACCTGCGTCCACGTCATGGGCGACGCGGCGATCGGCATGACGGGGATGGACTTCGAGACCGCCGCGCGGCTCAAGATCGGCACGATCACCATCGTGCTCAAGAACTCGATCATGGGCGGTTACACCAAGCACCATCCGAACGCGGCCGAGAAGTACCATATCGAGGAGCTTGGCGGCGACTACGCGAAGATGGCCGAAGCCTTCGGCGGCTACGCCGAGACGATCACCGATCCGGCCGAGCTGATCCCGGCCTACAAGCGGGCGATCGAGAAGGCCGATCAGGGCATCCCGGTCCTCTTGCAGGTCATCACCAAGGAAGAGCTGAAGATGGCCAAGGACCTGCCCGAGGGCGTCGGCCCCCACGTCCAGGTCTGACATCCCGACCGCATGGCCCCGCGTGAACCCGCGCGGGGCACTTACTCAGTGGCAGATGAATGGACAACCGGATCTCTGACTATGTGATTGTCGGCGGCGGAACCGCCGGCTGTGTGCTTGCGGCCCGGCTGACCGAGGACCCCTCGGTTTCGGTCACGCTCATCGAAGCCGGACCGGAGAACCGGGGTCTGCTCGTGCAGATGCCGGCCGGGTTGGGTGCACTTTACGACAAGGGCGCGCTGCATTGGCCCTTCAAAGCCGAAGCGGAACCCTACGCGGCCGACAAGGTCCTGCCCTACAAGATGGGGCGGGTTCTCGGCGGATCCTCGGCCATCAACGGGTTGGTCTGGGCGCGCGGCAATCCGCGCGACTTCGACGACTGGGCCGAAGCCGGCTGCACCGGCTGGTCCTGGGCCGACATCGAACCCATCTTCCGGCGCATCGAGGACTTCAAGGACGAGAACGACCCTCACATGGGCCACGATGGGCCAATTCCGGTGAAGCGCGGCCGGGCCGAATGCAACGTTCTGGCAAACGCATTCCTGGCGGCGGCCGCCGAGGCTGGCCACCGGATCAATCCAAACCACAATTCCGGCGACCAGGACGGTTTCTGCGCGCTGCATCAGAATACGCGGGACGGACGGCGTGGCGATGTCTACGAGGGCTACCTGCGCCCGGTCCGCAGTCGCCCGAACCTCAGGATCCACACCGGCCAGCCGGTTCTGCGCGTGCTCCTGGACGGCTCGCGCGCCATCGGCGTCGAGGTCGGAACCCGGACCGGAACCGTTGTCCACCGGGCCCGGCGCGATGTGATCCTCGCCGCCGGGGCCGTGGCGAGCCCCCAGCTTCTGGAGCTGTCAGGCATCGGCGATCCGGCGGTCCTGAGCCGCGCGGGCGTCGCACTACGGCACAATCTGCCGGGAGTGGGCGAGAACTTCCACACCCATCCGACCATTGCACTGACCTATCGCTGCAGCAAGCCGGTCTCGATCCTGAATGCAACGCGCGGGGCCGGCAAGATCGCCGCCGGGCTACGCTGGATTCTGACGCGGACCGGCCCCGCCGCGACCAATCATTTTGAGGCCGGAGCGTTCCTGCGCGCTTTCCCCGACAGTGACCGCCCTGACTACCAGATCACCTTTCTGCCGCTGGCGCTTGGCGGGACCACGGGCGCCGTCATGCTGCATGGCTACCAGATCTATATCGAGCTCGTCGGTTGCCGCAGCCGGGGTTACTGCCATGTGGCTTCGGCATCCGTCGAGGATCAGCCGCGGTTCCGGTTCAACTTTCTTCAGGATCCTCGCGACATTGAGGTTTACAAGCGCGCTGTCGAAACGGCGCGGACCCTCGCCGCGCAGCCCGCGCTGGCGGCGTTGACCGAAGCGGAACTCGTCCCCGGTCGTGAAATCCAGGGCGCCGCCGAGGTCGAGGCCTGGATCCGGCGTTGCGCGTCGATCAGCCACCACCTCGTCGGCTCTTGCCGCATGGGACCTTCAGGCGATCCGATGGCGGTCGTCGGGCCGGATCTGCGCGTGCATGGTCTTGACGGCCTGCGTGTCGTCGATGCTTCGATCATGCCGCGCGTCACGTCCGCCAACACACATGCGACCACGATCGCCATCGCCGAGAAGGCGGCGGACATGATCCGTGTCGCCCACGAAACCAGCCAACCAAGGATACGGGCATGAAATTCCAGCCGAAGGCCAGCCACTTCATCGACGGCGCATATGTCGAGGACACCGCCGGTGCTCCGATCGATGTCGTCTATCCGGCCACCGGAGAGGTCATCGCGCGGCTGCATTCCGCAACCCCCGAGATCGTCGAGCGCGCGCTCCTGTCGGCCAAGGCGGCGCAGAAGGCCTGGGCTGCGATGACCGGCACCGAGCGCGGCCGCATCCTGCGCCGCGCAGCCGACATCATGCGCGAACGCAACCACGAGCTTTCGGTGATCGAGACCCATGACACCGGCAAGCCGATCCAGGAAACCACGGTCGCCGACGCGACCTCCGGCGCCGATGCGCTGGAATATTTCGGCGGACTCGCCGGCAGCCTGACCGGTGAACACATTCCGCTCGCGGGCGGCGATTTCGTCTACACGGTCCGAGAGGCGCTCGGCGTTTGCGTCGGTATCGGCGCCTGGAACTACCCGACCCAGATCGCCTGCTGGAAGGGCGCGCCGGCGCTCGCCTGCGGCAACACGATGATCTTCAAGCCGTCCGAGACGACGCCGCTCGCGGCCCTTCAGGTGGCCGAGATTCTGGTCGAGGCCGGCGCCCCGAACGGCGTCTACAACGTGGTGCAGGGCTATGGCGAAGTCGGCGCGGCGCTGGTCACCGATCCGCGCGTCGCCAAGGTTTCGCTGACCGGCTCGGTTCCCACAGGCCGCAAGGTCTATGCCGCTGCAGCGGTGGGGATGAAACATGTCACGATGGAGCTCGGCGGCAAGTCGCCCTTGATCGTTTTCGACGACGCCGATCTCGAGAACGCCGTGTCGGGCGCGATCCTCGGCAATTTCTATGCCTCGGGACAGGTCTGTTCCAACGGCACCCGCGTCTTCGTGCAGAAGAGAATCAAGGCGGCCTTCCTGAAGCGGCTCTCCGAGCGGCTTTCCCTAGCGAAAATCGGTGACCCGATGGATCCCGAAGTCAGCTTCGGTCCGATGGTCAGCGCGCGCCAGATGGAGATCGTGAAAGGCTACGTCGCCCGGGGGATCGCGGAGGGCGCCCGGCTCGTCTGCGGCGGCGGCCGTCTCGACCGGCCGGGTTTCTACCTCCAGCCCACGGTCTTTGCCGATGTGACCGACGGCATGACCATCGCCCGCGAGGAGATCTTCGGACCGGTCATGGCGGTCCTCGACTTTGCGACAGAAGCGGAAGTCATGGAACGGGCCAACTCCACCGAGTTTGGCCTCGCCGCCGGGGTCTTCACCCGCGACCTGACCCGCGCGCACCGTGTGGTCAAGGCCTTCGAGGCCGGCACATGCTACATCAACACCTACAACCTTGCCCCGGTCGAGGCGCCTTTCGGTGGGTCCAAGATGTCCGGCGTCGGGCGCGAGAATTCCAAGCTCGCGATCAACCACTACAGCGAGCTGAAGACGGTCTACGTCTCGATGAACGACGTCCAGGCGCCCTATTGACCACGGAGAGTAAAACGATGACCGCGACTCTGGACTGGTACGGATGCGCGACCTTTCGGTTGAAGACCCAGGGTCTGACCCTGTTCCTCGACGCCTATATCGATCGAGTGCCAGGCGCCGACGGCCCGCCTGGCGCCTCGGCTGACGACATCGAAGACTGCGACTACATCCTTGTCGGTCACAGTCATTTCGACCACATCTGGGGCGCCGACCGGATTGCGCTCAGGACCGGGGCGAAGGTCATCGGCTCGTACGAGACCGTGCGTATTCTCGCCAATGCCGGTGTGCCCGAGGATCAGCTCCTTCCGGTTTCCGGAGGAGAGACTATCCCGCTGGGTTCCGGGGTAAGCGTGGAGGTCTACCCGGCACTGCATTCCTGCCTGTGGGCGGGCTATGACGACCAGAACCCGAGTTTCGATTGCCTTGGCGACAAGCACGTCGACTATTTCGCCCGACGCGCCTGCGAGTCTGACCTTCTGTCCGGCCTTGGCAAGCTGAGCGCAGACATCGACGTCCACATGCGGCGTTCAGATCAGGGCTGCCGCGGAGACGGCGGCACGCTCTGCTATGTGATCGCGACGCCCGAAGGCCGGCTTTTCTTCAAGGATACACCGGGCCACTGGAGCGGCATCATGGAGAAGATCGATGCCGATGTCGGCATCCTGGCGGCGTCAGGCCGCGCCAACGTAGATGGCGAGCCGATTCAGGGGGCGCTCAACGACTTCCTCGTCTCCGAAGCCGAATTCCTGGGGTTGAAGCGGGTTGTCTTGTGTCACCATGATGCTTGGCTTGGCCCGATCTTTCCGGGCGGGAACGTGGCCGGAATCCGCGAGGAGTTCGCGATGCGACGAGCAGGTTGCGAGGTGTTGGAACTGGAATATGTTGACGGCTTTGATGTCTTTTCTGGCTTAATGGTCTGACATTGGGTCGGGTATAGGAGTTCTTGCGACCCGGCCGAGCCCCAGGCTCGTCTCTTGGCTTCGGTCGCGGCAATCCCGTTGACCCGCGTGGTTGAAGTTCGCCGAATGCGGTCGAGTGCGGTTTTTCGGTTGTGGTGTTGATGTGGCGTTGATGTAGACGCAAAAAAGCCGGCGGTATTGGAATACCATCGGCTTATGTGTTTGATATTACTGCAAGATTTGGTTGCGGGGGTAGGATTTGAACCTACGACCTTCAGGTTATGAGCCTGACGAGCTACCGGGCTGCTCCACCCCGCGCCAATTGGCCCGCTCGGTATTGGATTGAGTTTGGGCCGCATCGTCGAGAGATACGTTGCGCTTCTTTCTAGGTTTGGCGGCGACCTACTCTCCCACGTCTTGAGACGCAGTACCATTGGCGCGACGGCACTTAACGGCCGAGTTCGGGATGGGATCGGGTGTTTTGCTCGTGCTATGACCACCAAACCGAGAAAGAAGCACAACAATCAGCGGTCCAAGTCCGCTTTTTGACCAGAGAAGTCTGGCTTCTGCTGGATCAAATCAAGCCTATCGAGCAATTAGTACCGGTCAACTGAACGCATTGCTGCGCTTACATCTCCGGCCTATCGACGTGGTGGTCTTCCACGGCTCTCAAGGGATACCTGGTTTTGAGGGGGGCTTCCCGCTTAGATGCCTTCAGCGGTTATCCTGTCCGTTCATAGCTACCCAGCACTGCCGTTGGCACGACAACTGGTCCACCAGTGGAACGTTCACCCCGGTCCTCTCGTACTAGGGGCAACTCCTCTCAAGTATCCTACACCCACGGCAGATAGGGACCGAACTGTCTCACGACGTTCTAAACCCAGCTCACGTACCTCTTTAAATGGCGAACAGCCATACCCTTGGGACCTGCTCCAGCCCCAGGATGAGATGAGCCGACATCGAGGTGCCAAACGATGCCGTCGATATGGACTCTTGGGCATCATCAGCCTGTTATCCCCAGCGTACCTTTTATCCGTTGAGCGATGGCCCTCCCACTTGGGACCACCGGATCACTATGGCCGTCTTTCGACTCTGCTCGACTTGTCAGTCTCGCAGTCAGGCTGGCTTCTGCCATTGCACTCAACGAGCGATTTCCGACCGCTCTGAGCCAACCTTCGCGCGCCTCCGTTACTCTTTGGGAGGCGACCGCCCCAGTCAAACTACCCACCACGCAGGGTCCCGGATCCGGATAACGGACCGCGGTTAGACATCAAGAGTGCGAAGGGTGGTATCTCAAGGGAGGCTCCACGGAAACTGGCGTTCCCGCTTCAAAGCCTACCACCTATCCTGCACATCACAATCCTGATGCCAGTGCGAAGCTATAGTAAAGGTGCATGGGGTCTTTCCGTCTAACCGCGGGAAGTGTGCATCTTGACACACAGTTCAATTTCGCTGAGTCCACGTTTGAGACAGCGGGGAGATCGTTACGCCATTCGTGCAGGTCGGAACTTACCCGACAAGGAATTTCGCTACCTTAGGACCGTTATAGTTACGGCCGCCGTTTACTGGGGCTTCAATTCGGAGCTTGCACCCCTCCTTTTAACCTTCCAGCACCGGGCAGGCGTCAGACTGTATACGTCGCCTTACGGCTTCGCACAGCCCTGTGTTTTAAGTAAACAGTCGCCACCCCCTGGTCTGTGCCCCCCGCCCACAGTTGCCTGCAGACGGGGCTCCCTTCTCGCGAACTTACGGGAGCATTTTGCCGAGTTCCTTAAACGTGGTTCTCTCAAGCGCCTTGGTATTCTCTACCAGTCCACCTGTGTCGGTTTCGGGTACGATCTAATGGAGGGCTATTTCCAGGAACCTCTAAGCAGCCTCTTCAATCCGATAAGAAGAAACTACCCTCGAGATCCGTCACATCCTCCTGGCCCAGGAATATTAACCTGGTTCCCATCGACTACGCCTTTCGGCCTCGCCTTAGGGGTCGGCTC
>NZ_JAPDOG010000008.1:0-140000 GCF_026013545.1 Defluviimonas salinarum | reverse complement strand
AGCGAGGCCACCTCGTCGCCGTATCCGTTGAACATCAGCGTCAGCTCGCGCCCCGCGAAGAGCCCGCCGCCGATGCGCCGCTCGGTCGCCTGGCTCCAGCGCGGATGGTCGACCTCGGGGTTCACGTTGGAATAGAAGCCGTATTCGCGCGGCTGCAGCATGTTCCAGGTGCAGGGCGGCTGGGCCTCGGTCAGGCTGATCCTCACGATCGACTTGATCGACTTGAAGCCATATTTCCACGGCACGACGAGCCGGATCGGCGCGCCGTTCTGCTTCGGCATCTCCTCCCCATAGAGCCCGGTGGCGAGGATCGTCAGCGGATTCATCGCCTCGTCGAGCCGCAACCCCTCGCGATAGGGCCAGTCGAGGATCGGGTAGTTCTGGCCCGGCATTTCCTCGGGTCTGACCAGTGTCTCGAAGGCGACGTATTTCGCGCCGGGCTGGACCCCCACCCGCTCCAGGATCTCGGACAGCTCAAAGCCGATCCAGGGCACGACCATCGACCAGGCCTCGACACAGCGGAAGCGGTAGATGCGTTCTTCGAGCGCCACGCCCTTGAGAAGGTCGGCAAGGTCGTAGTCGCCGGGCTTCTCGACCAGACCGTCGATCTTCACCGCCCAGGGGTCGGTGGTCAGCTGCCCGGCATAGGCCATCGGCTCGTCCTTGCCGGTGCCGAACTCGTAGAAGTTATTGTAGCGGGTGATCTGCTCGAAGGTGTTCGGCTCGGCATCGGTCGAATAGGAGGAGGGCGCATAGGACAGCTTCGCCGCGGCCGGGCCAGCAAAGCCCAGAGCCGCCGCTCCGGCGATGAGTTGGCGGCGGTTCAGGAACGCCGCCTTCGGCGTGACGTCGGACCAGGTCAGATCAGGGCGAAAACGGCGCATCGGGGCCTCCGGAACTTCATTTGACGGTGACCCTACACCCGGTCCCGGAAATCGCCCAATAAAGCCGGCTCAAAGTTTCGTTGGCCGATTGAAACAAAGGGGGCGGATCGCTCCGCCCCCTTCGTGTCAGTGCAGCACCGCGTCCTCGGGCCGGGGCCGGGTGGATTTCGAGACCCTCTCGCCCACGATCAGCCCCTCGGTCCCGGCGCTGACGTGGACCGTGTCGCCGTCCTTCACGTCGCCGGCCAGGAGCATCTCGGCAAGCGGGTCCTGCAGGTGGCGCTGGATCACCCGCTTCAGGGGCCGCGCGCCGAAGACCGGATCGTAGCCTTCCTCGGCCAGCCAGACCTTGGCGGCCTCGTCGAGGTCGAGCGCGATCTTGCGCTGCGCGAGCCGCTTTTCAAGCCGGCGAAGCTGGATCTCGACGATCCCGCCCATGTCGCCCCGCGTCAGCCGGTCGAAGATGATCTGGTCATCGAGCCGGTTGAGGAACTCGGGGCGGAAATGGGCGCGCACCGCGTCCATCACGTCGCGCTTCGCCTGCGCGGCATCGGCACCGTCGGGCAACTGGCTCAGCGCCTGGCTGCCGAGGTTCGAGGTCAGAACGATCAGCGTCTGCTTGAAGTCGACATGGTGACCCTGCCCGTCGGTCAGCACCCCGTCATCGAGCACCTGCAGCAGCACGTTGAAGACATCCGGATGCGCCTTCTCGACCTCGTCGAAGAGGATCACCTGGTAGGGCCGCCGCCGCACCGCCTCGGTCAGCACGCCGCCCTCGTCATAGCCGACATAGCCCGGAGGCGCGCCGATGAGCCGGGCGACCGAATGCTTCTCCATGAACTCCGACATGTCGATGCGGACCATCGCGTGTTCGTCGTCGAAGAGATACTCGGCGAGCGCCTTCGTCAGCTCGGTCTTGCCGACGCCGGTCGGCCCGAGGAAGAGGAACGAACCCAAGGGTCGGTTCTCGTCCTGCAACCCGGCGCGCGCCCGGCGCACCGCCTTCGACACCGCCTCGACCGCGCGATGCTGGCCGACGACCCGGCGCCCAAGCTCCTCCTCCATCTTGAGAAGCTTCTCGCGCTCGCCTTCGAGCATCTTCGAGGTCGGGATGCCGGTCCAGCGTTCCACCACCTCGGCGATCTGCTCGGGCCGCACCGCTTCCTCGACCATCAGCGCGTCATCGCGGTCCTCGGCCTCGGCAAGCTGCTTTTCGAGCTGCGGGATCACGCCGTAGGAAAGCTCCCCCGCCCGCGCCAGGTTGCCCTCGCGCTTGGCGTGGTCGAGCTCGATCCGCGCCCGGTCGAGCTGTTCCTTGAGCCCGCGCGCGGATTCGAGCTTGTCGCGCTCGGCCTGCCATTTCGCGGTCATTTCGGCGGAGCGCTGCTGAAGATCGGAGAGTTCCTTCTCCAGCCGCTCCAGCCGGTCCTTCGACGCCGTGTCGTCCTCCTTCTTCAGCGCCTCGGCCTCGATCTGCTTTTGCAGGATCTCGCGGTCGAGCGCGTCCAGTTCCTCGGGCTTCGAATCCACCTCCATGCGCAGCCGCGACGCCGCCTCGTCGACGAGGTCGATCGCCTTGTCGGGCAGGAAGCGGTCGGTGATGTAGCGCTGGCTGAGCGTCGCCGCCGCGACGAGCGCCGAATCCGAGATCCGCACCCCGTGGTGCAGCTCGTACTTCTCCTTGATGCCACGAAGGATCGAGACGGTGTCCTCCACCGTCGGCTCATCGACCAGAACCGGCTGGAAGCGCCGGGCAAGGGCCGCGTCCTTCTCGACATACTTGCGGTATTCGTCGAGCGTGGTGGCACCGATGCAGTGCAGCTCGCCCCGCGCCAGCGCCGGCTTGATCAGGTTCGCCGCATCCATCGCACCATCGGACTTGCCCGCGCCGACAAGCGTGTGCATCTCGTCGATGAAGAGGATCGCCTCGCCGGCCGCTGCCTCGATCTCCTTCAGGACCGCCTTCAGCCGCTCCTCGAACTCGCCGCGATACTTGGCACCGGCAATCAGCGCGCCCATGTCGAGCGCCATCAGCCGCTTGTTCTTCAAGCTCTCGGGCACGTCGCCATCGACGATGCGTAGGGCGAGCCCCTCCGCGATCGCGGTCTTGCCGACGCCGGGGTCGCCGATCAGGACAGGATTGTTCTTGGTGCGGCGGCTGAGAACCTGCATCGCGCGGCGGATCTCCTCGTCGCGGCCGATGATCGGGTCGATCTTGCCCTGCTCGGCGGCCTCGGTCAGGTCGCGGGCATATTTCTTCAGCGCCTCATAGCCCTCCTCGGCAGAGGCCGAGTCGGCGGTGCGTCCCTTGCGTATGTCGTTGATCGCCGCGTTCAGCGCCTGGGCCGTGACCGCCCCGGCATCGAGCGCGTCCTTCGCCTTCGTGTTGACCATGGCGAGCGCCATCAGGACGCGCTCGACCGGAACGAAGCTGTCGCCCGCCTTCTTCGCGATCTTCTCGGCCTCGTCGAGCACGCGAACAAGCGAGGTGTCGACATAGACCTGGCCATCGCCACCCGAGACCTTCGGCGTCTTGGCGATAATCGCGTCGACCGCCTCGGCCACGCGCTTCGGTTCGCCGCCCGCCCGCTTGATCAGGTTGGCACTGAGCCCCTGGTCATCGTCCATCAGAGCCTTCAAGAGATGCTCCGGCATCACCCTCTGGTGTCCCTCGCGCATCGCGATGGTCTGGGCGGCCTGAAGGAAACCGCGAGACCGTTCCGTGAACTTCTCCATGTTCATCGGCTTCTCCTTTGCTAGCCCCCGGGGTCCGATCGCCCGCTTCTGCAGCACGATACATCCCGGATCTCGAATGTGACTTGGCCATCGGCGCGAGAGATTTCAAGGACGTGCGGCCGCCGCGCGGGAAACGATTTCGAAAGGAGATTCGGTCCTAATCGGACTTAACCTTAACGGAGGATTCGTGATGAGTGAGACGGCTGTTCGCTTCGCCAGTGCCCTTGTCCGCGCTGCCAGCTTCTGGACCCGCGGCCGGCAATCGCTGCTCGCGCCGCAATGGATGGCGCTCGCGAGCCACCGCGACGGCCCGATGCCCGGCGTGCCAAGCCCGTTCCGCGAAAAGCGGTGATCCGATGCGCGTCCTGTCTGCCCGCATCGCCCACGCACGGCGCGACCGCCGGACCGGCCGGGTCGAGGCGGTCGTCGCCCTCACGGTGCTCCTCAACGACGACAGGCTGAGCGCCTTCGTCCGGATCTCGGCGCCGGCCCGGGCTCCCGGTGCCGCGTCGCTCCGCGCCCGGCTGCTCGGCGCGGCGAAACTGGCCTTCGCCGCCGACCCGAAAGGCCGGGCCAGCCGCCGCGCCGCCTGATGGGTTCCGCTTGAGTCCCGACGCTTCCTGCCGCGTCGATGGCCCGGTACCGGGCACCTCAAGCGATGATATACGGCTCTGCGCTTGACAGCGCGGGCGTGGCGTCCGAAACCGCCGCGGATTCTGCGCCAAGGAGACCGCCGTGCCCCATCCCAAAGCCGATGACCGCCTGATCGTCGCCCTCGATGTCCCCAACGCCCTTGCGGGGCTCGATCTCGCCAGCAGGCTCGGCGACCGGGTCGGCTTCTACAAGATCGGTCTCGGCTTGCTGACCGGCGGCGGCCTCGCGCTCGCCAACGAGCTCAAGCAGGACCTCGGCAAGCGCATCTTCCTCGACATGAAGCTCTTCGACATCGGCGCGACGGTAGAGGCCGCGGTCCGGGGTATCGCGCAATACGACCTCGATTTCCTCACCGTCCACGGCGACCCGCATGTCGTCCGCGCCGCCAAGGAAGGCGCGGCCGGCAAGGACCTCAAGATCCTCGCCGTCACGATCCTGACCTCGCTCGACCGCGCTGATCTCGACGCGGCGCTGATCCGGCCGGGCGACATCCCCGAGATCGTCGCCGAACGCGCCGCACGCGCCTTCGCCGCCGGCGCCGACGGCGTCATCGCGAGCCCGCAGGAAGCCGCGATGATCCGCGCCCTGCCCGAGGCTGCGGGCCGGCTCATCGTCACCCCGGGCGTCCGCCCGGCGGGCGCCGCACTCGGCGACCAGAAACGCGTCGCGACCCCGGCCCGGGCGATCACCGACGGCGCCGACCATATCGTCGTCGGCCGTCCGATCTGGCAGGCCGAGGATCCGGCCGCCGCCGCCGAGGCGGTGCTGGCCGAACTCGCCGGGGTGTAAGCGCCGCGCGCAACACCCGCCTTGTCTGGCCTAGCGTCGCCGCCGGAGAAACCCGGCGCCCCCGATGACCGACCCGGCCCCGAAATCGCCCGATGCCGATTTCGTCCTGTCCTGCATGGCGCTGCGCCGGGCGCTCGGCTATCTCGGCCTCTTCCTTCCGGTCGCGCTCCTCGCCTGTGCGGCGCTTCCCGGCAACCGGTTCGAAGTCTCGATCAGCGATTTCTGCGACACGCCGACGGGCGGAGTGCTGACAGGCGCTCTCGCCGCCTCGGGATCTTCTTTCTCAGCTGTCGCGGCTTCGAACCCGACTGGCGCGACTCGGACAGATGGCTGGTCCGCACCGGCGGAGCCTCGGCCCATCCCGAGATCCTGCCTTCGCCGCCGTGTGGCTACGAATGGCCGCGCGCATACGGCGCCAGCCCGCCGCCAGCTGCTGTTCGAATCGAAGGCGGGCGCCTGAGCGCCCGCCCCTTCGGTCCTGTCGGTGTCGTCACTCGGTCGCCGCAGGCGCGGTTTCCGTCGCCGCGGGCGCAGCGGCCGGATCGGCCGGCGCGACCTCCCCGCCACCGCCCGCCATCCCGAGCACCAGCGCGAGTGCCACGATGATGACGGCGGTTACAAGCAGGACGCGGCCTGCCCCGCCCTCGCGGGGCATCTGCGGCCGGGCGCGGGAGGGATCGTAGGAGGAGCGGCCCGGCATGTGCTGTTCATAGTCCATGAGAGGCTCCTTTCCTTTGGGACTAGGGCCCCTAGGATCGCCCCTCGCAGCCGGTCTGGCCATAAGCGGGGATTCACTCGGCCAAGCCTGGCCGAAATCGCCGCGCGCGGTCCGCACGATTCCGCCGACGGCGACGCGGGATCAGAAGGTCGGCGGGGTACAGGCCGAGACGATGACGCAATCATCCGGCCCCGGATTGTGAAACCGGTGCGGCGTGCGGCTGTTGAAGAGATAGCCGTCGCCCGCGGTCAGAAGCTGCGTTTCCGCACCGACCGTGACCAGCACCCGGCCCGAGATCACGATCCCCGCCTCCTCGGCGTCGTGGCTGTAAAGCTCCGCCCCGGTATCGGCACCCGAAGCATAGGTCTCGTACAGCATCTGCACCGCGCTGGCGCCGGGCCGCCCGACCTGGCGGAAGACCACCCCCCCGCCGGCCTCGCCGAGCTTCGCCGCGGGCGTGATCTCGCGCAGTTCGTCATGCCGGAAATGCCATTTCGTCCCGCCATCGCCGCCGCCCGCGAAGAAGTCGCCCAGCGAGATGCCGAGCCCGGCGAGGATCTTCTTCAGCGTCGCCACCGAGGGGCTGGTGCGGTTCTGCTCGATCATCGAGATCATGCCGCTCGTGACGCCGGTCGCCGTCGCGAGCTGGCGCTGCGACAGGCGCAGCTTCTCGCGCTCTTCCTTCAGCCGCGATCCGGTGTCGAAATCCATGCCCGGCGATCCCTTTCCTGCCCGTTCCACCCCATAGCGATAAATTTATTGTGCAGCAATTCGCAATATTGATCATTTCCTGCCGAAGGACTATTGGAGGCGGACAACGTTCCGAGGAGAGCCACCATGCTGAACGCCGAGATCGAAACCCGCCGCAAGGCCGCCATGTCGCGCGGCGTCGGCGTGATGACGCAGATCTATGCCGACCGGGCCGAGAATGCGGAGATCTGGGACAAGGAAGGCAACCGCTACATCGACTTCGCCTCCGGCATCGCGGTCCTGAACACCGGCCACCGCCACCCGAAGGTGATCGCGGCCGTGAAGGACCAGATCGACCGTTTCACCCATACCTGCCACCAGGTCGTGCCTTACGAGAACTACGTCCGCCTTGCCGAGCGGCTGAACGGCATGGTTCCGGGCAGGGGCGAGAAGAAGTCGATCTTCGTGACCACCGGCGCCGAGGCCGTGGAGAACGCGGTCAAGATCGCCCGCGCCGCGACCGGCCGCCAGGCCGTCGTCGCCTTTACCGGCGGCTTCCACGGCCGCACCTTCATGGGCATGGCGCTCACCGGCAAGGTCGTGCCCTACAAGGTCGGCTTCGGCGGCATGCCCGCGGATGTGTTCCACGCGCCCTTCCCGGTGCCGATGCACGGCATGACGGTCGAGAAGTCGATCGACGCGCTCAACTACCTCTTCAAGGCCGATGTCGACCCCAAGCGCGTCGCCGCGATCATCGTCGAGCCGGTGCAGGGCGAGGGCGGCTTCTATGAGGCGCCGCGCGAGTTCATGGTGGCGCTTCGCGCGATCTGCGACGAGCACGGCATCCTCCTGATCGCCGACGAGGTGCAGACCGGCTTCGCCCGCACCGGCAAGATGTTCGCGATGGACCATCACGACGTCGCGCCCGATCTCACGACGATGGCCAAGTCGCTCGCCGGCGGCTTCCCGCTGGCCGCCGTCACCGGCCGCGCCGAGATCATGGACGCCCCCGCGCCGGGCGGACTCGGCGGCACCTATGGCGGCAGCCCGCTCGGCATCGCGGCTGCGAACGCGGTCCTCGACGTGATCGAGGAAGAGGGGCTCTGCGACCGCGCCAACCAGCTCGGCGCGCGGCTGAAGCAGCACCTCGCCAGCTTGCGCGACGACGTGCCCGAGATCGTCGACATCCGCGGCCCGGGCTTCATGAACGCGGTCGAGTTCAATCTCGGCGGCAAGCCCTCGGCCGATTTCGCGAACAAGGTCCGGGCCGAAGCGCTGAACCGTGGTCTCCTGCTCCTGACCTGCGGCGTCCATGGCAACGTGATCCGCTTCCTCTCGCCGATCACCATCCAGGACGGCGTCTTCACCGAGGCGCTCGGCAAGCTCGAGGAAGCGGTCCGCGCCGCGCGCAAGGGCTGAGAAACCCGCACCCGACCCTCTGGAACGGCCGCCTTCGGGCGGCCGTTACCGTTTTTCGGCTGAGGGGGCTTTCCGCCCCCTCGCCCCGGATGAGATCCGGGGCTCACCCCCGAGAGTATTTTCGGACAGAAAGTGAGAACAGCGATCTCTGTCCGAAATGGCGGCGCCGGAGGCGGCCCCCTTGGGGACTCGCAATGAGAACAAAGCATGAATATGATAATGCGGCTGTCAGGGTTCCCGCATGTTCATCGAACTGTCCGCCACCTCGAACTTCACCTTCCTCACCGGGGCCTCGCATCCCGAGGAGCTGATGGGCACGGCGGCCGAGTTCGGCCAGAAGGCGCTCGCCATCGCCGATCAGAACTCCGTGGCCGGGATCGTCCGTGCCCATGTCGCGGCGCGGGAGATCCGGCGCCAGACGGGAACGGCGCCGCGCCTCATCCCCGCCGCGCTGATCCGCCTGACCGACGGGTTCACAGTCACCGCCTTGCCACAGGACCGCGCCGGCTGGGGGCGGCTCTGCCGGCTGATCTCGGCCGGTCGGCTCCGGGCGCCGAAGGGGGAGTGCCATCTCGACTTCGACGACCTCCTCGCCTGGGGCGCGACGGGGATGGAGCTGCTCCTCCACCCGCCACCCGAGACGCTGACACGGGCGGACAGGCCGGGGGGCGGCGCGGGCGCATGGGCAACACGGGCGGAACGGCTGACGCGCCGCCTTGGCGGGGACCGGCTCGCGCTCCTGATGGCGCCCTCTTACGACGGCGCGGATAGCGCCCGCTTCGATCGGCTCGCCACCCTCGCCCACGACCTCGGCCTGCCGACCGTCGCCTCCGCCCGCCCGCTCATGCACCAGCCCGCGCGCCGCCGCCTCGCCGACGTGCTGACCGCGATTCGTACCGGCATCCGTGTCGACGATCTCGGCCGCGCGGCGCTTGCCAATGCCGAACAGCGCCTCAGGCCCGAGGCCGAGATGCTGCGGATCTTCGCGGGCCACGCGGATGCCGTCCACCGCTCGGGCGAGATCGCGGGCCGCCTCGCCTTCTCGCTCGACGAGTTGCGCTACGAATATCCTTCCGAAGTCTCGGACGGCGAGGCACCCGCCGCCCGCCTCGCGCGCCTGACCCATGAGGGCCTGCGCTGGCGTTATCCGAACGGCACGCCGGACCGGGTGCGGGCGATGGCGAAGCACGAGCTCGCCCTCATCGCCAAGCTGGGCTACGAGCCCTATTTCCTCACCGTCCGCGATGTCGTCGCCTTCGCAAGAGCCCGCGGCATCCTCTGCCAGGGCCGCGGCTCGGCGGCCAATTCGGTGGTCTGCTACGCGCTCGGCGTCACCTCGGTCAGCCCCGAGATCGGCACCATGGTCTTCGAGCGCTTCGTCTCCGAGGCGCGCGACGAGCCCCCCGACATCGACGTCGATTTCGAGCACGAGCGGCGCGAGGAGGTGATCCAGCACATCTACCAGAAATACGGCCGTCACCGCGCGGGGCTCTGCGCCACCGTGATCCATTACCGCGGCAAGCGCGCCGTGCGCGAGGTCGGCCGCGCGATGGGGCTCAGCGACGACACGCTCTCGGCCATGTCGAGCCAGATCTGGGGCTGGGGCGGCGGCGCAGTCTCGCCCGAGCGGCTGCAGGAGATCGGGCTCGACCCGGCCGACCGGCGGCTTTTGCAGACGCTCGACCTCATCGCCGAGATCCAGGGTTTTCCCCGCCACCTCTCCCAGCATGTCGGCGGCTTCATCATGACTGAGGGACGGCTCGACGAGCTGGTGCCGGTCGAGAACGCGACGATGGAGGGCCGCACGGTCATTCCCTGGGACAAGGACGACATCGACGCGCTCGGCATCCTCAAGGTCGATGTGCTGGCGCTCGGCATGCTCAGCTGCATCCGCAAGGCCTTCGACCTGATCGCCCGGCACCACAAGACCGGCTACACGCTCGCCACCCTCCCCGCCGAGGATCCGGAGGTCTATGACATGCTCTGCGAGGCCGATTCGATCGGCGTCTTCCAGGTCGAGAGCCGGGCGCAGATGAACTTCCTGCCGCGGATGAAGCCGAGGAAGTTCTACGATCTCGTGATCCAGGTCGCGATCATCCGCCCCGGCCCGATCCAGGGCGACATGGTGCATCCCTTCATCCGCCGCCGTAACGGGCAGGAACGGGTCACCTTCCCCTCCGACGCGCTCGGCGCGGTGCTGGAAAAGACCCTCGGCGTGCCGCTCTTTCAGGAACAGGCGATGCAGATCGCGATCATCGGCGCGGGCTTCTCGCCCGAGGAGGCCGACCGGCTCCGCCGCTCGCTCGCCACCTTCAAGAAGCATGGCAATGTCTCGGAGTTCCGCGAACGCTTCATGGAGGGCATGCGCGCGAACGGCTATGACGACGACTTCTCCGCACGCTGCTTCTCCCAGATCGAGGGCTTCGGCAGCTACGGCTTCCCCGAAAGCCACGCGGCGAGCTTCGCGCTTCTGGTCTATGCCTCGGCCTGGCTGAAATACCGCCATCCCGGCATCTTCGCCTGCGCGCTCCTCAACTCCCAGCCGATGGGTTTCTACGCCCCGGCCCAGATCGTGCGCGACGCGCGCGCGCATGGGGTCACGGTGCTGCCGGTCTGCATCAACGCGAGCACCTGGGACAACCGGATGGAGGCGCTGCGCGAGGGCGGGCTCGCGCTCCGCCTCGGCCTCCGCCAGATCCGCGGCCTGGCCGAGGAGGAGGGCGAGTGGATCACCGCGGCACGCGGCAACGGCTACCGCGCGGTCGAGGATGTCTGGCGCCGCGCCGGCATCGCCCCCCGCACGCTGACGCTCCTGGCCGAGGCCGATGCCTTCGCCGGCCTCGGGCTCAGCCGCCGCGACGCGCTCTGGGCCGCGCGCGCCACGACCGACCGGCCGCTGCCGCTCTTTGCGGACGACATCGACGGCGAGGGGATCGTGGAGCCGGTCGTGAGCTTCGCCGAGATGGGGGAGGGCGAACATGTGGTGGAGGACTACGCCGCGATGCGGCTCACGCTCCGGAGCCATCCGATGGCGCTGCTGAGGTCACGGCTCACGCCTCGGCGGCGTCAGCCGCTTCATCTGACCTGAACAGCTCCACCGACCCGGCCCGAGAAGCTTCTTCTTGCGCCTCCGGCTCACTGCCGAAGCCACCCGGCGCCATCGCTTTCCGCATGACGCCGTCCCGCTTGCGTGCTAGCTGATGCGCATGGCGCGTATTCCCTCCAAGACCGAGATCCTCGACTGGATCGCCGACAATCCCGGCCTCTCGGCCAAGCGCGATATCGCGAAGGCTTTCGGCATCAAGGGAGGCGACCGGATCGAGCTGAAGCGGCTCCTGAAGGAGCTCGAGTCGGAGGGCAATCTGGAGCGCCGCCGCAAGACCTACCGCGACCCCGAGAAGCTGCCGCCGGTGACGATCCTCGCCATCCTGCCGCCCGACCGCAACGGCGACCAGTTCGCGCGGCCCTTGGAATGGCAGGGCGAGGGGCCGGAGCCGCGGGTGCTGTTCCAGCCGCGCAAGGCCGACGCGCCGGTGGCGGAGGGCGACCGCATCCTCGCCCGCGTCACCGAGGTGAGGGGCGAAGACCACCACTACGAGGCGCGGCTGATCCGCAAGATCGGTGCCAATCCGCACAAGGTCATCGGCATCTTCCGCAAGGCAACCGAAGGCGGGCGGATCGTGCCGATCGACAAGGGCTCGGAAAAGGAATGGCTGGTCGCCGCCGACGCCACGCAGGGCGCGAAGGACGGCGAACTGGTCGAGGCCGAGCAGGCCGGGCCGAAGGGGCGGATGGGCCTGCCCAAGGCGCGGATCCTCGCGCGGCTCGGCGATCCGTCGGCGCCGAAGGCGGTGTCGCTCATCGCGATCCACCAGCACGGCATTCCCGACGACTTCCCCGACGCGGCGATCGAGGAGGCGGACGGCAGGAAGCCGGCGCCGCTCGGCGACCGCGAGGACCTGCGCCATCTGCCCTTCGTCACCATCGACCCGGCCGATGCGCGCGACCATGACGATGCCTGCTATGCCCATGCCGACGAGGATCCGAAGAACGAGGGCGGCCATATCGTCTGGGTCGCCATCGCCGATGTCGCGCATTACGTCACACCGGGCTCGGCCCTGGACCGCGAGGCGCGGCACCGCGGCAACTCGACCTATTTCCCCGACCGGGTGGTGCCGATGCTGCCGGACCGGCTCTCTGGCGATCTCTGCTCGCTGCACGAAGGCGTCGCGCGGCCGGTCCTCGCGGTCTGGATGAAGCTCGATTCGAAAGGCCGCAAGGTCTCGCACCGCTTCACCCGGGCGATGATCAGGTCGGTGGCGAGCCTCCACTACACCGAGGTGCAGGAGGCCGAGGACGGCCGCCCGAACGAGCGCTGCGAAGCACTTCTGGGCGACGTCATCAAGCCGCTCTACGCCGCCTACGAGGCGACGAAGACCGCCCGCGCGATGCGCCAGCCGCTGGACCTCGATCTGCCGGAACGCAAGATCGTCCTGAGCGAGGAGGGTGAGGTTCTATCGGTCGCCTTCCGCGAGCGGCTCGACGCGCACCGGCTGATCGAGGAATTCATGATCCTCGCCAATGTCGCCGCCGCCGAGGAACTGATCCGCCTGCGCCGCCCGCTCCTTTTCCGGGTGCACGAGGAACCCTCGCCGGACAAGCTCGACGCGCTCCGTGAGGTCGCGGAAGCCTCAGGATTCACGCTGGCCAAGGGGCAGGTTCTCAGGACCGAGCACCTGAACCGGCTTCTGGCGCAGGCCGAGGGCACCGATTTCGACGAGCTATTGAACATCACGACTCTGCGCTCGATGACCCAGGCCTATTACCACGCCGAGAATTTCGGCCATTTCGGCCTCGCGCTGAAGAGCTACGCCCATTTCACCTCGCCGATCCGGCGCTACTCCGACCTGGTCGTGCACCGGGCGCTGATCCTCGGCCACGGCTGGGGCGAGGACGGGCTCTCCCCGCAGGACATCGAGATGCTGGAGGAGACGGCAACGCATATCTCGGAGACCGAGCGCCGCTCGATGGCCGCCGAGCGCGACACGACCGACCGCTACCTCGCAGCCTATCTCTCCGAACGCGTCGGCAACGAGTTCGCCGGCCGCGTCAGCGGCATCGCCCGCTTCGGGCTCTTCGTGAAGCTCGACGAGACCGGAGCGGACGGGATCATCCCGATCCGTACGCTGGGCCGCGAGTTCTTCCACTACGACCCCAAGAGCCAAACCCTGATGGGCGCCGATACCGGGACCGAGATCGGCATCGGCCAGCGGGTCACGGTGCGCCTTGCCGAGGCGGTGCCGGTCACCGGTGGCCTTATGCTGGAGCTTCTGGAGATCGAGGGGCGGCCAATGGCCGCCGGCGCCTCGGCGCGGCGCGGCCGCCCCACGGGGCGCCGGCCCGGCCAGGCGAAGGCGAAATCCGCGCGTACCAAGCGGCGAGTGGAGCGTAAGCGGCGCTGAGGATTGCGCCGCGCCGCCGACCGGTTCAGGCGAGTCTTTCCCGAAGCGCGCCGTGGCGCTACACTTCGGGCAAAGAAACGAACGAGGCAGGTGAGACATGCGACAGACAGCCGGGATCGTCACGCTTTGCACGTTGCTTCCGCTGGTGGCGGAAGCGGCCGGATCGGTGCCGGGCGTTCCAGCCAGGGAAGGGATCGTCGTGGAGGAACCGGAGAAGATCGTCCCGGCCGCCTACAACCAGGGCTTCGACCGCTGGATCAACGGCTTCCGCGGCCGCGCGAAGGCGCAGGGGATCCGGGCGGACGTGTTCGACCGGGCCTTCCGGGGCGTCGAATACAATACCGACGTGATCGCCAAGGACCGCAACCAGAGCGAGTTCACCAAGACGATCTGGGACTACCTCGACAGCGCCGCCTCGGAAAAGCGGGTGGCCAACGGCCGCGCGGCACTCGCCGAGCACCGCAAGCTCCTCGAACGGATCGAGGCGACCTACGGCGTCGACAAGGAAGTGGTGGTGGCGGTCTGGGGCCTGGAAAGCTCCTACGGCACCCATCGCGGCACGATGCCACTGATCGAGTCGCTGGCGACGCTCGCCTATGACGGGCGCCGCGGCAGTTTCTTCGAAAGCCAGCTCATCGCGGCGCTGAAGATCGTCCAGGCGGGCGATGTCGACCCGCGCGCGATGACCGGAAGCTGGGCCGGCGCGATGGGCCATACCCAGTTCATCCCGACCTCTTATCTCGCCTATGCGGTGGATTTCACCGGCGACGGCAAGCGCGACATCTGGTCGGACAACCCCGCCGACGCGCTGGCCTCGACGGCGGCCTATCTCGCCCGTTTCGGCTGGCAGAAGGGCCGGCCCTGGGGCGTCGAGGTGCAGCTGCCGCGCGGCTTCGATTTCGGCCTCACCGGCGACCGGATCAAGAAATCGCCTTCGGACTGGGCCGCGCTCGGCGTGCGCGACATGGACGGGCGGGTGGTGCCGAACCACGGCTCGGCCTCGATCCTGATGCCGGCCGGCGCCCGCGGCGCGGCCTTCATGATCTTCAAGAACTTCCAGGTGATCGAGCGCTACAACGCCGCCGATGCCTATGTGATCGGCGTCGGCCACCTCGCCGACCGCATCGCCGGCGGCGGCCCGATCCGGACGGGCTGGCCGCGCGACGACCGGGCGCTTCTCTTCGCCGAACGTCGCGAGCTGCAGGAGCGCCTGACCCGCGCCGGCTTCAACACCCAGGGCGTTGACGGCAAAATCGGCCCCAACACGATCGCCGCGATCCGCGCCTACCAGCGCGCGATCGGCATGATCCCGGACGGCTATGCGAGCCTCGACATCCTCAAGCGGTTGAGGTGACGGCACCCGGGGATGGCGCGGCTTCGCGCCCCGCCACTCCCCTGCATCCCGGCCCAAATCTCCCCACCGGAGGCGCCCGCGCTCTCCGCCGCGCCCGAGGTCAGGCGAAGTAATCCTGAAGGATGCGGGCGTAGATCGCCTTCAGTTGGGCGATCTGCGCCACCTCGACCCGTTCGTCGACCTGATGCATGGTCTTGCCAACCAACCCGAACTCCACGACCGGGCAATGGTCCTTGACGAACCGCGCATCCGAGGTTCCGCCCGAAGTCGACAGGACCGGCTCCACCGCGGTCTCGGCCGCCACCGCCCCCGCCACCAGCCGCACGAAATCGCCGGGCGGGGTCAGGAAGCTCTCGCCCGACACCTGCACCTCGACCGTGAACCCAACGCCGGTTTCGGCGCCGACCTTCACCGCCTCGGCCTTCAGCCAGTCCGTGAGGCTCGCGGAGCTGTGGGCATCGTTGAAGCGGATGTTCAGCGCCGCCCGTGCCCGCGCCGGGATCACGTTCGTCGCCGTGTTCCCGGTATCGACCGAGGTCACGGCGAGCGTCGAGGCATCGAAATGCTCGGTCCCGTGGTCGAGCGACTCCGAGGCGATCCGGTCGAGAAGCCGCACCAGCGCGTGGAGCGGATTCTTCGCCCGGTGCGGATAGGCCGAATGGCCCTGCACCCCCTGCGCCACGATCTGCGCGTTCATCGAGCCGCGCCGGCCGATCTTCATCATGTCGCCCATACGCTCCGGACAGGTCGGCTCGCCGACGAGGCACACCGACATCGCCTCACCCTCGGCCGCCATCCAGTCGAGCAGCGCCACCGTGCCGTCCGTCCCCGGCCCCTCCTCGTCGCCGGTGATCGTCAGGACGATCGCGCCATCCGGCGGCGTCGCGCGGACGAAATCGACCGCGGCAGCTGCGAAGGCCGCGACCCCGGATTTCATGTCGGTCGCGCCCCGGCCCCAGAGCCAGCCGTCGACAATCTCGCCGCCAAACGGATCGCGGCTCCAGGCTCCGCCGTCGCCCACCGGCACCACGTCGGTATGGCCGTTGAAGCCGAATGTCCGCGCCGCGCCCTTCCGCCCCCAGCGCGCGAAGAGATTGGGCGTGCCCGCCCGGTCGACCCGGTGGCACTCAAAACCCGCGCCCTCGAGCAGCGTCTGCAGAAGCACCAGCGCCCCCCCTTCCTCGGGCGTGACCGAGGGGCAGCGGATCAGGTCGGCGGTCAGCCGGACGGCGTCGATGGGATCGGTCAAGGTGCGCTCCTTATCAAGGTGGCACAGCGTTACCCGCATCCGCCCGGCCCTTCAATGCGGCGCGACTGTTGCGCCGCCGCCACCGGCCTCGAGTCGCCGAGAATCATTCATGAAAATGGCGATTCACAAATCGGGCGCGACCGGACATATTGGGAACATGGCAAGAACGAGCAGTCCGGGCAGACACAAGGCCGCGCCGGCCTCCGCCTGCGGAGGTCACGCGGCATGACTTGGCTTGCACTCCGCAAGATCGGCGGCCCGACGCAGCGGATCGGGGCGACGGGGCTTCCAGTGCGCCTCGACGTTGGCACGCTGGTCTTCGAACTTGACCTCGACGAGGTCGCGCGCGTCCGCGGCCCGGTCCTGCGCCTCGCGCCGCGGATGGAGCCGCAGCGCATTTTCGCACTCGAGGCGACAACCGACGGGCGCCTGCACTTCCTGCGCCGGCACGGGCCTGACGTCAGCCATCTCTCCATCGGCCTCGGCCGGGTTCCGGTCTCAGGTCAGCTTCGGCTCAGCTACCACTGGGACCACCGCCGCGGGAGGAGCCTCCTCACCGCCGAAAACCTCACGAGCGGCACGATCCGTCAGCAAGAGGCGAACGTCGCGCTGCCGCTTCTGGCGGGCGAGATCGGCGCGCTGTTCGACACCGACCGCGAAGGCCCGCGCCATACGGCCTTGGACTGGTTCGGGCTCGCCGATCACTGGCAAACGGTGGGACCGACGCCCGGCCTCGCGCCCTGGACCGAGATCGTGACCGCCGACGGGCCGCGGCCGATCGCCTCAATCCGGCCCGGTGACCTCGTCCTGACGGCCGATGAGGGGCTGCAGCCCGTGCTCTGGCAGGGCGGCGTCGAGGTTCCCGCGATCGGCAGCTTTAGGCCGGTGCGGCTCATTGCGCCGTATTTCGGCCTCGGAAGCGACCTTGTCGCGCAGCCCTCCCAACGCATCGCGCTGTCAGGCGCCGACGTCGAGTACCATTTCGGCGAGGAGGAGGTTCTCGTCGAGGCGCGTCACCTGGTGAATGGGGAGACCGCCGTGTGGGAGGCGGAGAGCGCGACCGCGATCTGCCACGGCCTGTTGCTGGAGCGTCACGCGCTGATCGCCGCCGGCGGGGTCTGGACCGAGAGCCTCTATCTCGGCCGGATCGCTGCCAACCCCGCGCTTGCGCGCACCACCGCCCCCGGCGCGCTCGCCGCGCGCGGCGCGTTGCCGCTGCATTCCAGTCCTGTCCGCCGCGAGCTGCTGGAGTTCGAGGCGCTCGAACTCAGCCTCGCACGGCTGCGCCGACGCGCGCCGCGGGCAGTGTGACGCGCCGATAACGGCCCCAGACCGCTTCAGTCACAGATCGAACGTCGCGAAGACCGGGGCGTGGTCCGACGGCTGTTCCCAGCCGCGCGCGGCACGCAGCACCCGGCTTCCATACCCGGCATTGGCGATGTCGGGCGTAGCCCAGATGTGGTCGAGCCGCCGGCCCTTGTCCGCCGCGTCCCAGTCCGGCGAGCGGTAGGACCACCAGCTGTAAAGCTGCCCCTCGGGAATGTCCTTGCGGGTGACGTCCACCCAGGCCCCGGCCTCCTGCGCCGCGCCGAGATGCTCGACCTCGATCGGCGTATGGCTGACGATCTTCAGAAGCTGCTTGTGGTTCCACACGTCGTCCTCGCGCGGCGCGATGTTGAGATCGCCGACGAGGATCGCCTTTTCCGGCTTCTCGCCATGCGCCCAGTCGCGCATCGCCGTGACGTAATCGAGCTTCTGGCCGAACTTCACGTTCGCTTCCCGGTCGGGAATGTCACCGCCGGCCGGAACGTAGAAATTGTGGATCGTCACCCCGTTCCCAAGCCGCGCCGCAACGTGACGGGCATGGCCGAGATCGACGAAATCATGCGCGCCGACCTCCTCGAGCGGCAGTTTCGAGAGGATCGCCACGCCGTTGTAACCCTTCTGCCCGCGCGCCACCATGTGCCGGTAGCCGAGCTCCGCGAAGCCCTCGGTCGGAATCTTCTCGACCGGCGACTTGCATTCCTGCAGACACAGGATGTCCGGCGCCTCCTCCGCCATCAGTCGCTGCACCAGCGCCTCGCGCAGGCGGACGGAGTTGATGTTCCAGGTGGCGATGGTGAATGGCATGTCGGTCTCCTGCTTCGCGTGCGCCGCGCGACCTTAACGGCGGAGGATCGCGAATGTCCACGCCCGGCCCTTGAGCCCGCGTGGACGCTGTGCAAGATCGGCCGCAAGCCAGACGCCGAAGGAGGTTTCGATGCGTATCGTTCTTGCCGCCGCCCTTGCTGCCCTCGCGGCGCTTCCCGCCGCCGCCCGCCCGCTCAGCCCGGCGGAAGCGCAAGCGATGCAGAAGTCGCTCGACACCTATTTGCGCTCGATCACCGCCGGCAACGCCGAGAAGATCGTCGGTGCCCTGCCGCCCCGCATTCTCAACGTCTTTGCCGGCGCCAGCGGGCTCGAGACGAACAAGCTCGAATCGACGCTGATCGAGCAGACGAAGGACCTGATGAAGGGCACGAAATACCGCGACGTCACCGCCAATCTCGACGCGCTCGACGCCGAGGACGCGGCGCTCGGCGACGGCTCCGAGGCGACCTGGGTTCTCATCCCCACCGCCTTCACCACGATCGCCGGCGGCAAGAAGACCCGCCACGAACAGCCGCTCCTCGCGGTTCGCGAAGACGATAGCTGGCATTTCTTGCGCATCGACGGGCCCGAGCGCCAGCAGCTCGCGGCGATCGCCTACCCGTTCCTGGCCGACAAGAGCTTTCCCCCGGCGACAACGGCGGCGGTCGAGTAACACCGCGGCGGCGTGACCTGCAAAAAAAAGGCCGGGCATGAAGCCCGGCCAGTCCAACAGGGAGGATGCCGCGCCATAACCCCGACGCGGCCAGGGGATTCTTCGGTCTACGCTACCAGACGATACCCGCCCGATTCGGTCACAAGAAGGCGCGCATTTGACGGATCTGGTTCAATTTTTTGGCGAAGCCTGTAGATATGCGTCTCCAGCGTGTGGGTCGTGACCCCCGCATTATAGCCCCAGACCTCGTGTAAAAGCACGTCGCGCGGCACCACGCCCTCGGTTGCCCGGTAGAGAAACTTGAGGATGTTGGTCTCCTTCTCGGTGAGCCGGATCTTCCTGTCCCGCTCGTCGATCAGCATCTTCATGGCCGGTTTGAACGTGTAGGGCCCAAGCTGGAAGATCGCGTCCTCGGACTGCTCGTGCGTCCTGAGCTGCGCCCGGATCCGCGCCAGGAGGACGGGGAACTTGAACGGCTTGGTGACATAGTCGTTCGCCCCCGCATCGAGACCGAGGATCGTGTCGGCATCGCCGTCATGCCCGGTCAGCATCAGGATCGGGCATTTCACGCCATGCTTGCGCATCTTCTTGCACAGCTCGCGGCCATCGGTGTCCGGCAAGCCGACGTCGAGAATGATCAGATCGTATATACCCGCCGTGATCTTCGCGATGCCTTCAACGCCGTTGCCGGCTTCGAAGACGTCGAAATCCTCGGTCGAGACGAGCTGCTCCGCCAGCGCGTCGCGCAGATCGTCGTCATCGTCGACAAGCAGGATTTTCTTCAGATTGGCCATGATGTTGCCCTCCGCTTCCGTCTCCGAAGATGTGCCGCCGCCCGGAACCCGGCAAGGGATGCGACGGTTTTCTCACGCGGTCGTGTCGCCTTCACGGGAAATGTTTCAATTTCCGCGGCGCCGGATTATCTAAAGGTCTGACAGCAGCGCGGATACCCAATGCCCCTCGGCCCCGACATCATCGAACGCCTGAATCGAGCCCGTGCCGACCTGCGCATGGGGGTGCCCGTTGTCCTGACCGCCGGCGGCGAGGCGGCACTCGCGCTCGCGGCCGAGGCGCTGGACCCGGACCGCTTCGCCGCGCTCCGTGCGCTGGGGTCGCTCACGCTCGCCATCACCGTCCGGCGCGCCGAGACGTTGAAGGCGCGCGCCTATGACGGCGACATCGCCCGGCTCGCCGTCCCCGACGATGCGACCCCGGCCTGGATCGCCGCCGCCGCCGATCCGGCCGACGATCTCCGCGCGCCGATGAAGGGACCGTTCCAGAGCCTGCGCGACGGCGACGCCACGCTCGCCCGCGCCGCGATCTCGCTGGCCAAGTCCGCCCGCCTGCTGCCCGCGGCCGTGCTCGTCCCGGCTGCCGGCGCTCTGCGCCTCGCCGCGACCGAGAACCTCACGCTCATCGACTGGGACAAGGCGGCGCCGGAACTTGCCCGCGCGAGCACGCTGCATCCGGTGATCGCCGCCCGCGTGCCGATGGTCGCGGCCGAGGCCGGCCGGCTACATGTGTTCCGCCCCGACGACGGTGGCGAGGAGCATTACGCGATCGAGATCGGCCGCCCGCCGCGCGACAAGCCGGTCCTTGCGCGGCTGCATTCGGCCTGCTTCACCGGCGACCTCCTCGGCAGCCTCAAATGCGACTGCGGCCCGCAGCTGCGCGCCGCCCTCGCCCAGATGGGCGCCGAGGGTGCGGGCGTGCTGCTCTATCTCAACCAGGAAGGCCGCGGCATCGGCCTCGCCAACAAGATGCGCGCCTATTCGTTGCAGGATCAGGGCTTCGACACGGTCGAGGCCAACCATCGGCTCGGCTTCGAGGATGACGAGCGCGACTTCCGGCTCGGCGCCGGGCTTCTCAAGCAACTCGGCTTCTCCTCCGTCCGGCTCCTGACCAACAACCCGGCCAAGATCCGGATGATGGAGGCGATGGGCATCGCGGTGGCCGAGCGCGTGCCGCTGAAGGTCGGCCAGACGCGTCACAACGAGGGTTATCTCGCCACCAAGGCGCGGAAATCCGGCCACCTGCTATGAGCCCCGAAGACCTCGTCCTGACCCCGACCGGCCTGCGCTTTCTCGGCCGGACCTTCCCGGTCTCGACCGGGCGCGGCGGCATCCGCGCCGACAAGCGCGAGGGTGACGGCGCGACGCCGACCGGCCCGCACCGCGTCATCGGCCTTCTCTACCGGGCCGACCGCATTGCCGCCAGCAGCCTGCCGCCCTGGGCCAGGCCGATCCACCTCGAGGATCGCTGGTGCGACGCGCCGGACCATCCCGACTACAACCACCTGACCCGCAAACCCTTCGGCAAGAGCGCCGAGCGCCTCCGCCGCGCCGATCCCCTCTACGACCTGATCCTGCCCCTGGACTGGAACTGGCCCGATGCCACGCCGGGCCGCGGCTCGGCGATCTTCATCCACCAGTGGCGCCGCCCCGGTTACCCGACGGCCGGCTGCCTCGCCCTCGCGCGCCGCGACCTTCTCTTCGTCGCCCGCCACGCCGCGCCGGGAACACGGGTGATCGTCCCCGACCGCTGATTTCATCTTGCCCGGACATATCCTCGGGGGTGAACTGGCCGCAAGGCCAAGAGGGGGCGGAAAGCCCCCTCAGCGCGCGCCGTAATCCCGCGCGCCGAAGATCGCCGAGCCGACGCGGACATGCGTCGCGCCCTCGGCGATCGCCGCCTCGAAATCCGCGCTCATCCCCATCGACAGGCCTGACAATCCATTCCGCTCTGCCATCGCCCGCAGCAACGCAAAATGCGGCGTGGTATCGACCCCCTCGGGCGGGATGCACATCAGCCCCGCGAGCGGCAGGCCGAGCCCGCGGCAGGCGGCGACAAATCCGTCGGCGTCAGCCGGCAGCACGCCCGCCTTCTGCGGCTCCTCGCCGGTATTGACCTGGACGAAGAGCTCCGGACACGCACCGCGCGCATCGGCGAGCCGCGCGAGTTTCTCGGCGAGCGAGGGACGGTCCAGCGTATGGATCGCGTCGAAAAGCTCGACCGCCACTTTCGCCTTGTTGGTCTGCAACGGCCCGATCATGTGGAGCTTCACGCCCTCGAACCGCTCGCGCAGGTCCGGCCACTTGCCCGCCGCCTCCTGCACGTAGTTCTCGCCGAAGACGCGGTGGCCTTCCTCCAGCACCGACACCACACGGTCGAGCGGCTGCACCTTTGACACCGCGATGAGCGTCACCGAGCCTTCGTCCCGCCCCGCCGCCCGCGCGGCATCGCGGATCCGACGGGCGATGTCAGTCAGCGACATATCCGCCTTCCCGCAGCGCATCGAGCATCGGCTTCAGCTCCTTCTCGTAGCGCTGCCAGCCCTTGACCGAGCTCTTGGTGATCGGCTGTCGCACCTGGTAGACCGACAGGGTTTCGATCTTGCGCTTGTTCTCGTGGAAGCTCAGGCAGGCATCCTCCCAGTCGAGCCCGCAGGCCGCGATCAGCTTGCGCGTCTCCTCCTCGGGATTGGCCACGAGCTCTTCGTACTGGACCTCGTAGAACCAGTCGGGCACGAGCTCGCGCCAGAAGTCGATCATCTCGACGAAGGTGCCGTAGTAGCGCACGAGTTCGCGCTGGTCATAGGCATACTGGTGCGTGTCCTCGGGGAACTTGTTCTTGTAGATCGACAGCAGGTTGTCACGCGGGTCACGCCGGACGACGACGAAGCGCGCGTTCGGCATGGCGAGCCGGATCAACCCGAGATGCATGTAGGACTGGATCGACTTGTCTGTGACCCGTTCGGCCTCCGGGCGCCGCGCCCGCAGGATCCGCTCCATCTCGCGGCCGAGATCAGCGATCTCCGCCGCCGGGATCTCGCCGACCGCCCGCGCGTTCTTGCCGTCCGCGAGAAACCGGTGCGCGGATTGCGCCGCCTCGCCCACCTCGCCGGCGCCGGCGACCGTGGAATGGCTGGCGATGATCTGCTCCACGAGCGTCGTTCCCGAGCGCGGCATGCCGGTCACGAAGATCGGCGCGTAGTCCGTCGCGCCTTCGATCGAGGCGCCGTGCCAGTCAAAATCCGCGTAGGCGCTCTTGGTCATGTCCACGACCTTGCGCCGCGCCGCCATGTTGTGCGGCGAGGCCGCCCACATCAGCCGGTTGGCCTCGTCGAGATAGTGGAAGACGCGGCCGTAGTCCTTGGTGTCCTCCAGCGCCTTCGCTAGGGCGAAGCCGAGGTTCATGCGGTCGGTGACGGACAGTCGGGGGTTCTCATACTGCCGCAGCATCTGGTCGATGATCGGATCGCCCGGCTTGGTCTTGTGCGAGGCGATGAAGACCCGGTAATTCTCGCCGTTGTCGGGATCGAGCTCGAAGCTGCGCCGGAACAGGACATCCGCCTCCTCGAAATCCCCGAAAGCCTGCAACAGGGTCGCCTTGCCGGCGGTCGCGACCGGCGAATCCTTGTCGAGCTCCAGCGCGCGGTTGAAGTTCGCCAGCGCCTCGTCGTCCTTGCCGATGCGGGCCTGCGCCTGCGCGAGCATGCCGATCGCTTCGATCACCTTGCCATTGGATACCTCGAGCGCCCGCGCGAACGCCTCCTCGGCGCCGGCGTAGTTCTTCGTGCGCATCCGCACATTGCCGATCGCCATATGCAGGGGGGCGGAATCGACCCCGGCGCGCTCGGCGCGTTCGAGCAGAACGAGTGCCGGCTCGGAATTGCCCGACCGCGTGAGGGCGCTTGCGAAATTGACCAGCGCGGAGGGCAGGCCCGGAGCCAGAATCACGGCTTCGCGGAAGTGGCGGACAGCTTCGTCCTCGCGGCGTAGGTCGATCAGGAAGCGCCCGAAATTGTCATGCGCCTCGGCATAGCCCGGATCCGCCGCGATCGCCTTGCGGAACGCCGCATCGGCCTGCGCGGCCTTGCCCTGGACCGCCTGCGCCGTCGCGAGAATGTTCAGGACCGGCGCCGAGCCGGGATGGGCGATCAAGAGCCGCGCGGCGAACTGTTCGGCCTCGGCCGGGCGCGAGGCCTCCATCATTCCGAGCAGCCGCCGCATCTCGGCGGGCGGCACGCCCCGCGTCGCCGGGCGCGTCGAGCTGCGTCGCGCCCCGAAGCGGTCCTGCAGTGCGAGCTTGATGTTGACCGGCACCGGGGCAGATTTCAGCAGCCGCAGATAGGTCTCCTCGGCCGCCGCGTCGCCGCCGAGCGCCACGGCCTCGGTCCAGATCTTCCAGATCGCGCCTTCTCCCGGCTTCAGCTGGGCGGCGGCTTCGAGATGCGGGATGGCGCGCGTGAAGCGGTTCTCCGCCATGTGGATCACACCGATCTGGTACTGCGCCTCCGCGACGCGCGGGTGATCCTTGATGATGTCGAGATAGATCTTCAGCGCGGCTTCGCGATTGCCGGCAGTCTGAAGCTTGAGCGCCTCGGCATAGGTGTTCTGGATTTCCGTCGCCGTCAGCACCGCCATCTCTATCTCCAAGGCCACACGATCGCGCGGACATTAGCGCCAGCACCGCGGAGTGTCGAGTTGCCGGGACGAAGCGATCGGCAAATGATGCCCAAAGAAAAAGAGCGGGCACAAGGCCCGCTCTTTCCGATTTGATCGATCGTGCGTTCGATCAGAACGACAGGCCGAGACCCACCGACCAGGTGTCCTTGCCGCCGCCGTTCCAGGAAGCAGCGTCGCCCGAGCCGTAGCCGGCCATGGCAACAGCGCCGCCACCGAGGTCGTAGTTCGCCACGAGGCCCCAGCCATCGACGGTGCCCATGTCGGTGTCGAACGCGCCGTAGTTGGCGCCGACGGTCAGAGCGCCGGTCGTGTAGGCGGCGCCGAGGCCCCACCAGGAGTCGGACAGCGGAACGGTGGTGTAGCCGTTCGAGGTGTGGAACGCGGTGCCGTCGAGGTCAGCGTAGCCAGCCGAGAGCGAGAAGCCCTGCTGCATCACGACGCTGCCGCTCAGACCCCAAACGGTGTTGGTGCCGTTGTCCTGGACAGCGATGCCGGCGGCGGCATCAACGCCGGAGAACGTGCCAGCCCACTTACCACCGAGACCCCAGACGGCATCGCCCACGCCGCTGTCGTCGTTTTCGGCCGAAACCGCGACGCCGAAGTCGCCGAACGAGTATTCGTAGCGAGCGATCTGGTTGTCGTACGAGCCGTCAAGACCGGTGAACCAGTAGGCGCCGGCATGGGTCGAGTGATCGTCGTTGAGCGAGGTGCCCGAGTAGATTTCCGAGAGCGCCCAGTCGAACGCGCCGTCGGTCTCACCCAGGGTGACGCGGCCGAAGGTGCCCGAAACGAAGAACGCTTCGTCGTCGAACGCCGGGGTGCCGTTCGGGTTCGAGCCGTTCGAGTCGTCGAGCTGAACCTTACCGCCGAAGTCGAGGCCGTTGTCGGTCGAGCCGGAGAAGTTGAAGTTGATGACGACGTCGTTGTGGAACTGGGTCTCGATCGCAGTCACGGTGCCGAAGTCGCCCGAGCCGCCGCGGACGCCGATTTCGGCGTAGCCCGACAGCGAAACTTCCGCAGCCGCGGCGCCGGCGAAGCCGACGAGAGCGGTGGAAGCGAGAAGAAGCTTTTTCATTTCGTATTCCCTCGTTGTCTTAAGGTGGGCCCAACTCAGGGGAATCCGAATTGGGTATGCGTCTATTTCTCCAGTTAGCCGCGGCAATGCAACGGAAAGGGCGGAGTGCCTGGAAATACCGAACCGTGATGGTGCGTTCTTGCCACAGTCCCGCTGCGCGGCATCGCGCATGGCCCCGTTCCCATTGCCGGAAAGGCCTTGTTCGCAGGGATCGGCTCGGCTAGACAGCGAAGCAACACAGTCACGGGGTGCTCATGAAGATCCGGTTCTTGGTGCGCGGAGCGATTCTCGGCGGGATCGTGTCTTCTCTGGCGGCCTGCAGCAGCGGCGGCATCTTCGGACCGCGCGCACCCGCGACCGATCTCGCCACGCTCGAGGCCCGCGCCGCTGCCGATGCGCAGCGGGAGAATCTGGCCCGCATCTCGCCCGCGCCGGAGCGCTCCACCGTGTGGGATCTGTTCACGAATTCCTCCGATCCTAACACCACGCTGGAGGTCAACAAGTACCTCTGGCAAGCCTCGCTCGAAGTGCTCGATTTCCTTCCGGTTCAGTCGGTCGATCCGTTCTCGGGGGTGATCGTGACGGGCTTCGGAACCCCGCCCGGCGGCGGACGTGCCTACCGCGCCACGATCTACGTGCAGGATCCGGCGCTTGATGCGCGGTCGCTGAAGGTCGCGCTGATGTCCAAGTCCGGGCCGGTCGACACCGCCACCGCCCAGGCCGTCGAAGACGCGATCCTGACCCGGGCGCGTCAACTTCGCATCCGCGACAGCAAACTCTGAGCGCCGCGCCGCCTGTCAGCTGAAAGCTGTTAACACCGTAAAGCGGGTCCTGAGGGAAACTCTGGACCTTGCGCGCGGCGCTTGTATAACCGGCCGAGCCAAGCGCCGAGGAAACAGACATGTCGCGTTACGACCCCGCCGTCACCGAGCCGAAATGGCAAGAAGCCTGGGAACAGGCCGGATGCTTCGCAGCACGGCGCGATCCCGCGCGGCCGAAGTACTATGTGCTCGAGATGTTCCCCTACCCGTCGGGGCGCATCCATATCGGCCATGTGCGCAACTACACGATGGGCGACGTCGTGGCACGCTACAAGTCTTCCTGCGGCTATTCGGTGCTGCACCCGATGGGCTGGGATGCCTTCGGCATGCCCGCCGAGAACGCGGCGATGGAGCGCGGCGGCCATCCCAAGGACTGGACCTACGGCAACATCGCGGTGATGCGCGACCAGATGAAGCCCCTCGGCCTCTCGATCGACTGGAGCCGCGAATTCGCCACCTGCGATCCGGAGTATTACGGCCAGCAGCAAGCGATGTTCATCGACTTCATGGAAAAGGGCCTCGTCTACCGCAAGAACGCGGTGGTGAACTGGGACCCGGTCGACATGACCGTGCTCGCCAACGAGCAGGTGATCGACGGCAAGGGCTGGCGCTCGGGCGCCGAGGTGGAACGGCGCGAACTGACCCAGTGGTTCTTCCGCATCTCGGACTTCGCGGGCGAGCTGCTCGAGGCGCTCGACGGTCTGAAGGACTGGCCCGAGAAGGTGCGGCTGATGCAGGCCAACTGGATCGGCAAATCGCGCGGCCTGCAATTCGCCTTCTCGACCTCGGGCGCGCCCGAGGGCTTCGACCGGCTGGAGGTCTACACGACCCGGCCCGACACGCTGATGGGCGCCTCCTTCGCCGCGATCTCGCCCGACCATCCGCTCGCCAAACACCTTGAGCGGCACGACCCGAGGATCGCCGAATTCGTCGCCGAATGCCGTCGCATCGGCACCTCGGAAGAGGCGCTGGAGAAGGCCGAGAAGAAGGGCCTCGACACCGGCATCCGCGTCCACCATCCCTTTGACAAGACTTGGGAACTTCCGGTCTACATCGCCAACTTCATCCTCATGGACTACGGCACCGGCGCGATCTTTGGCTGCCCGGCCCATGACCAGCGCGATTTCGACTTCGCGACAAAATACGGCCTCCCGATCCCGGCGGTCTTTGTCGCTGAGGGCGCCGACGACGCGCCGCTCGCCGAGGCTTTCGTCCCGATGAAGTCCGAGCGCGTCCGCTACGTTCGCGGCTTCGCCGGGTCCGAGGTTCAGACCGGGGACGAGGCCGTCGATGCAGCCATCGCCCACTGTGAGGCCAAGGGCGTCGGCCGTGGCGTCACCAACTACCGCCTGCGCGACTGGGGCGTGAGCCGCCAGCGCTACTGGGGCTGCCCGATCCCGGTCGTGCATTGCGCCGATTGCGGCGTTGTGCCGGAGAGGAAGGAGAACCTGCCGATCGAGCTGCCCTACGACGTCAGCTTCGACCAGCCGGGCAATCCCCTGGACCGTCACCCGACCTGGCGCGACTGCGCCTGCCCGAACTGCGGCGCGCCGGCCCGGCGCGAGACGGACACGATGGACACGTTCGTCGATTCGTCCTGGTACTATGCCCGCTTCACCGCGCCGCGCGCCACGACCCCGACGAGCGCGGAAGACGCCGACTACTGGATGAACGTCGACCAGTACATCGGCGGCATCGAACACGCGATCCTGCACCTTCTCTATTCCCGCTTCTTCGCCCGGGCGATGCACCTGACCGGCCACCTGCCCAGGAAGGCGATCGAGCCCTTCAACGCGCTCTTCACCCAAGGCATGGTCACGCACGAGACCTATGCGACGCGCGGGCCGGACGGCCGCCCGGTCTGGCACACGCCCGACGACGTGATTCGGGATGCCGAGGGCGCCCGTCTCAAGGACGGCACTCCGGTCGAGATCGGGCCTGTCATCAAGATGTCGAAGTCGAAGAAGAACGTCGTCGACCCGATGGACATCATCGCCCGCTACGGCGCTGACACCGCGCGCTGGTTCGTCATGTCCGACAGCCCTCCCGAGCGCGACGTCGAATGGACCGCCTCGGGCGCCGAGGCGACGCAGAAGCACCTCGCCCGCGTCTGGCGGCTCGCCGCCGAGATCGATAGCCGCGGCGGCACCGATACGTCGCAGGACGAGGCGCTCCTGAAGGCCATGCACCGCGCCGTCGCCGACGTGACGGCGGGGATCGAGGGCTTTGCCTTCAACAAGGCGGTGGCGAAGCTCTACGAGTTCACCAACACCTTCTCGAAATCCGACGCCTCTGCGGCGACGAAGCGCACCGCGATGCGGACGCTTGCGCAGCTCATGGCGCCGATGGTGCCGCACCTGGCCGAGGATGTCTGGGCGTTGGTCGGGGGCGAGGGGCTCGTCGCCGCGGCCCCCTGGCCGAAAGCCGATCCGGCGATGTTGGCCGAGGACACCGTGGTCCTGCCGATCCAGATCAATGGCAAGCGCCGCGCGGAAATCAGCGTTCCCAAGGACATGGCCCCCGCCGAGGTCGAGAAGATCGTGCTCGCGGACGAGGCGGTGATCCGGGCGCTGGCCGGGGCCGCGCCGAAGAAACTGATCGTCGTTCCGGGCCGCATCGTCAATGTCGTGGTCTGAGCGCAGACATATCCTTGCCCTCCTGGCCGCCGCCGCGCTCGTCGGCTGCGGCTTCACCCCGGCCTATGGCCCGAACGGCGCCGCGGTCGAGCTGCTCGACCGGGTGACGGTTGACGCGCCCAGCGACAAGGACGGTTTCGATCTTGTCGAGCGGCTGGAGGAGCGGCTCGGACGCACCCGCTCTCCCGAGTTCCAGCTCGGCTACGGGATCGACACCCGGACGGTCGAACAGTCGGTCGCGCCGGACAACGCGATCAACCGATACCAGGTGATCGGCTCCGCCAGCTTTACCCTGCGCAACGCGGAGACCAACGAGACCGTCAGTTCGGGCCGGGTAACCTCGTTCACGAGCTATTCCGCCTTCGGCACGCCGGTCTCCACCGAAGCGGCCGAGGCCGACGCCCGGACCCGCCTGATGCGGATCCTCGCCGATCAGATCGTTACCCAACTGATCGCGACCTCGGGCAACGGGAAGCGCCCGTGAAGCTCGCGGGCGCCGCGGCCACCCGCTTCTTCGCGAAGCCGGAGCCCGACAGGGCGGGGCTCCTGATCTTCGGCGCCGACGGAATGCGGGTCGCGCTGAAGCGGCAGGAGGTCATCGCCGCGCTCATCGGGCCCGAGGGCGAGGCCGAGATGCGGCTGACGCGGATCCCGGCCGCCGACCTGCGCAAGGATCCCGCCCTCGTCGCGGATGCGCTGAAGGCGCAAGGCTTCTTCCCCGGCCCGCGCGTGGCCTTCGTCGAGGACGCCGCCGACGGGCTCGCGCCGGTGCTGAAAGCCGCCCTCGCAGACTGGAAGCCGGGCGACGCGATGCTGGTGGTGACGGCCGGCAGCCTGACCAAGGCTTCGGCGCTGAAAAAGGCCTTCGAGGAGCATCCGAACGCCTATGCGGCCGGGATCTACGACGACCCGCCCTCGCGCGAGGAGATCGAGGCGGTGCTTGCCAAGGCAGGCCTCACCGAGATCGGCCGCGAGGCGATGACCGATCTGCTCGCGCTGGCCCGTGATCTCGATCCGGGCGATTTCCGGCAGACGGTGGAGAAGATTGCGCTCTACAAGTTCGGCGATTCCGCGCCGCTGGCGCCCGCTGAAGTCGCGGCCTGCGCGCCCGCGACGATCGAGGCGGAGGTCGACGACGTCCTTCACGCCGTCGCCGAGACCCGCGTAGCCGATGTCGGACCGCTCATGCGCCGGCTGGAAGGCCAGGGGGTGAACCCGGTCACCCTGTCGATCGCCGCGATGCGCCATTTTCGCACCCTGCATATGGCCGCCTCCGCGCCGGGCGGCCCGAGCGAGGGCATCGCCCGGATGCGGCCACCGGTTTTCGGACCGCGCCGCGACAGGATGCTCCGGCAGGCGCAGAACTGGGGCATGCACCGGCTGGAGAACGCAATCGGCATCCTGACCGACACCGACTTGACGCTGCGCTCCGCCTCGCGCGCGCCGGCGATGGCGGTAATGGAGCGGGCGCTGATCCGGCTGGCGATGCTCGGTCGGCGCTGAGCCGGACGCCGGCACTTCCCAGGTCCGCCGCACCGTCGATCAGCCCGTTTGCGACCCGGCCATGGACACCGCGCACCGCCCCCGGCGGATGGTCCGTCCGCTCGGCGCGCTGAACCCAAGGCCGAGCGCGCAGCGCGGTCAGGTCGGACCGGGGCGCGCCGACAAGTCATGCGCTGGCCTCGCCGAGGGCGGGCAATACGCGTCGATTTTCGAGGAAATCGCGACCTTCTTGAGTGGCTTCGTCAGGTACTCGTCGATTCCGGCTGCACTGACTGCATCCCGGTCGCCTTCCATGACATGCGCCGTGAGCGCCACGATCGGCACTTTCGGCAGGCCCTGCTCGGCCTCGATCGCCCGGATCGCCCGGGCGGCCTCGCGGCCGTCCATCTCCGGCATGGAGATGTCCATGAAGATCAGGTCGGGCTTGAAACTGCGCCATTTCTCGACCGCTTCGCGCCCATTGCGGGCAAACGTGAGGTCGATGTCGAAATCGGCGACCATCTTGCGGAACACGAGCTGGTTGGTGCGGTTGTCCTCGGCGGCAAGCACGCGCATCTGCCTACCGCCCGCGTCTGGGGGCTCGGCGGCGTCCTGGCTGGCGGGTGCGGGCTCGCCGGTGGCGGGATAGGAGAGGTCCTCTAGTGTACGAAACAGCTCGCGGCGCAGGATCGGCTTGCAAAGCACCGCCGCCAGACCCGCGGACGGGCCGTCAACGGCGGCGGGGTCCGACGACAGCAGTACGACCGGCGCGCCGACCCCGGCCGACCGGAGAGCGGCGGCCAGGGCGGGACCGTTCATGTCCGGCATCTCGTGATCGGTCAGGATCACGTCGAACGGATGCGCCGATGCGGCGCGCAATGCCTCGGCCGGAGTGGTGCACATCGTCACCTCGAGCCCGTAGGTCTCGAGTTGACGTTCGAGGATCACCCGGTTGATCTGAACATCGTCGACGATCAGCGCCCGCTTGAGGAGGATCGGCCGGTCAGGCTTGTCGACCGGATCGCGCGGCTCGGCCGGCGCCAGCGTCACGCGGAAACCGAAGCACGACCCCTTCCCCGGCTCACTGTCGACCCAGATCGCGCCCCCCATGAGCTCGACGAGCTGTCGGCTGATCGCAAGGCCGAGACCGGTGCCCTCGAACTTGCGGTTCGACTGATCTTCGATCTGGTTGAATTCGCCGAAGACATGGTCGATGAAGTCCACCGGAATGCCGATGCCGGTATCCTCGACGGTGATGTGAAGGTCGAACCGTCCATCGGACCCCTCGATCCCGACAACCCTCGACAGGACGTGGCCCGTGTCGGTGAATTTCACCGCATTGCCGATCAGGTTGGTGACGATCTGACGGATCCGCCCCCTGTCGCCGACATATCGCGTCGGCAGGAACAGGTCGAAATCGACCAGAAGCTTGATTCCCTTGTCGCGTGCGGCAGGCTGCAGGAGCAGCATGACTTCGTGCAGGCAGCGCTCGAGATCGAACGGCTCAGGATACAGCTTCAGCTTCTCCGCCTCGATCTTCGAGTAATCGAGCACGTCATTGATGATGGCCAGAAGCGCCTCGCCGGACGACTTGATCGTCTCGGCGAAGAGCCGTTGCTCCTCGTTCAGCCCGCTCTCGCAGAGAAGCTCGGCCATGCCGACGACACCGTTCATCGGCGTTCGGATCTCGTGGCTCATGTTGGCGAGGAAGGCGGACTTGGCGCGGTTCGCCGCCTCGGCCCTTGCCCGCGCCTCTTCCAGTTCGGCCTCGCGCGCGACCGCGTCGGTGATGTCGAGCGCCATGGACACCAGATCGCCGGCGTCGCCGCGCCGGTCGATGAGCTTGATGTGGCGGCCGTCCGGAAGGCTGACGATCGTCGGCTCGATCGCGTCGCGGCCAATGCGCTCGATCATCGCGTGGTACCAGTCCTGCACTGTTTCATCCCCGAGATCGCCGAATCCGGCCTCGCCGAAGGCCGCGAGAATCGTGTCGTAGTCGGACCCGACACCGAAATCGCGGTGCTTGCCGAACAGCCCGAGATAGGCCCGGTTCGCCGTGACCAGCCGAAGATCGGCGTCAAAGACCGCGAACCCGTCCTCGATCGTCTCGATCGCCTCCCAGAGCCGCCGCTGGGCGAGTTCCGATTCCACGTTGGCGCGTTCGAGATCGTGCTGGTAGCGGCTGTTCTGACCCTTCAGCGATTCGGCCTCGTGCCGGGCCTCCTCGAGCCCGTGGCGCTGTTCGACGATCTGGTCGGAGAGCAACCGGGCGTGGCGCGAGAGCTGGGAATTCGCGGCGAAGAGCTCCCTTTGTTTCTGGTCAAGCAGGCGTTCGGCGGCGAGCCGCGCCCGCCGCTCCCTCGCCAGTTTCTCGGCAATGCTCAAACCCGCCTCCGGTCCGACCGCGCCGCTTCGGCGCAGGGCAACCATGACGCTCCGGCATGAAGGAAGGTTTAAGCGTTCCGCGATCGGGGGCCGGTCTTGCCATGCCGGCCGGCGCCATGCGAGCATCCTCGCATTACCAAGGACAGGGGATTTCGATGCTCAGGGTGTTGCCCGCCGCTCTCGTGGCCTTGCTCGCAGTTTCCGCCGTCACCGCCCAGGACCGCGACTACATTCCCGACAGACGCGCGGCCCTGGTCGAAGGTATCGACTTCCCCGGCGCGGACCTTCGTGCCCTGTTCGACGTCGAATACAACGCCTGCGCGTCGGCATGTCTCACCGACGGCGCCTGCCGGGCCTTCACCTTCAACCGCCGTGCCGGATCCTGCTTCCTGAAAACCGAAGCCGGCACGGCAGAACCCTATTCCGGCGCCGTGTCAGGCCGCATCATCGCCGCCGCAGAGGGTGCCACCGAACAAGCGCGGAATTTGGCCACGGATCTCTCATTTCTAAGGGAGGAGGACTTCGATGCGGCGCTTGAGCAGGCAAACGGCCTCTCTGTAGCACATCCAACCGGAATTGCGACCGAGACAGAATTGATCGCGGCGGAGCGAGCGGCGCGCGACGCAGAGGACTGGCCCGGCGTCGCCGAAGCAACCGGCGCGGCGCTCAACATCTCCGACTCGGCCGGGCTCTGGGCCGATTATGCCGCAGCGCTTCTCGAAATTCCGGCCAACCGAAGCAAGCGCCGGGACAACGCCGATCGCGCCGCCGCCGCCGCGATCAACGCCTACCTGCGGGCCGACGCCCCCGCGCTCCGCGCCACCGCGCTTGCGACCCTCGCCCGCGCCTTCGAGACCGTCGAACGCGGCCCCGACATGATCCCCGCCTTGCGCCTTGCCCAGCGCCTGCAGCCGCGCGACGAAACCGCCGCGGCGCTTGAAGACGCGATCGGCAAATACGGCTTCCGCATCGCCGAGACCCAGGTCGACAGCGACGCCGCCATGCCGCGGATCTGCGCCACCTTTACCGCCGATCTGATCCGCGCCGGGACCGACTACGCCCCCTTCGTCAAGCTCGACGCGGCGGGCCTCGCCGTCGACGCCTCGGGCCGGCAGATCTGCGTGAGCGGGGTCGAGCACGGCCGCCGCTACGCGGTGACCTTCCGCGAAGGGTTGCCCGCCGCCGATGGCGAGGAGCTGGCGAAGGACGTGACGCTCAACCTCTACGTCCGCGACCGGGCGCCTGCCGTGCGATTCCCTGGCCGCGCCTATGTGCTGCCCCGGACCGATCGGGCCGGGATCCCGGTCGAGACCGTCAATACCGACCGGCTCGACCTCACGCTCCTCCGGATCTCCGACCGCAACCTGATCCGGGCGATCCAGAGCGACTATTTCGGCCGCCCGCTCGACTACTGGTCGTCGGAGAACCTCAAGGGACAGGTCGCGGAGGAGGTGTGGGCTGGTACGGGCGAGGTCGGGATGGAGGTCAACCGCGACGTGACCACGCGGCTGCCGCTCGACGCGGTGATGGAAGACCTCGGGCCGGGCATCTACTCACTGCAGGCCGGGGTTCCGGGGCTCGATCCCTACGACCATCCGCCGGCGACGCAGTGGTTCGTCATCTCCGATCTCGGGCTCACCACCTTCGAGGGCACGGACGGGCTCCACGTCGTCGTGCGCGCGCTCTCGGGCGCGACGGCGGCCGAAGGTGCCACCGCGACGCTCTTGTCCCGCGCCAACGCGGTGATCGCGACGGCCCGGACCGACGCCGAGGGCCTTGCCCGGTTCGCCGCCGGGCTGACCGCCGGGACCGGCGGCGCCGTCCCCGCGCTCGTCACCGTGGAGAAGGACGGCGACTTCGCGTTCCTGCCGCTGACCGAGCCGGAGTTCGACCTCTCCGACCGCGGCGTCGCCGGGCGCGAGGCCGCGCCGCCGATCGACGTGTTCCTTGCAACCGACCGCGGCGCTTACCGTGCGGGCGAGACGGTCCACACGACGATCCTTGCCCGCGACTCGAGGATGGAGGCGCTCGACGGGCTGCCGATGACGGTGCGGCTTCTCCGACCCGACGGCGTCGAATACAGCCGGATCCTCGCCGCTGCGGTCGGCGCGGGCGGCCATGTCGCGACGCTCCCCCTGGCGGCGAGCGCGCCACGCGGCACCTGGCGGATCGAGAGCTTCGTCGAGGACGGCAAGGTGCTTGCCGCCGACAGCCTCCTCGTCGAGGACTTCCTGCCAGAACGCATCGACTTCGACCTGACGCTGCCCGAAGGCGCGCTGCGCCTTGCCGACACGCCCGCGCTCGGCATCGCCGCGCGCTATCTCTTCGGCGCGCCGGGTGCGGGGCTCGCGGTCGAGGGCGATCTGAGGATCGCCGCGCTCGACCGGCTCGACGCCTTTCCCGGGTACGGCTTCGGCCGCCATGACGAACCGTTCTCGCCCTACCGCGACGCCTTGCCCGAGGTCGGGCCGACCGATGCCGAGGGACGCGCGACGCTAGCCGCGGCGCTCCCCGATCTCGGCGAAGCGGGGAACCGGCCCCTGGAGGCGCGCTTCGCGGTGCGTCTGAAGGAGGGCTCCGGCCGCCCTGTCGAGCGCGAGGTCGCCCGGCGGATCCTGCCAGACGCCCCGGTCATCGGGATCAAGCCGCTCTTCGAGGGCGGCACCGTGGCCCAAGGGGACGAGGCCCGGTTCGAGCTGATCGCGGTCGGCCCTGACGAGGCCCCGGCGGCGCGCAGCGCCCATTGGACGCTCAACCGGATCGAAACCGACTACCAGTGGTACTCGCTCTACGGCCAGTGGAACTGGGAGGTGACGACCACCCGCCACCGGGTCGCCGAGGGTGACGTGGCGCTGACCGCGACCGGCGCCGAGGCCATCGCCGCCCCGGTCGACTGGGGTAATTACGAGCTGGTCGTCGAGGCCGCCGACGGCACCTACAGCGCCGCCTCGGTCGAGTTCCACGCCGGCTGGTACGCCCCCGCCGACGCCACCGAGACGCCGGACACCGTGCCGGTGACGCTCGACAAGCCCGCCTATCGGCCCGGCGACACCGCGGTGGTGCGGCTGGAGCCGCGCGCCGACGGCGTGGCGCTGGTCACGGTGATGTCGAACCGGCTGATCGATATGAAGGCGGTGCCGGTCACCGCCGGCGAGACGCTGGTGGAACTGCCGGTGACCGATGACTGGGGCGCGGGCGCCTATGTCGCGGCCTCGGTGATCCGGCCGCTCGATGCCGATGCCGGCCGCGCTCCGGCGCGGGCGCTCGGGCTTTCCTACGCCGCGGTCGATCCCGGCCCGCGCAGGCTCGCCGCCGCCTTCGAAGTCGCGCCCGAGGCCGCGCCGCGTGGCCCGCTTCCGGTCGCGCTGAAGGTCGAGGGCGCGACGGCGGGCGAACCCGTCCTCGCCACCATCGCCGCCGTCGATGTCGGCATCCTGAACCTCACCGGCTTCTCCTCGCCTGACCCCGAGGGGCACTATTTCGGCCAGCGGAAGCTCGGCGTCGGGATCCGCGACCTGTACGGACGGCTGATCGACGGCCAGGCGGGCGTGAAGGGCGCGGTGCGCTCCGGCGGCGACGGCGCCTCGGGGCTGAAGATGCAGGCGCCGCCGCCGACCGAGGAACTCGTCGCCTATTTCTCCGGCCCGCTGACCGTGGGTGCCGACGGCTACGCGCGGACCGAGTTCGCATTGCCGTCCTTCAACGGCACGGTGCGGCTCATGGCCGTCGCCTGGTCGAAATCCGCCATCGGTCAGGCCGAAGCAGAGGTACTGGTGCGCGACCCGGTCGTGGTGACCGCCTCGCTCCCGCGCTTCCTTGCGCCCGGCGACGAGAGCCGGCTGCTTTTGGAAATCGTCCACGCGACCGGCCCGGCCGGGCGGATCGGACTCGACGTGAACGGCGAGGGGCTCACCCTCGGCGCGGCACCCTCCGGGCTCGATCTCACCGAAGGCGGCAAGGCGGTTGTCTCGGTGCCCGTCACCGCCGGAGACACCGAGGACACCGGTACCATCCGGGTCGCGCTGACGACGCCGGACGGGCGCCAACTGGTGAAGGATCTCGACCTGCCCGTCCAGTCGAACGAGCCCGAAGTGGCCCGCCAGAGCCGCTTCGACCTTGCCGCCGGCGACGCCTTCACGCTCGACGCCAACGTCTTCGCCGGGCTCGTCCCCGGCTCCGGCCGCGCCACCCTCGCGGTCGGGCCAATCGCCCGCTTCGATGCGCCGGGCCTTCTCGCCGCGCTCGACGCCTACCCCTACGGCTGCACCGAGCAGCTCACCTCGAAGGCGCTGCCGCTCCTCTATTTCGAGGAGGTGGCGCGGGCGATGGGCACCGGCCAGTCCGGCGACATCCGCACGCGGGTGGAGGAGAGCATCGCCGAGATCCTGCTCAACCAGTCGTCGAACGGCGCCTTCGGCCTCTGGCACGCCGATACCGGCGACCTCTGGCTCGACGCCTATGTGACCGACTTCCTCAGTCGGGCAAAGGCGCAGGGCTACCCGGTGCCCGACACCGCGTTCCGCAGCGCGCTCGACAACCTCAGGAACCAGATCAACTACGCGCCCGATTTCGACGCGGGCGGCGGCGCCTATGCCTATGCGCTGATGGTGCTCGCACGCGAGGGCGCGGCGGCGGTGGGCGACTTGCGCTACTACGCCGACGTGAAGACAGACGCCTTCGACACGCCGATCGCCGCTGCCCAGCTCGGCGCGGCGCTCGCCTCCTACGGCGATCAGCGGCGCGCCGACGCGATGTTCACCGCGGCCGCGCGGCTCATAGACACCCGGACAGGAACGGAGGAGGCCCCGCTCTGGCGCGCCGATTACGGCACCGACCTGCGCGACGCCACAGCGCTTCTGGCGCTCGCCGCCGAGGCGGGTTCCGCCGCCGTGAGCCCCGAGACGCTCGGCAACGACGTGGCCCGCGCGCTGACCGGAAAGCGGCTCTCGACGCAGGAGGCGACCTGGGCGCTGCTCGCCACCCACGCACTGATCGACCGGCCCGGCGCCGACGGCTTCACCGTCAACGGCGCGGCGGTCGAGGGACCGCTCGTCCGGGTGCTCGAAGCCGCCGCCGCCATGCCGCAGGTCATCGCCAACGGATCGGGCCGCGACGCGACTGTGACGCTTTCGACCTTCGGCGTACCCGCAGAACCGGAGCCCGCGGGCGGCAAGGGCTACGCGATCGAACGTAGCTACTACACGCTCGAGGGCGAGCCCGCCGACATCGCCACGGTCAGGCAGGGCGCGAGGCTCGTCGCGATGATCGAGGTCACGCCGCACGGCAGGGGCGAGGCGCGGCTGATGGTCGACGACCCGCTCCCCGCCGGGTTCGAGATCGACAACCCGAGCCTTATCCGCGCCGGCGACATTGCCACCCTCGGCTGGCTCGACAGTGTGGCCGAGACACGGACGACCGAGTTCCGCCAGGACCGCTTCCTCGCGGCGGTGGACTGGACCACCGGCGAACCGTTCCGGCTCGCCTATCTCGTCCGTGCGATCTCGCCCGGCAGCTTCCACCACCCGGCGGCAAGCGTCGAGGACATGTACCGCCCCGACTACCGCGCCCGGACCGCGACCGGCCGGGTCGTGGTGAGCGAGTAGCCGGTGCGCGCCGCCCTGCCCATAGCCCTCGCGGCGGCGCTTTTTGCGACAGCACTGGCGCGCGACGCCGCCGACCTCTGGATCGACCGGACCGAGCTGCCACCGCTCGCGGTCGCGACCGGAACCGAGGTGCTTGCCCGCGACGGCACGCTCCTGCGCGCCTTCACCGTCGCCGACGGGCGCTGGCGGCTCGAACCCGGCCCGGTCGATCCACTCTTCACCGGCATGCTCGTGGCCTACGAGGACAAGCGGTTCTTAACCCATGCCGGCGTCGATCCCCGCGCGCTCCTCCGCGCCGCGGCTCAGGCGGCATGGAACGGGCGGATCATCTCCGGCGGCTCGACGCTGACCATGCAGGTCGCCCGGCTCCTCGAGGAAAGCGGCACCGGGCGGATCGCCGGCAAGCTCCGCCAGGTCCGGGTCGCGATGGCGCTGGAACGGCGGTTGACGAAGGCCGAGATCCTCGGCCTCTACCTTCGGCTCGCCCCCTATGGCGGCAATCTCGAAGGCCTCCGCGCCGCCTCGCTCTCCTGGCTCGGCAAGGAGCCGCGCCGCCTCACCGCCGCCGAGGCGGCGCTCCTCGTGGCACTGCCGCAATCGCCAGAGACCCGGCGGCCCGACCGCTTCCCCGACGCCGCGCGCGCGGCCCGCGCCCGGGTGCTGGCGCGGATGGCCGAGGCCGGCTTTCTCGACCGCGACCGTGCCACGGCCGCGCTCACCGAACCCGTGCCGACAACGCGCAAACCCTTCCCCGCCCGCGCCCCGCATCTCGCCGAGCGGCTGCGCCGCGCCGATCCCCAGGCCCGGACGATCCCGACCACGATCGACGCCCGCCTGCAGACCGCGCTCGAAGCCCTCGCCGCCCGCGCCGCACGGCACGCTTTCCCCCGCGCCTCGCTCGCGCTCCTCGTCGCCGACCACCGGACCGGCGAGATACTCGCCTCGGTCGGCTCGCCCGACTGGACCGACGACCGCCGCGCCGGCTTCATCGACATGACCCGAGCGACGCGCTCGCCGGGATCGACGCTGAAGCCCTTCGTCTACGCGCTCGCCTTCGACGAGGGCCTCGCGCATCCCGAAACCCTGATCGAGGACCGCCCGACCGCCTTCGGCACCTACGCCCCGCAGAACTTCGACCGGAGCTTCCGCGGCACGACCCCGGTCCGCGAGGCGCTGCAGCTCTCGCTCAACATCCCGGTCGTCAGCCTTACGGAGGCGCTCGGCCCGGCCCGCCTCCTCGCGACGCTCCGCCGTGCCGGGGTGGAACCCGCGCTGCCCGGCGGCCAGCCCGGCCTCGCCGTGGCGCTCGGCGGCGTCGGGGTGACGCTCGAAGACCTGGTCCAGAGCTACGCCGCCCTCGCCCGCCTCGGCGCGCCGGTCCGGATCTCGGCCCTTCCCGGCGCCGCCCAACCGCTCGACCGTAGGCTCTTCGGACCCGAGGCGGCCTGGCTCACTGCCGACATCCTCGCCGGCCTCGCCCCGCCCGCGGGCGCGCCCGCACACCGGCTGGCCTACAAGACCGGCACCAGCTACGGCCACCGCGACGCCTGGGCGATCGGCTTCGACGGCCGCCATGTCGCCGGGATCTGGATCGGCCGCGCCGACGGCGCCTCGGTCCCCGGCGCCTTCGGCGGCGAGCTCGCGGCCCCCCTTCTTTTCGAGGCCTTCGCCCGGCTCAAACCCGTCCCCGATCCCCTGCCTCCGCCGCCGCCTGCGACGCTGATCGTCGCGAACGCCCGCCTGCCGCAACCGCTGCAGCGCTTCCGCCCGCGCGGCGCCGTCTTCGCCGTCAATCTAGACGCGCCAGAAATTGCCTTCCCGCCCGACGGCGCAGAAGTCGAGTCCCCGCGCGCACTCACGCTCAAGGTCCGCGGCGGCACACCGCCCTTCACCTGGCTCGCCAACGGCGCGCCGGTGATCCTCGCCGACCGCACCCGCGAGTCAGCCCTGCCCGCCCCGGAAGTCGGCTACCTCACGCTTTCGGTAATCGACGCGAAGGGGCGAAGCGCCACGTCTGCCGTGACCCTCCGCCCCTGATCTTCATCTTGCTCTATATATCCCGGGGGTCCGGGGGCAGCGCCCCCGGCCTTACCGCCTCAGACCCGCTCGATGGCGAGCGCGATGCCTTGGCCGCCGCCGATGCACATAGTGATCAGCGCCCTCTTGCCGCCGATCCGCTCGAGCTCGTAGAGCGCCTTGATCGTGATGATCGCTCCGGTCGCCCCGATCGGATGGCCGAGCGCCACCGCGCCGCCGTTCGGGTTTACCTTGGCCGGATCGAAGCCGAGCCCCTTCGTCACCGCGAGCGCCTGCGCCGCGAAGGCCTCGTTCGACTCGATCACGTCGAAATCGCCGACCGACAGCCCGGTGCGCTTCAGAAGCGCCTCGACCGCCGGCACCGGCCCGATCCCCATCACCTCCGGGCGCACCCCGGCATGGGCATAGCCCAGCACCCGCGCGCGCGGCTTCAACCCGGCCTTCTCGGCCGCCCCGGCGCGAGCCAGAACCACCGCGGCGGCACCGTCGTTGATGCCGCTCGCATTGCCCGCGGTCACCGTGCCGTCCTTCTTGAACACGGTCTTCAGCCCCGCCAGCGCCTCGAGACTCGTCGCCTTCGGGTGCTCGTCGGTGTCGAAGACGATCGTGCCCTTGCGCGAGGCGATCTCGACCGGCGCGATCTGCTCCTTGAAGCGGCCCTCGGCGATCGCCTTCGCCGCGCGGTTCTGACTTTCCATCGCGAAGGCATCCTGCGCCGCGCGGCTGATGTCATGCTCGGCGGCGACATTCTCGGCCGTCACGCCCATGTGGCCGGTGCCGAACGGGCAGGTGAGCGCCCCGGTCATCATGTCGAGCGCCTTGGTGTCGCCCATCTTCTGGCCCCAGCGCGCGGCCTGCATCGCATAGGGCGATCGGCTCATGCTCTCCGCCCCGCCGGCCAGCGCGAAATCGGCATCGCCGAGGCTCAACGACTGGACGCAGGAGACGATCGCCTGCACGCCCGAGCCGCAAAGCCGGTTGACGTTCATCGCCGGCGTCCCGTTCGGCACGCCTGCCTGCATCGCGGCGACGCGGCTGAGATACATGTCGCGCGGCTCGGTGTTGATCACATGGCCGAAGGCGACATGGCCGATGCGCTCGCCCTCGACGCCGGCGCGCTCGAGCGCGGCCTTCGCCGCCACGGTCGCGGTGTCGATGGGCGCCATGCCGGCCAGCGCACCGCCGAAGGTTCCGATCGCGGTGCGCGCGCCGGAGAGAATCACGATATCGTCGCTCATTCAAAGCCTCCTGGGTAAAATCCGAGGAAACTCTAGGCGCCGCGCTGCAGCATGACCAGCGTGATTTCGGGTGGCTGGAGGATTCTGAGCGGAAGACCGGAATAGCCGATTCCGCCCGAGACGATCAGGTGCCGCCCGCCCTCGCGGACATGGCCCCAGGCATAGCGCCCGCCATGGGCCGAGGGTGTCATCGGTCGCCATCCAAGAAGGTTCGCCTGGCCGCCGTGCGTATGGCCGGAGATCTGCAGGAACGCGCGTTCGTCGCCTTGCGCGAAATAGTCCGGCTCATGCGCCATGAGGATCGCCGGCGCGCCCGCGGGCACTTCGGAGAAGGCGGCGTCCGGGTCGTGCAGACCGGGATGGCCGTGCCGCCTCAGCGCATGCTGGCTGTCGATCCCGGCCAGCCAGAACCGCCCGCCGCCGTGTTCGAGACAGATCGCGCGGTTCCCGAGCAGGGCGATCGGACTCGGTTCCAAGGCCTCGACAACCGAGTTGCGGGCAAACCCGCTGCTCTGCGCGAGCCGGCAATCCCACCAGTCGTGATTGCCGAGCACGGCGGCGACGCCAAGCGGCGCCGAGAGGCGGCTGAGTTCGGCCACCACCGCATCCGCCGGCTCGCCGCGACCGGGAAGCTTCGCATCGGCGATGAGGTCGCCCGGCAACAGGATCAGGTCGGCGCCCAGCGCATTCGTGATCGCGACGATGTGACGAAGCGCCGGGAGCGGCGTCCAAGGCCGGCAGACGTGTAGGTCGGCCAGGACGGCAATGGTCAGATCCGGCAGGGTCCAGCGCGCATCGGCGATCCTGTGGCGGACCAGCCGCGGCTTCGACCGCACGGTCAGCGGTGCGAAAAACCGTCGCGGCTTCATGCCGGGCCACCAGGCGTTGCGGTCGCAATCGTCGAGGCACAATCCGGCATCATCCCTCCGATCAGGCCCCGACGCGGCGCGACCTGCAAGATCCCGTCCCGGCCGCGCGTCGTCCTGATCCCGCGGGTGTCAACACGTCGGCACGATCTCGGTGCGCCCGTCGGCGCCGAGCCGCCAGACCCGGTCCCCTTCGATCACGACCGCGGTCAACGCGCGGCCGTAGCCGGCCCCAGTGTCGATGTTCAGCCGGTTGCCATAATGCGTCGCGACATCCACCGGCGTGTGGCCATGCACCACGAGCGCGCCGTGGTCGCGCGGATCGTCGAGGAACTCGCCCCGGATCCAGAGCAGATCGTCCTCGCGCTGCTCCTCCAGAGGGATGCCCGGGCGGATGCCCGCGTGCACGAAGACGGTCCGCCCGCGCCGATAGGAGTTCGGCAGCGCGCGCAGGAAGGCGGCGTGACGCCCGGGCACGCGGGCCGACGCCTCCCGGTGGAGGTCGAAGAGCAGCCGTTCATCGATATTCTCGATGCCGTAGGACGCGAGGGTTGCCGCTCCGCCGAGGTTGCGGCTGACCCAGTGGAGACTCACGCGCAGGCCCGGATCGTGACTGTCCGGATCGTTGAGGAACTCGGCGAACATGCGGTCGTGATTGCCCCTGAGCACCACCCAGGGCGCACCGGAGGCTTGCCCGTGCAGCAGGAAGTCGAGAACGCCCCGACTGTCGGGGCCGCGGTCGACGAGGTCGCCGATGTGAACCACGGGTGCCGCCGCGTCGCCCACCCGCGCCCGATCCTCGGCAATCAACCGATGCGCCGCTTCGAGCTTGTCGAGATGGCCGTGAATGTCGCCGATCGCATAGGTCCGCATGGTCGTCCGTCCGGGTGCCTCGGGCGGACCCTATCGCGGGCGCGGGCCGGGAGGCAATCGCCGGATCAGGCGATCAGCTCCTCGGGGTCGTCGAGGAAGGCGTAGGAATGGGTGTTCACGTCGCCCGACCAGCGCCAGAGCGCAAGGACGCCTTCGGAGCCTGTACGGAAGGCATGCGGCATCAGGCTCGGATGGTGAATCATGTCACCGGGCACCCGCATCCGCCGGTCCTCGCCCGCGGTCCAGAAGGCCTGTCCGGCGAGGATCACATAGGTCTCGTCGGCATCGTGGTTGTGGAGCGCGTAATAGCTGTTCGGCCGCTGGTAGAAGAGGCCGAGCCGGAGGTCGGGCGCGGGGATCGGCCCGTCGGGGCCCATCAGCGTGGTCACGGCGCAGATCGCCGCAGCAGAGTCGCTCATCCGGTCGGCGACCGGGTTGGTGCCCCAGGGGATCAGGTCCTGCGCGGCGAGGATCGCTGCGGCGGCCGGATGCGCGGAGGTTGCGAGCAGGTCGCGCATCAGCCCATCGAGCGCGCAGGGCGGCTGCAGCGCGAAAGCCTCGGGCGCAGGCGTCGTCACCAGCGCCTGCGCGGTACGGTCGGCCGCCTCGCGGCCCTCGGACCGGTAGATGGACGCGAGGGCGTCGAGAAGGGCGTCGAAGGCGGGCGGGTGCATCGGGCGCGTCCTATTCGCGAGGGTAAAACGGACCGAGCATTGTGCCGGAACCGGCGCCACCGCTGCATCGCGAGCGACAGAAAGGCGTCGCATCTGTTAGAATCTTCTGCGGAAATGATCGGGAGAGGGAGATGAGCGACATTACAGTGGTGGGATTGGGGGCGATGGGCTCGGCGCTTGCCCGAACGCTCATTGCGGCAGGGCGGGACGTGACCGTGTGGAACCGCTCGCCCGAGAAGATGCGGCCCCTCGTGGCGGCGGGCGCCGAAGGCGCCGCGACACTGGGCGCGGCCGTCTCGGCCAGCCCCCGGACCATCGTCTGCATCCCGGACTACCAGTCGACCGCCGGTCTGTTCGAACAGCCCGATGTCGGCTCCGCGCTCAAGGGCCGAACCGTCATCCAGCTGAGCACCGGAACACCGCGGGAGGCAGCGGGAGGCGAAGCATGGTTCGGCGCTCATGGCGCCGCCTATCTGGACGGCGCGATCCTCTGCTGGCCCGGCGACATCGGAACGCCCAAGGGGCTCATGCTGGTGGCGGGCCCGGCGGCTGCGTTCGAGGCGAGCCGGGCCGACCTGCAGCCGCTCGCCGGCGACCTGCGCTATCTGGGGGCGAACATCCGGGCGGCGTCGACGCTCGATCTGGCATTCCTGTCGCGATTGACGGGCATCATCTTCGGCTCGATTCATGGCGCCATGGTCTGCGAGGCCGAAGGCGTGCCGGTTGAGGCGTTCACCGCGCTCCTGCCCGCGGGCGACCGGTCGGTTCCGCTGACGCAAACCATCAGCGCAGAAAGCTTCGCGCATGTCAGCAAGGGCGGCGCCACGGTCGACGTTGCCGGCAGCGCGGTGACCCGGATGCGGCAACAGGCGAAGGACGCTGGAATCAACAGCGAACTTCCAGACCTGCTGTGCAACTGGGTGCGGCGGGCGCAGGACGCCGGGTACGGGTCTGAGGAAACCGCCGCCGTGATCAAGGCGCTTCGGAGCGCGAGGGATCGCGGCGGGCGGCAGGAAGATCGCTGACGCGCATGGTCGCACGGCCTCGTTCAGGGCGGTGACGGCGGCGGCGTTTCTCTGGTATCCGATGTGCCGGCGCCACGAAATGGCGCCGGCCCGGTGTCTCAGGCCACGTCGAACACCAGCGGCTTGACCTGGCTGAACTTGCCGGTTGCCTCCAGTGCCCGCAGCACCTCCACCTTCGGCGCCTCGTCGAGATAGAGCAGCGCGATGGCGTCGCCGCCCTGTGCCGCACGGCCGAGGGTGAAGTTGGCAATGTTTACCCCGGCGTTGCCGAGCGTGTGGCCGAGCGTGCCGATGATGCCCGGCACGTCCTCGTTCGTGGTGTAAAGCATGTGCGCCCCGATCTCGGCGTCGATGTTGATGCCCTTGATCTGGATGAAGCGCGGCTTGCCGTCCGAGAAGACCGTCCCGGCGATCGAGCGTTCGCGCCTGTCGGTCACCACGGTAAGCTTCATGTAGCCCTCGAAGACACCGCCCTTTTCCTGCCGGGTCGTGGCGATCTTGACGCCGCGCTCGCGTGCGATGATCGGGGCCGAGACCATGTTCACGTCCGGGTTGGTCGCCGCCATGATGCCCGCGATCGCGGCGCAGTTCAGCGCCTCGAGGTTCATGTGGCTGACGCAGCCGTCATAGAGCACGTTGATCGCCTTGATCGGCTCGTCGGTGAGCTGGCCCGCGAAGGCGCCGAGATGCTGGGCGAGCTTCAGCCACGGCCCCATGACCGCGGCCTCTTCCGCCGTGACCGAGGGCATGTTCAGCGCGTTCTGCACCGCCCCGGTCAGAAGATAGTCCGACATCTGCTCGGCCACCTGAAGCGCCACGTTCTCCTGCGCCTCGGTCGTCGCCGCGCCGAGATGCGGGGTCACCACGACGTTCGGCAGGTGGAAGAGCGGGCTTTCGGTCGCGGGTTCCACCTCGAAGACGTCGAAGGCGGCACCGGCGACCTGGCCGTTGGTCAGCGCCTCGGCCAGCGCGCCCTCGTCGACGAGCCCGCCGCGGGCGCAGTTAATGATCCGCACGCCCTTCTTCGTCTTGGCGATGTTCTCGGCCGAGAGGATGTTGCGGGTCTTGTCGGTCAGCGGCACATGCAGCGTGATGAAATCGGCGCGGGCGAGCAGCTCGTCGAGCTCGACCTTGGTCACGCCCATCGCCTTGGCGCGCTCCTCCGAGAGGAACGGGTCATAGGCCACGACCTTCATATGGAGGCCCAGCGCCCGGTCGCAGACGATCGAGCCGATGTTGCCGGCGCCGATCACGCCGAGCGTCTTGTTGAAGAGCTCCACCCCCATGAAGCGGTTCTTCTCCCACTTGCCGGCATGGGTGGAGACGCTCGCCTCGGGCAGTTGCCGAGCGACGGCGAACATCATCGCGATGGCGTGTTCGGCGGTGGTGACCGAGTTGCCGAAGGGCGTGTTCATCACGATCACGCCTTTCTTCGAGGCGGCCGGGATGTCGACATTGTCGACGCCGATCCCGGCGCGGCCGATCACCTTGAGATTGCCGGCGGCGGCGAGGATCTTCTCCGTCACCTTGGTCGCCGAGCGGATCGCGAGGCCGTCATACTGGCCGATCACGTCGAGGAGCTTGTCCTTGTCCTTGCCGAGGTCGGGCAGGTAGTCGACCTCGACGCCGCGGTCGCGGAAGATCTGGACGGCGGTTTCGCTGAGCTTGTCGGATACGAGAACTTTCGGGGCCATGATCTGGGGTCCTGTCATCTGTCCGCCACGCGGGCGGAAAACCTTGGGGAAACCCCCGCCCGTGGCGGGGGGCAATCGCTCGGGGGTCAGGCCGCGACGGTCTGCGCCGCGATCTCGGTCTCGAAGGCCCATTCGATCCAGGGCATGAGCGCGGTCACGTCCGCGGTCTCGACCGTGGAGCCGCACCAGAGCCGCAAGCCCGCCGGCGCGTCGCGGTAGGCGCCGGCATCGAGGGCAACGCCCTGCTTTTCCAGCCGCTTCGCAACCGCCTTGGCGAAGGCCGCGCCATCGGCGATGCGGGCGTCGGTGAACTTCAGGCAGACGCTCGTCGTCGAGGCCGTCGCCGGATCGACCGCGAGATCGGCAACCCAGTCCTTTTGCGCGATGAAGTCGCGCACCGCCTTCGCATTCGCGTCGGCCCGTGCGACCAGCGCCCTGAGCCCGCCGAGGCCTTGCGCCCATTTCAGCGCCACGAGGTAGTCCTCGACGCAGAGCATCGACGGCGTGTTGATCGTCTCGCCGGTGAAGATGCCCTCGATCAGCTTGCCGCCCTTGGTCATGCGGAAGATCTTCGGCAGCGGCCAGGCCGGCGCATAGCTTTCCAGCCGCTCGACGGCACGGGGCGAGAGGATCAGCACACCATGCGCGCCCTCGCCGCCCAGCACCTTCTGCCAGGAGAAGGTGACCACATCGAGCTTGTCGAACGGCAGGTCCATCGCGAAGGCGGCCGAGGTGGCGTCGCAGATCGTCAAACCTGCGCGGTTCGCCGGGATCGCGTCGCCGTTCGGCACCCGCACGCCGGAGGTCGTGCCGTTCCAGGTGAAGACCACGTCGCGGTCGAAATCGACCGTCGCGAAATCGACGATCTCGCCATAGGGCGCCTTCTTCACAGTGGCATCGAGCTTCAGCTGCTTGACTACGTCGGTGACCCAGCCTTCGCCGAACGACTCCCAGGCGAGCATCTCGACCGGACGGGCACCGAGGAGCGACCAGAGCGCCATCTCGACGGCGCCGGTGTCGGAGGCGGGCACAATGCCGATGCGGTAATCGGCCGGAACGCCGAGTACCTCTCGGGTGAGGTCGATCGCCTCTTTCAGCTTGGCCTTGCCGACGGCAGCGCGGTGCGACCGGCCGAGCGGTGCATCCGAAAGCATGTCGAGGGAGAAGCCGGGGATCTTCGTGCAGGGGCCCGAAGAGAAGCGCGGGTTTGCCGGCCGCGCGGCCGGAGTCGTCAGATCGCTCATGGTATCCTTCCAGATAAGCGCCCCTCGTTGGGGAGGGGTGTCCCACCGCCGGAGATAGAGAGGTGCGGAGACTGGCACAAGCCGGAAAAGTGATCTAAAGCGCCGCTTGAGCCACAAAAAACGACACCCATAATCCACTATCGGAAACTTGCCCATGCATGTCGCAACGCTTCTCGCCAACCCCACCCGCGCCGACCTGTCCCGCGCCACGGTCGAAGCCCTGCGCGACGCCTGGGGCGGCGGCGAGGCGGTCTGGCTCAACCCCGGAATCGCCGCGGAATTCGCGCTGCCCGCCATGCCCGCGAACCGTTGGGAGGCCTGGGAGGGGCTGCAGGCGCTCGGCTTCGACCTCGTCGTGCAAAGGGCCGAGGGGCGGCGCAAGACGATGCTGCTGGCCGACATGGATTCGACCATGATCGGCCAGGAATGCATCGACGAGCTCGCCGACATGGCGGGTGTGGGGGCACGCGTGGCAGGGATCACCGCTCGCGCGATGAACGGCGAGCTGGATTTCGAGGGCGCGCTTCTGGAACGCGTCGGCCTGCTCGAGGGCCTGCCCGAATCGGTGATCGACGAGGTGCTCGCGACCCGCATGACCTACACGCCCGGCGGGCGCGAGCTGATCGCGACGATGAAGGCCAACGGCGGCTACGCAGCGCTGGTCTCGGGCGGTTTCACCGCCTTCACCACGGCGGTCGCCGCCCATCTCGGCTTCGACGAACACCGCGCCAACACGCTCCTCGCCGCCGACGGCCGGCTCACCGGCGATGTCGCCCGTCCGATCCTCGGTCGCGAGGCCAAGATGGCAGCGCTGCGCGAGATCTCGGCGCGTCTCGGCATCGGCCATGACGCGGTGATGGCGGTCGGCGACGGCGCCAACGATCTCGGCATGCTCGGCCTCGCCGGCGCCGGCGTCGCGCTCCACGCCAAGCCCTCGGTCGCCGCCCAGTGCGAGATCCGCATCAACCACGGCGATCTCACCTCGCTCCTTTACATCCAGGGCTACGCCGTCACCGACTTCGCCTGACGGCCGCTTCTGCCGCCCCCCCCTCCGCCCGCGGCAATCCGAGTGCCCGCCGCCCCGCGGCGGGCGCGAGAGGAAGGCCATGCGCCCGGAACGGGCGCTCCGCCGGATCACCGGACGTTCGCATGTAATTAACATTTGCGTTAATTAACAGAATCGGAAATAATCAACCCATGACCCGACTTCCCGACCTCTTCGCCGCGCTCGCCGACCCGACCCGCTTCGCCATCGTCGAGCGCCTGCTGGCCGAGGGCGAGCAATCCGCGGGCGAGCTGGCGGACATCGCCGACATCACCGCGCCGGCGATCTCGCGCCACCTCAAGGTTCTGCGCGAGGCCGGCGTCGTTACCCAGCGCATCGACGGCCAGCGGCGCATTTACGCGGTCACGCCAGAGCCGCTGCAGGCGATCTCCGCCTGGGCGATTGCGCATCGCGACTTCTGGGAAGGAAGCCTCGACCGGCTGGAAGCCGCCATCCGAAACCGAAGGAAGGAGAGCCGCTGATGTCCGACCTGCGCCTGACCCGCGACCTCGACGCGACGCTCAACGAGATCTGGGACTTCATCACCACCCCCGCCGGCCTCTTGCAATGGTGGGGCCCGGAGGGCCTGAGCGTGCCCGAACACGCGCTCGACTTCACCCGCGAGGGCCCGTGGTATTCGGTAATGGCCGGCCCCGAGGGCCAGCGCTACAAGGTCTCGGGCCGGGTCACCCATGTCCGGCCGCAGACCTCGGTCGGCTTCACCTGGGCCTGGCATGACGAGGCCGACCGGCGCGGCCCCGAAAGCCATGTCACGCTCGGCCTCGAACCGCTCGGACCGGGCCGGGTGCGGCTCGTGCTCGACCATGTGGGCCTGCCGGACGACGAGGCGGCACAGCGCCACACCGAAGGCTGGACATCGAGCCTGAAGAAGCTGGAGCGCCGCTTCGCCCCGGCCTGAACCCTAAGGGAGGAACCGATGCCGAAGTTCGTATTCGCCTATCACGGCGGCAAGATGCCCGAGACGCCCGAGGAGGGCGCGAAGGTGATGAAGGCCTGGACCGACTGGTTCGCGGGCATGGGCTCCGCCGTCGTCGACGGCGGCAACCCGGTGGGACCTTCGCAGACCGTTTCCGCCTCGGGCGTCGCGCCGAACGGCGGCGCCAATCCGCTTTCGGGCTATTCGCTCGTCAACGCCGCGTCGATCGACAAGGCCGTCGCGATGGCCAAGGGCTGCCCGATCCTCGAAGTCGGCGGATCGGTCGAGGTCGCCGAAGCGATGGACATGTGACCGATCAGTTCGCGAAACCGGCGCCGAGCCGGTATTCGCCCACGACCTCGCCGGCCCGGCTCAGGACCGGGTCGGTGAGGTAGCTGCCGACCACCGGATGGCCGCGGTCGAGGACGCCCGAGCGCACCAGCAGCGCCGTGATCGCCGACTGCGCCGCCTGGACTTGCCCGTCGAGGATCTTCAGCGCGATGCCCATGCGCTTTTCCGGAATCACCGCCACATAGACCGCCTCGGCGCCGTATTTGACCGAGACCCGCCCCTCCATCGCCCGCATCAGCCGCGTGCAGCTCCCCCGCTCGCCGAGCACCATCTCGGGATGCGCCGTCGTGGCCCGCACCAGCCGGTGGGCGGCGCGCGACCGGGCGTCGCCATCCTCGCGCGCGGTGGCGAACCGCGACATCGCGCGGGCGAGGCCATGCACGGTGGTGGTGAAATTTGGCGCCGAGCAGCCGTCGATCCCGTGGCCGGGCGAGGTCATCCCGGTCAGATCCTCGAACGCCGCCTTCACCGCCTGCTGCACCGGATGCGCGACATCGACATAGCGCAGATCGGCCTTGAGATGCCGCGCGAGCGTGAGGAACCCGGCATGCTTGCCCGAGCAGTTGTTGTGGAGCCGGCAGGGCGCGGTCTCCGAGCAGATCAGCCCCTTCCTCGCCTCGCGGTCGTCCGGCAGCTGCGGGCCGCACATCAGGTCGGATTCCGACAGTCCGATATCCGCGAGCCAGCTCTCCACCGCCTCGGTATGGATCCGCGCGCCGCAATGACTGGCGCTCGCCAGCGCGAGCTGGCGGTCGGTGAGCCCCGCCGCCTCGGCCGCGCCGCTCTCGATCAGCGGCAGCGCCTGGATCATCTTGCAGGAAGAGCGCGGGAAGATCACCGCCTCGGGATTGCCCCAGGCCTCGACGATCTCGCCCTTCTCGTCGGTGATCACCGCATGGCCGGAATGCACGCTTTCGAGCATTCCACCCCGCCAGAGCTCAATCATCGGGATCGCTGCCATCTTGCCCTCACCGTTGCGCGATTTTCTGCCGCCGGGGCTTTTCCCGTGGCGCAGAACTGGGATAAGAGGTCCATATCGAGTTGGGATGCGTCCCGCCACAGAAAATGGCGCCGGCGAGGCGCCGCGGCGGGTTGCGCGGAGGCAGACAGCTGGAGGCTGCAGGACAATGATTTCATCGAAACTGCGCATCGCGGGCGCCGCTCTCCTGACGCTGGGCATGGCGACGGCCGCCCTGGGCCAGGTCTCCACCAACCGGGTCGCGGCCGACACCGACTGGAGCGTCTTCGTCGAGGAAAGCCCGAAGGAATGCTGGGGCGTCTCGGCGCCGAAGGAAACCGTGAACACCAAGGACGGCAAGTCCGTCGAGGTGCGGCGCGGCGACATCCTGCTCTTCGTCACCTACCGGCCCGGCGCGGCCGGTGAGGTCTCGTTCACCGGTGGCTATCCCTTCGCCGACGGCTCGACCGTGGGTCTCGACATCGGCGGCACCAAGTTCGACCTCTTCTCCGAGGGCGAATGGGCCTGGTCGGGCTCGAAGGACGAGGATGCAAAGATCATCGCCGCGCTGAAGGCCGGCGCCTCCGCCATCGTGACAGCCCATTCGAGCCGCGGTACCGAGACCAAGGACACGTTCTCGCTGCTCGGCATCAGCGCGGCACTCGACGAAGCCGAGAAGCGCTGCGCCGGATAAGGCGCGCTCAGCTTCAGGCCCGCCTGCCTCGCGCACGCCGGAACCGCCCCTTCCCCGTTAGCCGCGCATTAAGTCACGGCTGCTAGTCCTGTTCACGGGTGAAAGACAAGGTGGATGGGATGGCTGGGCAAACCAATGCCGCGCCGGTCATCATCAAGCGTAAGAAGGTTGTCGCCGGTGGCGGGCATCACGGCGGGGCGTGGAAGGTCGCCTATGCCGACTTCGTGACCGCGATGATGGCCTTCTTCATGCTGATGTGGCTGCTGAACGCGACGACCGAGAAACAGCGCAAGGGCATCGCGGACTATTTCAGCCCGACGATCCCGCTCAGCCGCATCTCGGGCGGCGGCGACGGCTCGTTCGGCGGCGACAGCGTCTTCTCGGAGGACCAGATCGCCCAGAACGGCACCGGCGCGTCGAGCCTCAAGCCATCGAAGGAACGGCAGGCCCTCGGCCAGACCGGCACCGAGGCCAGCGAACGCGCCGCCGATGCCGCCGCCTTCGCCGAGGAGGCGCGCAGGATCGAAGAGGCGCTGATGGGAATCGGCGGCGAGAGCATGGTCAGCGCCAAGGCCGCGCGCCACATCGTCACGCGCGTCACCGACGAGGGTCTGATCGTCGAGATCTTCGATCAGGACGATGCGCCGCTGTTCGTCACCGACAGCGACACGCCGGAACAGATCCTGACCGATCTGATCGCGATGGTGGCGCGGGTCTTCGGACTTGCCGCCAACAACGTGGCCGTGAACGGCCACATTCGCGCCCTGCCCGCCGTCCTGCGCGACAACCCGTCCTGGGATCTGTCGACCGCCCGGGCGATGCGGGCTCGGAAGATGCTGGAGAACGCGGGCCTCGACCCCGAACGGATCGAGCGGGTCACCGGCCATTCCGATCGCCAGCCTGCCGTGAAGAATCCCATGGCGGCGCGCAACAACCGGCTGGAGATCGTGCTCCTGCGTTCGAAACGCTGAGGGTCGGTCGCGTTAGGGCGATGTTAAGCGGGCGTGCGCCATTGTGGCTGCGATTGACGGACGCAGCAGCAGAAAGGCCGCACCCATGTCCATTTCGTCCTCGCTCAATGCCGGTGTTGCGGGCCTCAGCGCCAACGCGACGCGCCTGGCGACGATCTCCGACAACATCGCCAATTCCGGCACCTACGGCTACAAACGCGCCTCGACCGATTTCGAGAATTTCGTGATCAACCAGGCGCGCGGCGCCGGCACCTATTCGGCGGGCGGCGTGCGCGCCTCGTCGACGCGCCTGATCGGCGAGCACGGCGCGCTCGTGGCGACCTCGAACGCGCTCGATCTCGCGGTCTCGGGGCGCGGGATGCTTCCCGTCACATCGGCGGTTTCGCTGAACTCCTTCTCGGGCGGTCAGCAACCGCTGATGATGACGACGACCGGCGCCTTCCGGCCCGATGCCGACGGCGTACTGCGCACCGAATCCGGCCTCGTGCTGCTCGGCTGGCCGGCCAATGCCGACGGCTCGATCCCGGTCCTGCCGCGCGACACGATGGCCGGGCTGCAGCCGGTGGTGATCAATGCCAACCAGACCGCGGGCGACCCGACGACGACGATGAACCTTGGCGTCAACCTGCCCGCCACCGCGACCGAGGCCGGGGCCTCCGGCAACGCGCTGCCGCTCTCGGTCGAGTATTTCGGCAATCTCGGCACATCCGACACGCTCGACATCACCTTCGCGCCGACCGTGCCGGGAACCGGGGCGTCGAACACCTGGACCATGCGGATCCGCGACTCGGCGCAGAATGGCGCCCTGATCGGGGAATACACGCTGGTCTTCGACGACACCCGCGCCAACGGCGGAACGCTCGCCTCGGTGACGACGCTGTCGGGCGGCGCCTATGATGCGACGACCGGGTCGCTCTCCTTGAGCGTCGCGGGCGGGCCTATCACCATGGCGATCGGCAAGCTCGGCGATCCGAACGGGCTGACCCAACTCTCCGACAGCTTCGCGCCGACCTCGATCACCAAGGACGGCTCGCCGGTCGGCAACCTCACCACGGTCGAGGCCGACGAGAACGGCTATCTCACCGCAACCTACGACACCGGATTCACCCGGCGCATCTACCAGATCCCGGTCGTCGACGTGCCGAACCCGAACGGGCTCATCGCGCTCAACAACCAGACCTTCCAGGTCTCGCCGGATTCGGGGTCGTTCTTCCTCTGGGACGCCGGCGATGGGCCGACCGGCTCGATCGTCGGTTACGCGCGCGAGGGCTCGGCGACCGACGTCGCGGCCGAACTGACGGCCCTGATCCAGACGCAGCGCGCCTATTCGTCGAACGCCAAGGTGATCCAGACCGTCGACGAGATGCTGCAGGAGACGACCAACATCAAGCGCTGAGGCCGGACGGGTGGGGCCGTTACCCGGAAAGACTAAACCATGAGCCTCTCTGCCTCCCTCGCCAATGCGCTCACCGGTCTCACCGCCTCGTCGCGCCGGGCCGAGGTCGTGTCGTCCAACGTCTCGAACGCGCTGACCGAGGGCTATGCGCGGCGCGAGCTGCACCTGTCGCCGCAGTCGCTCGGCGGCACCGGGGCGGGCGTGCAGATCGACGGCGTGACCCGCGCGGTCGATTCCGTGCTGCTCGCCGACCGGCGGATCGCCGATGCCGAGGCCGGCAATGCCGGGCTCAAGACCGATTTCCTCGCCCGGATCGAGCGGCTCATCGGCGAACCGCAGGACGAGGGCTCGCTCTCGGCGCGGATCGCGGCGCTGGAATCGGCACTGGTCGCCGCGTCGAGCCGGCCCGACAGCCAGGCCCGCCTGCAGGACGTCGTGGCCGCCGCCGGCGCGCTGACCTCGCATCTCGGCGCCCTGAGCGACGATATCCAGACCGCGCGGATGCAGGCCGACGACCGGATCGAGCTGGAGGTGAGGACCCTCAACGAATCCCTCGTCCAGATCGACCGTCTGAACGCCGAAATCCTCGCCCAGCGCGCCGCCGGTCGGGACGCAACCGCGCTGATGGACCAGCGCCAGCGCCTCGTTGACCGGGTGGCCGAAATCGTGCCGGTCCGCGAGGTGCCGCGCGAGCGCGACCAGATCGCGCTCTTCACCACCGGCGGCGCGATTCTTCTGGAGGGCAAGCCCGCCGTCATCGGCTTCACACCCGCGGGCGTCATCACCGCAGACATGACGATCGGCTCCGGGGCGCTGTCGGGGCTCACCATCAACGGCATGCCGGTGCCCGCGACCGATCCGGGCGTTCTCGGAGGCGGCACGCTCGGCGCCGCGCTCGCGATCCGCGACGACCTCGCGCCCGGCGCCCAGGCGCAGATCGACGCGTTCGCGCGCGATCTCATCGAGCGGTTCGAAGACCCTGCCGTCGATCCGACGCGTGCGCCGGGTCAACCCGGCCTCTTCACCGACGCGGGCGGCGTGCTCGACCCGACGCTGGAGGCCGGGCTCGCCGGCCGGATCCGGCTCAACGCGCTCGTCGATCCGTCCCAGGGCGGCGCGCTCTGGCGGCTGCGCGCCGGTCTGGGCGCCGCGGGCGCGGGCGATGTCGGCGACGCGACGCTCCTCAACGCGCTCGGCGACGCGCTCGGCCGGGCGCGCGTTCCTTCGTCTGGCGGTTTCATCGGCGCGGCACGGTCGGCGTCGGGCCTCGCCGCCGACGTGCTCTCGGGTATTTCCGGGGCGCGCCAGCAGGCCGAGTCGCGCCAGGGCTACGCCGTCGCGCGCCAGAGCGCCCTGATCGATTTGCAGCTCGCCGACGGCGTCGACACCGATGCCGAGATGCAGACCCTGCTCATGGTCGAACAGGCCTACTCGGCCAATGCGCGCGTGATCCAGGTGATCGACGACCTCATCCAGAAACTGATCGGGCTTTGAACCATGACCACCCTGTCGATCGGCGACATGGCCCGCGCCTTCCAGATGCGCCGCCAGAATACCGAGCTGCAACGCACGCTGACCCGTCTCTCGGAGGAGCTGACCTCGGGTGTCAAATCCGACCTCGCGACGGCTGTCTCGGGCGACTACACCGCGCTGGCCGGGATCGACCGCTCGCTCGAGACCCTCTCCGCCTACCGGACCGCGACCAGCGAGGCGGCGCTTTTCACCGAAACCCTGCAAACCGCACTCGGGACTGCGCAAGACCTGTCAACAGATCTCGCGCCGGGTCTCCTGACGGCGGCAACCAACGGCGCGCCGACGCTCGTCGACACGGCCGCCGGCGACGCGCGGCAGAAGTTCCATGCCGCCGTCTCGGCGCTGAACACCCAGATCGCCGACAGGTTCCTTCTCTCCGGCGCGGCGACCGACCGGAAACCGATCAGCGGTTCGCAGGAAATCCTTGATGCGCTGATGGCCGCCACCGCCGGCGAGGTCACCGCCTCGGGCGTCACCGCGGCCGCCCAGGCCTGGTTCGACGCGCCCGCGGGCGGGGGCGGATACCTGGATACCGTCTACGGCGGCTCCGCGGCAGGGCTCGCACCGTTCCGGGTCGGGCCGGGCGATACCGTCACGCTGGACATCACCGCCGCCGATCCGGACCTGCGCGACCTCGTCAGGGGGCTGGCCCTCGGGGCGCTCGTCGCCGAAGGCGCGCTTGCCGGCGATCCGGTGGGGCGCGCCGCGCTGGTCAAGACCGCGGGCGAAACGTTGCTCGCCGCGAACGACCGCGTGGCCGGGCTCCGGACCCGCATAGGCACCGTCGAGGCCCATATCGCCCATGCCACCACGCGCAACGACGCCGAGGCCTCGGCGCTGAACATAGCCCGGACCGCGATCGTCGCCGCCGATCCCTACGAGACCGCCTCCGCGCTGGAGGCGATCCAGACCCAGATCGAGACGCTCTACACCCTCACCGCGCGGCTTTCGCGCCTGACCCTGGCGGATTACCTGAGATGAGACTTCTCCTTGCGCTTCTCCTGTTCGCGCTCGCCAGCGCCGCCTCCGCATCGCCGATCCGGATCAAGGATCTCGTCGAGTTCGACGGCGTGCGCGGCAACGACCTCGTGGGCTACGGCCTCGTCGTGGGGCTGAACGGCACCGGCGACGGCATCCGCAACGCGCCCTTCACCGAGGAGATCATGTCGAACATCCTCGAGCGGCTCGGCGTCAACGTCACCGGCGAGAGCTTCCGGCCGAAGAACGTGGCCGCCGTCCTCGTCACCGCGACGCTGCCGCCCTTCGCCCGTGCCGGAGGCCAGATCGACGTGACGGTCTCGGCGATTGGCGACGCCAAGAGCCTCCTCGGCGGGACCCTGGTGATGACCCCGCTCAACGCCGCCGACGGCGAGATCTACGCCGTCGCGCAGGGTACGATCATTGCCGGCGGGGTTGCGGCCGAGGGTCAGGCGGCAAGCGTCATTCAGGGCGTTCCGACGGCCGGCTCCATACCCGCTGGCGCGCGGGTTGAACGCGAGATCGCTTTCGATTTCGGCGGATTGAACGCGGTGCGCTTGGCGCTCAGGAGTCCGGACTTCACCACCGCAGGCCGGATCGAGGCTGTGATCAATGCCGAGTTCGGGCGCCGCGTCGCCGTGATGATCGATGCCGGCACGGTCGCACTGGATATCGGCGCGACGCGGATGGGTTCGCCAGCCCATGCGCTCGGTCGGGTGGAGAACCTGCTGGTCGAGCCGGAGCGTCGGGCGAGGGTAGTGGTCGACCAGCGTTCGGGCACGATCGTGATGGGGGCCGACGTTCGGATCGGCCGGGTGGCGGTGAGCCAGGGCAACCTGACCCTGCGCATCGAGGAGGCGCCGGTCGTCGTCCAACCCAACCCGTTCGCGCAGGGCGAGACCGTGGTTGTTCCGCGCTCCGCAGCCGCGATTCAGGAAGAGTCCGGGATCGGCATGGCCGAGATCAGGGAAGCCTCGTCGCTGTCGGAGGTGGTGGCCGGTCTCAATGCGCTCGGCGTAAGTCCGCGCGACATGATCGACATTCTCAAGAGCATCAACACCGCCGGCGCGTTGCACGCCGAGTTCGTGGTTCAGTAGGCCATGCCCAAGCGCTCCGGAAAACTGACGGATACTTGTCAAGCCGTCGCCTCGCTTCCGATCAAGCACCTCTTCGGCAGGTCGCTTGCGTGCGAATGTTCGTTTGAACGCGGTTTCCTGCTTTGCACCGCCGATCACGATCGCCAGTCGCCGGCACTGCCCTGTGTATAGAGCGCGCGTTCGTACCGGCGGAATGGCGTCTGCCGGATGAGGCGACGACGGACGATGCCAGAGATGCCAAGCCTCAGAAATAGCTTCGCACGAGCGCGCCCGAGATCAGAGACCAGCCGTCGGCCACGACGAAGAACGCGAGCTTGAAGGGGAGCGCCACCACCGCCGGCGGCACCATCATCATCCCCATCGACATCAGCACCGCCGAGACCACGAGGTCGATGATGAGGAACGGCAGATAGATCAGGAAGCCGATCTCGAACGCGCGCGCGATCTCGGAGAGCATGAAGGACGGCACCAGCAAGGACAGCGGCGCGTCCGCGCCACCCGTGAGCTCCGCCGTTCCGGGCCGGAGCGCAGCGAGCGAGCGGAACGTGTCCGGATCGACCCGGTTCGCCATGAAGTCGCGGAATGGCGCGATGCCGCGCTCGAAGGCGGTGGGGAGATCGATCGTCCCGGAAAGCATCGGATCGACTCCGACGGCCCAGGCCTCGGTAAAGACCGGCTCCATGATGAACCAGGTGAGGAACAACGCGAGAGAAACGATCAACATGTTTGGCGGTGACTGCTGCAGCCCGATCGCCTGTCGCAGGATCGCGAGCACCGTCACGATGAAGGGAAAGCACGTAACCATGACCGCAAGACCGGGCGCGAGGCTGAGCACCGTGACCAGCGCGATGAGCAGCAGCGACTGGCCGGTCAAGGTCTGCTCGCCGAGGCCGAGCGCCAGGTCCTGCGCCGTCGCGGGCGCCGCGATCACGAGGCAGGTTGCCGCGGTCAGCGCGATGCGACGCATCGTTCAGAGCCCGTTCTGGAGATCGGCGACTTCGGTGAGGCGCACGGCGAGCTGGCCGGCCTGGTCGCCGTCAAGCTCGGTCAGTTCGCCCCGCGCGATCAGCCGGTCACCGACATAGAGCTCGACCGGATCGTCGATCTTGCGGTCGAGCGGCAGCACGGCGTCGCGCTTGAGCCTGAGCAGCTCGCGCACGAGCGGGCGGGCGCGGCCGACTGAAATCGTTATCTCGATCGGAACTTGGGTGAACGGATTTCCATCGGGCGTGTCGGGATTGCGGACGTCAGCCATGGCGCATCTCCTGATGTTTCTCGATCTGGAAGAACCCGGATACCGCAGACGAGATGGCATCGATGACACCATCGAGATCGACGCGTGTCTCCTCCTGGCCGAACCTCAGATAGACCTGGCCGTCGCCGAGCGACGGCTCCTCGCGGAAGGAGACCGGGAACGGCGCCGCCTCGGTCACGAGCCGTTCGAGTACCGCACGATTGGCCGCAGTAGAGACGACCGCGATCGGCTGACCGGCAAGCTCCTCGGCCACCGGGCGCAGGTGTTCGAGGACCATCTGGCCCAGTGACTCGCGAGCAACCGCCGGCAGCACCTTGGTCACCATGTCGTGCAAGAGCGGTTCGAGCGTCCGCAGGACGTGGCTGTGGGCCTCGTGATAAGTGAAGGACAGGTCGCGGAGATTGCGGCCAAGATCGGCGCGCAGTCGGGTCACCTCGGCGTCCTGCGCGGAAACCGCATCATCCCAGCCGGCAGCGTAGCCCTGCTCATAAGCCGCGAGCCGACATTCCTCGAGTTCAGCCTGCGCCAGTTCGACCCGCTCCGCGGTCATGTCGGTCAGTTCGAAAACCTCAAGCTGCACGCGGCGAGGCATCAGGCGCGCTCCTCTTCGGGATCTTCCATCCAGCCGCGCAGGATTTCGACCGTCTCGTCCTGACGTTCGGCAATCATCTGGCGGAGCCGGGATACCGGATCGACCTCGCTCCCCGGAATGCGGCCGGCACTGTCGCCAGACCGCCCGGAGACCACTGCGAGGTTTTGCAGCGGCTCGTCGTCATCGGCGATTTCGCCGGTCAGAGCCCCGGAATCGAGCGCCAGGCGATCGTCCGCCCGCGGCGGCGCGAGGTCAGGCACGCGCCCACCGCGCGAAGTCAGGATCGGGCGGATCACGAACAGGCCCAGAACCAGTGTGACGATTGCCAGGACGAGGAGCTGAACCATGCTCATCGCATCAAGACCGAGACCGGCGAGATAGGAAGCTCCGGCTGGCTCACCGGCCGGTGCCAACGGCTCGAAGCTCATCGATTTCAGGGTGATCACATCACCCCGATCGGCATCGAACCCAACGGCGGCCGAGACGAGATCACGCAGGGCGGCGAGCTCGTCGTCCGAGCGCGGCTCGACCCGCGTCGCACCTGTGTCGTCGACCACGGTGACGCCGTCGACGAGAACCGCAACCGTCAGGCGGCGGACGGCTCCGGGGTTGCGCAGAACCTCGCGCGTGGTCTCCGAAACCTCGAAGTTAGTGCGTTCACGGGTCTCGCTGTTCTGGCTCTGAGACGTTCCGGCCGGTGCGTTGGCATCGCCGGACGGCAGATTCGACGCGACGGTCACGGCGCTCGAGCCCCGGTCGTTCGACGAGGTCGTCCGCTCCTCGGTGTCGGTGGAGATCGCGACCCGGCCGTCGGGATCGAACCGGCGCTCGGTGATCGCCTCGCGCTCGGTCACCGTCTCGACCGAGACCTCGACGACGGCGTTGCCATAGCCGACGCGTGCTTCCAGCAACCGCTCGACATTGCGACGAAGCTCCTCGGCGCGGTCGCCGGCCGCGGGTCCGGCCTGTTCGTCGCCCGCGATGACAAGGCCGCCCGCGCCATCGATGATGGCCACGTCTTCGGGCGCAAGGCCAGCAACTGCGGATGAGACGAGGAATTTCAAGGCCTTGGCATGGGGCGGCGTGATCCCGCCCGTTGCGGTCGTGACCGCGACGGAGGCCGAGGGCCGCGTCTGGGCACGCAGCCCCTGGGCGCGGGTCTCGGCAATATGAACGCGTGCCGAGCGAATCTGCGGCAGCGCCGATATCGTGCGCGCGAGCTCGCCCTCCTTGGCGCGCAGATAGGCGGCGTCGAACATCTGCGAGGTGGTCCCGAACCCGGTGAGCGAATCGAGAAGCTCGTAGCCCGAGCCGCTGTTCGCAGGCAGCCCTTCGGCGGCGAGCGTCATCCTGAGCTCGTCGCGCCGCACGCCCTCGACATAGATGGCTGTGCCGCGCACCTCGTAGACGGCACCGCGTTGGTCGAGCGCGGCCAGAACCTCGCCAGAACGATTGCCGTCGAGGCCCGCATAAAGAAGCGCCATCGAAGGTTTCGCAACGAGATTGGCCAAGGCGAGCACCGCAGCGAACATCGCAAGCGTCGTCACCGCGACGATCGCGCGGCGGCGAGGGTCAAGAGCCTGCCAGACGGCTGTCAGCTGCTGCACGGCGCATCTCCGAATAGGCGGGCTTCTGCCCGTCGTCTCCCCGATGCTTCGCCGATTGCCCTTAACAATCGGTTAGTCACCCCCGGTCTATACCGGTCCGACAATCAAACCGCGAAGATCGCCATGTCCGGATCTGACACGACACCCGACGACGCCCCGAAGAAGGTCTCGAAACTGCCGATTCTGTTCGGCTTCGTGCTGATGCTCGCGCTTGGCGGCGGTGGTTTCTTCGCGGTCTATTCGGGATTGATTCTCGGGCATGGTGCTGCAGTGAAGAAGGGGTCTCCGCACGTCGAGGCGTTGCCGGACATTGCCTTCGTACCGATCGCCCCGATGGTCGTATCGCTCGGCAGCGAGTCGGGGCGGTATTTGCACTTCACCGCCCAGATCGAAGTCGCGAAGGTCCACGAGTCGGACGTTGTTCTTCTGCTGCCGCGTGTTCTCGACGTCCTGAATGGCTATCTGCGCGCAGTCGAAGTGAGCGAGCTGGAGGATCCGACCGCGCTGGTGCGGCTTCGGGCACAAATGCTGCGACGGGTGCAGATGGTGGCGGGCGACGGGCGGGTGCGAGATCTGCTCGTGACCGAGTTCGTGATCAACTGAGGGCGGCGCGATGGCACTCATTGCCGATATCCTGATGAGCGCGGGCGCGATCGGTGCCGGCATCTACTGCCTCGTCCTTTCGCGGCGACTGAAGGCGTTCAACCAGCTCGAAGGCGGAATGGGGGGTGCGATCGCGGTCCTGTCGGCGCAGGTCGACGACATGACCCGCGCGCTTGAGACGGCGCGTGGTACCGCGACCGACTCGGCCAGATCACTGCGCGAGATGACCGAACGGGCTGAGCAGGCAGCGGCAAAGCTCGAGCTGCTGTTCGCGACGCTCCACGACCTGCCCGAACCGCCTGAGCGCAGCGGGTCGCGAATGCGCGTCCTGCGCCGGCGCAACCATGGCTATGAGCGTCCGGAGGCGGCCGAATGAGCGTGCGCAAGGCGGCCACGATACGGCGCCGCCGCCGCGGCCGCGGCGCCCTGTTCCTGATCGCGGTTCTGCTGGGCATGTCCGGCCTGATCCGGATCGGCGCAGGCGCGAGCCAGGCCCTCGCGGGGGGAGAATCGCAGAGTGAGCCTGAGGCGCAAGCCGACGCGGTGAGCTGCGAACCTGGTGGCGGCGCGATGGCGATGCTTGAGGCGCTCCGCGCCCGTGAGGCACGACTTGCGGCACGCGAGGCGCAAGCCAACGACCGCGCACAGGCCCTTGAGCTAGCCAAGTCAGAGATCGACGAGAAGCTCGACGCGCTGACGGTGGCGGAGGACGAGCTGGCAAAGACGCTTGCGCTCGCGGACGAGGCGGCCGCTCAGGACGTTCAGCGACTGGTCACTGTCTACGAAAAGATGAAGCCCAAGGAAGCGGCGGCGCTTTTTGCCGAGATGGATCCGGAGTTCGCGGCCGGTTTCCTGGCCCGGATGCGTCCAGAGTCTGCCGCGGCTGTGATGGCCGGGCTCGACACAAAGAGCGCCTATTCGATCAGCGTCATCCTGGCCGGGCGCAATGCGAGTGCGCCGACGGAGTGACGCGCAGACGGAATGTTAACGGCGCCCTGCAAGGGTCGAAGCGTGTCCCGGGCGGCAATCGGACAGGGACGGAAGGAACGGGTTCATGATCGGTATCGTCGGTATCGTCATCATCTTCGTCATGGTCTTCGGCGGCTATATCGCCGCCGGCGGGAAACTCGGCATCATCCTGAAGTCGCTGCCGTTCGAGATGATCATGATCGGTGGTGCTGCCGTGGGAGCGTTTGTTCTCGCCAATGATGGTGCCGCGATCAAGCACACGGTGAAGGACGTGAAGAAGGTGTTCAAGGGCGCCCACTGGAAGCCGGAGGACTACCGCGACCTGCTCTGTCTGCTGTTCGAGCTGATCCGGCTCTCACGACAAAACCCGGTCGCCGTCGAAGAGCATATCGAGGCGCCGGGCACCTCGGCGATATTCGGGAAATACCCAAAGATTCAGCAGGATCACGAAGCGGTGGATCTGATCTGCGATACGATGCGCTCGGCCTCGATGAACTACGACGACCCGCATCAGGTGGAAGAGGTGTTGGAGAAGCAGCTCGAGGCCAACCTGCGGCATGCGCTGCATTCGACCCATGCGCTGCAATCGATCGCCGACGGTCTGCCTGCGCTCGGCATCGTCGCGGCGGTGCTCGGCGTGATCAAGACCATGGGCTCGATCGACCAGCCGCCGGAGATTCTCGGCAAGATGATCGGCGGTGCGCTGGTCGGAACCTTTCTTGGCGTGTTTCTCGCTTACGGGCTGGTCGGGCCATTCGCCGCGAAGGTGAAGGCAGTCGTCGATGAGGACAGCCATTTCTACAAGCTGATACGAGAGGTCCTGGTGGCGAATCTTCACAACCACGCGGCCAACATCTGCATTGAGGTTGGAAGGCAGAACACGCCGCATCACATCCGCCCCAGCTATTCGGCGCTCGAAGAAGCCCTGAAGGCCGTCAAGTCGGACGCCGCATGAGGATGGGCGCTTCGGTCATGGTCATCAGGACTACAATAACGCTCATCGCGATCCTGACTGGCGCGGGCGTCTCCCCGTCCTTCGCCGAGATGATTCGTGTGCGATCCGGCGAGCACACCGGTTTCACCCGGATCGTGGTCGATGTTGGTGCGCCGTCGGGATGGGAACTCGGTCGGGATGGGAGCGGCTATATTCTGCGCGTAAGCGGACTCGACGTGACATTCGACGCAACGGATGTGTTCAGGAGAATCACGCGCACGCGCCTCGCGACCCTTGCACTTGACGCGACCCCGGGAGTTTTGCGGTTCGGGATCGGCTGCGCCTGCCACGCAACCGCCACCGCCGACGGAAACGGCAACATCATCGTCGACATCGCTGACGGCCCGCCCGCTGCGGGTTCGCCTTTCGAGTCTCAGCTGACTCCGACCGTGCCGCCCCGGCAGGACAAGAAGGCGGCTGAACCAATTCGAACGCGGTCTTATCCTGCTACCAGAGATCGGGCACAAGATGTGGAGAAGACCATAGACCTCGCTCCCCTCTGGCGCGGCGACAATCTCTCCGGCCTCGCAAGCCGTGGCGTGCCGGACCAGGTGCACGGGAAACACCGGCAGATGCCGGATACCGGCCGGACAGATGTCGGCGGTTCCGGCGACGCGAAACTGCATATGTACACCGATCCGAGCGTGGCGGAGGCTCAAGAGCGGCTTCTTCTGCAACTGAGCCGCGCGGCCGCGCAAGGACTGGTCGAGGTCGCACCAACCGAGCCCCGGGGTGCGTCCGCACACGCAGCGTCTGACGATACCGCTAGCGCCGCAGATCGGCGCCCGAAGGTAGATGCACACGAGACGCCGGAGCCTGCCCTCCATGTGGAAACCAGCTTCGACCGTGACATGCCTTCGACCGCGGCGCACCCGCCGGTCTCGGCCACGGGCGCAGCCTGCCTGCCGGACGCGAATTTCGATCTGGCCGGCTGGGGCGACGATCGCCCGGCTGCGGCACAGATTGCCGAAAGGCGACGACCCCTGGTCGGAGAGTTCGATCACCCCTCGACCGAGGCGGTGCTGTCCCTTGCGCGGCTGTATCTTCACCTTGGCTTCGGGGCCGAGGCCGGCGCAGTCCTGTCCGCCTTTGCCGTCGAAACGTCCGACGGTTCGACCCTGCGCGATATCGGGGCGGTCCTCGACGGAGGCGTGGCCGAAGCCGGTTCGGCCCTGCCGGCACTGACAAGCTGCGATACAAGCGCGGCATTGTGGGCGGTGCTCGCCTTACCGCAATTGCTGCCGGGAACCGATATCGACGAAGCCGCCGTGCTTCGGGCTTTCTCCGCCCTTCCGGTCCACCTCAGGCGCCTCCTCGGCCCCGGATTGTCGGATCGGTTCCTGTCGGTCGGATCGGAGCAGGCGGCACGAGCCGTCCGCGACGCAGTCGCGCGATCCCCGCAGAACACCACCGAGAGCCTCTGGATCATCGATGCCCAGCTCGGGCTGGCGCTAGGCGACGCTGGCGCACAATTGGAAAAACTCGAAGACCTCGCCCTCAGCAACGGTTCGCTGTCAACCGACGCGCTCATTCTGGCGATCAAGTCGCGACTGGCGCGCGGCCTCGCGGTGCCAACCGGGTTGATCGAAAGCGCCGAAGCATTGGCTTTCGAATTGCAGGACGCCGAGTCCGGGGAGGTGCTGCAGCATCTCCATATACTTGCGCGTGGATCGGCAAATGACTTCGACGGTTCCTTCGACGCCTATCGTAGATGGATTTCGGATCCGCCCAATCACTTTCAGCGCGATACCGCGCTCAAACTCTTTGCGATGCTTGCCGGTCACGACAGCGAGCCGGATTTCCTCGCCGCGTATTTCGCCAATCGGTCCGAACTCTACGCCGCCGATCCGGATGCGTCGCTTCGCCTCACCCTCGCTGAACGGCTAGCCGCGTCTGGCTTCACGGAAGAGGTGCGCAAGCTTGTAACCGCCGACGCCGCCCGTTCGGAGCAAGGTCGGCGGTTACTTGCCCGCGCCGCTACCGTCGAGTTCGACGCGGCGGCAGCAATCGACAAGCTCGCCGGACTGCGGGACACGGCATCAGAAACCCTTCGCGCAGAGGCGCTCGCAATGGCCGGCGATCACGCTGCGGCCGCGCGCGCGTACGTTTCGGCCGGCGACGCTGAAGCGGCCGGACGCGAACTCTGGCGAGCCGGCGATTTTTCCGGCGCGGCCGCGAACCCGCCTGAGCCTTTAAGAGCAGCCCTCAACGCACTGCACGCGGCTGGATTCGGTTCGGCCGGAGAAGCCGGCTTGTCTGCCGAGCCGGTGTCAGACTCCGTCCAGGAACTCGCATTGCCCGGACCGCTCGCGCGCGGCAAGGCACTTGTCGAGCAGAGTCGCGCCGCGCGCTCCGCAATCGAAAGCATGATCGCGGCGACCTCGGATGCGGGCAGCCGATGACCGGCGGTTACCGAATCTCAACGCCCGCACCCTAGCGTGGATGCGAAGGCAAGAACTGCTTGGGAAACGTCCGAATGTCCGCGCGCTCATGGCCTCGACCTGCCGCAGTCTTTGTCTGTATCGTCACGACTTGCCTGCTCGACGGCTGGTCGTCATCAGTTTCGGCAAGTGTACCCGTCGATCAATCTGCGGTGTGCGACATGGTGGCTGCGGAAGCGTCGCAGCGCACCGGCGTGCCAGTTTCGGTGTTAAGGGCGATTTCATTGACCGAGACCGGACGTCGACGGGGCCGTGCGATTCGTCCATGGCCATGGACGGTAAACATGGAGGGCAAAGGCCTATGGTTCGAATCCGAACGTGAGGCACGCACATATGTTTACAAGGAGTACGATCGCGGCGCGCGCAGCTTCGACGTCGGCTGCTTCCAGCTCAACTTCAAATGGCATGGCGCCGCGTTCCGGTCGATCGACGACATGTTCGATCCGCTGACCAACGCGCTTTACGCCGCCCGGTTCCTGAAATCGCTGCATGCCGAGCAGGGGTCCTGGAGCCGCGCCGCCGGCGCTTACCACTCGCGCACCCCAGAATACGCCGGACGCTATCAGGCGCGTTTCGATCGCTTCCGCAATTCGCTGCTGGCCCAAGACACCAACGAGATCCCGGCGATCCCGGACATCGTGGGGGTGGCAAATGACGACTTTCCAAGCAGTGAGGGCACCGATCCCGACGCGATGGTCGGGGCGATCGCGCGGGTCAACCGCTATCCACTGCTCCAAACCGGGGGCACCTCCGGGCTCGGCTCGTTGGTTCCGCTTGGCAACGGCGGCGGTGCAAGCCTGTTCGGCGCGCCGCCCCCCCTGACGGAGGACGACCAATGACGAGTCTGACGATTACAAGTTTGTTCCGTCCGACCGTCCTACTTGCGCTCGCGCTCATGGCTGTGATCGTGATGATGATCCTGCCGATGCCGGCCTGGGTGCTCGACATCGGGCTCGCCACCTCCTTTGCGCTCGCGATCCTGATCTTCACGGTGACGCTCTTCATCGAGCGCCCGCTGGACTTTTCGGCGTTTCCGACAATCCTTCTTGCGTCACTGATGCTGCGCCTTTCGCTCAACGTCTCGTCGACGAAGCTGATCATCGGCGAGGGCCACACCGGCACCGGCGCCGCGGGCGACGTGATCGAAGGCTTCGCGATGTTCATCATGTCGGGATCCGTTCTGATCGGTCTCGTGGTCTTCGGTGTCCTGCTAATCGTCAACTTCATCGTCATCACGAAGGGCGCCGGCCGCATGGCGGAGGTCGGCGCGCGTTTCGCCCTCGACGGGATGCCGGGCAAGCAGCTCGCCATCGACAGCGACATGAATGCGGGTGCGATCGACCATGCCGAGGCAAAGGCGCGGCGCGAACGAGAACAGGCGGAAACCACCTTCTTCGGCTCGCTGGACGGGGCATCGAAATTCGTCAAGGGCGACGCGGTGGCCGGGCTCCTGATCACGCTGCTCAACCTTGTGATGGGTCTGATCATCGGGGTCTCGATCCATGGCATGCCGATCGGCCGGGCGCTCGAGACCTATGCGATCCTGACGGTGGGGGACGGGCTCGTCAGCCAGATCCCGGCGGTGATCATCTCGATCGCGTCGGCGCTTCTCCTGTCGCGCGGCGGGGCCAAAGGGGCGGCGGATCTGGAACTGTTCCGGCAACTCGGGAACTATCCGCCGGCGCTCGCGACCGTCGCATTCCTCATGGCGCTCTTCGCGCTCGTGCCGGGCCTGCCGTTCGTTCCCTTCCTTGCCGGCGCGGCGGTGCTCGGCGGGGCGGCGGAACTGATGCGGCGGAAGGCCGCGCGCGCGGCGCTGGACCAGGCCCGGGCTGACTCGCCGCCGGTCACGGCGCCGCGCAAGAAGTCGCTGGGCGACATCCTCGACCTCGACGAGATCCATGTCGAGTTCGCGCCGAACCTGGTCAATATGGTCCTCGATCCGGCAACCGGGCTCGACGCACGCATCGTCAACATGCGCAACCATGTCGCAGCGGTGTACGGGTTGATCCTTCCGGAAATCCGGCTGACGGACGATGCGACCCTCGCCAGTGGCAGTTACCGGATCCGCATTCAGGGCGTCGAACAGGCGCGCGATGTGTTATATCCCGACCATGTCCTGGCTTTGCTCGCGGGCGGCGACACGGGCGTGCCGCCCGGGCGCGACGTCCGCGAGCCGGTTTATGGTGCCCCCGCGCGCTGGGTATCGCAGGCCATGCAGGAGGACGTGGCGCTGAGCGGTGCGACCGTGGTCGGCCCGGCGGAGGTTCTGGCCACTCACCTTCTCGAAATGATCAAACGCAACTTCGCGCGGTTGCTGTCGCTCAAGTCGGTGCGCCGGCTGCTCGAGGAATGCACCAACCTCTCTGATCCCGTTCGGAGCGAAGCCAACCGCAAGCTGCTCGACGAACTCATCCCCGACAAGGTGCCGGTAGACCTCCTGCTCGCAGTACTCAGGCTCCTGCTCGACGAGCGGGTCTCGATCCGCAATCTGCCGCTGATCCTCGAGGCGATCGCGGAGGGGCGCGGCGTCAGCCCCGAGGCGGTCTGCGAGCATGTCCGCCGCCGCCTCGGCTTCCAGCTTGTCGCGGAGATCCGGCGAGAGGATGGGACCGTGCCGCTTCTGCAGCTCTCCCCGGAATGGGAGGAGACATTCGCCGCCCACCAAGTCGATGGCGACCGCGGCCAGTGCGACGTCGCCCTTCCGCCCGACAAGTTCAACCGGCTGGCGATGAACATCGCGGACAGGATCTCGAAGGCTGGCGAGAAGGGGCAATTTCCGGCGGTAGTCACCTCGGCCCGGCGCCGAAGGTTCCTGAAGACCGTGCTCGGCGCCAAGGGAATCAGCGCACCCGTCCTGTCGTTCGACGAAATCGGTTTCGACGCCAAGCCATCGATCGTCGGGCTGGTGCCGGCATGAACGAGCTCCTGTCCGCAGCACTTGAGACCGGCAAGGGCGGCGCGCTCGCGGGATTCGTGGTCTTGCTCAGGATCGGTGCCGCGATGGCAATCCTTCCGGGCTTCGGCGAACATTCCGTGCCGGTTCGCGTGAAGCTGGCGCTGGCGCTCGTCTTCACGGCAATCGTCTCGCCGGCTGTGGGCACGCAAGTCGCTCCGCTCACGCAGGGGCTCGGAACCCTGCTTGCCTGCTTCGCGACCGAGAGCGTGATCGGCCTTGCTCTCGGGCTAGTGCTGCGGCTGATGACTCTCGCGCTCGAGATGGCCGGAACGATCGCCGCGCAGTCGAGCTCGCTGTCACAGCTTTTCGGAGCCGGGGGCGAGCCGATGCCGACGATGTCGCATCTCCTCGTGGCTGGCAGCCTTGCTCTGGCGATGATGGCGGGTCTGCATGTGCGACTGGCCGAGGCGCTGATCCTCTCCTATGACGCCCTGCCGCCGGGCCGGTTTCCCGACGCGACTCTTATGCGCTACTGGGGCGTGGATCACATCGGCCGAGCCTTTGCGCTGGCGTTCAGCCTCGCCGCGCCCTTCGTCATCGCCTCGTTCGTCTACAACCTGGCACTCGGTGCGATCAACCGGGCGATGCCCCAACTGATGGTGGCCTTCGTCGGCGCCCCTGCCGTGACCGCCGGGGCATTGGTCCTGCTGGCGATCGCCGCGCCGGTCGGGCTCTCGCTCTGGGCCGGCTACTTCAATGCGCTTGTCGCCGATCCGTTCGGAGCCGCGCGATGAGCGAGGAGGACGGCGGCGAGAAGGAGCATGAGCCGTCACAGAAGAAGCTCGACGAGGCACGGGCACGCGGTGAACTGGTCCGTTCGACCGAGCTGGCGATCGCGGCGAGCTATGGCGGATTCTTCCTGGCCTGTGCGGCGATCGGCAGCACGGCTCTGCGGCGGTTCGGCGACTGGGGCGTGTCTGTGCTCGATCAGGCCGACACGCTAGGCACAAGGCTGCTCGGGTCGGGCGGCGAGTTGGCCGGCGACATGGTCCTTGCCTCGGCGCTTCCGGCACTGCCGTTCCTGATCGCGCCGATGGTCGCCGTCGCGGCGATCATCTTTGCCCAGCGCGGTTGGGTCTTCGCCCCGGAGAAGCTCATGCCTCGGCTGTCGAGGATCAACCCGCTCGGCAACGCCAGGCAGAAATTCGGTCGCACCGGGCTGTTCGAATTCGCGAAGAGCACGGCGAAGCTGGTCATCATCGCGGCCCTGTTGACCGTCTTTCTGATCGACCGGCTGCCGCGAATGCTGACCAGCCAGAGCCTCGATCCCGGCCTCGCGGTGGCCGAACTCGCGCGGTTGATCGTTGAGTTCCTGTTCCTGCTCGTGCTGGTGGCGGGCGGGCTTGGCGCCCTCGACTATCTCTGGCAGCGACATGAGCATCTGCGCCGGAACCGGATGTCGCGTCAGGAATTGATCGACGAGCTTAGGCAGTCCGAGGGCGACCCGCAGTTGCGAGGCCTGCGCCGGCAGCGGGCGGAGGCGATTGCGACCAACCGGATGCTCGCGGACGTTCCGAAAGCCGATGTGGTGATCGTGAACCCCACCCACTACGCCGTGGCTCTGCACTGGGACCGGGCGAGCGGGCGGGCGCCGATCTGCGTCGCGAAGGGCGTCGATGCGGTTGCCGCGCGCATCCGCGAGGCGGCGGCCACGGCCGGGGTGCCGATCCGGTCCGACCCGTCGACAGCGCGTGCGCTCCATGCCGGGGTCGAGATCGGTCGCGAGGTGCGGCCCGAACATTACGCCGCGGTAGCCGCCGCGATCCGCTTCGCCGAAAACATGCGCCAGAGGGCCCGCGCGAGGAGGGGCGGATGAGCGGCGCCGGACGCCTCGCGGCGCTCGCCCGCCTCGCGACGCTGAAGAAGGAGGCCAACCAGATGGCGTTGTCGGCCGCCGGTGCGCGCCGCGCCGCCATTGAGGCGCGTCTCCGCGCCCTCGACCAGGCCGAAACCGAGGCATGGTGCGCCGCCGAGCGTAGCGAGGATGCCGGCACGCTCGTTGCCCAGCAGGCTTTCGCGCGCCTGATGGCTGCGCGGCGAACGGTTCTTGGTGGAGAACTGGAGCGGGCGACCGAGGCCTGGCAGACCGCGAGGGCCGCGGCCGCGCGCTCTTTCGGCCAAAGCACGGTGCTTGATCGGCTTCTGGCGGAGGCGCGCATCGGGACCTCGATGCGCCGGCGCGATCGCTAGGACGGACCAGCGGGAACGCGGTTCGGTGCGCGGCGGTCAGCTGTCCTGCCGGACAATGTCGACGATGAGCACTCCGGTGATCGCCGGACCCATCGACTTGCGCGCGACTTCGAGGAGAGCGCCACGCAAAACTTCCATCTTGTTCGATTCGGTAAAGGCGCCCTCAAACCCACCGACATTCGCATGATCGAAGAGCACGCGCAGGAACGCGTCGCGGATCTTCGGTTCGCGGGCGAAGACCTGCTCGGTGCTGCCCGCCGTAACCTCCAGGCTGATCGAGAGGATAACCAGGGCCGCCACATCGCCGTGCTCGACCACGGGGACAACGAACTGGTTGGCGAGTTTAACGTATTCGGGGGGATGTTCGGGATCGGCCGCAGCGTCCTCCGGTTCGGCATGCGCCTCGCCGAGAGCGGCCGGCTCTGCGCCGCCCTCGCCGCAGGGATCGATCGATACGCTCTCCATGGGTGCCGGGCGCAGCCAGAACCCCGCCCCGCCGCCTGCGGCGAGCCCGAAAAGCGCGAGGAGGAGTGGCACGACCTTGCGCATTGACGGCCTCAGAACGGTAGCAGGATGTCGGCGACCTGCTGACCATAGCGCGGCTGCTGGACATCGGTGATCTGGCCGCGGCCACCGTAGGATATCCGCGCCCCGGCGATCTTGTCATAGGTGACCTCGTTCTGGCGCGAGACGTCCTCGGGCCGGACGAAGCCCTGGACGATGAGTTCGCGCACCTCGAAGTTCACCCGCACCTCCTGTGATCCGTGGATGCGCAGGACGCCGTTCGGCAGTGATTCGACGACCGTCGCGGCGATCCGAAGCGTCAGCTTCTCCTTGCGCTTGACCGAACCGTCGCCCTGATAGCTCGACGCGGACGAGGTGCTGTAGGCATTGGCGACGCTCGCGCCTTCGGGCATCCGACGGTCGAGCCGCTGCGGTATGCCGGCGAGGTGGGGGATCCCCATCTCGTCGGAGCCTTCACGCGAGCGGCCGCTGGAATTCGAGATCTCGGCCTTGTCGTCGATCTCGACCACCACGGTCAGGATGTCGCCGCGCTGGCCGGCGCGGCGGTCGCCGAGCAGCGAACCGCGCGAACGCGACCAGAGCGAAGCGTCGTCGCCCGCGTAGCGCGGCTCGGCGGTCAGGGGCAGGCCCGAGGTCGACATCGCGTAGTACTCGTTGCCGCCTTCGACCGGCGTGAAGGCGGGCGCCTTGCCGACGTTTTCCATCCGGGCACAGCCGGTCAGCGCGATCAGCAGCGCGGCCATCACTCTCAAACGCATTCGTTCGTCTCCATTTCAGCGTTCCGCCATGACCCGCACCGACCCGTCGGCGGCGACGACGCCGGAGACGGTGGTGCGGGAGGCGACATTCATCACCCTGATGCGATCCCCGACCCCGCCGCGCGCGAGCGCGCGGCCCTCGGCGGTGATCGTGAGCGCCCCGGCGACGTAGCTCAGCGCCACAATCTGGTTGCGATCGACGATCGCCGGCGGGCCGAGATCGGCAGGCCGGATCGGGCGGCCCTCGTAGATTGAGACGCGGGTCTCGAGCCCGATCGCCTCGGTCGCGTCCGTCAGCACACCCGGCACGGTTCCTGATTGCGTCAGCACGTCGTCCGGCGTGACGATCGTCTGCGCCCGAAGCGTCCGGGCGGCGACCAGGGTTTCGGCCGAAGCCGGGATCGCGGCAATCCCGAGGAACAGAACGATCCAGATCCGCATCACCGCACCTGCGTCGTCGCGCCGAGCATCTGGTCGGCGGCGGTGATGACCTTGGCATTGAGCTCGTAGCCGCGTTGCGCCTCGATCAGCTCGGTGATTTCGCGCACCGCATCGACGGAACTGTCCTCGAGGAACCCCTGCCGGAGCGTACCGAGCCCGTCCTCGCCCGGCACGGCGATCGCGGCGGGGCCGGACGCGGCCGTCTCGAGAAAGAGGTTCGAGCCGATCGCCTCGAGGCCCTTCTCGTTGGCAAAGCCCGCGAGCGTGATCTGGCCGAGAAGCTCGGGTTGCACCCGGTCGCTGAAATAGGCGTAGACCTCCCCGGCCGCGTTGATCGAGAGCGAGCGGGCGTCGGCCGGGATGGTGATCCCCGGCGCGACCTGGTGTCCGTCGGAGGTGACGATCAGCCCGTCGGCCGACCGCTTCAGCGCCCCGTCGCGGGTATAGGCCGAGAGCCCCGACGGCAAGGCCACCTCGATATAGCCGAGCCCCTCGATCGCGACGTCGAGATCGCCGCCGGTCTCCGACAGCGAGCCCTGCGAGATGTTCACCGTCACCGCAGATGGACGCACGCCGAGGCCGAGCTGGACCCCGGTCGGCACGACGGTTCCGTCGCTGGCATTGATCGTGCCAGGCCGGGTCACCTGCTGGTAGTGCAGGTCGGCGAACTCGGCGCGGCGGGCATTGAAGCCGGTGGTCGACATGTTGGCGAGGTTGTTGGAAATCACCTCGACCCGCATCTGCTGGGCGCTCATGCCGGTGGCGGCGATCTGGAGGGCACGCATGGGTCGGTCTCCTATGTCCGGCCGAGGGTTTCGATCACCGAGCGGATCCGCCGGTCCTCGTTGTCGAGGAAACCCTGGCCCATCTCGTAGGCGCGCTGGACCTCGATCATGCGGGCGATCTCGGCGACCGGATCGACGTTGGAATGTTCCAGAAAGCCCTGGAACATGGTGCCGTCCTCCTGCGGCTCGATCCCGCCCGGGGCGGCGAAGCGGGTTCCGCCTTCGTGGACGAGGTCGCCCGGACCGGCGGGCACGAAAAGCCCGATCTGGGCGACCGGATTGCCGCCGACCGAGACCGTGCCGTCCTCCGCGACCGCGACCGGTCCGGCATCGGCCGGCACGAAGACCGGCGCACCGCCGAGGTCGAGGAGCCGGGCGCCGTCGGCGGTCACGAGCTCGCCCTCGGGCGAGGGCGTGAAGGCGCCGGCACGGGTCAGCCTGGGCCCGTCCGGCGTCTCGACCTGGAAGAAGCCTGCGCCCTCGATCGCGAGGTCGAAGGTTCCGCCGGTCTTGACCAGCGCACCCTGAGCGAGATTGACGCTGCGCGCCTCGGCGGTGGCCATCGAGAGCGACGGCTCCGCGCCCTCGAGCGCCGCGACATGTTCGGCGAAGATCACCCCCTCGCGGCGAAAGCCCGTGGTCGAGAGGTTGGCGATGTTGTTGGCCACCGCGCGCATCTCGGCCATCAGCCCGGACTGGCGGTTGAGCGTCGTGTAGCTCGCGTTGTCCATCGCTCAGATCCCCGCGATCAGCGGGATGATGCGGTCGGTGAAGAACGCGACCAGCATCCCCGACATGAAGGTCATCGAGACCCAGAACACGGCGAGCATCGCGCCGACCTTGGGCACGAAGGTAAGTGTCATTTCCTGCACCGAGGTCAGCGCCTGGAAGAGGCCGATCACCACCCCCATCACCAGCGCGACGGCCAGGAGCGGCGCCGAGATGATCACGGCGATCCAGAGCCCCTGGCGCATCGTGTCGAAGAAGACCGCTTCCTCCATGGCTCAGACCGGCATTCTCAGGATTTCCTGGTAGGCCTCGACGACCTTGTCGCGCAGGGTCACCGCGGTCTCGACCGCAAGCTCGCTCGCCGCCAGCGCCTCGACCAGCGCGTGGGGGTCCGCGCCGCCGATCATGGCGGCCTTCGCGGTCTCCTCGCCGGCCCGCAGGGTCTCGGCAAAACTGCCGACAAGCGCGCTGAAGGCGCCCGAGGTCCCGGCCGGCCCCGCCGCGTTCGGCGACGGTTGGGTGGCCGGCCGGGCCTGCGCGTAGGTCTGCGCGGCGAATGAGGTTCTTACGTCCATTCCGGACCTCTTCCTGTCAGCGGCGCAGGAGTTCGAGCAGGTTGCGCGACATTTGCCGCGTCTGCTCGAACATCCTGAGGTTCGCCTCGTAGCTGCGCTGCGCTTCGCGCGCGTCAGCGATCTCGACCACCAGATCGACATTCGAGCCGTCGTAGTAGCCGTTCTCATCGGCCAGCGGATGACCGGGATCGAGGATCCGGGTCAGCTCCCGCCGGTCGAGTTCCACGGGGCCGAGCCGGACCTCTCCGGTGGTCTGGCCCCGTTCCAGCACCGCCTCGAAGGCGGTGGTCTTGCGGTGGTAGCCGGGCGTGTCGGCATTGGCGATGTTCTCGGAGACATGGCGCAGCCGCATTGCCTGCGCTTCCATGCCGCTCGCCGCGACCGACAGGCTGGAGCTGAAATCACTCATCCTGCGCCTCCGTCCCTACCGGCGCCCGATCGACGCACGCAGGATCGCGAGCGACTTGCCGTAGATGGCCAGCGCCAGGTTCTGCTCGCGCTGCACATCCGCGGCCTTCACCATCTCGGTCTCGAGCGACACAGCATTGCCGTTCGGCGAGAGCGAGCCGCCCCCCACCCGCTCGATGAGCGTGAACCGCTCCGCCGCCTCCGACACCCCGAGATGGCCCGCGCGGGTCTGGCGCAGTCCGCCCGCGCTTTCGGCGCGATAGGTCGCGGCGAAGTCGGCAACGTCGCGCGGGCGGTATCCGGGCGTGTCGGCATTCGCCACGTTCTGCGCGATCGCCGACTGCCGCGTGGCGGCATGGGCAGCGAGCGATGCGGCCAGCGACAGGATCTCCGGTTTCTCGAACATCGGGGCTTCTCCTCCGAGCTTTCAATCAAGCCTTAACCCCGATTCCTTTAGAAACGGTTGCGGAACACAGGGAGGTCAGAATGGCGACACTCGGGCTCGACCGGCTCAGGGCGGAGATCGGCGGATGTGGCGCGCTGCGCCGGCTCGGGCGCATCCGCGAGATCGGCCGCGGCGTGCTCAAGGTGAGCGTTTGTGGCCCCGACTGGCGGCTTGGCGACCGGGTCCGGCTCGTCGAGGGCGCGGCGGTCGGCGGCGAGGTCGTGGCGCTCGATACGGACAGCGCGACGGTGCTGACCGACGGACCGGTCGACGGGGCGCGGATCGGTGACGGGGTGGAGCTGCTCGGCGCGGGCGGGATCGCGCCCGACGACAGCTGGATCGGACGTGTCCTCGATCCGTTCGGCCAGCCGATCGACGGCCGCCCGTTAATGCGCGGAGCAGAGGAAAGGGCCCTGCGTGCCGCGCCGCCAGCCCCGTCGCGGCGCCGCCGGCTCGGCGCGCGGCTGGAGACCGGGGCGGCGGTCTTCAACACGCTCCTGCCCTTGGTGCGCGGCCAGCGGATCGGGCTCTTCGCCGGCTCCGGCGTCGGCAAGTCCTCGCTCCTGGCGAAATTCGCCCGCGGAGTCGCAGCCGATGTGATCGTCATCGCCCTGATCGGCGAGCGCGGGCGTGAACTTCGCGACTTCGTCGAAGGCGTCCTCGGCCCCGACGGCATGGCGCGCAGCGTCGTCGTGGCCGCGACATCGGACCAGTCGCCGCTGATCCGCCGCCGCTGCGCCTGGGCAGCGATGACGGTGGCCGAGCACTTCCGCGACCGCGGCCTGCAGGTGCTGCTGCTCGCCGATTCAATCACCCGCCTGGCCGAGGCGCATCGCGAGGTGGCGCTTGCGTCGGGCGAGCCGCCCTCGCTGAGGGGCTTTCCACCCTCGACCTCGCACCTGATCATGTCGCTCGCCGAGCGCGCCGGGCCGGGGCTGGAGGGTGCGGGCGACATAACGGCGGTGTTTTCCGTCCTGGTCGCGGGCTCGGACATGGACGAGCCGGTCGCCGATATCCTGCGCGGTGTGCTCGACGGCCACGTCGTGATGGAGCGCGAGATCGCCGAGCGCGGCCGCTATCCCGCGATCAACCTGCTTCGGTCGGTCTCGCGTTCCCTGCCGCAGGCGGCGAGCGAGGCCGAGAACGCGCTCATCGCCCGCGCGCGGCGGCTGCTAGGCGCCTATGACCGGGCGGAGATGATGATCCAGGCCGGGCTTTACGTGAGCGGCTCCGATCCGCTCATCGACGCGGCGGTCAGGGTCTGGCCCACGCTCGACGCCTTTCTCTCGGAGGACGAGCCGGAGAGCATCGCGGCAAGCTTCGCGCGGCTGCGTCAGATCCTCGACCGGGCCGGGGCCGCGTGACGCAGTTGCAATCGCGACAACAGCCGACTCCCGAGGCCTCGTTCATGCGGAAGTGAACGCGCGAGCCGTCGCGGCAGCGCGCGATCGCGGAGAGTAGCCGCTCGGGCTTGTTCCCGGGGGCAGGCCGCGTCGATCCCAGGCCACGAGCATGGCTCCGGTTCCGCAAGGAGACCAACGACGGACAAATCAAGCCGCGTCATCGCTTGATCCGATTCTGATGGACGTCGAACTCCTGCGCCCAGCATGTGTCACCTCGCCCCGGTCCCGACGAGAGCTTTCTCCGTGCACCGGGCTGCGGTCGCCGCGCGACCGCCGCGCCACGGTATCAACCTGTTTCGCCGGGTCACCCCGCCGCAGCTCGGGCAAGACACAGACCCGGCGGTGCGGTTTTCTCGGATCCCGCTTGCCGGATCTGATACCGAGAGCGGGCTGAAGCCATGTTTTTGAGCAGGACGCCGCCGACAAATTGCACCGGCGTAGGAAAATGCACGCGTGCGTGATGTTCTCCCTCTTGCATTCTACGACGCAGCGAAGAAATACGGCGCTGAGTCAGGAAGTTGGGATGTGTTCCTTGGTCAGGCCGATTCGCGAAGTTCGCACCTGCAGCACGCGCCGCAAGCTCGTCACGGGCTTGCTGTCATCTGTCGCCCTGGCGGCACTGGCCCCTTCCTTGCCGGCCTTCGCCCAGGACAGCTCGACCGGGACCACCGGCACCGCGCCCGCGGGCGTGGCCTTCTCCTTCGACTGGCTGACCGGCGAGATGCGCGCCGCCGCCGCGGCCGCACCCAAGCCCGCGGAGGCCGTCGAAGGCTTCCTCGCCGAGTTTGACTACGACGACTACCAGCGGGTGGGCTTCCGCCGCGAGCGGACGAGATGGGCGGACCAGAAAAATGCGCCGTTCCACCTCAACGCCTTTCACCTCGGCTGGCTCTTCAACGAACCGGTCCACCTCTCCGAGGTGACCGAGGGCACCGCCACGCCGATGCGTTTCTCGACGGCCGATTTCGACTACGCCAACGTGAAGGCCGAGATCCCCGCCGACTTCGAGATGCCGGGCGTCGCCGGGTTCCGGCTCATGTCGCCGCTCAATCGCGCCGACCATTATGACGAGATCGCGGCCTTCCTCGGGGCGAGCTATTTCCGGGCGCTCGGACGCGACACCGTCTACGGTCTGTCCGCGCGCGGGCTGGCGGTCAATACTGGCATGTCGAGCGGCGAGGAGTTTCCCCGGTTCACCGACTTCTGGATCGAACGTCCCGCCCCCGGCGCCGACGAAGTCGTCGTCTACGCGGCGCTTCAGTCGAAATCGGTCACCGGCGCCTACCGCCTCGTCCTGAAGCCGGGCAGCACGACCGTCGTCGACGTGACCGCGCGGCTGTTCCTGCGCGAGGACGTGGAGCAGCTCGGGATCGCGCCGCTGACGTCGATGTTCCTGTTCGGCGGCGCCGATCCGGGCGCGTTCGACGATTTCCGCCCCGCGGTGCACGACAGCGACCACCTCGTGCTCAATACGCGGGACGGCGAGACCTTCGTCCGCCCGCTGGTGAATCCCGCCCAGCTCGGCAATTCCTACCTCGGCGCACAGAACCCCGCGTCCTTCGGGCTGATCCAGCGCGAGCGCGATTTCGACCAGTATCTCGACGCGCAGGCGCATTACGAGCGGCGCCCGTCGCTGATCGTGGAACCGCTCGGAGACTGGGGCCAGGGCTCGGTCCGGCTGCTGGAGATCCCGTCGGATCTCGAAGGCAACGACAACATCGTCGCCTACTGGGTTCCGGCCACGCCCGCCCGGAAGGGCGACAGCCTCGAAGTCTCCTATCGCCTGCACTGGGGCCTGTCCCCCGCCGGCGACCGTTCGAAGGAACGGGCGCGGATCCTGCGCACGCGGGTCGGCAAGGGCGGCGTCGCCGGCGTGTCCGGCACGACCGACGGGAAGAAGTTCGTCGTCGATTTCCGGGGCGGCCTGCTCGCTGACCTTCCGCGCGACGCGGACATCACCCCCAAGGTGACGGTCCTGCGCGGCGAGCTCACGCAGGCGATCCTGTCGCCGATCGCGGGCACGGGCGACTGGCGCCTCGTCATCGAAGCGGTGCCGGCGGGCGACCAGAACACGATGGAAATCCAAGCCGCCATTACCGGATACGGACAAAACCTGAGCGAGATATGGCTCTACCAGTGGGTGACCGAATGACCGAGACGTTGCATCAGGCACGAACCGAAACGGTCCTGATACCCGAAGACCCCCGGTTCTGGGGGCCGCCCGAGGCGCCGCTCGACATGCCGCGCCAGGAGCTCGAACGCCGCTCCGGCCGCTTCGAGTTCGCCCAGCTGTTCCGGCCGTTCCTGCCGGGTCAGCACATCTGACGCCCGGCGCGGGGCTGACGTGACATCACGGGCTCATCTCTCGCCGGACGCCGCCACGGTCCGGATCCGGGTGCTGGCGATCGGCTTCGCCACCACCGCCGCGATCGGTGCGTCGGTCCTCATCACGGATGCCGGTTTGCAGGACGGGTTCCAGGTCTGGGACGCCATTCGCACCGTCCTGATCCTGCTGACCACCGGCTGGCTGGCCTGGGGCGCGGCGCTGGCCCTGACCGGGCTCCGGCCGCGGCGGCGCTCCACCACGATCGCAGCGGTGAATTCGGACGCTGCGACCGTGGTGCTCGTCCCGATCTGCAACGAGGATCCGGTTGCGACCTTCGCGCGGATCGCCGCGATGGACCGCTCGATCCGGGACGCGGCGCTGAAGCTCGACATCGTGATCCTGTCCGACACGCGCTCCGCCGAGGGGCAGGCGGCCGAGCATGCGGCGTACCGCCTGCTGATCGCCGAAACCGGCGGCGCCGATCACATCTACTACCGCAACCGCAGCGACAACCGCGGGCGCAAGGCCGGCAACGTCGAGGATTTCATCCGCAGGTCCGGCGGCGCCTATGACTATGCGGTGACGCTCGACGCCGACAGCCTGATGTCCGGCGAGGCGCTCGCCGCGATGATCGCGCGCATGGATGCGGATCCGAAGCTTGGTCTCCTCCAGACCCTGCCGCGGATCATCGGCGCGCGCAGCTTCTTCGGCCGCGCGATGCAGTTCGCCGCGGCATTTCACGGCCCGGTCTTTACCCGCGGGCTCGAACGGATGCAGGGTGCGACCGGTCCCTACTGGGGCCACAACGCGATCATCCGCGTCAATGCCTTCGCCCAGTCCTGCGGCCTGCCGGAGCTGTCCGGCAAGCCGCCGCTCGGCGGTCACATCCTGTCGCACGACTACGTGGAAGCCGCCCTGCTGGCCCGGGGCGGCTGGCGCGTCCTCGTGGACAGCGGCATCGGCGGGTCCTACGAGGAGGGGCCGGAAAACATCCTCTCCTACGCCAAGCGCGACCGTCGCTGGTGCCAGGGCAACCTCCAGCACATGCGGCTTCTCTTCGCGCCGGGCCTGGCCGGATGGAGCCGTTTCGTCTTCGTCCAGGGCATCTTCGCCTATCTCGTCTCGGTCCTCTGGGGGGTGTTCCTGATCAGCACGGTGGCGGGTACCGTGCTGGCGCCCGAGCCGGACTACTTCCCCAACACATACCAGCTCTTCCCGGTCTTCCCGTCGGACCGCAGCCGCGAGATCACGGCCCTGGTGCTCGGCATCATCGGGCTGCTGATCATGCCCAAGTTCGCCATCCTGACGAAATCCGCCATCACCGGGCGCACCCGCGAGTTCGGCGGATCGGCGCGCGCGCTGGCGTCGGTGGCGGTCGAGATCCTGCTGACCTCGGCGCTCGCCCCGGTCATGCTGATGTTCCAGTCGCGCGCCGTCGTTCAGGTCCTTTCGGGGCAGGATGGCGGCTGGCCGGCCAATGCGCGCGGTGAGGGCGCGCTGACCTTCGCCGAGGCGGCAAGAGCCTCAGGCTGGATCGTGACGACCGGGCTCATCGTCCTCGGCCTGACGTGGCAGTTCGCGTCCGACCTGCTGCCGTGGCTGCTTCCGGTGGCGCTGCCGATGATCGCCGCACCGCTGCTGATCTCGTGGTCGTCGCAACCCGTCGGTGCGCGCCACTTCAGCGTTCCCGAAGAGACCACCGCGCCGCCGGTCCTCGCCAGCTTCCGCGAGATTCACGGTCGCTGGCTCGCAACCAGTCATGACTCAGCGGCCGCCGAGGCCCTGCCGAACGAGGCTCTTCATGTCCCAGCCTGACACGCAGACCGCAGGCCGCACCCGGCGCCCGCGTGATCCCCGGATCGACCTGTTCCGGGGCCTGCTCCTGGTGATGATCTTCATCGATCATGTGCCGGGCAACTGGTACGAATACCTCACGCTCCGCAACATCGGCTTCACCGACGCGGCCGAGAGCTTCTTCGCCATGTCCGGCATGGCCGCCGGGCTGGCCTATACCGCGGGCATCGTACGCTGGCGCGAGATCGGCGTCTGGTCCGGGATCGCTCCGGTCTGGAAGCGGGCCTGGGTGCTCTACCTGAGCCATGTCTTCCTGACCATGGCCGGCATTGCCATCTTCGCGGCGGCGGCCGAGGCGTTCGGACTGACCGAACTTCTGACCAAGAACAACCTGCGGCAGGTGTTCGAGAACACGTCCCAGGCCCTGCTCGGCATCGTGACGATGGGGCACCAGATCGGCTATGTGAACATCCTGCCGGCCTATTCGGTGCTGCTCCTCGCCGCGCCTTTCGCGATCCATCTGGCCTTGCGCTCTCCGCTTGCACTGCTGGCCGGCTCGCTTGCGCTGTGGTTCGCCACCGGGCTCTTCCGCCTCAACATCCCCGCCTATCCCAACCCCGGCGGCTGGTTCTTCAACCCCTTCGCTTGGCAGCTCATCTTCACCATCGGGCTCCTGACGGGCGTCGCCCTGCGCGACGGCGAGCGGTTCGTGCGCAAGAGCCGGGTGTTGTTCGCTCTGGCGGCAGGCTGGCTCGTCTTCGTGTTTGCCTGGCGCTATGTGCCGGAGGTCGGATCGACCATGAACGGCTTCATGGCGCGGCTGCAGTCCGTCGGGCTGCCGTTCCACATCACCTCCCACGACAAGACCTATCTGCCGATGCTGCGCCTCCTGCACGTCCTGGCGCTCATCTACGTCATCTCGTGCCTGCCGGTCATCGCGCGGCTCAGTGCCCACAGGTTCGCCGAGCCGCTGCGCCTGATGGGCCGCCAGGGACTTCTGGTCTTCTCCGCGGGCACGCTGCTGTCACTCGCAGGGCAGGCGTTGCTCCGCTATTTCGACGGTGTGGCACTCGTGCCGTGGCTTTACATCCCGGCCGGAACGCTTGCGCTCTGGGGCATCGCCTGGCTCGGCGACTGGAAACGGCGCGCAAGTCAGCCTGCGGGGCAACCACCCCTCGCAAAGGACGAACCGCTTATCAAAGCGCCGTCGTGTCAGCGGCGCTCCGATAAGCGCGGACACGCCTCACCCGATGCAATTACCGGATTCGATGTTCCGGTGGCGGCCGAATAACCCTGCGGGCAGATGCGTTCGTTCTGAGCAACGCGATCCGACGGCTTGGCGAGCGAGATCGCATGGCTTCGGGGCACTCATGACGGCAGAGCGCGAGCCGGTCAGGACATCCACCTGTTCCGGAGTCGAAGCCGGGTCATGTTGACGAACGGCGGAGCCATAGGCGCATCGGCGTGATGTCGTTGAGGTCGTGGACGCTTTCCGCCGCTTTGCCGCATGTGTGGCCACTCGTCAGGCGTTTTCCCGCATTTCGAAGGAGCGCTCGACCAGGTTGCGCAGATCCGAAAGTCGACGACGCGCAGCTTGCGGGTCATCCGCATGGGGATCACCGGCGCCTAGTTGCACACCCCCTTGATCTTGCGAACGTCGTCAGAGAAATAGCCACGGTCGCCGAGTGTGACGCAGGGCTCGGGCACTAACCCGGCCTCATTCGTGCGTCCATGATCCGCTCCCGCTGCCCCCGCCCGCGTCCGGCGCCGGAACTGACGACAGACCGACGACCGCATGCCGGACTCCTCGGCCAAACCGCGCCGCGGCGAACCGGTGTGTGCGATCCAGGTATCCCGTCCAGAACAAGACGATTGTTCGCGGGTTTGCACCCATTCGGGGCACGGGCGGCAAGGATGAAGCGCTCGTGTAACGCCCGCACCTCGTCAGGCATCAGCTCTCGTGCCTGGCTTGTCCCCACTGCGGATGCCGGCTTGCGCGACGATCATGGCGCCATGTGAGTCCCATTTGTCGACACGGCCTAGTATGACGGCCGCGCGGCTCGCCACGCCCGCGCCTCCCGTGGGGACGCCACCGCGGCTCCTCCTTTTCTTGGCCGTCCCTGCGACAATGTCCGCCTACATCATCACGGTATCGGAATGAGCATGCGAGACCGCAGCCTGTCTTCCGATCGCCGGCTTGATGCCGGTGTCGATCTGATTGGTGTTGGCGAGGCGAGTGGTTTCCAACGCCCCTTCATGTTATTCGCACAGCTCTCTGCGAGACAGGTGCCGATCATGTCTTTGCGAGCGGCCCCTCATTCGGCTGACCAATGCCAAGAAACCACGCGTGCGGGCTCGTCACGGTGGTTCTCCGGCTCGTCGCGTTGCAAATTGCCCTTGCGCCGGGCGGGCCGGTTCCTCATCTAACAGCCGGGTGGGCGCGCCGCCCGCGCGGGGGCGAACCCCGCGCGTGATCGAGGAGCTTCGGGACATCTTGGGACGCAAAGCCAGTCAGCTGCCGTTCTGGAAGATCGGGCGCGAGTTGCGTCGCTTCGTTCGTCAGACGCGCGCGGCACCCGGCGCTCTGGCGACCTATCTCTTCGCGGCGAAATATTACGATCTCGCGCTGGCGGGCCAGATCCGCAGGACCGCGGGCGCGGTGCCGGCCACTGCGAAAGTCGCGATCTATCTGATCTATCCCAATCACGGGCTCCAGGCCTCGCATCTGCGCAGTCTCGAATACCTTGCGTCGAAGGGCTATGCGCCGGTCGTCGTGTCGAACCTCGCGCTCGAGGCCGCCGACCGCGACCGGGTCCTGCCGCTCTGCCATCTCTGCATCGAACGGCCGAACTTCGGCTACGACTTCGGCGGCTATCGCGACGGGGTCCACGCGGTCGCGGCCGGGGTCGCGACGCTCGACCGGCTGCTCCTGATCAACGATTCCACCTGGTTCGCCCTGCCCGGCCGCAACGACTGGCTCGACGAGGCGGAGGGGCTGAACGTCGATCTCGCGGCCGCCGCGTCGAACTTCGGCATTCCGCGTGTCGATCCGGCAGAGTTCCAGAGCATCGAGTGGAATTACCGCACCAGCCACCGGAACTTCCATTTCTGCTCCTTCGCGCTCCTCTTCGGCAACCGGGTTCTCGCCGATCCCGACTTTCTGCGGTTCTGGCGGAACTTCCCGCTGACCAACCGCAAGAACCGGACCGTGCGGCGCGGCGAGATCGGGCTCAGCAAGTGGATCCTGTCGCGCGACTTCAGCCACGGCGTCACCTGCGACCTGACACGCCTCGATGCGGAACTGGCAGCCCTCGACGATGCCCGGCTGCGCGAGATCGCGGACAACCTGATCGTGCCCGAGGACCGGCGCATGCTCGCGGTCAAGCACGCGGCGCTGAAGGGAAGGCCCGGCCGGCAGGACCTGATCCGGCTGATCCTGACCGGCGTCGCGCGGCAGGGATCGAGCTATGCACTGGCCGACTTCACCATCAACGAATGCGGCTTTCCGTTCCTCAAGAAGTCGCCGGTCTGGCTGAGCCGCGAGTCGTCCGACATCACGCTGCGCCTCGCGGCGAACCTGCCGGGAGAGGCCGGGGCGGAAATCCTCGCGGAGGCGCAGGCGCTCAGGCGCGCGCGGGTGCCGGAGTTCGACCGGCCCGCGTGAGCGGCCTCAACGACCGGCCGGCCGGTGCCCGGCTGGCAATCCTGATCCTTGATCTCATGCGATGACCCTGCCGAGGGCAGCGATGTCTGCAAAATTGTCCAGATTCAGGGGCATGGCAGCACCTTCCGTTGCGGCAGGAAGGTGTCCGAAAGGCGGCAAACGGGGTTGTGCGACTCGGCCCTCCACTATTACGCTTCGCGCACAATTACGAAAATCAACGGAGACAAAAGAACAGGGAGGAAAGGAATTGAAGAGATTTGTTTTTGCGGTGGCGGCGATGATGGCGGCCGGGCCGGCCTTGTCTCAGGACGCCAAGCCTCTGAATTTTCTCATGATCTGGGGAGATGATGTCGGGTACTGGAACATCTCGGCCTACAACCAGGGCATGATGGGCTATGAGACCCCGAACATCGACCGGATCGCAAACGAAGGCATGCTCTTCACGCATGCCTATGGCGAACAGTCCTGCACCGCCGGCCGGGCGGCTTTCATCACCGGGCAATCCGGTTTCCGCACCGGGCTTCTGAAAGTCGGCCTGCCGGGCGCGAAGGAGGGCATGGACCCGCGCGATCCCACGATCGCGGAATACGTCAAGTCCAAGGGCTACATGACCGGCCAGTTCGGCAAGAACCACCTCGGCGATCTTGCCGAGCACATGCCGACGAACCACGGCTTCGACGAGTTCTTCGGCAATCTCTACCATCTGAACGCCGAAGAGGAGCCGGAGAACGAGGACTATCCGCAAAGCGACGAGTTCCGCCAGAACTTCGGTCCGCGCGGAGTCATCCGGGCGACTGCCGACGGCCAGGAGGAGGACACCGGACCGCTCACGCGCAAGCGCATGGAAACGATCGACGAGGAAGTCACGACCGGCGCGCTCGACTTCATCGACCGTGCGGTCGCGCAGAACAAGCCCTTCTTCCTGTGGTACAACACCACGCGCATGCACATCTTCACGCATCTGAAGGAGGAAAGCCGGGGCGTGACCGGGCTCGGCATCTATCCCGACGGCATGGTCGAACACGATGGCATGGTCGGCCAGATGCTCGACAAGCTCGACGCGCTGGGGATCGCCGACAACACGGTCGTCATGTACTCGACCGACAACGGCGCCGAGGTCTTCTCCTGGCCCGACGGCGGAGCGACACCGTTCAAGGGTGAGAAGAACGACAACTGGGATGGCGGATTCCGGATTCCGCTTCTGGTCAAGTGGCCGGGCGTTATCGAACCGGGCCGGCGCTCGAACGCGACGATCAGCCATCTCGACTGGTTCCCGACCATCATGGCTGCGCTCGGCGATCCGGACATGAAGGAGAAGATGCTCCAGGAAACGCCGTTCGGCGAGGAAAACACCAAGGTCCATCTCGACGGCTACAACTTCCTGCCCTACTTCGCGGGCGAGACCGACAAGGGCCCGCGGCGCGAGTTCTTCTACTTCTCGGACACCGGCGACCTGCTCGCCATGCGCTACGACCAGTACAAGGTCGTCTTCGCCGAGCAGCGCGCCGAAGGCTTCGAGGTCTGGGAGGAGCCCTTCATCTTCCTGCGCCTGCCTAAGCTGATCAACCTCCTGTCCGACCCGTTCGAGCGCGCGATCGAGGAATCGATCTACTATTCGGACTGGCGGCTGCGGCGCGCCTATGTGCTCGCTCCGGCACAGGCCTTCGTCGGGGCGTTCCTGCAGACCTTCGTCGAATATCCGCCGCGGCAGACGCCGGGCAGCTTCTCGATCGACCAGGTGATGCGGAAGCTTCAGGACGGCGGCACCGCGTCCAACTGACGGGAATAGTGCGGGGCCGCGTCTGGGCGCGGCCCCGCCCTCTCAGGAGAGGGCAGACAATCATGAGGACGAGCTATTGCGCGGCCCTTCTGGGCACGCTTCAGATCGCCGTTGCGGCACAGGCGCAGGAAGCGCCGCCCTTGGTGCTCCAGATCACCGTCGACCAGTTCCGGGGCGACCTGATCGATCGCTACGGACGCCACCTCGGCGACGGCGGTTTCCGCTACCTGCTGGATCACGGCGTCCATTTCGCCAACGCGCATCACCGGCACGCAAATACCGAGACGATCGTCGGCCACACGACGCTGGCGACCGGCACCGATCCCGCGATCCACGGCATGGTGGCGAACCTGTGGTTCGACCGCGTCGCCGGAACCCAGTTCTACAACGTGCAGGACCCTGATTTCCCGCTCGTCGGCGCCGCCGGTGTGGACGCCTCGGCCGAGATCGACCCGACGCAACGCGCCGCCACGACCGACGGCCGCTCGCCGCGCAACATCCTGACCTCCACGGTCGCGGACGAGATCGCGCTTCATTTCGGGCCTGCGTCGAAGGTCTTCGGCGTCTCGGTCAAGGATCGCGGCGCGATTTCGATGGCCGGCCATGCCGGCACCGCCTACTGGTTCTCCAAGTCCGAGGGCAGGTTCGTCAGCAGCACCTTCTACCTCGACGCCTACCCCGAATGGATCGCAGAATGGGAGGCGAAGGGCACCGTCGCGGGCTATGCCGGGCAGAGCTGGGAGCTTTCGGCCGCGCCCGAGACCTACATGTTCGGCACGAGCGACGACCAGCCCTGGGAGACCGACTTCCCCGGCTTCGGGCGCACCTTTCCGCATGCCTGGGGCGAGGCGGACAACCGCTATTTCACGACGCTCCTGACGCTCAGCCCGGCGGGCGACGAGATCACGGTGGACTTTGCCAAGTCGCTGATCGACGCCGAGGGGCTCGGGCAGGACGCGGTGCCGGACTTCCTCGCGGTGAGCCTGTCCTCGACGGACTATGTCGGGCACCTCTTCGGCCCGTCCAGCCTCGAAGCCGAGGACAACTTCGCGCGTCTGGACCGGACGCTCGCCAACCTCCTCGCCCATGTGGACGAACGCGTCGGGCTCGACCGGACGCTGATCGTGCTGTCGGCCGATCACGGCGCACCCGAGCATCCGGGCTATCTCGCGACGCTGGGGATCGAGGCGGGAACCTTCGATTTCGAGCGGGTGGACACGGAGCCCGGCTTCGTGCGGCTGCGGGCGGAATTCGGGGAAAGCCGGGATCTGATCCTCAACTACTCGAACCCCTACCTTTACCTCAACACGGCGGCGATCGCGGCGCGGGGACTCGACAAGGCCGAGGTCGAGCGGGTCGTGGCCGACGAGCTGGAGAAGCTGCCGGGCATCGCCTACGCGATCCCAAGCTCGGCGCTGCGCGAGGGCGCGGTCCCGCGCGGCAAGATCCAGGACGCGGTGCTCGCGAACTTCAACCCGGACCGGTCGGGCGATATCTACGTCGTCTTCGATCCGCACTGGTTCATCGCCGATTTCGACGGGCTCACGGTCGCCTCGGCGCATGGCTCGCCCTGGACCTACGACAGCCACGTGCCGATCCTCGTCGCCGGCCCCGGAATCGCGCCGGCGCGGGTCTCGCGCAGGGTCGAGACCGTCGATGTCGCCCCGACCATCGCCGCCTATCTCGGCGCCAAGCCGCCCTCGGGCGCATTGGGACTGCCGCTGACGGAGGCGCTGCCGGCGTCCGGCGACGGAACGGCGAAGGCGACGGCAGAATGACGGCGCGCGACGCAATCGAAGAGCTCCGCGCCCGGATGGGTCAGGCCATTATCGGCCAGCGCGACGTCATCGAGCGGCTGCTGATCGGGCTTCTGGCGAACGGCAACCTTCTGGTCGAGGGCCTGCCCGGTCTCGCCAAGACGCGCGCGATCAAATCGCTCGCGAAGAACCTCGACTGCGATTTCTCGCGCATCCAGTTCACGCCCGACCTCTTGCCATCGGACGTGACCGGCACCGAGGTCTACCATCAGGCCGAGGGCGCGGCCGAGTTCCGCTTCGAGCCGGGACCGATCTTTGCCAATCTCGTCCTTGCGGACGAGATCAACCGGGCGCCCGCCAAGGTGCAGGCCGCGCTTCTCGAGGCGATGGAAGAGCGGCAGGTGACCGTGGCCGGCACCACCCACCGGATGCCGCCCCTGTTCATGGTCATGGCCACCCAGAACCCGGTGGAGCAGGAGGGCACCTATCCGTTGCCCGAAGCGCAGATGGACCGGTTCCTGATGCATGTCCTCATCGAGTATCCGCCAGTGGAGGACGAGGTGGAGGTGATCCGGCTGGTGCGCGGCGAGGAGATCGCGACCCAGTCGAAGGAGAAGCCGAAGGAGAAGCCGGCGCCGATCTCGCAGGAGGTGATCTTCGCGGCCCGCCGCGAGATCGGCGCGATCCATGTCGCCCCGGCGATGGAGAGGTACATGGCCGATCTGGTCAACGCGACCCGCCACCGGGAGGGCTACGGCGACGATCTCAAACGCTGGATCGAGGTCGGCGCGAGCCCGCGCGCCTCGCTGGCGCTCGATCGCTGCGGGCGCACCCATGCCTGGTTGAACGGCCGCGACTATGTCGACCCCGAGGACGTGCGCGCGATCGCGCGCGAGGTGCTGCGCCACCGGATGATGCTGACCTACGAGGCGCAGGGCGAAGGCGTGAGCGCCACCCGCGTCGTCGAGGAGCTGATCGCGCAGGTGGCGCTGCCCTGATGCGCGACCTCGCCGCCCGGAGCCGAACCGCCACCCTGCCGGGCCATCCGGCACCCGAAGGCGACACGCGGATCCGGACGAACCTGCCGCATCTGCTCTCGCTCGAAGCCCGGTCGCGGGCGCTCAGCTTCCTGCCGCGCCAGCCCGCCCGCTCGGTGTTGAACGGCCGCCACGCCTCGCGGCTCCGGGGGCGCGGGCTCAGTTTCGAGGAACTGCGCGGCTACCTGCCCGGAGACGATGTCCGCTCCATCGACTGGAAGGTGACGGCGCGGACCGGCGAGCCTTATGTGCGGGTGATGACCGAGGAGCGCGACCGCCCGGCGCTGATCGTCGTCGATCAGCGGATGTCGATGTTCTTCGGCTCCCGGCTCAACATGAAGTCGGTGACGGCGGCGGAGGCCGCCGCGCTGACGGCGTTTCGCATCCTCGACCAGGGCGACCGGGTCGGCGGGATCGTCTTCGGCGACGCGACCCTCGCCGAGATCCGGCCGCAGCGCAGCCGCGCCGCGCTTAGGCGGTTCCTGACCGCGATCGCGGATGCGAACGGGCTTCTCAGCGCCGACGCGCCGGCGGTGGAGGCGATGCCGCTGTCGAGGATCCTGCGCGCGACCGCGCGGATCGCACCGAAGAACCACCTCGTGATCGTGCTCTCGGACTTCGACGGCGTCGACGATGAGGCCGAGCGCCTCGTCTCCGGCCTTGCCCGGCGCAATGACCTGATCCTCGGGCTCGTGACCGATCCGATGGCACATGACCTGCCCGAGGGGCTGCGGCTCGTCGTCTCGGATGGCACGCTCCAGGCCGAGATCGACACCGGCGACAAGGCGCGGCACCGCGCGCTTTCGGAGATGGCCGAGGGGCGGCTCGCGACGGTGCTCGACTGGCAGAGGAAGTACGGCCCCCCGGTCCTGCCGCTTTCGACGGGCGAGGAGACCTTGCCGCAGATGCGCCGGCTCATGGGGCTCGGGCCGCGATGAACGGCGAAGACGCGAACGTGAACCTCGTGGACCTGATGGGCCGGTTGATCGAGCCCGAGGTCCCGGCCCCCGTCTCGCTGGTGCCGCAGACCGCGGGATGGTGGGTGCTTGGCGCGCTTGTTCTCACGGCGCTCGCCTACGCGCTCTGGCGGGGATGGCTCCATTGGCGCGCGAACGCTTATCGGCGAACCGCGCTCGCCGCGCTCGCCACCGCCGGGAACGATCCCGCCGCGATTGCGGCGATCCTGCGCCGGACCGCTTTGGCCGCCTATCCACGGCGCGAGGTGGCGGGCTTGGCGGGGCCGGATTGGGTCGCGTTCCTGAACGCGACGGGCGGCTTTCCCGAAGCCCTCGGCCCCGCCCTTATCCGCGCGCCCTATGCGCGCGAGGCCGGGGCGGCGGATCTTCGCGCCGCCGCGATACGGTGGATCCGCGGGCACCGGAGGGCGTCGTGATCCAGCTCGCATTGCCCTGGGCGCTGATCCTCCTGCCCCTGCCCTACCTCGTCTGGCGCTTCGCGCCGCCCTACCGGCGGCGCGTCGAGGGGCTGCGCTTTCCCTTCTTCCGCCGCATTGCCGAAGCCGCCGGGGCGGAGCCGAAACCGGGCGCGGTGGTGCTTGCGCGCTCACGGTTGCAGATGGCGGCGGCGGTCATCGTCTGGGCGCTGGTCGTCCTCGCGCTCGCGCGGCCGGAACGGGTCGGCGCGCCGGTCGAGCGGGTGAAGGCGGCGCGCGACGTGGTGCTCGCGATCGACATTTCGGGCTCGATGGGCACGCAGGATTTCCAGACGCCCGACGGCGAGCGGCTGCAGCGGCTTGCCGCGGTGAAGCAGGTGGTGGCAGAGTTCCTCGCCGGGCGCGAGGGCGACCGGGCCGCGCTCATCGTTTTCGGCTCAAAGGCCTATGTCCAGGCGCCGCTCACCGAGGATCTCGACACGGTTTCCGGCCTCCTGGGCCAGACCAGCGTCGGCATGGCGGGGCCGCATACCGCGCTCGGAGATGCCATCGGCCTCGCGATCCGGACCTTCGAGGCCTCCGAGATCGAGCAGCGGCTGCTGATCCTCCTGTCCGACGGATCGGACACGGCCTCGGCGATGTCTCCAGTCAACGCCGCCGAGATCGCCGCGAGCCGGGGCGTGGCGATCTATGCCATCGGCGTCGGCGATCCTGAGGCGCGGGGCGAGGCGCGGGTGGATCTCGGCGCATTACGGGACATCGCCGCGCGCACGGGAGGCGCCTATTTCTTCGCCGACGACGTCGCGGCGCTGGGCACCGTCTACGACCGGATCGACACCCTCGCCCCGCGTGAGACCCAGACGCTGTCCTACCGCCCGCGCCAGTCCCTCGCCCATTGGCCGCTGGGACTGGCTGCGCTGATCGCGCTCGGGGCGGTTGCGGTGCTGCACCTGCGCCCGCGCCTTGGCGCCGGGCCCGCGACGGAGAGGAGGTCGGCATGACGGGCTTCGACCTCGCGCTCGAGGCGTTCCACTTCCTGCGGCCGCTGTGGCTGCTGGCGCTCCTGCCGATCGCGGCGCTCTGGTGGTCGGTGCGGCGCGGCGCGACGCGGCGGCCGCCGGTGCGGACCGGGATCGCCCCGCATCTCGGCGCGGCGCTCACCGTCGGCGGCGACAGCCGGCTGCGGATCCTGCCGATCGACGGCGCCGCGCTCGCGATGGCGCTCTTGTGCCTCGGGGCGGCCGGGCCGACCTGGTCGCGCCAGCCGGACCCGTTCGTGGCGCAATCGGCCGCCCTCGTTGTCGCCCTGAAGGTGACGCCGTCGATGGAGGCGGCGGACATCGCGCCCTCGCGGCTGGAACGCGCCAAGCAGAAGATCCGCGACCTGCTCGACCTCCGCTCCGGGGCGCGCACGGCTCTGGTAGCCTATGCGGGCAGCGCCCACGGCGTCGTGCCGATGACGGAGGATCCCGGCGTGATGCTGCCCTATCTCGAGGGGCTCGCGCCGGAGGTGATGCCCGAGGAGGGCAACCGCGCGGCCTCGGCGGTGACGCTGGCCCAAGGCCTTCTCGCGGGCGAGGAGGGGCCGGGCGCGGTCCTTTTCGTCGCGGACGCGCTCGATCCCGCCGACGCGGCGAGCCTTGAGGCGGCCGGCTCTGCGATCATGCTTGCCATGCTCCCGGCCGGTCAGGGCGATGCCGGTTTCGACCGGCTGTCCGCCGTGCCGGTCCTGCCGGTCACCCCCGATCAGGCGGATGTCGTGCGGATCGACCGGATGCTCGACGCGGCGCAGGCGCGGGCCGCGCTGGAGAACAGCGAGCTGCCGTGGCGGGACCGGGGCGCCTGGCTCGCCTGGCCGGCGGCGCTGCTGACGCTGCTCTGGTTCCGGCGCGGATGGACGATGCGCTGGGTCGTGCTTGCCGCGCTCGCGCTGTGCCTTCCCGCGCACCGGGCGCAGGCGGACGGCATCGCCGACTGGTTCTTCACGCCCGACCAGCAGGGCCGCCTCGCCTTCGAGCGCAACGATTTCTCTGCCGCGGCAGAGGCCTTCATCGACCCGCTCTGGCGCGGCTACGCACTTTACCGGTCGGGCCAGTACGAGGCGGCGGTCGAGGTGCTTGCGCGGGTCGAGACCGCCGACGCGGCTTTCATCAAGGGCATGGCGCACATGAAGTCGCGCGGCTACCGGGACGGCGTGCGCGCCTTCGAGACCGCGCTCGCGCGCGACCCCGACCATGCCGCCGCCGCGGAGAACCTCGCCGTGGCGAAGGAGATCGTCGACTACGTCGAGCGCGTGCGCGAACAGTCCGACACCGGCGAGGAACAGGGGATCGGCGCCGACGAGGTGGTGTTCGACAATGAATCGGGACGCGGCGCGGAGACGGAGATCGAAGCCACCGAGGAGGGACCCGGCGAGGGCATGCTGACTGCGGAAGCCTGGATGAACACGGTGGACACCCGCACGGGCGACTTTCTCAGGAGCCGGTTCCTGCTGGAGTCGCTCGCCGCTGCCGGTGAGGCCCAAGGGGAGGCGCCGGAATGATGCGCGTCATCCTTCTGCTGTTTGCTTTGGCCCTTCCCGCCTCCGCACAGGAGGGCCCGGTCCTTGAGATGGAATTCGACGAGACGGCGGCGATCCCGGGCCAGCCGCTGTCGCTTCGGCTGACGGTTCTGGTGCCGACCTTCCTGCCCGATCCGCCTGCCTGGCCCGCGATGGAAATCCCGAACATCCGGGTCCGGATGGCATCGAGCGGGCCGACGAGCCGCCGGATCGACGGCGCGACCTGGGCGGGCGTGAGCCGGCGCTACCTGCTCACGCCGATGATCGCCGGCAATTTCGCGCTGCCGGCGCAGGAAGTGGCCGTGAGCTGGGCCGATCCCGAAACGAACGCCGCGCGCGAGACCCTGCTCGCGACCGAGCCGATTGCCTTCTCGGGCGTCGTGCCCGCGGGGGCGGAGGGGCTTGACCCCTTCATCGCCGCCGATACGCTGACGATCGAGCAGAGCATCGAGGGTGAGACCGAGGGTTTGGCACCGGGTGACAGCGTGATCCGCAACGTGACGGTGATGGTTGGGGGCGCCTCGCCGATGTTCCTGCCCGTGCTGCTGCCAGCGCACGACATACCCGGCTTCCGCGCCTATGCCAAAGAGCCGGTCGTCGAGGAACGGGAGGAGCGCGGCGTCCTCTCGGGCACGCGAAAGGAAAGCGTGACGCTGATCGCGGAAGGCGGCGGGACCGGAGAGGCGCCGGCGATCATGCTCGACTGGTTCAACCTCGCGACCGGAGAGGTCGAGACCGCCCGCGCCGATCCTGTTCCGCTGTCCGTCGAAGGCCCGCCGGTGTCGCTCGCTCCCGTGGAGGCTCCACGCGACTGGCGCAGGATCGCGGGCGCGGCCCTTGCCGGCGCGGTCGGGCTCGCGCTCCTCGGGGTGGTGCTGCGCTGGCTCACGCCGGTCGTGCGCCACCGGGTGGCAGAACACCGCGCCCGATGGCTGGTGTCGGAACAAAGGGCCTGGCGAATGCTGACCCGGACCGTCCGCCGCCGCGACGACGCCGCGCTGCGGCCCGCGCTGGACGAGTGGGCATCGCGCCTTCCCGGCGCCGACCCGAGACGCGACCCGCGTGTCGGGGCCGCGCTCGCAGCCCTCGGGGCGGCGCGCTACGGACCGGCGGGCGCGGGGGCGCAGGACGGCTGGCGCGGGCTTGCCGGCATCCTGCCGTCGCTGCGGTACGATGCGCTCCGGCATCGAAGGAAGGTTCTCCTTCCCCCTCTCAACCCGGCTCCCGGCCGCTCGTGACAGGCAGTTCCATGCGATTGAGATTTGTTGCCATCGTTCTCACTTTGCTCGGCCTGCCCGCCGCGGCGCAGGTGCCGCCGGCCTATGTCGGGTCGGACACCTGCGCCGGGTGCCATGCCGACGAAACCGCGCGCTGGTCGGGCTCGCACCACGCGCTGGCCTGGACCGAGCCCTCGCCCGAGACGGTGATCGCGGATTTCGACGGCACCAGTTTCGCGCATGACGGCATGACGGCGCGGTTCCGGCTGGGGGCAGACGGCGGCTACTTCGTCGAGGTGACGGAGAAGGAAGGCAGCACGACCGAATACAGGGTCCATTCCGTCGCGGGGATCGAGCCCCTGCAGCAATATCTCCTCGAGACCGAGCCGGGCCGCCTGCAGAGCTTCGATGTCGTCTGGGACAGCGAGGCGCACCGCTGGTTCCATCTCTATCCCGATCAGGACCTGCCACCGGGCGACGGCCTGCACTGGACCGGGCCCTACAAGAACTGGAATGCCCGCTGCGCGGAGTGCCACGCCACGGGGTACCGCAAGAACTACGATCCGGCAAAGCGGAGCTATGCCTCGTTCGAGGCCGAGATCGGGGTCGGCTGCGAGGCCTGCCACGGGCCGGGCGAGGCGCATCTGGCCTGGGCCGCGGGAAAGGAGATCAAGGGGTACAGCCTCGACCTCGACGCGGTCGGCTTCTCGAAATCCTTCGCGACGACCGGTTCGATGATCCAGCAATGCGCCACCTGCCATTCGCGTCGCGAGGCCCTTGACGACCGCTCGCCCTATCCCGGCACGCCCTATCACCAGTCCTACAACCTCTCGCTGCTGCGGCCCGGACTTTACTACGCGGACGGCCAGTCGCAGGACGAGGTCTATGTCTACGGCTCGTTCCTGCAGTCGAAGATGTACGCGAAGGGCGTCGGCTGCGGAGACTGCCACGACCCGCATACGGCGGAGCTGGTGGCGGAGGGCAACGCGGTCTGCACCCGCTGCCACAACCCCTCGGGCAACCCGGACTTCCCGAGCCTTGAGCCGGCGGACTACGACAGCGCCGCGCACCACTTCCACGCGCCGGGCACGACGGCCGCCGAATGCAAGAGCTGCCACATGGTCGAGCGCGTCTACATGGGCAATGACTGGCGCGCCGATCATTCCTTCCGTGTCCCGCGGCCGGACCTCGCGGCCGAGACCGCTGCGCCCGACGCCTGCACGACCTGCCATCAGGACCAGACCGCCGGCTGGGCCGCCGAGCGGATCGCGGCCTGGTATCCGATGAGCAACAACCGCGGCCCACATTTCGGCAATGTACTCGCCCACGGCCGCGAGAATCCCACCGCCGCCGCCGGGGATCTCGCCGACCTCGCCGCCGACGAAAGCCAGCCCGGCATCGTCCGCGCCACCGCGCTCTGGCTTCTGGAAAATGCCGACGCGCCTGAGCCCGTGAACCGCCTCGCGACGCTGCTCGAGGACGACGATCCGCTCGTGCGGGCCGCCGCCCTGGGGCTCCAGATCAAGGCGCCGCCGCAGGAGCGGGTGATGCGGGTCATCGGGCTCCTGGGCGACCCGGTCCGGCCGGTGCGGATCGCGGCGGCGCGCGCGATGCTCGGCAGCCCGATCGTTCGATTGCCCGGCCAGGCACAGGCGGCGCTCGAGGCGGCGATGTCGGAATGGCAAGCGTCGCTCGCGAGCCGGCTCGACTTCCCGGAGACGCATCTGCAGCTCGCCGGGATGGCGCTGACGATGCGCTCCGTTGCCGGCGCCACGGCGGCGTTCCGCGAGGCGGTGCGGATGGACCCGCAGCGGAGCGACGCCTGGATCATGCTCGTCCGCCTCGCGGCGGCGACGGATGGGGCCGAAGCGGCGCGCGAGGTGCTGGACGAGGCGCTCTCGGCCGCACCCGAAGATCCGGGCCTTCTCCAGCTGGGCCGGGAACTGGCCGCGGATTAGGAAAGCGTTCCCGGGCGGCTCCGGCCGGGAACGTACATCCGCCATGTCCGGGTGCGAAGACTCATGAGGGCAACAGACAAGCCAAGCCGCCATGCCCGGCGCTCACACGCGGAACCTGGCGCGCTGAGAGGCGCCAGATCACAGGATCCAGCTCCTAGATCAGGTTGTCGCAGTCGATCCGTCCGATGCGCCGGAGATCGTCGTAGATCTGGCACGACCGTTCTTCGATCGATCCCTGCCAGCCCTTGATCGTGCGATCGCGGAGCAGGCGGGGCGGGAAGTCCATCGTCTCCAGCAGGCGGTGATACCCGATCGCGAGCGCGGTCGGCATTTTTGGCTGTTCCAGAAGGATCTTCACGGCCTCATGGAACGCGGAGACCTCCACCATATCCCGATGCCGCCGAGAGCATGATGCGTCCCGCCGGGCGAGCGCGAGCCAGAGACGGATGGCCCGAAGCCTTTGTGCCGGGTCTTGCGACCGCGACAGGCTGCCGTGCCATTTGTCGCTGCGGTCCCAGTAGTAGGTGACCTCCTTGGTCATCGTTATGGAACGGCATGCCATGAACGCCTCAAGTAGGAATATCCGGTCCTCTCCGAGCATCAGGTCTTCGTGGAAACGAAGGTAGTTGTCAGCAATGACTCTGCGGTGGATCAGCGTGTTCCAGGTCGTCCACAGCATCGTCAGGCTCGGAACCGCATCGAATCGGGCCGCGCGAATCTCGGGCTGGTGCATCTGTTCCAAAGGATTGACCTCAAAGCCCGACTTGCCGTTGAGGTTGTAAAAGAGATGACTGCCGCGAACGATTTCCGCGCCGCTCTCGGTTGCTAGGTCCAGAAGCGTCGCGATCGCGTCATCCGGGAGCCAGTCGTCTCCGTCGACGAACAGGTGATATGTACCGTGCGCCAGCCGGAGCCCTTCATTCCTTCGCGCCGAAATGCCCTTGTTCGGCCCGCCGACCAGGCGAAACCTTGGATCGGCGTTTGCGAATTCGGTGACCAACGTCCGGGTTCCGTCCTCCGAGCCGTCGTCGATGACGTTGACCGCGACATTGCCCTCACTCTGCCGGGCGAGCGAGTTCAGGCAACGCAGGATCTGATCCTGGTTGTTGTACGTATTCACCGTCACCGTCACCAGCGGGCTGCACTTCTTCGGCGCCACGGCCGCGGGCATCGGCATTGCAGAGTCGTCGTCCGTGTCGATGCGGTCCATCATGTACACCGACATGTCATGGTAGGCCGCAATCTTCACCGGCTCCTTCCAGCCGTCGAGCTCCCGAAGGAGCGCGTGGAGGGGACGATGGGAATAGACGATGTGCCGGCTCTCAACCGGTCGGTCGTAGCCGGACACGATCAGACGCCGGCGCGCATGCGCGGACAGGAAGTCGATCAGGGCGCGCGCCTTTTCCACCGTCGGCTGGTGGATCAGCACGTCAAAGCAGATCACGGCGTCCGCGCCGGGCGGATCGATCTGCTCGGTGGAACCGAGGTGGAAGGTCCATTCGGGGCGGATGTCGCGGGCGTGATGGATCGAGGTCTCCGATACGTCCATTCCGGTATAGGACGCGAACCGAAGATCCTTGACGACCTCGAGGTCGCCGCACCCCACGTCCAGAACCGAATGACCCGGATCGACGACGAAATCCGTAAGAATCCGGCGTTTAAGTTCCTGGAAGCGCCCGCGCGAGCCGAGGCCGCTGCCCAGCTGCGGACAGAGCGCATAGCGGCGGTTCCAGAAGGCGCGGTTGCTGAAGACCGTCCGGAAGGCTTGCTGGACGCGCGCCACCTCCTGGGGCGAGTGATCGAGCAGGCTCTTTCCGGTGACGAGTCCATTCGCGGCGAGGCCGTCGTCGAAGGCAACGATGCCCTCCGGCACCGCGGAGGTCGGCGCTCCCGGCCCGTGAAGGAGCGCGAGCGATCCGGATGCAGCCGAGATCGCGAAACCGTCTGAAAGCGTCAGGTCCCGCGAGAAGAAGAATGCAGGCTCTCCGACCAGCCACAGCTCGTCCGTCGGGGCATCCGGCAGCTCGGGACCGACGGAAAAGCTGACGGCGAGGTCACCAAACAAGCCCATCTCTTCCCTCAGGACCGACAGATCCTCTTCCCTGCGCCCGTGGATCAGCACCTGCCGTATCGGATTGCGCAGGAATTCGCCGCAACTCGCGAGAAAGAGCAGCGCGAGATAAGACTGCCGGAGTCCGTCGTCGATGCGTAGGGCGATCGAGATCGGCGCCGGATCAGCCATTGGCCTTTGTCCCGCGAATCATATGCCGGATCCTGCGTTCGAAATTTCGAAGCGATTCCGGTGTCCGCGAGCGTTTCAGGGCCTTGCTGCTGACGATATGCGGCACGCCTGCGCCAACGTAGATCGCCTGCACAAGCGCAAGATCGTTCGGAATGCTGAAGGGCATCGGGACGATGCGCTTGGACTGAACATGGTAGCCCATCGCCTCGATCTCGGCGAGCACCCGCTCGAGCGTCAGGAGCGACCCGTCCGCAGACGTCAGGTTGTTGGTGCGCTTTTCGAGATCGAACGTGAACAGGAGCATGCCGCCGGGATTGAGCAAATGCGTGACACGGCTCAGTGCGGCCGCACGATCATTCGCCAACGTCCGCCAGATCGAGCGGTCGATGACCCAGGCGTCGCACTTCGCCTGCGCCATGTCGTTCGTGCCACCCGTCTTCTGAGCATTCCCCGAAGCGGTCCCCGTCTTGGTGAACGACAGCCTGACCGCGTCGGCGGTCATCGTGACGAGCGATGCCCCACAGCCGGAAAGACCTGCCGACACGGGTGTGAGCTCCGGGCCGACCAGACCGATACGCCGCGCCTCCAGGTTGTCCTCCAGCGTCCGGACGATCCACGGAAGCTCGATCAGCGACGCGGCGTCGATCGCCGCCTCGCCGGCCGCGCCGCTCCGGGCCGCGCGTGCGGCGAGGAGCGTGCGCAGTACCGCCGCGGAGTCTGCGGAGGCGTCGAGCAGACGCCCCGTGCCCGCCGGCCCGTCGGCTACCAGGGCCGACACGGCTGCCGGCTTGAGCGCAAGGAACACGTCACGCCCGCCATGCCGGGCGAGAGACATGACATGCTGAAACTGACCGGACCGCCTGAGACTGCCGGCGACATCGAGCGTGATTTCCGGATCGTCGCCGAGAAGAGCGGTCGAGACGCATTCGCCGGCCAGGAGAACGCTGTGCGACGCGGCCAGGGCGAGCTCGTCAACGAGGGCCTCGATACTCTTGAACGTCTCGAGGGCGCCGGCCAGGTCAAGGCAGATGACCATTTCGGCCCTGTCCGAACGCGTGAGCCCGCGGCTTTCGACGTGGTGCCCAGGCAATCGTTGCCGGGCGCTTTCGGCATAGGCCGCGCGTTCCTCGAAACCGGCATACTCCTTGACGTCGAGCCCTTCGATATGGCGCGCCGAGGCGCAGCGATGCTCGGCGACCGACCGGGCCGTCTCTATGCCGGCCAGCCTGAGCAAGGCATGCAGATGGCTGAGGTTCTGTGACGTGATGGACATGGTGGGTTCGATTTCAATCCAGTTCTTGAACGGCCGCTGCTCGGTCAGGCCGAAGCGCGCTTCGGCTTCGGCCTGCAGCGGCGCCAGGACATCGTTAACGCGATTTGTCGCCCGGTCGAGTGTTCGCGAGCCAATCGTCCCAATGCGACCATCGGACCTCAGGTTGTGATGATAGTGGATGACCCGGGGCGGATCGCTGTTCTCGTTCACTTGCGGCCAGACATAATGTGTCGCGCAGTTGAAAGTGTTGTCCAGGATCTCGAAATCCAGCCCGGCGTCGAGAGCTGCGAAATAGAACGAGATCTGATCCACATGCCAGAAATAGCTGTCGAGGATGATCTTGGCCTGCGAGCTGCCGAGGAGCCGCCCGGCCCATTCCTTCCAGCGGCCGCCGAATTCGCCGGCGAGCGCCGTCGGCAGGCAGTAGAGGCCTCCGTTGAAGTAACCTTCGGGCGTCAGGTCGCGTTCGAGCGTTCCTGCGATCATGCGGAACTCGGCGTTGATCTTGAAATGGTCGCGGAGCCGAAGGAACAGATCTGCCGGAGGGTTAGGGGCGTCGACCGTCTTTCCCATTGCGAAACGATGTCCCGATACGCCCGCCCGTTTCCGGAAGCGACGTGAGACCGTCTCGCTGAACGTCCCGCTACATACGGTATCGCAGTCGAACAGCGCGATGGCGCCGTCTTCGAAACGCTCGTGGCAGTCGAATTGCACCAGCTTGTTGCAGTGCTTGCCGTCGCCGAAGCGGTCCACCGGAATGACATTGGTCCCGAGCGCCCGGAAATGATCGAGAACCGGCAGATCCTTGTCGACCGACTGGATGAAGATGCGCGACGGATCAACCCCTTCGATGCGGATCAGGGCGTTCGCCCAGCGGACTGCCGCGGACTGGATCGACTGTGGCCTATCGACGATGCAACTGAATGAAACTGGAAGTACTTGCGTCATGCCAAGGATGTTCCCTAATCGGCAATCGCTGCGGTGCGATGGCGGTATGCGCGGAGTTCGCTCACAGTGATTATTAGCTGGTCCGAGTACTGTCTCGGAGACCTTTCTCAAGACCGGATGCGCTTCCACAGCTTTGACAGAAGCGAGCGCCTGCGTGCATGGCGTGGTTCCGGCGTCTGAGGACCGGGCGCCCTTTCCACACGATTCAGCTCCTTGCGCAGTTTCTCGCCCCCATCGAACGGGTTGGGGAAAGCCTTTCTCAGGCGCCGGTCCTGGTGGTACATGCGGCGATGGTCGTCCGGGATGGTGACGCCGTCGCGATATGTGCCGTAACCCCAGTCGCGCGAGCAGTCCTCCCGCGCCTGAAACGGAGCCAGGCGCTCCGCGTAGGCTTCCGACAGGGCATCGAGCGTACCGACATCATCGCACCACTTCTCGGAAGTGGCATCGTAGAGCCCGCGCACATATCCGCCCTTCTTCAGGAAGCCGGAGAAGTGGATGAAATCGGCGGGCGCATCGTCGATGAGGACGGTGCCATCCGCCGTCTGCTCGACCTTGCGCTGGAATGTGTTCCAGCGCGCCAGGTTCATGGTCGGCTGGCGCAACACCTTAACGTTGTCGAAATAGCACGGCACGAGGTCGAGCCATTTCTGGTCCGTGAACAGCCGCCTCTTGTCATCGATCAGGCAGTAGTCGGTGAGGCGATGGCGCCACCATTTCCCAAAGGCCTTGCCTTCCTGATCGGCCCGGACGCCAAGAAAGCCGCCGTTGAACACGCCCACGCGATGCGTGTTGAGTTCGAAGAAGACCCACGGATCCTTGACGTGCGGAATGTTCGCATGCGGCGTGAGAACGATCGAGTGCCGCGAAACGGCATCCAGGATCGTCTGGCAGGTGGAGTGGATCTCGCAATCGGGATCGAAGAACAGGACCGCATCGCAGTCCGGCCGATCAAGAAGGTCGGCCAGCACGAATCCCTTTGCCGCGGTCGCCAGCTCCATGACGGTATGCTGAAAGAGCCACTGGTCCAGATTGGGAACATGATCGGCTATGGCCGAGAGCGGGTAGATTTCGTGGAAGCCGTCCGCCTGCGGATCTGTGTCGCCCAGATCGCGATCGACGATGCACACGACACGCCGCGCCTCCGGCAGGAACTTTTCCAGAGAACGCGCCAGAAGGACGGCGTTCGGATAATAGTTCAGAGCGCAGGTGGTAAAGACATAAATCACTTGAGAATCTCGTCGATGAGAGAGCGGTACTTGTCGCTCCGTGAAAAAAAGAGCGAGAACGGCCAGCGTTTCAGCTTCCGTGCAACCTTGATCGCGGCTTTTTCTTTATTGTGATTGAATTCACGATCGACCAGTTTGCGGGTTTCCCCGATCTGAAGCGTCAACAGGGCATTTGTCAGGATCAATCCGGTCGGATCGTCGCTGAACTGCGCGGCGGCATGCCCGAAGTTCCCCTTGCCCGCGGTGTCCAGGCTTTCGAACTCGTCCCAGATGTCGCCTGCGGCGGAGGCGAGTTCCCAGTTCATCACCGGCAGGGGCGCGACGGCGCGCGTTACAGCCTTGGCATCGAATGTATCCGCCACATCGGCCGGCTCAAGATCGAGTCCGAGGCGATCCCGCACTTCGGATGCGAGATTTCGTCCCGCGGCGAAACTGGCATGACCGACAACGATCGTACGCTCCGGAAACCGCCGGGCCACTTCGAGCAGCTTCTCGTTGTGAGTGACCCAGAGCGCCAGTGCGTGGTCCGGCTCCGTCAGAAACCGCGCGCTCGTCTGATTTCTGTCGGTTCCCTGAACGACCTCACGGACCGAGCGGCGGTAGAGCGACCAGCTGCATTCCGCAGGCGAACGATAGACGATCAACGCCTTGAGCGATGGGACGACGTCCATCCAGTGGCCCAGGAACTGGCAGACACGCGGATCCTTGAACCCCCATACCGGGGCATTCGCCTCCCGCTCGGCGCAGTAGCCTCTTATGAATTCGCGGTCCCTTTCCACGAGAGGAATGTCGTTGTAGGTGACCGAGGCCCAGTCCAGTCCGGCCGCCGCCAGCACCTCGTCGTGAAACGTTACCGGAGGCCAATCCTCGAAATGGCCATAGCGGTTGTACTCGTTCGCGCCGATCAGATTGGTCCCGGGGTTAAGCCCCGACTGGGCCAGGTGTTGTGTGACGGAAGACGTTCCGCTTCGGTGAAACCCTCCAATCGCCAAACCCATCGCGCCCTCGTGATGCCATTTTCGCTCACTTCGTCGGGCATGGCACTACACTATCAAGTTTCGTTGTCAATCCGACCAAGGCTTGCAAACCGGACCCGGCGAACCAGCTCCGCCTCGTCGGCAGGGATCCGCCACGCAACCAGAACCTTGCTTGATGCGGGGACGACCGGCGCCTGCCGCGCCGCGAAAATGACGGAACGCGTTCCGAAACCGGTCTTGAACTCCAGCGGCAGACTGCCGTCGCGGCTCCAATCTCTCGCGTTCCGGCAGAATCTGGCACTGCCATCCGCGAACCTGTCCGGGACTGCGGGACCGGCTTTCGACCACCGGCATACCTCTTCGCCATTGGCTGGCACATGTTTGGCGGCCCCGATAGGATTCGAACCTATGACCTACCGCTTAGGAGGCGGTCGCTCTATCCCCTGAGCTACGAGGCCGCACCGATACAGCGCGCTGCACCGCGGTCGGTTCACCCCGTCAACGCCGGTCAAGTGATCCGCCCCCTTGTCTTTAGTCCGAGTGTCGGCGGGCTTCAAGAAAAGTCGGCGCCCCGCCGCGCGGATCGTGGCACCCGCCACCGGCGGCGCGGTCGCCGTTAGCGCTAATTTTTTGCAACCGATTGCTTGGACAAGCCCGAAATTTGGCGCTAATCAGAAGTGACGCCAACCAAGCTGGAGACCGCCCCGTGAGCAGCAACGGACCCGCCGAGCCGCGCCGGACCCTGACCTTGCGCGACGTTTCCGAAGCCTCGGGTGTCTCCGAAATGACCGTCAGCCGGGTGCTGCGCAATCGCGGCGATGTCTCGGACTCCACGCGCGAAAGGGTGCTCGAGGCGGCCAAGAGGCTCGGCTACGTGCCCAACAAGATTGCCGGCGCGCTTGCCTCGCAACGTGTGAACCTCGTCGCGGTGATCATCCCCTCGTTGTCGAACCTCGTCTTTCCGGAGGTCTTGAGCGGGATATCCGAGGAACTGGAGGAAAGCGGCCTGCAGCCGGTCTTCGGCGTCACCAACTACTCGGCCGAGCGCGAGGAGGCGGTGCTCTACGAGATGCTGTCCTGGCGGCCGACCGGGGTGATCATCGCCGGGCTCGAACACAGCGACGCGGCGCGGGCGATGCTGCAGAACGCCGGCATCCCGATCGTCGAGATCATGGATGTCGACGGCACGCCGGTCGACTCGGTCGTCGGCATCTCGCACAAGCGCGCCGGGCTCGAAATGGCGCGCGCGATCATTGGCGCGGGCTACCGCCGGATCGGCTTTCTCGGTACCAAGATGCCGCATGACCACCGGGCGCGGAAACGGCTCGAAGGGTTCGAGGCGGGGCTGGCCGAGGCCGGGATCGAGCTTGCGGACAGCGAGTTCTACTCGGGCGGCTCGGCGCTCCTCAAGGGGCGCGAGATGACCGAGGCGATCCTGAAGCGCAGCCCGGATCTCGATTTCCTCTACTATTCGAACGACATGATCGGGGCGGGCGGGCTGCTCTACTGCCTCGACAAGGGGATCGACGTGCCGGGCAAGCTCGGGCTGGCCGGGTTCAACGGGGTCGATCTCCTCGACGGGCTGCCGCGCAAGCTCGCCACGATGGATGCCTGCCGGCGCGAGATCGGGCGGCGCGCGGCCCAGATCATCTCGGGCCACAGCGACGCCGGGCTGATCGGCGGCGAGCATGTCGAACTGACGCCGGTGCTCGAACCGGGCGACACGATCCGGCAGGGCTGACGGAAACCCGAATTTTCGCCGAAAGTTCGCGACCCCCAGTTCAGGCCCTTCGCAGGATGTAGATGTCCATGATCCAGCCATGCCGCGCCCGCGACTCGGCGCGGGTTTCGACGATCCGCGGCGCCAGTTCGGCGAGCGGACCGGAGAGGATGATCTCCTCGGCCATGCCGACATAGGCGCCCCACCAGATCGTGACGCCTTCCGGGTCGACCGCTTGGAACGAGCACTCGCCGTCGAGCATGATCGCCAGCGTGTCGGCGCCAGCGGGCCAGCCCTCCTCGCGCAATTTCCGGCCGGTGGTGACGAGGAACGGCGCGCCGATCTCGTTGATCGGGATCGCGTGGGACGCGGTCAGCGCCTGCAGCGAGGTGATGCCGGGAATGACCGTGACCTTGAGCGGCACCGCCCGGTCCACCCGTCCGGCGATCCGGAGCGTGCTGTCGTAAAGCGAGGGATCGCCCCAGATCAGCAGCGCGACCCGACCCGTATCGCCGATTTCGGCCTGAATAGTGTCTGTCCAGACCCTAGCGATGGCGTCGTGCCAGTCGTCGACCCCGGCGCGGTAGTCGAGGTTCTCCGCGTCTCGCTTCGGCAGGTCGAAGATCACCACCCGCGCCGCGCTGCCTTGCAGCAGCTCATCGCAGATCGCCTGCCTGAGTTCCGCGAGATCGGCCTTGTTCGCGCCCTTCCTCGGGATCAGCACGAGGTCGGCCGAGCGCAGCGCCTTCTCGGCCTGCCGCGTCAGGTGATCCGGATTGCCGGTGCCGATGCCGATGAGAAGAAGCTCGATCATGTGCGCCCTTCCGCGCTGGATAACAAAAGGCCCCGCGCAACACCTCGCGCGGGGCCGGTGCTTTCTGTCAAGCCCGTCAGGCGTCCCGGGTCCAGAGCCGCGCCGCGAGCCAGCCAAGCGCCGCCCAGGCGAAGAAGCCGACGCCGAGGACGCGGGCCGAGTACTCGCCCGCCACTTCCGGCGGTGCGACACCGAAAAAGCCCTCCGGATGCGGCGCGCCGATCAGATGCGGCCCGGCCAGAAGCGCCCCGCCTATCAGCGCCGGCACGAAACCGCGGCCGAAGGCGAGCAGCGCGAGCCCGCCCGCCGTCGCGACGACCGTGCCGAGCCACCAGGCCTGACGCGCGCCAAGCTCGGCAGCGACCGATCCCGGCAGTTCCGGCGCCAGCCCCATCGCCGGGGCCAGCATCAGCGCGGCAAAGCCCGCGAGGCCCCAGAAGATGCCGTCCCGCGCCTCGACCCTGCGGCCGAAATGCTCGGCCAGCGCGAAGCCCGCGACGAGGATCAGCCCGTAGCTCGCGTAGATGAGCCCGGTGAAGAGCACGGTGAGCGCATTGCGGGTGGCGGCGGAAGTCTCGCCCTCTTCCGCGGCGGCGCCGTCATCATGCGCGGGTTCCCCCTCGGCATGGTCGTGGCCGGCAGCCTCAGCCGCCTCCCCCGTACCGCCGAAATGCACCAGCGCCCCGGTTTCGTATTCCTCACCCAGGAGGATCAGTTCCTGGATGAACGCGAAATGCAGCAGAGCCGCGAACAGCCCCGCTGCAAAGCCGGCGATCAGCCCGCCGGCCAGCAAACGTTGGATCATTGGTTCAGACCGTCAGGTCCTGCTCAGTGGCAGGGGAAGCCGGTCGCGTGGCGCATGTCGTGCGCGGCATCGTGCAGCGTCGCCGACTGGGCGTGGCCCGCGACAAACAGCATCGTCGCACCGATCAGCGCAACGAAGACGATGGACAGGAGCCCGGTGGAGGTCTTGGCGGCGGAATGGGTCGTAGCGTTCATGTCGTTCTCCTTGCCGTCACACCCGACGGCTTTTGTTGCCTTCCCACATGGCCGGTCTCCTGACTTGCGGGTCGCTGCGGCCTTCCGCCTTCCCGGGGGCGAACCCCAGTGGCCGTTGGAAAGCCGCTCGCCGCTCACAGTCGCGGGGGCGGTTGGGGCTTCGGGTGCCGCCTTTGGTCCACCCTTCCCCATTCCCGTTTCGGTCCGGACGCTTTGCGCCTGATGGACACCATGCCCTTCCATCTGCCAGCAAGCGGACCATCCGGTCAAGGCGGATTAGCGCCAATCGCCGCACCGATTGCGACCTGTCACCCCGGAATCCGGGCGATCGCCTTTTCCCTCAGCGTGCCGAGCGGGCGCGCATCGGCAAGGGTGCCGTCGGGCGCGGCGGCATAGAGCGCAAGAAAGGTCACGAGATTCGGGATCTCGGCCTCGGTGATCTCGCCGAAGAGATAGGCGGTCTTGCCCTCAGCCCGGAAGGCCACCGTCGAGGGCCGGGTGCAGCCCGACATGCAGTCGATCTCGCGCACGGCCGCTGCATCGCCGACCGCCTCGGCGAGTCGCGCCGCAAGCCCGGCCTGCCCCGCCGGGCAGGACCGGCAGACGGTGATGGTGACGGCGCTCATTTCCCCTCGGCCAGGGGGCCGAGCAGGATCAGCGCCGGCCCGTCGGAGGCCTCGGCCTCGATCAGGCGTTCCATCGACCCCAGCGTGCCGCGAACGATCTTTTCCGCCGGCGTAGAGACGCTTTCGGCCAGAAGCGCCGGCGTCTCGGCCGACATGCCCGCCCCCTGCAGACGCCGCGCCAGCTCGGCGAAGGTGCGCTTGCCCATGAAGACAACCGTCGTCGCCGTCGGATCGGCGAGTGCCGCGATGTTCAGGTCCTCGGGCAGCGCGCCGGTGACGTCATGGCCGGTGACGAACTGGACCCGCCGCGCGGTTAGACGCCGGGTGAGCGGGATGCCCGCCGCCGCCGCCGCCGCCATCGCCGAGGTCACGCCCGGAATGATCTCGTAGTCGATCCCGGCCTCGCGGCAGGCGGTGATCTCCTCCTCGAGCCGCCCGAAGAGCCCCGAATCGCCCGACTTCAGCCGCACCACCTTCGCGCCGGATTTCGCGTAATCGACCAGAAGCCGGCTCACATGGTCCTGCTTCGGCGAGGCGCGCCCCGCCCGCTTGCCGACGCCGACCATGTCCGCGCCCTCGCGCGCCTTGGCGAGAATCGGACCCGAAGAGAGATCGTCGAAGAGCACCGCATCGGCCTTCTGGAGCCGGTCCACCGCCTTCAGCGTCAACAGCTCCGGATCACCGGGGCCGGAGGAAACGAAACTGACGAAACCCTTCATGTCGCCTCCGCGATCAGGTGGAAGAACGTGCCGGTGGCCTGGCCCCGGCGCGACCCGGTCTCGGGCACCGGATCGCCATTGGCGTCGACGACGCTCGCGAGCGCCATATCCGGCTGCTCAAGGATCGTCGAGTAGTGAAATTCGTGGCCCCTGAGCCGCGCCCCCGTCCCGTGCCCCGGCACCGGCGCCGAAAGTGTGGCGAGCCGGTAGCCGAGATGCATCCTGCGCTTCTCGAACGAGGTCACGAGGCCGAGAAGCCCCGCCATCTCGTGACCCACGCCGTCGCGGTCGATGATCGCCGCCCCCATCGCCATGTAGCCACCGCATTCGCCGTGCACGGGGCGGGTGTCGGCAAACCGTCTCAATCCCTGCCGGAAATGCCCCGCTGCCGCGAGCCGCGCCCCGTGGAGTTCCGGGTATCCACCCGGCAGCCAGCAGCAATCGGCGCTCGGCTCCGGGGCCTCGTCGGCGAGCGGCGAGAACGGCAGGATCTCCGCCCCCGCCGCGCGCCAGCCATCGAGAAGGTGCGGATAGACGAAGGAGAACGCCTGGTCCTGCGCGAGAGCGATACGCTGCCCCGGCGCCGCCACCGCAACCGCCGCGCCCGGCGAAAGCCGGGTCGCCCGCGCCGCCGCGCGCAAGCCGTCGAGATCGAGATGCGCGGCCACGAACTCCGCCGCATCGGCGATGATGCGGTCAAGCTCCGGCGTCTCCTCGGCCTGAACGAGCCCGAGGTGTCGCTCCGGCACCTCGATCGTCGCCCGCCGCGGCAGGGCCCCGAAGACCCGGATCCCCGCCGCCGCCATCCCGGCGCGCACCAACGCCTCGTGCCGGGGCGAGGCGACCCGGTTCAGGACCACGCCCGCCACCGTCACATCCGGCCGCATCCGCGCGAAGCCGAGCGCCACCGCCGCCGCCGACTGCGCCTGGCCGGACACGTCCAGCACCAGCACGACCGGCCACCCGGTCAGCGCCGAGAGATCCGCCGAGGCCCCGGTCCCGGCCTCGCCAGCCACGGCCACGCCGTCAAAGAGCCCCATCGAGCCCTCGGCCAGCACGAGATCGGCCCCGTTCGCCGCCCCGATGAGCCCGCCAATCCGGTCCTCCGCCATCGCCCAGGTGTCGAGATTGACGGAAAACCGCCCCGACGCCGCGCGGTGAAATGCCGGGTCGATGTAGTCCGGCCCCGATTTGAACGGCTGCACCTGAAGCCCGGATGTCCGGAATGCGCCCAGAAGCCCCAGCATCAGCGTGGTCTTGCCCGTGCCCGAGGCCGGCGCCGAGATGATCAGCCCGTCAGGAACCACCGCCCGTCCCTTCTTCATTGCCGAAATACCCTCGGGGGGCGCGGGGGGCAGACGGCCCCCCGCTTCGGTCGGCCCGCCCCCGGCGGGCCGATACCCGGTCGGCTCCGGTCACGCCTCGGTCTCCGGGAACCGCGGGTGGGTCCCGACCGGCCGGTAGCGGCGGTCGTAATCGCCGGCATAGAGCCGGCTCTCGTCAAACTCCTCCGCCCCGATCGAGCGGCCGACGAAGATCAGCGCCGTGCGCTCCATCTCGGCACCGACGGCGGTCTCCAGAGTCTCGAGAGTCGCCCGCACGATGCGCTGGTCGGGCCAGCTCGCGCGCCAGATCACCGCGACCGGGCAGTCGGCGCCGTAATGCGGGGTCAGCTCCGCCACCACCTTCTCCAGCACATGGACCGAGAGATGGATCGCCAGCACCGCGCCGGTCCGGGCGAAGTTCTCCAGCGTCTCGCCCGGCGGCATGGTGGTCGCCCGGCCCGAGGTCCGGGTCAGCACCACCGACTGCACCACGCCCGGCAGGGTCAGTTCCGCGCCCAGAGCCGCGGCGCCGGCGGCGAAGGAGGGCACGCCCGGCGTCACGTCATAGGGAATGCCTAACTCGCGCAGGCGGCGAAGCTGCTCGCCCATCGCCGACCAGACCGAGAGATCGCCCGAATGAAGCCGCGCCACGTCCTGCCCCGCCTCGTGCGCCGCCTGGATCTCGGCGATGATCTCGTCGAGCGAAAGGGGCGCGGTATTGACGATCCTCGCCCCTTCCGGGCAGTGGCCAAGAATCACCTCCGGCACCAGCGATCCGGCATAAAGACAGACCGGGCAGGACGCGATCAGGTCGCGGCCGCGCAGGGTCAGAAGGTCGGGGGCGCCCGGTCCGGCGCCGATGAAATGCACAGTCATTCGTCTCTCCCAATCGCGATGGCGGCCGTGGCCAGCCCGTCGCCCGATACAACCCGCGGCCCCAGAAGCCGCGCTCCCGGCCCGGCCGCGGCCAGAGCCGCCGCCTCGGCCACCGATCCCGCGCCGAACCGTTCGGCGACCCGCGCCGAATGGGTCAGCGTCTCCTCGACCTCGAGCACCGCCCGGTCAAGCCCGCAGAGCCTCAGCCCCAGTTCCGCCGCCAGTTCCCGCGCCGCCGGCGCCTCGGCCTTTGACGCCGCTGTCGCCAGAAGCTCCGCACCGCCGCCGGCGCGCTCCACCGCATCCCGCAGCGAGGCGACCGTCGCGGCGCGCCGGAATCCGATCCCCGCGACCCTCATCTGACCACGCTCCACTGCGTCACCGGACGTGCCGGCATCCAGCCGCGCATCCGCCCGAGGGGCTCCGCCACCGCGATCTCGACCCGCATCAGCGAGCCGCCCCGCTCTGCGTGGCACGCCGCCAGGAGCGCCTCCGACTCGATCGTCACCGCGTTGGCGACGAGACGCGTTCCTTCCGGAATCGCCGCCCAAACAGTGTCTATTCCGGCCAAATTCGCGCCGCCGCCGATGAAGACGGCATCCGGCCTCGGCAGCCCTTCCAGCACCTCGGGCCAGTCCGCCCCGGTCACCGTCAGCCGGTGGGCGAGGCCGAAGGTCCCGGCATTCGTCCTGATGTTCGCCACCCGGTCGGCCCGGCTCTCGACCGCCTGCGCGGTGGCCCCCGGCGCCGCGAGGCACCATTCGACCGAGATCGAGCCCGAGCCTGCGCCAAGGTCCCAGAGCACCTCGCCGGGGCGCGGCGCCAGCGCCGAGAGCGTCAGTGCCCGGACCGGCCGCTTGGTCATCACCCCGTCGGAGGCGAAAAGCTCGTCCGGCAGACCCGAGGCGTGCGGCAGGCCCGAGGCACCCTCAGCCGCGATGGCGACCGCGACCGGATAGGCCGCGTCCGCGATGTCGAACCTCTCCGCCGTGGCGGCGCGGATGCGTTCGGACGGCCCGCCGAGCGATTCGAGCACCGTCAGGCGCGACGGGCCGAACCCCTTTGCCGTGAGCCATTCCGCCAGGGAGGACACCGCCGACCCGTCGCGGACGAGGCAGATCACCCGCACCCCGCGCGCCAGAACCGGAACCAGCCGCTCGAACGGCGCGGCATGAAGGCCGAGGCAGACCGTTTCCTCCAGCCGCCAGCCAAGCCGCGAGGCGGCGAGCGCGAAGGTCGAGGGTGCGGGATGCGAGACCCAGTCGCCGGGCTGAAGATGCGCGGAAAGCGATCCGCCGGCGCCGTGCCAGAACGGATCGCCGGACGCGAGGACCACCACGTTCCGGCCCTTTTCCGCCAGAACAGGGTCTATTTTGAACGGCACCGGCCATTCCCGCCCGCGCGCCCCAGCCTCCACCAAAGCCAGATGACGCGGCCCGCCGAAGATGGTATCGGCGCCCCGCAGAGCGGCGCGGCTTGCCTCGGTCAGACCCGACAGGCCATCCTCGCCAAGACCGATGATCGTCAGCCAGGGATCAGCCATGACGCGCGTCCTTCTTCTCGGCGGCACCACGGAGGCCTCCGGCCTCGCCCGCCACTTCGCGGCGACGGGCGTGACGGCGGTCTTCTCCTATGCCGGACGCACCGAAGCGCCGGTGGCGCAGCCGCTGCCGACCCGGATCGGCGGCTTCGGCGGCGCCGAGGGGCTCGCCCGCTACCTGCGGGCCGAGAGCATAACCCATGTCGTCGACGCGACGCATCCCTTTGCGGCCCAGATGAGCCGCAACGCGATCGCGGCCTGCGCGGAGACGGGCACGCCGTGCTGCGCCTACGAACGTGCGCCTTGGCAGGCGGGCGACGGCGATGACTGGACCCATGTTCCGGACCTTCAGGCCGCCGTCGCCGCCCTGCCCGTGACCCCGGCCCGCATCTTCCTTGCCATCGGCAAGCAAAACCTCGCGGGCTTCGCGGCGAAGCCGCAGCACCATTACCTCCTGCGCCTCGTCGATCCGCCCGAGGGCGCGCTGCCGCTTCCGGACGCGGAAGCCGTGATCGCGCGCGGCCCCTTCACCGAAGCCGGCGACCGCGCGCTTCTGAAGGACCACCGCATCACCCATATCGTCGCCAAGAACGCCGGCGGCTCGGGCGCGCGGGCGAAGCTCGACGCCGCGCGCCGGCTCGGGATCCCGGTGATCCTGATCGACCGGCCAAGCCTGCCGCCGCGCCGCATCGCGCGGGACCTGGATGAGGTGATGGCCTTCCTCGCTCACCGCGCCGACCTCGGGGTGTAGACGAAGCGGCCGACGCGGCGGGTGTCGCGGTTGCCGACGATGACGACGGTGCGCATGTCGGCCATCTCGGGCGTCGCTTCGCCGAGCGTCACGGTGTTCAGTGCCTCCTCAGGCGTCGTCACCGCGCGGGCGAAAGAGATCAGCGTCTCCGGCCCCGCCTCCTCTCGCAGGATCTCCAGCGCGCGGGCGAACTGGTGCGGGCGGCTCTTGGAACGCGGATTGTAGAACGCCATCGCGAAGCCGGCCTGCGCGGCGAGGCGCAGGCGATGCTCCACCAGTTCCCAGGGCTTGAGGTTGTCCGACAGGTTGATCGCGCAGAAATCGTGGCCCAGCGGCGCGCCGAGCCGCGAGGCGGCGGCCAGCATCGCGGTGATGCCGGGCAGGATGCGGATGTCGTAGGCCTGCGCGTCCGGCCGTTCCTCCAGCGCCTCGAACAAGGCCGAGGCCATGGCGAAGACGCCGGGATCGCCGGAGGAGACGATGACGACGCGCTTGCCTTCGCCCGCCATGTCGAGCGCGTGGCCCGCACGGTCCAGCTCCACCCGGTTGTCGGAGGGGTGCAGGGTCAGCCCCTCGCGCGGCGCGACCCGAGCGACGTAGGGAATGTAGCCGACGACATCGGTCGCCTCGGCCAGAGCGGCTCGCACCTCGTCGGTCACCAGCCGCTCATCGCCCGGCCCGAGGCCGGCTACCGCGATCCAGCCGCTCATGGCCGCCGCCCTTGCCCGTGCACGACGGCGATGGAGAAATAGGGCACCTTGGCGGGCGCTTCGCAAAGCCGGTGCACCTTCTGGTCCGTCATCGTGCCGCGCTCCACCAGCCAGGCGGTGTCGAGCCGACCGGCGGCGGTCAGGCAGCGCTTCAGCTTCTCGAGGTTGCGGCCGATCTTCATCACCACGAGCGCGTCGGTGTCGCGGATGCGGCGGGTGAGTTCCTCCTCGCCCATCGTCGCGGTGACCACGGTCAGCACGTCATCGCCCCAGGTGATCGGCTCGCCCGTCGCGGTCCAGCAGCCGGACATGCCGGTGATGCCGGGAACGACCTCGACCGCACGGCGTTCGCGGAGCCGCGTGTAGAGATGCATGAAGCTGCCGTAGAAGAAGGGATCGCCCTCGCAGAGGACCAGAACAGTCTCTGTTTCAGCCAGTTTGGCCAGTTTCTCGGCCCAGACCTCATAGAATTCCGCCATAACCCGGTTGTATTCGGGATCGGAGAAATGGATCTCGGTCGTCACGGGGTATTCCATCGGGTACTCGATGGCGTCAGGGCGCAGCATCCCCTCGACGATGCGCCGTGCCTGGCCCTCGTAGCCCGCCTTGCGGAAATAGGCGATGTGGGTCGAGGCGCGCACCAGCCGGTCGGACTTGACGCTCATCAGATCGGGATCGCCGGGGCCGAGGCCGACGCAGATGACCTTGCCCATGTTCATTCCTTCCGGCTCGCGAGCGCGTTGACGGCGGCGACGGTGATCGCCGAGCCGCCGAGGCGGCCCTTCACGATGACCGAGGGCACCGGCAGGTCCTCCATCAGCGCGTCCTTCGATTCGGCCGCACCCACGAAGCCCACCGGGCAGCCGATGATCGCCGCGGGGCGCGGGCAGGCCGGGTCCTCGAGCATGTTCAGGAGGTGAAAGAGCGCGGTCGGCGCGTTGCCGATGGCGACGACGGCCCCTTCCAGATGCGGCCGCCACAGCTCCAGCGCGGCGGCGGAGCGGGTGTTGCCCATCTCCTTCGCCAATTCGGGCACGCGCGGATCCTGCAGCGTGCAGATGACCGCGTTGTTGGCGGGCAGGCGCGCCCGGGTGATCCCCTCGCTGACCATGCGTGCGTCGCAGAGGATCGGCGCGCCGGCCTCAAGTGCTGCTCGGGCGGCGATCGCCATGCCGGGGGAGAAGCGGACGTGTTCCTCAAGCCCCACCATCCCGGCGGCATGGATCATGCGGACGACGACGACCTCCTCCTCGGGGGTGAAGCGCGCGAGGTCGGCCTCGGCGCGGATGGTGGCGAAGCTCTCGCGGTAAATCGCGGCGCCGTCGGTCTGGTAGCTATGGGGCATCTTCGGTCTCGGTGAGAAGGGCGGGGGTGGCGGTGAGCGTCGCGGGCGAGAGCCCGGTCCGCGAAGGCGTGTCGGCGGCGGTGCCGTTCCGGATCAGGTCGATGGCGCCACCCGTGCGGCCGACGAGCGTCAGGGCCGAGGGTGCGGGATGGGCGCAGCCCTTGGCGCAGCCGGAGACATGGAGCCGGCCGACGGAGGCAAGCGACGTGCTGAGCGCGCGCGCCAGCGGCCGCGTCTCGATCAGCGCCTGCGGGCAGCCGGGGGCGCCGGTGCAGGCGGTCACCCGCAGCATCGGGTCGGCGGGATCGGTGATGAGGCCGGGAATGGCGGGCGCCTGGGTGGCGCCCTCGATCAGGATCATGCGCCAGGGCGTGATCCGCAAAGCACCGTTTTCGGCAAGAATAGACAAGGTTTCGGCCGCCATCTGGCCGAATTCGAAGCCGACGAGGTAGCCGAGCGGCAGAGGTCCCGGCGCGGGGGCGGGGGCGCTCGCGCGCGGCAGCGCCGGGATCTCGGTGAACAGCTCGGGCAGGCGCGCGCCGCGCGCCAGATGCGCCGCCATGCGGCCGCGACCCTCGGGCGCGCCGCCGGTTTCAAGGAACCATTCCGCGAGCCTCAGCGCCTGCCGCGCCGCGCTCTCTATCGTCGCCTCGGCGCCGGAGCCCATGCCATCGGCGCGGACCAGAAGGACGCCGCCGGGGCCGCGCTCGATGCGGATATCGGCGGAGGTTTCCGACAGGACCGGCTCGGCGCCGCAATCGACCGCATAGCCGAACTTGCCCGGCGTCTGCGGCGCGCCCGGATGGCCCAGCGCCTCGGTGAGCGACCGCACCACCTCCTGCACCCCGTCGCCGTCCTGCCAGTAGGGCGTGACGGTGATGTTGCGGCGGCTCTCGGCCTCGGTCGTCTCGTCGATGAGGCCAAGGGCGGAAAGACCCTCAATCAGCGGCCCATGCGCCGCCTCGGTGACGCCGCGAAGCTGGACATTGGCGCGGGCGGAGAGGTCGATGAGCCCGTTGCCATGGCGCGCCGACAGTTCGGCTATGCCCTTCGCCTGCGTGGGCGTCAGCCGTCCGCCGCGCGGACGGACGCGGACGACGAGGCCGTCGCCCGACATCATCGGACGAAGCGCGCCGGGGCACCAGCCCTTGACGATCGGCTCGTTCATTGCCCCGTCTCCATCGCGATGGAGTTGCGCCGGGTGATCCAGAGCCCAGCATCGCGGAGCGCGGCGAAGCGGTCGCGCATCGCCTGCAGGGCGGCGGGGTTCTCGCGTTCGAGGAAGGCCACGACGTCGTCCCGGCCGAGCGTCGCCTCATGGTAGAGATCGAAGAGATGCGCCGGGACCGCGCGGGCGAGATGGGCGAAGGCCGCCATGTGGTCGAGCGTCGCCGCGATCTCGGCCGCGCCGCGGAAGCCGTGCCGCACCATGCCGTCGGCCCAGTCGGGGTTCGTCGCACGGGCGCGGACGACGCGGCCGATCTCCTCGGAGAGCGTCCGGGCGCGCGGCGCGTCGGGGCGGGTCGCGTCCAGATGGTAGAGCGCGGGTGCTTCTCCGCCGAGCCGTGCGACGGCGGCGGCAAACCCGCCCTCATGCGCGGCGTAGTCGGAGGCGAGCAGCAGGTCGGTCTCGGCGAGGTCCTGGATATGGACGAAGCCGTCGGCACCCTTCACCTGCTCTTCAAGCGCTGCGCGGGCGGGATGGGCCGCGCCCGAGGCGTCGATGGCCCATTCGGAGCCCGACAGCCAGGCCTCGCCGGCGGCATGCTGGCCCTCGGGGCCGTAATCCTCGATCGCCTCGCCCATCGCGAGGCCGTAGAGGCCCGGCTTCGGCCCGAAGACACGGGGGCTGGCGCGCAGATAGGGGTTGTCCTCGGGCGCTTCCTCGCGTTCGGCAAGGGTCTTGGCGGCGGCTTCGAAAAGCTGGGCGAGGCCGGGAAAAACGTCTCTGAACAGGCCGGAAACGCGCAAGGTCACGTCGATCCGGGGGCGACGCAAAAGCGCGAGCGGGATCACCTCGAAGCCCGCGACCCGCTCCGATCCCTCGTCCCATTTCGGGGTGAGGCCCGCGAGATGCAGCGCCATCGCGAATTCCTCGCCCGCCGTGCGCATCGTCGCCGAGCCCCAGAGGTCGACGACCAGAGATTTCGGCCAGTCGCCGTGGTCCTGAAGGTGTCGGCGGAGGAGTTCCTCGGCGAGCTTCACGCCCTGCGCATGAGCGGCGCGCGAGGGCACGGCGCGGGGGTCGGTGGTGAAGAGGTTGCGGCCCGTCGGCAGAACGTCCGACCGGCCACGGAAGGGCGAGCCGGAGGGGCCGGCCTCGACCCTTTGGCCGTTCAGCGCGGCGAGGAGCCCTGCGCGTTCCTCAGGCCCGCACTGGCCGGCGCCGAAGATGTGCAAGCCGTCGCCGTACTGGCTTTCCTTGATGTCGCAGACGAAGCGGTCGATGCGGGTGATCGCCACGGCAGGCGAGGCATCCTCGGGGATGCCGAGATCGTCCTCGACGCCGCGTCCCTTGGCCTCGTCGCGGATCGACTGGATCAGCCGGTCGCGGCGGGCGGGGTCGAGCCCGTCGGCGGTCGAGTATTCATCAAGGAGGCGTTCGAGCCGGGTCAGGTCCTCGGGCACCGCGCTTTCCACCAGAGGCGGCGGCAGGTGGCCGATGGTCACGGCGCCGATCCGGCGCTTGGCCTGGGCGGCCTCGCCGGGGTCGTTGACGATGAAGGGATAGATGACCGGCAGGGCACCGGTCAGCGCCTCGGGCCAGCAGTCGGCGGAAAGGGCGACCGACTTGCCCGGCAGCCATTCGAGCGTGCCATGCGCGCCGATATGGATCAGCGCGTGAAGCCCCTGCGCCCGGAGCCAGAGGTAGAAGGCGACATAGGCGTGGCGCGGGGTGCGGGAGAGGTCGTGGTAATCGTCCGCGCGCGTCGCCACCTCGCCGCGTTCAGGTTGCAGGGCAACGATGGCCTTGCCTCGGCGAAGGGCGTGGAAGCGGAACTGGCCATCCGTGACGGAGGGATCGGTCTCGGGTGCGCCCCAGGCGGCGAAGAGCGCGTCGTGCAAGGAGACTGGAAGGCCTGAAACAGTGTCTAGATAGGCCGAAACCGGCCATTCCAGCGTCTCGGTGATCAGCGCCGATCCGAGCCCCGCGCCGCTCTCGACAGCGTGGCCCTCGGTGGCGAGCGCCGCAAGGATGCCGTCGGCCGAGGCCAGCGCGTCGAGGCCGACGGCATGGGCGAGCTGGTGCGCCTTGCCGGGATAGGTGGAAAGGATGAGGGCGGTGTTGCGCTCCGCCGCCGGGGTCTTCGCGAGGCGGTGCCAGCCCGCGATGCGGTCGGCGACAGCGGCGATCCGGTCCGGGTCGGCGCGGTGGGCGAAGCGGGAATACTGCAGGTCGGGGTCGCGGCGGCCGGGGCTCTTGAAGCTCGCGACACCCGCGAAGATGCGGCCGTCGACCTCGGGCAGCACCACATGCATGGCGAGATCGGCGGGCGAGAGACCGCGTTCGGCCTCGGCCCAGTCCTTCTTTCGCGCGGTCGAAAGCGCCACCTGGAAGACCGGGCAGCCGGTGGCGTCGAGGGGCGAGGCGGAACCGTCGGCACCTTTCGCCGAGAAGGCGGTGGCATTGACGATGGCGGCGGGCTTCAGCCGGGTCAGCTCGGCGCGGAGCCAGGCGGCGGCGGCCGGGTCCTTCAGCGAGGCGGCATAGGCGCCGATGGCGGCGAAGCCACGCTCTTCCAGCGCCGCGATCAGCGCGTCGACCGGGTCGGTATCGGCCGAGGTGAGGTAGGAGCGGTAGAAGGTGACGACGGCGAACGGGCGGTCGGAGGCGTCGGGCGCCGTCACCACGCCCTTGGCCGGACGGTACCAGCCGAAGGTCGGCACGGTCTTGTCACCGATCACCGGCCCGGCATAGAGGCCGGCGGCCAGCGCCATCTGTTGCAGCGCGGCCTGCGCGGCTACCGCACCGCCCGCGTCGCAGAGCGATTGCAGCCGGCGCAGGGTCGATTTCGGCAGGGTCGAGAGCTCGTCGAGCCGCGCATCTTCGCGCCCGTCGGCGGGCAGGATCGCCAGCGCGATGCCCCTGCGCCGGGCGAGATCCTGCACCTGCGCGAGACCATAGGGCCAGTAGCTCTCGCCGCCGATCAGGCGGATGAGGATGCCTTTCGCCTCGCCAAGCGTCTGCTCGGCATAGGTGTCGACGGACAGCGGATGGCGCAGGGCCACGAGGTTCGCCAGCCGCAGCGTCGGCAGCCCGCCGTCAGCGCGATGCCAGCCCGCCGCGAAAGCGCCGAGGTCGCTATCGGAGAAGGACAGCACCACGAGCTCGGCCGGGTCCTGGCCGAGATCGCGGGGCGTGTCGGTCTCTTCCAACCCGTGGCTTTCGCGGAAGACGACATGCATGGGGGATCAGGCCTCCACGGCGACCGGGACGAGGACGCTGCGAATCGCGTCGAGGTCGACGTCATGGTGCTCGCCGATCACCACGAGCTTCGAGGCGCGGGGCGCATCGCCCCAGGGCTTGTCGTATTGCGCCCGGATCCGCGTGCCGACGGCCTGCACCAGCATTCGCATCGGCTTGCCCGCGACCGCGACATAGCCCTTCACGCGGAGGATGTTCTGCTCCTCGGCCAGCCGGGTGATCGCCGCCTTCAGCGCCTCGGGGTCGGCGACTTCCGGCAGGTCGATCACAACCGTGTCGAAATCGTCGTGCTCGTGGTCGTCATGGCCGTCATGATGCGAAGGCCGGGCGTCGAGGTCGTCCTCGGCGGCGGCATTCAGCCCGAGGATGACGGCGGGGTCGATGCGGCCTTCCTCCATTGCGAGGATCGGCAGCTTGCGCGGCGCTTCGGCCTCGATCACCGCGCGGGCGCTGGCAAGACCAGCCTCGCCGGCGAGATCGGCCTTCGACAGGAGCACGATGTCGGCGCAGGAGATCTGGTCCTCGAATACCTCCGACAGCGGCGTCTCGTGGTCGATCGAGTCATCGGCCTCGCGCTGGGCCTGGACCGCGTCGACATCGGGGGCGAAGCGGCCGGCGGCGACCGCCTCGGCATCGGCGAGCGCGATGACACCGTCGACGGTGATGCGCGAACGGATCGCGGGCCAGTCGAAGGCCTTCAGGAGCGGCTTCGGCAGGGCAAGGCCCGAGGTCTCGATCAGGATATGGTCGGGGCGCTGCGGCAGCGCCATCAGCGCCTCGATCGTCGGGATGAAGTCGTCGGCGACGGTGCAGCAGATGCAGCCATTGGCCAGCTCGACGATGTTCTCGGCCGGGCAGTTGTCGTCGGCGCAGGACTTGAGGATGTCGCCGTCGACGCCGACGGTGCCGAACTCGTTGACCAGAACCGCGAGGCGCTTGCCTTGCGGGTTCTGCATGAGATGCCGGATCAGCGTCGTCTTGCCCGCACCGAGGAAGCCGGTGATGACGGTGACGGGGATCTTGTTCAGGTCAGACATTCAGCTCTCCATCGGGGGGATGCGGGCAAGCGATTGCTTGCGGAAGATCTGGGGGCGCTCGCGCCAGGGGACGATCCCGTCCCCAGTCGCGGCATAGGCGGCCGCACCGGCGAGGATGTCTTCGACATGCTCATCCGGGTTGAGCCCGCGATAGACGTAGGACCAGCGGCCGGGGCCGCTCAAAGCGATGTTGCAGCCGTGGTCGCAGGCGGACAGGCACTCGACCGGCACGATTTGGACGCCCTCGGGCGCACCGGCGGCCTGAAGCGCCTCAAGGAGACGGGTGCCCGGGCGCACCTCGTCCTCCGGGATGGGCTGGCCCATCCGGCAGGTTGTGCAGACATGAAGCGTCACGGTCACGCGCGGCTCATCCTTCTCCCTTACGGAAAGGGGCGGCCTGCGGGGGGCGATCCTGCCCCGAGCCGGTCGCGGAACCCCCCGTCCGCCGTCACAACGTCCTCGCTGGCAGGTCTCCCGGCTTGCGGATGCCGGGGCTTTCGCCCCGACGGCCCCTCCCCCTTCCCGGCATCTCGCCAGTGGGCCTCGGGGGGCCTCTCCGGTCACGGTCGCGGGGGCGGCTGCGCTTCGGCGCCGGACCACTTGTGGTCGCAAAGCCTGTCGCATTCCCTCTTCGCCTGCCTTAGGCAGGAACCAGCGCGCCTCTCCTGAGGCATTGACGCGCATCTTGTCAAGCAAGCACGGCCCCGCATGAACGGTTACGAAGCCCCGACGCACAGGAACGACCCGGCGGGTGCCGCGGGCGGCATCCTCGCCACCGCGCACCGTCCGATGTTCCTCGCCGCCGGGCTCTGGGCGGTCGTCGTGATCGGCTGGCGGGCCTTCGGCGAATCGGGCGGGCCGGCGGCGGATGCGCTGGGCTCGGCCACGCTCTGGCACGCGCACGAGATGCTCTTCGGCTTCGCAGGCGCCGCCTTCGCGGGCTACACTCTCACCGCCGCGCCGAGCTGGAGCCACCGCCCGCCCGCCTCCGGCGCGCGGATCCTGATCCTGACGCTCATCTGGATCGCCGCCCGGCTCGCGCTCGCCGGGCTGCCTGCGCTGCCACTGCCGCTCGTCGCGGCCACGAGCGCGGGGTTCTTCGCCTGGCTCGCGCTGCTGCTCGGGCGCGAGGCCGTCGCCGGGCGCTCGGCCAAGGGCGGTCTGCAGGCGGGTTTCGCGGCACTCCTCGGCCTTGCCGATCTCGCCGTGCTCGGTGCCGGGGCCGATCCCCGCGCCGCGATCCTCGTCTTCGCGCTGATCCTCTCGGTCATCGGCGGCCGCATGGTCCGCGCCTTCACCGAGAACCGCGTCGCAGCGGAACATGCCCCGCCGGTGCCCGCAGCCGAGCGAGTGGCCCACATCGGCGGCGCCGCGATCCTCGCGGCACTTCTCGCCACGCTTGCCGGGGCCGAAACGCTTGCTGGCGTGGCCCTGATCGCCGGGGCCGGGGCCGAGGCGCTCCGGCTCGCGCTCTGGCAGCGGGCGGCGGTACGGCATGACGCGCTGCTCCTGATGCTGCATCTCGGCTTTCTCTGGCTGCCGGTCGGGCTTTGCCTCACCGGCCTCGCACGGCTGGGTGTGCCGCTCCTTGCCGAACCGGATGCGCTGCACGCGCTTACGGCGGGCGCGATGTCCTGCCTGATCTACGCGGTGGCCGCCCGTTCGGTGGCGCGGCGCGCGCCCGACCGGCTCGTCGCCGGCTGGCCGAACATCGCAGGCTTCGCCCTCGTCTGGCTCTCGGCCTGGTTGCGGATCGCCCAGAGCGCGGTTCCGGAACTGAGCCAGCTCGCGGCGCTCCTCTGGATCGCCGGCTGGACGCTCTTTCTGATTGCCCTCGCCCCGACCTTGCGTGGCGCGCCGCAACGCCCGGTCTTCAGCGGGCCGCGCGCATGAGCCGCCCCTCGCCATCCGCCCCGCAATCGCCTATTGAACACCGACCCGACGACAAGAGGGACCGCCATGACCACGCCCACGCCCCCGAGTGACGCCGAGCGCCACGCCCAGAAGATGGCCAAGAAGAAGGCCGCCCGCGACAAGATCATGGCGACGAAGGAAGGCGAGAAGGGCCTGATCATCGTTCATACCGGCGCGGGCAAGGGCAAGTCCTCCTCCGGCTTCGGCATGATCCTGCGCTGCATCGCGCATGGGATGCCCTCGGCCGTCGTGCAGTTCATCAAGGGCGCCTGGTCAACCGGCGAGCGCACACTGATCGAGGCGCATTTCGGCGATCTCTGCCAGTTTCACGCGATGGGCGAGGGCTTCACCTGGGAAACGCAGGACAAGGAGCGCGACATCGCGGCGGCACGGAAGGGCTGGGAGAAGGCCAAGGAGCTGATCCGCGACGAGCGCATCAGGATGGTGCTCCTCGACGAGATCAACATCGCGCTTCGCTACGACTATCTCGACATTGCCGAGGTCGTGGCCTTCCTGAAGGACGAGAAGCCGGCGATGACCCATGTCGTGCTGACAGGCCGCAACGCCAAGGAGGAGCTGATCGAGATCGCCGATCTGGTGACCGAGATGACGCTGATCAAGCATCCGTTCCGGTCGGGGATCAAGGGTCAGAAGGGGGTCGAGTTCTGATGGCGGTGCGGCGTCTCCTGACCGAGTTCGGCATGGGCACCAGCCTGCGCCGGCAGGACTATACCGAGGCCGCGATCCGCGCGGTGAAGGATGCGCTCTGGCACAATTCGATAAACCTCGCGGAGTTGTTCGGGCGACCGAAGGGCGACATGCTGATCGATGTGGAGATCGGCGTGCAGGCGCCCGACAGGGTCGATTCCGCCGCTATCCTTGCGGTCTTCCCCTACGGCCAGCCGAAAGTGACGCTTGTTAAGGGCGGCCTTGACGTGCCGCGCGCCGATGGTGGCAACCCGACGGTGATCGCCAATGCGGCGGTTTCGGTCTCGCTGGAGGTTGGCCCATGAGCGATCAGCGCTTCATCATCGAAATGGGTATGGGCAACGACCAGTACGGGCGGGACTACCAGAAGGCCGCCCGGCGCGCGATCGAGGACGCGATCCGCCATTCGTCGATCCCGATGTTCGACGCGCTCGATCTCGACCACGCCGAGATGCGGGTCGTGGTGACGGTGGGAGTGCAGAAGCCGGAGGCTGTGGATTGCGCCGCGCTCGCCGCTGGCCTGCCTCGCGGCCGGATTTCAGTCACAACGGTCGAAGGCGGGCTCGATGTCATCAATCCCGACAGCGGCAACGTGATCGTCATCGCCACGGCGGCTGTCGAGGCGTTCCTGCCATTTCGGGGCTGAGTGATGCCGCCGCGTCTTCGCAAGCCATGCAGGTGCGCGCCTTCGGATCTGCGCCGGGACCTTGCCGGGGGCGGTGGCCGGGGGCGCTGCCCCCGGACCCCCGGGGTACTTGGACAATGAAGAAGGCGGGTACACTGTGAAGGCGCTGATGATCCAGGGCTGCGGCTCCAATGTCGGCAAGTCGCTCCTCGTGGCCGGGCTCTGCCGCGCAGCCAAACGGCGGGGGCTGTCGGTGGCGCCGTTCAAGCCGCAGAACATGTCGAACAACGCCGCCGTCACCGTGGACGGAGGCGAGATCGGGCGGGCGCAGGCACTTCAGGCGCTGGCCTCGGGGCTCGCGCCGCATACCGACATGAATCCGGTCCTTCTCAAGCCCGAAACCGATACCGGGGCGCAGGTCGTTGTGCAGGGAAAGAGACTGACGACGGTACGGGCAAGAGACTATTCCGCCCTGAAACCGCAACTTCTGGCTTCGGTTCTCGAGAGCTTCACGCGTCTGAAAGCCGCCCATGACCTCGTCATCGTCGAGGGTGCGGGCAGCCCGGCAGAGATCAATCTGCGCAGAGGCGACATCGCGAACATGGGGTTCGCGCGTGCGGCCGACGTGCCGGTGGTGCTTGCCGGCGACATCGACCGCGGCGGCGTGATCGGCCAGATCGTCGGCACCCAGGCGGTGCTCGACCCCGAGGACGCCGCCATGGTCGCGGGGTTCCTCATCAACAAGTTCCGTGGCGACCCCGCGCTCTTCGACGACGGCTACCGGCTGATCGAGGCGCGCACCGGCTGGCGCGGCTTCGGCGTGCTGCCCTATTTTCTGGGCGCCGCGAAGCTGCCCGCCGAGGATGCGCTCGACCTCGGCGGCGCCACGGCGGGCGGGCCGCTGAAGATCGCCTGCCTCGCGCTGTCGCGCATCGCCAATTTCGACGATCTAGACCCGCTGAAGCTGGAGCCCGCCGTCAGCCTCACGATGGTGCGCTCCGGTGACGCCATCCCCGGCGACGCGAGCCTCGTCATACTCCCCGGCTCCAAGTCGACCCGCGGCGATCTGGCCTTTCTGCGACAGCAGGGCTGGGACATCGACCTTGCCGCCCATGTCCGGCGCGGCGGTCATGTGCTCGGCATCTGCGGCGGCTACCAGATGCTTGGACAATGCATCGCCGATCCCGACGGGATCGAGGGCGAACCGGGCGAGACCCCCGGCCTCGGCCTTCTCGACGTCACAACGGTGATGACCCCCGACAAGCGGCTCACCCGTACCGCCGCCGTCCATGCGGCCACCGGCACCTTGATGGAGGGCTACGAGATCCATATCGGCCGGACCGATGGTCCCGATCGCACTCGTCCCTTCGCTCATGTCGAGGGCGCGCCCGAAGGCGCCTGTTCCGCCGATGGCCGTGTCACCGGCAGCTACCTGCACGGCATGTTCACAACGGACGCCTTCCGCGCCGCCTTCCTCGCCCGGCTCGGCGCCCCCTCGACCGCCACCTACGGCACCAGTATCGAGACCACGCTCGACGCGCTGGCCGACCACATGGAGGCGCATCTTGACGTGGAGGGTCTGCTCTCCCTCGCGCGCTGAGCCCTTCTTCTTTTCGAAAGTATCCCGGGGGAGTCGCCGCGGAAGCGGCGACGGGGGCAGCGCCCCCGCCTACCTCTCCTCCCACTCCGTCGGCTGGTTTCCCTGCCAGCCGACCCGGTGCAGGAGCGGCGTGTCATCGTCGAATTCCGGCCAGCCCAAGCAGAGATAGGCACTGAAATGCCAATCATCCGGCACGTCGAAGAGCCGTTCGATCACCGCTGGATCGACGATCGACACCATACCGAGGCCGAGATTTTCCGCCCGCGCCGCGAGCCACAGCGTCAGGATCGCCATCGCGGTCGACTGGTGCAGCGTCTCGGGCATGGTGCGGCGGCCAAGACCGCGCCCCGCGGCCGGATCGGTCACGGTGAAGACCGCGAGATGCTCCGGCGCGGCGTCGAGACCCGCGAGCTTGAGCTTGACGTATTCCGCGCGGGCCGCGCTGTCATAGGCCGCCGCGGCTTCGGCGTTGCAGCGTTCGAACTCGGCCCGCACGCCGGCGCGCAAGCCGGCGTCGCGCACCCGCAACACCCGCCACGGCCGGGCGTTGCCGACCGAGGGCGCCCAGCCCATCGCCTCCCTGAGCCGCTCCAGCACCGCTTCGGAAACCGGATCTGTCCGGAAATGCCGCACGTCGCGCCGCCAGCGCAGGATCCGCTCCAGTGCCCGCCGTTCCTCGCGATCGAATTCCATTCCGCCCCCCGCTCTCAGGCCGGCGCGGCGGCGAGCCGCGCCCATTCCGCCGCATTCCCCGGCAGGCCGAGCCGGATCCAGCCCGACGCATAGGGAAAGATCCGCGACCAGATCCGCGCCCGCGCCAGGCGCTCCTGCGCCGTCGCCGCGTCGCCGCAGTCGTAAAGCCGGAACAGCGCGCTGCCGCCGATGCTGCGCCAACCCGCAGCCTCGGCCATCGCGTCGAGCCGCTCCGTCTCGGCCGCGAGCCGCGCGCTGGTCGCGACCGCCCAGTCGCGGTCCATGAGCGCGGCGCGGCCGACCTCGATCGCGGCGCCGGAGACCGGCCAGGGACCGGCCATCTCGGCGAGCGCTGCGATTTCCTCCTCCGCGCCGAGCACGAAGCCGAGCCTGAGCCCCGCGAGGCCGTAGAACTTTCCGAAAGACCGCAAGATGAACATTCCGGGCCGACCGGCCGCCGCTGCGATCGACAGGCCGGGGTCGGGATCGGCGAAGCTCTCGTCAACGACGAGGCAGGTCACGCCGCCGGCCAGCCGCAGCAAATCCTCGGGCTTGTACCGTTTGCCGTCGGGGTTGTTCGGATTAACCACGATCGCAAGGTCGGCGCCCTCAAGCGCGGCGAGATCTCCGACCTCGGCGACCTGCCAGCCCGCGGCGCGCAGGGCGGCGGCGTGCTCGTTGTAGGTCGGCGCGAGGATGCGCGCCCGGCCGGGCGCCGCGGTTCGCGGGATCATCTGGATCGCCGCCTGCGCGCCGGCGACCGGCAGGATCGCGGCGGGACAGCGATAGGCGGCGCGGGCGGCCTCGACGAGCGACGCCGTCGCCGCACGGGTCGGCAGCGTCGTCCAGGCCTCAGGCGAGATCGCGGGCAAGGGATAGGGCACCCGGTTGATGCCGGTCGAGAGATCGATCCAGTCCGCCGCGTCACCGCCGTAATGCGCGATTGCCCAGTCGATATTGCCGCCGTGATCGCGCATGCGCCCTCCGCCTCAGATCAGCGCGCATAGCGCGACGACGGCTGCGAGGGCAAGCATTGCGAAGCGGTAGAGGCCGAGCGCCCGGCCGATGTCCGTGGCACCTGGATCGGCTCCGCCCGCATTGACCCAGGGTTCGTCCGCGACCCGGTCGGCATAGACCCGCGGGCCGGAGAGGCGGATGCCAAGCGCGCCGGCCATCGCCGCTTCCGGCCAGCCGGCATTGGGCGAGCGGTGATGGCCCGCATCGCGCCGCATCGTCGCGAGCGCCTCTTTAGGCCGCGTCGAGACCGCGGCGAAGAGAAGCCCGGCGAGCCGCGCCGGGATCAGGTTCACCACGTCGTCGATCCGCGCCGAGGCCCAGCCGAAGGCCTCGTGGCGCGGGGTCCGATGGCCGATCATCGAATCGAGCGTGTTGATCGCCTTGTAGGCCGCGAGGCCGGGCAGGCCGAAGATCACGCCCCAGAAGACCGGCGCGACGATGCCGTCGGAGGTGTTCTCGGCCAGGCTCTCGATCGCGGCGCGCGCGACGCCGGCCTGGTCGAGCCGCGAAGGGTCACGCCCGACGATCATCGACACGGCATGGCGCGCGCCGTCGAGATTGCCGGCCTCCAGCGGTGCGGCCACCGCAGCGACGTGCTCGTGCATCGAGCGGAGCGCGACGAAGGGCCAGGCGAGGATACCGCCGAGGAGGACCCCGAACCAGCCGGAGGGCAGGAACCAGGTCAGGATCCAGGCGAGATTCGCTGCGACCATGATAACCACGAGCGCCGCAACGATCCCGGCTATGCGGCGCCCGTGCTCGTCTGACGCTTCGAGGTTCAGCCATGCGTCGAGCCGCACAATCAGCGTGCCGATCCAGGTCACCGGATGCCCGATCGCCGCATAGAGCCATTTCGGCCAGCCCAGCGCCACATCGAGCACCAGCGCCACAAGCACGATTGCCGCGCCGCTCATCCCTTGCCTCCCACCTCGAACCGGACGTTACCGCGTAGGCCCGCGCGCCTGAGCGTCGCGGCGATATCCTCGGGCATGTCGCCACGCCGGAATAGCAGCGCCCGCGCCGATCCGGTATGGGCAATCACAAAGCCCGCGGCGCCGGTCGCGCGGGCCAGCGCCTCGGTCGGATCGCCCTCCGGCCCGCGCAGCGCGAGCGTGCGCCGCGCCGATTCCGCGGCGAGCGCCGCCACCGCCGCGCCGTCGCCGGCTTCCGCCGCCGCGCGCCACGGCGCGATCAGGTCGGCGATGTCGGGAAAGTCCATGTCGCGCGCCTCGGTCCGCCGGTGCGGACCGTAGAAGCCGCCGACCACGTCGAGCGCGGGCAGCGGCGGCAACCGGTCGAGCACCACCGCCCGGCGCGAGGCCCAGAGAAGCCGCTCGGGCACGTCGAACATGAGGGGATCGCTCGCACCCTCGGTCGCGACACAGGCGCGCGCGAGATCGTGCGGTCCCGATCTGGCCCCCGCAAGGCGGGCGAGCGCCACCAGTGCCGCGGTCGAAGCTCCGGCGCCACCGCCGGCCGGCATCGTCGCGCGCAGCATCACCCGGCCGTTGAGCCGACAGCGCAGCGCGGTCAGGAGCCGCCGCGCCCGCGCCGGGCCGAGCAGCATCTGCCCCGCCCCATGCACCGCGAGGCCCGGCCCCGGCACATGGCGCGCGGTCACCGCGAGCACCGGACAGGGCAGCGTAACCAGCGCGACCGGTCCGCCGGGCCCGATCCGGCCTTGCAGGAATTCTCCGAAATGCCCGGCGACCCGAACGGCGGCCGCGCTCATCCTGGCACCCAGTTCACGCCGATCACCGACCAGCCGCCGCCCTCCAGAAGCCGCAGCCGGGTGACCGACAGGGGCGCGATCTCGAAGGCGAGCCCTTGCGCCGGATTGCCGAGCGCCAGCGCCAGCGCCGCCCGCGCGGTGCCGGCATGGGCCACCACGGCGACCCGCCCGCCGCAGGCCGCGCGGCGAAGCGCCGGTGCCACGCGCGCGCAGAGATCGGCGAAGCTTTCGCCGCGCGGCGGGCGGTGATCGGCGAGTTCCGCAGGCGGCAGTGGCCCGAGATCGGGCAGTTCGGCATAGGGCCGGCCTTCCCAGTCGCCGAAATCCTGTTCCCAGAGGGCGGCATCCAGTTCCGGCTCCGCGAGATCGGGCCAGAGCGCCGCGGCGGTCTGGCGGCACCGCAGCGCCGGGCTGACCACGATGCGGTCGGGCGTACCCAGCGCGGCGCGCGTTGCCTCGATCCGTTCCACATCGCCGCAATCGGCCGGCACGTCGGTGCGGCCGCAGAGCTTGCCCTGGCTCAAGGCCGGCGCATGGCGGATCAGAATCAGCTCTGTCGCAGCCCCGCCCTTCACCGTCGCATTCTCCCTTTCACACGCGGCCCGTTTCTGCTTTGTCAGCGAGCCATGGGCAAGACGATACTCATCACCGGCGGCGCGAGATCCGGCAAAAGCGGCATTGCCGAGACGATGACGCTCGGCCTTGGCCCGCGTGCGGTCTATATCGCCACCGCCGAGGCGCATGACGCCGAGATGGAAAAGCGCATCGCCACCCATCAGGCGCGACGCGGCGCGGAGTGGACCACCCATGCCGAACCGCTCGACCTGACGGAAGCACTTCAGGCAACCGACGGCCAGGGGCCCCGGCTCGTCGACTGCCTGACGCTCTGGCTCTCGAACCTGATGTTCTCGGGCCGCGACTGGCAGGAGGAGGCGCGCGCGATGATCGCCGCACTGCCCGCCCAGCGCGACCCGGTGATCTTCGTCACCAACGAAGTCGGCGGCGGCATCGTCCCCGACAACGCGCTCGCCCGCGAGTTCCGCGACGCGGCCGGGCTGCTTAACCAACGGGTCGCGGCGGCGGTGGACGAAGTCCATCTCGCCGTCTGCGGCCTGCCCCTGAAAGTGAAATGACATGAGCCTTCCGCGCATCTCCTCCCTCGACCAGATCCCGCTGCTTGCCGACCGGCTGCCCGATGCCGACGCCGCCGCCGCCGAAGCGGCCCGCGCGCGGCAGAACTCTCTCACGAAGCCGCCGGGATCGCTTGGCCGGCTCGAGACGCTGGCCGAGTTCATGGCGACCTGGCGCGGCACGGCGCGGCCGGAGATCTGGCGGGCGCAGGCGCTCGTCTTCGCCGGCAACCACGGCATCTGCGCGCAAGGAGTGAACCCCTATCCGCAGGAAGTCACCGCGCAGATGGTGGCGAATTTCGAGACCGGCGGCGCGGCGATCAACCAGCTCTGTGCGGTGAACGGCGCCGAGCTGTCGGTCGTGGCGCTCGACCTCGACCGGCCGACGGGGGACTTCACCGAAGGCCCGGCGATGTCGGAGACCGACTGCCTCGACGCGCTCTGGCAGGGCGCCTCGGCGGTGGACGAAGGTGCGGACATTCTTGTCCTCGGCGAAATGGGGATCGGCAACTCGACCGTCGCGGCGGCGCTGGCAGCGGCTTGTTTCGGCGGCGACGTGGCGGAGTGGACGGGGCCCGGAACAGGCTCTGACAAGGCCGGAATCACGCGCAAGATCGACGCGATCGAGCGCGGGCTGAAGCGCCACGAGGGCGTGATCGGCAACGCGCCGGCGATCCTTGCCGCCCTTGGCGGGCGCGAACAGGCGGCGATCTGCGGCGCGGTGCTGGCGGCGCGGGCGGCGCGGATCCCGGTGATCCTCGACGGCTTCATCTGCACCGCCGCGGCGGCGGTTCTCTATGCCGTCGACAAGCGGCTTCTCGACCATTGCCTCGTCGGCCATGTCTCGGCCGAGCCCGGTCACCGCAAACTCCTGGCCGCGATCCACAAGCGCCCGGTCCTCGAATTCGACATGCGGCTCGGCGAGGGCTCGGGCGCGGCGCTGGCGCTCGGAATCGTGCGGGCGGCGCTGGCCTGCCACAACGGCATGGCCACCTTCGGCGAGGCGGGGGTGTCGGAGGCATGAGGCCTTCGCGCGCGGGCGAGATCCGGCTGGCCTTCATGCTCCTGAGCCGCCTGCCGGCCGGGCGCATCGAGGGCGAGGCGCCCGCGATGGCGGCGTCGTCCTGGGCCTGGCCGCTCGTCGGTGTCGCGGTCGGCGCGATCATGGCGCTCGTCTGCGGGTCCGCGCTGTGGCTTGGCCTGCCGCCCCTGATGGCGGCACTTCTGGCGCTCGCCGCCGGGGCGCTGGCCACCGGGGCGATGCATGAGGACGGGCTTGCCGACCTCGCCGACGGCTTCGGCGGCGGCCGCGACCGGGCGCGCAAGCTCGAGATCATGCGCGACAGCCGGATCGGCTCCTACGGGGTCGTGGCGCTGGTCCTTGCCCTGGCCTTCCGCGCGATCGGCATCTCGACCCTGGCCGAGGCCGGATCGGCCACCGCCGCGCTCGTCGGCATCGCGGCGGCGAGCCGGGCGGTGCTGCCGGCCGCGCTGGTCATGATGCCGGCAGCGCGCGGCGACGGGCTTGGTCACTCTGCCGCCGGGAGCGGTCCGGCGCCGGCGCTGGTCGCTGCCGGGATCGGCTTTCTCTGCCTCCTGCCCTTGGGCTTCGGAACCGCGGTCGTGGCGGGGGGCGCGATGGCGCTGGCCGCGACGCTCCTTGCCGGCCTCGCCCTGCGGCAGATCGGCGGCCAGACCGGCGATGTCATGGGCGCGATGCAGCAGGTGGCCGAGGTCGCCGGCTGGGCAGTCCTTTCCGCATCGGTTTGATCAAACACTGGTCATGGGCATAGCATCAGGCTATCGGTACCATAATTTGCCATCTTCCAATTTGATCAAATTTGGAGGATAAGGGCGCAACGCAAGGAGTGGCGCCATGAACCAGCATCCCGATCTGATCGCCGGAATCGCCCGGACCCGCCTCAAGACCATCGCGAAACGCGAGGCCGAACGCTTCGCCAAGGCGCGGCCGAAGACGCGAGCGGCGCTTGCGGGAGGTGCCGACGCCTATCTCGACGCGGTGCCGATGCACTGGATGAAGGACTGGCCGATGCCCTTCCCGATGCTGGTGGAGACCGCGCGGGGTGCGCGGCTCACCGATATCGACGGCAACGAGGTCGACGATTTCTGCCTTGGCGACACCGGCTCGATGTTCGGCCATTCGCCGGAACCGGTCGCGAAGGCGATTCGCAAGCAGGCGCGATACGGGCTGACCTACATGCTGCCGACCGAGGCCGCTTTGGAGGCGGGGCGGCTCCTGACCGAGCGTTTCGGCGAATTCCATTGGCAGATCGCCACGACCGCGACGGATGCCAACCGCTTCGCCATTCGCGTGGCCCGGGCGGTCACCGGCAAGCCCAAGGTCCTCGTGTTCCACGGCTGCTATCACGGCACCGTCGATGACGCGATGGTGGAACTCGCGAACGGCAAGACCGTCACGCGGCCCGGCCTCACCGGCCAGGTCGCCGACCTCACCAAGGTCGCCGCCTGCGCGGAGTTCAACGATCTCGACAGCGTCGAGGCGGCCCTCAAGACCGGCGAGATCGCGGCGATCCTGACCGAACCGGTGATGACCAATTCCTGCATGGTCCTGCCCGAACCGGGCTTCCATGACGGCTTGCGCAAGCTCGCCACCAAGCACGGCGCGCTGCTGATCATCGACGAGACCCACACGATTTCCTCGGGCCTCGGCGGTTACACCGGCGTCCACGGCCTCGACCCCGACATTTTCGTCGTCGGAAAATGCGTGGCCGGTGGCATGCCCACCGCGGTCTGGGGGCTGCGGCCGAAACTGGCCAAGGCCTATATCCGCTACAATGCCGGCCGCGCCTCGGGTCATTCCGGCATGGGCACGACGCTGTCTGCGAACCCGATGCAGTTCGCCTGCCTTCGCGCGACCCTCGCCGAGGTGATGACCAAGGCCACTTACGACCACATGGAGAAGGGCGCGGAAAGGCTCTATTCCGGCCTGAAACGGGTTATCGAGGCGCATGGCGCCCCCTGGCATGTCGTCCGCGTCGGCGCGCGGGTCGAGTTCATCTGCGCCCCCGGCCCCTTGAAAAACGGGACCGAGGCGGGCGCCGCCCATATGCCTGAGGTCGAGGCGACCTTGCACACCGCGCTTCTCAATCGCGGCTGCCTGATCGCGCCCTTCCACAACATGATGCTGGTCAGCCCCGCGACGAAAAAGCGCCAGATCGACCAGCTCATCGCCGCCTTCGACGCCATCCTTTCCGAACTCTTTGCCTGAGGACACCATGACCAATCCCTGCCCCTCGGGCGCGACCCTCGCCGAGGCCGAGGACTTCCTCGCCGAACATCCCGAGATCGAGGCTGTGGACATCGTGCTCCACGATTCGAACGGCATCGGCCGCGGCAAGATCATCCGCCGCCACGAGCTGCCCTCGCTCTACAAGTCCGGCCGGCACATGCCGATCTCGATCCTCGGCCTCGACATCTGCGGCGAGGACGTGCACGAGACCGGCCTGATCTGGGACAAGGGCGACGGCGACCTCCGCGCCTGGCCGATTCCCGGCACGCTGAAGGTCCTGCACAACACCACCCCGCCGCGCGCCGAGGTGCTGATGTCGCTCTACGAGCTCGACGGGCGGCCGATGACCTCGGATCCCCGCCACGCGCTCCAGCGCCAAGTCGATGAATTCGCCAAGCGCGGTCTGAAACCCGCGGGGGCCTTCGAGCTGGAATTCTTCCTGCTCGCCAAGGAGCGCGGCCCCGACGGCAGGGTCCGCCCCGCCGCCGACGTGCTCGACGGGCGCGACAGCCACAAGACCGAGGTCTATTCGGTCGATCACCTGCACGGGATGCTGCCCCTCTTCTCTGACATCTACGCTGGCGCGGCCAAGGCCGGGATCACGGCGGAGACGATGATCTCGGAATATGCACCGGGCCAGTACGAACTGACGCTGCACTACCGCGAGGACGTGATGCAGGCGGCCGACGACCTGATGCGGCTGAAGCGGATCGTTCGGGCGCAGGCGCGCGCGCACGGGGTCGTCGCCTGTTTCATGGCCAAGCCCATCGCCGACTACGCCGGCTCGGGCATGCATTTCCACGTCTCCCTGATGAACGAGAAGGGCGAGAACGTCTTTGCCGAGAAGAAGCCTGGCAAGTGGGAGACCATGCTCCTTCACGCGCTCGGCGGGCTCCGGGCGACGATGGCGGAATCGATGCTGGTCTTCGCGCCGCATCTCAATTCCTGGCGCCGCTTCGCCAACCAGAGCTACGCGCCGATCTCGACCGCCTGGGGGGTGAACAACCGCTCTGTGGCACTTCGCGTGCCCGCCGGCGACGTGAAGGCGCGGCGGATCGAGCATCGGCCCTCGGGCGTCGACGCCAATCCCTATCTCGTCGCCGCGACCGTGCTCGCGGGCATTCTCCACGGCTTCGACAAGAAGCTCGATCCCGGCCCGGAGACCACCGGCAATGCCTATGCCGAGGATCCGGAAGGGCCGGAGATCCCGCGCGAATGGCGCGCGGCGATCGAGGCGGCGCGGAACTCGGAGTTCCTTAAGCAGGCGCTCGGCGAGGACATGCACCGCACCTTCGTCGAGGTGAAGGCCGCGGAGTATGCCCGCGTTGCCCGCACGATCTCGGAAGTCGATTACGACCTCTACCTGCACACGGTCTGATCGCACCGGCCCGGCCCCGCGGGGACCGGACCCGGCGCTCAGGTCCAGTCGAGCACGACCTTGCCGCTCTTGCCCGAGCGCATGATCTCGAACCCGTCGCGGAAGTCATCGACCTTGAAACGGTGGGTGATGACGCGGCGGATATCGAGGCCGTTCTCCAGCATCGCGATCATCTTGTACCAGGTCTCGAAGATCTCGCGGCCATAGACGCCCTTGATGGTGATCGCCTTGAAGACGATGCGGGACCAGTCCACCGGGCTCTTGCCCGGCGGGATGCCGAGCATCGCGATCCGCCCGCCCATCACCATGTTCTCGACCATCTGGTCGAGCGCGGCCTGGCTGCCTGACATCTCCATGCCGACGTCGAAGCCCTCCTTCATCTTCAGGGCGCCCTCGACGTCCTTCAGATCCTGTTTCGCGACGTTCACCGGGATCACGTCGGTGACCTGCGCGGCAAGGTCGAGCCGGTCCTGATTGATATCGGTGATCACCACATGCCGCGCGCCGACATGGCGGGCAACGGCGGCGGCCATGATGCCGATCGGGCCCGCGCCGGTGATCAGCACGTCCTCGCCGACGAGATCGAACGACAGCGCAGTATGGACGGCGTTGCCCAATGGATCGAGGATCGCCCCGATCTCGTCGTCGATCTCGTCGGGCAGCGGCACCACGTTGAAGGCGGGAAGCCTCAGGTACTCGGCAAATGCCCCTTGCTCGTTCACGCCGATCCCCCGCGTCGCGGGGTCGAGGTGGAACTTGCCGGCACGACTCTGCCGCGACTGCTTGCCGATCAGATGGCCCTCGCCCGAACAGCGTTGGCCGATGGTCAGCCCCTCGACGTTCTTGCCGATCTCGACGATCTCGCCGGCGAATTCATGCCCCGTGACAAGACCCACGGGCACCGTCTTCGCCGCCCATTCGTCCCAGTTCCAGATATGGATATCGGTGCCGCAGATCCCGGTCTTGCGGATCCGGATCAGCACGTCGTCCGCGCCGATCTCCGGCACCGGGCGGTGCTCCATCCAGAGCCCGACCTCGGGCTTCGCCTTCGCCAGTGCCTTCATGTCATTGCGCATCAGATCGCTCCCACCGCCTTGCCCGCTGCCCAGAAGGCGTCGAGCGCGAAATCGAGATCAGCGCGCGTCAGCCGCGCGTTCATCTGGGTCCGGATTCGCGCCTGCCCCTTCGGCACGACCGGGAAGAAGAAGCCCGCGACATAGACGCCGCGCTCGTAGAGCGCCGCCGCCATCTTCTGAGAGAGGGCCGCGTCGCCGAGCATCACCGGCACGATCGGGTGCTCACCCGGCAGGAGGGTGAAGCCCGCCTCCTCCAGCCCCGCGCGCCAGTAGCGGGCATTGTCGAACAAGGACGCTCTGAGATCGTCCGCCGCCTCGACGAGATCGAGCGCGGCGATGCCCGCCGCGACCACGGCCGGCGGCAGCGCGTTCGAGAAGAGATAGGGCCGCGCCCGCTGACGCAAGAGGTCGATGGCCGCCTGCGGCCCGGCGATATAGCCGCCGAGCGCGCCGCCCAGCGCCTTGCCGAGCGTGCCGGTCAGGATATCGACCTCGACCCCGGCATGGGCCGGCGTGCCGCGCCCCTGCGGTCCCATGAACCCGGTCGCGTGGCAATCGTCGACCATGGTGAGCGCGCCGTATTTCTCCGCCAGGGCCACGATCTCCGGCAGCTTCGCGAGATAGCCATCCATCGAGAAGACGCCATCGGTCGCGATCATCACGAAGCGCGCGCCATCCGCCCGCGCCGCCTTGAGCTGCGCCTCGAGATCGGCCATGTCGGAATTGGCGTAACGGTAGCGTTTCGCCTTGCAGAGCCTGATGCCGTCGATGATCGAGGCATGGTTCAGCGCATCCGAGATGATCGCATCCTCCGGCCCCAGCAGCGGCTCGAACAAACCGCCATTGGCGTCGAAACAGGCGGCGAAGAGTATGGAATCGTCCTTGCCGAGGAACCGCGCGATCCGCGCCTCGAGCTCCCGGTGCAGGTCCTGCGTGCCGCAGATGAACCGGACCGAGGCCATGCCGTAACCGTGATCCTCCATCGCCGCCTTCGCCGCCGCGATCAGCGCCGGATGATCGGCCAGCCCGAGGTAGTTGTTGGCGCAGAGATTGAGCACGTCGCGCCCCGCGACCTTCACATGGGCCCCTTGAGCCGAGGTGATCAGCCGCTCGCGCTTGTAAAGCCCCTCGGCCTCGATCCCGCGCAGGGTCTCGCCCAGATGGTCGAGAAAGGTCGCCTTGTCCGACATGACAGAATCTCCTCCCATATGGCGGAACAATATCCGCCAAAACGCCTTTGTCAATATGACGGAATAAAATCCGCTATCCCGGAACTCCTTTCATCTTGCCCCAACTATCCCCGGGGGGTGCGGGGGACAGGCGCCCCCCCCCCGCGAGGTCAGCTGTTCTGCACGATCAGGATCGCCCGCGCCGGCCCGGCATCGGCCTCGATCCGGTGCGGCCGGTCGGCGAAGTAGCGCGCCGTGTCACCGACGCCCAATCCCTGCACATCATCACCAGACACCACGGTCACCGCACCTTCCAGAACCGTCAGATGCTCGCGGCAGCCCGGCCCGTGCGGATCGCTGACGAGCCGCCCCCCGGCATCGAATCGCAGATCGTAAACCTCGTGCTCGCCGGCCGCCTCGGCAGGCGAGAGGATCCGGATCCGCACCCCCTGCCCGCGGCCCGCGATCACCGGCGCCGCTTCGGCCCGGATCACCTCGATCCCGGGCGCGGTCCGGCCCTCGAGAAGCCCCGCGAAATCGACCTGCAACGCCTGCGTCAGGTTCCACAGCGTCGCCACCGTCGGGCTGCTCTCTCCCCGCTCGATCTGGCTCACCATCGAGCGCGACACCCCCGAGAGCTTGGCCACGGCATCGAGGCTGAGCCCCTTCGACTTCCGCGCCTCCTTCAGCGAGGCGGCAAGGCGGTCATGGATGTTGGCGCGCGTGTTCATGCGGCAAAGGTGGTCCCGGCGCGCGGAAAGGTCAACGGGGCAGCATCGCCTCGCCGTCGGGGTCGGCGGCCTCCGCCACCAGCCAGTCGCGGAAGGCCTGCAGGGGCGGATACCAGGCGCCGACCGAGGGCCAGACGAGGTAATAGCTGCCCTCGCCCCGGACCGGCCCGCCAAAGACCTCGACGAGCCTCCCGTCCGCCAGTTCGGTCTTGGCGAGGAACTCCGGCAGAAGTGCCACGCCGAGCCCGTGGATCACCGCCTGGATCATCGGCGCGAACTGGTCGAAGAGCATGCCCTGCCCGATCCGCCGCTCGAGCCCGTGATGGGCGAACCAGGCGGCCCAGGCATTCGGCCGGGTCTCGAGTTGCAAAAGCGGCAGACCGATCAGGTCCGATGGCGCCTCGACCGGGTGATCGGCAATAAAGCGCGGCGCGGAACAGGCCACGAGTCGCTCGTCGAAGAGCTTCACCGCGCCGGTGCCGGCCCAGTCTTCGGCCCCGAAATGGATCGCGGCATCGAATCCCTCCTCCTCGAAATCGAAGGGCTTCAGCCGCGTTCCGAGGTTGATCGTGATCCCTGGATGATCGCCAAGAAAGCGCGGAAGGCGCGGCGCCAGCCACCGCGTGCCGAAGGTCGGCAGGATCGCGAGCGAGAGCGTACCGCCCCCGGTATCGGACCTGACCCGCATCGAACCGCGCGAGATGAGGTCCAGCGCCTTCACCACATCGCGGGCATAGGCCAGCGCATGGTCGGTCGGAATGAGCCGCCGCCGCTCGCGCAGAAAGAGCGTCACGCCCAACTGCGCCTCGAGGTTCTGGATCAGCCGGCTCACCGCACCCTGGGTCAGGTCGAGGTCGCGGGCGGCGGCGAGCGTCGAGCCGGTCCGGACGACCGATTCGAAAGCCGTGAGCAGGGAAATCGACGGGAGGAGTCGACGGGGCATCGCCATTGTATTCGCTCCATGCATATATCAAGGCCACAATATCGGTATCCATGCGGCATACAATGGCCCATAAGGCATAAAACCGCGCATGAGGCCGCCATGTCCGATCCGTTCCGCCGCTCCGCCCGCATCGACGCGGTCGAACTCTCCGAGATCCTGAAGATTTCCGAGCTCGCCGACGCGCTGAAGCGCGAGGGGCGCGACGTCATCACGCTCGGCACCGGCGAGCCCGACTTCTCGACGCCGCCGCATGTGATCCACGCCGCGCACCAGGCCGCGCTGGCGGGCGAGACCACCTACACCCTTACCGCCGGCACGCTCGAGTTGCGCCGCGCCATCGCCGCGGCCTGCCAGCGCGAGAACGGCTACACGCCGGAAACGGCGGAAATCATAGTCTGCACCGGCGCGAAACAGGTTCTCTACAACGCCTTCGCTGCGACGCTCGACCCCGGTGATGAGGTGCTGATCGTCGCGCCCTATTGGACGAGCTACCCCGACATCGTCACCGTCTGCGACGGCAAGCCAGTTGTCATGCCGACCAGTGCCGAGACCGGGTTCCGCATCACGCCCGAGCAATTGCGCGACGCGATCGGGCCGAACACCCGCTGGCTCCTCCTCAACTCGCCCTCGAACCCCTCGGGCGCGGTCTATTCGGCGGCCGATCTCGAAGCCCTGGCCGAAGTGCTGCGCGACGCGCCCCATGTCGGCATCATGGTCGACGAAATCTACCAGCACATCTCCTACGTCCCGTTCCGCTCTTTCCGCGCCATCGCCTCCGACCTCGCCGACCGCACACTGATCGTGAACGGCGTGTCGAAGAGCTACGCGATGACCGGCTGGCGCATCGGCTGGGGGATCGGACCGAAACGGCTGACCGCGGCAATGCTGGCCGTCCAGAGCCAGATCACCTCGGGCGCGTCCTCGGTCGCCCAAGCGGCGGCCGTCGCCGCGCTGGACGGCGACCAGCAGCTTCTGGCCGAACGCAGCGACGATTTCCGCGAGCGCCGTGACATGCTGGCCGCCGCACTGAATGCGACCGGCGTGCTCGACTGCCCTTCGGCCGACGGCGCCTTCTACCTCTTCCCCGGCTGCGCCCGCGCCTTCGGAAAGGTCACGGCCGGGGGCCGCCGCATCGAGAGCGACGCCGATTTTTGCACCGCACTTCTGGAGGAAGAGGGCGTCGCCCTCGTCCCCGGCCGTGCCTTCGGCACGCCCGGCTATGTGCGGCTCTCCTACGCCTATTCCCGGGCCTCGCTGACCGAGGCCGCCACCCGCATCGCGCGGTTCTGCGCGAATCTGAAGTGAGGACCCAAATGGCTCTGAAACCGAAAGACGCCCCCGACCTGTCGCGCTTCGACTGGGAAGACGCCTTCCGCATGGAAGACCAGCTGACCGAGGAAGAGCGGATGCTCCGCGACGGCGCCCGCGCCTACGCGGCCGAAAAACTCCAGC
>NZ_JAPDOG010000079.1 GCF_026013545.1 Defluviimonas salinarum | reverse complement strand
CCATCTGCTCGTCCGTCAGCCAGAAAAGATTGCTCATCATCAACCCCGTCAGTCTGGAGCCTTGAATCACCCGGCGGCGGCAGCTTCAAGCAGATCAATGGGTCCTGACCCTAGGGACGACCAGGGGTGGGTTCAGTCCCTGTGACCTGCTGGCTTGGGACCGGTGCGGGCACTGGGCGTGCATAAACCGCAACATTTTCTCCGCGTCCAACGCCATGCGGAATCGTAATGGCGGTCAAAATGGGGGATTGAGAATATCCATCCAGAGTCAAACCGTTGAGTTTAATAATGATATTTAGATGATATGGCGGAGCTGTCAGACGAATTCGAACCAGTCTCCGAATGTACAGTGAGCTTGCCCCTTATGCGGCGCCGAGTTGACGCCACTCGGCGAGACCGGCGGCGCGGTTCTTCTTGAAATTTGCCCTCGAGGAGAAGCTACGCTCCGAGTTGAAATGGTTGAAGACTGAGGCGTGGACGGCAGCGAACATCTGCAGACTTCGCATGCGCCGGAAGCGCTGCATCGCACTTTCTCGTCGTCGGAATGGCAGGTGCGAATTCTCAGCCCGATTGTTGAGCCAGCGGCCCGTTTCCTGCCGGTCCGCCGCGCCGACCTCCCGTAGCGCGGCACCGTAGGACCGGAGCTTGTCGGTGACGAAAATGTGCGGCCGGCCGTAGCGCTTCATTGATTTCCTGAGAAATTTCAATGCCGCCTTCTGTCCCGCGTCTTGATCACGAAGCTCTCGAGAGCCTCGCCCTCATGATCGACGGCCCGCCAGAGGTAGTGCCGCTCGCCGTTGATCTTCACAAACATCTCGTCGAGGTGCCATCGCCACTGCGGCCCGGAGCGCAGGCGCTCGACGCGTTTCTGGCGAATTTCGGCGGCGAACTTCGGATCGAAGCGTTGCCACCAGAACCGCACCGACTCGTGGCTGATCTCGATCCCGCGCTCGTGAAGCAGGTCCTCAACGTTCCGAAGCGACAGCGGAAACCGGACATAGAGCATCACTGCAAGGCGGATGATCTCCGGGCTGCTGTGGAACTACTTGCAAGGGTCGCGTTTCGTCATGGCCGGACGCTACGAGGCCGACCTGCCCGTCTCAACCGGATTCCTTCTGACAGCGCCGGCTGCATGGCTCGAGGGTCAGGGCATGAAGCATGTCCGTGGTGCGCCGAACCACCCCCAGACCCAGGGCAAGATCGAGCGGTGGCACCAGACGCTGAAGAACCGCATCCTGCTCGAGAACGACTACCTACCGGGCGCGCTCGAACAGGCCATCGACGCCTTCGTCGAACATTACAACCATCGCCGTCACCACGAGAGCCTCGGCAACCTCACCCCGGCCGACGTCTACTTCGGCCGCGCCAACGACGTTCTCAGCGAGAGGAGGAAGATCAAGGAGCTGACCATGAAGCGGCGCCGCTTGCTCAATCAACAGCACGCCGCATAGGATCGAAACCAATGAGCCAGATCCTCCAAAGGCCCATCACGTCAGGACGCCCACTTTATCTGACGACGGACACCGCTCAACACTCAAATCCGACCGGGAGATTCCAGATCAAGCCGGCCCTGATTCAGGGCGAAGGCCACTCTGATTGTAGGCGTTCGGTGCCCAAAACCGGCGATCAACTTGCCGGATTTCCGATCCGTTGATACCCTCAGAGGGTACTTTTTTGGGGAGCTGAGAATGCTTTTGCACCGATCAAGGCATTTCCTATCTGCTGCAGCCGTCCTTTTCACGTTGGGCAGTGTGACCCTAGGGCCTGTTGACAAAAGGGATTCACACGGACGCCTGATCATGATTCAAGCTGGTATCTGCGATGGAGACCAGCTTGGCACGAGACCTGATGTCGGACGATGAGTGGGCGTT
>NZ_JAPDOG010000078.1 GCF_026013545.1 Defluviimonas salinarum | reverse complement strand
GAGCTCGCGGCCTCGAAGTTCGACCTCAACTACATCGCGCTCGACGGCGAGATCGGCTGCATGGTGAACGGCGCCGGCCTCGCGATGGCGACGATGGACATCATCAAGCTCTACGGTGCCGAGCCCGCGAACTTCCTCGACGTCGGCGGTGGTGCCACGAAGGAGAAGGTGACCGAGGCCTTCAAGATCATCACCTCCGACCCGAACGTGAAGGGCATCCTCGTCAACATCTTCGGCGGCATCATGCGCTGCGACATCATCGCCGAGGGCGTGATCGCGGCGGTGAAGGAGGTTGGCCTCAAGGTACCGCTGGTCGTGCGGCTCGAGGGCACCAACGTCGAGAAGGGCAAGGAGATCATCCAGACCTCCGGCCTCAACGTGATCGCGGCGGACGACCTCAAGGACGGTGCCGAGAAGATCGTCAAGGCGGTGAAGGGGTAATGTTGATCGGCGCCATAATCCTTGCGACGCTCGTGGCGGTCAGCCTCGGGCTCCAGGTTATCGCCGCTCAGATGCACCGGGGGCTTGTATGGATCGCCTGGGTTATCGCTCCGACAGCCGCCGCAATTCCAGTTCTACAACACATGGCGAGTTGCCCGGTGATCGAAACCTCCGAAGGTCACTTTCCGTCCTGTTTCGGCGAAGGTGACCCGATGGGGGCTATCGGAAGCTCTGTTGCGCAAGATCTGTCCGCTTTAGGCGCGGTATGCGCGGTCCTAACTCTTCCTGTCGCGGCGTACTTTTTCCGGCGCGGCCAAGCATGAAACACACCAGATAAGACGGAGTTCAAAAAATTGTCCGTACTCGTCGACAAAAACACCAAAGTCATCTGCCAGGGCCTGACCGGCTCGCAGGGCACCTTCCACTCCGAACAGGCGATCGCCTACGGCACGAAGATGGTCGGCGGCGTCACCCCCGGCAAGGGCGGCCAGAGCCATATCGGCCTGCCGGTCTTCAACTCGGTCCATGAGGCCAAGCAGGCGACCGAGGCCAATGCCTCCGTCATCTACGTGCCGCCCCCCTTCGCGGCGGATTCGATCCTCGAGGCGATCGACGCCGAGATGGAGCTTATCGTCTGCATCACCGAGGGCATCCCGGTCCTCGACATGATGAAGGTCAAGCGCGCGCTGCAGGGCTCCCGCTCCACGCTGATCGGCCCGAACTGCCCCGGCGTCATCACGCCCGACGAATGCAAGATCGGCATCATGCCGGGCCATATCCACAAGAAGGGCTCGGTCGGCGTCGTCTCGCGCTCCGGCACGCTGACCTACGAGGCGGTGAAGCAGACCACCGACGTGGGCCTCGGGCAGTCGACCTGCGTCGGCATCGGCGGCGACCCGATCAAGGGCACCGAGCATCTCGACGTGCTCGAATGGTTCCTCGCCGATGACGAGACCCAGTCGATCATCATGATCGGCGAGATCGGCGGCTCGGCCGAGGAAGAGGCGGCGCAGTTCCTCAAGGACGAGGCCAGGCGCGGCCGCAAGAAGCCGGTCGCGGGCTTCATCGCGGGGCGCACCGCGCCTCCGGGCCGGCGCATGGGCCATGCCGGCGCCATCGTCGCCGGCGGCAAGGGCGGCGCGGAAGAGAAGATCGAGGCGATGCGCTCGGCCGGCATCGTCGTGGCCGACAGCCCGGCAACGCTGGGCGAGGCGGTCCTCAAGGCCATCGGGTGAGCCTACGGCATATTCGGTCAACTCCGACAAGGAGAGATCTGGCTTGAAGCGCTCGAATGAGGCGGCCTTGCGGTTCGCGGACCGACGGCAGTGACGCCCGACATCAATGGTTGGGCATTCGGTGATGACATGCCTGGTAGCATTGATGGCGTCTCTGGATCTGGAGGCCGTGACGCTGTTTTGGAACAGGCAACGAATTCGCCCGGCCGAGAATTGAAGGCACTCCGCACTATTCCTGCGATTCTCGCTGAGTTTGGAACTGGCTCAGCCTGCGAAAAGTGTCCAAATCCTGCCCCCGCAACCAAATTTATCTAATAATACCATGATCAGCCCCACCTGAGTGGTCCGATTTGATTGTTAGTGCATGACTGGCCTCTGGTCCATCGGGATGACGGATTCAGGGGCCGGCGGGCGGTAGCCCAGAGCACTGTGGGGGCG
>NZ_JAPDOG010000077.1 GCF_026013545.1 Defluviimonas salinarum | reverse complement strand
CTGCTGCGCGACCTTGCTCGCAGCGTCACGCGGCCCGGCCTTCTTCGCTGCCGATGAGTGTCCCATGTGGCGATCCTCCTTGCCCAAAATAGCACGGCAAGAAGATTAAGTGGACATCTTTCGTTATCCCGCGACGCTACGAAACCGCCCTGCCCCACTCAACGGAATTCCCTCTGAAAAGACCCTTACAAATACTGCGCTGGAGTCTTGATGCCTGCGCTCTGACGTTTCGCAATAGCTTCCATCTCCCGATAAAGAGTTTCCGCCTCATCGTACAGTTCTTGGTCAAACAGCCCCGGCATAGGTTGATCGGGTTCGGAGCGAAAATAGCCAGAAAACTGCAAAGTGGATTGGTGCAGACCCAAAGCCACGCATAAGTCCTCCATGGCCCGTTGTGGCGACGAGCGAAGATCGTCCTGAAGCACGAATATACAAGTCTCTTGATAGTTTAGAATTTCGCGAAAAGCATGAATCCAATACTGTAGCCAATAATTTCCCGAAGATCGATCGTAGCTGTTCGATTCAACGCTTGGAAACAGAATAGGTTTATGAAGTTGTCCGAATTCAAAGTGACCAATATCACGCATGTATCGACGAATGAATGCGTCCCGGTCATGCAATTTACAGAAGTTTTGATGCTGTCGCAGTAACGAAGCCGCGTGGGCACCTGGCTGCCTTATCGGGACGACGATCTGGCTATTTGGGAAGGCGGCTTTCAAGAACGAGATGCGCGCGATGTTGGCATTGTTCTTTGAGCAATATCTTGCATTTTGAAAAGAGGAAGCTTCTCCCTTATATAACCGCGCATTGATTATCTTGATCATGTGGTGAAAGAGAAATTGCTCACTCTTATTTTCTCTATCTGTCTCATCCCAGCACTTGATACCAGCCTCCCCATACTTGTCCGGCCAGCACAATTGCCACACGACTTCTTCAAAAGCTTCGGGACTTTCGAGGTCAATTTCGAGACCGTCGCCATGGGCGCGCTCCCGGCGTTCGACAGATCTGCTACTGCCTCCTGCGAGTAGGTTCCAAAGCCGGGGTGCGGTGAGGAAGGGCATATCACGATAAGTATGCGTGGCTATACTTGGCAGATCATAAAGTGCATTTAAGACAGCGGTTGTGCCGGCTCTAGCTAACGACGTAATGAAAATGGGTCGAAATGAAGTCTGTTCCGCAGTCATCGGCATAAGTGCATCCTCTAACCGGGATGCTGTTTTCAGAACCTTCGGGTGGGAGAACGCGATCATATGGATCAAGCGGTCCGCAGTCGAGTAGCGGTTCGCTGAGGCGTCTTCTTTTACGGATGGGCTTCGCCGGCGTCTAATAAACTCGGACAGTAGAACGCCCAGTATCGATAAGCCGAGAATGTACTCCCATTGTAGCATGAAGTTCATCACATCCACGCTGGAGGCGAGCCCGACGAGTTCTGCGCCGAAAATAGGAACGGAGGCTGCGACGAGAGTCAGACCGAAACGCCAGAAAATACTGAATGCGGATTTGATTAGGCCGAAGCCTGCGCGTCGGACGGCAACTTCTTTCCCAAGGTCATCGAGCTCCTGGTCAAGCATCGCCGAGACTCCAGCCGCGGCCAGATTCAATGCTTCTCTTGCAACGCCGACGATTGCCAAGCCCTTGAGGGCGAAGGCAAAGGCTCCAACCGCAAGTAGCGAAACTACGGCCTCGACGATCACTCCGACTTGTCTTTCGCCTTACTGCCGCCTGTTCCTCTCTTCAAGAGTCGTTTGAGCGGGTACCAGACAAGCCCGATCAGAAGAAGAAGGAAACCGAATCCCACGGCTATGGTAACGGCGATGGCGCCAAGACCCGCGCCGGGGCCAATGTAGGCAAGAGCTGAGTTTGGTGTTAGTGCCGCCAGCGAAAACCCAAGAATTGTGTTTATTAAGGCTGGGCTTGACGCCATCCGAATGCTCATTGTTCAAATCCTTCCGTACAAGTGACAAATAAAATGCGATCCTAGTCCACCGCCACGATTGCAGGTATTGCAATCCCAGCTTCAGTCCAAAGGACTTAGGCGCTTGCGTACTTTTTGACAGTATCAAATTTGCCCCGCACCAGAGAAGAGTCAATTTCGGGCGCGCGTGGGAATCCCGGAGAGAGGTGGCTCGGATGATCGGAACAGGCGTGGGGGTCCTGTCAGGGAAACTTGGCGTGAGGTGTGACAAGACGGTGGCTAGGCTCCAGACTCATTGATCGTCAAAGCCAGAACAGGACGGTTGCGGCGAGTGCGACGGCGGAAAGGAAGGTCTTGGCGCATCTGTCGTAACGGGTTGCGACCCTGCGCCAGT
>NZ_JAPDOG010000076.1 GCF_026013545.1 Defluviimonas salinarum | reverse complement strand
GCGACCACACAGTGCTCTGGGCTACCGTCCGCCGGCTCCTGAAACCATCGTCCCGATAGACCAAAGGCCGATCATGCACTAACACTCAAAACGGACCACTCAGGTGCGGCGGGGCATTCCGGCATGTCTACCTCTCAAGGGGGCCGTCAGTGCTCACGAAACCACGGGCTCTTTAATTCGTATTATTCGAAGTCCGAAAGCATGGGTCAACAGATGAGCGGTTACATCCGTGACGGCGCTTCAGCAATCCGACAATCCAGTATGACACACCAGATCCTGAAAGGCGGCCGCAACGAGCAGTAGATGTAACTCCTTCGTTTATCCGATGACGGCTTCGTCCGCTGTGTCGTCATTCGGTCGGTAGAAATGCCGCGTCGACCCTCCAAGGATTGCTTCCAGGAAGCTGCAACGCAGCGCCGATGATTCCGACGAGTGGCCGCTCTGGACCGGCTGCGCATGTCAGCTCGGACGAGGACATCGGCTCCCTATTTGGCACGGAGATCGGCCTGTAGGAATCCTGGACATTCATCGATTTACCGCAGATCGCGAGAGAGGGTCAGAGCCGGAGGCGATCTCCCGATGAGCCGTCAAAATTTCATCGGCGAGCATATCAATGGCCGCACGGTCCGTTGCGTAGTTGATTATCGACACCCGAATGATCCGTCGACCGCGCCAAACGCCATGGCTGGGGTAGACTTTCGCGTTTGCCTGCACACGCTCCAGAACCTTCGTCGTGGCGTCATCGTCCTGGCAGGCGATCGCCAGTTGGTTGGACACCACGTCATTCAGAATTTCGATACCCGGTTCGGCAGAGAGCAGCTCGGCCAGATAGACCGAAAGCGCACAGTGGCGGGCGATCATCGCACGCACTCCTGCTGCCCCCAGGTACTTCAGGATCGCATAGCTCGGTATTCCGCGGGCACGTCTGCTTAGTTCAAGCGTCGAGTCGCTCGGGTCCCAGCTTTCGCCGACCTCAGGCAGATAGGCGCCGCGGGCGGACATGGATTGTACCAGCGCTGCCCGCTCACGCACGATGCAGAGCCCGGAGTCGTAAGGCGCGTTTAGCCACTTGTGCAGATCGACGGCCCAACTGTCTGCGGCATCGACGCCGGCGAGACGACCGCGCAGCTCAGGCACTGCATGAAGCCAGAGTCCGAAAGCTCCGTCGACATGCACCCAACCTCCCCGCTCGTGAACCAATGGGATAGCCTCTTCGAATTGATCGAAAGCGCCGGTATTGATCTGCCCGGCTTGCAACACGACAAGCGGTGCGTGTTCACACCTGGCGAGCGCCTCCATCAAGCCATTGAGATGAACACGACCTTGATCGTCGGTCGCGAGCCGGACGACCCGATCAGTGCCAAGCCCCGCGTAGCGGAGCGCGGCAAGGGGGGCGGAATGGGCGTCTGCCCCAATCAACACGGGAAATGGAGGTGCCCCGAAAAGCCCGCTCTTGGCCACGTCCCAATCCAACCGCGCGAGCAGTGCATCGCGGGCCGTAATTATCGCCTGAGTATTCGCAACCGTCGCTCCGGTGACTATTCCGACCCCGCTCTCCCTGGGCAGGTCGAGCAGTTCGAGGCACCAGCGGCAGAGGGTTTGCTCGATCAGAGCCAGCGACGGGCATTCCCACGATGAAGCCGCGACCTGTCCCCACGCCGATACAAGAAAGTCCGCAGCGACACCGACTGGTACCGATCCTCCGCAGACATATCCGAAGAAGCGTGGTGACGCGCGGGCATGAAGGCCATCCGACGCCTCGGAAACAAGGCTTTCGATGACCGACAGGGCATCATCCCCAATCTCAGGGAGAGGAAGTTCAGCCAAGCCATTGAGCTCGAGGGGCCGTTTTTTCGGCTTTGCCGGAGCACCGGCAAGACCCGATCGATAGGCTATGGCATGGCGGGCGGACGCCTCCATGGCACGCCTGGCATCCTCGTCGAAACAAGAAAGCACCTGGTACTGGTCCGGAGAAAGCATGCGCTCGCGCGGGAGGGTCGAACCGCCCTCGTCGACACCCTCACGCAATTTCGGCGGTTTCATATCGAGTTGCCCACCCCATGTTGGGAGCGATCTAGCAAGTATGAGGCATTTGCACTTCAAGTCTATAGCTTGGCGGAACCTCTCGCGGTGCCTCTGCCCGTGCTGCCGTCACGCCGCCCCTGGGGTGCTGCACTTTGCAAGAATGTCCACTACGGCAGGCCGCGTCGCGACACGGACATCTTGGATAGACGGCGGCATTGGGCCGACCTAGGCTCCAGACTCATTGATCGTCAAAGCCAGAACAGGACGGTTGCGGCGAGTGCGACGGCGGAAAGGAAGGTCTTGGCGCATCTGTCGTAACGGGTTGCGACCCTGCGCCAGT
>NZ_JAPDOG010000075.1 GCF_026013545.1 Defluviimonas salinarum | reverse complement strand
GCGACCACACAGTGCTCTGGGCTACCGTCCGCCGGCTCCTGAAACCATCGTCCCGATAGACCAAAGGCCGATCATGCACTAACACTCAAAACGGACCACTCAGGTGCGGCGGGGCAGTTACGCCATGTCTGCAAATCGTTCCCATCCGCTTTGCGGAGGATTGCCATGCCGCCCAGCTACCACGCTGGATTCACGAGATGAATCCCTCACCCGATTTGCGCAACAGAGCCACTCATCGTGGTCACTCCGTCATAGTATTACTTTTCACAGGTCGGAACTGCCGTCAGATAGTCGAACAGCAAGAATTCTGCAAAAGGCACCAGTGCATTATAGGTTTCGTCAATCAGGTTATTGTATTCGCGGACGATCTGGCCCTCCGGTGTCACCTCCATCACCCGCCCCTGCATTGAAGAGGTGATCATCCAGTTTCCATTCGGTAAAAGCTGATGGGCTCCCATTATGAAGCTAAAAAAATCCAGACCCGTGCCCAGAAGCGCATCCTCGGTACGTCCGGTTCGGGGATCGAGGCGAATGATGTTTGACCGGAACCTATCCATATTGTTTGAAAAGACTGTGATCGTACCGTCAATATTGAAGTCGGGGTCATGCTGGTCGTTCCAGGGACCATAGGCTACCCATTTGACCCCCCCCGTCCGGCGGTCGATCACTGCCAACATGTCGATGTTGCGCATGCTGACCAAAAGATCCCCAGACGCGAACTGCGGGAAGGCTGCGGCCATAGTTGGCAAAAGCTCCTCGATATCGTTCGGATGGAACAGGTCAGCCTTGTCGTTCTCGCCCATATCTCGGTCGAATGAGAAATTTTCCGGTATTCTGAGCGCAAGCGAATTGGATGCAGAAATACTGATTACATCGTCGATAAGGTCAATAGATTCAAGGATATCTCCAGTTTCGGGGTTAAATCTGACCATCCTTTGGTCATGCCCGCCATCCCAGCGTGACGCCTGCCACGTCCAATAACCTTCATGCCCTGCCGTAATCGAATGGTGGTAGACTTGATCGGTGCGGGACCAGATCACGCGACCGCAAGGGTCGAAGCGTGCCATTCCCATAGCGGCGTCCCAGGTTACAATCACCGAACCGTCGGGAAGCATGGCTACCCCATGCACTAACTCACCCGGATTGCCACTGTCGAACACAAGTGAATAGTCGATCGGAACCGAAAGAACGACTTCTCCAGACGGGCTCAGAAGATCGACAAAGTATCTCACACGATCCGCGTCAAAACGGTTGATTAACCAATAGCCCGGAGCGATGGCAGCCTCATCACGAACGACATGGCGCTCGTTCGCCGCGTCGGGGCGGCGGCGAGAGAATGAAATGGGTGGCAGGATGCGACCGGTGGCCCGAAAGGATCGGACCGCAGACCTGATTTCATCGGTTTTCTGCCATGGCCACCAGTCCTTATGCGTCGACCACATACCGACAAAGAACGCGGCCAGAAGCGAAAGAAACAGGCCCGACAAGATCGAAAGGGTTTTCGCGCTCATCTTCTACATTCCATGAGACGACAACGGGCAGCACCACCGACTCGAACGATAGTGCGTATAGTTGTGGCATGCGACCTTGGGCGCTTCGCAGGGAAGAATTGGCAGGCATTCGGAAACAATAAGCGCCATTCTCTTGTATTCCTTGAAATGTCGTTGTCAGACAGTTGCTAACCAGTCTCCGAACAACCCGCGACGTCGGATTTAGGCCGCGCAGAACTGCCGCCACTCTTCAAGGCGGCAGTGCGGTTGAGCTTGAAATGGCGTCTGGAGGAGACGTGGCGTTCCTTGTTGAAGAGGTTCTAGACGGAGGCCTGAACGGCGGCGAACATCTGCAAACTTCGCATCCGCCGGAACCGCAGCATCGCCCGCTCCCGTCGTCGGAATGGTAAGTGCGAGCTATCCGCTCGGTTGTTGAGCCAGCGTCCTGTCGTCTGGAGATCGGCGGCTCCGAGGTCCTTGAGAGCGGCGCGATACGAACGGAGCAGGTCCGTGACGATCTCCCGTGGCAGGCCAAAGCGCTTCATTGATTTCTTCAGGAATTTCACAGCGGCGCGCTTGTCCCGGCGTTTGGTGGCGACCGCCTCCAGAACTTCGCCCTCGTGATCCACGGCGCGCCAGAGGAAACACCGCTTCCCGTTGACCTTCACGAACACCTGGTCCAGATGCCAGCGCCAGTTCGAGAATGCGCGCATGCGATCGACACACTTGCGCTTGATCTTGGCGGCGAACATCGGCCCGAACCGGCTCAGCCAGAAGCGGATCGTATCGTAGCTGATATAAATCCCGCGCTCGTGGAGCAGGTCGTCCACATTCCGCAGCGAGAGCGGGAAACGCACATACAGCATGACCGCCAGGCGGATCACGTCTGGGCTGCTATGAAAGCCTTTGAGCGGGTTGGATCTGCTCATCCCCGGACGCTACAGATCCGAACTGCCCGGCTCAAGGTTGAAGTTTCTGACCGTGCCTTTCGACATGTTCTGATCTCCTCGTTCCTGGAGACCAGCAGATGTCAGATCGTAGATTCCGTCACTGTCCGATTTTCGGGGAGGTGCTCATTGGTTATGGCGGGACGCTAGGGTCAGGACCCATTGATCTGCTTGAAGCTGCCGCCGCCGGGTGATTCAAGGCTCCAGACTGACGGGGTTGATGATGAGCAATCTTTTCTGGCTGACGGACGAGCAGATGGA
>NZ_JAPDOG010000074.1 GCF_026013545.1 Defluviimonas salinarum | reverse complement strand
CGACAGCTACCGCTACGCCTATGACCTGAAAGGCAACCGGGTCAGCCGGACGACGAAGGCCGACGGGGCGGTGGAGAGCTACGCCTACGACAGCCAGAACCGGCTGGTGGGCTACAGCTCCCCCACCACCGCCGCGAGCTACGCCTACGACGCGCTCGACCGGCGCATCGCCAAGACCGTGGATGGCGTCACGGAGGCGACCGTCTACGACCCGTGGTCTCCTTCGCGGACGACGTCGAACGACCGGGCGCTGGACTTCAGGGCGGGCTCGCTGATCCGGCGCTGGCTCTTCGGGCCGACGGTGGATGAGCCGCTGGAGTTCGAGGATTACGCGGGCACGACCGCGCCCGGCACCGGCTCGGCGGTGGGCCTCTTCGCGAACCGGCTGGGATCGATCCTCACGGCGGTGACCCTGTCCACGGGGGCCGTGGCCGCGGATTACGATTACGACAGCTTCGGCGCACGGAGCGAGACCGGCACGCTGGAGCAACCCTACGGCTTCACGGGCCGTGAGCATGACGCCGAGAGCGGACTGATCCATTTCCGCGGACGTACTTATGATCCTGCCACCGCCTACTTCCTGCAAAGTGACCCATTGGGCTTCCGGGCGGGGGATCTCAATCTCTACGCGTATGTTGAAAACAACCCACAAAGATTCACAGATCCGTCGGGCTACTTCGCAGCCGTGGAATACCGGAATCTCGCATTGGGAAGCGCTTCGCTTGCGCTGGGTGCCTGCACTGTTTCCATAGAATGTCGTGATGAGTTGGGCCAAGTCAGCGTGGGCGCCGTCGGCTCAGTCATGAACGGCGCCTACATGCTCGCCAATACACTGGGTTCGTTTCTTGCACAAATCGACATCATTTCCCCGACATGGCGTGATGAAGATACTCCACCGCCACCGGGGGACAACGGTCCGCCCGACGACGAACCAGATGCGGAGCCGCCGAAGCCCCCGCTGCCGCCGATTCCGCCCTATTGGCCAAATTATCAGGATGATAATAATGATCCGAAGAATTGGCGTCCTGAGACCCGGGTTGAAAATGATCCGTGGAAGCCGGATACTGAAACTCCCAAGGACCGGACAACGACGTTCATCATTATTTTGCTTCGGACACTTCGATGGTTCCAGGGACTTTGAAGGACTAACATGCGAAAGATTCGAGCACTAGTAGACGCATTTCGCTTCCACAAGGCGGGAGTACTCACCAATGCCGGTCGGTACTCTGAGGCCCTAAAAGTACTCGGAAAAATCGAAGCATCCTCTGAACTAATCGCGCGACGAACGCTTTATGAAGGGGATGTCTTTCATAGAATGAAAGACTATCCGAGTGCCGTGGCAAGATATCGAACTTTCATTGATGAGAAGTTCAAAGAAGTCTTGCCTGAGCAAGACGAGAGATACTTGTTGTCATATGCGAAGTACTATCTTGCATGCGTCGAAAGGAAGTTGGGTCATACTGTTGACGTCTCGGGGTTGAAATCCGACATGGACAAGGCCGCAAGAACCGCCACGCGTGTTACCACCGCTGACTTTCCACCATGAGTAATCTCATTTTGAACAGTGATTTCGAGTCTGATTGTGCGCGGCAACCTGACCGAGGCGGCGGACGCGACAGCCGCGTGACCTTCACTTACGACAACCGCAACCGGCTCGCCACGACCACGACCGACGGATAACGTACAAAGTCTTTCGCACATTTGACCGTGAGGTCGGCCCCTTTCAGACTGGCTGAGAGGAGCTGAGAATGGACGAGAACGAGAAGCCGAAGCCGATGGGGCAAGTGATCCAGATCGATGAGGCCCGGATACGGGACCATCTGGGCGAGATGGTGCGCGGGACGGTCGAGGAAGCCCTGAACGCGATGCTTGACGCTGAAGCCGACCGCCTGTGCGGCGCGGGACGGTACGAGCGCAGCGAAGGCCGCAGGGACACCCGGGCAGGCAGCTATGAACGGTCTCTCGACACGAAGGCCGGCCCGGTCAAGCTCAAGATGCCAAAGCTGCGGCGCCAGACCTTTGAGAATGAGCCATGTTGCGCCACTGGTCCGAGCAACCATGGCGAATGATCATCGAGCGCTACCAGCGGCGGGAGAGCAGCGTCGAGGAGGCGCTGATCGAGATGTATCTCGCGGGCGTTTCGGTGCGCCGGGTCGAAGACATCACCGAGGCGCTCTGGGGCACCAGGGTCAGCCCCGGGACCGTGTCGAACCTCAACAAGAAGATCTACGCCAAGATCGACGAATGGCGGCACCGGCGGATCGAGGGCGATCACCCGTACGTCTTCCTCGACGGCATCGTCATGAAGCGGTCATGGGCGGGCGAGGTGCGCAATGTCTCGCTCCTGGTGGCCATCGGCGTCACCACGGACGGCTACCGCGAGATCCTCGGCATCGTGGAAGGCCCCAAGGAGGACAAATCCGGCTGGTCGATGTTTCTGCGCCACCTCGCCGACCGCGGGCTCTCCGGCGTCCAGTTGATCATCTCGGACGCGTGCCGCGGGCTGGTTGAGAGCGCGGCGGAGGTCTTATCCGAGGCGCAGTGGCAGCGCTGTGTCGTGCATTTCTACCGCAACGTCTTCAGCCTCGTTCCGTCTGGCAAGGTCCGGGACGTCGCGAAGATGCTGAAGGCAATCCATGCCCAGGAGAACCGTAAGGCCGCCGCCGAGAAGATGGCCGCTGTTATCGCGGACCTGCGCGCCATGAAGCTGACCAAGGCCGCCGAGCTGCTCGACGAGAGCGGCCACGAGACCCTGACCTACTACGGCTTTCCCGATAGCCATTGGATCAAGCTCAGAACAAACAACCCGCTGGAGCGGATCATGCGAGAGATCCGGCGCCGAACCCGCGTCGTCGGAGCGTTTCCGGACGGGAAGTCCTGCCTCAATCTCGCAGCCGCCCGCCTGCGCCACATCGCCGGGACGCAGTGGTCAACCAGGAAGTACATCAACATGACCCCGCTGTTCGCGGATCAAACCCAAGGAGCCGTCGTCGCGTGACAGAAAGTGCGAAAGATCTTTGACAGTACCTTGCGCATTGCGCGGCGAATGCACACTTCCCGCCATTTATCCTATTACCTAGTTTGACCTGCGTGGGGAACCAGGTTGCGGGCTCTTCCCGCCCCACTTTGCTCTCTGGCGTAGCACCGGCGTAGCACCGCCATTCCTAGCTCAAATGCGAGAAGCCTCCCGAAGGAGGCTATGCGTCTGTATTTGTGTTATTTTTTTGGTTGCGGGGGTAGGATTTGAACCTACGACCTTCAGGTTATGAGCCTGACGAGCTACCGGGCTGCTCCACCCCGCGCCAATTGGCCCGCTCGGTATTGGATTGAGTTTGGGCC
>NZ_JAPDOG010000073.1 GCF_026013545.1 Defluviimonas salinarum | reverse complement strand
CTCGTCATGCTCCCCCACCTCGGATCCGCAACACGCCAAACCCGCGAAGGAATGGGGTTCCGAGTGCTCCAAAACCTCACCGAATACTTCCAAGGAAAAACACCCCAAGACAAGGTTGCGTGATGAAACTCGCCGAACCGCATGTGAGCCAGACAGACCCCGCCCCCGCCCAGACCGCCGCGTCACGCGAGCTGCGCGACCTGCTCCACCGCCTCCTGATGCAAGTGGTGGGGCGGAGGGCCCCGGAAGTCGCAGACTGGCTCACGGCGGGCGGCACCGGCCCGATCCCGGCCGGGCCGATGGCGGTTCCCTATCTTCAGGCACAGAACATCTGGTTCCAGCTCCAGAAGATCGCCGACGAGAACGCGCGCATCCGCGCCCGCCGCCGGACCGAGGCCGAGGAGGGCCCCGACGCGGTGCCCGGCTCCTTCGCCGCCGCCTTCCAGCGGATCGGCCAGAGCGGGCTCGGCCGGGGCGCGATCGACGCCGCGATCGGCAAGCTCGCGGTGGTGCCGACGCTGACCGCGCATCCGACCGAAGCGAAGCGCGTCACGATCCTCGAGATCCACCGCCGCATCTACCGCAAGCTCGTCGAGCTCGAGACCCATCGCTGGACCCCGCGCGAACGGGCCCGCCACGGCGACGAGATCCGCGCAGAGATCGACCTTCTGTGGCTGACCGGCGAGCTCCGGATCGAGCGGCCGAGCCTCGAGGACGAGATCGCCTGGGGCCTGCAGTTCTTCCGCAACTCGATCTTCGACGCGGTGCCGCAGCTCTTCGACCAGTACGGTGACGCGCGCGAGCGGCATTTCCCCGGCGCGGCGACGCCGGTCCGGCCCTGCATCCGCTTCCACTCCTGGATCGGCGGCGACCGCGACGGCAACCCGAACGTCACCGCCGAGGTCACGGCGCGGGCGCTGGTGATGGGCCGCGACGCGGCAATCGCCTGTCATCTCGACGGGCTGCGTACCGCCGCGCAGCGGCTCTCGATCTCGCGCCGGATCGCCGACATTCCGGCGCCGACGCTCGCGGCGCTCGGCGCGCTCATCGCCCGGAGCGGGGCGGCCGCGACGCTAGAGGCCCGCAATCCCGGCGAGGTCTTCCGCCAGGCCGTGAGCGCGATCATGATCCGGATCGAGGCGACCGGCACGGGCGGCGCCGCCGCCTATGCGGCACCGCATGCACTCGTCGACGATCTCATCGTCGTCGAGACCGGGCTGGCCGCGATCGGGGCGGACGACCTTGCGGCGCAACTGATCCGCCCGGTGCGCTGGCGCGCCGAGGTCTTCGGCTTCCGCGCCACCTCGCTCGACGTGCGGCAGAACTCGACCGTGATCAACGCGGTCCTTGCCGAGGTCTGGGCCACGCTCGGGATCGCCGCCGCGCCGGAAACGGCGGACGGGGCGGCCGCGCTGCGCCGGGCGCTTGCGGCCGACGAGGTGCCGGTGGTCGACCGGGCCGCGCTCGGGCCGGTGGCGCTGGAGCTTCTCGATCTTCTCGCGCTGATGCAGCAGCCGGGCCGCGACCCCGAGGCGTTCGGGCCGTTCATCGTCTCGATGAGCCGCTCGGCCGAGGACATCCTCGCGGTCTATCTCCTCGCCCGTTACGCGGTGGCGGGGCGCGACCTGCCCGCCGACCGGCCGGTACTCGCCGTCGTGCCGCTCTTTGAGACCATCGACGATCTGCGCGCCGCGCCGGAGATCCTCGCCGAACTGATGGCCTCGGGGGCGGCCCGCGCCGCCGCGCGGGAGCGGCGCGGCGTGGTCGAGGTGATGCTCGGCTATTCGGATTCGAACAAGGACGGCGGCTTCTTCTGCTCGACCTGGGAGCTTGAGAAGGCGCAGCGCCGGATCAGCGAGCGGCTGGCCGGGCTCGGCTACCGCACCGGCTTCTTCCACGGCCGCGGCGGCTCGGTCAGCCGCGGCGGCGCGCCGACCGAGCGCGCCATCGCGGCGCAGCCCGCGGGCACGATCGACGGCATGATGAAGCTCACCGAGCAGGGCGAGGTGGTGTCGTCGAAATACGCCAACCGCGGCACCGCGCTCAACCATCTGGAGCTTCTGGCCTCCTCGGTCCTGACCCATGCGGCGCTGTCGCCGCTCACGCGCGAGAGCGGCCACGATCCCGAGCATGACGAGGCGCTCGAGGCGCTGTCGGGCATGTCGCAGGCGGCCTATGTCGGGCTGGTGCGGATGCCGGGCTTCGTCGGCTATTTCCAGGAGGCGAGCCCGGTCGAGGAGCTTTCGTCGCTGAAGCTCGGCTCGCGTCCGGCGCGGCGCTTCGGGGCGATGACGCTCGCGGATCTCAGGGCGATCCCCTGGGTCTTCGCCTGGTCGCAGAACCGGCACATGCTGACCGGCTGGTACGGGATCGGCTCGGCGCTCGATGCCTTCGTGAAGGTGCGGGGGGGCGCGGGGGCCGGGCTTCTGCGCGACATGTTCGACCGCTCGCGGCTCTTCCGGCTGATCGTCGACGAGGTGGAGAAGTCGCTCTACCAGTCCGACATGCGGATCGCTGCCGATTACGCAGCACTTGTCGGCGACGCGGCGACGCGCGAGGCGGTCTTCGCCAAGGTCCGGCGCGAGCACGAGGCGACGGTGGCGGCGATCCTCGACCTCACCGGCCAGCGCGGCATCGCCGAGCGGTTCCCGCAGTTCCGCGAGCAGTTCGACCGGGTGCGGCCGGAGCTCGACCGGATCAACGGCCTGCAGGTCGAACTTCTGCGCCAGGTGCGCGAGGACACCAAACGCAACGGCATCTCGGTGCCGCTGATGCAATCCATGCACTGCATTGCCGCCGGCCTCGGCTGGACCGGCTGACCAAGGAGAGACTTATGGACACCGCAATCCGCGACACCGGATTTTTCACTGAACCGCTTTCCTCCCGCGATCCCGAGCTTTTCGGCTCGATCCGCGACGAGCTTGGCCGTCAGCGCGACGAGATCGAGCTGATCGCGTCCGAGAACATCGTCTCGCTCGCGGTGCTGGAAGCACAGGGCTCGGTGCTGACCAACAAATATGCCGAGGGCTATCCGGGCAAGCGCTACTACGGCGGCTGCCAGTATGTCGACGTCGCCGAGACGCTGGCGATCGAGCGCGCCAAGGCGCTCTTCAACTGCAACTACGCCAACGTCCAGCCGAACTCGGGAAGCCAGATGAACCAGGCGGTGTTCCTGGCGCTCCTCAAGCCCGGAGACACCTTCATGGGGCTCGACCTCAACTCGGGCGGCCACCTCACCCACGGCTCGCCGGTCAACATGTCGGGCAAGTGGTTCAACGTCGTCTCCTACGGCGTGCGCGCCCAGGACCAGCGGCTCGACATGGACGACGTCCGCGCCAAGGCGCTGGAGCACCGGCCGAAGCTGATCCTCGCCGGCGGCACCGCCTACAGCCGCGAATGGGACTGGGCGGCGTTCCGCGCCATCGCCGACGAGATCGGCGCCTGGCTCCATGTCGACATGGCCCATATCGCGGGGCTGGTCGCGGGCGGCGTGCACGCCTCGCCGCTGCCGCATGCCCATGTCGTGACCACCACGACGCA
>NZ_JAPDOG010000072.1 GCF_026013545.1 Defluviimonas salinarum | reverse complement strand
CGCCCACTCATCGTCCGACATCAGGTCTCGTGCCAAGCTGGTCTCCATCGCAGATACCAGCTTGAATCATGATCAGGCGTCCGTGTGAATCCCTTTTGTCAACAGGCCCTAGGGCGCGCACAGCCCTTTCTGGCATGCAGGTGGCCAGCGTCCGCAGCGCCCCTCAAAGCCGAACCACCGGTCCCGGCCCCGCCCGGAGAATGGCTTTCCTTGCCCCCCGCGATGCTCTACATCGGCGCGAACGGATGGACGCAGCGTAAGGCGCTTCTGACATGGACCATTTCCTCTATCGCGACGGCGCGCTTCATGCCGAGGACGTGGCGATCTCCGAGATCGCGGCTGCGGTCGGCACACCGTTCTACGTCTATTCGACCGCGACGCTGACAAGGCACTTCAAGCTCTTCGAGGAGGCGCTGTCGCCCTTGCCGCATCTCGTCTGCTTCGCGATGAAGTCGAACGCCAACCTTGCGGTGATCCGCACGCTTGCCGGGCTCGGCGCCGGGATGGATGTCGTCTCGATCGGCGAGTATCTCAAGGCGAAGGCCGCCGGCGTGCCCGGCGAACGCATCGTCTTTTCCGGCGTTGGCAAGACGCGGGCCGACATGCGGACCGCGCTCGAAGGCGGCATCCGCCAGTTCAACGTCGAGAGCGAGCCGGAGCTTCTGGCCCTGAACGAGGTCGCGGTCTCGCTCGGCCTGCGCGCGCCGATCACGATCCGGGTCAACCCGGATGTCGACGCGAAGACCCATGAGAAGATCGCCACCGGCAAGAAGGAAAACAAGTTCGGCATCCCGATCAGCCGCGCCCGCGCGGTCTATGCCGAGGCGGCGGCGCTAAAGGGGATCGAGGTGGTCGGCATCGACGTCCATATCGGCAGCCAGCTTGTCGACCTGGAGCCGTTCGAGCAGGCCTATCTCAAGGTCGCCGAGTTGACGAAGCTGCTCCGTGCCGACGGCCACGACATCCGCCGGCTCGACCTCGGCGGCGGGCTCGGGATTCCCTACGAGCGGTCGAACGCGGCGCCGCCGCTGCCTCTCGACTACGGCGCGGTGATCAAGCGCACCGTCGGCGATCTCGGCTGCGAGATCGAGATCGAGCCGGGGCGGCTCATCTCCGGCAATGCCGGGCTCCTGGTCAGCGAGGTGATCTACGTGAAGTCCGGCGAGGAGCGCGAGTTCCTCATCGTCGACGCGGCGATGAACGATCTCGTGCGGCCCTCGATGTACGGCGCGCATCACGATATCGTTCCGGTGATCGAGCCCGCGCCCGGCACCGAGACCCAGCCCTACGACATCGTCGGCCCGGTCTGCGAGACCGGCGACACCTTCGCCAAGCAGCGCCCGCTGCCGCCCTTGAAGGCCGGCGACCTCATCGCCTTCCGGTCTGCCGGCGCCTATGGTGCGGCGATGGCCTCGGAATACAACATGCGCCCGCTCATTCCCGAGGTTCTGGTGAACGGGGATCAATTCGCCGTAATTCGCGCCCGTCCGACCTATGACGAGATGATAAACCGCGATACTCTCCCTTCGTGGCTCTGACGCGCATGTTCGCGCGGTCGGGGCGGAACGGAGACCGGCGGCCGGTGTGACCAGGATCAAGCCCCTTCCGCACGCGGTGCTGAGGCACCTCAGATGGCCCGTGCGCCTGACGCGGGCCGGAATGGTGGCCGAACGCATCACCCGCGGCTTCTGGCCGGTCTGGACCATCCTCTTCGCGCTCATCGCCGCCCTTGCGTTCGGCCTGCACGAGACGCTGCCGGTCGAGGCTTTGTGGATCGGCGGCGTGATCGCGCTCGGCGGGCTCGGCTGGGCGCTGCTGCGCGGCATCCTGAGGTTCCGCTGGCCCACCCGCGCCGAGGCGCTGGCGCGGCTCGACCTGACCCTGCCCGGGCGCCCGATCGCGGCGCTTGGCGATGCTCTGGCGCTCGGCACAGAGGATGACGGGTCGCGCACCGTCTGGCGCGCCCACATCGCCCGCATGGCCGCCCGCGCCGCCACCGCCCGCGCGGCCGCGCCGGACCTGCGCGTCGCCGCCCGCGATCCCTTTGCCTTGCGTTACGCCGCGCTCACCGCCTTCGTCGCAGCACTCCTCTTCGGGTCGCTCTGGCGGATCGCCGAGGTGCCGGGGCTCGCCGCGCCGGGCGGCGAGGCGCTGGCCGCCGGCGGCCCCTCGTGGGAAGCCTGGGTCGAGCCGCCGGCCTATACCGGGCGGCCGAGCCTCTATCTCAACACCATCGACGCGGGCACGATCGAGTTGCCGGAAGGCAGCCGCGTCACGCTGCGGCTTTACGGCGCGGTCAGTGATCTCGGCGTCGAGGAAACCGTCTCGGGCCGCGCGCCGCTGCCGGAAGATGGCGAGGCGCCGGTCGATACCGCGAGTGTCCGCGCGATCGATTTCGAGGCGGTGCAAAGCGGCCGCCTCGCGATCACCGGCACCGGCGGGCGGGAATGGCGGCTGACGGTGCTGCCAGACGCTCCACCTACGGTGGCGATCACCGGCAAGGTCATGCGCGAGGCTGACGGCACGATGTCGCAGCCCTTCACTGCGAGCGACGATTACGCCGTTGCGGCGGGGCGGGCGCTGGTCGAGCTCGACCTCGGTGCGGTCGACCGCCACCACGGGCTCGGTCCCGATCCCGAGCCGCGCGAGGTGCTGATCTACGACCTGCCGATGCCGATCACCGGCAGCCGCGCCGAGTTCGCCGAGGCGCTGGTGGAGGATGCCTCCAAGCATCCCTGGGCCAACCTGCCGGTGAAGATGACCTTCGAGGTCGTCGATGGTCGCGACCAGACCGGCACGAGCGAGACCGAGACGCTGGTGCTGCCGGGCCGGCGGTTCTTCGACCCGGTCGCTGCCGCGATGATCGAGCTGCGCCGCGACCTCCTGTGGACCCGCGACAACGCCCGCCGCGTCAGCCAGATCCTGCATGCGCTGACCCACCGGCCCGAAGGCCTGCTGCGCAACGAGCGCGCCTACCTGATGATCCGCGTCGCGATGCGCCGGCTCGACGCGGCGCTGGTGCAGGGCCCCCTCAGCACGGCGATGCGCGACGAGCTTGCCGAGGCACTCTGGGAGATCGCCGAGCTGATCGAGGATGGCGGGCTCGCCGATGCGCTCGAACGGATGCACCAGGCGCAGGAACGGCTCTCGGAGGCGATCCGCCGTGGCGCCTCGCCCGAGGAGATTCAGCGCCTGATGGACGAGCTCCGGCAGGCGACGAACGACTATATCCGCAAGCTGGCCGAAAACATGGAGCGGCAGGGCGCGGACGAGCCGAGCCAGCAGGCCCAGAACAACCAGCAGATCACCGGCGACCAGCTCCAGCAGATGATGGACGAGATCCAGCGGCTGATGGAGGAAGGCCGGATGGCCGAAGCGCAGGAACTGCTCGACCAGCTCAGCCGGATGATGGAGAACCTGCGCGTGACCGAGGGCCAGAACGGCGAGGGCCAGCAGGGGCCGGGCGGCCAGGCGATGGAGGATCTGCGCCAGACGCTCCGCGACCAGCAGGGCCTGTCGGACGAGGCGTTCCGCGATCTGCAACAGCAATTCGGCGACCAGCAGGGTCAGCAAGGCCAGCAGGGTCAGAACGGTCAGCCGGGCGAAGGCCAGGCGCAGCAGGGCCAGGACGGCCAGACGCCCGACGGGACCGGCGAGGGCCTGAGCGGCGAGCGCAGTCTTGCCGAGCGCCAGCGCTCCCTGCGCGACACCCTGCGCCAGCAGGAGGGAAACTTGCCCGGCTCACCCTCGGACGAGCGCGAGGCGGCGCGCCGCGCCCTCGACGAGGCCGGGCGCGCGATGGAGGGGGCGGAGGAGGCGCTGCGGCGCGACGATCTGCCCGAGGCGATCGACCGCCAGGCCGAGGCGATCGAGAACCTGCGCGAGGGCCTGCGCAATCTCGGCGAGGCGCTGGCGCAGAACCAGCCGGGGCAGCCCGGCAATCAGGGCGAGGCGTTCGGCGATGCGAACCAGCAGATGCCGCGCGATCCCCTCGGCCGGATGGCCGGGCAGTCGGGACGGATCGGTACCGACGAGAACATGCTGCAGGGCACCGATGTCTACCGCCGCGCGCGCGACCTGCTCGACGAGATCCGCCGCCGTTCGGGAGACCAGACCCGCCCGACCGAAGAGCTCGATTACTTGAAACGCCTGCTCGACCGGTTCTGATCCGCCATCGCCGGATCAGCTAGGGCCTGTTGACAAAAGGGATTCACACGGACGCCTGATCATGATTCAAGCTGGTATCTGCGATGGAGACCAGCTTGGCACGAGACCTGATGTCGGACGATGAGTGGGCGTTC
>NZ_JAPDOG010000071.1 GCF_026013545.1 Defluviimonas salinarum | reverse complement strand
ATCGTCGCCGGCGGCAAGGGCGGCGCGGAAGAGAAGATCGAGGCGATGCGCTCGGCCGGCATCGTCGTGGCCGACAGCCCGGCAACGCTGGGCGAGGCGGTCCTCAAGGCCATCGGATAACCAACCGCCCGCCCCGGTCCGGGCCGGGGCGGGCACATTGAGAGAGTGACGAACATGCCGGTTTTCCGGACAGGCGGCCAGCTCCACTACTACGCGCATGTCCCGAAATGCGGCGGGTCATCGGTGGAGGCCTATCTGACATCCCGCTTCGGCAGCCTCGCCTTTGTCGACACCCGCCATCTCGACCTGCCCGAGGCGCGGCGCTGGACCCGCTCCTCGCCGCAGCATGTCGCGATGGCCGACTTCCACCGGCTGGTGCCCGCCGACTGGATCGCCTCCTCCTTCGCGGTGGTGCGCCACCCGGTGAAGCGGCTGGTCTCGGCCTTCCGCTTCCAGGTCGAGGTCGAGGGCACGGTGGCCGCCCTCTGGTCGATCGACGAGTGGTTCGACGACTGGCTGAAACGGGCCGAGGCGGAGCCGTTCCTCTACGACAACCATCTCCGCCCGCAGTCCGAGATCGTGCCGGAGGACGCCACGCTGTTCCGGATCGAGGACGGGCTCGACCGGCTGGTGCCGCATCTCGACGCGCTGGCCGGCAACACCGACGGCGCCCGCACGATCCCGGCCGAGAACGTCCGCAAGAAGTCGATTGGGCCGGATACGGCGCGGCTGAAGCCCTCGGCCGAGACGCTGGCGCGGATCGGCGTCTTCTACGCCGACGACTTCCGGCGCTTCGGCTACGGTCTGCACGACGACATCCCGTCGGCCTCGACGCAGGCGCCCCAGCGCGGCCTGATGGGGCGGCTGGCCAAGACCTTCGCGGGGAAGCGGACATGACCAAGATCCGCCCCATTCGATTTCATCCGGCCGCGCGCGAGCGCGGTCCAACCCATGATGACAGGAGCGGCAGGCTCGCGCCTCGCCGAGTGAGATCATGACGGAACACAGCCCCAACGACCAGTTCCACGCCTCAAGCTTCCTTCAGGGCGCGAATGCCGAATATGTAGAGCAGCTCTATGCTCGCTTCGCCAATGATCCGGGCGCGGTCGACGCGACCTGGGCGGAGTTCTTCCGTTCGCTCGGCGATGCCGAGAACGATGTTCGCAAGGAGGCGCGCGGCGCCTCGTGGGAGCGGCCCGACTGGCCGCCGATGCCCACCGACGAGCTGACCTCGGCGCTGACCGGCGAATGGCCGATCGCGGCGAAGGAGGCCAAGGGCGCGGGCGACAAGATCAAGGCGAAGGCCGCCGCGATGGGCGTCGCGGTCAGCGACGACCAGGTCAAGCAGGCGGTGCTGGATTCGATCCGCGCGCTGATGATCATCCGCGCCTACCGGATCCGCGGCCATCTCGTGGCCGACCTCGACCCCCTCGGCATGCGCTCGGAAACGCCGCATCCCGAGCTTGACCCGCGCTCCTACGGCTTTGCCGAGGCCGACATGGACCGGCCGATCTTCATCGACAAGGTGCTCGGCCTCGAACATGCCTCGATGCGCGAGATCCTCGACATCGTGAAGCGCACCTATTGCGGCACATTTGCGCTGCAGTACATGCACATCTCGAACCCCGAGGAGGCCGGCTGGCTCAAGGAGCGGATCGAGGGCTTCGGCAAGGAGATCGCCTTCACCCGCGAGGGCCGCAAGGCGATCCTCAACAAGCTCGTCGAGGCCGAGGGCTTCGAGAAGTTCCTGCATGTCAAATACATGGGCACCAAGCGTTTCGGCCTCGACGGCGGCGAGGCGCTGATCCCGGCGATGGAACAGATCATCAAGCGCGGCGGCAGCCTCGGCGTCCAGGACATCGTCATCGGCATGCCGCATCGCGGCCGGCTCTCGGTCTTGGCCAACGTGATGGCCAAGCCCTACCGGGCGATCTTCAACGAGTTCCAGGGCGGCAGCTTCAAGCCCGAGGATGTCGACGGTTCGGGCGACGTGAAATACCACCTCGGCGCCTCGTCGGACCGCACCTTCGACGGCAACACGGTGCACCTCTCGCTGACCGCGAACCCCTCGCATCTAGAGGCGGTCAACCCCGTCGTGCTTGGCAAGGTCCGCGCCAAGCAGGCACAGCTCAACGATACCGACCGGACCAGGGTCCTGCCGATCCTGCTGCACGGCGACGCGGCCTTCGCCGGCCAGGGCGTCGTGGCCGAATGCTTCGGCCTCTCGGGCCTCACCGGCCACCGCACCGGCGGCACGATGCACATCATCGTCAACAACCAGATCGGCTTCACCACCGCGCCGCACTTCAGCCGGTCGAGCCCCTACCCGACCGACATCGCGCTGATGGTCGAGGCGCCGATCTTCCACGTCAACGGCGACGACCCCGAAGCCGTGGTCCACGCCGCCAAGGTCGCGATCGAGTTCCGCCAGAAGTTCCACAAGGACGTTGTCATCGACATGTTCTGCTACCGCCGCTTCGGTCACAACGAGGGCGACGAGCCGATGTTCACCAATCCGCAGATGTACAAGCGGATCAAGACTCACAAGACGACGCTCCAGCTCTATACCGAGCGGCTGGTCAAGGACGGCCTGATCCCCGAGGGCGAGATCGAGGACATGAAGGCCGCCTTCCAGGCGCATCTCAACGAGGAGTTCGAGACCGGCAAGAACTTCAAGCCCAACAAGGCCGACTGGCTCGACGGCCGCTGGTCGCATCTCGACCGCGAGGGCGAGGAATACAGCCCTGGCAAGACCGCGATCACCAAGAAGCTGATGGCCGAGATCGGCACCGCGCTGACCCGCGTGCCGGAGGGCTTCGACATCCACAAGACCGTGGCACGCCAGCTCGACGGCAAGGCGGCGATGTTCAAGAAGGGCGAGGGCTTCGACTGGGCCACCGCCGAGGCGCTGGCCTTCGGCTCGCTCCTCACCGAGGGCTACCCGGTCCGCCTCGCCGGCCAGGACTGCACCCGCGGCACCTTCTCGCAGCGCCACTCCGCCTTCATCGACCAGTCGACCGAGGAACGCTACTACCCCTTGAACCACATCAAGGCCGGCCAGTCGCGCTACGAGGTCATCGACTCGATGCTCTCCGAATATGCCGTGCTCGGCTTCGAATACGGCTACTCGCTCGCCGAGCCGAACGCGCTGGTGATGTGGGAGGCGCAGTTCGGGGACTTCGCCAACGGCGCCCAGATCATGTTCGACCAGTTCGTCTCCTCGGGCGAATCGAAATGGCTCCGGATGTCGGGCCTCGTCTGCCTCCTGCCGCACGGCTTCGAGGGCCAGGGGCCGGAACACTCCTCCGCCCGGCTCGAACGCTTCCTGCAGATGTGCGCCCAGGACAACTGGATCGTGGCGAACTGCTCGACCCCGGCGAACTACTTCCACATCCTGCGCCGCCAGCTCCACCGCACGTTCAGGAAGCCGCTCATTCTGGTGACGCCGAAGTCGCTGCTGCGCCACCCGATGTGCATCTCCGATGCCGACGACTTCACCACCGGCTCGACCTTCCACCGCGTCCTCTGGGACGACGCCCAGAAGGGCCATTCCGAGACGAAACTGGTGGCCGACGAGACGATCAAGCGCGTGGTGATGTGCTCGGGCAAGGTCTACTACGACCTCCTCGCCGAACGCGACGCGCGCGGCATCGACGATGTGTATCTCCTGCGGCTCGAACAGTTCTATCCCTTCCCCGCGCAATCGGTGGTGAAGGAACTCGGTCGCTTCAAGCAGGCCGAGGTGATCTGGTGCCAGGAAGAACCCAAGAACCAGGGCGCCTGGACCTTCGTCGAGCCCAATATCGAATGGGTGCTCGGCCGGATCGGCGCGAAGTCGCAGCGCCCGCGCTATGTCGGCCGCCAAGCCTCGGCCTCGCCGGCGACCGGGCTTGCCTCGCGCCACAAGGCCGAGCAGGACGCGCTCGTCAACGAAGCACTGACCGTCGGGGAGGCCAGCTGATGGGTATCGAGGTAAGGGTTCCGACGCTCGGCGAAAGCGTCTCGGAGGCGACCGTGGCGACCTGGTTCAAGAAGCCGGGCGACCGGGTCGCGGTCGACGAGATGCTCTGCGAGCTCGAGACCGACAAGGTCACCGTCGAGGTGCCGGCGCCGGCCGCCGGCACGCTCGCCGAAATCGTGGCGGCCGAGGGCGCGACCGTCGCGGTCAACGCGCTGCTCGCGCAGATCGCCGAGGCGGGCGAGGCCCGGCCGGCGGAACCGACAGACAAGGGCGCCGCGAAAGCGCCGAAAGCGGATGAGGGCAAGATGTCTCCCAGGAATACCGACGTGATGGTGCCGACCCTCGGCGAAAGCGTGACCGAGGCCACGGTCTCGACCTGGTTCAAGAAGATCGGCGACAGCGTCGCCCAGGACGAGATGCTGTGCGAGCTCGAGACCGACAAGGTCTCGGTCGAGGTGCCTTCCCCGGTCGCCGGACGGCTGGCCGAGATCCTCGCCCCCGAAGGCGCCACGGTCGACGCCAAGGCCCGCCTCGCGGTGATCGCCGAGGGCGCGGGCGCCGCCGCGGCCGCCCCCGCCGCACCCGCGGCCGAGGCCCCCGCCCCGGCCACCGCGGGGGCCAAGGATGTCGAAGACGCGCCCGCCGCCAAGAAGGCGATGGCCGAGGCCGGGCTTTCGGCCGATCAGGTCACCGGCACCGGCCGCGACGGCCGCATCATGAAGGACGACGTGGCCAGG
>NZ_JAPDOG010000070.1 GCF_026013545.1 Defluviimonas salinarum | reverse complement strand
GGCCCGCTGATGCATGTGATCGCGGCGAAGGCGGTGGCCTTCGGCGAGGCGCTGCGGCCCGAGTTCAAGACCTATGCGGCGCAGGTCAAGAAGAACGCGGCGGCGATGGCGGACGAGCTGATGAAGGGCGGGATCGACGTCGTCTCGGGCGGCACCGACAACCACCTCTGCCTCGCCGACCTGCGTCCGAAGAAGGTGACCGGCAAGGCCGCCGAAGCGGCGCTTGGCCGCGCCCACATCACCTGCAACAAGAACGGCGTGCCGTTCGACCCCGAAAAGCCGTTCGTGACCTCCGGCATCCGCCTCGGCGCGCCGGCCGGCACCACCCGCGGCTTCGGCGAGGCCGAGTTCCGCCAGATCGCCCGGCTGATCATCGAGGTCGTCGACGGTCTCGCCGCCAACGGCGAGGACGGCAACGGCGCGGTCGAGGAGAAGGTCAAGGCCGAGGTCGCGACCCTCTGCGCCCGCTTCCCGCTCTACCCGAGCCTCTGAGCCCGGCGAGACCCGAACACGGCAAGGCCCCCGCGACAACGCGGGGGCTTTGTCTTTGGGGGCAGCGAAGCCGTGTTGGTCCGGTTCGATCCCAAACAGACTGCGAGTGCAGTCGAAGCATCCTGCAGGTGCAAATTCTTGCCAAGGCAAAGAATAGCGCATGAGCATCCAATGCTTCGTTCGACCCGATCGGATCACGCTCTGACACTGCTTGTACGGCTAGATCGTGGACGAACGCAGCTTGCGGAAAGAGCGGGTGTTACGCCTGTTTCCTGCGAATTCACGCTCGGTTTCACGGCACTCACTCGGAGTTCCCGCACCGTTAACGCCCAAGGCGACGGGCGTTTCACCGCGCATGGTCAGGGTGAAGACACCGAAACGACAAGCACAGGAGAAACAGTAATGTCATTTCTTTGCCACCGCGCCCATTTCTTTGCGTCTTCCGCCATGCTTCTGGCCGCGACCTCAGCCTCTGCCGAGATGGTGACCCTTTATGACGGCGGGTTCACCCGCGTTTCCGCCAGCGCAAAGGTGGCCGAGCATTGTCAGGTCGAGGGGTACCGCTCGGCCGACGGTTGGGCGGAAGCCACAGGCCATCTGATTCTGAAGCAGGATGCCGCGTCCTCCGAAGTCACCGTCACCCTGGATAACGCTCGCCCGGACACGCTCTTTACCATCTGGCTGATGCTTGCGGGGAAAACCCCCGATGGCGAGAGCTTCGGGGGCAGTCCGCTGATGAAATCGGGGGCAACGCCTCTGATTGCGACCGCTGATCTGTCTGAGGCGGTGGGAATCCTGAAATCACCCCGGACCGAGGTCACGAACGGATTCATCACCGATGCGGACGGCCATGGCAGCGTGACCCTGTACCTTGACTACCCGATTATCGGGGGGGCCTATCCATTCCAGCGCTTCGACCGCTTCGACGCAACCGATCCGGCATACACACATGACACACCGCGGGCGATTCCGGTCGCCATCACCGGAAAATCTTCGGGCGCGCCCTTCACCCTCAGGCTCGCGTCGCATTGCGGAGACAACCTGCATGACGGCCTTGTCGCCGGTCAGCATGAACCCTGGTTCGACTGGATTGCCGATTGAGATTCTGAAAACATGAAGCATTCGAGAACCCCGCCTTTTGTGGGGTTCTCGGTGTGGCTACCTATTCTCTCTCCAGCATCAACGAAAGAACCACGCGTTGTTCGCCAGTTCGACCGTCGATGGCGCTGGGGCGTTCAAGGCGATTGACCACTTGCCGGCAGGATTGCGGGAGGCCGCGTCAGGTCAGGACAAATCTCGCGGTTGCGGCGAACGGCAGGTCGGTCCCGCACAGCGTACCAACACGATGTTCGGGCATGTCATTGTCCCTTGGCCGGGCCTCACCCCGTTCGGGCGGCTTGGCGCCCGAAGCCGCGCCTCTGCCGAGGGTCCGGAGTCAGTCCTCTATGCCGACAGAAAAGTTGTGCTTCCGGATCGCCCATTGGCATCCGGGTCGCTCCGTGACGCCCCGGGCCAGAGCGCGCAGCTTCGGCATCGCCGCGAACAGCGCCTGCGGCGGGTCGTGCCAGGTCGTCATCATCTGGAGGTAGATGTCACAGGCCGAAAACCGCTCGCCCAGCAGCCACGGCCCGTGGTCCGCCAGCCGGCGCTCGACGATCTCGAGCTGCGACACGGCCGTCGTCAGGGCCTGCGCCTTGACCGCATCCTTTCCGTCGGCGGAGGCCGTGTAGCGGTCCGGATGGTAGTAGCGGTTGTAGGACGGATAGACGGTATCGGCCAGGAACAGCATCCATTGCAGGAACTCGGCCCTGTCGATGTCGTCGAGACCCGGCGCAAGCCCGGCCCCGGGGTGCCGGTCGCAGAGGTAGATGATGATCGCGGCGGATTCGAACATCGACCGCCCGTTGCCGAGTCCCAGGGCGGGGATCAGACCGAGCGGCTGAAGCCTCCGGTACCGGGCCGTCCGCGTCTCGCCCCCGTCGTAGTCGACTTCGTACAGATCGAAGCCGACACCGAGTTCCTTGAGCACGGCCATCGGCGCGCAGGATGACGACCACGGGTGCCAATAGAGGGTGTACACCGGTCAACTCCGTTGGGTGGCTGCGTCCCGGAGTATAGCATCCTCGCCGCGACAATGTCCGAATGCCGGTTCGAACCGCGCCTCCCGCCGCCAGCGCCCGTTCGATTCGCCCGCCTCGGGTGCTCGGGCCAAGGTCGAAGGGGGGCAGAGCCGCCCATATCCCGTACCCTTCAGGCTGCCTTGGTCTGTCCTCGGACAAGGGGCCGTGCTTCGCGCACGCCCCGGCCATGCGCGGCGCATTCCCGAACCGGCGATCAGCCCTTCGGCGTGTACCAGATCGGCGAGGTATAGGCGCGTTCCTGGGTCTCCATCGGGCTCTCTTCGGGCACTTCGGATCCCATGCGGAAGGCATCATAGGCGGTCCAGCGCGGCGTCGGGATCTCGATGACACGGGCGTAGTAGAAGGCTCGCTCCGCCGGGTCGAAGTCCGGGTCGGTCCAGACCGTGCCGAGCTCCGCCGCGCCGATCGTGTTCGTCCAGGACGCGCGCGCCACGTCCACGGTGGAGCCGACCGGCGGCAGCTTGCCGTCCTCTCCGGGGACCCGGTCGCCGCCCCAGGCGACGTCGTAAACTTTCTCCTCGGTCGCGCCATCCGCGGTCATCCAGCCCTTGACGATCTGGATGCGGTCAAGATTGCCGCCGATCGGGTCCTTGAGCGCGAAGACCATGAAGGTCGGCGCGGCCGCGCTTTCCGGCGCCGCCGGCAGGTCGCCGCCCATCGGCACGCCCTTGCCGTAGCCGGCGAAGGCCGGTGAGCGGGACGTCAGGTCTTCGTCGGTGTAGCCCCAGCCGCCGAAGAAGCGCACGCCGATCCGCGAGCCCGTCGTGGCGTAGACCTCCTTGCGCTCCATCGCGTCGAAGATAGCCTCGCGCGTGTTCTCGGCGGCCCAGACAGCGGCGAGACCGGAGGCCGCCTGCTCCCAGCCGAGAATGACGACGTCGCCGAACTGGCCGACGACGTGACCGGGGCGCCCCGGGCTCGGCTCGGTACCGGAATGCTTGCCAAAGAAATTGTCCTCCTGCGCCGTGGCGAGCGAGGTGTGGCTGTCGGTCGAGCCGACCATGCCGAACTTGTAGGGGTTGGTCCCGAGCCGCGCCTCGAGCTTCAGACCGGTCTTGAGTGCTTCGCGCGCGTATTCACCGGCCAGCATGTCGTCGGTCTTCAGCTCCGACATGTTGAGGTTACCCTTGTCCCAGGTCTCATAGTCGGCGAACTCGTCGTTGGGCGACAGGAAGGGATGGGCCTCGCCGTCCCCCTTGATCTGGGTCGCCTCGTACATCGGCTCCCACAGGGCGCGGGTTCGGACGTAGTCCTCATCGAGCGCGGTGCCATCGTATTGCGCGTCCTCGGGGAACATGATGCCGTTGGACAGGTTTCCGTTGTGGGCCAGCGCGAGCACGTCGCCGCGGGTCAGGTCCTCGTAGTTCGCCATCCAGGTCCACAGATCCCGCGGATTGATCGAGCCGGCGGGCGGCTCGGTGGTGAAGGGGTCGACCATTGAGGCCTTCCCGCCGCCGTCGCGGTAGATCACCACGCGGTGCATGTTCCCGCCCTGAATGAGCGAGGTCCATTCGTAGCCGATGAAGGCGGTGAAGGCGCCAGGATCGTTTGCCTCCTCCGCCGCGGCGATCTGGCGCTGCCAGACCGAGCGGAACGGCTTGCTCCCGGACTCGACGGCCAACACGGGCGATACCGCCTCGCCGCGCGAGTAGGCGTCGATCAGCTCCAGCGCCGCGGCGGCCCTCCGGGTCGGCCATGATCGAGCCGTCCTGGGCGTAGATCAGGTCGAACAGGCCCATGTTGTCGGAATGGTCGGCCACGACGAGAAAGTCGAGCGGCCGGGACAGCTTCACTGCCATGCCGGTCGTTGCGGTCACCTGTTCGCCTTTCGCGAAGCGGTATGCGGCGCGCGCGTCCAGCCGGTTGCCGAAAGCGCCCGCGTCGAACGAGGTCGACGTGTGCAGATGCGTATCGCCCCAGAGCGGGCGCGAGGGGAAGCCGCGATCGGCGTAGGGAGAATAGGAGGTGCCGGGAAAAGCCTCGGTGAGGCTGGAAGCTTCGGGAGTTGGTTCGAAGGCGAAAGCGGCGGCGCCGCTCAGGACCAGGGCGGATGTCGTGGTCAACAGACGGTTCATCAGCATCAATTCTCCTCCCGCAAATGCCAGCGCCGATAAGAAAACCCATCTTGGCTGGCATGTCGGTCGGGGCGGCTGATTTCGATCAAGCCCGATCCTGTTCCCCGCAAGAAAGGGCCGCCGCATTTGATTGCGGCGGCAGTTTGGGGGGAGGGAAGGGGGTGGTTCAGATGTCGAGGGTGTTGTCGCGTTCCCACTGGGTGAAGTGGGAGGCGTAG
>NZ_JAPDOG010000007.1 GCF_026013545.1 Defluviimonas salinarum | reverse complement strand
GCGACCACACAGTGCTCTGGGCTACCGTCCGCCGGCTCCTGAAACCATCGTCCCGATAGACCAAAGGCCGATCATGCACTAACACTCAAAACGGACCACTCAGGTGGGGCGGGGCATGAGCACCTCGCACTCGCGGGCCTTGGCGGGTCGATGGCTTAGAAGAATGGTAGCGGGTCCGGTACCCGCTCCGTCTTCCTGAGATCATAGATTGCAGTCGGCGTCAAAGTGGGGCACACGGGTGGGACAAACTACAACTTGTTCGCCAAGCGGTTGCAGCCTTCTCAATGGTTTACCAGTCTGGAAGGCGATCCAGGGTCGCCCACCATCTCCCCAAGAAGATCAGTGGTTTGGCGCTCAAGGCACGAAAACGCGGCCCGGTGTCGAAGCATGTTTCCTGCCATCCTCGGAGAATCCGCGCGTTTGTGATAAGGTCTGCCCGGCTGCGTTAATAGGGTCGGCAACGGACGCGCGGCTTTGCACGTGGACTGTCGGCGCTACGTATCCTCAGCGCGAACTCTTTCAGGGAGGACAGTCGATGAAACTGATGCTGCTTGCAGGCGCGACGATCATGATCGGAACCGTGGCCCTCGCCCAGGAAACCGGCGAGGCCTATACCCCGGGCGAGCGGGTGGAACTCACCAACACCCCGCTGCCGGGTGCCGAGGGGCAGGCGATCGCGATCCAGCGCGTGACCTTTGCCGGGGGCTGGACAGGCGAGCGCCATACGCATGGCGGGCCGGTCTTCGTCTATGTGCTGGATGGCCAGATCACCGTCGAGGTGGATGGCCAGGATCCGGCGACGCTCTCGGCCGGTGACTTTACGGCCGAACCTATGGACACCGCGATGGTTGCCCGCAACGAAAGCGCGTCCGATCCGGTGACGATCCTGCTCATCCAGGTGAGCCAGGAGGGCGTGCCGTTGATGACCAAGGTCGAATGAGCTGACCGCAGCGCCGGCGCGGGACCTCGGCTGCCACGCGTCTGCTTTCCGTATGGCAGGCGTCGGGCAACCGTACCGACACCGCGGATCCGCGCCGGCCTTGCCCCGAGGCCCGCCGAGGGGCATCCTGTGGCATCGGCTCAGGACAGGAGGACGCGATGGCACTCTACCAGACGCTCGACAAGGCGATGGAGGCCCGCGACGCGGAGACCTACATCAACCATCTCCACGACGACTTCACCTTCGTCCGCCACCAGAGCGGCGAGACGATGGACAAGGCCGCGATGGCCGAGATGGTCCGGCGGATGATGGCAAGCGACAAGATGGCGATCCGCGATCAGCGGCTGATCTACGAGAACGACGACATCCTCGTCGAGCATTCGGTGATGGATTTCCCCGACGGCACCAGCGAGGCGGTGATGGGCGTCCACACGCTCAAGGATGGCAAGATCCTCAGGACCGAGACCGGGGCGACGCTCTTGAAGAAATAGCGGGGCGGCGGACCGGACCGCGGGGTGCCCTCACGGCTCGGAGCGGCCCGCGCTCTCGCGGTCGCGGTCGTAGTGGCGCGCGAGCGGGAAGGGCGGCAGCCAGGCCTCGCGGCGGATGGTCCAGAGCTCGTAGCTCGGCCGGAACTGGTCCGGCGCGTCGAGCGTGCCGAGGTTGACCTCGACCTCGTCGCCGCTTCGCCCGAAGACCGAGGAGCCGCACAGGGGGCAGAAGTGCCGGCCCTTGTAGTCGCGCGTCTCGCCCTCGATGGTCACCGCGTCTGCGGGGAAGATCGCGGAGGCGTGAAAGAGCGCGCCGTGATGCTTGCGGCAGTCGAGACAGTGACAGAGGCCGACCCGGTGGGGGGCGCCTGTCGCGCTGAGGCGCACCGCGCCGCAAAGGCATCCGCCGGTGACCGGGTCCATGCGGGACCTCCCTCAGATCGCCGCGACGACGGATTTCAGCATGTCGCGGACCTCGCCGGCGACGGCCGTCAGCTTGTCGTTGTCGATGGCCTGCATCGAGGCGACGGGGTCGATGGCGCTGACCTCGACGCCGCCCTCGACGGCGCGCAGGATGACGTTGCAGGGCAGCATCGCGCCGACCCGCGGCTCCATCCCGACCGCCTCCCAGGCCATGCCCGGATTGCAGGCGCCGAGGATGCGGTAGGGGGCCATGTCGCGGTCGAGTTTCTTCTTCATCGTGGCGGCGACGTCGATCTCGGTCAGGACACCGAAGCCCTTGCCGGCGAGGGCGGAGCGTGTGCGTTCGTCAGCCTCGTCGATGCTGACGCCGGGGATCAGACGGTCGATGGTGTAGGACATGGGGGCCTCCTTTCCGGTTCCTCCCGAGGTAGGGACGCCAAGGGCGGGCGTCGAGGGGGTGAGGCGAAAGGGCACGGGCGGGGGGGCACCCATGGGCCGGGTCCCTGCGCCGGCGCACAGCTTGCGCGTGCGGCTATTTTGACCCGTGCATGTAGAAGTTCACGACATGCTCGTTGAGGCTCACGACAGCCGCGAAAACCGAGCACCGTCCGGTCAGCAAGCGCGTCAGAAATTTCGGTGGATAGCAAAACGAGATTTTATAGTCATAGGTCCCGATATTTGTCGTCAAGAGCATGTTGCTCTCACTTCGGAAGATCCAACCGCTGTCTACGAAATAGTTGTAAATCTGGTCGCGGGAGCATTGAACGCCGATCAGTGCGTTGGCCGCGCCATTCTTCGACAGGATCGAGAAGTCTCGGGATTCTGACTGCGCGCCGAACTGGTTGAGCGGTTCGGTCTCGAGAAGGCGGGCGCATTCCGAATACCGGTCGTCAGTCTGCGCGGCGACCTGTTCGGCGGAACCGATCAGAAGTGACAGGCCGACGAAGAGAACCGCCCGCAGGCGGAGGCTCCGGCTGAATCCGGGGCGCGGTTCGGGCGAGACGCTCTTCGATGCACCCGCGACACAAGCCGACATCCGCGCCTCCCCAAAAACTCGATTGAAAACAGTGGCCTCAGCTATAGCGCCGGAGGACCGGAAGGGAAAGGTCCGGTGGACCTTTCCCCGGTCCGATTGGCCGGAGCCGCGAGGCGGAGGCCAAGGGAGGATCGGCTTGGGCTGCCGGTTGGAAATCGGGGCGCGGCTGCCTGGGCGGGCGCGGTAACGCGCCTGCCGGGGGCAGGCAGGCGCGGCCCGATTTGTCGCGGGACAAATCGGGCAAGAGGGGAGGCGGAGCGATAACTTGGAGCCGTTGTGTGTACTTAGCCCGGAGGAATGGTGGTTAAACCCGCGCGACTGCGCGGAGCCACCCAACGATTTCTCTCGTTCGCTACCAACTAACCTCGGTCGCTAGAAAGTTTCGTACTATAGACCTGATTCCAATTTGACCGTTACGCAAAACAACTTTGTATTGATAAGTGTTAGGCTGAATTACAAAGAAACCATTTGCGTCCAGCAATTGTCGACGTTCGTCCTGTGGATCAAAGAGTGTAATGAATAAGCGGGAGCCCAGCTCGGGAAATACGTCATTCTGAACTTCAAGGAATGCCGTCCGTTCGTCTTGCCCCATAGTGGCTAACGGCTTAAATACTACTCTTGCTGGCTTATCAAGGGCGAGTTCTCCCGTTTCGAGAAAGATGTGCCCCCGTGCATAAGCAGTAAGAACTTGCCCAATCAGTTCGTGATCGACGTTCCATATTAATGAGCCGTCAGGAGCGATGTTCTTGGCTTCAAATATTCTTCTGCGCAGTGACTTGTCGCTTCTAAGAACGCGTTCTCCGATCGGAAGAATCTGGTCCTCTGGTCGATGGCTCCCGCTCAGTACGGCTGAGAGTATGGCATAGAAATATGTTTCTGCTTCAGACTGATCGCGATTGCAATCTATGCATACTCGGACCATTGGAAAGTGACCCGGCAGAGGTTCATCAAGCAATGATCGGCTTGGAACGTGATCCAGTGTAGTTCGCTTGGTCGCGCGACGGTCACCGCAATAGCAGCAGTAGGCGAATAGCCTCTCGTCTGCGAAATCAGCAAACCGAGCCTCGTAGTCACTTCCACTACACACTCTTAAACATCCAACTCCTCCACGAACCGCGCGTTCTCGCTGATGAACTGGAACCGCAGTTCCGGCTTCTTGCCCATCAGCCGCTCGACGAGGTCGCCGGTCTCGCCCGGCACCTCGTCGTGGATCGAGACCCGGATCAGTTTTCGGGTCGCGGGGTTCATGGTGGTGTCCTTGAGGTCCTTGGCGTCCATCTCTCCCAGACCCTTGAAGCGCTGGACGTCGATCTTACCCTTGCCGCCGAGGCCCTTGGCGAGCATCCGTTCCTTCTCGGCATCGTCGGCGACGTAGATGCGCCGCGCCCCCTGCGTCAGCCGGTAGAGCGGCGGGCAGGCGAGGTAGAGGTGGCCCTTGTCGATCATCGGCCGCATCTGGGTGAAGAAGAAGGTCATCAGCAGCGAGGCGATATGGGCGCCGTCGACATCGGCGTCAGTCATGATGATGACCTTGTCGTAGCGCAGGTCGTCGACGTTGAACTTCGTCCCGAGACCGCAGCCGAGGGCCTGCGTCAGGTCGGAGATCTCCTGGTTGGTGCCGAGCTTCGACGACGCCGCCCCGAGGACGTTGAGGATCTTGCCGCGCAGGGGCAGGAGCGCTTGGGTCTTGCGGTCGCGCGCCATCTTGGCGGAGCCGCCGGCCGAGTCGCCCTCGACGATGAAGAGCTCGGTGCCCTCGCGGTTGGTGGCGGAGCAGTCGACGAGCTTGCCCGGGAGGCGCAACTTCTTGGTGGCGGACTTGCGCGCGGTCTCCTTCTCCTGCCGGCGGCGGAGGCGCTCCTCGGCGCGCAGGACGAGGAAGTCGAGGATCGCGCCGGCCGACTTGGTGTCGGCGGCGAGCCAGTTGTCGAAATGGTCGCGGACGGCGCCCTCGGTCATCTTGGCGGCGGCCTCGGTCGAGAGCCGGTCCTTGGTCTGGCCGACGAAGGCGGGGTCGCGGATGAAGCAGCTGACCAGCGCGCAGCCCCCCGTGAGGAGGTCGTCGCGGGTGATCTGCGCGGCCTTCTTGTTGTTGACGAGCTCGCCATAGGCGCGGATGCCCTTCAGGATCGCGGCCCAGAAGCCGGCCTCGTGGGTGCCGCCCTCGGGTGTCGGCACGGTGTTGCAATAGGACTGGATGAAACCGTCGCGGGACGGCGTCCAGTTGATCGCCCATTCGACCGAGCCGGGCTCGCCGTACTTCTCCTGAAAGCCGACCTTGCCGGCGAAGGGGCGGTCGGCATAGGTCGTGGAGCCGTTCATCTGCTCGTGGAGATAGTCGGCGAGGCCGCCGGGGAAGTGGAAGGTCGCCTCGGCCGGCGTCTCGCCGTCGTCGATGGCGGTCTTCCAGCGGATCTCGACGCCGGAGAAGAGATAGGCCTTGGAGCGCACCATCTTGAAGAGACGGGCGGGCTTGAAGCGGTGGTGACCGAAGATTTCCTCATCGGCGTGGAAGGTGACGGTGGTGCCGCGGCGGTTGGGGGCGGCGCCGATCTTTTGCACCGGGCCGAGGGGCACGCCGCGCGAGAAGCGCTGTTCGAAGAGCTCCTTGTTGCGGGCGACCTCGACCACCATCGAGTCGGAGAGCGCGTTCACGACCGAGGCGCCGACGCCGTGGAGGCCGCCGGAGGTCTGGTAGGCCTTGCCGGAGAACTTGCCGCCGGCGTGGAGCGTGCAGAGGATGACCTCCAGGGCCGACTTGCCGGGGAATTTCGGATGCGGGTCGATCGGGATGCCGCGGCCGTTGTCGCGGATGGTGATGGCGTGGTCGGCGTGAAGCTCGACCTCGATCCGGTTGGCGTGGCCGGCCACCGCCTCGTCCATCGAGTTGTCGAGCACCTCGGCGACGAGGTGATGGAGCGCACGTTCGTCGGTGCCGCCGATATACATGCCGGGGCGCTTGCGCACCGGTTCGAGCCCTTCGAGGACTTCGATGGAATCGGCGTTGTAGTCGTCCGCCCGTGCGGCGAGGAGGTCGTCGGCCATGAGGACTGCTCTGTCGGTCTTGATTGGGGGGCGATTAGACCATGTGGGGGCGGGCGGGGCAAGCGGGGTCGGGCTTGCGAAACGGGCGTGGTGGCGCGAAATATGGGGGGTGGCGGCGGGAGAGCCACCAAGGAGGGGCCATGTGGAACGAACGATATCAGGGGGATGACTACCTTTTCGGCACCGCGCCGGCGGATTTCCTGCGCCGTGCCGCGCCCTGGCTGAAAGCGGGGGAGCGGGTGCTCTCGATCGCCGATGGAGAGGGGCGGAACTCGGTCTGGCTGGCGCAACAGGGGATGCGCGTCACGGCGTTCGAGCCGGCGCCGAACGCGCTCGCCAAGGCGGAGCGACTCGCGGCGGCGCGGGGCGTCACGGTGGACTTCCATCGCGCAGGGATCGAGGACTGGGACTGGTCGGAGGCCTATGACGTCGTCGCCGGCATCTTCATCCAGTTCGTCGGGCCGGATGAACGGGCGGCGCTTTTCGAGCGGATCCGTGGCGCGGTGCGGCCGGGTGGGCTCCTGCTCCTGCACGGCTACGCGCCGCGCCAGGTTGGCTACGGCACCGGCGGGCCGCCGGATCCCGCGAACATGTATACGCTCGACCTTCTGCGGGACGCTTTTGCGGGCTGGGAGGTGCTCAGGGCGGAGGATTTCGACGCCGAGGTCGACGAGGGCAAGGGCCATTCGGGACGCTCGGCGCTGATCGACTTCATCGCGCGAAGGCCGGGTTGAGGGGGGGCGGAGCATCTGCCGTGCAGGACGAAGCGACCGTAAGCCCCCGGTGTCACGACGGGCTGGAGGGTAGTGCTTCGCCTTGCCTGCCGTAGCCTGGTCATTGAGGTTTTTTAGTGGACGTTTTAAAATAACAAGATGGGCAGACCCAGGAAATACTCGCGCGCTGCGGTCGTCGAAACCGCCATGGGTATGTTCTGGCGAGACGGCTACAAGGCGACCTCGGTTGGGGACATCGTCCGCGAAACCGGTCTGAACACCGCCAGCATGTACAAGGAGTTCGTAGACAAGGACGGGCTGTTTCTCGAAACGCTCAAGCACTATCGCGGCCACGTCATCAAGCCGCGGTACGAAATGCTCCGCGACAATCCCAATATCGCCGGTGTCGAGGCGTTCATCGGAAGTGTCATGACCGGCGCGGCGAGGTCCGAGTACAAGGGCTGCCTGATGATGAACCATCTGTCGCAGAAACATGTGATCGGCCCGGACGCCGTGCAGGAGATCGGTGCGTTCTGCTCCGAGCTCGAATCGCTGATCGAAACGGCCTTGATCAACGCCCAGAGGGACGGAGACATCGGCCCGGACAAGGACCCGGCGGTGCTTGCGAGCTTTGTCGTTTTCTGTGTCCACGGCGCCGTGCTCTACGGCCGACATTACGAGAAAAAGCGCATGATACCAAATCTTTACGACGTGGTCATGGGGGCCTTGCGCGGGTAGGGTAAGGTCTGCGAGGCGGCAAGGTGGATGTTTTAAAATTTTTGTTTTATAATTTGGTTGCTGGGCAGGCCTTCATGCGAGGTAACGAACCGAAACGAGCACTCAACAGCACTGGGGGGCACCAAGATGACGATATCGGAAACCGCGATGGCATTCTTTGACGCCTGTGAGACCGGCAAGGGCTGGGAGGTGTGCAAGAAATACTGTCACGAGGGGGCCGCTTTTTCGTGCCAGGCAGATGCGCTGGCCGACGTTGCGACGCTTGAAGGCTATACCGGCTGGACGGCGGGCCTATTGACCCCGATCCCGGACGGCCACTACGAGCTCAAGTCCTTCTCGACCGATCATGATCGCAACATCGTGACGGCGACCTCGGTCTTCAAGGGAACGCAAACCGGAGAGGGCGGGCCGATGCCCCCGACCGGCAGGGCGGTGGCGGCCGAATACGCCTATGTCATGGAATTCGAAGGCGACAAGATCGCGCGAATGACCAAGATCTGGAACGACGTCCATTCCCTGAAGCAGCTTGGATGGGCATGACGCCAGCGCGGCACCGGGGAACGCCGTCCTTGCGGGCGGCGTTCTCGCTCGTGTCGACCATGGCTAAGACCAACGAAGATTAGTCTCCGGCAACCGCACGTCCGATGCGGCATCAGGCAGTGAACGGGCCGACAGCCGCCGCCGGACCGCGCGCCCCTGCCGGCGCGATTGAAAGCCGTGCCGGGTCGGCGAGCCGCTGTTCCCACGTCACCCAGCCGGCGGGCCGCGCATGTCAGGTGGCGAGCAGGCCGCCGCGTGCCAAGCATTTGCACTCAAGACCTCCTCCGCGGAGCGTTTGCGGGCAGGAAGGTGCTGCCGCGGAATATCTCGACGCCGAGGTCGCGAAGGGCAGGGGCCATTCGGGGGGGCTTGGCGTTGGTCGATGTCGTTGTTCAGGCCCGTTTGAGCGGCGGAAGGGGATGGCCTTGCTGCGCCGGCCTGATAGGGTCGGGCGGCAACGGCGGACACGAGCGGGAACGGGCACATGAAGACGGACGCGGTCATCGACCACATCACCGGCTGGCTTGCGGACTACTGCGCGAAGGCGGGGACCAGGGGCTTCGTCGTCGGGGTCTCGGGCGGCATCGATTCCGCCGTCTCCTCGGCGCTCGCGGCGCGGACCGGGTTGCCGACGCTGGTGGTCGAGATGCCGATTCACCAGGGTCGCGAGCAGGTCAGCCGGGCGCGCGAGCATATCGCGGCGCTGAAGACGCGCCATGCGGGCGTCGCCGGACAGGAGGTCGAACTGACGCCGGTCTTCGACGGTCTCGTCGCCGCGCTGCCGGGCGAGCCCGAGGGGGCGGCGCGCGACATGGCGCTGGTGAACACGCGGGCGCGGCTGAGGATGACCACGCTCTACTACCTCGCGGGGCTCCACGGCGCGCTCGTCGTCGGCACCGGCAACAAGGTCGAGGATTTCGGCATCGGCTTCTTCACCAAGTACGGCGATGGCGGCGTCGACCTGAGCCCGATCGCCGATCTCACCAAGTCGGAGGTCTACGAGATCGGCCGCGCGCTCGGCGTGGGCGAGGCGATCCTCAAGGCGCCGCCGACGGACGGGCTCTGGGGCGACAGCCGCACCGACGAGGACCAGATCGGCGCGAGCTATCCCGAGCTCGAATGGGCGATGGCGTTCGAGGGCGACGCGGGCGCGCTGACAGGACGGCAGGCCGAGGTGCTGGCGATCTACCGGCGACTGAATGCCGCCAACCGGCACAAGATGGTGCCGATCCCGGTCTGCGAGGTTCCGGAGGCGCTGCGGTAGGCGGAAACCGGGCGCCGGCAGGCGTTGCCGGGAGCCGAACTGTTTCGGCGTGTAACTTTGCGCCGTGGCCGTCCGTCGCGATTCACCCGTCGCTAGGGCGCGAGATGAACGAGGTGCGCGATTATGGCGACTCGCGCGGCGCGATCCGGCTGGCGCCCGCCGGTCATCGTAGTCCCGGGTACGACATTGTGCGGATCGGCCAGAAAGACGTTGAGCTCTTCGGGGGTCCAGCTTCCCGTCTGCGCTTGCATCTCCTTGGAATACGGGAAGCCATCGGCAGACGCCTTGGCACGGTCGACGACGCCGACGAGGTTGGGGCCAGGATGTTGCCCCGAGCCAGCTTCACCCGGCGTCATGCCGTGGCAGCCGCCACACTCGATCGCCAGCACGCGCCCTTCCTCGGGGTCGGCCGCTTCGAGTTCCCCCGGCTTCAGGGCCTCGACAGGTGCCGGACCGGCGCCCATGTCTCGCAGGAACGCGACCATCTCGGCTTGGTCCTTCGACCCGGCAAACTGAATTGCGGGCCAGCCCAAGCGAGCCGTCCCCGCATTCACGTCGGCGCCATTTTCGAGCAACAGGCGGGCGGCCTCGATAGCTCCGCGCTCGGCGGCCTGATGGAGCGGCATCATTCCGTATTCGCCGCCGGGCAGGTTCGGATCGGCCCCGGCTGCCAGCAGGGCGGCGACGATCCCGGTGTGGTTGTTGCGGGCGGCAATCCCGAGCGCGGTGCCGAAATCCGTCGCGGAGTCTGGTTCGGCTCCCACGGACAAGAGGTAGCTCACAGCCTCGTCCTGTCCGCGCTGGGCCGCAAAGTAGAGCGGTTTGACCAGCATGTCGGGATCGGGCTTGGAGCCTTCGGGCAAGGCCGCCTTCAGGGCCGGCATGTCGCCGGAACTGGCGAGCGGTACCAGATCCTGCGCGACCGCCAAGCTTGGCAAGAGAACGGCCAGGCAGAGCAGGCGAAGCTGCGTGAAGAGGTGCAATCGCATGGTTGCATCCTCCCTTCAGGGATATTGACCTGAAAAGTGTACCACGGCGGGCACGTTGCACCAAAACCGGGGCGTGCCGGCGCCTGCGCGTGCCGGCGCCTGCGCGTGCCTGCCTGAGCCCGATGCCGGCTCGAGGCTCCTGCCGGGGGTCTGGCCTCAGGCCGGCTCCGCCAGCCGCCGCTCCCACATCTCCTTGAAGGCGGGGCGGGCATGGCAGGTGGCCAGCCAGGCGGCGATGGCAGGGTAGGCGGGGATGAGGCCCGGCTCGGACTGGGCGTAGCGCAGGATCTCGGCCATGTTGATGTCGGCCACCGTGAAGCGGCCGCCGACCATGTGGCCGTGTTCCCGCAGGTGTGAATTGAGCACGCCGAGCGGGCGGCGGAGCCGCGCCGTCTCGGCCGCGATCTCGGCCTCGCCCTCGGGCGTCTTCGCGCGGCCCTCGGCATGGGCGTACATGATGGCGAGCGCATGGGACTCGACCGAGGTCGCGCCGTAGAGCGCCCATTGCTCCATGAGCGCGTTTTCTCGCGCGTCCGAAGGCGCGAGCGGCCCGCCGGCCTTGCGGGCGAGGTAGAGGTTCATCGCGAGCGATTCCGACAGCACGAAGTCCCCGTCCTTGAGGACCGGCACCGCGCCCGCCGGGCTGACCGAGAGAAAGCCGGGCGAGAGCGTGTTGAAGGGCGCGTCTTCCGCCTCGGGATCGGGCAGGCGGTAGCCCTGGATCACCGGGACATGCTCGAACTCCATGCCGAGCTCCGCCAGGAGCCAGAAGTTGCGCGAGGCGCGGCTGCGATAGACGCCGTAGATGGTCAGCATGGTTCCCTCCGCGATCGATGTCCCTCTATCGCTAACGCGAAGCGGGCACGGGCGGTAGCCCCTTTGGCTTCGGGATCTTTGCGGCAAAGAGGGCTTGATTTGATGCGAATCAAGGCCGGAGGGCGGGTTTTCGGGCAAGATTCATCTGCCGAACGTGGAGGAGGGTGGAGCTATGGCAGATCGGTCTTCGGACGCAACCGAAGTGGTGGTGGAGGTCGTGGATGAGGTGATATCCGCGGCCGAGGACATCGCGTCGCCGGTCGCGGAGGCCACGACGACCGAAGCCGAGCCCGAGGCGGTGGAGAAAGCCGACGGTGCCGGAAGCGCCATCCGCGCCCGTGGGCCGAAGACTTTCCCGGTCGTTGATGCCGACGCGATCCGCCATGCCTTCGAGAGCGGCCGCTATCCCTATTCGCGCAAGATGGCGCGCAAGACCTACGAGGCCGAGAAGGCGCGGTTGCAGGCCGAACTGCTGAAGGTCCAGAAATGGGCGCAGGAGACCGGGCAGAAGTTCGTGATCCTGTTCGAGGGCCGCGACGCGGCCGGCAAGGGCGGCACGATCAAGCGGTTCATGGAGCATCTCAATCCCCGCTTCGCTCGGGTCGTGGCGCTGAACAAGCCGTCGGAGAACGAGAAGGGCCAGTGGTTCTTCCAGCGTTATGTCGAGCATCTGCCGACCGCAGGCGAAATGGTCTTCTACGACCGCTCCTGGTACAACCGCGCCGGCGTCGAGCGGGTGATGGGGTTCTGCTCGCCGACCGAATATCTCGAATTCATGCGCCAGGCGCCGGAGCTGGAGCGGATGCTCGTGCGCTCGGGGATCCGGCTCTACAAATACTGGTTCTCGGTCACAAGGACCGAACAGCGCCACCGCTTCACGAGCCGCGAGACCGATCCCCTGAAGCGCTGGAAGCTGTCGCCGATCGACATGGCCTCCTTGGGCAAGTGGGACGACTATACCGAGGCGAAGGAGGCGATGTTCTTCTACACCGATACCGCCGACGCGCCCTGGACGATTGTCAAGTCGAACGACAAGAAGCGGGCGCGGCTCAATTGCATGCGCCATTTCCTCGCCTCGCTGGACTATCCCGGCAAGGATCCCGAAGTCGTGACCGCGCCGGACCCGCTTATCGTCGGCCGGGCGAGCCATGTCGTGCGCGGTTCCGAGCATATCCTCGGCGCCGCGCTGCATCCCGATCTGCGGCGGTCCGCGAACGGGGCGGGCCGGAAGGACGATACGCCGACGGACGCCTGAGGCGGCGATCCGGCCGCGCCATGCCGGAGCCGCATGGCCGGTCTGACCGCTTTTGCGGGGACTGGGTATTCCATTTCCGCGCCACATGCCCCACCTTGTTTCTGCGATGCAGCATTGCGCGCGCAGAAACGGATGTGACCGATGCCCGGACCAGTGTCATCCGGCCTTGTCCTGACCGCGCACCCGCCGGGGGATCCGAGCTGGCGCGAGCGGCTTGCCGTCCATCTGCTGCGGCTCGACCAGGAATCGCGGCTCCAGAGGTTCCTCACCTGGTCGTCGGACGCGGCCGTGGCGCGCTATGCCGCGACCACCGGACCCACGGTCGTCGTCGACGCCGCCCGCGGCCACCAGCTTTGCGGCATCGCCGAGGTCCATATCCGCGCGGGCCATCGCCCTGTGGCCGAGATCGCGCTCTCGGTCGAGGAGGAGAACCGCCGCGCCGGGATCGGGGCGGCGCTGTTCGACAAAGCGCTCCGGGAAAGCCGGCTGCGCGGGGTCTGGGAGATCTGGATCATCTATCTCAAGACCAACGAGGCGATCCGCAGGATCTCCGAACGCGCCGGATTCCGGCGGATTCCGGACCGCGATCCGAGCGCCGTGCAGGCGCTGGTCGGCCGCCCGCCGGTCCCGGACGAACTGCGCCTGCCGGGCGCGCCCGCGCGGGACTGACCGGGCAAGACTGGACCTCGACGGGCCGCGGGCGTAAGGCTCGCGGATGACAGGGCGGAGGACATACGGCGCGCATGGGCGGGCGCTTCTTGCGCTGGGGCTGCCGCTTGTCGGTTCGAACCTCGCGCAGATGGCGCTTCACGTCACCGACACGGTGATGCTGGGCTGGTACGGCGTGACCGAGCTTGCCGCCGTCGTGCTCGGTGCCTCGACCTTCTTCATCCTGTTCATCCTCGGCGCGGGGTTCGCGCAGGCGGTGATGCCGATGGTGGCGGCGGCGCTCGGTCGCGGCGACGAGACCCAGGTTCGGCGCGACACGCGCATGGGTCTATGGCTGTCGGCGCTCTTCGGCATCGCGGTCCTGCCGGTGATGTGGTGGTCGGGGCCTATCCTTCTGGCGCTGGGCCAGGACGACACGGTGGCGGCGCTGGCGCAGGATTACCTCCGGATCGCCGGCCTCGGCATGATCCCGGCGCTGCTCGTCGCCGCGTTGCGGAGCTTCCTGTCGGCGCTTGAGCGCGCCGGGATCGTGCTCTGGGCGACGGTCGCGGGCGTCGTGCTCAACGCGGTGCTCAACTGGATGCTGATCTTCGGCAACTGGGGCGCGCCGGAGCTTGGTATCCGCGGCGCGGCCATCGCCTCGGTCGGAACCCAGGCGCTCACGCTGGTGGTGATGGGCGTCTATGCGGCGGCCCATCCGGCCGCACGCCGGTTCCACCTGTTCCAGCGGTTCTGGCGGCCCGACTGGCCGGCCTTCGTTCAGGTCTACCGGCTTGGCTGGCCGATCGGTCTGACCGGGCTCTTCGAGGGCGGGCTCTTCGTCGCGGCCTCGCTGATGATGGGCTGGATCGGCACGATGGAGCTTGCCGCGCACGGCATCGCGCAGGAGATCGCGGCGGTCACCTTCATGGTCCATCTCGGCCTCTCGAACGCGGCGACGGTGCGCGCGGGACGGGCGCTCGGCCGGGACGACGGGCCGGGGCTGAGGGACGGCGCCCTGGCCGCGATCGCGATGTCGCTGGTCTTCGCGGCGCTGGTGGTCGTGCTGTTCCTGGCGCTGCCGGGGCCGCTGATCCGGGCTTTCCTTGACCCGTCCGAGCCCCAGGCCGGGGCGATCGTCGCCTACGCCACGGCGCTTCTGGTGGTTGCCGCGCTGTTCCAGCTGGCGGATGCCGCGCAGGTCATGGCGCTCGGCCTTCTGCGCGGGGTGCAGGACACTCGGGTGCCGATGCTGATCGCCTCGGTCAGCTACTGGCTGATCGGCATTCCGGCGAGCTATGTGCTCGCCTTCCCGCTCGGGCTCGGCGGGGTCGGGCTCTGGCTCGGGCTTGTCGTCGGGCTCGCGGTCGCGGCGGCGCTCCTGATGGCGCGGTTCTGGCGCCGGTGGGGCGGCCGCTCGGAGGGGGCCGCCTGAAGGCGGAGCCGGCGCCTTTAGCCGTTGTTTCGCGCAGGCCGCGCTTCGGCCTGCGCCAGCCGTTCCGACTTCTTGCGCACGAGGACCGAGCGCAGGTCGTGCATTGCGAGCAAAAGCGCGTCCGTAACCGCGTCGAGCTGCTCGGCGCTCGCCTTCGATTGCGCCCATTGCGCGGTGAGGTTGAGATGGTCGATCGAGCGGTGGATGTCGTCGATGTCGCGCCGGGCGAGCAACTCCTGGCGCGACCTCAGCCAGTCGCGGATCGCCGTCATGTCGGCGTCCGAGAGTTTGCGCTCGCTCTGCGGCTTGATCTCGCCGTTCTTGACGTTGACGACGGCGATCTGCTCCATCTCGATCCGCCGCTGGCGGTTTTCCTTGTCGACCCGGAACACCGCCGCGCCGTTTTCCCTGATGCGGAAGTAGAGGTCCGGCAGAACGCCCGGCATATCGGTTCCTCAGCGCAAGCCGGCGCAGAACGCCTGAATCCGGCGGCAGGCCTCTTCGAGCGCCGCGTCGGAGGTAGCGTAGCTGACCCGGAAGTTGGGCGAAAGACCGAAGGCCGCGCCGAATACGACGGCGACGCCGGTTTCCTCAAGCAGTGCCGTCGCGAAGGCCTCGTCGTCGGTGATCACGGCGCCTCCGGCCGAGGTCTTGCCGATGCAGCCCGAGATGTCGGGATAGACGTAGAAGGCGCCCTCGGGGCGCGGGCAGGTGACGCCCTTGGCCTGGTTCAGCATCGAGACGACGAGGTCGCGGCGACGCTGGAAGGTCATTACGTTCTCGGCCAGAAAGTCCTGCGGCCCGTTCAGCGCCTCGACGGCGGCAAATTGCGCGACCGAGCAGGGGTTGGAGGTCGACTGCGACTGGATCGTGCCCATCGCCTTGATCAGTTGCACCGGGCCCGCGGCATAGCCGATCCGCCAGCCGGTCATCGCATAGGCCTTGGAGACGCCGTTGCAGGTCAGCGTCCGGTCGTAAAGGCCGGGTTCCACCTGTGCGGGGCTCACGAATTCGAAATCGTCAAAGACGAGATGTTCGTACATGTCGTCCGACATCACCCAGACATGCGGGTGCTTCATCAGCACATCGGTCAGCCCCTTCAACTCGTCGCGGGTATAGCCCGCACCGGTCGGGTTCGAGGGTGAGTTGAAGATGAACCATTTGGTCTTCGGCGTGATCGCGGCGGCGAGCTTTTCCGGCGTCAGTTTGAAATTGCTGTCGATCCCGCATTCGACGGCGACGGGAGTGCCGCCTGCCAGAAGCACCATGTCGGGATAGCTGACCCAGTAGGGCGCGGGGATGATCACCTCATCGCCCGGATTGAGCGTCGCCATCAGCGCATTGTAAAGCGTCTGCTTGCCGCCGGTGCCGACGGTGATCTGGTTCGGCTTGTAGCTGAGGCCGTTTTCGCGTTCGAACTTGGCACAGATCGCCTGTTTCAGTTCCGGAATGCCGTCGACGGCGGTGTATTTGGTCTTGCCTGCATCGATTGCGCGCTTTCCGGCGGCCTTGATGTTCTCGGGCGTATCGAAATCCGGCTCGCCCGCGCCAAGGCCGATCACGTCGCGCCCGGCGGCCTTCAGTTCCTGCGCCTTGGTGGTCACTGCGATGGTCGGCGACGGTTTGACGCGGGCCAGGGTGTCGGAAATGAACGGCATGGGGGGACTCCGGTTTGAAATTACCGGCTGCATGTCTTAGATTGCGACCTCGTTCACCACAAGCGACTTTAAAAGGAGAGCTGATGAACACCGACACGCTAGAGAAATCTGCAGACGCCAACGAGAAATGGTTCAGCGACGACGCCGCCACCTTTGGCGACCGTCTGGCCGCTGCGCGCGAGGCCTCCGGTCTCAGCCAGGCCGATCTCGCCCAGCGGCTCGGCGTGAAGACCCGGGTCATCGAGCACTGGGAGGCCGATGCCAAGGAGCCGCGCGCCAATCGGTTGCAGATGCTCGCCGGGATGCTCGGCGTGTCGCTGATGTGGCTCCTGACCGGCGAAGGCGACGGCATCGAAGGGCCGGGCGAAACGGACACGGAGGCGGCTCAGGTCAAGGGCGTCCTGGCCGAGATCCGTGAACTCCGCGCCGCGATGAGCGCGATGACCGGGCGGCTCGGCCGGCTCGAGAAGAAGCTGCGCCAGGGCGCGGCCGGCAAGGCCGCGTGAGCGAGACCCCGGAAGCCCGCCTGAAGCGCATGGCGATGCGCTCCTGGCGGCGTGGCACCAAGGAGATGGATCTGGTCCTCGGCCCCTATGCCGATGCCCATCTCGCCACGATGCCCGCAGAACGGCTCGCGCTCTACGACGCGCTCCTGGCCGAGAACGACCAGGATATCTACCCGTGGGTAACCGGCGCCGCCCCGGCGCCGGAGCGTTTTGCGGGGCTGATCGCCGAAATCACCGCCTTCGCGCGCGGCCCGCGGGTGCGGAGCTGAGGCCACGCATCGGTCTTAACCGAAATTTTGTCCTTTCCGCCCAATCTGCCGCCGAGCGCAGACAACGGCGGAGATCAAGATGACGCTTCATGCGACGGTTGACGATCGGCCCCGTCAGGGGCCGATCGCGGATTATCTGGAGACCCTCGGTCTCATCGAACGGCTGCACCGGCTCCTGCTCGACGTGATCAAGGACGAGTTCGAGCGCCTCGGCATCCTCGAGGTCAATGCCGTGCAGGCGCTCTTGCTGTTCAACGTCGGCGAGAACGAGGTGACGGCGGGTGAGTTGAAGAGCCGCGGCTATTACCAGGGCTCGAATGTCAGCTACAACCTGAAGAAGCTGGTCGAGGCCGGCTACATGCATCACGAACGCTGCGAGATCGACCGCCGCTCGGTGCGGGTGCGCCTCACGGATAAGGGGCAGGTCGTGCGCGACGCGGTGGCTGGCCTCTTCGAGCGCCATGCGGAGCTTCTGGAGGCGCGCAGCGTGATGGGCTTCAAGAGCTCTGAGGAGGTGAATGCGCTGTTGCGGCGGGTGGAGCGGTTCTGGATCGACCAGATCCGCTACATCTACTGACAGGGGCTTGGCCGGCGCTAGTGTCTGGTTCATGGAAGCGGTTGCGGCACGCCGCCGGTCGCGGCGACCGGCCGGCGGGGTGTGGCGAGCGCTGGGTTCGGGCTTGCAGCGCGTCGCGCGCCTGACGACGCGCCGATTCCGGGTCGCCGCCCAGTTGCCGACTTCGACCAGAAAACCGCACCATGCGCCGTCAGCCGAAGCGCCGCCGGCCTCGACCAGAGCGTCGCGCCGCCTGCCGTCCACCGAGGCACCGCCGGCTTCGACCGGAGCGCCACGCCGTCCGCCGAAGCGCCGCCAACGCCGCACGGTGCCGCGCGGCGTCAGCCGAAGCGTCAGCGGCGTCGGGCGGAGCGTCGCGCGGCGTCGGCGGCGCCGATCCTGAGACCGGATAGCTCCTTCACCAGCTTGCGCTCCATCGCCGCCTGGAAGTCGTCGAAGCCGAGCGCGGTCTCGACGAAGGCATCCGGACCGCGGATCACTTCCGTGGCGAACCAGGCGGTCAGTTCGGCGATGCCGGGCTCGCCGCCCTCATCGGAATGGACCCCGATCACCAGAGCATTCACGGTCGCCGGCGGCATCCGCTCGGGCAGGCGCAGGTCGCGCGGCTGCGTCCCGGAATTGTTGAGCCCGTCGCCGGTCAGGTCGAGGACCGCCCGCCAGCAGTCCGGGCGCTGGGCGAGCAGGCGGTCGCCATAGGCCAGCGCCGCACCGACGCCGGTGGCGGGGGAACGCGGGACGCGGTTCGTCGCCGCGATCGTCGCCGCGACGCTCTCCAGCGTGGCGGCATCGCGGATCTCGGTCCAGGGCAGGATCAGCCGCTGGTCGGCGCTGCCCGACCAGTCGTAGACCGCAAGCGCGACCGGCGTCTCGGGGGCCTCGAGCAGAAGTGCCCGCACCGGCGCGGCGTGGAGCGCGGCGGCGAGGCCGCGGACCTGGAGCAGGAATTCCCGCGCGTCGACCGAGCCGGAGACGTCGAGGCCGATTGCCAGCGCCTGGCGGCATCCCGCCTCGGCTGCGGGCGGTAAGCTGCAGAGGACGGCGAGGGCGAGCGCGCGGATCACCGGTCAGCCTCCGACGTCCGGTCGCGGGTGGTCGAGCGTCATGGTGATTTCAGGCGCGCCAAGCTCGCGTTCGAGCTTGCGCCGCATCGCCCGCTCGAAGTCGCGAAAATCGTCCGCGATCTCGACGAAGGCACCGGGACCATGCAGCACCTCGTCGTGGTAGTAGGCCGCGATGTCGGGTTCGGCGCCAAGGATCGCGAGGCCGTTGACCGTGACGCCGTCGAACGGGAACTCGCGATAGGCGGTTCGGGGCGGGTAGCTGTGGTTGTTCCTGCCGTCGCCCGAGATGTCGAGCGTGTGGCGCGCGCAGTCCGGCGCGCGGCGCAGGAGGATCGAGCCGAAGCCGAGCGCCTGGCCGAGCGCCGTGGGATAAATCGTGTCGCCGTAGGGGGCGGTGACGATCCTGTCGGCGGCCCGCACGAGATCCGTGCGGGTCCGGGCCGGCGTCCAGTCGATGAGAACCTGCTCGGGGCGCCTCGCGCTCCATTCGTAGACGGCGATCGCCACCCAGTAGTCGCCGGAGGCGAAGAACAGGCGCTCGACCGAAGGCGAGAGCAGCGCCCGCGCCAGGCCTTCGCGCTGCAGCCGGTATTCGCCCGCGTCGATCGAGGCGGAAATGTCGAGACCGAGCGCGAGGCCGAGCCTGCAACCTGAGACCGCCGGGCCCGCCGATCCGGCCAGCGCGAGCGCCGCGACGATCATTGCGGGTGCCTTCATCGCGGTCCTCCTTTCACGACCATCCGCGCCGCGGTCTCATGGCGCGGCGGGCCCGGCCATGCCGATCACCGGGCCCTCGAGTTCGCGCAGCAGCTTGAGCCGCATCGCGCGTTCGAAATCCGCGAAGTTCTTCGCCTCGATGACGAAAGCGCCCGGCCCGCGGATCAGGTCGCGCCGGTAATAATTCGCCATCTCTCGGTCGCTGCTGCCGATCGCAAGCCCGTTCACCGTGATCCGCTCGAACGGGAAGGCGTCGTAGGCGCTGTCGGGTGGGAAGCCCTCGTTGTTGCGGCCGTCGCCGGAGACGTCGATCTTCCGGCTGTCGCACTCCGGACCCTCGCGGAACAGTCCGGAGGCGAAGCCGAGCGCGTAGCCGAGCGCGGTCGGCATGTCGTTGCGGCCGCGCTTGCTGGTGCCAATGGCGGTGGCGGCGGCGGCGAGGTCTTCGGGCGTTTCGATCAGCCGCCAGTCGAGCAGCATGTCCTGCTGGTAGCGCCCGCTCCATTCGAAGGCGGTGAGCGCCACGGGCCGGTCGGGAATGGCGAGAAAGGCCGCCTCGATCTCGGGCAGCCGCAACACCCGCGCGAGGCCCTGGCGCTGCAACCCGTCCTCGATCGTGTCGACCGACGCCGAGACGTCGAGCGCGAGCACGAGCGCAAGCCGGCAGCCGGCCTCGGCCGGCGCCGCCAGCGCGATCAGCGCGGAGGCAAGCCGGAGACTCACCAGTGTCCGGTATTGGCCATGCTCGCCCAGGGCTCCTGGGGCGGCAGGGCCTTGCCGGCCTGCAGAAGCTCGACCGAGACGTTGTCGGGCGAGCGCACGAAGGCCATGTGCCCGTCGCGCGGCGGCCGGTTGATCGTCACCCCGTTGGCCTGCAGATGGGCGCAGAGCGCGTAGATGTCGTCGGTCTCGTAGGCGAGATGGCCGAAATGGCGGCTGTCGGAGGGGAGAGCGTCGTCGCCGTCCCAGTTCCAGGTCAGCTCCAGCGGGCAGTCGGGCTGGCCTGGCGGTGCCATGAATACAAGCGTGAAACGCCCGCCCTCGTTGTCCCAGCGCCGGGTCTCTTCGAGCCCGAGCAGCCGGTAGAACGCCATCGAGGCGTCGAGGTCCTTCACCCGCACCATTGTATGGAGATATTTCAATGCCATGGACCCCTCCCGGACTGTTCTTCCAACAGCCTAGCAGCGCCCCCGTTTCGGGCCAAGCGCCGCGCGCGGGCCCGGGCAGGGCCTGTTTTTCATCGAACGCTTCTATCGTAGTGACGACCCGCCCGGACCATAGATATAGTGGTCGCGATTCGAATGCGGAGGAGACGCCATGACCCTGACCCCCGAACAGCAGGCCGAGATCGACGAGGCCCGCGCCGCCCAGCGTCCGACCCTGCGCGCGGTCGCGCCGGGCATGGAGCAGCATCTCTACATGGCCCATCACGTCCTCGACCACGGCCATGTCCGGGTCATCGACTACATGGGCGACGACAGCGCCATCACCCAGGCGGCGCGCGTGAGCTACGGCAGGGGCACCAAGCATGTCACGAACGACGAGGGGCTGATCCGCTACCTGATGCGGCACTGGCACTCGACGCCGTTCGAGATGTGCGAGGTCAAGTTCCACGTCAAGCTGCCGGTCTTCGTCGCCCGCCAGTGGATCCGCCACCGCACCGCCAACGTGAACGAGTATTCGGCGCGCTACTCGATCCTCGACCGCGAGTTCTACATCCCGGCCCCGGAGCATCTGGCGGCGCAGTCCACGGTGAACAACCAGGGCCGCGGCGAGCTGCTTGAGGGCGAGGAGGCGCAGCGCGTCCTTGACCTTTTGCGCGAGGACGCGATGCGCAGCTACGACCACTACGAGGCGATGCTGAGCCAGGACGGCCAGAAGGGCCTCGCGCGCGAGTTGGCGCGGATGAACCTGCCGGCGAATGTCTATACCCAGTGGTACTGGAAGACCGACCTGCACAACCTCTTCCACTTCCTGCGGCTCAGGGCGGACGCGCATGCGCAATACGAGATCCGCGCCTATGCCGAGGTCATGTGCGGCATCGTCAAGGACTGGGTGCCGATCGCCTACGGCGCGTTCCGCGACTACCGGATGGGGGGCGCGAACATTTCGGCCAAGGGGGTCGATGTGCTGAAGCGCCGGCTTCGCGGCGAGATCGTGACGCAGGTCGACTCGGGCATGTCCGCGGGGGAATGGCGCGAGTTCGAGGCGCTGTGGGGATAAGGCGCGGCTGCCCCCGGCCCGCCTTCGGCGCGGGCCGGGGGCTGGTCCGCAGACCGTCACGCATCGGTCCAGACGGGCCGATTGCGGCCGGGCAGCGCCCGCCGTTCACTCCGCCAGCGCGGGCACTCCGGCCGTTTCGGCCTCAAGCGGACCGTCGGGCCAGTGGACCGAGACGATGAAGGCCGCCGGTCCGGCGGTGGCGGCGAGCTTGGCCAGCGTCGGCGGCGTGTCGAAGATCAGATCCTCCACCGCGCGGCCGTCATGGGTGACGCGGACCCGGATGAGACGCACGCTCATTCTGCCGCCAGCATCAGGCGGATGCGCTCCCTCAGGGGTTTGCGGCGCATCGCGATCGACACGACATAGGCGCCGCCGCCGACCCGGGCGCTGATTTCGCCGATGGTCGGGGTCACGTCGAAGAACTCCTCGCGCATCGTGGTGCCGTCGGTGGTCACGGTCACGCAGCAACGCGAGATCGAGCCTAGCGCCCGGCGCCTCCCGGCGCGTGCGGTTTCGTTGAGCCTCCGGCCTGCCTCGCTCGACAGCCGGTCGATCAGTTGATTGCTAACAGTCATCTGCCCCCCTTTGCGCGGCGCCGTTGAGGCTGCTCCGCTGCGCTGCTCGGTCACTGCTCGTGGTTCTCAACTCCAGAACTCGGACTACCGTACCTAGTGTCTTTACTGCTAAATATTCTCGAAATGTTGCGCAATAGAGACAAATGTTTCCAGTTCGGAGACGTCGGACTTCCGCCGACGATGCTCGGATTTCCGCCGATCGGGCGCGGTTACGGAGGGGAAGGAGGCGGAATCTTGCTGATGGCTTGCCAGGCTACGCGGGCATCGACTATCCGGGCCCGGGCAAGCGCGCGAATCCGGGAGGCCCGAGCCGATGATCCTGTATGGAATTGCCAGCTGCGACAGTTGCCGCAAGGCGCGGCGGGCGCTCGATTCGGCGGGCCATGCGGTCACCTTCCGGGATATCCGCACCGAGCCGCTGACCGTGGCGGAGCTGGAGCGGTTCCTCGCGACCTTCGGCGACCGCCTGGTCAACCGCGCCTCGGCGACCTGGCGGGCGCTTGACGAGGCAAGCCGCGCGGCGCCCTTGGCGGAGCTCATCGCGGCGCATCCAACCGTGATGAAACGGCCGGTGATCGACAGCGGCGCGGCGCTGCACCTTGGCTGGGGCAAGGACGTGCAGGCAGCGCTTCTGTCATGAAAACGGCCCGCCGGAGGCGGGCCGCAGGTGTCACGGATGCCGTCGGATCAGAGCAGCTTCAGGTCCGCCGCAGAGGCGCGGCCGTCGCGGCCGGACTGCATTTCGTAGGCAACTTTCTGATTGTCGGCGAGCGTCTTCAGGCCCGCGCGCTCGACGGCGGAGATATGGACGAAAACGTCCTTGCCGCCATCGTCCGGGGCGATGAATCCGTACCCCTTGGTAGTATTGAACCATTTAACGGTGCCAGTGGCCATCCGTTCCTCCTCAGTCATTGTTCCCGGGCGCCATTGCCCAAGGCCGTGCAGCCAGGTCTTTCGAATCTTCCGGCTGCCCCGTGACGAGGGAGCGGTAGGAAAGTCTGCGGTCACGCCGAGGAAATGATGAGGTATTTCCGCCAAAAATCAAGGCATTTGAAGAAGGTGCGGATTCAGCGGCGGTTGCGGGCCAGCAGGCGGTCGAGCGACAGGGGACCGGCGCCCATCAGGACCAGCGGCAGGAGCAGCATGATCCAGAGCGCCCGCTGGTCGAGTATGAGCGCGCCCGGGGTCGCGTCGAACCAGCGGCCGAGATCGTCGCCGCCGACGCCGTGGCCGAGGATGTCGGTGAGGCTCTGGACGAGAACGAAGCCAATCATGCCGAGGCTGGCGAGCCGGGTGAGGAGGCCGAGAACGATCAGGAGCGGCAGGAGCAGCTCGGCCCAGGTCCCGGCGAGCGTCACCGCCCAGTGAAAGGGACCGAGCTGCGAGAAGTCGTAGCCGGCGGCCTCGACCGCCTTGGGGAAGATCTGGATATAGGCGCCGTCCGAGGGTCGGAAGAGGCCGGTGATCCCCTCGCCGAACTTGGTGCGGGCGGAGTTCCAGTAATAAATGAGCAGGACCCCGGCGAAGACGAACCGCGCGAGCGTCGGCAGCGTGGCGGGGGCAAGTCGGCTGAGGTGGTCCGCGAGGCGGTCATAGGCGGCAAACACGGGGGGTCACTCTCCTGTAATGATGCCGACGATCGCACTCCCGCCGAGCAGGAGGCCGAGGGTTGCGGTGAGATCGAACGCGCCGGCGGCGTCGAGGGCCTCGCCGACAGTCCGGCCTTCTGCCAGCGCGGCGACGAAGGGGGCGGCGCCGGCGGGAAGGAGAAGCGGTTCGGGGTCGAAATCGGGGCGGACGATGAGCACGTCCTCGGCCGTGGCCTGTTTGGGGGCGGTGCCGTTGCGGGCATTGGCCGTCCAGATCGCGTGGATCGGCCAGCAGGAGCGGAGGAGCCGGACGGAAGGGGCGAGCCGGAGCCGGGCTGCGACGAAGGCGTCGGGAGTGAGGGTCTGCAACGCCTCGGCCGCGACCGGCGCGGCGTCGGCGGCGTGGTAGGACTGGCGCAGCGCAAGCTCGAGCCGGGCGATGTCGGGCAGGTAGCCGAGATGCGCGACCGGGGGGAAGGTCTCGAGGAAGGCGGGCATCGCCGCGCCGTAGAACATCATCAGCGGGGAAGCGGGCGGATGGGCGCGCAGATGCTCGCGCGCCATCGCGGTGAAGAACTCCTCGCCGACGAGCTTGCGGATGACCGGGAAGGCCTGGCGCAGCGCCTCGGTCAGCGAGACGGTGACATTGTTGCGGTAGACGTCGAAGCGGCGCCCGGCGGGCTGGCCGGCGGGGCCGGTGAGGCCCTCCGGTGCGGGCCGGCTGGGGTCGAGGAGGGCGGCGCGGAACTCCGACTGGCTCATGCCGGTACCCCGTCGAGGATGCGGGCGGCGCGGGTGGCTTCTTCGGCCAGCACCGGCCAGTCGGGGACGTCGTTGTCCCATTCGATCAGCGTCGGCTTCGCGCCACCCCTGGCGAGGGTCCGGGCATAGAGTTGCCAGACCGGGTCGACGACCTCGGAGCCATGCGCGTCGATGAGGAGCGGCGCACCGGCGTCGTCGGCATCCTCGTCATGGCCGCCGAGATGGATCTCGCCCACGAGATCATGGGGAAAGCGGTCGATGTAGTCGCCGGGGTCGGTCTGCCGGTTGGTGCAGGAGACATAGACATTGTTCACGTCGAGCAGCAGGCCGCAGCCGGTGCGCTTCGCGATCTCGGTCAAAAAGTCGATCTCGTCGAGATTTGTCTCGGTGAAATTCACATAGACCGAGGGGTTTTCGAGGAGCATGCGGCGGCCGACGTGATCCTGCACCTCGTCGATATGGGCGCAGACGCGGGCCAGCGTGGCCTCCGTATAGGGCAGCGGCAGGAGGTCGTTGAGGAACTCGGCGCCGTGGGTGGACCAGGCGAGGTGTTCGGAGAAGCTCGCCGGGTCGAGCCAGCCGCAGAGCTGCTTCAGCCGGGCGAGGTGGTCGCGGTCAAGAGCGGCCTCGCCGCCGATCGAGAGGCCGACGCCGTGGACGGAAATCGGGAAGCGTTCGGCGAGGTGGCGGAGCTGCGCGAGGGGGCGGCCGCCGTCGCCCATGTAGTTTTCTGCATGGATTTCGAGCCATTCGACTGGAGTCGGATCGGCGAGAATGCTGGAAAAGTGCTGGGGCTTGTAACCGACGCCGGGCCGGGCCGGAAGCCTGCGCTTGGCGGTTTGGTCTAGCATGCCGTCCCCCGTTGGTCAGGACAGCATCCCCGGCGAGGCCGGGGATGCCGGAGGCGATCCTCAGCCCTGCGGCAGGTCGCGGTCGAGCGCCTCGAGCGAGCCCATGCGGCCGTCGGGCAGTTCCATCGTGGCGCAGGTGCCGGCCGGGACGAGCTTCCAGGAGTTGCCCTGGTAGTCGACCTTCGAGGTGCCGGCGCAGGTCGTGCCCGGACCCGCGGCGCAGTCGTTCTGGCCGGCCAGCGCCACGCCGAAACACTTTTCCTTGGCCTCCTGGGCCGCGGCCGGCGTGGCCATGTGCCCAGCAAGGGCTGCGGCGAGGCTGCCGGCGACGGCGAGGGTCTTCACGGAATGAGACATGGTTGTATCCCTTGTTGCGGTTGCTTGGGTCGTCGTGTCGACAGGAGGGACCGTAGCCGCAGCTTCGGTCACTGACCACTCACGAAGGCGTGGCCCACAGGTGCGTGAAAAGCTGAAACATCAAGCTGCCCGGCCGGTTCGGCCGGTGCGGAGGCCCCGCCCTTGTGGGCGGAGCCTGTCAGAACGCCTTTATTTCCGGGCGAGGCCGTCGGGCGGCGTCGCGTCGCCGGCGAGCGCCGCGACCGCTTCGGCGAGGCCGGCGGTTTCGGTCCGGGTCTCGCCGAGGCGGCGGATTGAAACAGTCCGCTCGGCGACTTCCTTCATGCCGACCGCGAGTATCACGGGAACCTTGCCGACCGAATGCTCGCGGACCTTGTAGTTGATCTTCTCGTTGCGGGTGTCGGCCTCGGCGCGGAGCCCGGCATCGCGAAGCGCAGCCACGACCTCGTGGACGTAGTCGTCGGCATCCGAGACGATCGAGGCGACGACGACCTGCCGGGGCGCGAGCCAGAACGGCAGCTTGCCGGCGTAGTTCTCGATCAGGATGCCGAGGAACCGCTCGAAGCTGCCGAGGATCGCGCGGTGGAGCATCACCGGGCGGTGCTTGGCGCCGTCCTCGCCGACATATTCCGCGCCGAGACGGACCGGCAGGTTGAAATCGGCCTGGAAGGTGCCGCACTGCCATTCCCGCCCGATCGCGTCGGTGAGCTTGAAGTCAAGCTTCGGCCCGTAGAAGGCGCCTTCGCCGGGGTCGATGACATAGTCGTTGCGGACCTTCCTGACCGCGCTTTCGAGCGCCGCCTCGGCCTTGTCCCAGATCTCGTCGGAGCCCACGCGGACCTCGGGCCGGGTCGAGAGCTTGATGTCGAACTTGGTGAAGCCGAGATCGGCGTAAACCGAGGACAGAAGGTCGATGAAGCCCGCGCATTCGGCCTCGATCTGGTCCTCGGTGCAGAAGATGTGGGCGTCATCCTGGACGAAACCGCGCACCCGCATGAGGCCGTGCATCGAGCCCGAAGATTCGTAGCGGTGGCAGGAGCCGAACTCGGCGAGGCGGAGCGGCAGGTCGCGGTAGGACTTGAGGCCCTGGTTGTAGACCTGGACGTGGCAGGGGCAGTTCATCGGCTTCAGCGCGTTGATGCGCTTTTCCTTGGCGCCTTCCTCGTCGACCTCGACGATGAACATGTTCTCGCGGTAGGCCTCCCAGTGGCCCGAGCGTTCCCAGAGCACGCGGTCCACGACCTGCGGCGTCTTGATCTCCTTGTAGCCGGCGCGGTCGAGGCGGCGGCGCATGTAGTCCTGCAGCGCCGAGTAGACGGTCCAGCCGTTCGGGTGCCAGAACACCATGCCCGGCGCCTCTTCCTGCATGTGGAAGAGCTCCATCTCGCGGCCGAGTTTGCGGTGGTCGCGCTTGGCGGCCTCCTCGAGCATCGTCAGATGGGCCTTGAGGTCGTCGCGGTTCTTGAAGCCGACGCCGTAGATGCGCTGGAGCTGCTTCTTGGTGTGATCGCCGCGCCAGTAGGCGCCGGCGACCGACATCAGCTTGAACGCGTCGGCCGGGAGCTGGCCGGTATGCTGGAGATGGGGCCCCCGGCAGAGGTCCTGCCAGTGGCCGTGCCAGTACATGCGCAAGGGCTCGTCGCCGGGGATCGCCTCGATCAGCTCGACCTTGAAGGGCTCGTTCTTGGCGACGTAGTGGGCGATGGCGCGGCTGCGGTCCCAGACCTCGGTTTTCACCGGGTCGCGTTCGGCGATTATGGCGCGCATCTCCTTCTCGATGGCGCCGAGATCCTCGGGCGTGAACGGCTCCTCGCGGTCGAAGTCGTAGTACCAGCCGTTCTCGACCACCGGGCCGATCGTGACCTTCACCTCGGGCCAGAGCTTCTGCACGGCGCGGGCCATGACATGGGCGAAGTCGTGGCGGATGAGTTCGAGCGCCTGGGCGTCGTCCTTCATCGTGTATATGGCGATCTGGCTGTCGGCCTCGATCGGCCACTGGAGATCCCAGTGCCGGCCGTCGACGCAAGCCGAGATTGCCGCCTTGGCGAGCGAGGGGGCGATCGACTGCGCCACTTCGGCGGCGGTCACGCCTTTCGCGTAGTCGCGTTTGTTGCCATCGGGGAATGTCAGGGAAATCTGGGTCATCGGCCCATGCTCCTCGTCGGTTTGGCGCCCACGGAACGCCCGGTTGCGGGTTATGTGGCGTCTCTATTCCCAATCGGGGCGCGGAAGTCAACGGCCGGGGGTTCCACCCCCGGACCCCCGGGGGTATTTGGGACAATGAAGAATGTGGGGGTGTTCATGAGCGAGTTTCTGACGACACCGGAGGGGCGGCGGATCGCCTATGACCGGATCGGGGGCAGGACGCCGGGGGTGGTGTTCCTCGGCGGGTTCAAGTCCGACAAGGAGGGCACCAAGGCGCTGGCGCTCGAGGCCTGGGCGAAGGCGGCGGGACGGGCGTTTCTCCGGCTCGACTATTCCGGGCACGGGCAGTCGTCGGGCGAGTTTCTCGACGGCGCGATCGGCGACTGGTTCGAGGACGCGCGTGCGGCGATCACCGCGCTGACCGAGGGGCCGCAGGTGCTGGTCGGCTCGTCGATGGGGGGCTGGATCGCGCTTCTGATGGCGCGGGAGATGCCGGAGAAGGTCGCCGGCCTCGTGACGATCGCGGCGGCGCCGGACTTCACCGAGGACGGGATGTGGGGCGCCTTCAGCGAGGATCAGCGGCGGGAGCTGATGGAGGCGGGCCGGGTCGCGCTGCCGTCGGACTATTCCGACGAGCCCTACATCATCACGCGGCGGCTGATCGAGGAGGGGCGCGGCCGGCTGGTGCTGCGGCGCCCGCTCGACCTGCCGTTCCCGGTGCGGATGCTGCAGGGCACGGAGGATGCCGACGTGCCTTTGGCGGTGGCGGTGCGGCTCATCGAGCATGTGATGGGCCCGGATATCCGGCTCATCGTGGTGAAGGGCGCTGACCACCGGTTCTCGACTCCCGACTGCCTGAAGCTGATCGAGCTGTCGGTCGTGAAGGTGCTCGCGCGGCTGGAGGGCGGCGCCGGCTAGGCGCCGCCGGAAGGCTCAGACCGCGCGGATCTCCGGCTTGCCGGTGCGGCGACGGTTCGGCAGGCCGGAATTCTCGTCGAAGAAGTCGAGCACCAGCGGCCGGATGTTGTTGCGCCAGGACTTGCCGGCGAAGATGCCGTAATGGCCGGCGCCGGGCTCGACATGGAAGGCTTTCTTCGAATCGGGCAGGCCGGTGCAGAGGTCGAGCGCCGCGCGGCACTGGCCGGGGGCGGAGATGTCGTCCTCCTCGCCCTCGATCGTGTGGACCGCGACATCGGTGATTCGGCCGATGTCGACGCGCTGACCCGCGACCGTGAAGATGTTCTGGGCGATCTCCCGTTTCTTGAAGACGCGCTCGACCGTGGAGAGGTAGAACTCCGCCGTCATGTCCATGACCGAGAGGTACTCGTCGTAGAAGCGGTTGTGGGCGTCGCGCTCCTTCGCCTCGCCCTTGGCGGCGCGCAGGATCTGGTCGGAGAAGGCCTTGGTGTGGCGGTCGAGATTCATCGAGATGAAGGAGGCGAGTTGCAGCAGGCCCGGGTAGACCAGCCGCCCGGCGCCGGCATATTTGAAGCCGACGCGCTGGATCGCCAAGTGTTCGAGCTGACCCATCGTCAGGCGGCGGCCGAAGTCGGTGACCTCGGTCGGGGCGGCGTCGGGGTCGATCGGGCCGCCGATCAGCGTGAGCGTGCGGGGCTGCGCCTTGGGCTCGGCCTCGGCGAGGTAGGCGGTCGCGGCGAGCGTGATCGGAGCCGGCTGGCAGACCGCGACGACATGGATGTCGGGGCCGAGATGGCGCATGAATTCAACGAGATAGAGGGTGTAGTCCTCGATGTCGAACTTGCCGGCGGAGACCGGAATGTCACGCGCGTTGATCCAGTCGGTAACGTAGACGTCGCAATCGGGCAGGAGGCTGAGCACGGTGGAGCGCAGGAGGGTCGCATAATGGCCGGACATCGGCGCTACCAGGAGCACCCGGCGCGGCATCGGATCGCGGCCCATGACCTTGAAGTGGATGAGGTCACCGAAGGGGCGCGAGACCACGGTCTCGACATCCACCAGATGGTCGCGGCCGTCGCTGCCGACCACGGTGCGGATGCCCCAGTCGGGCTTGATCACCATGCGCGCGAAGCTGCGTTCGGTGACGCGGCCCCAGGCGGAAAGCACCTTGAACATCGGATGCGGCACGAGCCCCCAGATCGGGTAGGAGGACATTGCCCGGGCCGAGGCACCCAACCACTCGTTGGTGTTCCTGGTGCTTTCCATCAGGTCGTAAGAAAACATTCCCTTCATCGCATCTCCTGTCCCGGTCGCTCTGGCGATAACGCCGCTTTTCCTGCGCGCGCAGCAACGCTATGCTGCAGTGCAACAGAGTAGGGAGGAAAGGTTGACATGACAACTGAACTTGAGGCCGCCCCTGAAAATCTTGAAAAACTCAGTGCAAATCTGGCACGGGTCGAGGAACTGACGCAGCGCCTCATCCAGGCGATGGCACAGAAGCGGATGCCCAATCCGGCGGTCGAGGCGCCCGGTCACACGCTTTTCGCCCATGCCGTCACCGCCTACTGGAAAGAGGCGCTGGAAAACCCCGGCAAGCTGATCGAGCAGCAGGCCGCACTCTGGGGCAAGACGCTGAAGCATTATATCGACGCGCAGCAGGCGCTCGCCTCAGGCAAGTTCACCGCGCCCGAGGATGCCGGCCCGACCGACCGGCGCTTTTCCAACCCGCTCTGGAAGACCCATCCCTATTTCAACTTCGTCAAGCAGCAGTATTTCCGCAACGTCGCGGCGATGGAGCAGGCGCTGGCGAATATCGACGACCTTGAGCCGCACGAGCGCAAGCGTGTCGAGCATTTCGCGCATCAGATGATGGACATGATGGCGCCGACGAACTTCCTCGGCACCAATCCCGATGCGCTCGAACGCGCGGTGGAGACCGAGGGCGAGAGCCTCGTGAAGGGGCTCGAGAACCTTGTCCGCGACATCGAGGCGAACAAGGGCGACCTCCTGGTCCGGCTCGCCGATCCGGACGCCTTCACGCTTGGCGAGAACGTCGCCGCGACCGAGGGCGCGGTGGTGTATCGCAACCGCATGATGGAACTCATCCAGTACAAGGCGACGACCGAAGATGTCCACGCGACGCCGGTGGTGATCTTCCCGCCCTGGATCAACAAGTTCTACATCATGGACCTCAAGCCCTCGAACTCGCTGATCAAGTATATCGTCGATCAGGGCTACACGCTCTTCGTCGTGAGCTGGAAGAACCCCGACAAGAGCTATGCCGATGTCGGGCTAGACCAGTATGTGGAGGAGGGCTTCATCGCCGCGATCGAGGAGGCCAAGAAGATCACCGGCGAGAAACAGGCCAACGCGGTCGGCTACTGCATCGCCGGCACCACGCTGACCATGACCCAGGCGGTGCTCGCCAAGCGCGGCGACACGTCGGTGAAGTCGGCGACCTTCTTCACGACGCTCACCGATTTCTCCGATCCCGGCGAGGTCTCGGTCTTCCTAGACGACGATTTCATCGACGGCATCGAGGGGCAGGTCGCAAAGGACGGTTATCTCGACAAGTATTTCATGGCGCGGACCTTCTCGTTCCTGCGCTCGAACGACCTCGTTTATGCACCGGCGATCCGCAACTACATGATGGGCGAAGCGCCGCCCGCCTTCGATCTTCTGTTCTGGAACGGCGACGGCACCAACCTGCCGGCAAAGATGGCGGTCGAGTACCTGCGCTGGATCTGCCAGGCCAACCATCTCGCCGACGGGAAGATCAGGATCTGCGGCGAGACGATCGGGCTCACGGACGTCACGATCCCGCTCTTCGCGGTGGCCTGCGAGGCCGACCATATCGCGCCGTGGAAGGGGTCGTTCAACGGCATCCGGCAGTACGGGTCGAAGGACAAGACCTTCGTGGTGTCGCAATCGGGCCATATCGCGGGGATCATCAATCCGCCCGGTAAGGACAAGTACGGCCATTACACCAACGAGGCCGAGATGACGACCGCCGACGAGTGGCTGAAGTCGGCAACCTTCCACAAGGGCAGCTGGTGGCCGCGTTGGGAAGAGTGGCTGCGGGCGCGGGCCGGCACGAAGGTTCCGGCGCGCGCTCTGGGCGATTCGGCGCATCCGGTGCTGGCTCCGGCGCCGGGAAATTATGTGGCTGAAGTTCCAAGTATCTGAAATAGAAGCGGAAAAACTTTTTTCTGCACTGCAGCGAAAAACCTTGAAATGCTGCGGTGCAGAACGTATCTTCCTTGCATACGCAGAACGGGCTGACGCCCTTGCCAGGAGATACACAGATGCAGAAGACCCAGGACTTCACCAAAGTCATGCAGGACATGGCTTCCTCCGTTCCCTTCGACGCGAAAGCGTTCCAGGACACGTTCAAGACCTCGGCCGTTCTCGGTGAGAAAGTGGCGAAAGTCGCTCTCGAAGCCGCCGAGAAGTCGAACGAGATTTCCTCGAAGTGGACCAAGGACACGATCGCCAAGTTCGGCGCCCTCGCCAAGGTCAAGGACGAGCCGACCGATTACTCCAAAGCGATGACCGACTTCGCGTCGGCCGCTGCCGAGATGGCCGCCGAAAACCTCGCCGCCTTCGCCGAAGTCGCGAAGAAGGCCCAGATGGAAACCGTCGAGCTGATGCTCGCCGCCGGCAAGGACTTCTCCGAGGACGCGACCGCCGCGGTGAAGAAAGCCCAGGCGGAAGTCACGACCGCCGCGAAGAAGGCCGCGGCAGCCGCGACCTCGAAGTAAGTAGCGAGTGCGAGATTAACGGTCTCCTTACTCCTCCCTGTCGGTGAGACCGAAACTGGGCGGGCCTCGTGCCCGCCCTTTTCTTTTTTCGTTCTTTTTGTTGTCTTTTCTGCCGCGCGGCTTAATCTCGCTGCAACGCCAAAAAAAGACGATCCCGGGAGGATGGCCGATGGCCGAAGACGCCAAGCCGCTGCTGATCAAACGCTATGCCAGCCGGCGGCTCTACAACACGGAAACGAGCGACTACGTCACGCTTGAGGATATCGCCGCCTTCATCCGCGACGGGCGCGAAGTGCAGATCGTCGACCTGAAGTCGGGCGACGACCTGACCCGGCAGTATCTCCTCCAGATCATCGCTGAGCACGAGAGCCGCGGCGAGAGCGTGCTGCCGATCGACGTGCTGACCGATCTCGTCCGCAGCTACACGACGAGTGCGCAGAGCGTGGTGCCGCAGTTTCTCGCCGCCTCCTTCGAGATGCTGCGCGAGGGCCAGTCGAAGATGCTGGAAAACCTCTCGACCTTCCCCAACCCGATGTCGTCGATGCCGGGCTTCGAGGCATTGCAGCGCCAGCAGCAGGCCTTCCTGCGCTCGATGATGGGCGGCTTGGCGCCTGCGAGGGAATCCGAGGCCGAGGAGAAGCCGAAGGGCAAGGCGAAGGGCAAGGACGAGGAAGACCTCGAGGCGATCAAGAAGCAGCTTGCCGAGCTGCAGTCAAAGCTCTCCAGGCTCTGACGCCGCGCCGGAGGAGGCCTCCGGCGGGGGTATTTTGGCAATGAAGAAGGATCAGGCGCGCCTGATCTCGTCGACCGCAGCGAGCAGGCCGTCGGCGATCACGTCGAGCTCGGCGCGGGTGAGCCGCGTCGGCAGGCGCACGTCGCAGGCCCGCATCAGCATCGCGCGGGTCTTCGGCAGGTCGGGCGGCGTGCCGAGGAACTGCCAGTTCCAGAAGGCGCGGGCATTGTCCTTCGAGAGCCCGAAGACCTGGACCGAGACGCCGCGGCGCAGGGCGGCGTCCTGGAAGGCGCGCGCCTCGTCGTCGGTGTCGAAGCCGTTCAGGTTGAACTGCAGCGAATCCGGGGCGCGTTCCTCCTGGGGCAGGGCGGGCGGCACCTCGATCCAGGGCGAGGCGTTTAGGCGCTCCGCGACGTGGTCGTGATTGGCGCGGCCGGCGGCGACGCGGGCGGCGATCTCGGGGATCTGCGGCCGGATCACGGCGGCCGAGAGGTTCTGCATCCGCATGTTGTACAAGGGCAGCCGGTTCTGCCAGCGCATGAAGCCGGTCTGCAGGCCGGGGTGTTTCTTCCAGTTGTGCTCGTAGGCGCCCGACATGATCACCGCGCGGGCGGCAAGCTCGGGGTCGTCGGTGATGAACATGCCGCCCTCGCCGGCATTGACGAGCTTGTAGGACTGGAACGAGAAGCAGCCGATCCGGCCAATCGTGCCGATCTTGCGGCCCGCCCAGAGCGTGCCGAGCGAATGGGCGGCATCCTCCACCACCGGCAGGCCGCGAGCCTCGGCCTCGATCATGATCGCGTCCATGTCGGAGGTATGGCCGCGCATGTGGCTGATGAGCACCGCGTCGGCGCCGTCGAGCTTGGCGCGGAAATCGTCGAGGTCGATGCGGAGGTCGCGGCCGACCTCGACGAGGACGGGTTCGCAATCGGCGTGAACCACGGCGGAGGGCACCGCGGCGAAGGTGAAGGCGGGGATCACGACGCGCGCGCCGCGCGGCAGGTCGAGCGCCTTCAGCGCGAGGAAGAGTGCCGCCGAGCAGGAGGAGACCGCGAGCGCGTAGCGCACCCCCATATGGGCGGCGAACTCGGCTTCGAGGAGCGCCACCGGCGCGCCTTCGGGCGCGGTGTAGCGGAAGAGGTCGCCACTCGCGAGCAGCCGCTCGATCTCGGCCCGCGCGGCCTCGGGGATCGGTTCGGCCTGGTGGACGTCGGGGGTCCGGGTCGGCTGGGGTGCCAGGGTGGCGGTGGACATGGTTCACCTTTTTGAAATCGCCGGTTTCAAAAATCCATATCTGTCCGATGTGGAAAAGACCACAGGCCGCCCGGGGGCGGCCTGCAAAAAATCGCCGATCGCGGCGGTCAGACGTTGAGCAGCAGGTACTCGCGCTCCCAGGGGCTGATGACCTGCAGGAACTCCTTGTACTCGTTGCGCTTGACCGCCTCGTAGATGTCGCAGAACTCCGGCGTCAGCACCTCGCGCAGGGGCGCGCAGTCGGAGAAGAGGTCGAGCGCGTCGCCGAGATTGGTCGGCAGCTCGTCGGAGTCGATATAGGCGTTGCCGGTGACCTCGGGCCGCGGCAGCTTCTTCTCCGTCAGCCCGAGATAGCCGCAGACCAGCGTCGCGGCGATGCCGAGATAGGGGTTGCAGTCCATCCCCGGCAGGCGGTTCTCGATCCGCCGCGCGGCGGGTTCCGAGATCGGCACCCGGAGCCCGGTGGTGCGGTTGTCGCGGCCCCATTCGAGGTTGATCGGCGCCGCGAAGTCCGGGACGTAGCGGCGGTAGGAGTTTACATAGGGCGCCATCAGCGCCACCACCGCGGGCAGGTAGTTCTGCATGCCGGCGATGAAGTGCAGGAAGGCCTCGGTCTCGCCGCCCTTGGCGTCGGAGAAGATGCTCTTGCCGGTCTTGAGATCGACGACGGACGAATGGATGTGCATGGCGCTGCCCGGCTCGCCCTCGATCGGCTTGGCCATGAAGGTCGCGAAGCAGTCGTGGCGCAGCGCCGCCTCGCGCAGCAGCCGCTTGAAGAAGAATACCTCGTCGGCGAGGTCGATCGGATCGCCGTGGGAGAGGTTGAGCTCGACCTGACCAGCGCCACCTTCCTGGACGATGCCGTCGATCTCGAAGCCCTGGGCCTCGGCGAAGTCGTAGATATCGTCGATGACCTTGCCGTATTCATCGACGGCCGACATCGAATAGGCCTGCTTGGCGGCGGCGCGCCGGCCGGAGCGGCCCATCGGCGGGATCACCGGCATGTTCGGGTCGACGTTGCGCGCGACGAGGAAAAACTCCATCTCGGGCGCGACGATCGGCTTCCAGCCCTGATCGTTGAAGAGCTTCACCACGCGCTTAAGCACGTTCCTGGGTGCCATCGGCACCGGGTTGCCCTGCTGGTCGTTGACGTCGTGGATCACCTGGATGGTGATGTCGGCGGTCCAGGGCACAGCGGTCGCGGTCGAGAAGTCCGGCGTCAGGATCATGTCGGGTTCGGTGAACTCGCTCTCGTCCGGCATGTCGGCATAGTCGCCGGTGATGGTCTGCGCGAAGATCGAGTTCGGCAGGTGGAAATACTTCTGTTTGCCGAATTTAGAGGCCGGCATCGCCTTGCCCTTGGCCACGCCCGCGAGGTCGGAGACGAGGCACTCAACCTCGTCCAGCCGGCGGCCGGCGATGTATTCCTGGGCGGCTTCGGGAAGCTTCTGGGTCCAGTCGGACATGAATCACACTGTCGCTTTATTTCGGTTCTGCTTGAAGAAGTCCGCGATCCGGTCGGCGATCGCGGCGGAGGAATTGGCGCCGTCGAATCGGGCGCGCGCCGCCTCCATCAGCGCGTCGGGCACGAGGCCCTTCCCGCGATACGTCATCAGCCCGTCGATGAACGCATCGCCGTATTCGGGATGGGCCTGAACGGTATAGGCGCGGTCGTCATAGAGGAGCGCGGCATGTTCGCAAAAGGGGCTGGAGCCCACGGTCTCGGCCGCGGCCGGCTTCTCGACGACCTGGTCCTGGTGCCAGGCGTTGAGCGTCACCGTCTCGCCCCCGAAGTCGTAGTCGGTCGGGCCGACCGACCAGCCGCCCTTGAACTTCTCCACGCGGCCGCCCATCGCCTGGGCGATGATCTGGTGGCCGAAGCAGATGCCGACGACGGGCACCCGTTCGGCATAGGCCTTGCGGATGAACTCTTCCAGCGGCTTGATGAACGGATGGTCCTCGTAGGCGCCGTGGCGCGAGCCGGTGATGAGCCAGCCGTCGCAGTCATGGACGCTCTCGGGAAACTCCATCCCCTCGACATGGTACGAGGTGAAGTCGAGCCCGCGTCCCGCCAGAAGCCGGACGAACATGTCGGGATAGTCGCCCATCCTGTCCTTCAGGACATCTGGGGCCTGGCCGGTCTGGAGGATGCCGATACGCATGGGTGTCTCTCGGTCGGAACGTCAGGGAAGGGTGCGCCGCGCCGCCCGCCTTTGCAAGCGGCGCGGAAGCCGGGTCAGACGGTGTCGAGGTAGATCTCGGTCTTCTCCTCGGGCGTCAGTTCTGCCATGTAGCGCAGCTCCTGCCGCTTGGTCATCACGAGGTTGCGGATGAGCTCCTTGGGGAAGATCTTCGCCACGATCTCGCTCTGCTCGAACGTGTCGATCGCCTCCTCCCAGCTCTCGCAGAGAAGCGGCAGTTCGAGCGCGTAGGCATTGCCGGTGATCGGCGCCGGCGGGGTCATCTTTTCCTCGATGCCGACGAGCGCCGCCCCAAGGATGCCGGCGAGCATCAGGTAGGGGTTCACGTCGCCGCCCGCGACCCGGTGCTCGATCCGCCGCGCCTTGGGATTGCCCGAGGGGATGCGGATCGCCGAGGTGCGGTTCTCGTAGGCCCAGCAGACGCCGTTCGGGGCATGGGCCTCGGGGATCAGGCGGTCGTAGCTGTTGGAATGCGGCGCGAAGAGAAGCGTGCAGTCGCGCATCGCGGCGAGGCAGCCGGCGACGGCATGCTTCATCATGTCGGTGCCTTCCGGCCCGCCGTTGTCGAAGACGTTCTCGCCGTCCTTGTCGATCACCGAGAAATGGGTGTGGAGCCCGTTGCCGGAATACTCCGGATAGGGCTTCGCCATGAAACTCGCGGCGAAGCCGTGGTGGCGGGCCATGCCCTTGAGGAGCATCTTGAACAGCCAGGCATCGTCGGCGGCGCGCAGGGCGTCGTCGCAATGCATCAGGTTGATCTCGAACTGGCCGAGCCCGGATTCCGAGATCGCGGTATCGGCCGGAATGTCCATCGCCTCGCAGGCGTCGTAGAGATCGGTGAAGAAGGTGTCGAACATGTCGAGCGCGCGGATCGACATGATCTCGGCCGCCTTGCGGCGCTTTCCGGAGCGGGGGCTCGGCGGCACCTGGAGCGTCTTGCCGGAATCGTCGATCAGGAAGAACTCAAGCTCCATCGCGCAGACCGGCGTGAGCCCCAGCGCCTTGTAGCGCTTGACGATGCGGGACAGCGCGTGGCGCGGGTCGCCCTCGTAGGGGCGCCCGCTCTCGCGGAACATCCAGATCGGCAGGATCGCCGAGGGGCTGTCGAGCCAGGGCATCGGCATGAAGCCGCGCTCGGTCGGTTTCAGCACGCCGTCGACATCGCCGGAGTCGAACACCAGCGGGCTGTCCTCGATGTCCTCGCCCCAGATGTCGAGGTTCAGGACCGACATCGGGTAGCGCGTGCCGTTCTCGACGACCGTGTCGGCGAAGCGGACCGGGACGCGCTTGCCGCGCGGCTGTCCGTTGAGATCCGCGGCCGCCACGCGAATCGTGCGCACCTCGGGGTGTTTTCTGAGCCAGTTCTTCATCTTCCGCACCTGATTGGCCTGGCGCGCGTTCCGAAACCGCCTCGGGCCGGATCTTGAACGATCCGGCAGGCAGCATCGGCCCATGCCCTTGGGCCTTCGCTGTTTGTGATCAAATTTTGCGGGTGGCGCGGCATGCGCCGACAAGTTCCCGGAATCAGGCGTTCAGTACGCCCGAATAATTTGATCAAATATGTGATACTACCGGATCAGCTGTGGACGCAAGCGAATTCTGCTGCGGGTCTCCTGCGGCAGGTGCCGGTTGAGCCGGGCATTCACCCGCCCGAAGAGCCAGATCACCGTGAGCGTGAGCAGGATGAAGTAGAAGGCGAGGATCGGATAGGGGATGAACGGGTTGAAGGTCTTGTCGGCGAAATAGCTCGCGTAATAGAGCGCGTCGCCCTTCTGCTTCAGGGTCGGGAAGCCCGAGAAGAACACCAGCGTCGTGGCGTGGAAGAGAAAGATCGCCTCGTTCGTATAGGCCGGCCAGCCGAGTCGTAGCATCGTCGGCCAGATCACCCGTCGGAAGCGCGGCCAGCCCGACATGCCATAGGCGTCGGCGGCCTCGATGTCGCCCTTCGGGATCGACTGCAGCGCGCCGTAGAAGATCTCGGCCGAATAGGCGGCGGTGTTGAGGAAAAGGACGACCAGCGCCCCGAGTGCCGCGGCCGTCAGGGGCGCCAGCACCGGGTAGGAGGATTTGAGGCTCAGGAACAGGAAGTAGGCGAAGAAGAACTGGATGAAGAGGGGCGAGCCGCGGAACACGAAGACGAACCACTCCGCGGGCTTTCGGATCAGGGGATTGCGCGCGCTCTTGCCGAGCGCGACCGCGGTCGCCAGCACGAAGCCCGACAGAAGCGCCAGCGTGCCGAAGTAGATGTTCCAGATCATGCCCGAGCCGATCAGCGTGAACTGCTGGCAGAGCGTGAAGTCGGACCGCGGCAGGAGCCGCTCGCCATGGCCGAGGCTTCTGAGGCCGTAATCGGCGATCGTTTCCCAGCAACTCATGCCGCCGCCTTTCGTTGTGCTTCGCCGCCCATCGTCGCCTGACCCTTGGTGAGGCGCTTCATGATCTTGTCGAGCGCCACCTCGGACACCCGCGTGAAGCCGAGATAAAAGATGAGGAGCGCGAGGAAGTACCACATCCGCCAGTCGGGATGGGGATAGTCGGTGAACTGCGTCGTCTTCGACCCGCCGAGCTCGCGCGCCCAGTAGACGATGTCCTCGACGCCAAGGAGGAACAGCAGCGGCGTCGCCTTGATCAGCACCATCCAGAGATTCGAGAGGCCGGGCAGCGCGTAGACCCACATCTGCGGCACCATGATGCGCCAGAAGCTCTGGCGGTGCGTCATCCCGTAGGCCTCGGCGGTCTCGATCTGCGCCCGCGGCACCGCCTGCATCGCGCCGTAGAGCACGTTCGCGGCGAAGGCCCCGAAGACGATCGAGAAGGTCAGGACGGCGAGGAAGAAGCCGTAGGTCTCGTGCACCCATTGCGGCGCTGTGCCCAGGGGCAGCTTCGCCGCGGTGCAGACCACGAAATCGTTGCCCTGCCAGATATCCTGATCCCAGCCGGGGCACTTGATCTTGTGGCGCACCAGCTCGAACGCCTGGTCGAGCGCGATGACGAAGAACATGAAGAAGGCGATGTCCGGAACTCCGCGCACCACCGAGATATAGGCCTTGCCGAACCAGCGGAGCGGCAGGAAGCGGCTGCGCGCTGCCGAGGCGCCGCCGAAGCCGAAGACCAATGCCACGGGGGCGGTGATGGCCAGAAGCAGCAGGACCGTGCCGACGGCCCAGTACATCGACAGGTGTTTGCCCGTGGTCAGGTAGCAGAGAAGCCAGCTGAGGCCTTCGAGCGCGCTCGGATCGGTGCAGGAATTGAACATGGGATCAGGACGGGCGGGGCTCGGACGCCCCGCCCTCTCGCATCAGAAGACCAGCGATTCTTCGCCGAACCACTTCTTGATCATCTCGTTCAGCGTGCCGTCGTCCTTCATCGACTGGATCGCCGCGTCGAGCTTGCCCTTGAGCTCGGCGTCGGATTCGCGCACGCCGATGCCGATGCCGTCGCCGAGCTGGATGTCATCGCCGACGAAGGCCAGCTCGCCGCCCGATTCCGCGACGATCGGCGCGAGGAAATCCTTGTCGGCCAGAACCGCGTCGGCCTCGCCGTTGCGGACCGCGGCGATGGTCTCGTCCGGGCTCGGGAATTCGAGGAGCGTGGCGCCGGTTTCGGCGACATGGCTCGCCTGCAGTGTCGCCGCCTGCGCCGCGATCACGCCGGACAGGTCGGCATCCGCAGAGAGCCCGACATAGGCCGAGGCCGCCGGCGGGAAGTAGTTTTGGGTGAAGTCGATGACCGCGTCACGTTCAGCGGTGATCGACATGCCGGCGATGATCGTGTCGTAGTTGCCCGAGACGAGGTTGGGGATGATCGAATCCCAGTCGTTGGTGACCCATTCGCAGGTCAGCTCGGCCCGCGCGCAGAGTTCGTCGCCGACCTCGCGCTCGAACCCGTCCACCTCGCCGGCATCATTGATGAAGTTGTACGGAGGATAGGCGCCCTCGGTGCCCATGCGCACAGTCTGGGCCGTGGCGAGCCCTGCGGTCAGCGCCAGAACGGCGGCGGAAAGGACAAGCTTCTTCATAAGGTAACTCCCGGTCTTGCTTTGGTTCGAGCTGCTTTGAATGTCAGGCCGCAACGGTCGCGCTCAGGAACTGTTGCAGGCGTTCGGTTTTCGGATTGCCGAAGAGCTCGGCCGGCGGACCTTCCTCCTCGATCCGACCCTGGTGCAGGAAGACGACGTGGTCCGACACATCGGCGGCGAGCCGCATGTCGTGGGTGACGATGATCATGGTGCGGTGTTCCTCGGCGAGCGCCTTGATCACCTTCACCACTTCCTGCTGCAATTCGGGGTCGAGCGCCGAGGTCGGCTCGTCGAAGAGGAGCGCGGTCGGCTCCATGCAGAGCCCGCGCGCGATGGCGGCGCGCTGCTGCTGGCCACCCGAGAGCTGCGCGGGATAGGCGTCGCACTTGTCGCCGATGCCGACCTTCTCGAGATACTTGCGCGCCGAGGCCTCGACCTCGGCCCTGTCCCGCTTCAGCACCGTCAGCGGCGCCTCCATGACATTCTGCAGGATCGTCATGTGGGACCAGAGGTTGAACTGCTGGAACACCATCGACAGGTTGGTGCGGATGCGGATCACCTGCGCCCGGTCGGCCGGATGGCGGCCGAGCCCCTCGCCGCGCCACTTGACCTCTTCGCCCTTGAAGATCACCTCGCCCTGCTGGCTGTCCTCCAGCAGGTTGCAGCAGCGCAGGAGCGTCGATTTGCCCGAGCCGGACGAGCCGATGAGCGAGACGACCCCGCCGCGCATCGCCTTGAGCGAGACGCCTTTCAGGACTTCAAGCTGGCCATAAGCCTTGTGCAGGTCACGGATTTCGATGACCGGAATGTCTTTTTCTGTCACGTTGCATTCTCCCCGGCGCAGAGTAGGGCGGATAATTCGCCGCTTTACAATGCGCTTTTTGTCCGGCTGGACGGGAAAATTCCGGCGAAACGCTCAGTTGACCGGCACATCTTGCGATGGCGGGGCGGGGGTGGGAACCGCGAGATAGGCCTCCGGCGGGATCGCCGCGAGGCCGGCCAGCCCGAGGGCCGCGCGGTCTTCGGGGGCAAGTGCGGCAAGCGCGGCGGCGACCGCACGGGCGACGGCGACGGCGTCGCGGCCCTTCGCGGTGATGAGTGGCAGGCCGGGGGTCGGCGCGGTATGGGTGATGACGCGCAGTTTCGCGGCGAGCTTGGGCATGTGCGCCTCGATCAGCCGCCAGGTGACGGCGTCGATCGCGGCGATGTCGGCGCGGCCCTCGGCGACCGCGCGGGCGCTGTCGCGATGGGCGCCGGTGTGGCGGGTGTGGCTGAACTTCAGCCCGAGGGGCGCGACGTGGTTTTGCGGCGCGGCCCAGCCCGATTGGCTGTCCTGACCGTTGAAGGCGAGCGTTCTGTCAATGAAATCAATGACGTCGCCCGGCTCGTCGGCGCGGGTGATGAATTCCGAATAGTAGTAGCCGGGCGGCGCGTCGGGCAGCGCGTAGTCGAGCGTCGCGACCAGCGCGACATGGCCGTGGAGCCGGGTCCGGTAGGGCATGCCGCAGGTCTGGCCGAGCACCAGCGCGGGGCTTTCCCAGATCGTCCAGAGGCTGCCGTTGCGGGTCAGGCCCGCGGGGGCGTCGATGCCCTCCTCGGCCAGGGCCGCGCGGACCAGTTGCCACAGGCGGTCGTGTTCGGCCGCGACATGCGGCCAGTCGTACATCGCGAGGCTGGCGATCATTTCCGTCTTTTCTCAACAGTTTGGCGGGCGATGGCGCGGTCGCGGTCATTGATGCCGAGCAGATCGGCGGTGACCCGGATCATCGCATCCTCGCGCGGGTCGCGGTCGTCGTCGGCGAGCGCCACCGACCAGAGCGCCTCCATCAGGCTCATCCGGTCCTCGTGCGGCACGGCGTCCTTCAGCGCGCGGGTGAAGCGGACGGTGTCGGGCGCCTCGGATTCCAGCACCTCGGCCTCGGCGCGGAGCCTGGCGGCCTCGAAGGGCGAGACGTCATAGCGGGTCGCGAGGACACGGTCGATGCGGGCGCGCTCGGGATCGGTGTAGGACTCGTCGGCGCGGGCGAGCCGCACCAGGAGCGCGGCAAGCGCCAGCCGCGCCTCGGGGGCGGGCAGGGGCTCGGGCTCAGGGCCGAGCAGCGAGGAGAGGAGGCGTCCGAACATGGAGGCCATATAGGCGGAAAATCCGGCGTCTGCAAAGTGTATGGCAGGCGTCGGTCCGTTGTCCGCGCCAGAGCCGCGTCGTAAAGGTCCCGATTGCGTCGAATCGGCGCGGGTAGGGGCTGCCGGCGTCGCGAAACGATCCCGAATCCGGCCGGTCCGCTCGTATGGTTGCCGTGGCGTCAACGGTTCGGCTCCGCGGTGAGATGACAAACACGTCAAAGTTGTAGTTTTTTGTCGCAAACAAGCCATAGCGGCATCTTGTCGCTTGCGACAGGGCGTGGCCGGTGACACCATGAGGTCATGGTCGGCTCAGTCGGCCCTGTGCGCCCAATGGGCCTGTCGACCGTAGACGGTGGCCGCGTTTTCCTCGCAACGATTGGGAAGAGTCTCGCACATGGCAGAGGCAGAATGTCCTTGTGGTCGCGCCGGACGATCCGGGCGCCACGCCACGCCGCAGCGGCTCCCGTTTCAGGGCGGGAGGGCCGCAGATGGCGCCAATGCTTGATGTCGTGAGCCCCAACATCTTTCCGACCGGCATGGCGCTCCGCACCGCGGACGGGACTCGCCGCAGCCTGCTGTCGCGTTTCGTGATCTGTCCGCTCTGCCTCGTGATCCTCGGCCTAGACCACGCCGCCGAAGCGGTCTGGCGCCTCCGTGCGGGGCTCGATCGGCTCGCTGGCGCTGGCACGACAGCGCGCTCTCAGAAATGAAGGTGCGAGCAGGGGCCGGCGGCGCGTGGCAGGTTTGCGACGCGGCGCAGGCCGGCTGACCGAAACTAGCCTGCAGACGGCTTCTTTCACGGTGACGTAATGTGGACCACCTCGCAACGGGCGAAGCCGGCCCGCCGTGCGGCTGCGGCGCCTGCCGGCCCGATCCGGGCCAGTTCCGCCTCAAGCCGGAACTCGCAATCTTTCAGGGCGCCGCGTGTGGCGTCTTCTTCCGTTCGCTCTTGCGCCGAAAATCCCTGCGCTGCCATCGGGGCGATGGCATAGGCGCCCCAGAGGCCGGGTTTTTGGACCTTGGCATAAAGCAGCCGGAACTGGTTCAGCGTCTGCACACTGAAGCCCTTCGCCCGGCGCGTGTCCGGCGGCAGCGCGGCCGGCAGAGCCAATGCGGCGAGCTGGCAGGCTCGGCCAGACTTCGACGAGCAGACCGCCGCACTGACTGAGATGGCCGCTTCGATCGAGTTCCAGCTGCGGGTGTAGGCGTAACGTTCGCTTTCGCGATCCACATGGAGCGCCCCGAAGTACACCTCCCCCCGCGACATCTCGGCGAAGCCGCGCCGAAGCTCGGCGCTGTCTCCCAACTCCGCAAGCCTGACGATCTTTCCCGAACCGTGCCAACCATAAGGATCGTCAGGCAGCGCGCGCCCTTCCGGGGAAGCCTGACACCCGGCAAGCAAGGCGAGTGCGCAGACTGCACTCAGCACACGCATTCCCCTGAAACCCGCATTCTGCATGTGTGCCCCTCGTATCTTGGAACCGGGTTCTCGGCCCGTTACGGCTTCACGTCGGACTTGCGCCTGTTTCCAAAAGTTTGGCGGTCAGGCGAACGTTGATGCAGATGGCGGCAGATTGCCAGATTTTGCTGCTGTTCGAAAAAACAGTCGAAACGAGCGGAAACACCGCTTGTGCGACGAACGGCAGTGTCCGCATGGCGGACCCGCGCAATTCAGAGACATGGCCGCTCGGCAGGCGGTCCTGCAACGAGCCGGCTTTAAGCGGATCGTCCGCTCGCGCCGCGCCGTCAAACCAGCCGCTCGATCTCCTTCGCTGCCCGCACGAAATCGGCGAAGAGGGGGTGCGGGGCGAAGGGTTTCGACTTCAGCTCGGGGTGGAACTGGACGCCGATGAACCAGGGATGGTCCTGCCACTCGACGATCTCGGGGAGCTTGCCGTCCGGGCTCATGCCCGAGAAGATCAGCCCGCAGGCCTCGAGCTTCTCGCGGTATTTCACGTCCACCTCGTAGCGGTGGCGGTGGCGCTCCTCGATCGTCGCGGCGCCGTAGACATGGGCGACCTTCGAGCCTTCCTTGAGATTGGCGGTATAGGCGCCGAGCCGCATCGTGCCGCCCTTGTCGTCATCGACCTTGCGGGCGACCATGTGGTTGCCCTGCACCCATTCCTTGAGGTGGTACACGACCGGTTCGAACCGCTTCTCGCCCTTCTCGTGGTCGAATTCCTCGGAGCCGGCGCGGGTGAGGCCCGCCTTGTTCCGCGCCGCCTCGATCACGGCCATCTGCATGCCGAGGCAGATGCCGAGATAGGGGATTTTCTTTTCACGCGCGAACTGCGCGGCCTTGATCTTTCCTTCCGTGCCGCGCTCGCCGAAGCCGCCGGGGACGAGGATCGCGTGGAAGCGCTCGAGCCAGGGCGCGGGGTCCTCGCGCTCGAAGATCTCGGCGTCGATCCATTCGGACTTCACGCGCACCCGGTTGGCCATGCCGCCGTGGGTCAGCGCCTCGGCGATGGATTTGTAGGCGTCCTCGAGTTGGGTGTACTTGCCGACGATGGCGACGCGGACCTCGCCCTCGGCATTGGTCAGCCGGTCCATCACGTCTTCCCAGCGCCCGAGGTTGGGCCGCGGCGCAGGCGCGATGCCGAAGGCGTCGAGCACCGCCTGGTCGAGCCCCTCGCGGTGATAGGCCAGAGGCGCCTCGTAGATCGTCTTGAGATCGTAGGCGGGGATCACCGCCTCGGGACGGACGTTGCAGAAGAGCGCGATCTTGGCGCGCTCCTTCTCCGGGATCGGGTGTTCGGAGCGGCAGACGAGCACGTCGGGCGCGAGGCCGATCGACTGGAGCTCCTTGACCGAGTGCTGGGTCGGCTTGGTCTTCAACTCGCCGGAGGCCGCGAGATAGGGCAGGAGCGTCAGGTGCATCAGGATCGACTGGCCGCGGGGCCGCTCGTGGATGAACTGGCGGATCGCCTCGAAGAAGGGCAGGCCCTCAATGTCGCCCACGGTGCCGCCGATCTCGCAGAGCATGAAATCGACCTCGTCCTCGCCGATATGGAGGAACTCCTTGATTTCGTTGGTGACGTGGGGGATCACCTGGATCGTCTTGCCGAGGTAGTCGCCGCGGCGCTCCTTCTCCAGCACGTTGGAATAGATCCGCCCCGAGGAGATGGAATCGGTCTTGCGGGCGTGGACGCCGGTGAACCGCTCGTAATGGCCGAGGTCGAGGTCGGTCTCGGCGCCGTCGTCGGTGACGAAGACCTCGCCATGCTCGAAGGGCGACATCGTGCCGGGGTCGACGTTGAGATAGGGGTCGAGCTTCCGCAGCCGCACCGAATAGCCGCGGGCCTGCAGGAGCGCGCCGAGCGCCGCCGAGGCCAGTCCCTTGCCGAGCGAGGAGACCACACCGCCGGTGATGAATACATAACGCGCCATGCTGCGGAATCTCCCGTGATTGCCTCAAGTCGCCTGGGTTTGTCGTGCCGTCTCAGGACACGACATCACGGGAGTCGACGCATAACAGATTCGCGCGCTGCCCGCAACTGGACCGCAAGGTGTTGTGGTAAGGTTCGAGTGTCAGATCAAATCGTTGTGGTGCGGCGTCACTCCGCCGGCGGCGGTGCGGCGGGGGCGTCGCCGCTCGACGGCGGCAGGAGGTCGCCTTCGGGCGCAAGCGGGGCGGTCACGTCCGCCGGAACCTCGGCCGGGGCCTCGGCGCCGGACTGGTCGAGCACCGAGGTGCCCTTGGCGTTCTGCGCCGCGAGGATCGTCAGCGTGATCGAGGTGGCGATGAAGCCGATGGCGAGAAGCCAGGTCACCTTCGTCAGCGCATTGGCCGCGCCGCGGGCCGACATCGAGCCGCCGCCGGAGAGAAGCCCGCCGCCCTCGGAGCGCTGCAGGAGCACCACCCCGATCATCAGGAGCGCGAGAATCAGATGGACGGTGAGGACGACGTTTTCCATGGACCGCTTGGCCTTCGTATTTCGCTGACGCGCCTATCTAGGCCCATGGCGGCGGGGCCGCAACCCCTCAGTCGCCGACATCGTCCATGTCGGACTGTCCGGAGATGCGGCGGCGCACATGGCTCCAGCTCAGGCCGATGCCGAGCACCACCGACAGCGCCACAATCCCGAGCCAGGCGTTGAGCGAGGGATTGTCGAGCCGGAGAAGCCCCTGGTCGATCAGTACCCAGGCCAGCGCGGCCACGACGGCGGCGACGAGCGCCATGCCGAGGCCGCCGATCGAGCGCAGGGTGGCGCGCAGGTAGATCACATAGCCGATGAGCAGCACGAGGCCGGCGAGCACGATCAGCGGCATCTCGTCGGCGAAGGACTGCCGGGCCCAGTGGGCGAAGCTCCAGCCGGTCGGGTTGTAGGTCGCGGACAGAAGGCCGAACGCGGCGAGCCAGCGGATCAGGAAGCCCATGGGTGTTCTCCGGTTTTCGCACTGGCTAGCGCAGCCGGGCGGCCCCTGTCCAGACGGGGACGGGGTGCGGGGCGGGGCTGTCCGCCCGCGACTACCGGCTCACATAGTTGACGAGCTGGCCGATATCGAACTCCCGGTCCTCGATGATGCTCTGCATCAGGTCGCCGATCGAGATCACCCCGACGAGCGTGCCGTCCCGCATCACCGGCAGGTGGCGAATGCGGTTGCGGGACATCAGCGCCATGCAGGCCTCCGCCGTCTCGTCGGGCGTCACCGTGATCACGTCGCGCTCCATCACCTCGCCGACCTTCGTCATGGGCGAGGAACGGCCCTTGAGGAACACCTCGCGCGCGTAGCGCCGTTCGGTGAAGATGCCGGCGAGCCGGTCGCCCTCGGTGACGAGCACCGCGCCGATGTCCTTCTCGGCCATCAGCTTCAGCGCATCGAGCACCATGTCGTCGGGGCCGACGCCGAAGATCCCGTGCCTCTTGGCACTGAGGATGTCGCGTACCCAAGCCATTTGCGCCCTCCCTTCGCCCCTCGCGCCGCGTGCAATCGGTTGGACCGGACCAGTCTGCGCCACGCCGGGCGCGCGCGCGTTGACATGCGTCAACGCATGGCGCGGACGCGATTCCGCGCCGGCCGCAATTTACCGGTTCCGTCCGCCCGCCCACGCCGCTATACCGTGCCGGGTTTGGCGTCAGAGGAGAGAGACGGATGGCCAATGTCGTGGTGGTCGGGGCCCAGTGGGGCGACGAGGGCAAGGGCAAGATCGTCGACTGGCTCTCCGAGCGCGCCGACGTGATCGCGCGCTTCCAGGGCGGCCACAATGCCGGCCATACGCTGGTCATCGACGGCAAGGTCTACAAGCTGAACGCGCTGCCCTCGGGCGTCGTGCGCGGCGGCAAGCTCTCGGTCATCGGCAATGGCGTCGTGCTCGATCCCTGGCATCTGGTCAAGGAAATCGCGTCGATCCGCGAGCAGGGGGTGGAGATCAGCCCCGAGACGCTGATGGTCGCCGAGAACACGCCCCTGATCCTGCCGTTCCACGGCGAGCTGGACCGGGCGCGGGAAAGCCAGGTCTCGGTCGCCAAGATCGGCACCACCGGGCGCGGCATCGGGCCCGCCTACGAGGACAAGGTCGGCCGCCGGGTGATCCGGGTCGCCGATCTGGCCGATGAGGCGACGCTGGAACTGCGCGTGGACCGCGCGCTCGTCCATCACAACGCGCTGCGCGCCGGTCTCGGGCTCGAGCCCATCGACCGCGACGCGCTTCTCGCCGACCTGCGCGCGATCGCGCCCGAGATCCTGCCCTATGCGGCGCCGGTCTGGAAGGTGATGAACGAGGCGCGGAAGTCCGGCAAGCGTATCCTCTTCGAAGGCGCGCAGGGCGCGCTTCTCGATATCGACTTCGGCACCTATCCCTTCGTCACCTCGTCGAATGTCATCGCCGGGCAGGCGGCGACCGGGACCGGGATCGGCCCGGGCGCGATCGACTTCGTCCTCGGCATCGTCAAGGCCTACACCACCCGCGTGGGCGAAGGGCCGTTCCCGACCGAGCTGCATGACGGCGACGGCCAGCGCCTTGGCGAGCGCGGCCGCGAGTTCGGCACCGTCACCGGCCGCAAGCGCCGCTGCGGCTGGTTCGACGCCTGTCTCGTGCGCCAGACCTGCGCGACCTCGGGCGTCAAGGGCATCGCACTGACCAAGCTCGACGTGCTCGACGGGTTCGAGACGCTGAAGATCTGCACGGGCTACGAGGTCGATGGCGAGCGGCTGGACTACCTGCCGATGGCCGCCGACAAGCAGGCGCGCTGCACGCCGATCTACGAGGAAATGCCGGGCTGGCAGGAATCGACGGAAGGAGCCCGAAGCTGGGCCGACCTGCCCGCCAACGCGATCAAGTACGTCCGCCGGGTCGAAGAACTGATCGACTGCCCGGTGGCGCTTCTGTCGACGAGCCCCGAGCGCGACGACACGATCCTCGTCACCGACCCGTTTGCCGACTGATGCTGTCCTACCGCACCCGCCGGCGCCTCGCGCTCCTGATTCTGCTGGTCGGGCTGCCGGTCTATATCGTCGTCGCGGTGAGCCTGATCAACATGCTCGACGCGGCCTTCGGGCGGCAGCCGTTCTGGGTCGAGATGCTGATCTACCTCGGGCTCGGCTTTCTCTGGATGCTGCCGTTCCGCTTCGTCTTCCGCGGCGTCGGCAAGGCCGATCCGGAGGCCGGAAACGAAACGGAGCGGTGAGAACCGCTCCGTTTTCCTGATCGCTCCGGTCTGATCCGCCTCAGCGCGTCGCGTGACGCGCCTCGGACATGAAGCGCGAGGCCTCGGTGATCGCGAACTGGCCGCGGCGTACCTTCTGGATCTTGCCCTGCCGCAAGAGCATGCCGAACGAGCGCAGCCCGTCCTCGCGGCTGTATTCGACCTCGTCGGAGACCCGCGCGATCTTGCGCAGGATCTGCGGGCGCGAGAAATGCGGCTGGCCCTCGACCGTGGCGGTATAGGCGGCGGCAGCCTCGAGAAGCTCGACAAGACTCGTCGCGCCGAGCCGCTCGGCGAAGTCGGCGAAATTCCGGGCGTCCTCGGGCGAGATCGCGGCCTCGGCCTCGACTTCAGCCTCGTCGACATCGGCCTCGTCGAGGTCGTGGTGACCGGCGCTGACGCGGCGCGGCTGGATGATCTCCTCGTCGGCCGGCGCGGGCTCGGGTTCGGCGTCGATACGCTGCGCGGAGACGAGAACCAGCGGCGCCGGGCGTGGCTCGGCCGCGGGAGCCGGTGCGGGCTCGGCGTCCTCCATCCCGGTCACGGGCGGGCGCGGACGAACGGCCTTCGACAGATCGTCGCGGTAACGGTCGAGATCGGTCCTGGGGGCTGCCGACGCACGGTCCTCATCGTCGCTGGATTTCAGCTTGCGGTCGGCGACGGTGGCGACGACGGCCGCCTTGAGCTGGGTGATCGCCGAGAAGCGGCGGCGGTTCTCGACGCCTTCGAGCTTCGACTTGGCGACCTCCATCAGCCGTTCCACCGAGGCCTCGTCATTATCCGACCGGGCTTCGAGGATCGCGCGGCCGGTATGGGACGGGCGGCGCGGCTCATGGGGGGGCTCGGCCCGATTGCGCGGGGCGTCCGTGCCGTGGTCGTGCCCGGCCGCGCCGATCGCCGCGCTGATGCCGGCGAGTAGCGTCGAATCTTCGTCGTCCTCGGCCGCGTCGACGGCGTCATCCTGCGGCTCGTCGGTCGCGGCCGCGCCGGCGTCGTCGTGGAGCGCGGCGAAGATCGCCGAGCGCTGGTCGTCTTCGTCCGGGCTCTCGACGGTGACGTCCGCGTCGCGGCCGGCCTCGGGGGCCGCCGGGATCGCCTGCGGGGAGGTCCCGTCATTCTCGGCCGCCGCGCGGTGGATCTTGATCACCCGGGCGCGGGCGCGCTCGAAGTAGCTCGGCTTGTCGTCTTCGGGGGCGGCGGAGTCGCTGGCCGGGCCGGCTCCGACGGCGGGGGAGGCTTCCATCGGCTCGGAGAGGTCGTCGCCGAGGTCGATGTCGAAGCCGAAATCGTCGCCGGGCATGGGCGCGGCAGAGGCGAACTCCGCCTCGGGCTCGTTGGCGCCGGAGGCCGGATGGGTGGTCGCGACGACCGCGCGGATGCGCTGGAGCTTCGCGGCGACGCCGTCGTCCTCCGGTGCGGTTACGCGCTCGGCCACGGCCGGTGCCGGGGCAGCTGCGGATTTGGCCGCGGCCGGCGCCGGAGCGGTGGCCGGCTGGTCCGCCTGCGCGCCCTGGGGGCGCAGCACGATGCCGTGCTCGCTGATCTTCGCGTCGACCCGGCGCTGGATCTCGCGCTCGGCGATCTTGTGCAGCATCTCGGCATCCGGAGTCGGCGGCTCGGCGCCGAAATAGCGGTCGTCGGCGGCGAGGTCACGGAAATACTCGGCAATCGCCTTCATGGTCGAGAACGGCTCGTCGAACCCCTCCAGCGTGCAGGAGAACGTGCCGTACGAGACCGTGAGGATCTTACTTGCACCGACCATGGGATACTCGCTTTCTGACTTCGCCTGTCCGGACAGGCTGGAAACAATCTGGCGCCTTTGCATGGACAAATGCGGGCAAAAAGAAGGATTCTTTCTGGCGGCGATTGTGTTCTCGCGCCTTGCTCGCCATCAATACTGCCATGATCAGGGGCATTGTCCAATCACCACGACCCGTTACGCTTCTTGGCGCAGGAGAGGTATCGCATCGCTGCGTGGCCGAGGCGCTTTCGAGGGCACCCTTCCTTGTAGCCGCCGATGGTGGCGCGAATGTGGCGATCGCGGCGGGGCATGTGCCGGAGGCGGTCATCGGCGATCTCGATTCGGTGAGCCCGGCGGCGCGGGCGGCGATTCCGGCCGAACGGATCTGGCGCATCGACGAGCAGGAGACGACCGATTTCGAGAAATGTCTGAGCCGGATCGAGGCGCCCTATATCCTCGGGCTCGGCTTCACCGGGGCGCGGCTCGATCATGCGCTCGCGGTCTGGTCGGCGCTGGTGCGCCATCCGGCGCGGCGCTGCCTGATCCTCGGCTCTGAAGATGTCGTCTTCGTTGCCCCGCGGCGGGTTACGCTCGACCTCGCGGCGGGGACGCGGGTGTCGCTTTACCCGATGGGCCGGGTGGCGGGGCGGTCCGAGGGGCTTTACTGGCCGATCGAGGGCGAGGCTTTCGCGCCGGACGGGCGGATCGGCACCTCGAACCGGGCGACCGGGCCGGTGACGCTGGAGTTCGACGCCGACAGGATGCTGGTGATGCTCCCGCGCGCCTGCCTCGGCGCGGCTATCGCAGCTCTGGCGCCGGCGGGTCGAGCGTGAGGCGCGCGGCGCGGGCGACCTGGCGCTCGCGGTGGATGATGTAGAGGCCCGAGCCGACGATGACGGCGACGCCGGCCCAGGTCATCGCGTCGGGGAAGTCACTGAAGAAGAGGTAGCCGAAAAGCGTCGCGGTCACGATTTCGAGGTAGTGGAGCGGTGCCAGCGTGGCGGAGGGCGCGAATTTCAGCGCGTAGGTCATCGCCATGTGGCTGACCGTGGCGGCGAGGCCGACGCAGAAACACCAGAGCCAGAAGATGCCCTCGGGCAGGGCGAAGGCGAGGGCGGGTTCGCCGGTCGCGTCGCCGAGGGCGAGGAGCGGCAGGCAGAGGAGCGCGGCGACGACCGCGGTCTGGAACTGCATCGTCACCGGGTGGACGTGGCGCGACAGGTGGCGGGTGACGAGCATGTAGAGCGCGAAGGAGACCGCGGTGCCGAGCGGGAAGAGCGCCACCGCGCCGAAGGCGGCGAAGGAGGGCTGGATCACCAGCATCGCGCCGGCAAATCCCACCGCCGAGGCGGCGAGGCGGCGGGGCCCGACCTGTTCGGAGAGGACGAGCTTGCCGATCAGGAGGATGATGAACGGCTCGACGAAGGCGATGGCGAGCGCGTCGGCGATCGGCATGACCTTGACGGCGGCGACGAAGCAGAAGGTCGAGACGATCGACATCGCGGCGCGCAGGCCGGTGAGCCAGAGCGCCCGCCTGGAGAGCCGGAAGGTCAGCCCCATCGCGAGCACCACCGGCAGCATCAGCGCGGCCTGGACGATGAAGCGGCCGAGCGTGACCACGCCCACCGGCACCGATTGGGCGGCGAGTTTCGAGGCGACGTCGATCAACGGCGCGAAGATGCAAAAGCCGATCATCAGGGCGACGCCGGGCAGGATGCGGTCATCGAGGTTCATCCGCCCCCGCTAGCCTGCGGCGGCGCGCGCGTCCATCCCGAAAGCGACGTGGGTAGCGGTCGGCGCTGCGCTCAGGCGGCGCGGGCGAGGCGGCGTTCGCGGGCGATGACGTAGAGTCCGGCGCCGATCGTCACGGCGATGCCGAGGCCCGCGAGCCGGTTCGGCAGCTGGTCGAAGACCGCCCAGCCGATCAGCGTGGCGAAGGGGATCTCGAGGTATTGCATCGGCGCGAGCGTCGAGGTCGGGGCAAAGCGCAGCGCCCCGGTCATCAGGAGATGGGCGGCGGTGCCAAGAAGGCCGAGCGCGACGAGGAGCGCCGCGTCGCCCGGCGCGGGCCAGATCGGGTCGAGCGCGGCGAGGCCGGAGCCCTCGGCCAGGAGGAGCGCGGGCAGGAGGAGCGCCGAGCCGAGGAGGCCGCTCGCCGCCTGGAGCGTGATCGCGTCGGTGTCGCGGGCGATCTGGCGGGTGACCAGCATGAAGAGCGCAAAGACGAGGGCCACGAGGAGCGGCAGGAGCGCCGGTGCGCCGACCGCGGCGAAATTGGGCTGGATCACGAGGAGCGTGCCCGCGAAGCCCACCGCGCAGGCGGCGAGCCGGTGGCGGCCCACTTCCTCGCCGAGCACGGCATGGCCGAGGAGCAGCATCAGGAACGGCATCACGAAGGCGATGGCGACCGCGTCGGCGAGGGGCAGGAAGCGCAGCGAGAGGAACATCGCGGCGATCCCGGTGATGTGCAGGAGCGTGCGCAGCCCGGTCAGGAGCGCGGTGCGGCGGCGCATCCTGAGCGTGCCGCCGGTGGCGGCGAGGAGCGGCACGAGCACCGCGGCCTGGACCGCGAAGCGGGTGGCGACGAGCTCAAGCAGCGGGATCCGCGGCCCGAGGAGCTTGGCGATGGAATCGCCGATGGGGGCGAGGAGGCAGAAGCCGAGCATCAGGAGGATGCCGAGGAGGGGGCGGTCGGGGCGCATCGGCGGCGAGGCTAGGGGTGATCCGGTCCCGCCGCAATCCCGATCGAGGCCCGTTCCGGGCCGGGAGATCTCTCGCCACCCCGGCGGGGCCGGGGCGGCTCGGGCCGCCTCCGGCGGGGGTACTTGGCAATGGAGAGGGGCGGGTCAGCAGTTCGGGATGTTGACCGCGAGCCCGCCGAGCGAGGTTTCCTTGTATTTCTCGTGCATGTCGTGCCCCGTTTGCCGCATCGTCTCGATCGCCGAGTCCAAGGGCACGAAGTGCTTGCCGTCGCCCCGGAGCGCCAGCGAGGCGGCCGAGACCGCCTTGATCGCGCCGAGGCCGTTCCGCTCGATGCAGGGCACCTGCACCAGCCCCTTCACCGGGTCGCAAGTCATGCCGAGATGGTGCTCGAGTGCGATCTCGGCGGCGTTTTCCACCTGTTCGGGGGTGCCGCCCATCACCGCGCAGAGCCCGGCGGCCGACATCGCGGCGGCCGAGCCGACCTCGGCCTGGCAGCCGCATTCGGCGCCCGAGATCGAGGCGTTGTGCTTGCAGAGGCCCGCGATGGCGGCGGCGGTGAGGAGGAAGTCGCCGATCCGCGACTGGCTCGCGCCCGGCACATGGTCGAGCCAGTAGCGGATCACCGCCGGCAGCACGCCGGCCGCGCCGTTGGTCGGCGCGGTGACGACCTGGCCGCCGGCGGCGTTCTCCTCGTTCACCGCCATCGCATAGACGCTCATCCAGTCGTTGATCGTGTGCGGCGCGGTCAGGTTCAGCCCCTGCTCGGCCTTCAGCGCCTGATGGATGCCCTTGGCGCGGCGGCGCACCTTCAGGCCGCCGGGCAGGATGCCGTCGGTGGCGAGGCCGCGTTCGATGCAGTCGTTCATCACCTGCCAGATCCGCGCCATGCCCTCGTCGAGCTCCCTGGCGGAGCGGAAATGCAGTTCGTTGGCGCGCTTCATCTCGGCGATCGACTTGCCGGACTGGGCCGCCATCTCGAGCATCTTCGCGGCGCTCTCGAACGGGTAGGGGCAGCCCGTGGGCCTGGCCGCGGTCTTGTCGGCGTTCATCAGCTCGCCCTCGGTCAGCACGAAGCCGCCGCCGATCGAGTAATAGGTCTCCTGCAGGATCACGTCGCCCTGGGCGTCGGTTGCCATCAGGATCATGCCGTTGGCATGGCCGGGCAGGTTCGGGCCGTAGTCGAAGACGAGATCGGTCTCGGGCTGGAACTTCAGCGCCGGCAGGCCCGGCGGCGTCACCGTGCCGGTCTCGGCGATGGCGGCGAGCGTGGCCTCGGCCTTGGCATTGTCATAGCTGTCGGGCGCGAAGCCCGCGAGGCCGAGGATCGTCGCGCGGTCGGTGGCGTGGCCCTTGCCGGTGAAGGCGAGCGAGCCGTGCAGCGAGGCCTTCAGCCCGTGGGCGTGGAAGGGCGAGGCGCGGAGCGCGTCGAGGAAGCGGGCGCCCGCGACCATCGGGCCCATGGTGTGGGACGAGGAGGGGCCGACGCCCACCTTGAACATGTCGAAGACGGAGAGGAACATGGCGGGGCCTTTCAGGTGGCGCTGCCCTCGGGCGGGCAGGCGAGGGAGGGGTTTGAGAATACGGTTTCGCCGAGCCCTTCGGCAAGGGCGGCCTTCCGCGCCGCGGGGCGGGTCTCGAGGCCGCTGGCGAGGGCATGGAGCGCCGGGTAGGCCGCAAGGTCGAACCAGCCGGTGCCGCCCCTCGGGTAGAGCGCGAGCCAGCGCAGGAGGCCGCAGAGGTAAAGCCCGAGGACCGAGGGCACCTCGGGGCGGAGCCAGGTCGGGCGGCCGGCCGCCAGCGCCTCAACCAGCGCAAGATGGCCGGCGATGCGGGCGCGGGTGGCGGCGGCGAAGGGCTGAATGCAGTCGGGCGCGCCGGCATGGCTTTCAGGGTAGAAATGCAGCCTTATGTCGGCGTGGAGCGTGTTCGAGGTGAAGAACAGCCATTTCAGGAAGGCGGCGCGGTCGGGGGCGCCGGGTTGCGGTGCCATCGCGCCGTGGCGCTCGCTGAGCCACAGGAGGATCGCGCCGGTCTCGAAGATCGGCCCGTCCGGGGTCTCGAGCGCCGGGATCAGGCCGTTAGGATGCAGCCGCCGGTAGGCGGCGCCGTCCTGGGCGCGGATGCCGCGGTCGACGAGCCGGGTCTCGAAGGGCTGGCCGAACTCCTCGAGCGCGAGGCGCACGATCAGCGAGGCGTTGTCGGGAGCGTAGTGGAGGATGTACATCGGCGGGCTCCGGGGCTTCGGGTGGTTATCCGCCGGAGCGGGCCGCGCCGCGAGGCGGAAAGCGACCCTTTGCCGCGATTTCCGGCGGCTGGCGGCGTCAACGCTTCCTTAACCCCGCCGGGCGAGAGTGGCGGCGATCCTTGCGGAGGAGAGGCGATGATCGGGCGCGTGGTCGTCATCATTCTGGGGCTATTCGCGGCGGCTGCGGCGGCCGAGGAGCGGCCCGTCGCGGTCGCCGACGGCGCGGCGCTGGTCCGGGTGTTGCCGGAGCGGGTCGTTTCGCGCATCCATGCGCGCCCCGCGGCCTATGCTGAGGACGCGGCCGATATGATCCTGAGCTTCGGCGAAGGGGGCAGGATCGGCCCGGACAGGATCGACACCGCGATCCGGGCAGAGCGAGCAAGGGTCCGGGCGCGCGAGATGGAACGGTTCCTCGTCGCCGATCTCGACAACGACGGGCGGATGACCGCGGTGGAGATCGAGGGGCTGATCACGCGGACCTACGAGGGCCGGCGCGGCAAGCTGAAGCTCGCGCAGGAGCGGGCCGACCGCGACGGCGACAGGGTGATCTCGGCGGCGGAACTGAAGGACCATGCCGAGGCGGTGGCGCTTGACGCGATGGACGACCGGGATGCGGCCGAACTGATGGCGCTGATGGCGTTCGATCTCGATCACGACGGACGGGTGGCGCTCGGGGAGGTCATGGCGGGCGTCGAGGCGGTCGCCGCGCTCGACCTCGCGGCGGCGCGGAAGGAGATCTGAAACCGGCGCGGCTGCAAGGTGGGCGCAGGAAGCGGCGGCCTCTCCCGAACGACGCGAGGTCGGCCGGCTCAGACCGCGCGGCGGTTGCGCCGCAGCGCCAATGCGAGCCCGTCGCGCAGGTTGAGGCCGAGCAGGATGATATTGGTGGCGCCGGCTAGAAGCTCTATCGCCTGTACCGTGTAGAAGGTCGTATCGAACACTCCCGCCTGGGCCCGAAACGCGAGGAAGACCGCGCTGGGGAGAAGGACCAGGATACCGTTCGTGGCGATGATCTTCATGCGCCGCAATTTCACCTGCACCTGCGGCAGTTTCCAGCCGCGCCCCATCGCGGCGCCGGTAGCGCCCGCCGTGGCCATCGCGGGAATGAGCAGCGCCATGCCGTAGAGAATCGCGGTTTTCGCCGCCGCGACGGTGGCAGGGCCGCCGAAGATCTCGGATAGAACGGTCGAGAGCCAGAAGGTCAGGATCGTGGCAAGGGCAATCGCCCCGGCCGCGGCATGGAGTTTCGGTTTCATTGCGATGTGTCCGTGTTGAATATCATGCTATGCAAATGGTATTGCATAGCGCGCTATGCAAGTGTTTCATGCGCCCATGTCCGACTTTAGGCGAAACTCGGCCGGTTACCTGGCCAATCACATGGCCCGGCTCTTCGCCGTCGGCCTGTCCCGGCGTATTCAGCCGCTCGGACTCGCGCCCGCGCAGTTCATGGTGCTGCTTGAATTGTGGGAGGAGGACGGGCGCATGCAGGCCGACCTGGTGGCGGCGCTCGACGTCGAGCAGGCGACGATGGCCAATACCCTGGCGCGGATGGAGCGGGATGGCCTGATCGAAAGGCGGGCGTCGGAAACCGACCGGCGATCGCGGCTGATCTACCTGACCGACACCGCGCGGCAGGTTCGGGCGGAGGCCGTCGCGGCGGCGCAGGCGCAGAACGCTGTGGCGCTCGGCCGGTTCACCGAGGAGGAAAAGACCCAGTTCCTCGACATGATGAGGTGGGTGATCGGAAACATGCGGCGGGAATGACGGCGGTGAACGGGGGTGTGCGGGCCACCCGCCCGCCGCGCCTCGGCGCGCCGGTCGACGCTGGTGCGCCGGAGAGGGATGTGGGCCGGATCGCCGCGCTTACCGCTTCTCGGCCACCGTCACGAAATGCGTCAGCGACATGAAGAACCGGCCCTCGGCGGCGAGCGCCTCTTGTTCCGCGGCCCAGGCGGCGATGTCGGCTTCGGGCATGAGGTCGTTCCCGCGCGCGAAGGCAACCATCAGGATCATCAACACGCGCGCGAGCCCGTCGGGCTTCAGCACCGTGTCGAGCATCGGGTGCGGGATCGTCCGGATCCCGCCGAATCCGGCGCGGGCGAGGGGGGCGGGCAGTTTCTCCGGCACGATGCGGTCGGCGAGATGGGCGTCCCAGGCCGCGATCATCCGAGCCATGCGGTCGCGATCGGTGCTGTGCCAGACCAGCGTGTCCCAGTGCATGTCGGCGATCACCAGCCGCCCGCCGGGGCGGAGCACGCGGTGAAGCTCGGCGAGCGGCGCGTCGAAATCGTTTATGTATTCAAAGACCTGAACCGAGACCGCCTTGTCGGTGCTTGCATCCTCGAGCGGGAGCGCCGCCGCGCTGCCCTCGAGGATCTCCACGCCGGAGAGGCCGGCGCAGCGCTCCGCGGCCGCCGTGCGCATCTCGGGGCTCGGGTCGACGCCGGTCACGCGGCCGCCGGGGCCGATTGCGCGGGCGAACTCCCGGGTCAGGAAGCCCGGCCCGCAGCCGAGGTCGAGTATATGCTCGCCCGGCCGCGGATCGACGGCGTCGAAGCTCGCGCGGCGGCGCCGCGCGAAGTCGGCGCCCTCGTATGCGGTTTCGAGAATACGGGTGGTCTCAGCATCGAATTCAATCATCGCGTCCCCCTTTCGCGCCCCCGATCCTAGCACAACCGGGGCGTCGCGCGCGCCGGGGAGCGAGATTTGCCCCTCGCACCGCGCGGCCATCTTTCCTATAACCGGAGCGCGAGTGATACGGAGATGACCATGCCCGCCGATCTTTCCCCCGCCGACAAGGCGAAATACGCCGCCGCGAAACGTGCGGTGGAGTTCATCGAGGACGGCATGCGGGTCGGGCTTGGAACCGGTTCGACGGCGGCCTGGATGGTCCGGCTTCTCGGCAAGCGGGTGCGCGAGGAGGGGCTGAGGATCACCGGCGTGCCGACCTCGTCCCGAACCGCCAAGCAGGCGCGCGAGGAGGGGATCACCGTCGTGTCGCTCGACGAGGCGGGCTGGCTCGATCTCACCATCGACGGCACCGATGAGTTCGACCCCGACCTCAACCTGATCAAGGGCGGCGGCGGCGCGCATCTGCAGGAAAAGATCGTCGCCGCGGCTTCGGACCAGATGATCGTGATCGCCGATACGGCCAAGGACGTCCCCCAGCTCGGCGCCTTCCCGCTGCCGGTCGAGGTCATTCCCTTCGGCCTGAAGGCGACCAAGGCGCTGGTCGAGGAGACGCTGGTGCCGCTCGACGTCGCGGGGCGCAAGGTCACGCTCAGGATGAACGGGGATGCACCTTTCGTCACCGACGAGGGCAACCATATCCTCGATCTGCATCTCGGGCGGATCGGCAATCCGAGCCGGCTTTCGCTGGTCCTGAACCAGGTGCCGGGGGTGGTCGAGAACGGGCTCTTCATCGACCTGTGCAGCCGGGTGATCATCGGTCACATCGACGGGTCGGCCGAGATCCGCAAGCCGAAGGTGGATACCGCGGAGAACGGACGGGACGATGACGGCGAGATCCGGAACATCTTCGCCGATCTTGGCGACTGATGGCGGGTGGCGCTGAGATGGTCTTCGACTACGATCTTTACGTCATCGGCGGCGGTTCGGGCGGCGTGCGCGCGGCGCGGATCGCGAGCGGCGAATACGGCGCCAAGGTGGCGCTGGCCGAGGAATACCGGATGGGCGGGACCTGCGTCATCCGCGGCTGCGTGCCGAAGAAGCTGATGGTCTTCGCCTCGGCCTATGCCGGGGCGATCGTCGATGCGCGGTCCTACGGCTGGGCGGTCGAGGCGGCGGCCTTCGACTGGCCGGCGTTCCGCGCCAAGCTCGATGCCGAGCTCGACCGCCTGGAAGCGGCCTACCGCGCGGGGCTCGCGGGGGCGAATGTCACGGTCCACGACACGCGGGCGACGGTGGTCGATCCCCATACCGTGCGACTCGCCACGGGCGAGACCTTCACCGCGAAGCACATCCTCGTTGCGACCGGCGGGCGGCCCTTCGTGCCGGAGATCGCGGCCGGGGCAGGGGCGATGACCTCGAACGACATCTTCAAGCTCGACGCGCTGCCGAAATCCGTGCTGATCGTCGGCGGCGGCTTCATCGCCTGCGAGTTTGCCTGCATCCTCAACGGGTTGGGCGTTGCGGTGACGCAGTTCTACCGGGGCGAGCAGATCCTGCGCGGCTTCGACGGCGAGGCGCGCGGCCATATCGCCGAGCTGATGAAGGAGAGCGGTATCAACCTCCATGTCGGGACCGACGTGATCGAGATGAAACCGGTGGAGGGCGGCACCTGGGTCAAGTCGACCGACGGGCGCGAGGCGGTCTTCGAGAAGGTCGTCTACGCGACCGGGCGGGTGCCCAACACCGAGGGGCTCGGGCTTGTCGAGGCCGGGGTGAGGCTCGGCCGCAAGGGCGAGGTGGTGGTCGACGGCTGGTCGCAGACGGCCGTGCCCTCGATCTACGCGGTGGGCGACGTGACCGACCGGATCAACCTGACGCCGGTGGCGATCCGCGAGGGTCACGCCTTCGCCGACACGGTCTTCGGCGCGAAGCCGGTGAAGCCCGATCACGCGCTTGTGGCGAGCGCGGTCTTCACCCAGCCCGAGTTCGGTACGGTGGGCATGACCGAGGAGGCGGCGCGCGACGAGCGGCCGATCGAGGTCTATGCGACCTCGTTCCGCCCGATGCAGTCGGCCTTTGCCGGGCGGCCCGACCGGGTGATGATGAAGCTCGTCGTCTGCGCCGAGACGCGCAAGGTTCTGGGCTGTCATATCGTGGCACCCGGCGCTGGCGAGATGATCCAGCTCGCCGCCATCGCGATCAAGATGGGCGCGACGAAAGAGGACTTCGACCGCACCGTCGCGGTGCATCCGGTGATGGCCGAGGAACTGGTGACCTTGCGCAAGCCGGTCAGGACGGCTTGAAATTCAGCCGGGAACAACCAGTTGGGAAACGAGATTGCAATGAAACGAGAGCAGGGGGAAATGATCTGATGGCTGGCAGCGGAGGTCCCTGGGGCGGCGGCGGGTCCGGTGGAGATGACGACGACCGTCCGGGCGGACGCGGCGGACGGCGGCCGGGCGAGGGCCCGCAGATCCCCGAGATCGAAGAGATAATGAAGAAGGGCACCGAGCAGCTCAAGGTGCTGATGGGCGGGCGCGGCGGAGGGCCGCGCGGGCCGGGCGGCGGCGGACGGCCAACGGGGCCGATCTTCACCCGCGGCACGCTCGGGATCGCGGCGCTCGCGACGGTGGGCCTCTGGGCCTTCGCCTCGTTCTACACGGTGAAGCCCGAAGAGCAGTCGGTGGAACTCTTCCTCGGCGAGTTCTCGGCCGTCGGCGATCCGGGCCTGAACTTCGCGCCCTGGCCGCTCGTTACCGCGAACGTGATCGCGGTCACGCCGGAACGCACCGAGGATATCGGTGTCGGCCGCGGCGGAACCGGTGACAGCGGGCTCATGTTGACGGGCGACGAGAACATCGTCGACATCGACTTCCAGGTGGTCTGGAACATCAACGATCCGCAGAAGTACCTGTTCAACCTGCGCGACCCGCAATTGACGATCAACGCCGTGGCCGAGTCCTCGATGCGCGAGATCATCGCCCAGTCGCAGCTCGCGCCGATCCTCAACCGCGACCGCGGCCTCATCGCCGAGCGGCTGAAGGAGCTGATCCAGTCCACGCTCGACAGCTACGATTCGGGGCTGAACGTGGTGCGGGTAAACTTCGACCGCGCCGACCCACCGCGTGAGGTGATCGACGCCTTCAAGAACGTGCAGTCGGCCGAGCAGCAGCGCGACCGCTTGCAGAAGGAGGCCGACGCCTACGCCAACACTGTCCTCGCCGGAGCGCGCGGCCAGGCGGCGCAGCTTCTGGAAGAGGCCGAGGGCTACCGCGCCCAGGTGGTGAACCAGGCCGAGGGCGAGGCGAGCCGCTTCTCCGCCGTTCTCGCCGAATACCAAAAGGCGCCCGAGGTTACGCGCAAGCGGCTGTATCTCGAGACGCTCGAGGAAGTGCTTGGCCGGGTCGACAAGGTGATCATCGACGAGACCCAGGGCGGGCAGGGCGTGGTGCCCTATCTGCCGTTGAACGAACTCAGACGTGGCGCGGCGGCGCCCGCCAGCGAGGGGACGAACTGATGAACCGCGCAACGCTTCTTCTGCCGATCCTCGTCCTCGCCATCGCGGCGGCGCTGTCGGCCATCTTCATCGTCGACGAGCGGGAAAAGGCGCTGGTCCTGCAGTTCGGCCAGATCAAGGCCGTGCGTGAGGAGCCGGGGCTCTACTTCAAGCTGCCGATCATCCAGGAAGTCGTGAAATACGACGACCGGATCCTCGGGCTCGACGTCGATCCCCTGGAGATCACGCCGCTCGACGACCGCCGGCTCGTGGTGGACGCCTTCGCGCGCTACCGGATCACCGATGTGCGGCGCTTCCGCCAGGCGGTCGGCGCCTCGGGCGTGGCGCTCGCGGAAAACCGTATCGACACGATCCTGCGCGCCCAGACCCGTGAGGTTCTCGGCTCGGTCACCTCGTCCGAGATCCTCTCGGCCGACCGCGCCGGTCTTGCCGCCTCGATCCGCGACGCCTCGCGCTTCGAGGCCAGCTCGCTCGGCGTCGAGATCATCGACGTGCGGCTGAAGCGCACCGACCTGCCCGAGCAGAACCTCGACGCGACCTTCGCGCGAATGCGCGCCGAGCGCGAGCGCGAGGCGGCCGACGAGGTGGCGCGCGGCAACGAGGCGGCGCAGAGGGTGCGCGCCCAGGCCGACCGGACCAAGGTGGAGCTCGTCTCGGACGCGCAGCGCCAGGCCGAGATCATCCGCGGTGAGGCCGATGCGCTGCGCAACGGGATCTTTGCCCAGGCCTATGGCGCGGACCCGGAGTTCTTCGACTTCTACCGCTCGCTCGCGGCCTACCGGCAATCGCTTCTGGAGGGCAACTCGACGATGGTGATGGCGCCGGACAGCGAGTTCTTCGACTACCTGAAGTCGACCGACAAGCGGTAGCCAGGGATGTCGGGCCTCGCGCTCATCCTGCTGGCCGTCGGGCTGGTGCTGTCTCTGGAGGGGCTGGTGCTTGCACTGGCCCCTTCGCGTATCGACGAGCTTCTCGAGTTGATTCGGCGGATGCCGGTCGAGACGCGGCGCAATCTCGGTCTTGCGGCGGTGGCGCTGGGCCTCGCGCTCATTTGGCTTGCGACCGGGCTGTCGGGCTGAGAGAATTGGCGCGGGCAGCCGGACTTGGGCGATCACGATCTGTTGAGCCGCCGCGACCGGGTTTGAATTTGGGTGCGTGCTACATAGCTGAATGATGCGCACGGGTCGGCCGGGGCGATGGATCGCCGCGGCCGCAAGAAGAACAAGGGAGTTTGGAGTGGAACCTCAGGCGATGACTCTTCAGCCGTCCGGAACGCGGCCGTGGACGGCGGCAGGAACGATCTGGGCGGCGATGCTGGCCATCGCGCTGGCCATCGGCCCGGTCGGGCCGGTGGAGGCGCGCGGCGCGCCGGAAAGCTTTGCCGAACTGGCCGAACAGGTGAGCCCCTCGGTGGTGAACATCACCACCTCGACGACGATCGCGGCGCCGACCGATGGCGGGCCGATCGTGCCCGAAGGCTCGCCCTTCGAGGATTTCTTCCGCGAGTTCGGCAATCCGAATGCGCCGCGCGGGCCGCAGCGGTCCAACGCGCTCGGATCGGGCTTCGTGATCTCGGCGGACGGCTACATCGTCACCAACAACCACGTCATCGAGGGCGCCGACGAGATCTCGGTCGAGTTCTTCTCGGGCGGCAAGCTCGACGCGACACTGGTCGGCACCGACCCCAAGACCGACATCGCGCTTCTGAAGGTCGAGAGCGACGAGCCCCTGGCCTACGTGAACTTCGGCAATTCCGACGTGATGCGGGTCGGCGACTGGGTGATGGCGATGGGCAACCCTCTGGGACAGGGCTTCTCGGTCTCGGCCGGCATCGTCTCGGCCCGCAACCGCGAGTTGTCGGGCACCTATGACGACTTCATCCAGACCGACGCCGCGATCAACCGCGGCAACTCGGGCGGGCCGCTCTTCAACATGGACGGCGAGGTGATCGGCGTGAACACCGCGATCCTGTCGCCCAACGGCGGCTCGATCGGGATCGGCTTCTCGATGGCCGCGAACGTGGTGTCGAAGGTCGTCGGCCAGCTTCAGGAATTCGGCGAGACCCGGCGTGGCTGGCTCGGCGTCCGGATCCAGGACGTGACCCCCGATGTGGCCGAGGCGATGGGCCTTGCCGACATCAAGGGCGCGCTCGTCACCGACGTGCCGGACGGCCCGGCCAAGGATGGCGGCATCCAGTCCGGCGACGTGATCACCGCCTTCGACGGCGCCGAGGTCACCGATACCCGCGAACTCGTGCGCCGCGTGGCCGATGCCGATGTCGGCAAGGCGGTGAGTGTCGTAGTGCTGCGCGACGGCGAGAGCCAAGAGCTTTCGGTCACGCTCGGCCGCCGCGAGGTCGCCGAGGGCGAGGCGGTGCCAGCGGTGGCGGGCACGACCGAACCGGTCGAGAAGGACCTGCTCGGCATGACGCTCGGCGTTCTGAGCGAGGAGCAGCGCGACCAGATGGGGCTCGCGGCGGATGCGGCGGGGCTTCTCGTCACCGATATCGACCAGACCAGCGAGGCCTACGAGAAGGGCCTGCGCGCCGGCGACCTGATCACCGAGGCGGGCCAGCAGAAGGTCGCGTCGATCGAGGATTTCGAGGCCCGGATCGCCGAGGCGAAGGAAGCGGGGCGCAAGTCGCTCCTCTTGCTGATCCGCCGCGACGGCGACCCGCGCTTCGTGGCGCTGTCGGTCGAGTGAGCCGGGCGGATCCGGGAAACGGGGGAGGGGCGCCGTAGGGCGCCCTTTCGCGTTTTCGGGCACTTACCGCGGAACGGAGGTGCCGCGGGTGATGGTGAGGATGTAGAGCGCGAGGCTCGCCACGACGATCGCGCCGCCGAGGATCATCGGCGGCGTCATCGCTTCGCCCGCGCCGATCCAGACCCAGGCGGGACCGAGCACGGTCTCGAGCAGCATCAGGAGGCTCACGTTCGCCGCCGCCGTGTGGCGCGTCGCATGGGTCAGGGCGAGGAAGGAGGCGGGCAGGATCACCGCGCCGGTGACCGCGATCGCCCAGATCTCTCCGCTCAGAAGCGATCCGGCCGGCGCGGCGGTGATGCCGATCGACCCCGCGAGCAGCGCGCCGAAGCCGACCAGCGGCATGATCGGCAGGCCGCGCGCCCGGCGGATGATCGCGAAGGCCGAGGCAAGGAGCGCCGCGACCCTGAGGCCCGCCGCCGCCCCGACGAGCGCGGCGCGGTCGAGCCTGAGACTCCCGCCGTCCCCGAAGACCGCGATGCCGATCCCGGCGAGCACCGCGGCGGTCGCGATCCAGGTGGCGGAGCGGGTCGGCTCGTCGCCGAGGAGCCGGCCGAGGACGGCCGAGAAGATCGGCATCGTGGCGACGCCGAAGAGGACAACGGCCACCGGCGCGTGTCCGATGCCGAGGCTGAAGAGCGTCGCATTCAGCCCGTGGCAGAGGATGACGCCGAGGCCAGAGAGGCTGAGGATGGCGCGCAGGTCCGCGCGGCGGCGCCCGCCGGCGGAGAGCAGCCAGAGGCCGAGGAGCAGGGTGCCCATCAGCATCCTGCGCCAGGCCACCATCGGAAAGCCCGACATTCCCGACCAGCGCATGAAGAGCGTGTCCGGGGTCAGGACAAGCGCGCCGAAGGCGGCGAGGCCGAGGCCGAAGAGCGGATGGCGGGACATGCGGGTTCCGGGGCTGACTGCCTCATGGCTAGGCGAGCGGGCACCCGGTGTCCATCGCCGCGACGTTATTGCGCCGCCGTGAGCGGCGGGTGCGCGTCTGCCGGAGCCTCGGATTCGGCAAGGATCTCGCCGAAGAGCCACTCGCGGAAGGCGAGGATGCGTGCATCCGTGGCGCGGTGACGCTCATAGGCAAGCGAATAGATCGTCCGCACCGGCGAGTGGATGTCGAAGAGCTGGACGAGGTCGCCGCCTCGCAGAAGGTCGATCAGAAGTTCCCGGTAAGCCAGCTCGACACCCGCATCACTCAGGGCGGCGTTCGTCGAAAGTTCGCAGTGCGAGAAGACCGGCCCGCCTTCCGGGCAGGACGCCGGCAAGCCGGCGACGGCGAACCACTCCGCCCAGCCGTCATCCGTCTCGTCGCGCAGAAGAACGTGGCGGGCAAGGTCGCGCGGCGCCTTCAGGTCGGGATGCGCCGCGAGATAGGCGGGGCTGCAGACCGGTGTGCGGGTCGAGGCGAAGAAAGGCTCGATGACCGCGCCCTCGACCGGCGCGTCGCCCCAGTGGATGATCACGTCTAGCGCGCCGTGGCGGAAGTCGGTGGGCGGCAACCCGGTCTCGATCTGCACGTCCAGCCCCGGGCAGGCCCGCATGAGCCGCGGCAGGCGCGGGATCAGCCAGCGTTTCGCGAACCATTCGGTCATCCTAAGGCGGATCACGCCCTGCGCTGCCTCGCCCTTGATCGCGCGGGTGCTGGCGTCCAGTTCGTCGAGCAACGGTCCGATGCGCGCGAGGTACCGCTCTCCGGCCCGCGTTAGGCGCACCGCCTGCGGTCCGCGCGCGAACATCGGCCTGTCGAGATAGGTCTCGAGCAGCCTGACCTGGTGGCTGATCGCGGAAGCGGAGACGCAGAGCTCCTCTGCCGCCGCCTTGAAGCTGCCGAGCCGGGCCGCAGCTTCGAAGGCACGCAGCGCGGGGAAGGGGGGCAGCTTGCGTCTCATCCGGGTGAATTTCCCTCAGGCGCGGGTGAAGTCTCTTCGTTTGAAGGCGCGCCGCATCCAACTCTACCCTTTCCGCACGATTATCGCAAAACGGGAGGGAAGTTCATGGCTGTGCGGGCCATTCAGGAGAGATGGCGCATCGGTATCGCCCCGGCGATCGCGCTGACGCTTTTCGGGACCCTCACCGGGGTGGCGCTGGCGAAGATGTCGGGCCCGACCGAGCACAAGGGCCTGACGATCGGGAAGCTCGGCGTGATCGAGGAGGAGATGCTGCGGCGCCAGACCGGTCTCGAGGGATATCTCATGCAGCTCCGCGCGATCACCATCGCGCCAGGCGGCCAGATCGCCGAACACTCGCATGAGAAAAGACCGGGGCTCGTCAAGGTCATCGACGGGGAGGCCGTCGAGGGTCGCGAGACGGGCGAGACCGTCTTTGCCGGGGACGGTGCCGAGGCGATCATCGAGGACGGCGACACGGTGCACTGGTTCTACAACCGGACGGACGCGCCCGCGACGGCGATCGTCTGCGACCTGACGCCGGTTTCCTGATCGCCGCGGTCACGGCCGCCCGTCGGCCCGCGCCGCCTCGGCCCGGCGCGCCGGCGCGCCGGGCGCGGCGAGCAGCTCGTCGAGCATCGGCGTGATGTCCTCGATCGCCTCGGCCACGACATGGACCACCTCGGCCTCGCGCTGCAGCCGCCCGGTCACGCGCAGGAGCCGCCCGGCGATCACCGCGCGGCGGAAGCGCTGGAAGACCTTGGCCCAGACGACGACATTGGCGACGCCCGTCTCGTCCTCGAGCGTGAGGAAGACCACCCCCTTCGCGGTGCCGGGCCGCTGCCGCACCAGCACCAGCCCGGCCACCGTTACCCGCGCGCCGGAGGGCGGCTCGTTGAGCCGCGCATGGGGCAGGGCGGCGGGCGGGCGCGGCCAGTCCTCAAACGGATGGTAATCGGTAAGCATGGGAACAAATGTAGAACATCTGGCAGATCCCGGCAAGAGCCGCTCAGCTGCCGGGACGGTTTCCGAACCGGCTGTGGAACTCCGTCGTCCGGTTGCGGTGCGGATAGGGCTCATCCGGTACCGCGACGCCGAGATGGGCGCAGAGCGGCGCCCAGCCGTCGCCGATCCGGTGGACGAGAAGCCGGCCCGGACCCACCGTCGCCATCACCTCCGCGACATGCGCCTCGTAGGTGGCGATCGCGTGGGCGCGGTCGTCGGGCCGGCCGCCGAAGACCTGTTCGGCGATCAGCGCCACGCCGAGCGAGTCGGGATCTTCCGAACTGCGGATCACGTCGAGGATCGTCCGCTCGAAGCTCGCCCACCAGCTCTCGGCGCTGCGCAAGGTCAGGAGCACCCGCGCCTCGGGGTAAAAAGCGATGAGCTCGCGCCAGTAGGCGGCCGAGGGCCAGTCCACGCAGGACCTGAAACCGGAGAAAAGGCGCGGCCAATCCGGCGCCGCGCCGCGCGCCAGCGCCCGCCAGAGGCGCTTCTGTTCCGGGTCTTGCAACACGGCTGCCATGTGGTGGCAGGGGCCCGCACCGAGGCGGTTGAGCGCTTCCCGCATCGAGTCGGTGCCGGTACGCCCGAATCCGGTGCCGATGACCTTGAGCATCCCGACCTCCCCGACCGCTGCCGTTCCCCCAACTCTACATGGAATCGCGCGAGGGGTGGAGCCGGACGGCGCGAGTCGCTAGAAGCGCAGAAACGCTCTCTTTCATGGACCGAGTCGATGGCGAAGATCACCTATGTCGAATTCAACGGAACCGAGCATGTCGTGGACGTGGCCAAGGGGCTGACGGTCATGGAAGGCGCACGCGACAACGGCATTCCCGGGATCGAGGCCGATTGCGGCGGCGCCTGCGCCTGCTCGACCTGCCATGTCTATGTCGATGCCGCCTGGGTCGAGAAGCTGCCGGCGAAGGATTCGATGGAAGAGGACATGCTCGACTTTGCTTACGAGCCGGACCCGGCGCGCTCGCGGCTGACCTGCCAGATCAAGGTCACGGACGCGCTCGACGGGCTCAAGGTGTTCATGCCGGAAAAGCAGATCTGATGCTGCGCGCGGCGCTGGCGCTTCTCGTCGCCCTCGCCGCATCACCGCTCGCGGCGCGCTGCACCGAGGGCGACGGCGACTGGGTGCGCCGGGCCTGCTACGAGGAGCCGCGCAGCAGCGGCCTTTACGGCCACGACATCCTCGGTGCAACGCCTGAATGGTCACGGATCCGGGTGACGCTCGGGCCGCGCGGCCTCCGCGCGCTTCGCCGGGGCGGGACGCTCGAATTCGAGACGCCCGACGGCACGCTCTTCGAGGACACAGCGCCGCGGGTCGCCGACGTCGACGGCGACGGACGGCCCGAGCTGATCGTCGTCCAGACCGACCACCGGAAGGGGGCGCGGCTCCTGGCCGCGGGTCTCGACGGCAGCCCCTATGCCGCGACCCCCTTCATCGGGCGGCGCCACCGCTGGCTCGCCCCCGTCGGCGCCGCCGATCTCGACGGCGATGGCAAGACCGAGATCGCCTATGTCGAGACCCCGCATCTCGGCAAGATCCTGAAGATCGTCCGGCTGGACGGCGACCGCCTCGCCCCGGTCGCCGCGGCCAGAGGGCTGACCAACCACAGGATCGGCGACCCGTTCATCCAGGGCCGCATCGCCAGCTGCGGCGGCCGCCCGACGGTTCTGACCGCCGATGCCGGCTGGAGCCGGATCATCGGCACCACGCTCGCCGAAGGCCAGCTCGCCATCCGCGATCTCGGCCCCTACAGGGACCCGTCGAGCTTCGACCGGGTTGCCGGCTGCGACTGACCGCAGCTTCACTTTCTGTCCGAAAATACTCCGGAGGGGTCCGGGGAGGCAGCGCCTCCCCGGCGGGTCGGCCGAGGCACAGCCGAGGTCGAAATCCTAAAGCGCCCGCCAGCCGATATCGCGCCGGCAGAACCCGCCCGGCCAGTCGATCGCATCGACCATCCCGTAGGCCCGGTCCCGTGCCTCGGCCAGGGTCGCGCCCCGCGCGGTGACGTTCAGCACCCGCCCGCCCGAGGCCACGACCGAACCGTCGCGCCCCGCCGTCCCGGCATGAAAGACCATGTGGCTCGAATCCTCCGGCAACTCCTCGAGCCCGCGGATCTGCGACCCCTTGCCATAGGCGCCGGGATAGCCTGCCGCCGCCATCACCACCGTCAGCGCGTGATCCGAGGCCCAGGTCACCTGCATCTCGCCCAGCCGCCCCTCGGCGCAGGCATGAATGAGATCGAAGGCCTGTGCACCCAATCGCATCATCAGCACCTGGCACTCCGGATCGCCGAAGCGCACGTTGTACTCGACGAGCCGCGCCCGCCCGTCCTCGATCATGAGGCCGGCATAGAGAACGCCCTGGAACGGCGTGCCGCGCCGCGCCATCTCGGCGACGGTGGGGCGCACGATCTCCGCCATCGCCTGATCGAGGACCGCCTCCGACAGGACTGGCGCCGGCGAATAGGCGCCCATGCCGCCGGTATTGGGCCCGGTGTCGCCGTCGCCCACCCGCTTGTGATCCTGCGCGGTCCCCACCGCGAGCACGTCCTTGCCGTCGCAGAGAACGAAGAGCGAGGCCTCCTCGCCGTCCATGAACTCCTCGATCACCACCTCGGCGCCGGCTTCCCCGAACTCGCCGCCGAACATGTCGGCGACGGCGGCCAGCGCCTCCGCCTCGGTCATCGCCACGATCACGCCCTTGCCGGCGGCGAGCCCGTCGGCCTTCACCACGATCGGCGCCCCCTGGACCCGGATGTAATCCTCGGCCGCCGCGCGGTCGGTGAAGCGCGCGTAGCCCGCTGTAGGCGCACCGGAAGCGTCGCAGATCTCCTTGGTGAAGCCCTTCGAAGCCTCGAGCCGCGCCGCCGCCGCGGACGGCCCGAAGGTCAGGATCCCCGCGGCGCGCAGCGCATCCGCCACCCCGGCCGCCAGCGGCGCCTCGGGCCCGACGATGACGAAATCGACCGCGTTCTCCTCGGCGAAGGTGACCACCGCCGCGCCGTCGAGAATGTCGAGATCGGCGCATTCGGCCAGCATCGCGGTCCCGGCATTGCCCGGCGCCACGATGAGCCGGTCGCATTTCGGGTTCTGCTTGACTGCCCAGGCCAGGCTGTGTTCCCGCCCGCCGCCGCCGAGAATGAGAATGTTCATGTCCGCCCCCGCTTGGCCTTGCCTGCCGGGCGTTCTAAGGTCGCCCCGCAGAGGATACAAGCGGACCCATGGACATCTTCGAAAACGACGAACAGGGCGGCAACGCCCCCGAATTCACCGTCTCGGAAATCTCCGGCGCCGTGAAGCGCGTGATCGAGGGCGAGTTCGGCCATGTCCGGGTCCGCGGCGAGATCGGCCGCGTCTCGCGGCCGTCGTCGGGCCATGTCTATTTCGACCTCAAGGACGACCGCGCGGTGATCGCCGCGGTCTCTTGGAAGGGCCAGGCCGCCCGGCTTTCGGTCCGACCCGAGGAGGGGATGGAGGTCATCGCCACCGGCCGCCTCACCACCTTCCCCGGCCAGTCGAAATACCAGCTCATCGTCGAGGATATCGCGCCCGCGGGCATGGGCGCCCTGATGCTGATGCTGGAAAAGCGCAAAGCGGCGCTCACGGCCGAGGGCCTCTTCGCGCCCGAACGGAAGCAGCCGATTCCCTACCTGCCCGAGGTCATCGGCGTCGTCACCTCGCCCTCGGGTGCCGTCATCCGCGACATCCTCCACCGCCTGCGCGACCGCTTTCCCCGCAAGGTGCTGATCTGGCCGGTGGCGGTGCAGGGCGAGAAATGCGCCCCCGAGGTCGCCGCCGCGATCCGCGGTTTCAATGCGCTCACCCCCGGCGGCGCGATCCCGCGCCCCGATCTCCTGATCGTCGCCCGCGGCGGCGGCTCGCTCGAGGACCTCTGGGGCTTCAACGAGGAGATCGTGGTCCGCGCCACCGCCGAAAGCCGGATCCCGCTGATTTCCGCCGTTGGCCACGAGACCGACACCACGCTCATCGACCACGCCGCCGACCGCCGCGCGCCGACGCCCACGGCGGCGGCCGAGATGGCGGTGCCGGTCCGCCTGGAGCTCCTGAGCTGGACCGCCGACCAGGGCGCCCGGCTCTCGCGCGCGCTGACCCAGCGCCTCGACCAGCGCCGCCAGCGCCTCGCCGACCTTTCCCGCGCACTCGGCCGGCCCGAGACGCTGCTCGATCCCGCGCGGCAGGGCCTCGACCTCTGGTCCGACCGGCTCGGCCCCGCGCTCCACGCCGCCGCCACCCGCAAGCGCGCCGGCTTCAACTCGGTCGCCGGCCGCCTCCATCCCGGCATCCTCGCCGGCCTCATCGCCCGTGAACGGCGCCATTTCGCCACCTTCGCCGAGCGCCTCGCGCCCGCACTCGCCCGCCTCAGGCGCGATGCGGCCCGTGAAAACAGCCGCCGCCGCGCCGATCTCGTCACGCTCGCGCGGCGACTCGCCACCGCCGAACGCCTGCGGCTCGACGGGCTCGCGGAACGGCTGGCCACCGCCGACCGCATGCGCCAGACACTTGGCTACACCGAGACGCTGAAACGCGGCTACGCGGTGATCCGCGCCGAAGGCGCCGTCGTCACCACGCGGCAGGCCGCCGAAACCGCCGCCCAGCTCGAGATCGAGTTCCAGGACGGACGCCTGCCGGTCCTCGCCGGATCCGCGCCGAAACCGAAGCGCGCGAAATCCGAGCCGCCCGATCAGGGCAGCCTGTTCTGACCCTGAGGCTTCTTCATTGCCCAAATACCCTGGGGGTCCGGGGGTGAAACCCCCGGCGGGTCGGCCGCGGCAGAGCCGAGGCCGAAACCCCGCTCACACCCCGACATTCGGCCCGAGGCACTGCATCGGCTCGGGGCTCTGTTCGACCGCGATCAGCGGCAGCCCCTCCGGATCGCCGCGAAACCGCGCCACGAGGCCTTCGTCGCTGTCCCAGAAGGTCCAGCATTGCGGCGAGGGATTGTCCTCGTAGACGAAGCAGATGAAGCCCCCTTCCTCGTACCACTCGCCCTTGCGGCAATCGTCGCCGAGAAACGCCCAGACCACCTTGCGGCCCGGCAGATACTGCTCGACGCCATAGGGCTGGCCGCCGGAATTGTAGTAGAGCGTCCGCCCCACCGTGAGCGCGTCGAACCCGGCCGCATCGAGCGGCGCGCCGGGCTCGGCCGCGACGGCGGGCGCCGTGGCGAACGAGATCGCAAGAAGCAGGGCGGCCCAGCGCATGGCAAGCCTCCTCGACCGGGGCAGTGCCCGTTCAGAATGGCAGATGCCGGCGCCACCGGCCAGCCCCCGGAGCTCAGTCGCCGGCAAGGCCGAGCCGCGCAAGCCGCCGGTCCATGATCCGGTGCCACAGCGGCGGCACGAGCGCGATCGTCGCCATTACCGGCAGCGAATAGGGCAGGAGCGGCGCCTGCCCGCCGGCCGACAGCCTGAGGTCCGGATAGCGCCGTGCCGGGTGGGAATGGTGATCGGCATGGCGCGGCGCGTTCAGCATCATCAGCCCAGAGACCGGATGCGGCGCGTCCCAGCTGTGCCGGATGCCGGCCGGTTCAAGCGCGCCGGACGGCAATTCGCGGCGCAGGAGCCCGTAGTGCTGCACATAGTCCGAAAGCAGGAGCTGGACCTGCGCATGGGCGCAAAGCAGCAGGTAGGCCAGCAGCCCGTCGAGGCCGAAGGCGGCGAGGATCGCGACGACCCAGAGGGTGCCACCGGCGACGTAGACCGCGTAGGGATGCGGATCGAAGAGGCTCCGGCCCTGGCGCGCCACCCGGCGATGCGCCTCCATCTCGTATCCGGCGACGAAGGCGCCGGGCCAGGCGCGGGCGGCGAAGAGATAGAAGCTCTCGCCCGCCGCCGCGGTGTTGGGATCGTCGGTCGTGGCCACGAACCGGTGGTGGACCAGCCGGTGGGCCGAGGTGTGATGGCCAAAGAGCAGCGAGATATAGACCCACATCCCGGTCCGGAAGAGCCGCCGCTCGGCGCGGTGGATCAGTTCGTGCGCGTTCGAGTTGGAAACCTGCCCGAACCAGAGCCCGAAGGCGAGCAGGGTCGCCATCCCGTCGAGAAATCCGAGCCCCGTCGCCCCGGTCAGCACCCAGACCGCGAAGGGCAGGAGCAGGAAATGCAACCCCGCGAGCAGCAGCGACAGCCGGTCGGCCATCCTCGCAGGCACCTGTCCGGGCGCGGAAAGCCCGCGCCGCAGCGCCACGGCGTCGATCGCATGGAGCAGGCCCGTCATGCAGAGCAACGCGGCAAGACTCCAGAGCCCCCCGAAAAACCCGGCGAGGACGAGCACCGGAACCGGCGCCAGCGTCGCCAAGAGGAACGGCCGCAGCGGTCGCCACGGCGCCCAGGCGGCGCGGACCCGCCCGGCAAGCGTTGCCGCCGCGCCAACAGGTGCGGTCCCGGTCGGGGCGCCCGCCACTGTCGCGGCGATCGCCTCATCCAGCGCAGTGGCGGAGCTCCCCCGGGCCTCAGCCGGGCCCGAAGCGTCGCTGCCGGCCGCCGCGCCCTCCGCGCCGTCTGGTTTTTCCCGCGGCATGCGGTCCGGAAGCTTCACCGTCACGGCCGGTGCGTCTTCGCTGTCCGTTTCCAATGTGGTTCCGGCTCGAACGGGTTCCGCCTCGCCCGTCAGCGCCGAGAGCACGGCCTCCATCGTCGCTGCATCGTCGTGCGCCTCGTCCGGCCCGGCGGCAAGGCCCGCCAGAGCCGGGCCGGCTCCAGGCGTCGAAGGTCCGACTCCCGGAGCGTTTCTGTGGCGTCGCGGCCAGGGAAAGCGGACCAGATGTTTCATCTGGGCCTGAATACGGGAAATTCTTGGCAAAATCTTGGCGGCCGCGACACATTCGCGCGATTTCGCCCCCGCTTCCCTGCCGACGGCAGGCGTGTTCCGCGCCGTTCGAAATGCCGTCTTGGCGGCCGTGCGGCAGCTGACCCTTCCATCGCGTGCCCGAAAGCACTAGGTGGGGGGCAGCGTAAGATCAGCCGGGGCTGCCGATGTCATTCTTCAACAAGCTCAAGGACAAGCTCTTCAAATCCTCCTCGAAGCTCGAAGAGGGGCTGGACGCGATCATTGCCGAAGCCGCCGAACCCTCCCGGTCCGACCCCGCGCAGACGCCGGAGCCGCAGCCGGACCCCTTCCCCGAGATCGTGCCCGAACCCGACCTGCCACCCGCCCCCGACCCAACACCGCACGAGATCCCGCAGCCCGGTCCCGAGACCCCGTCCGCTCCGCCCGACGAATCCCCGGTGCCGCCCTCCGAGATCCCGGACCCGGCACCGGGCGAGATCCCCGGACCCACACCGCCCGAACTGCCCGAGAGCCTCGCCGGCATCGCCGTGACGGCGCCGGCCGCACGGCCAGGATTCCTCGGTCGCATTCTCGGCCGCGGCACGCCTGCGGCTCCGCGCCGCGTGCTCGACGACGCGATGCTCGAGAGCCTCGAGGAGCTGCTGATCCAGTCCGACATGGGGGTCGAGACCGCGCTCCGCGTCGCCGCGAACCTCGCCGAGGGCCGCATGGGCCGCAAGCTCTCGGTCGCCGAGATCAAGACGCTGCTCGCATCCGAGATCGCCCGGATCATGGAGCCGGTGGCCAGGCCGATGCCGCTCTACGCGACGACGCCGCAAGTGGTGCTGGTCGTCGGCGTGAACGGCTCGGGCAAGACCACGACGATCGGCAAGCTCGCGAGCCAGTTCCGCGCCGCCGGCAAAAAGGTGGTGATCGCCGCCGGCGACACCTTCCGCGCCGCCGCCGTCGAGCAGCTCCAGGTCTGGGGGACGCGCGCCGGCGTCCCGGTGATGACCGCGCCCGAGGGCTCCGACCCCGCGAGCCTCGCCTTCGACGCGATGACACGGGCGCAGGAAGAGGGCGCCGACCTCCTGATGATCGACACGGCGGGGCGCTTGCAGAACCGCCAGGACCTGATGGAGGAGCTGGCCAAGATCGTCCGCGTGATCCGCAAGAAGGACCCGGCGGCGCCGCACAACACGCTTCTCGTGCTCGACGCGACGACGGGGCAGAACGCGCTTTCTCAGGTCGAGACCTTCCGCAAGCTTGCCGACGTCTCGGGTCTCGTCATGACCAAGCTCGACGGCACCGCGAAGGGCGGCGTCCTCGTGGCCCTCGCCGACCGCTTCGGCCTGCCAATACACGCGATCGGCGTCGGCGAGAAGATCGACGACCTCGCGCCCTTCGATCCCGAGGACTTCGCCCGCGCGCTCGTGGGTGTCGAGGCCTGACCTGCCCGATGACCCTCCCGGTTTCTTCATTGCCCAAATACCCTGGGGGTCCGGGGGTGAAACCCCCGGTCTCCGGGGCATGAGCGCCTGGCTCGTCTCGCTCGAAGGCACTCCGGCCGGGCACAATGTGGCGCTCGGTCTCGCACTCATGGCCGCCTTCCTGCACGCGCTCTTCGGCGCCCTGCAAAAGGGCCGCCACGACCCCTGGCTCTCCCGCGCCGCGATCGACGCGAGCTACGCGATCATCGCCGCGCCCTTCGCGTTTCTCGTCGTGCCCTGGCCGGAGCCGCACATGTGGCCGATCTTCGCCGGCGCCTTTGTGATCCATGTCGGCTACAAGATCGCCCAGGCCATGACCTACAGCCGCGGCGCCTATGCGGTCGTCTACCCGGTGGTGCGCGGCACCGGCCCGTTCTTCGCGGTGATCGGCGCGGGCCTCCTCTTCGGCGAGCATTTCACCGCCGGGCAATGGGCCGGCGTCGGCGTCCTGATGGCGGGGATCTTCGGGCTCGCCATCTATAACCTCCGCACCATCACCGTCGACCGCGAGACGATGGTGCCCGCACTCGGGCTCGCGGTGCTGACCGGCGGCTTTGTCGCACTCTACACGACCTATGACGCCTACGGCATCCGCGCCACCGCCGATCCCTTCACCTTCCTCGCCTGGTTCTTCCTGATCGACGGCATCTTCATGCCGGTCTATACATGGCGGCGCTGGCGCTACCTGCCGACCTCGGAAATCGTCCCCCTTCTGCAAAGGGGTGTCATCGGCGCCTTCGTCGCCTATTTCAGCTTCGGGGCGATTCTCCTCGCGACGCGGATCGACAGCGTCGGCGAGGCGGCGGTGTTGCGCGAGACCTCGACGGTCTTCGCCGCCCTCATCGCCTGGGTGATGCTCGGCGACCGGGTCGGCCCGCGCCGGCTCGCATTGATGACCTTGATCGCCGCGGGCGCGGTGATCGTGAAACTGACAGGATAGGGCGCATGGCCGGCAGAAAGATCAATCCGTGGCTGAAACTCGGGCTCGAGATCGGTCCGGTCATCGCCTTCTTCGCCGCCTTCACGCGGCTCAAGGACCAGACCGTCACGATCGGCGGGACCGAATACGGCGGCTTCATCCTCGCCACCGCGGGCTTCGTGCCGCTTCTCATCCTGACCACGCTGATCCTCTGGCGCCTGACCGGGCGGCTCTCGCCGATGCAGGTCGCGACTTTGGTGCTGGTCGTCGTCTTCGGCGGGCTCTCGGTCTGGTTCAACGACGAGCGCTTCTTCAAGATGAAGCCGACGCTGATCTACCTCCTCTTCGCCGGAATCCTCGGCTGGGGACTGATGCGCGGCCAGTCCTATCTCGCGCTGGTCCTCGAGGAGGCGATGCCGCTCGAACACGAGGGCTGGATGATCCTCACCCGCCGGCTCACCGCCTTCTTCGGCGGGCTCGCGGTCCTCAACGAGGTGATCTGGCGCACGATGTCGGACGCGGCCTGGGTCAACTTCAAGACCTTCGGCCTCACCGCGGCGATCTTCTTCTTCTTCATGGCACAGGGCGGCGTCTTCAAACGCTACGGGATCGAGGAGAAGGACGGGCGATGAGATCGGCGCGCACGGCGGGCGTGCATCACGCGGTCGCTCCGGACCGCCCGGTCCGTCTGAGAGATCTGCGCATCTGCCCAAACAGCGGAAGATGACTGATCAGGCTCAGTGACCCCGCCGAAAATCGGCCTAGGATGTCGTCTTTGAGAGGCAATCGGGTGTTCGCGCGAACCGCGCCGCCCTTGCCGGAGCGAGCAAATGGTGAAGCTCGGACACATTCCCAACGTGGGTGCAGCGCTTCTGCTGGGGCTCGTTGCGGCGCTTCAGCCGCTGCGCGCCCAGGATAGCGGTACGTTGTTTGACCACGATTTCACGGTGCGCGTCATCCGGGCGCGTTGTGTGGCCTGCCACAGCCCGATCCTGATGATGGCGTTCGTCAACCGGTATGTCGAAAAGGCCGGATACGACGAATTGACGAGCTTCCTCGCGAAACATCATGCGCCCGACGAGGAGGGGCGGGCGGCTATCGTCGAATTCTTTTCCAGGCTGCCTGTTTCAAATCGAACGCCGGCTACACCCGACGAACCTTAGGGCTGGCTGGCTGCTGAAACAGGATTTCCTGGGCCTTGCGGTCGGATTGCAGGTCGCTCCGCTTGTCGGCGGCCACAGCCATGCCGCGCTGGACGGCGGGGCGCGCGGTCATCATCTCGAACCAGCGCCGCATGTCGGGCTTGTCATCGAGCACCTGCTGCTGGAATTCCCAGCGCGCGGCCCAAGGGTAGATCGCGAAATCGGCGATCGAAAGGAAGTCGCCGGCGACGAACTCGTGCTGCCCGAGCTGGCGGTCGAGCACGTCGTAGAGCCGGGCCACCTCGCGCCGGTAGCGATCCTGGGCATAGGGCAGCACCTGCGGCGGATCGAACTTCGGCGCGTAGCCGAGGAAATGATGCGCTTGGCCCGCCATCGGGCCGAGGCCGCCCATCTGCCACATCAGCCATTCCTCGACGGCGATCTGCTCGCGCGCGGTCGTGCCAAGGAAACGGCCGGTCTTGCGCGCGAGATACATCAGGATCGCCCCGGATTCGAAGACCGAGACCGGGGCGCCGTCGGGCCCGTCCGGATCGACGATCGCCGGGATCCGGCCATTGGGCGAGATCGCGAGAAACTCCGGCGCGAACTGGTCGCCCTTGCCGATGTTCACGAGGGTGACGTTGTAGGGCAGGCCCATCTCCTCGAGGGCGATGGTGATCTTCCGGCCGTTCGGCGTGGTCCAGTAGTAAAGCTCGACAGCCCTGGTCATGCGCGGTTCCTTGGTCCGATGGACTCTATCTGGTCCGCGCCGCCAGGCCGATCAACGCGAAGGGGTATGTGCGCCGGCAAACAGACCGCCTCACTTGTAGTCGTTGAGCTGGTCGAGCATGGCGAGATGATGGCGCACCTTCCAGTAGCAGGAGGTTTCGGTCGGCTCGGTGCAGATCAGCCGGTGGCCATCGACGATCACCTTCCAGCGGGTGCCGGAGGCGTCGAGCGCCCGGATCGGATAGGTCTCGGGCCCGATCCGGATCTCGCCAAGGAGCTCCTCGGAGGGGGGCTCGGCAGGGGTGCAGGCGGCAAGCGCGATGGCAAGCAGGGTCGCGGCGGGGCGGGCGGTCGGTTTCGGCATCGGTCATCCTCCGGCTTCGGGCACAGTTGAGCGCAACCCGGCGTGCGCCGCAAGCGGTCAGGCGGGCGCGGCGCGGTTGACCCGGGCGGCGGTTCGATGTAAAGGGCGCGCGTGGCGATTTGTACCGGATTGCGGGCCACGTTAAACATGCCGCTAAAGAGGTCGGAGGGTCGCGGCCCCCACCTGTTCCGGTGGGGGTTTTTTGTTGCCGGAGGAACGGCCATGGACGACTGGAAGACACGCACGAAACTGATCCATGCGGGCGCGCGCCGCAGCCAGTACGGCGAGATGTCCGAGGCGATCTTCCTCACCCAGGGCTTCGTCTACGCGAGCGCCGAGCAGGCCGAGGCCCGCTTCATCGAGACCGGCCCGGACGAGTTCATCTACGGCCGCTACGGCAACCCGACCGTGCGCATGTTCGAGGAGCGCATGGCCGCGATCGAGGGCACCGAGGACGCCTTCGCCACCGCCTCCGGCATGGCCGCGGTCAACGCGGCGCTGACCGCGATGCTGAAGGCGGGCGACCATGTCGTCGCGGCGCGGGCGCTCTTCGGCTCGTGCCTTTATGTGCTGGAGACGCTCGGTCGCTTCGGAGTCGAGGTGACGTTGGTGGATGGCACCGATCTCGGCCAGTGGCGGGCGGCGATGCGGGAGGGCACCAAGGCGGTGTTCCTCGAATCCGTGTCGAACCCGACGCTCGAGGTGATCGACGTCAAATCGGTCTGCGAGATCGCCCATGCGGTCGGCGCGACTGTCGTCGTCGACAACGTCTTCGCGACGCCGACCTTCTCGAAGGCGGTGGAACTCGGCGCCGATGTCGTCGTCTATTCGGCGACCAAGCATATCGACGGCTCGGGCCGCTGCCTCGGCGGCGTGGTCTGCGGGTCCGAGGCCTATATCCGCAAGGTGCTTGAGCCCTATCTCAAGCATACCGGCGCGGCGATGAGCCCGTTCAACGCCTGGGTGATGCTGAAGGGGCTGGAGACGCTCGACCTCAGGGTGCGGGCGCAGGCCGCCAATGCGCTCGCCGTGGCCGAGGCGCTCTCGGGCCACGCGAAGCTCGAGCGGGTGATCTATCCGGGCCTGAAGGGTCATGCCCAGCACGATCTCGCGATGGCGCAGATGGGCGCGGGCGGCACCGTGGTGACGATCGAGGTGAAGGGCGGACAGGCGGCGGCGTTCCGGTTCCTGAACGCGCTGGAGATCGTGAAGATCTCCAACAACCTCGGCGACGCGAAGTCGATCATCACCCATCCGGCCACGACCACCCATCAGCGGCTGCCGGCCGAGCAGAAGGTGCTTCTCGGCATCACGCCGGGGCTGGTGCGGCTCTCGCTCGGGATCGAGGACGGCGGCGACCTGCTGGCCGACCTCACCCGCGCGCTCGACGCGGTCTGAGGTCGCGAAAACGTCACGGGTTACCGTGTAGGATTGGACAAGGGACGGCGTGATCCCGCATAATGGACCATCCCGCGCGGGGCCGGGGGTCTGAGGAACGTGCGATGAATTTCCTGGGCGATATCAATCCGGAGCCGAACAAGGCCGAGGCAGAACGGGCCTTGGCGGTGCTGCGCGCCTGGGCGGAGCGTGCCGATCCGACCGAAGTGGCGCGGCTCGATCCCGCCATCGCGCGGCTTCTGCCGGGGCGCGAGGTCGGCAACTATCCTGACCTGTCGCGGACCTATCCCGACGGCTTCACGCCCGATGCCGAGTACCGCGCCTCGATGCCGGACCTTCAGAACGGACCGTCGAGCCTCATCGTCGGGGCGCAGGCGCCGATCCAGCATGTCGGCATCTCGAACTTCCGGCTGCCGATCGTGTTCCACACCCGCGACGGCGGCGATATCACGCTGGAGACCTCGGTCACCGGCACCGTCTCCCTGATCGGCGAGAAGAAGGGCATCAACATGAGCCGCATCATGCGGTCCTTCTATGCCCATGCCGAGCGGACCTTCTCCTTCTCGGTCCTCGCAGCCGTGCTCGAGGATTACAAGAAGGACCACGACAGCGTCGACGCGCGGCTGATGATGCGGTTCTCCTTCCCGGCGCGGGTGCAGTCGCTGCGCTCGGGGCTGACCGGCTGGCAGTATTACGACATCGCGCTGGAACTGATGGAGCGCGAGGGGCGGCAGAAGCGGATCACCCATCTCGACTACGTCTATTCCTCGACCTGCCCCTGCTCGCTGGAGCTTTCCGAACATGCCCGCCAGGCGCGCGGCCAGCTCGCCACGCCGCATTCGCAGCGCTCGGTGGCGCGGCTCTCGGTGGTGGAGGAGGGCGGCAAGCGGCTCTGGTACGAGGACCTGATCGACCTCGCCCGCGCGGCGGTGCCGACCGAGACCCAGGTGATGGTGAAACGCGAGGACGAGCAGGCGTTTGCGGAACTCAACGCCGCCAACCCGATCTTCGTCGAGGATGCGGCTCGCAGCTTCGCCGAGCGGCTGCTGTCCGACGACCGGATCGGCGACTTCCGCGTGGTGGCGAGCCACCAGGAAAGCCTGCATTCGCACGACGCCGTCTCGATCCTGACCGAGGGGCCGACCTTCGTCGCCGAGAGCATCGACCCGCGGCTCTTCGCCTCGCTGCACAGGCCGGGCTGACCCCCGTTTTATCGGCGAAAAATCGAGCCCCAGATCAGCCGCGCGGCGTCAGGCCGGTCAGCAGTTTCGCCATCAATGCGCCGAACTGCTCCTGTTCCCCGGGGCTCAGGGCCGCGAGGATGCGCGTCTCGTTGGCGGAGTGGGCGGGCAGGGCGCGTTCGATGACCTCGCGCCCCTTGGCCGACAGCGCAACGAGGGTACCGCGCCGGTCGGCCGGGTTGGGCCGTCTTACGACGAGTCCCGACCGTTCCAGCCGGTCGAGCCGCGCGGTCATCCCGCCCGACGACAGCATCGTCACCCCGTAGAGCTCGGTCGGCGTCATCTCGAAGGGCGCGCCCGACCTGCGGAGCGCGGCCAGAACGTCGAACTCGCCGTCCTGAAGCCCGAACTCCGCGAAGAGCGGCACGAGGTGGTCGCGGCGGATCACCAGCGCCAGTTCCGACAACCGCCCGAGAACCTCCATCGCCCGGAGGTCGAGGTCCGGCATTTCGCGCGCCCATTGCGAGACCGCGAAGGCGGCGCGATCCATTTGTCTTGACATCAAGATACTTTTCGTCGAGTTTGTCTGCGGAAAGATATTATCCTGTCTCGGAGTGGATGCAAATGGCGGATGCCGTTCATGGCGCGGGCGCGATGCCCGGCGCCGAAGGGCCGGGCGTTGCGGTGCTGGCGCTTCTCGTCGCGGTCGGGTCGCTCATCGCGACCGCGGTGGCGCTGTCGAAGCTCGCGGCGGCAGCGGGGGCGCCGATGCTCGGCTATCTTGCGGCGGTCTGGCTCGGGGCGGGGCTGATCCTCGCGGTTCCGGTGACGCTCCGGCGCGGGGTTTCGGGGCTCGGCCGGCTTGTCCCCTACGGGTTCGGCGCGGGGGGGCTCATGGCCCTGCCGAGTGCGATGGGCTATCTCTCGGTCGTCCATGTCGGCGCGGGATACATCTCGCTCACTTTCGCCTTCCCGGCGCTCTTCACCTGGCTCATCGCGCGCGGACTCAGGATGCAGGCCGTGCGGCCGGGGCAGGGGGTAGGGGTGCTGGCCGGGCTCGCCGGCGGTATGCTTCTGGCCTCGGGCAAGCTCGCCGGGAGCGGTGGGCCGGATGGCGGCGCGGTCTGGGTGGCGCTCGCCTCGGCGATTCCGGTCGCGCTCGCGCTCGGCAACATCTTCCGCAGCCGCTACTGGCCCGCGGGCGAAGCCCCGCTGACGCTCGCGGCCTTGTCGGTGCTGCTCGGCGCAGCACTGGTCGTACCCGCTGCCGCCTTCTCGGAGGGCAATGCACTCGCCCGGCTCTGGCAAGAGCCGTTCCTTCTCCTCCTCACGCTTGCCGGGGCGCTCACCGTGGCCGCGCAATACTTGCTCCAGTTCCGTCTCCAGCAAACCGCCGGGCCGGTCTACATGAGCCAGATCGGCACCGTCGCGGCAGTGGCGGGCGCGCTGATCGCCGTGCTGGCACTGGCCGAGAGTCTGCCCGCCTTCTTCTGGCCCGCCGCGACGATGATCGCGGCCGGTACCGTGGTCTTCCACCGTGCGGCGGGCCGGTCCCGCGCCTGAGGCATATTGACAGTTCGGCGCGGCGCGCTCATGGCTCGCCGCGTCATGGTCGATCTGCGCCCCGTCGGTTATGTGCTCGGACTCATCGTCACCGCGCTCGGGGCGACGATGGTGGTGCCGTTCCTGACCGACTTCTATCTCGGCGACGGCAATGCTCATGCCTTCAGCGCGGCCGCGCTGGCCTGCCTGATCTGCGGCGGGCTGACGGCGCTGGCCTGCCAGAACCACGCGAGCCAGAGCCTGTCGGTGCGGCAGGGCTTCCTGCTCACCGTCGGGATCTGGCTCGCGGTGCCGTTCTTCTCCGCCCTGCCGCTGATGATCGGCGCGCCCGAGGTGAGCCTCCTCGACGCCTATTTCGAGGCGGTCTCGGGCATCACCACCACCGGCGCCTCGGTCTTCGTCGGGGTCGACGACCTGCCGGCGGGCGTACTGGTCTGGCGGGCGATGCTGAACTGGCTCGGCGGGCTCGGCATCGCCTTCATCGCGATGATCTTCCTGCCGGTGATGCGGGTGGGGGGCATGCAGTTCTTCCGCTCGGAGGGCTTCGACACCTTCGGCAAGGTGCTGCCACGCGCCACCGACATCGCGGGGCAGCTCTTCTTCGTCTACTCCGGCCTCACGGTCGCCTGCATGCTCAGCTACCACCTCGCCGGCATGGTCTGGTTCGAGGCGATCCTGCACGCGCTCGCCACGATCGCGACGGGCGGCTTCTCGCCGCGCGCGGCCTCGTTCGTCGGTTATCCGCCGGCGGTGGAGTATACCGCGGCCCTCTACATGGTGCTCGGCAGCCTGCCCTATATCCGCTACGTCCAGCTGGTGCGCGGCAGCGCCACGCCGCTCTGGCGCGACGCCCAGGTGCGCGGCTATCTGCGCTGGATCGCGATGGTCGTGGGGGCGGTCACCCTCTGGCGGGTGGCGAGCTCTGACCAGGGGGTCGAATCGAGCTTCCGCGAGGCCTTGTTCAACCTCATCTCGGTGATGTCCTCGACCGGCTTCGGTTCGGGAAGCTTCGTCGGCTGGGGCAGTTTCGCGATGATCGTGGCGATGTGGATCGGCATCATCGGCGCCTGTTCGGGGGCGAGCGCCGCGGGGCTGTCGGTGTTCCGCGTGCAGGTGATCCTCGCCGCACTCCGGGCCGAGATCGCCCGCATTCATGCCCCGCATCGGATCGCGCCGGTTCGCTACGAGGGGCGGACGGTCGAGAAGGACACGATGGACGCGATCATACTCTATCTCGGCGCCTATATCATCACCTTCGGGGTCATCGCCGTGCTGATCATGCAGACCGGGGTCGACTTCGAATCCGCGATCTTCGCCTCCTGGACCTCGATCGGCAACATCGGCTACGGCTACGGCCCGATGGTGGCCGAGACCGGCACCTTCATCGACTTCCCCGACCCGGCCAAGGCGCTGATGATCCTCGCGATGATCATGGGGCGGCTGTCGCTTCTGTCGGTCTTCGTGGTGCTGCTGCCGCGGTTCTGGGAGGCCTGAGCGGGCCGCCGCTTGACAGGCGCCGGGCGGCGGGCCAAGGCTCCGGCATGCACGATCTGCGCCCCGTGGGATATGTCATCGGCCTCCTTGCCGCCGTTCTCGGGGCGACGATGGCGGTGCCTATGGCGGTCGATCTGGCCTATGACAACGGCCACTGGCAGGCTTTCCTGCAAAGCGCGATCATCACGATCATCATCGGTGCGGCGCTGGCGATCGCCTGCGCGAGCGGCGTCGGCCCGCGGCTGACGCTGCAGCAGAGCTTTCTCCTGGCCACCGGGGTCTGGGTCGCGCTGCCGCTGTTCGGGGCGCTGCCGTTCCTCTTCGGCGCCACCGGGGCGCGGCCGGTCGATGCCGTCTTCGAGGCGATGTCGGGGCTGACCACGACCGGGGCCACGGTCTTCGTCGGGCTCGACGACTTTCCCGAGGGGCTCCTGTTCTGGCGCTCCATGCTGCAGTGGTTCGGCGGCGTCGGGATCATCGTCGTCGCGATGGTGTTCCTGCCCGAGCTGAAGGTCGGCGGCATGCAGATCTTCCGCTCCGAAGGCTTCGACACCGGTGGCAAGGTGCTGCCGCGGGCAGCGCAGATCGCGGCGCAGATCATGGCGATCTACGTCGCGCTGACGCTGGCCTGCGGGCTTGCCTATGCCAGCGTCGGGATGACCGGCTTCGAGGCGGCCAACCACGCGATGACGACGCTCGCGACCGGCGGCTTCTCGACCTCGGATGCCTCGTTCGGGCTTTTCCAGGGAGCGCCGGAATACGTCTCCTCGGTCTTCATGATCATCGCGAGCCTGCCCTTCGTGCGCTACATCCAGCTCGTCGCCGGCAGCACCCGGCCGCTTCTCCGCGATCCCCAGGTGCGCGGCTTCGGCTGGACGCTCGCGGCCCTCGTCGCGGTGATCTGGTCCTATCGCGTCTTCGTCCGCGGCGACGGGCTGGAGCATGCCTTCCGCGAGGCTCTGTTCAACGTCACCTCGATCATCACCGGCACCGGCTATGCCAGCGTCGACTACCAGCTCTGGGGCCATTTCCCGATCGCGCTGTTCTTCTTCATCGGCCTCATCGGCGGCTGCGCGGGGTCGACCTGCTGCTCGGTGAAGATCTTCCGCTACCAGCTTCTCATCGCCGCGGTCGAGGCGCAGATCCGCCGCATCCACTCGCCGAACGGGGTCTTCACGCCACACTACAACGGCCAGCCGGTGACCGAGGAGGTTCTGTCCTCGGTCATGGCCTTTCTCGGGCTCTTCGTGGTCACGCTCGGGCTGGTCGCGGTGGCGCTGGGCATGACCGGGCTCGACTTCATCACCTCGGTCTCTGGCGCGGCCACCGCGATCGCCAATATCGGACCGGGCCTCGGCGAGATCATCGGCCCGGCCGGCAATTTCGCCGCGATCAACGACGTGGCGAAATGGATCCTGACGGTGACGATGCTGCTCGGCCGGCTCGAACTCCTTGTGGTGCTGGTCCTGTTCCTGCCGCGGTTCTGGCGGATCTGAGGCTCAGGGCCAGCAGGAGACGAGCACCGTCATGTCGCGGCCGAGCATCGTCAGGTCCTCGGGCGCGAGTTCCGGCGGGGTGCCCGCTGCCGCGGGCTCGGCGGGCGCGAGCCCGGCCGCGGCCAGCGCGCTGCGGATCGCCTCGGCCCGGATCGCGATGCCGACATCGTCCGGCAGCACCCGCCCGGCGTCGGAGCCGCGCGGCAGGAGCATGCCGATCACCCCGCCGGTGGCGTCGAGGACCGGGCCGCCGGCGTCGCCTGCAAGCGTCGTGACCGAGAGCCGCGCCTTCGTGGCCTCGCCCTGCAGGCCGCTGAGATCGGCGAGCGTGCCGAAGCTCAGCACCGCGTCGTCGAGCGCGCCCTCGTAGGAATAGCCCGCCACCGCGATCTCGGCCCCGACCCGCGCCGGACGGTCGGCAAAGCGCGCATGGGCGCGCGGCGCCAGCGGCTCGCGCGGCTTGAGGACCGCGAGCCCGAGCCCGGCATCGCGCAGCACGGTCTCGGCCGGCTTGTCGCTGCCAAGCGTGACCCGGCCGCATTCGGCCAGAACCTCGTCTGTAGTCGCGACAAGGCCGGTGGCGCTGACGTAGAAGCCCGAGCGCGCGCGGATCGGCTTGCGGACCTCGAGCCCGGCCATCAGGGCGGCATGGTCCTCGGCAAGGCCCGCGCCCGTCGTCTCGTCGAGCGTGGCGCTGCCGAAGGGCCGGAACGAGGCCTTCATCGCCTCGAGCGCCTTCGCCGCTTGCGCGCCATCCTCGGGCTTCCAGGCCAGCGTGAAGCCGCGGATCACCCCGCCGGCAAGGTCGGCCTGGGTGTAGGACTCGACCCTGTCGTTCTTGCCGGTGAGCACGAAGGAGGTTCGGCCAAGCTGGCGCTCGCCGCCGAGGGGCACGACCTCGAGCGTCTGCATCATGTCGTAGAGCCCCGCGAGCGACCGCTCGTCGCCGGGCTGCGAGATCAGGAGCGCGCGAAAGCCCGATCCGTCCTTCTCGCGGTACTGGACGAAGGGCGGCTGGTAGCGGTCGAACTCGACCAGCGCGGCGGGCAGGGTGACTTCGATCCCGGCCTCCTCCTCACGGATCGCCTCGAGCCCGAGGGCGGTGCGCTCGGTCTGGAAGGTCTCGATGAGCGTGGCGCGCTGGGCGGTGGTTAGGATGCCAGTCGGCTGGTAGCCCTGCGCCGACTGCCAGGCGGCCATCGAGTTGCGGGTGCCGGCACCGAAGGCGCCGTCGATCGCGCCGGCATAGACGCCCTCCCACTTGAGCGCCTCCTGGATCAGCTGGCGATCCTCGGGCGCGAGAAGGGATTCGGAATAGCGCGCCTCGGCCGGGCTTTCGTCGGACAGGGCCTCCGGGGTGGCCGCGGAGGGCGCCGTCGGCACGGCGGGCGCGAGGGCCGCCGCACCGGTCGGCCAGAACCGCTCGCGGTAGCGGTTGCTGAAGGCGATGTAGCTGTCACCGGGGATCAGCCGCTCCTGCTTGAGAAGCCGGAGCTGGCGGTCCGCCTCGGCGGCGTCGAACGGCCCGAGCGCGATCGCGTACCAGCCGGTCGGCAGCGCGAAGCCATTGACGTTCGGGAAGACCCCCGAATAGGCGCGGGCGCGTTCCTCGCCCTCCTGCCTGGTCGGCTGCGCCTCGATCTGGACCCAGACGTCCTGCGCCACGGCCGCGACCGACGCCGCGAACCAGATCACCATTCCCACCAGCCAGCCCGCAAGACGCATGCGCTCAACCCCTTCCACGTTTCTTATCGGAACGAATCCGCCCCCGAACCTAGCAGGCTCACCCGCCGCGTCACGCCACAATCGCCCCGGCGCCGATTGACCGCCCCGCGGCTGTTGCCTATTGAGAACGCGTTTTTACGCCCGAGAAGGCCCGACATGACCGCGACCGCCCCCCGTTCCTTCCAGGAAATCATCCTGCGCTTGCAAACCTACTGGGCCGGCAAGGGCTGCGCGGTGCTGCAGCCCTACGACATGGAGGTCGGCGCGGGCACCTTCCATCCGGCCACCACGCTGCGCGCACTCGGCTCGCGCCCCTGGGCCGCGGCCTATGTCCAGCCCTCGCGCCGCCCGACCGACGGGCGCTACGGCGAGAACCCGAACCGTTTGCAGCATTATTACCAGTACCAGGTGCTGATTAAACCCTCGCCCGCGAACCTGCAGGAGCTCTATCTCGGCTCGCTTGCCGCGATCGGGATCGACATGGGCCTGCACGACATACGCTTTGTCGAGGACGACTGGGAAAGCCCCACCCTCGGTGCCTGGGGGCTTGGCTGGGAGGTCTGGTGCGACGGGATGGAAGTCAGCCAGTTCACCTATTTCCAGCAGGTCGGCGGCCATGACTGCAAGCCGGTCTCGGGCGAGTTGACCTACGGGCTCGAGCGTCTCGCGATGTATGTCCTTGGCATCGACCATGTGATGGACATGCCGTTCAACGATCCGGCGAGCCCGATCCCGCTGAAATATGGCGACATCTTCCGCCAGACCGAGCAGGAATACTCGCGCTGGAACTTCGACCAGGCCGATACCGAGATGCTGCTCCAGCACTTCAAGGACGCCGAGGCCGAATGCGAGCGCATCCTTGCCGCCGGGGAGACCGACGGTGCCGGGCGCCGCATCGTCATGGCGCATCCCGCCTATGACCAGTGCATCAAGGCTTCGCACCTCTTCAACCTCCTCGACGCGCGCGGCGTGATCTCGGTGACCGAGCGGCAGGCCTATATCGGCCGGGTCCGCGCGCTCGCCAAGAAATGCGCCGATGCCTTCGTCACGACCGAGGCGGGCGGCGCCTCGGAAGGCCGGGCGGCGTGAACGGAAAGATCGTCGCGGGGTTCATCGTGGTCACGGCGCTTCTGGCGGGCATCGCCCTCTACTACATGCAGGAATACGCGTTCTACGCGCCGGTCGAGCCCGCCTCGGCCGCGGCCGAGATCCGGCTGACAGCGCTCTCGGGCGCGGTGGAAGCCCTGCCGACCGACGCCTTCGAGGGGATCGACGCCGAGAGCTCGCCCCTGCGTTTCCGCGCCTGCTTCCACACGCCCCTGTCGCTCGCCATGCTGACCGAGACCTTCGCGGACTACCCCGGCGCCGAGCCGCTGATCGGCCCGCGCCAGTTCCCCTGCTTCGACGCCGAGCGCATCGGCGCCGACCTGAACTCCGGCGCGGCGCTCGCCTTCCTGTCGGAAAAGAACATCCACCCCGGTGTCGACCGCGTCGTCGCGGTCTATGCCGATGGCCGGGCCTATGCCTGGCACGAACTGAACGAAAGCGCGGAGAAGTAAATGCCCGATCTCCTCATCGAACTCTTCTCCGAGGAAATTCCCGCCCGGATGCAGGCGAAGGCCCGGACCGATCTGAAGACGCTCGTCACCGACGGGCTCGTCGCGGCGGGGCTGACCTACGCGGGCGCGCACGCGCTCTCGACGCCGCGCCGGCTGGTGCTGGCGATCGACGGGCTGACGGCGGAGAGCCGTGCGGTGCGCGAGGAGCGCAAGGGCCCGGCGACCACCGCGCCCGAACAGGCGGTGCAGGGCTTCCTGCGCTCGACCGGGCTGACGCTGGAGCAGCTTGAGGTGCGCGACGCCGGCAAGGGCCAGGCCTATTTCGCGGTGATCGAGAAGCCGGGGCGGAAAGCCGCGGAGATCGTCGCCGAGGTGCTGGAGGCGACGGTCCGCAACTTCCCCTGGCCGAAGTCGATGCGCTGGGGCACGGGGGCCTTGCGCTGGGTCAGGCCCCTGCAATCGATCCTCTGCCTTCTCTCCGACGAAAGCGGGGCCGAGGTCGTGCCGCTCGACATCGACGGCATCCGCTCGGGCAATACGACGCGCGGTCATCGCTTCCTCGCGCCGGAGGCATTTTCGGTAAGCTCCTTCGAGGATTATGCGGCGAAGTTGAAGCGCGCGAAGGTGATGCTCGACCCCGAGGAGCGGGCCGGTCACATCTGGCACGACGCCACCAACGCCGCCTTCGCGGCGGGGCTCGAGGTGGTCGAGGATCGTGGCCTCCTGACCGAGGTCGCGGGGCTCGTCGAATGGCCGGTGGTGCTGATGGGCCGGATCGGCGAGGAGTTCCTCGGCCTGCCGCCCGAAGTGCTTCAGACCTCGATGAAGGAGCACCAGAAGTTCTTCTCCTGCCGCAACCCCAAGACGGGGCGGATCGAGGGCTTCGTCACGGTCGCCAACAATGACCCCGCGGACCACGGGGCGACGATCCTGAAGGGCAACCAGAAGGTGCTCTCGGCCCGGCTCTCGGACGCAAAGTTCTTCTGGGAGAACGACTTGCGGACGGTTCGTGATGTGGGGTTCGAAGGCATGGCCGAGGGGCTGGCCCACGTCACCTTCCACAACAAGCTCGGGTCGCAGAAGGACCGCATCGGGCGGATCGAGGCGCTGGCGCGCGAGATCGCGCCCCTGGTCGGCGCCAAGCCCGACCTCGCGGCGGAAGCCGCGCGGGTTGCCAAGGCCGACCTGCAATCGGCGATGGTCGGCGAGTTCCCCGAACTTCAGGGCACGATGGGCGTCTATTACGCCAAGGCCGCCGGCCTGCCCGAGGCGGTGGCCGATGCCTGCAAGGCGCATTACCAGCCGCTCGGCCCTTCGGACGCCGTGCCGATCGAGCCGGTCTCCGTCGCCGTGGCCCTCGCCGACAAGATCGACACGCTCACGGGCTTCTGGGCGATCGACGAGAAGCCCACGGGGTCGAAAGATCCCTTCGCGCTGCGGCGGGCGGCTCTGGGGGTGATCCGGTTGGTGCTGGGGAATGAGTTAAGATTTGAACTGTTTCCTCTGCTTCTGCGCGGAGTTTTTGCCGCAGAGTTGTCGATCCAAAACGTGCAACTGCGTTCCGTTGAGGCTCGCCTCACAGCGAGTTCGAGGAAGATCGCAGAGCATCTTTCGCGTATTTCATCGGATCATGACGAATTTGATGAGGCGTTGCAGGTTTTTGCGTCTCTCGAGGCAACGGGCGCGAAGGGTAATAACGAAGACGCTGATGAAGATTTCTGGCCTAGTTTTTCGTCGGAAGTGTCTCGAAAGCTATCCGACCTCCTCGCCTTCTTCCACGACCGCCTTAAGGTCCACTTGCGCGACGAGGGCATCCGCCACGACGTCATCGACGCCTGCCTCGCCATGCCCGGCAATGACGACCTTACGCTTCTGGTCAAGCGCGCCGAGGCGCTCAGCGAATTCCTCAAGACCGATGACGGCGAGAACCTGATCCAGGGCTTCAAGCGGGCGAACAACATCCTCACGCAAGCCGAGGAGAAGGACGGGGTCGAATACTCCTTCGGCGCCGATCCGAAATTCGCGGAAGACGAGACCGAACGCACGCTCTTCGCCGCCCTCGACAAGGCCGAGGCCGCCATCGCCCCGGCGATGGAGGCGGAGAACTTCGCCGCCGCGATGTCGGCGATGGCGTCCTTGCGCGCCCCCATCGACGCCTTCTTCGAGGCGGTGCAGGTCAATACCGACAATCAGGTGGTGCGGCGGAACCGGCTGAACCTGCTCTCGCGGATCCGGACGATCTGCCTCAGCGTGGCGGATCTCACAAAGCTGGAAGGGTGAGGCGCGCCCGGACGATCTTCCGGTGGAAGATCGTCGGCGCCGAACGCCCGGAGCGCAAGCGAAGGGCCGGTTGCATGTGGCACGCTCTCCCGGCCCGCCGCCTGCGCGGCGCGCGTTCGCGGCTTCAATCGCTCCACCGGAGCGATCGGTCGGGCCCTGCGGCCCGACCGCCGCTCACCCTTCCGCCGTGAACTGCGCCGCCGCCACCGTCCAGCCCTGCGGTCCCTCGACCAGAACCGCCGAGAGGATCGCGCCGACCCGGCCCGCATCGGAGCCGTCGGCATTGAGAATGCCCGAGAGCACATAGCGCTGCATGATCTGCGCCACGCCCGGCGCGACCGTGCGCAGCTTGGTGCGTCCGGTCACCAGCTTCGCGCGCGCGAACGCGCCGGCCATCTCGCCCGCGAGCGTCTCTTCGACGGCCTTGCGACCCTCGGCCCAGTGGCCGGTCAGCGTGAGGAAATCCGCGTCCTCGGCGAAAAGCGCGGCGATGGCCTTCGCGTCTCGCACCGCCCAGGCATTGGCGAAGGCGCGGACGAAGGTTTCGGGGGCGGACAGCGTCATTGGCTCACCTCGACCACCTTGCCGGGGTTGAGGATGCCGTCGGGGTCCAACGCCCGCTTGATCCGCGCCATGACCTCCCAGGCCGCGCCATGCTCCATCTCCATCAGATCCTTCTTGCCCATGCCGACGCCATGTTCGCCGGTGATCGTGCCGCCGAGCCTCAGCGCCCGTTCCGCCATCCGGTGGGCGAGCGCCTTGGCGGCCTTCAGTTCCGCCGCGTTGTCGCGCTCGATCAGCAGCACGGAATGGAAATTGCCGTCCCCGACATGGCCGATGATCGGCCCGGTCAGGCCGCTCTCGGCGATATCCGCCCGCGTTTCCCGCACCGCCTCGGCGAGACGCGAGATCGGCACGCAGATGTCGGTGACAAGGCCCATCGAACCGGGACGGAAGGCGAGGCAGGCCGGGTAGGCGCCATGCCGCATCTTCCAGAGCCGGTTCCGGTCCTCGGTCGTGGTCGCCCAGTCGAAATGCGCCCCGCCCATCTCTGCAACGATCTCCCCGAACCGTTTCGCGTCCTCGGCGGCAGAGAGCTCGGAGCCATGGAACTCGACCATCAGATGCGGTTTTTCCGGCAGGTCCGTGCCATTCGCGGCGTTGAAGACGGCAGCACCCGTCTCGTCCACGAACTCGATCCGGGCCATCGGGATGCCCATCTGGATCGTCGCAATGACGGTCCGGACCGCCGCCTCGAAATCGTCGAAGGCGCAGACGGCGGCCGAGATCGCCTCGGGCTGGCCGTGGAGCTTCAGGGTCAGTTCGGTGATGATGCCGAGCGTGCCCTCGGAGCCGACGAAAAGCCCGGTAAGGTCATAGCCGGCGGAGGATTTGCGCGCGCCCGAGCCGGTGCGGATGACGCGGCCATCGGCCAGCACGACCTCGAGCCCCATGACATTGTCGCGCATCGTGCCGTAGCGCACCGAGGTGGTGCCGGAGGCGCGGGTCGCGGCCATGCCGCCGAGCGAGGCATCGGCGCCGGGATCGACCGAGAACATCAACCCGGTCGCGCGCAAATCGGAGTTCAGCGCCTCGCGGGTGAGCCCCGGCTGGACGATCGCCTGCATGTCCTCGGCGCGGATCGCGAGGACCCGGTTCATGCGGCTCATGTCGAGGCTGACCCCGCCCCGGACCGCGAGCGCGTGGCCCTCGAGCGAGGTGCCGGTGCCCCAGGCGGTGACCGGGCAGCCGAGCCTCGCACAGGTGGATATGATACGGGAGACCTCCGCGCTCGTCTCCGGGTAAGCCACCGCGTCGGGCGGCGTTTCGGGAAACCAGGTTTCGCTCCGGCCATGAGCTTCGCGTTCGGGCTTGGACCGCGCGAGGCGATCTCCTAAGAAGGAAGCAAGTTCGGCAAGTGCTGTGTCGTGGGGCATCTGGACCTCGGGACGGGCGCCGGGACCCTAGGCCAAGCGGGCGGGCCGGGGAAGCCCTGACGGGGACGGCTCGCGGAAAAGTGCCGGGTGGAAGACGATACTCCGAACTGGATCGGCCGCCAGGCCGCCGCGATCCGCGCCGAAGCGGCACGGGGGCTCGCGGTGATGCGGACGAAGGGGCCGAGCCAGGTCCAGTTCTGGTTCATCGCGCTGGCGATCGGGATCGCGGCCGGCACCGCCGCGCTCTTCTTCCGCAAGGGGATCGGCTGGCTCCAGACCTTCCTTTACGGCAGCGATGACGTTCGCCTCGCCTCGGTCGCGGGGGAGCTGCCGTGGTGGTGGGTGCTGACGGTGCCGATCCTCGGCGGGCTCGTGGTCGGGCTGATCCTCGACCGGTTCACGCCGGACGGGCGGGTAAGGGCGGTTGCCGACGTCATCGAGGGCGCGGCGCTGAAGGAGGGGCGGGTCGAGCAGCGCGCGGGGCTCGCCTCGGCGGCGGCCTCGCTGATCACGCTCGGCTCGGGCGGCTCGTCGGGGCGCGAGGGGCCGGTCGTGCACCTCGCCGCCGTGATCTCGACCTGGGTCTCGAACCGGATCGGCGCCAACGGCATCACCGGGCGCGACCTTCTGGGCTGCGCGGTGGCGGCCGCCGTCTCGGCGAGCTTCAACGCGCCAATCGCCGGGGCGATCTTTGCGCTCGAAGTGGTTCTTCGGCACTTCGCCGTCCATGCCTTCGCGCCGATCGCCATCGCCTCGGTCGCGGGCACGGTGATCAACCGGCTGGAATTCGGCGGCGTCACCGAGTTCATGCTGCCGGAGGAGGGCGGGCTCGCCTTCTATGTCGAACTGCCGGCCTTCCTGCTCCTCGGCCTCGTGTCGGGGCTGGTGGCGGCGGTGCTCATGCGCTCGGTGATCTTCGCCGAGGACATCGGCAACCGGGTGCAGGCCGCGACCGGGCTCCCGCGCTACCTGCGGCCGATGCTGGCGGGCGCGGTCCTCGGCGCCATCGCGATCCCGTTTCCCCACATCATCGGGGTCGGCTACGAGACGACGGCGGCGGCGCTCACCGGACAGATCGGCCTTTCGACCGCGATCATCTTCGCCATCGTCAAGGTCATCGCGGTGGCGGTAACGATGGGCGGGCGGATGGGCGGCGGCATGTTCTCGCCCGCACTCGTCGTGGGCGCGTTGACCGGGCTCGCCTTCGGCCTGATCGCGACCGGCGTCCTGCCGGACGTGTCGGGGGCGGAGACGGTCTACGCGCTCGCCGGCACCGGCGCGGTGGCGGCGGCGGTGCTGGGGGCGCCGATCTCGACCACGCTGATCGTCTTCGAGCTGACCGGCGACTGGCAGACCGGGCTCGCGGTGATGACGGCGGTATCGCTGTCGACCGCGCTCGCCTCGCGGCTCGTTGCCCGGTCCTTCTTCCTGACCCAGCTCGAACGGCGCGGCGTGCATCTCGCGGCCGGTCCGCAAGCCTATCTCGCCGAGACGATCCGGCTCGCGACGATCCTGCGCCCGGTGGATCATGCCCGCGCGGCCCCGGAGGCGGCCTGCAGGGACCTGATCGGGCAGGGCGTCGTCCTTGGGGCGACGCAGACACTCGAGACGGCGTTGCGGCTCTTCGAGAAGACCGGGGCGGATTTCGTGCCGATCACGAAGCCGGATCCCGAGACCGGCGAGCCTGTGCTGCTCGGCGCGGTCTTTCAGACTGACGCGCTCAGGTCCTATGCGGCCGCGCTTGCCGACACCGCGGCCGAGGAGCACAGCTGATCGGGTGAACCCGAATTTTCTGCGAAAGTTCGTTGATTTTTCGCAGAAAAATCGTGGTCAGAGCCGCTCGACCGTGACCTTGTCGGGGGCAAAGGCGAGATGGCCGGCGATCGCCTCCATCCCGGCGGCCGGGGTTTCGTAGCTCCACGCCGCGTCGGCGATGGGGCCGCTCTTGGCGGCAATCGTGTAGTGGCTCGCCGTGCCTAGGACGGGGGAGGCCGTCTGTTTTTCGCTGCGGTCGAGGAAGGCCATGGCGATATCGTCGCGCGGAAAGTAGATCACGGGCGCGCCGCCGGGACCGCTGAGTTCGAGCGCGCGGGCGCTCTCGCCGATAACCGCCCCGGCGGCTCGAACGACCCAGGTGCCCTCCGCCATGTAGATCCGCATCTGGTCTGTCATCTCATACCTCCATCTGGCCCGATCGGGGCCCAATTCTCGCCGAACAGTCCTTCAGGAATATGTCAGACCGGTTTCGTCGCCGTCGCGAGCCAGTCGCGCGCGGGCGCCGAGACTCGCGGACCGATCCGGGCCGCGACCTCCGCGTGGTAGGCATTGATCCACGCCCGTTCGGCCCCGGTCAAGGCCTGGGCGTCGATCAGGCGCAGATCTATCGGCACGAAGGTCAAGGTGCGGAACGTGAGCATCTTGCGATGGGCGTCGCCACCCGGCAGGGGCGGCGCCTCCTCAACCAGGATCAGGTTCTCGATCCGGATGCCGAAGGCGCCCTCGCGGTAGTAACCGGGTTCGTTCGAGAGGATCATGCCGGGCTCAAGCGGCACCTCGCCGGTTCGCGACAGGCGCTGCGGCCCCTCGTGGACCGAGAGATAGGCGCCCACGCCGTGGCCGGTACCGTGGTCGAAGTCCTGACCGGCGAGCCAGAGGTTGTAGCGCGCGATGGAATCGAGATGGGCACCGGCCACGCCCTTCGGCCAGCGCAGGCGCGAGATCGCGATCATGCCCTGCAGCACGCGGGTGAAGGCGGCCCTGGCCTCGGGGTCCACCGGTCCCACCGAGACGGTGCGGGTGATGTCGGTCGTGCCGTCGAGATACTGGCCTCCGGAATCGATCACCACGATCTCGCCCGGCTTCAGCGGCCGGTTGGTCTCCTCCGTCACCCGGTAGTGCATGATCGCGCCGTTGGGGCCCGCGCCGCAGATCGTCTCGAAGCTGATCTCCTTCAGCGCGTTCGTCGCTCGGCGGAATCCTTCGAGCGCCCGGACCACGTCGATCTCGGTCAGCCCGCCCTGCGGCGCCTCGGCGTCGAGCCAGGCGAGGAACTCGACCATCGCCGCGCCGTCCCTGAGATGCGCCTCCTCCATCCCGGCGATCTCGGCGGCGTTCTTCTTTGCCTTCGGCAGCAGGCAGGGATCGGCGCCCCAGGCGATCTCGATACCCGCGGTCTCGAGTTCCAGCGCCACCTGCAGGGGGGCGGTGGCGCGGTCGAGGCGGACCGGCCCGGTGAGGGTGCGCAGCGCCGGGGCGAGGGCTGCGGGCGGGCGCAGCGTGACGTCGGGGCCGAGATGGGCACGGACCGCGTCGGAGAGCTTTTCGGGCGCGATGAAAAGCGTGAGCCGGCCGGTCGCGTGCAGGATCGCGAAGGCCTGCACGACCGGGTTCCGCTCGATGTCGGAGCCGCGGATGTTGAGAAGCCAGGAGATCGAATCCGGCAGCGTCAGCACCGCCGATTCCTGGCCCGCCGAGGCCAGTTCGGCGCCGAGCCGGATGCGCTTGGCCTCGGCCGTCTCGCCAGCATGGTCGAAGGGCTGGATCGCCACCGGACCGAGCGGCGGCGCGGGGCGGTCGGCCCAGATCAGGTCGACGAAGTTGCGCTCGGGACAGAGCGCGACGCCGCTGCCCTTGAGTGCGGCCTCGATCTCGTCGATCTCCTTTTTCGTGTGCAGCCAGGGGTCGAAGCCGATGCGGCCGCCGTCGGGAATCTGGTCCTTGAGCCAGGCGCCCGGTTTCACCTCGGGCCAGGGAACCGGGGTGAAGGCCCCGGTATCGACCTGCGATTTCACCTGCGTCCGGTAGCGGCCGTCGATGAAAACCCCGGCGATTTTCCGCAGCGCGATGCAGAATCCGGCCGAGCCGGTGAAGCCGGTGAGCCAGGCGAGACGGGCGTCGGCGGGGGCGACGTATTCGCCCTGGTGGGCATCCGCGCGCGGCACGATGTAGCCGTCGAGACCGGCCTCGTCGATCACCGTGCGGAGGGCGGCGAGGCGGGGCGGGCCCTGTTCCGGGCGGGCGGTGGACTTGAAGCTCTGGAACATGGGCATTCTCCCCCCGCGCCGTCCGACAGGGGCGGCAAGCGTCTGATTTGCGTCTGTCTTCCGTACAGCAAGCGTGCAGCTTTCGTACAGACGCTCGTGAGAGGTAGGGGCGGGATTCAGCCCGCCTTCTTCATCCCCATCACCCGTGCCCGCGCCCTGGGGTCGGTGTCGAAAAGCGCGGCGAGCTGTTCGGTCATCGCGCCCGCCAGTTGCTCGACATCGGTGATCGTCACCGCGCGCTGGTAGTAGCGGGTCACGTCATGGCCGATGCCGATGGCGATCAACTCCACCGCCTTGCGCTTCTCGACCATCGCGATCACGTCGCGCAGGTGCTTCTCGAGGTAGTTCGCGGGATTGACCGAGAGCGTCGAATCGTCGACCGGCGCGCCGTCGGAGATCACCATCAGGATCTTGCGCTGCTCGGGCCGCCCGATCATCCGCCGGTGCGCCCATTCCAGCGCCTCGCCGTCGATGTTCTCCTTCAGGAGCCCTTCCTTCATCATCAGCCCGAGGTTGGGCCGGGTCCGCCGCCACGGCGCGTCGGCGGGCTTGTAGATGATGTGGCGCAGATCGTTGAGCCGCCCCGGTTGCGCCGGACGCCCGGCGGCGAGCCAGCGTTCGCGGTTCTGGCCGCCCTTCCAGGCGCGGGTGGTAAAGCCGAGGATCTCGACCTTGACCTGGCAGCGTTCGAGCGTGCGGGCGAGGACGTCGGCGCAGATCGCGGCGATCGAGATCGGCCGGCCCCGCATCGAACCGGAATTGTCGATCAGGAGCGTCACGCAGGTGTCGCGGAACTCGGTGTCCTTCTCGACCTTGAACGACAGCGGCGTCGTCGGGTTGGCGACCACGCGGGCGAGGCGTCCGGCGTCGAGGATGCCTTCCTCGCGGTCGAACTCCCAAGACCGGTTCTGCTGCGCCTGAAGCCGGCGCTGGAGCTTGTTGGCGAGCCGCGAGACCGCGCCTTTCAGGGGTTCGAGCTGCTGGTCGAGATAGGCGCGCAGGCGTTCGAGCTCGGCCGGCTCGGCCAGGTCCTCGGCCTTGATTTCCTCATCGAAATCCGTGGTGTAGACGGAATAGTTCGGATCGGCGTCGGAATGCGGCGGGGGCGGGGGCGGCTCCAGCGGCGCCTCGCCCTCGGGCATCTCGGCCTCGTCGCCGTCCTCCATCTCGGCCATGTCGTCCATGGTGACTTCGGCCTGGGACTGGTCGTCCTGCTCGTCCTGGGACTGCTCGGGGCTGGCTTCGGATTCCTCGGACTGGTCCTCGCCTTCCTCGCTCTCGGGGCTTTCCTGCTCTTCCTGCTGGGCCTCGTCGCCCTCGGATTCGTCCTCCATGTCCGGGTCGTCGCCGAGCTGGTCGCCGTAGCCGAGGTCCTTGATCACCTGCCGGGCGAGGCGGGCGAAGGCGGCCTGGTCGGCCAGCACCTCGTCGACATGCTCAAGCGTGCCGCCGGCCTGCTCTTCGATGAAGGGGCGCCAGAGCTCCATCACGTTCTGGGCACCGCCGGGCATCTTGCGCCCGGTCGCGAGGTGACGGACGAGATAGCCCGCGGCCTGCGCCAAGGGCGCCTCCTGCGCCGAGCGGATCTGGGAATAACCCTTGCGCTCGGCCTCCGCGCCGATCTTGGCGTCGATATTGCCGAGCGTGCCGGGCATGGCCCGCGCGCCCACCGCCTCGCAGCGGGCGGTCTCCATCGCCTCGTAGAGATCGCGCGCCATCTGGCCCTGGGGCAGGTATTTCGCGGCGACCTTGAGGTCGTGGTGGCGGTGGCGGAGCGCGAAGGCGTCCGCCGTGCCGCGGGCGATCAGCACTTCCTCGCGCGTCATTCGGCGCGAGACCTGCGGCAGCCGCATCGTGTCGGCGGTCATGCCCGGCGGATCGACGGAATAGGAGACCGTCAGGTCCGGGTCGTCGGCCATCGTCTTGGTGGCCTCGGCCAGCGCCTTCTTGAACGGATCGGCGGGGTTGTCGGAGCGGTGGGTCATTCCTCACCCGGTTGCTTGAGTTCGCAGTACAGGTCGGCGGAGAGCAGATACCAGTGGTTCAGCGTGACTTCCTTGCCATCGGCATCGGTTTCGACACGAGTCAGTGCCGGGCAACGGTTCGTCGTACCGACGGCGCCGCCAAGGAACTGGTCGGGTCCGGACTGCACGATTTCGGACACCACGAGATCGACATAGGTTGGCGCGCGTTCAGGGTCATATATCGCGGTACGGTCGGGCAGTGTGAAGAGTCTTATCGGTTGGCCGGTTTGGGGAGTTCTCGTTCGACATACCAACGCGAAACGCTGGGCGATCTGGGTCTTCTGTTCTGGCGTGGGCTCAAGTTTCGTTACGCTCCCGCCCCAGCAAGGAGCGCCATGGGCAACGTTTGCGCCCGTCAGGGTCAGACAGCCAACCACCGCAAGCAGGGCCTTCTTGAACGGATCGGCGGGGGTGTCAGTCCGCTGCGTCACGGTCCGTCTCCACCAGTTCTAGGCAATAGCTCTTGTCACTCTGGTACAACTCGCGGTTCGAGACAGCTTCGGGGAAAGTGATCGGGCCAAAGCTGTCGGCGTAAGCTTGAAACAGACGCTGCGCATCAGCTTTTTCCTGCGCGCGATTTCTCTCCACCCAATTTCTGATCTCGTCGCTCCACGCGAAGGCAAATGGCGTTTCATATCCGGGTTTAAAGCCGGGTACACGACCATCCCGATGCAGTTCGTATTGCATGACGACCGCATCGAAGAACACGGCGCATCGCTGTCGATTATCAAGAACCGCGTCTTGAACCTCGGTTGGTGCAATGGGTGAGAGTTTGGTTTTCTCTGCCACGGCAGCCGAAGCGACGAGGGAGACCGCCAGTCCCGGTAGCCAAAATCCGAGCGAACGCCCCGGCCGCATCACCGGATGCTCTGGCTCGCCGCGCTCTCGGGGAGTTCCTCGTCGAAGCAGCGCTGGTAGAACTCGGCCACGGTCTGGCGTTCGAGCTCGTCGCACTTGTTGAGGAAGGTGAGGCGGAAGCCGTAGCCGGTGTTGCGGAAGATCTCGGCGTTCTGGGCCCAGTTGATCACCGTCCGGGGGCTCATCACGGTCGAGAGGTCGCCGTTCATGAAGGCGGTGCGGGTGAGGTCGGCGACGGTCACCATCTGGGAGATCGTCTTGCGGCCCTTCTCGGTGTTGTAATGCGGGTTCTTGGCCAGAACGATGGCGCTTTCGGCATCGTGGCTGAGGTAGTTCAGCGTCGCCACCATCGACCAGCGGTCCATCTGCGCCTGGTTGATCTGCTGGACGCCGTGGTAGAGTCCGGTCGTGTCGCCGAGGCCCACGGTGTTCGAGGTCGCGAAGAGCCGGAACGAGGGGTGCGGCGTGATGATCTCGTTCTGGTCGAGGAGCGTCAGCTTGCCGTCATGCTCCAGCACCCGCTGGATCACGAACATCACGTCGGCGCGGCCGGCGTCGTATTCGTCGAAGACGATGGCGACGGGATTGCGGAGCGCCCAGGGCAGGATGCCCTCGTGGAACTCGGTCACCTGCTTGCCGTCGCGGAGCTTGATCGCGTCCTTGCCGATGAGGTCGATCCGGCTGATGTGGCTGTCGAGGTTGACCCGCACGCAGGGCCAGTTCAGATGCGCGGCGACCTGCTCGATATGGGTCGACTTGCCGGTGCCGTGATAGCCCTGGATCATGACGCGCCGGTTGTAGGCGAAGCCCGCGAGGATCGCGAGCGTGGTGTCGGGGTCGAACTTGTAGGTCGGGTCGATCTCCGGCACGCGGTCGGTCTTCTCGGTAAAGCCCTTGACCTTCATCTCGGTGTCGATGCCGAAGACCTCCCGGACGGAGATTTCCTCGGTGGGTTTCGCTATCGTGTCGAGCATCTTGTCCGCCATGTCCTGACCGCGCGTCGGCCCCCGGACGCGCCACGGCGCTTTGATGGAGCATAACGTCCGGGCGTGCAAGAGCGGCGGCGAAATCCGGGCGTCCGATTGCGACATCACGCGATTGCGACCGGGTTTCGCGCAGGTTTTACCGCGGGGAGGCCGGCGTTCGGGGCATGATCGGCCGCGACCGGGCAGTAGGGCCGAGGAGAGATGCGATGACGACACGCAGGGGAGCGCTGGCACTCGGCGCGGCGGGGCTGGCTTTCTGGGCCGGTGCCGGGCGGATCACGGCGGCCGAGAGCTTCGAGATCACGCGCAGCGAGGCGGAGTGGAGGAAGCTCCTGACCCCGGCGCAGTACCGGGTCTTGCGCGAGGAGGCGACCGAGCGGGCCTATACGAGCCCGCTCAACGACGAGAAGCGGGCGGGCACCTTTCACTGCGCGGGGTGCGACCTCGCGCTCTATTCCTCGGAGACGAAATACGACAGCGGCACCGGCTGGCCCTCGTTCTGGGAGCCCTTGCCGGACGCGGTCGGCACGAAGCCGGACTGGGGGCTCCTCGGCCGGCGGACCGAGGTCCATTGCCGCCGCTGCGGCGGCCATCTCGGCCATGTCTTCGACGACGGGCCGAAACCGACCGGCAAGCGCTACTGCATGAACGGGCTGGCGCTGGTGTTCAGGGCGGCGTGAGCGGGGAGCGTTCCGTCTCGCGGCACAGCCAGCGCAGGAAGGTCCGCGACGCCGCGCGGCCGGCGCCCTCCGCCGTCCGGATGTGGTAGATGCCGAAGCCGGGATCGGCAAAGAACGAGACCAGGGCGCCGCGGCGGATCTCCTCGGCGACGAAGGGCAGGGCGGTGTAGGTCACGCCCTCGCCGCGGCGCAGCGCCTCGATGATCAGGTTGCCCGGCATTTGCGAGACCGGCGGGCGCGCGGCGCCGGCGCCCTTGCGGCTCATCCAGTCCCGGACCTCGCTGGTGCCGAGTTCCTCGAGCCATGGCAGCGCGCCGAGATCCTCGGGCCGCGCGATGCGGCGCCCGGCGAGGAGCGCAGGGGCGGCGACGGCCGCCATGTCGGCGACGAGCACCGCCGTGGCATCCGGCGGCGCCCTTCCGCGCTCGGCGTAGCGGATGGCGACATCGACGCCGCCGGGGCGCGGCTCGATGATCTCCGAGGTCGGGATCAGGGTCAGTGCGATGCCGGGATGGCGGCGGCGGAACCCGGCGAGGCGGGGCATGAGCCAGCAGGTCGCGAAGGCCGGTGACATCGTGATCTCGACCGGACGCTGCCTCTCCGCCCCGGCGAGGCTGGAGACGGCGGCGTGAATGGTGCCGAAGCCCTGGGCAAGCGACCGGGCCAGATCGGCCCCCTCGGGGGTCAGGCCGACGCCGCGGCCGCGCCGCTCGACCAGGGCCGTGCCAAGCCGGTCCTCGAGCGCGCGGACCTGCTGGGTCACCGCCCCGTGCGACACCCCGAGCGCGCGTCCGGCCGCGACGAAACTGCCCGCTTCGGCCAGCGCGGCGAAGGCCCTGAGGCTGTTCAGAGGGGGCAGGTCGCTCCATTGCATCTGTCAGAAATCCTAACAGATGCGCAGAAGATCTGAATCGCTTTTTGACCGTGCCGCTGAAAGCATGGGCCGGGGAACCGATCCGGGGAGGCGGACATGGCTAGGACGATCCACGAGGGCGGCTGCATGTGCGGAGCGGTGCGGTACCGGCTGACGGGGCCGTTCACCTATTCGGCCCATTGCCACTGCCGGTCGTGCCAGCGCGCCGTCGGGGCGGGTGTCGCGACCTACACGGCGGTCGCGCCGGAAAACTTCGCGGTCACGCGCGGCGAGCTGACGGTCTACCGCTCGTCGCCCGGTGTCGAGCGGGGGTTCTGTTCCCGTTGCGGTACCTCGCTGACCTATGCCGGGGAGGACTGGACCGACACCGCGGTCATGTCCGCGACGCTCGACGATCCCGCGGCGGCCGTGCCGACCTCCAACGTCTACCTGGCACACCGGCAGCCCTGGGTCGCGCTGGACAAGCGCCTGAAGGCTTTCGATCGGTTCCCCTGAAACGCCACGCCAAGAAGGAGACGCATCATGGCCAAGACCTACAGCTATGCCTGCGCGGATTATCCCGGGATGGAGTCCTGTCCCGGCAAGGTGACGGCCGCCACCGAAGCCGAAGTCTGGGCGCTGATCGAAACCCATGCGCGCATCGCGCACGGCGAGGATTCCGGGGCCTGGAGCGTCGAGGACCGGCAGCAGATCGCAAACCTGATCGGGACCGCCGACCAGCCCTGAACCGCGACCGGGCCGACGAGGTTGGCAGGGTTGACGTGGGCGCGTGTCGGACCCCCATTGCGCGTCGCGGTAGAGCGGCGTGGCCTGGGCCGCCCGAAGGCATCGGCACGATCGCCGTGGAACGATCGCACCGATGACCCTGCAGGCCAAAAGTTGTCCCTGCCCACAGCCGGACGATCAACGTCGATCGTGGGTCAGGTATTTCAGCGAGCTTGCGTCCTGGTCATCGTTCGACGTGCTCCGGCGCCCGGTGCTGAGCCAGGCCGCGCAGTCCGGGCCGAGCTCCAGAAGCGCCCGGGCCTCGTAGCGCGCGCTTTCCGCCGCGCTCAGGACGGACTGCCAGCGTCCGTTCGTGCCCTTGTTGATGAAGGTCGGCGCGCCGCCCTCCCAGAAGGCGCCGCCGAGCGGCACGACGGATGGCGCATGGGCCTTCATGTAGTCGAAGCTGCAATGCTCGAGGATGGCATCCCAGTTCGCGGGGTCGATCCTGATCCCGAGGAAATCCGCGATCTTGCGGATTTCGCCCGGCATGTCGGCCTTCAGCGCCTCGAAATGCGTGAGATGCACGTTGGGCAGGTGGCGCACCGCCCACCAGGTCCGGATGTTGTCCCAGTAGGGCCAGAAGGGATGACCGTCCCGCCGCATCCAGTCGGTGAAGTAGTCGCGGACCGATGCGGGAGGGCGCCCGATCGCGGGGCCGACGCGGCCCGGCGTGTCGTTCAGCACCTCGTACCAGAAGTCGTTGGCAGTGGCGTGGTGGTTGTACATGCTCCACGCGACGTCGCGCCCGTCGCGGCCGATATAGATGTACCTGGCGCGCGGCGAGAAGACGAGCGCATCGACCGGCAGGTGGGTCTTGATGAAGCGCCGGTGGGTCTGCGCCTCGAGCGCGGCGAGCTTCTCCGCCCGCGCGGGCACGCGGAGGTCGAGCCACGGCGACATGGCGGCCACGTCGAGCCCCTCGGCGCCCGCAAAGATCAACTGGCTGACGATTTTCTGCGTCCAGGTCGTGCCGGACTTGGCGTAGGTCGAGATGACGATGTCGTCGTCGCGGAAACGGAAGTCGTTCCAGATCGTCGAATCCATGTGGTGATTGTGCATTTCCCGTGTCTTCACGGGGTAATAGGGGAAGTGGTAGGTCACGGTGTGTCCTCTCTCGGGGCGATGGCGCGGGCCGCGCCGGATAGAGGTTTTCTGCCGGGCCTGTGCAGAATCGGGAATTCGGGATAATGATGAACCGTTCTGCATTTCTGCAGTGGCCGGCATGTTCGACTGGAACGACGTCCGCCTGTTTCTCGCCGTGGCCGGGGCCGGATCTACCCGTGCCGCCGCGGCAGCACTTCGCCTCAGCCAGACCACGGTCAGTCGGCGGATGGACGTTCTGGAGCACGCTTTGGGGCTCGCGCTGTTCGAGCGGACGCCGCAGGGCTTCCGCCTGACCGAGGAGGGGCGTCTGCTTGCGGCGGCGGCGGAGCCGATGCGGAGCCAGGCCGAGGATCTCGCGCGGCTCGCGAGCGGGTTGAAGCGGACGCTTGCGGGGCAGATCCGCGTCACCGCGCCCGAGGTCGTCTTCAGCCACCTCGTCGCGCCGGTCGTCGCGGAGTTCCGGCGCGACCATCCCGACGTGAAGATCGAATACGACAGTTCGGAAAACGTGCTCGACCTTCTGCGCGGCGAGGCGGATGTCGCCGTCCGCGCATCGGACGGCGGGATCGACGAAAGGCTCTGGGGCTTCAGGGTCGCCGATGTCGGCTGGACCGCCTATTGCAGCCACGACTATGCCGCCCGCAATGGCGTTCCCGCTTCGGCTGCGGATCTTGCAAACCACGCCGTCGTGGCCGTCGGCGGGCGGGTGGCGGAACGGCGGGGCTCGCTGTGGTTCATGGCCCATGCCGATCCCGTGCGGGTCGCCGGGGTCTCGAACACGATCATGAACCTCACGGGCGTCCTGCGCGCGGGCGTCGGGGTCGGCGCCTTGCCCTGCTTTCACGGCGACGGCGAGCGCGACCTTCAGCGATGCTTCCCCCCGCCGCCCGAGATGGTCAGTCATCTCTGGCTGATCACGACGCCGGAGAAGCGCCGCGTGCCCCGCGTCGCGGCCTTCATGAAGATGGCGGCCGGGCGGCTCAGGGCGCGGCGGCGCGTGCTGCGCGGCTGAGGGCGGTCAGTCCTTGAAGTTGCGGCTGTCCTTGATCTGGTCCCAGGCCCAGAAAACCTCCTGCAGCCGATCCTCGTCGTCGCGGTTGCCGCCGTTCATGTCGGGATGCAGGTTCCTGACCAGGGACTATTTGCGCTAGTGCATGAACGGGCTCGCGCTCACGTTCCGGCCCGCCTGAGGGCGATCCGTCGCATTGCCGGGCGTGTTTTCTCCTGCTAGCACCGGGACATAGGGGGCGGGGATGCGATGCGGCACGACCTTGCGGATCTGATCGTTTTCGATGCGACCTGCGTCTTCTGCTCGGGCTTCGCCCGCTTCATGCACCGTCACGACCGGGCCGGGCGCTTCCGCTTCGTCACCGCGCAATCGGACCTCGGGCGGGCGCTCTACCTGAGGCACGGGCTCGATCCGGTGGCGATGACGACCAACATCGTGATCGTCGACGGCAGGGCGCATGTGAAGATGCGGGCCTTCGCGGCGGCGATGGCGGCGCTCGGCCGGCCGTGGCGCTGGCTGGCGCTGACGCGCCACCTGCCGGGGGGCGACTGGATCTACGACCGGATCGCCCGGAACCGCTACCGCATCGCCGGCCGGCGCGCCTGCGCCGCGCCGCCCCCCGAATTGCGGGCGCGGCTGATTGACTAGGCCGGTCCTCGTCATTGGCGGCACCGGCGTCTTCGGCTCGCGGCTCTGCATCGCGCTCCTCCGCGAGCCTCAGGTCGAGGTGATCGTCGCCGGGCGCGACCGCGCGGCGGCGGAGCGGTTCGCGGCGCGGCACGGCGGACGGGCGGAGCGGCTGGACCGCGATGCGCCCGATCTCGAGGCGCGGATCGCGGCGCTGCGCCCCGTCGCGGTGATCGACGCGGCCGGTCCGTTCCAGGCCTATGGCGCCGACCCCTACCGGCTGGCGCGGGCGGCGGTCGCGGCGGGGGCGCATTATCTCGACCTCTCGGACGACGCCGCATTCACCGCCGGAATCGGTGCGCTCGACGTTCCGGCCCGCGCGGCGGGAGTCCAGGTCCTGTCGGGGGTGTCGAGCGTGCCCGCGCTGTCGTCGGCGGTGGTGGAGCATCTCTGCCGGGGCATCGACGACCTGCACCTGATCGACATCGCCATCCTGCCCGGCAACCGCGCGCCGCGGGGCGTTTCGGTCGTGCGCGCGATCCTCGCGCAGGCCGGGCAGCGGATCAGGTTGTGGCGCGGCAGCCGCTGGACCGAGGGCCGCGGCTGGGACCAGCCGGTCGGGATCGCGCTCTTTGCCGGCGAGCGTGCCCGCTGGGCGAGCCTGATCGGCGCGCCGGACCTCTTGCTTTTCCCGGAGCGGTTCCGGGCCCGATCGGTCGTGTTCCGGGCCGGGCTGGAGCTGCGGCTCATGCACGGCGGGCTGTGGTTCCTGTCACTGCCGGTCCGGGCCGGATTGGTCCGAAACCTCGTGCCGCTTGGCGCGGCGCTGCGCTGGATCGCGGCGCGGCTCGAACCGTTCGGCTCCGACCGGGGCGGGATGCAGGTGGTGGTGGCCGGCATCATGCCCGGCGGCGACGCCGTCCAGCGCGAATGGCGATTGCGCGCCGGTGCCGGCGACGGGCCGCAGGTGCCGACGCTGCCGGCGCGGATCGTGCTGCAGCAACTGCTCGGCGGCGGGGCGCGCCCCGGCGCGCGGCCCTGCTTGGCCGAGTTCGGGGTGCCCGCATTCGCCGCCGAGCTGGCCCGGTCGTCGATCGACATCACGCTCGAGGAGGAGGGCGCGCGCTTCCCGCTGCTGTTCGCGGAGGCGCTGGGCGGCAGCCTTGCGGCGCTGCCGGAGCCGATCCGGGCGCTGCACCGGGTGATCGACCTGCGCCGCTGGGCGGGCCGCGCCGAAGTGGTGCGCGGGCAGGGCCGCCTTGCGCGGCTGATCGGATGGGCGATGGGCTTTCCGCCCGCGACGCAGGACTGCGCCGTCAGCGTCGAGATGCAGCGCCGGGGGGCGGGCGAAGTCTGGACGCGAAGCTTCGCCGGACGGCGCTTCCGCTCGCATCTCACGCCCGCCGGTGGACAGGGCCGCGGGATCGTCGAGCGCTTCGGGCCGCTGTCGTTCCATATCGGCCTGACCGCACACGCGGGCTGGCTGGCCTACCCGGTGCTGTCGGGGCGGATCCTCGGGCTCCCGCTCCCGCGCTTACTGCTGCCGGTGAGCGAGACGCTGGAAGGCGTCGACGCGCAGGGCCGGGCCACCTTCGACGTCGCCCTGTCGCACCCGCTTTCCGGGCCGATCGTGCGCTATCGCGGCTGGCTGGTTCCGGACGACGACCCGCTCAGTCTTTGAAGTTGCGGCTGTCCTTGATCTGGTCCCAGGCCCAGACAACCTCCTGCAGCCGATCCTCGTCCGAGCGGTCACCGCCGTTCATGTCGGGATGCAGGTCCTTTACGAGGCTCTTGTACTGCTTGCGGATCTCGACCTTGGTCCAGCTGTCCTTGGCCTCGAGGATCTCGAGCGCCTTGCGCTCGGTCGGCGGCAGCTTGCGGCCCACCGTGGCGCGGCCGGGGTTCTGGGTGGCATTGGCGCCGAGGATCTCCATCGGATCCTCGATGCCGAGCCGTGCCCACGCGCGGTCCTCGGTGCCCTTCTTGGCGAAGGGCTTGGTCTCGCGGCCCCAGACCCGGTCCTTGTCGAGGAACTTCTGGAACTCGTCGTCGGTGGTGCCCTGGAAGAAGTTCCACTTCAGATTGTATTCGCGGATGTGTTCCTTGCAGAACCAGAAATAGTCGTCGAGCTGGTCGGGCGACTTCGGCGCACGGTACTGGCCGGTTTCGGTGCAGCCGGCATGTTCGCATTCGCGGCTCGAGGTCTCGAAGGCGCCGGACATGCCGCGACGGCCCTTGGTGCGCTTCTTCTTGTCGGAAGCGGCCGAAATGTCGAAACCGAAGGGGTCGGGTCTGGTCATGGTGTCTTCGTCTATTGCCTTTCCGACTCGGGGTGCCAATTCTAGGACATTTCGCGGCGCTTTGAAGGGGGCAGGTAAAAAAATGGCGGTTAGGGCGGAAATCCACGCGCGGCTCGAGGCGGCCTTCGCGCCGGAGCGGCTCGAGGTCATCGACGAGAGTGAGAGCCATCGCGGCCATGCCGGCTGGCGCGAGGGCGGCGAGACCCATTTCCGCGTGGTGATCCGCGCCCCGGCCTTCGAGGGCATGGGCCGGGTCGCACGGCACCGGGCGGTCCATGCCGCGATCGGGCCCGAACTTGTCGGCCGGATTCACGCGCTGGCGATCGACGTCGCGGGCTAGACCGCCCTCACCGAAAGGCGCGGCGCCGGGGACGGACGGCTCCCCTCCCCCTCGTGGGGAGGGGATGGGGGTGGGGGGCGCCCCCCCTCCCCACGAGGGGGAGGGAAGTGCCAAGGTCCGGCGGGGTCGGTTCAGCCGAAGGCGAGGACGGCGAAGACCACTGCGAGCGTCGACGCGCCGAGCATCAGCGGCGAGAGCAGGCGGGCGAGGGCGGCGACCTCGGGGCCGGGTCTCAGCGCCCGGACCTGAAACGTCAGCATCGCCCCGGTCAGGACCAGCGCCGCGGCGATCTTGAGCCAGAAGAAGAGCCCGAACGTCTGGCCGGCAGCCTCCGCACGGGTGGCGAGCGCGATCCCGGTGGCCCAGAGCACGAGGATCGCGAGGAAGCCCGCGCGGCTGATCCGAAGCGCGATCCGGCCGCCGAGCGCGGGGTCGGCCTTGGCGGCGGTCCAGCGCACGATCAGCGTGGCGACTCCGCCGCCGAGCCCGACCGAGAGCGCAAGCAGGTGGACGATCTTCAGGATCGCGATCATGGGCGCCTCCAGCATCTGTGGAGCGCGAGTATCGCCGTGAAACGGCGCGGACACAATCGCTTGGGTGGCGTCAGTCGCGCTTGGCGTCGCTGCCCGGCGCGCGCGCCTCGCCCTCGTGGCGCAGGCGCGGCGCCCGGCCGGTGGGGGCATCGACCGCGAGAAGCCGGCGCGGCGCCTCCTCGGCTTGCTTTTCGCCGCGCGGGCGGCGGAAGACGAGGACCGAGTGGTAGACCGTGGTGCGGCGGGTGATGCCGGCGCGTTCCTCCGACGGCAGCGTGTCGGCGCGGACATATTCCCAGCCGTCGCGGGCGAGGTCGTTCATCAGCTGCGCCAGCGCATGGGCGAAGCGGTCGCCCGGCGTCTTGAGCCCCGGCGCCTTCTCGCCCCGGTTGGGAGCGGGGACGACCTTGTATTCGAAAGTCTGCATCTGGGCCTCTTCGCACCTCGGGCGGGACCCGCGCCAATTAGCGGAAGCGGGGCATTTCGGCAAGGGTGACGGCGAGGCAGGCTTCGAGCGGTCGGCGGAAATCCTCGCAGGAAAGTCCGGTAACCGGCTGAAAACAATCGCTGTCGCGCCGCTGAGGCCGGGTCATTCCGGCTGTCCGGGGCGGTCGCCGACCACGCGGCAGCGCATCAGGTGAAAAGCCTTGGCGAGCCCGGCCTTGTGAAGCGCGCGGCCGAGGTTCGGGCTGACGAAGAAGCCGACCCTGATACTCTCATCGCCCCAGATATCGGCACCTTCGAGCGCGTTCGGAGTGACCGCGATGTCATCGTCCTTTGCCCAGAGTTCGGGGCTGAACCCATGCTGGGGATGGCCGTGGATGTTCCGGCTCTCCTCGATACTCAGCGCGTTCTTCTTCGCGCCGAAATTCAGCGCCCAGAACTGCCCCGGCACCGGCGTCACCCCGTCGCGCCGCACCAGCTCCAGCGGATAGAGCCCGCCGCCGCCCAGATCATGCGCCCTGAGTACCGCCGCTGCCTTTTCGGTCACGCAGAGAAAGCCGTTGATCTTGAATAGATTGGGCAATCGTTTGATCTTGTGGCCCACTTGCTCGATGGCCTTCTGCGGCAGAAGGTTGGGGGTCAGATGCCCCCCTCCCCGATGGGCCATTGCATTGTCCTCACGCACTGCTGCCGGAACAACCCGGTCTTCCATCGTGAACTTGGAACTGATCTGCGATTTCTGCGGCGCCACGCTCAGCCAGACGGTCTCGGTCATCGTCACTCTCCCGGTGCCGGATCCGGTGTCCGGTTCCCGGTCTGTGACCGAAGGAGCGGGCGAAAGTGTGGCACGCGGGCCGGAAATCCGGCCCGGCTTGGCGGGGAGGGGGCTCTGCTGCTGGGGTAAGGGGGCGGCGCCGGACGTGGGTCTCGGGCGGGGACGTCACGGGGGCAGGCGGCGCGCGTCTCAGACGATGCGGCAACGCATCAGGTGAAAGGCCTTGGCGAGCCCGGCCTTGTGAAGCGCGGCGCCGAGTTTCGGGCTGACGAAGAAGCCGGTATCCACCAGCTCGTCGCCCCAGATATCGGCACCTTCGAGCGCGTTCGGAGTGACCGCGATGTCATCGTCCTTTGCCCAGAGTTCGGGGCTGAACCCATGCTGGGGATGGCCGTGGATGTTCCGGCTCTCCTCGATACTCAGCGCGTTCTTCTTCGCGCCGAAATTCAGCGCCCAGAACTGCCCCGGCACCGGCGTCACCCCGTCGCGCCGCACCAGCTCCAGTGGATAGAGCCCGCCGCCGCCCAGATCATGGGCGCGCAGCACCGCCGCAGCCTTTTCGGTCACGCAGAGGAAGCCGTTCAGTTTGAACAGGTGCGGAAGCCGCGTCACCTTGCGGCCGACATCTTCGACCGCCCGCTGCGGCAGAAGGTTGGGGTCCAGATGCCCCCCTCCCCCGTGGAACATGGCGTTGTTCGAACGCTGTAATCCGGGGACTACGCGATCTTCCATCTCGAACCACGCGGTTATCTGCGATTTCTGCGGCGCCACGCTCAGCCAGACGGTCTCGGTCATCGTCACTCTCCCCGCAGCCGGATCCGGTGTCCGGTTCCCGTTCTGTGACCGAAGGAGCCGGCGAAAGTGTGGCGCGCGGGCCGGAAATCCGGCCCGGCTTGACGGGGAGTGTCGCCGGGATGCGGGGGCTGGCTCGGGCTCAGAGCCCGAGTTTCTTCGCCACCAGCTCGTTGACCGTGGCCGGGTTGGCCTTGCCGCCGGTGGCCTTCAGGACCTGGCCGACGAACCAGCCGGCGAGCTTCGGGTTGGCCCGCGCCTTTTCCACCTGCGCGGGGTTGGCGGCGATCACCTCGTCCACGGCGGCCTCGATGGCGCCGGTGTCGGTGACCTGCTTCATGCCGTGCTTGGCCGCGACCTCGGCGGGGTCGCCGCCCTCGGTCCAGAGGATCTCGAAGAGGTCCTTGGCCATCTTGCCGGAGATCTCGCCCTTGGCCATGAGGTCGAGGACGCCGCCGAGCTGGGCCGCCGAGATCGGGCTTTCGGCGATGGCGTGGCCTTCCTTGTTGAGGCGGCCGAAAAGCTCGTTGATGACCCAGTTCGCGGCCTGCTTGCCGTCGCGGCCCTTGGCCACCGCCTCGAAGAAGGCGGCGTTCTCGACTTCCGCCGTCAGCACGTTGGCGTCGTATTCGGTCATGCCGTAGTCATTCACGAACCGCGCCTTCTTGGCGTCGGGAAGCTCCGGCATCGACTTCGCGATACCGTCGACCCAGTCCTGCTCGATCTCCAGCGGCAGGAGGTCGGGGCAGGGGAAGTAGCGGTAGTCATGCGCCTCTTCCTTCGAGCGCATCGAGCGGGTCTCGCCCTTGTCGGGGTCGTAGAGCCGGGTTTCCTGCACGACCTTGCCGCCGTCCTCGATGATAGCGATCTGGCGTCTCGCTTCGAATTCAATGGCTTGCTGGATGAACCTCATGGAGTTCATGTTCTTGATCTCGCAGCGCGTGCCGAGATGCGAGAAGTCCTGCGTCGCCTGGTATTTCTCGTAATCGCCCGGCCGGCAGACCGAGACGTTGACGTCGGCCCGGAGGTTGCCGTTCTGCATGTTGCCGTCGCAGGTGCCCAAGTAGCGCAGGATCTGGCGGAGCTTGACGACGTAGGCCGCCGCCTCCTCCGGCCCCCGGATGTCGGGGCGCGAGACGATCTCCATGAGTGCCACGCCGGTGCGGTTGAGGTCGACGAAGGACATCGTGGGGTCAAGGTCGTGGATCGACTTGCCGGCATCCTGTTCGAGGTGGATGCGCTCGATCCGGACGCGGCGGGCGATCCCCGGCCCAATGTCGACGATCACCTCGCCCTCGCCGACGATCGGGTGGTAGAGCTGCGAAATCTGGTAGCCCTGCGGCAGGTCGGGGTAGAAGTAGTTCTTGCGGTCGAAGGCGGAACGCAGGTTGATCGCGGCCTTCAGGCCAAGGCCGGTCTTGACCGCCTGGGCGACGCAGAACTCGTTGATGACGGGCAGCATGCCGGGCATGGCGGCGTCGACGAAGGCGACGTTGGAGTTCGGCTCGGCGCCGAACTCGGTCGAGGCGCCGGAGAAGAGCTTGGCCTTCGAGGAGACCTGGGCGTGGACTTCGAGGCCGATCACCAGCTCCCAGTCCTCCTTGGCGCCGGAAATCACCTTGGGTTTCGGGGTCTCAAAGGTCAGGTCGAGCATGGGCTTGGTCCTTCGGCTGTCCGGCCCGCTTTCTAAGGGAGCGGGCCGGGGCCGGCAAGGGTTTGCGTGGCCGGAGTCAGGCGGCGATCGCCTTGTCGGTCTCGCGCAGCTTGCCAAGCGAGAGGAGGTGGAAGGCGATGAAGATCGGCACGAAGAAGGCCGGGAAGAGGCCGAGCGGCCAGGCGTTGATGATGTTCGGCGCGTTATGGGAGAAGAGCTGGAACATGCCGTCGGAGGTGGTGACACCCATCAGGACGGCGACGGCGAAATCGGCAAGCCCGATGACGTTGGCGCGGATCACCTTGGCGCGGGCATCCGCCTCGACCCGGGTCACGGCGCGCATCGCCCGGTAGCCGGCGACCCCGGCCCAGATATCGCCGAGCCCGGCGGGCAGCGCGAATTGCCACGGGATGACGCCGGCGGCCCAGCCGAGAAGGAAGATCCCGCCCATCACGCGGAAGGACTGGAAGCCGATGAGGACCTCCTGGCCCATCGTGTCGGTGATCCGGCGCCCGGTCGCCGTCGCCCGCGCCAGCGCCCAGAGGAAGAGCGCGCCGCCCGTGAGGATCATCAGGATGTAGGGCGGTTCAAGGGCGGTGGCGGGCGGGTCGAGGAGGCCGTTCGCGGCGAGCTGGGCAGCGCCGGCCGACCAGAGACCGAGCGCGACGGCGACGGCAAGGGCGGCGCCGACGACGCGGCCGTGCGGCAGGCCGGCCTCATGGGCGTGGAGCGAGACGAAGGCAGTCACCGCCGCCGGCAGGAGGACGGCGAAGCTGCGGACATAGGTGTCGAGGATGAGGTCGATCATGGCGGGATCCTTTCGATTGAATACAAAATATATAGTGACTATATAAATAATAGTAAATTCCGGATCCGTAACGAGAGTGTTATCCTCCGCCGATGAAACGAGCCGCACGCGACAACTGCCCGATCCTCAGGGCCACCAACATCGTCGGCGACCAGTGGTCGCTCCTGATCCTCCGCGAGTTCTTTCTCGAGGGAAACCGGCGCTTTGCCGACCTTCAGGCCGAGCTCGGCCTGTCGCCCAACACGCTTTCGGCGCGGCTGAAGAAGCTCGAGGAGGCAGGGCTCGTTGCGCGCGAGGTCTATTCGCAGCACCCGCCGCGCGCGGACTACGCGCTGACCGAGAAGGGCCGGGCGTTCGGGCCGGTGATGCAGGCGCTCTACGACTGGGGCGAGGACCATACCCCGCCGGTGGTTTCCGGCTAGCGCAGGCCGCGGGCGGCGGCTTCGGCTTCGAAATCGGCCGCCGCCGCGGCGAAGGGCGCGAGATCCCAGGCGAGTTGCCGGAAGGCGCCGTGGCGGTCGGCGAAGTCGAAGCGCCAGGTGCCGCCGGCGCGCAGGCGGGCGTAGAGTTCGGCCGCCTCGGCGCCGGTGAAGATGCAGTTCCCGCCCGCGAGGCAGCCGGCGCGGGTCGCGGTCCAGACCGTCGCGCCGCCGGTCTCGATGCGGTGGCCGTCCTTGGCGAAGCGGGTGCCGGGCTCGGAGCCGTATTCGATCCGCAGGTCCGCGCCCTCGGGTGTCACGAAGAGAAAATGCGCGGCGAAGGCGGGCCGGTGCGAGAAGACCTCCACATAGCGGATGTAACAGCGCCGGTGCATGGATGCGCCCTCCTGCCGTTCGTCGCAGACCGAGTCCCAGAGACCGAAATGGCGGTGGTGGGTGACGACCCAGTCGCCCGGCGTGTTGCGGCCGGCGCGGTCCTGTGCTGCGGCCGTGGCGGCGAGCAGCGCAAGGACGAGGGCGGCGGCGGGGCGGCGCATCGGGCCTCCTTTCGGCTCCTATCCATAGCCGCCGTGGCGGTCACGGCGGGATCACGTTGCGGCGAGCGCCCGGTCCCGCCGAGACCGATTCGAAGGGGGAGAATCGCGGCGCTGGCAGAAGCCGGCACGGCGGAGCGCGCCTTTCGCTCCGCGTGCGGGGCGCAAGCATCCACAGGCGCCGCGATGGCGCGGGGCCTTTACGCGGGACGGCGCGGGCGGCGCCGGGAGGCGCGGAAAGCCCAATGAGGCTTGGTCCGGATACGCCTTCGCGACGGAGGGCTGCGGAGTGGGGTGCCGGGCGAAGCAGGGGAATTCAGGCGGTTATCCGCCGATGCTCATGCGCTGCGGTTGCACGGCCCGGCGATCCGGGCATTCTCCCCGGCGCCGGCGCGAGGGTCCGGTGCATCATGGCTGCCGATCCGATGGCATCGTTCCCGCCCCTGGCCCGCCCGCTGGCCTTCGTTCTCGCCCTGCTCCCGGCTGCCTGCGTGGAGTCCGGCGGCACGGTCGATCAGGCCGCGTTCCTCCCGGCGATGCGCTGGGACCACCGGCCAGAGGCAGCGGAATGGACCGCGGCGACGCTCGAGGCGCTGAGGGCGGAGGGGGCGATTCTCGCCTCGACGGTACCGGCCGATATCGAGACCTTCTGCCCGAACTACGTCGAGGCGACGATGCCCGAGCGTCGGGCGTTCTGGGCCGGCCTCTTTTCGGCGCTGGCCAAGCATGAGAGCACCTGGAACCCCAAGGCCAAGGGCGGCGGCGGCCAGTGGATCGGCCTGATGCAGATCGCGCCGCAGACCGCGCGGGCCTATGACTGCGACGCGGCCGATACGGCCGGGCTGACCGATGGCGGTGCGAACCTCGCCTGCGCGGTCAAGATCGCGGCGCGCCAGGTCGGGCGCGACGGGGCCATCGTCTCGGACGGCACCGGCGGCTGGCGCGGCGTGGCGCGCGACTGGGCGCCGATGCGCTCGGCCGCGAAACGCGCCGACATGGCGCAGTGGACCAGCCAGCAGAGCTATTGCGGGAATACCGACGCCTGAGGCGGACGCACCTCGGTCAGCAGGCCTCGGTCGGAATGCCGCGGCGCATGAATTCGCGGATCAGCCGCTTCGGATCGAGATCCTCGACCCCCGAAAGCGTGATCGCGCGGCCGCCGCGCAGGGTCAGGGTGCAGACCGTGCGGCCCTCGGGGCTGCGCGAGATCGTGACGCCGACGAGGTCGGTGAGCGCGGCGCTCTCGGTACCCCTCTCGGTGAACCAGTCGATCCGGGTCTGGCCGAGCCGGAATCCGGTGGCCGGGTTAAGGATCAACCGGCGCAGGACCAGCGCGAGATACACCGCTGCGAGACCAAGGGTCAGCGCGCCGAACTCGTACTTCACGGCCGCATAGGCCGCGGCCATGCCGACGCCGAGCGCAAGATAAGTCCGGGGGCGCCGCCCCTGGCTGCGTTTCATAAAGTACTCGATTGGCAACGTCAGACTCCACCCACCACGAACCAAGCATATCACAGTGAAAGGGCGTGGCGTATGGCGGCATTCCTGACCTTTTGCGACATTCCGCGACGTAAACAGTAATATTTGCTGGTCAGGATTGGCGCCGGAATCATCACCAATCGGAACCGGGCCGCCGCGCGTCGCGCGCGATTCGCGGCTCAGCGCCCGCCGTTGATGTCGAACACCGTTCCGGTGACCCGGGAGGCCTCGTCCGAGGCGAGCCAGACGATGGCCTTTGCGATCTCGTCCGGCCGGCCGAGGCGGTCCACCGCGACCGTCTCGGCGGGGGCGCCGGACTCGACCCTTCCCGGGCGGATCGAGACGACGCGGATGCCCTCGGCCGCGACCTCCTCGGCGAGGCCCTTCGTCAGGATGTCGAGCCCGGCCTTGGCCGAGGCGTACTCGACATAGTGCCCGGCCGCGCCGTGCCGGGCGGCGACCGAGGAGACGTTGACGATAACGCCGCCCTCGCCGCCATGCCGGGTCGACATGCACCGCGCGGCGAGGCCCGCGAGCAGGAAGGGCGCGGTGAGGTTGACGGCGAACATGCGGGTGAGCCGCGCGGGCGTGATCTCCTCGACGCGGGCGGCGGCATCGGTGATGCCGGCATTGTTGACCAGCGCGTCAAGGCGCGGGAAGGCCGCGCCGCAGGCTGCCATCAGCTCCTGCGGCGCCATCGGTTCGGCGAGGTCGGCCTGCAGAACTTCAGCCCGGCCGCCGGCCTCAGCCACGGCGCGGGCGGTGGCCTCGGCACCGGCGCGGTTCCGGTGGCAGTGGACCGCGACGTCCCAGCCCGCCTTCGCCATCAGCCGGGCGGTTTCCTGCCCGATCCCGTCCGCGGCGCCGGTGACCAGCGCGACCTTACGCATCGGCACCGAGGATCCGGGTCACCATCTCGCGGGTGTCGCGCGACAGGCTCGGGTGGTGGAGGATGCGGGATAGCTCGGCCCGGATCAGCGCCTTTCGGTCGGCGTCGTAGCGGGCCCAGGTCTCGAAGGCGGTGGACATGCGAGCGGTGATCTGCGGATTGACCGGGTCGAGCTTCAGGAGCCAGTCGGCATAGAAGCGGTAGGCGGCACCCGAGGCGTCGTGGAAGCCCGCGTGGTTGGCCGAAAGCGCCCCCATCAGGGCGCGGAACCGGTTGGGGTTTTTCCAGTCGAAATCGGGATGTGCGGCGAGCCGCTCGGCGGTCGCGGCGGTCTTGTCAGGGGCGGCATGGAGGAGCTGGATCATGAACCACTTGTCGATGACGAGGCGGTTTTCGTGCCAGCGCTCGTAGAAGGCGTTTGTCGCCGCCTCGCCGCGCCCGGCCTCGATCAGGCAGGCGAGCGCGCCGGCACTCTCGGTCATGTTGCCGGCGTCGTTGTAGAGCGCCGCCGCGCGGTCGCCGCCGTCGATCCGGTTCAGGAGCGCGAGGCAGGCGAGGCGGAGCGCCCGGCGGCCCGCCGAGGCGGCGTCGGGCGAGAAGGCGCCGGGCGTCGCCATCGCCGCGTAGGTCGCGGCGAGCGGGGTTTCGAGCCGCCGGGCGATGGCGGTGGCGAGGCGCTTGCGTTGGCCGTGGATATGGGCGGGATCGGGCGCGCGGCCGGCATCGTGCAGCGTCTGGGCGAGGTCGTCCTCGGACGGCAGCCGCAGGCAGAGCGCGCGGAAGGCGGGGTCGAGCGTCTCATCGGCGAGAAGCCGGCCGAGGGCGTCGATGAAGCCGCCGTCGGGGTCGGTCCCGTCGGCGATCATTGTGATCAGCACGTCCTTGGCGAGCGCGCGGCCCGCCTCCCACCGGTTGAAGGGATCGGTGTCATGGGCGAGGAGAAAGGCGCGCTCGGCCGGTTCCACCGCGCGGTCGAGCACTACCGGGGCGGAGAAGCCGCGCAGGAGCGAGGGCACGGGCCGCGCGGAGAGGCCGTCGAAGCGGAAGCTCTGCGTCGCCTTGCTCATCTCGAGCACGGTGGTGGGCACGACCTCGTCGCCGTTGGGGTTGAGAAGGCCGACCGCGATCGGGATCACGCGCGGCGCCTTGACGTCCTGGCCGGGCGTCGGCGCTGTTTTCTGGGTGAAGGTGAGCGTGTAGGCGCCGTCCTGCCAGTCCTCCGTGACCGCGAGCCGCGGGGTGCCGGCATCGGTGTACCAGCGCTTGAACTGCGCAAGATCCCGTCCGGTCGCGTCCTCGAACACCTTGAGCCAGTCCTCGATCGTGGCGGCATCGCCGTCATGGCGGTCGAAATAGAGGTCGAGCGCGCGGCGATATCCGTCCTCGCCGACGAGGCGCTTGAGCATGCCGATGACCTCGGCGCCCTTCTCGTAGACGGTCGCGGTGTAGAAATTGTTGATCTCGAAATAGCTGTCGGGACGGACCGGATGGGCAAGGGGGCCCATGTCTTCGCGGAACTGGCGGGCGCGCAAGGTCAGCACGTCGTCGATCCGCTTCACCGGCGCGGAGCGCATGTCGGAGGTGAACTCCTGGTCGCGGAAGACCGTCAGACCCTCCTTCAGGCAGAGCTGGAACCAGTCGCGACAGGTGATGCGGTTGCCGGTCCAGTTGTGGAAGTACTCGTGGGCGATCACCCCCTCGATACGTTCGAAATCTGCATCTGTGGCGGTCTCCGGGCTCGCCAGAACGAGTTTCGAGTTGAAAATGTTCAACCCCTTGTTCTCCATCGCGCCCATGTTGAAGTCGTCCACGGCGACGATGTTGAAGACGTCGAGGTCGTATTCGCGCCCGTAGGCCTCCTCGTCCCACTTCATCGAGCGGATCAGGCTGTCCATCGCGTAGGGGCAGCGGTCCTGGTCGCCGTCGCGGACCCAGATCGCGAGATCGACCTTCCTGCCCGACATCGTGGTGAAGCTGTCGCGCACCGCGGCGAGGTCGCCCGCGACGAGGGCGAAGAGATAAGCGGGCTTCGGCCACGGATCGGTCCACTCGGCCCAGCCCTCGCCCTCGGCGGTCGGGTTGCCGTTCGACAGAAGCACCGGCAGGTCCGACTCGATCCGCACCTTGAAGGGCGCCATCACGTCGGGGCGGTCCGGGTAGAAGGTGATTTTGCGGAAACCCTCGGCCTCGCACTGGGTGCAGTACATGCCGCCCGACATGTAGAGCCCTTCGAGCGCGGTGTTACCCTTGGGGTCGATCTCGACCTCGGCCTCCCAGGTGAAGGGGCCCTGGGGCAGCGCGGCGGCGGGAACCGTGAGGCCCGCGCCGTCGATCGTGGGCGAGAGCGGGCGGCCGTCGACCGCGGCCGAGATCAGCGTCAGCGTCTCGCCGTCGAGGCGCAGGTCGTGGCGGCCGGGGCGCTCAGGGTTGGGCGCGAAGCCGATCTTCGCGATGACGCGCGTCGCCGCGGGCGCGAGGCGGAAGGTCAGCTCGACCCCGGTCACGGTGAAGGGGTAGGGCTGGTACTCGGCAAGCAGCGTCGGCTGCGGCGCGGCGTCTTTCATGGGGCACTCCGGCAGGACTTTGCGCGGACGTTAGGCCTTCCCTTCGGGCGCCGCAACCGGTGCCCGGCTTGCCCCGACGTAGGCCGCGAGCTTTCCGAGCGTCTCCTGACCAAGCTCCACCGCGCCGAAGCCCTTCGCCGCGTCATATTCCGCCGCTGTCGCGAAGATCATTGTCAGCGTGACGGTGGTGCGGCCGCCGTGATCCTCGAACCGGACGCTCGCGTCGGCATGTTTCGGGCCGTTCTCGCCCCAGTGCAAGGTGTAGTCGATCCGGGCGAGGGGGACGTGGCGGGTGTAGCGGTGGTGGTTGGGATAGACGGTGCCGTCCGGCCCGATCATGTCGAAGACCCATTCGCCGCCCTCGCGGAGGTCGATGCGCGTGGTGCGGCAGGAAAAGCCGTTCGGCCCCCACCATTCCGGCAGGGCCGCGGGATCGGTCCAGGCGGCCCAGACCGTGCCGAGGGGCGCTGCGATGTCGCGTTCGAGGACCATCGTGCGCCCGGAGAGCCGTGCCAGGTTGTCGAGACCGGCGCCGAAGCCCTGCCGGTAGCCGGTCTCCATGTCCTCGGCCGCCGAGGAGAGCTGAACCGTCACCCGAAGGCGGCTGCCGTCAGCCTCGGGCGCGATTTCCGCCGTGACGAGCGCGGTCGAGAGGGTGTGACCGCCGGATTGCAGGACCTCGTAGTTGACGCTGTGGCGCGGCGGCGCGAGCAGGAGCCAGCCGACCTCGCAGCGGATGTCGGGCTGCCCTTTGGCGCGGCAGAGGGATATCTCGCGGCCGCCGACGCGGGTGTCGGCCTGAAGGAAGTCGACGGTCACCTCCGCGCTCGGGGCGGCCCACATGGCGCGCATGGAGGGGTCGGTCCAGGCCTGCCATAGCGTGGCTGGCGGCGCGGCCACCTTGCGTTCGAACGCAAGGGTCGAAAAGCGGGCCGGGGCGGTCATGTCATCAGCCCCTGCGCGTAGGCTTCGAGCTGGTCAGCGACGGTGCCCCAGCCCTCGTGAAAGCCCATCGCATTGTGCGCCTCGGCCTTCTCGGCCGAGCGGTGGCGGGCGATGGCGGTGTAGGTCGTGCGGCCGTCGCCGGCGTCCTCGAAAAGCACGATGGCGGTCATGAACGGGTCCGGCGCGGGCTTCCAGCCTTCGGTGTAGCCGTCCGTGAAGACGAGCTTTTCATTCTCGATCACCTCGAGATAGACGCCGTTGTTCTGCATCTCCTGCCCGTCGACCTCGAAGGTCGTCTCGAAAGTGCCGCCGGTGCGGGGGTCGAGGCGGCAGCGGATGACGCGATGCGGGCGCGGCACGAAGAAATGTGGCAGGTGCCGCTCCTCGGTCCAGCATTCGAAGAGAAGCTCGCGCGGGGCGGCGAGTGTGCGGGTCAGGACGAGGTCGAGATCAGGATCGAGGTCAAGGTTCATCGCGCTTTTCCTGCATGAGGGTCTGGACATAGGCATCGAAGCGGTCGAGCCGGCCTTCCCAGAGCGCCCGCTGCTCGTCGAGCCACGAGCGCACCGGCGTGAAGGCGCCGGGGACGAGGGTCACGGTGCGGCTGCGGCCGTGCTTCGCGGTTTCGACGAGGCCCGAAGTTTCGAGCTTGCGGACATGGCCGAGGAACGAGGGCAGCGCCATGTCGAACGGTGCGGCAAGCTCGGTGACGGTGGCGGGGCCGCGCGCCAGCCGTTCGAGGATCGCGCGGCGGGTCGGGTCGCCGAGCGCCTGGAACAGAAGGTCGAGCTGGCCCGGGGAGAGGTTCATCTGCGCCCTAATACTTAGTCACGCACCTAAGTATCTCCGGGCCCGCGAGTCGCGCAAGAGAAACTTATGCAGGTGCCTAAGTGTTTTTGGGGTTCGCAAACAAAGGCGGCCCGCTCTGCGATACATTGCCGCCGTTCGCAGTTTCTACGCCGGCAGGCTCCCGTTCGCGGTGCACTTTGTCCTTTCCCGATAGCAAGCAACTCGCTGCCCATCCACCTCAAAGTACCGGAGGTCAAACACTCGCGCCTCGTTCACGACCTGGTGCCAACTTCTGCATCCGTATCTCTTCGGGATTTGTTCGGGCTGCACCTCGGCAATCCACTTGCTGGCTGCCGCAAGAGATGTCCATCCATCTACAGCCAGCCTGCGGGCTGCCCCCCGCAATGCATACACAATGCCTGCACCTGGCCACCACACGGTGCCATCCGGCCGAATGCCATTTACGATGAAGTCGGTGGCCGCATCCGACCCTAAGAATTCCGCGAGAATTCGACGAACTTGCAAGAACTCTTCAGCCCAGTTCTTGAGTTGTTTGAGGTGTTCGTCGATCCGGCTGTTGGCCGCAACCAAGGCATCGCGCCCGCTACGGCATCCGTCCAAGGTTCCGAGGCTGTGTTGATCGATGAAATGGTGGACCAAGTTGTTCCTCAGATCCACCAACTCTTTCATTTCACTTTGTATCCGGGCGAAATCGGCGTCCGAATACTCGGTGTAGATCCACGAACTGAACGAGTTGGCGACCTCAGAAGAATCAGCCGTCGCCTCGGTGGGAGTGTCGATCTCGTTGGCAACAACACATGATCCAAGGAAGTCGCCGACCAAAGATCCGAGCGTCTTGCGGGCGGTGGCGCCTGCGCGTTCCTCTCGTATCGCCTCTAAGTCATGAACCGACCCTGAGATCTTGTGATCGGCGATGATTGCTTTGATCAGACCTTCATAGTGTTGCAGTTTCAGCAGACATCGACCCAGCAAATGCTCAAGTTCGATCTGGAGCCTCTTAAGTTCGTCGTCAGCGGGTGGTTCCACGGCGCGGCTCAATCTCCAATTCACTCATTCTAACAACACGTTGGGCGAACCCGATATTCAACGTGAAAGTTGCCGACACGCCGTTGAGTGTGAGTTTCAATTGGCGCAAACGGCGAGCTGTCAGTATCCGGAAGCTTGTGTGCTATGCACTGGCATTGCCGCGAACGCGAGCAAGAATTTCGCGCGTGCAGCGAATGTCCTTCCGGTCGGTAAAGCCGCCAGTCCCGGCGCTGTGACCGAACCCTCTGGCTGGTACCGAAGCGGGCCAATACGGTTTGCTGACACGCCCAAACCTTTGCTTCGGCCCAAGTCTTCCGTCGCGGATCCCGCGGGCGGCTGCGCGTCCGTCGTTTCCGGCTTGACCTTCCCACCGCGTCGGCAAGGATGCGAGTGCATACTGTCGTATGCGGAAGCGGAGGGGCGGCAATGGCGCGAGTCGATCGGCAGGGGCTTCGGGTGGCGGAGGAGCTGGCCACCTTCATCGAGGGGCGCGCGCTGCCCGGGACCGGCGTCGAGGCGGATGCGTTCTGGGCGGGCTTCGCGGGAATCGTGGCCGAACTCGGGCCGAAGAACCGCGCGCTGCTGGCGCAGCGCGACGCGTTGCAGGCCCAGATCGACGCCTGGCATGTCGAGCGGCGCGGGCAACCCCATGACCACGAGGCCTACAAGGCCTTCCTCGCTGAGATCGGCTATCTCCTGCCCGAGGGGCCGGAGTTCGAGATCGACACCGCCAATACCGACCCCGAGATCGCCACCGTGCCGGGGCCGCAGCTCGTGGTGCCGATCACCAATGCGCGCTACGCGCTCAACGCCGCCAATGCGCGCTGGGGCAGCCTTTACGACTGCCTCTACGGCACCGACGCGATGGGGTCGCTGCCGCCGAAGGGCGGTTACGAGCGCGGCCGCGGCGCGCGGGTCGTGGCGCGGGCGCGGGTCTTTCTTGACGAGGCCTTCCCGATCGAAGGCACCAGCCACGCCGATGTGCGGCGCTACCACGTCAAGGAGGGGGTGCTGCTGATCGACGACATGCCGCTGGTGCATCCGGAGAAGTTCGCGGGCTACCGCGGCAACCCGCGCGCGCCGGAGGCGGTGCTCCTGCGCAACAACGGGCTCCATGTGGAGCTCATCTTCGACCGGGCGCATTTCATCGGCGCCCGCGACCAGGCCTGCCTTGCCGATGTCCGGCTCGAGGCGGCGGTCTCGGCGATCATGGATTGCGAGGATTCGGTCGCCTGCGTCGATGCCGAGGACAAGGTTCAGGCCTATTCGAACTGGCTCGGCCTCATGAAGGGCGATCTGGAGGAGACCTTCGAGAAGGGCGGGCGGCGGGTCAGCCGGCGGCTTGAGCCCGACCGGGTCTGGACCGCGCCAGACGGGTCGGAATTCGCGCTGAAGGGGCGGGCGCTGATGCTGGTCCGGAACGTCGGCCACCTGATGACCAATCCGGCGGTGCTCGACGCCGGGGGCGGCGAGGTCTTCGAGGGGCTGATGGACGCGATGGTGACGGTGCTGATCGCGATCCACGACCTGAAGAAGACCGGGGGCATGAGGAATTCGCATCGCGGCTCGGTCTATGTGGTGAAGCCGAAGATGCACGGGCCCGAGGAGGTCGCCTTCGCCGACGAGACCTTCACCCGCGTCGAGGCGGCGCTGGGCCTGCCGCAAAACACCGTGAAGATCGGCATCATGGACGAGGAGCGGCGCACCTCGGTCAATCTCAAGGAATGCATCCGCGCCGCGCGCCACCGGATCTGCTTCATCAACACCGGCTTTCTCGACCGCACGGGGGACGAGATCCACACCTCGATGGAGGCGGGGCCGTTCAGCCGCAAGGACTTCATCAAGCGCAAGGCCTGGATCACCGGCTACGAGGCGCAGAACGTCGATATCGGCCTCGAATGCGGGCTCTCGGGGCGGGCGCAGATCGGCAAGGGCATGTGGGCGATGCCCGACCTGATGGCGGCGATGCTGGAGCAGAAGGTCGACCATCCGAAGGCGGGCGCGAACTGCGCCTGGGTGCCCTCGCCGACGGCGGCGGTGCTGCATGCGCTGCATTACCACAGGATCGATGTCTTCGGCGTCCAGGCGAAGCTGAAGAAGGGCGGTCGGCGGGCCTATGTCGACACGCTTCTCGACATTCCGCTCGCCGCCTATCGGAAATGGACGCCGGGGCAGATCATGCGCGAGGTCGAGAACAATGCCCAGGGCATCCTCGGCTATGTCGTGCGCTGGGTCGATCAGGGCGTGGGCTGTTCCAAGGTGCCGGACCTGGGCGATGTCGGGCTGATGGAGGACCGCGCGACCTGCCGGATATCGGCGCAGCACGTGGCGAACTGGCTGCATCACGGGGTGGTGACGAAGGACCAGGTGATGGAGGCCTTGAAGAAGATGGCCGCGGTCGTGGATCGGCAGAATGCCGGCGATCCGGCCTACCGGCCGATGGCGCCGGATTTCCAGGGGATCGCGTTCCAGGCGGCCTGCGATCTCGTGTTCCTCGGCCGCGAACAGCCCTCGGGCTATACCGAGCCGGTCCTGCACCGGCGGCGGGCCGAGGTGAAGGCGGCGGGGTAGGGGGCGCTGCCCCCGAGGGCCCCGGAGGCCCTCTCCCCCGGGATATTTTGGGCAAGATGAAAGGGCGTTTCGATGCTGGGAATTGATGCGGCGCGGGTGATCATCACCGAGGCGTTGAAGGCGGGGGCGGCGGCGGGGATGAAGCCGCTGTCGGTGGTGGTTTTGGATCAAGGCGGGCATGTGCTTGCCTTCGAGCGGTCGGACGGCGCCTCGCCGGGGCGGTTCGAGATCGCGCGGGCCAAGGCGCATGGCGCGGTGATGCTCGGGATGGGCGGGCGGGCACAGATGGCGCGGGCCGAGGCGCAGGGCTATTTCATGGCCGCGCTCTCCGGCGTCTTCGAGGGTAGGATCCTGCCGGTGCCGGGCGGCGTCCTCGTGCGCGACGCATCGGGGGCGGTCGTGGGCGCGGTCGGCGTCACCGGCGACACGTCGGACAATGACGCGATCGCGGCCGAGGCCGGGATCCGCGCGGCGGGATTGCAGCCCGAGGCGTGAGGGCTTCCGTGCAGGGGATCTGTGCATCGCGCGGGGCTTTTTTTCCCGCGGGGCGCGGCCTATTCTGATCGCGGGGGGCGGAGGCGGAGAAGGCATGGCACGGCCCATCGTCGGCATCATCGGCAACATGAGCCTGATCAACAACGAGTATCCGGTCCATGCCGGCGGCACGATGAACTCGGCCGCGGTGGCGCAGGTGGCGGGCTGCATGCCGCTCCTGATCCCCTCCGATCCGCGTTTCGTCAGCGTCGAGGAACTGCTCGCCGCCTGTGACGGGTTCCTCCTGACCGGCGGGCGGCCGAACGTCCATCCCGAGGAATACGGCGAGGCGCCTACAGAGGCGCATGGCGATTTCGACCGCTGCCGCGACGCGATCACGCTGCCGCTGGTGCGGGCCTGCGTCGAGCGCGGCCAGCCGTTCCTCGGGGTCTGCCGGGGGTTCCAGGAGGTCAACGTGGCGATGGGCGGCACGCTTTATCCCGAGATCCGCGAGCTGCCGGGGCGGATGAACCACCGGATGCCGCCCGACGGCACGCTTGAGGAGAAGTTCGCCCTGCGCCATGTCGTGCGGTTCACCGAGGGCGGCGTGTTCCACCGGCTCCTCGGCGCGGCGGAGGTCATGACCAACACGCTGCACGGCCAAGGCATCAAGGCGGCGGGGCGACGGATCGTGATAGATGGCCGGGCGCCGGATGGCACGCCGGAGGCGATCTATGTCGAGGGCGCGCCGGGTTTCACGCTGTCGGTGCAGTGGCATCCGGAATGGAATGCCGGCGGCGATCCGGTCTCGCGGCCGATCTTCGAGGCCTTCGGCGCGGCAGTGCGCGCCTGGGCCGGGCGCGCCGGGGCCGGGGAGCGACTAAAGACCGCATGAGCTCCGCGCCGCGGGTCTTGTCGCCGCCTCCGGGGAGGGCGATAAGCGGGCCGGAGGTGCGAAATGCGGAACCTGATCATCCTCGGCGCGGTGGTTGCCGTCGGGCTCGGCTACTGGGTCTTCACCCGGAGCGCGTCCGAAACGGGGGCGACGGCCGGACAAGAGGCGGTCGTGATGCCGGACCTGGCGGGCGAGCTTGTCGCGGGCCAGCGCGGGTTCGCCGCGAAATGCGCCTCCTGCCACGGTGAGGCGCTGACCGGGGTCGAGGCCAAGGGGCCGCCGCTCCTGCATCCCTATTACGAGCCGGGCCATCATGGCGACGAGGCCTTCGTCCGGGCCGTGCGGCAGGGCGCGCGGGCGCATCACTGGAGCTTCGGGGACATGGCGCCGGTCGAGGGGCTGACCGATGCCGACATCGCCGCGATTACCGGCTATGTGCGCGCGGTGCAGAAGGCCAACGGGATCTTCTAGGTCGGTCCCGCGCGGCGGGGACCGGTTTCTCGTACAGGGGAGCGCCGGGGGCGCTGCCCCCGGACCCCCGGGATACTTGGGAAAAGAAGAAGATCAGAAGAGGTCGAGGACGGCTTCCGGCGGGCGGCCGAGAGCGGCGCGGCCGTCGTGGAGGACGAGCGGGCGTTCGATGAGTGCCGGGTGTGCGGCCATCGCGGCGATCAGTTGGGCTTCGCCCGCGTCCTTCGCGAGGCCGAGGTCGCGGAAGAGCGCGTCGCCGCTGCGGACGAGGTCGATCGCCGGGCGGCCGAGTGCTGCGAGGGCGGCGCGGATCTCTGCCTCCGACGGGGCGTCGGCCTGGTAGAGACGGATGCGCGGGGCGATGCCTCGCGTTTCAAGGAGCGACAGGGTCTGGCGCGACTTCGAGCAGCGCGGATTGTGCCAGATCTCGGTCACAGCCAGTCCCTCCGACCGCTACCGACCGCCTCGGCGAGGGTGGAAAAGCCCTCGGCTGCGAGGCGGGCATCGAGGCCCGTCGCGATCTCCGAGACGAGCGAGAGGCCCTGGTAGACCATCGCCGAATAGATCTGCACCGCCGAGGCGCCGGCGCGGATCTTCTGCCAGGCATCCTCGGCCGAGGCGATGCCGCCGACGCCGATGAGCGGCAGCTTTCCGTCCGTGAGGTCGGACAGGCGGGCGAGGACGCGGGTCGATTTCTCGAAGAGGGGTGCGCCGGAGAGCCCGCCGGCTTCCGCCCGGTGGCTGCTTCTGAGCCCGTCGCGGCCGAGCGTGGTGTTGGTCGCGATCACGCCGTCGATGCCGGAGAGAAGCGCCACCTCGGCGACATCGGCAAGTTCGGCCCCGGCGAGGTCGGGGGCGATCTTGAGGAAGACCGGGATCTTCCGCGCGAGGCCGTCGCGGGTCGTGATGACGCCCGCGAGGAGTGCTGTCAGCGCCGCCTTGCCCTGCAGGTCGCGCAGTTTCTCGGTGTTCGGCGAGGAGACGTTGACGGTGGCGAAGTCGATATGGGCGCCGCAGGTCGCGAGCACGCGGGCGAAATCGGCGGCGCGGTCGGCGGAGGTCTTGTTGGCGCCGAGGTTGAGGCCCACCGGCACCTTGCGGTCGAGCCGGGCGAGCCGCGCCGCGATCGCCGCGGCGCCGTCGTTGTTGAAGCCGAAGCGGTTGATGACGGCGCGGTCCTCGGTCAGGCGGAAGAGCCGCGGCTTGGGGTTGCCGGGCTGCGGCAGCGGGGTGGCGGCGCCAAGCTCGATGAAGCCGAAGCCGGCGCGGGTGAGCGCCGCGGCCGCCTCGGCGTTCTTGTCGTAGCCGGCGGCGAGGCCCACCGGATTCGGCAGCGCGAGGCCTGCGAGCCGGGTGGCGAGGCGCGGCGAGGTGACGGGGCCGGGGAGCGTCACGAGGCCCGCGGCGAGCGCCTTCAGCGAGAGCCCGTGCGCGGTTTCGGGGTCAAGCCGGTGCAGCGCGCAGAGGCCGGCGCGTTCGATGAGGTTCACAATACCCCCTCGGGGAAGATATGGCCGGTCGCGCCGAGCGGCAGGGACTTGTCCCAGACCACTTCGGCGAGGGTCAGCGGGCGGTAGAGATGGGGAAAGAGCGCGCCGCCGCGCGAGGCTTCCCATTTCAGCGACGGACCGAGGGCCGTGGCCTCGAAGGCCACGAGGACGAGGTCGCTTTCCTCGGCGAAGTGTTTCGCCGCGGTCTCGGCCACCTGCGCGGCGGTCGAGAAATGGATGAAGCCGTCGGCGCGGTCGACCGGCGCGCCGGCGGTCTCGCCGGCGGCGCGGAAGGCATCCCATTCGGGGCGGCGGAAGATCTTGAAGACCAGCATGGCGCTCTCATGCCCATTTGCGTGCGACCGGTCAATCCCGTGCCGTCATGGCGGTGCGGCGGGCTGCCGTCGGGAAAGGCATCACGGGCTTTGACTTGCGGGGGGCAAACCCGCAGTCTGTCTGGATAAAAACACCAACGGGAGATTTGACCATGACGATCCGCGCAAGCCGTATTGCCGCGCTCCTGTCGACCGCCGGCATCCTCGCCGCCGCTGTCCCGGCCGGGGCGGAGACGGTGAAGCTCACGATCCTCGGCGTCGGCGACGCCTACAACTTCGCCGAGGAGGACGGCCGCGGCGGCTTCGCGCGGCTGAACGCGGTCGCCAAGGCCGAGCGCGCCGCCAATCCGAACACGCTCTATGTCTTCGACGGCGACATGCTCTCGCCCTCGCTGCTCTCGGGCTTCGACAAGGGGCAGAACACGATCGACCTGACCAATCTCGTGCCCTTCGACATCGCCGTGCCGGGCAATCACGAGTTCGATTTCGGGCCGGAGAACTTCATCGAGAAGATGAAGGCGTCGGACTATCCCTGGGCCGCGATCAACATCACCAATGCCGACGGCTCGCCGATCGAGGGTCTGGGCGGGGTGATGGTGAAGGAAGTGGCGGGGCTCAAGGTGGCGCTCATCCCGGTGGCGCAGGACACCTCGCCCGAGGTTTCCTCGACCGGGGATCTGAAGTTCCTGCCCACCGTCGACACCGCCATCGCCGCCGCGAAACAGGCGCGCGAGGACGGGGCCGACATCGTCGTCGGCGTGGTGCAGACCGACATGACCAATGACCGCGCGCTGATTGCGAGCCATGCCTTCGACGTCATCATGTCGGGCGACGACCATTCCTATGCCACCGCCTATGACGGGGTGACGGCCTATGTCGAGACCTCGATCGACGGCCAGTTCCTCTCGCCCATCGACCTCACGGTCGAGATCGGCCAGGATGGCGACGGCAACCGCACGATAGACTGGGTGCCGGCCTTCCGCTTCATCGACACTGCGATGGTCGAGCCCGATCCCGAGAGCCAGGCGATGGTGGACGCCTTCACCGCCAAGCTCGACGAGAGCCTGAACGTCGAGATCGGCGCGACCGAGACCATGCTCGATTCCCGCCGCAACGTGATTCGGGCCGAGGAATCGGCGATGGGCAACGTCATCGCCGACGCGATCCGCGCCGCGACCGGGGCCGACATCGGCTTCACCAACGGCGGCGGCATCCGCGGCGACCGGACCTACGATCCGGGCACCGTGCTGACCCGCCGCGACGTCCTGACCGAGCTGCCATTCGGCAATGTCACCGTGGTGACCGAGCTTCCGGGGTCGCAGATCCTCGCCGCGCTCGAGAACGGGGTGAGCCAGGTCGAGAAGGGGGCGGGGCGGTTCCCGCATGTCTCGGGGATGAGCTTCGCCTTCGACGCCTCGGCCGAGGCGGGGGCGCGGGTGTCGGAGGTGATGGTCGGCGATGCGCCGCTCGATCCCGACAAGGTCTATTCCGTGGCCACCAACGATTACATGCTCGGCGGCGGCGACGGCTATGCGGCGCTTGGCGGCGGCAAGGTGATCGTCAATGCCGGCAATGGCAACCTGATGGCCAATGACGTGATCGACCACATCGTGGCGGCGGGCGGCGTCAAGGTCGGGGTCGAGGGCCGGATCAGGACGCTCGGCGCGAACTGATCGCCACGGGGCTTGCGAAAAAGGGGCGTCGCGTTCATAGTGCCGGCGCGACGTTACCTCTTTCGACCACTGTCTCCGTCTTCGGCCTCAGTACTTCGATTGCGACTGACTGCGCCGGGCCGCTGCATTTCGCGGGCGGCATCATGACAGGAGATATCACGATGGCTACGGGCTCCGTGAAATGGTTCAATGCGACCAAAGGTTTCGGCTTCATCGCGCCGGATGGCGGCAAGAAGGACGTGTTCGTCCACATCTCGGCCGTTGAGCGCGCCGGGATCCGCGAACTGAAGGACGGCCAGAAGGTTACCTTCGACATCGAAGCCGGCCGCGATGGCCGCGAATCGGCGACGAACCTGCAGCTCGCCTGAGCTCAGCGACGTTCGGACTTTCGGGAAGGGCGGGGCGAAAGCTCCGCCCTTTTCGATTCCGGCGCCGCGCCGGGCGGGCGCTTACGCGGCCGCCGGCAGTTTCCGGGCCTCGGCGAAGGACAGGAGCCGCCGGCCGCGCTCGTCCCAGAGATGGAGCCGCGCGCAGGCGAGGCTTTCGCGCAAAGTCAGCCGCCGTGCCGTCGTCGCGAGAACGCTGTGGTCGCGCAGCACTTCCGGCAGCCGGTAGAACGGGATCCGGCTGTACAGGTGATGGACGTGGTGGATGCCGATATTACCGGTCAGCCAGCGCAGCACCGGCGGCAGGTCGTAATGCGAGCTGCCGTGCAGGGCGGCGTCGTGGAGCTGCCAGTCCTCGCCCCGGTCCCAGTGAGTGTCCTCGAACTGGTGCTGGACGAAGAAGAGCCAGACCCCCGCCGAAGCCGCGACCAGGACCGTCGGCAGGAAGATCAGCGCCACCGCTTTCACCCCGCCGAAATAGAGGAAGCCGGCGAGGATCGCTGCGATCGCGGCATTGGTGCCCATCGCGCTGACCCAGTATTTCGCGCCGCTCCGCATCAGCCCGACCGGCAGCCGGTTCTGGAAGATGAAGAGGTAGATCGGCCCGAGGCCGAAGAGGACCAATGGATTGCGGTAGAGTCGGTAGCCGAGCTTCCCCAAGGGCGACAGCGCGCGGTATTCCTCCACCGTCATCGTGTGGATGTCGCCGATGCCGCGGCGGTCTAGATTGCCGTGCGAGGAATGGTGGATCGCATGGGTGCTGCGCCAGACGTCGTAGGGCGTCAGCGTCAGGACCCCGATCGCGCGCCCGGCCCAGTCGGCGAGCGCGCGGCTGCGGAAATAGCCGCCGTGGCCGCAGTCGTGCTGGATCATGAAGAGCCGCACGAGGAATCCGGCGTTGAGCACCGCGATGGCCAGCGCGAGCCAGCCGCTGATCGAGAGCGCCCACCAGGCGACGGCCCAGAGACCGAGAAAGGGGATCACGCTGACGGCAAGCTCGAAGGCGCTGCGGACCGGATCGGGATCGCGATAGGCGGCGAGGATGCGCACCCAGTCCTTCGGGGCAGTGGCGGCGGCGGGCAAGGGAGCAGTGGTCATTCGCGGGGCATCATGTCCATGTTGGGGCGATGCGTCCGGCAGGAGCCCCGCGCCGCAGTCTCGATCGTCGGAAAGACGCGCAACAACCGGCGGGCTGTCGCGTATACAGCAGTCGCAAGCCGTCTATACCGTGCCCTGCGCGCTGTCGAGAGGCTGATGCCGCCGGCGCCGGCTCAGTGCAGCCGGGCATGGGTGAGATAGCCCTCGACCGTCTCCTCGCCGAGGGCCTTCAGCGCCTCGAGCCGGTGGAGCCCCTCGACGAGCACGAAGTTCTCGCCGTCCGCGCGCACCCTGATCGGCGTGAGCTGGCCCTCTTCGAGGATGCTTTCGGCGAGCGCCGATACCTTCTCCGGGTCGAGCGTCTTGGCACGCTTCACCGGCACGCGGATGCGGTCGATCGGGAAGGTGGTCTTTTCGAGCATTGGCGCGGCCTCCGAGGGGAGGGGATGTGGCAGGGTAGCAGAATGGGAGCGGAGGCGGGAAGGGGGGCGTGTCTGCGGTTGGCGGGTTGCCCCCGCATCATCGGCGATGAACGCTTTGAGCCCAGAGTGACCAAAACACTGCGGGAAGGCGAATGTCGGTTACGATGGGTGGCCTGTTCACTAGGGAAAGCACCGAAGCGTCTCAGCACGGAAATCCCTAATCGGCGCCCTGATCCCGGTCGAGCTGCCGCTGTTCTGGCGTCAACAGTTCCACGGCCAAGCCGTCCTCGAATGTACCGTGCAATTCGCCATCTGGCATCACCACATAGACTGCCGGTGCTTCGGTGTCCCAGTCGACGGTCAGAACCCGGCCCTCCAGAACCCCTATGCCATTATAGACTCCGGAACCGACGATCCATTCGATCGAATAACGGTCTTCGCTGGCGGCAGTAATTGTTGCCGTACCCTCAAAAGCGCGTCCGTCGCCGTGCCGCCCGTAGACGAAGTACGACCCCGAGATATCCGCCCAGGCCGCGACCGCCCCAGCGACCAGAATTAGCAGGGCCAAAAGGCCGCGCGGTCCGAGATTTTTCATCAACCATCGCTCCACTTGTTGCATTGTGTAAAAGAAAACGTGCGGAATGCGCTCGGTAAGTACATTCACACGGAATTCCCGGCAGCGGCAACCGCATGCCCGCTCACGTCTTAGCGAACAGAGTCCGGCGGTGGTGTGGTGGGTAGATGTGCTCTTGCCCTGATCTGCTCGATCACTAGCAACGTGTTCTCAGCCAAACCCGATGTCGGCACAAAGGCGGCCATTGGGGCAAAAGCGGCGAATGACCGTCTGGTCCGCATTTCAGACATTTTGCCCGTCCGGGCCGCATCCGGGCCGGGCAGTGCCCGCACGGCGCCCAAGGGACGGGCGCTCTCGCCCACCCAAGGATTCGGGCGATGCCCTTTGTCGTGAGGGAATTTGTGTGTTCGGGAAATGACTCGGGCGGAAGTCCCGGACCAGGTCCGAGGCGCGAGGTTGCGGCGGGCCGAAGCCCGCCCTAGGCCCTGACGCCGGCGAACCGCTTCTCCCAGTCCTCGCGGTCCTCGTCCGCGATCTTGGCGAAGAGGACCTCGGGGGTCTCGAAGGCGTGGCCGGGTTTGAGCGCGGTCAGCGCCTCGGCGATGGCGCCGGGCCAGGCGCGGTCCGCGACCTTCATCGCGTCGAGCATCGTCGTCGAGGCGTCGGGGATGAAGGGTTCCGACAGGATCGCGTAGAGGCGGACGAGGTTGAGGCCGAGCCGGACCATCGCGGCGGCGCGCTCGGGGTCGGTCTTGTGGACCGTCCAGGGCGCGGCGGATTGCAGGTACTCGTTGCCCGCGACCCAGATCGCGCGGAGTTCGGTCGCCGCCTTGCGGATCTCCATCGCCTCCATATGCGCCTCGTAGGCGCGGGTGCGGCTTTCGAGCTCGTCGATCAGCGCCTGCGCCCGTTCGCCGGTCTCGCCGCCTGCGGGCAGGGCCTCGCCGTATTTCGAGCGGCAGAACTTGGTGATGCGGCTGACGAAGTTGCCGAGCACGTCGGCGAGGTCCTTGTTCACCGAGGTCTGGAAGTTCTCCCAGGTGAACTCGCTGTCGGAGTTCTCCGGCGCGTGGGAGAGGAGCCACCAGCGCCAGTAGTCGGCGGGGAGAAGCGAGAGCGCGTCGTCCATGAAGACGCCGCGGCCTTGCGAGGTCGAGAACTGGCCGCCGTCATAGTTGAGGTAGTTGAAGGACTTGATGTAGTCGACAAGCTTCCAGGGCTCGCGCGACCCCATGATCGTCGCGGGGAAGGAGAGCGTGTGGAAGGGCACGTTGTCCTTGCCCATGAACTGGACGTAGCGCACATCGTCCGCGCCCTTGTCGGTGCGCCACCAGCGTTCCCAGTCCGCCTCGGAGAGGCCCTTCGCGTCGGCCCATTCGGCGGTGGCGGCGATGTATTCGATCGGCGCGTCGAACCAGACGTAGAAGACCTTGCCCTCCATGCCGGGCCAGTCCTGATCGCCTTTCCTGACCGGCACGCCCCAGAAGAGGTCGCGGGTGATGCCGCGGTCCTGCAGCCCGTCGCCGTCATGGAGCCATTTCTTGGCTATCGAGGTGGTCAGCACCGGCCAGTCGGTCTGGCTGTCGATCCAGACGTCGATCTCGTCCTTGAGCGCGGACTGGCGGAGATAGAGGTGCTTGGTCTCGCGCACCTCGAGATCGGTCGAGCCGGAGATCGCCGAGCGGGGGTTGATGAGGTCGGTCGGGTCGAGCTGCTTGGTGCAGTTCTCGCACTGGTCGCCGCGGGCGCGCTCGTAGCCGCAATTGGGGCAGGTGCCCTCGATGTAGCGGTCGGGCAGGAAGCGGTTGTCGGCGTGGGAGAAGACCTGCTTTTCCGTCACCTCCTCGATGAAGCCGTTCTCGGCGAGCTTGCCGGCGAAATGCTGGGTGAGGCGGCGGTTGCGCTCCGACGACGAGCGGCCGTAATGGTCGAAGGACAGGCGGAAGCCCTTCGCCAGCTCGGCCTGCACCTCGTGCATGCGGGCGCAGTAGTCGGCGACCGGCTCGCCGGTCTTGGCGGCGGCAAGCTCGGCCGGGGTGCCGTGCTCGTCGGTGGCGCAGATGAACATCACCTCGTGGCCCCGGTTGCGGCAGTAGCGGGCATAGAGGTCGGCCGGAAGCTGCGAGCCGACGAGGTTGCCGAGATGCTTGATGCCGTTGATGTAGGGCAGGGCGGAGGTGATCAGGATCCGGGTCATGCGCGCGCCTTTGCTGTCGTTGGGGCGGTGATTTAGCGGCTTCGGGGGGCGAGGACCAGAGGGTTCCGTCGCGGATCAGCCCTCGTCGCGGTTGCGGCCGAAGAGCCGACCGACAAGGAACGAGGTGCGCGGGGTGTTGACATAGGCCGTGCGCGCCTCGGGCGCCGGGCGGGCGCGCATCCTCAGGAGGCTGAAGGCGAGGAGCGCCAGATGGGTCAGCGCGATGAAGATGAACATCGCCGGCGCGCCATAGGCCTCGATCAGGGCCGAGGTGACGACCGGCGAGGCGATCGCGCCGACAGCATAGAGGAACATCAGCGCGGCCGAGAGCTCGACCCGTTCGGAGGTGTTGGCGAAGTCGTGTGCATGGGCGGCCGAGACCGAATAGATCGGGATCGTCGCCATGCCGAAGAACGCGGCGCCGAGATAGACGCTGGCCACGCCCATACCCGAGAGCCCCACCGTCACGGCGCAAGAGGCGGTGGCGGCGACCGAGAGCCCGATCAGGACGTGGCGGCGGTCGTACTTGTCGGCGAGCCAGCCGAGCGGGAACTGCACCACCGCGCCGCCGACGACATAGGCGGCGAGGAAGAGCGCGATCTTGTCGGCCGAGAGCCCGACCTCGATCCCGTAGATCGGGCCGACCATGCGGAAGGCCGCGCCGGTGACGCCGGAGACGACGACGCCCATCGCGGCGAGCGGCGAGCGGCGCCAGGCCATCGCGGGCCGGAGCCGCGGCGCCTCGGGCATCTCGGGCTGCTCGACCCGGCTCACGGTGATCGGCAGGAGCGCCGCGCAGCAAAGAAGCGCGAGGAGGTTGTAGGAGAAATAGACCGCCGGGCTGAGAATGCCGATGACGAGCTGGGCGCCCAGGGAGCCGGTGATGTCGACGACCCGGTAGATGCTCATCGCGCGGCCGCGCGTCTCGTTCGTGACCTTGGCGTTCAGCCAGGCCTCGATGATCGTGTAGCAGCCCGCGACGCAGGCGCCCGAGAGCATCCTGAGGAGCGCCCAGGCCACGGCATCGACGATCATCATATGGGCGATGAGGCCGATCGTGCCGGCGGCGGTGAAGGCCGCGAAGGCGCGCGAATGGCCGACCGCGCCCATCAGGCGGGGCGCCCACCAGCAGCCGATGAAGAAGCCGAAGAAATGCGCCGAGCCGAGGGTTCCGATCTCGGACTTGGTGAAGCCGAGCTCGACGCCCGAAAGCGCGTCGAGCGGCGCCACGCCGCCGGTGCCGAGTTGCAGCAGGATGACCGAGAGGAAGAGGGCGGCGAAGGAGATCAGCAGGCGCATCGGAGGTCATCTTTCGGGATGGCGCCACCATGTCGTGACTGGCCGGCAATGCCCAGCCCCAAAAGCTACCCCTTCGCCACTTACTTCACGGCGCGGCGTTGATCTCGACGATATGCAGGTCCGGATCGAGGAGATAGAGCTGCGCGAACCCCGCCGGCCCGTCGCGCAGCACCAGAAGGCGCCTCGGATCTCCCTCGGGCGCGGTCGCGCTGAAGCCTCTCGCGGTGAGGGATGCGAGCGCCCCGTCGAAATCGTCGGTTCTGAAGGCGAAATGTGTGTCGGCGATGCTGATGTCGGGAGTGTCGCGGAACGAGCCCTGCGCATTGTCGATGAGATGGATCTGTTGGGTGCCGCAGCCCAGCCAGACCCCGGCGATGTGGAACGACGGCCGTTCGAGACGGTCGAAACCGAAGACCTCCTCGTAAAAGGCGGCGGAGCGCGCAAGGTCGCGACACGGGATCGAAACATGGTGCAGGGCGAGGGTCGGCATGAGGTGTCCTCCTTCCGCCGCCGATTCCGGATCGGCGGCGCGCGAAACGGCGGCCTCCGGAATGCTGCCGTGCGGCCGGCGACGTGGGATCATCCATCATAGCACGATCGGAGAGGCCGTGCGTGAAAACGCCGCCATGCCACAGGCTCGGTACCCAAATTCCGGTCATCCAGACCGCGATCGGCGGCATTTCATGCCCCGAGCTTGCGGCGGCCGGGTCAAATGCGGGAGGCCTTGGCAGCATTGCCATGACCGGCTGGGGCTACGACGGCACGCGGGACCAGCCGAACCGGGCGGCGGAGCTGACCTCGGCCGGGATCGTGGCAAATGTGATACTGTCCCACGACGTCCGGTACGAGATGCGCGCGATCCTCGACGCTCCGCCGAAGGTGGTGTCGTTCTTCTGGGGCGATGTCGCGCCCTATACGACGCAGGTGCGCGAGGCCGGGGCTCTGAGCATGGCCTCGGTCGGAAGTGTCGAGGAGCCGCTGAGGGCGACGGAGGCCGGCGGCCCTGTGCGCGGTGAGGTCGCGACCATGGCGCTTGTCCCCGCCGTCGTCGATGCGGTGGAGCCGCTGCCGGTCGTGGCGGCGGGCAGCAATTCGGATGGCAGGGGATTCGCCGGGGCGCTGTGCCGCGGGGCGGAGGCGGCGTGGACCGGGACGCGGTTCCTCGCGGCCCGAGCGGCGGACATCCATCCCGTCTACCGCGACCGCGTGCCGGCCGCTGTGGCATCGGACACGTCCCATTCGCGGTTGTTCGATGGCGGCTGGCCCGGCGCGACGGGCCGCGTGCTCCGCAACAGCACGGTGGAGGACCGGGGGGCGGCGGGTCCCCCGGCGCATGGCGAACGGCCCGGCGAGGGTCAAGTGATCGCGCGTGATGCGGATGGTGGCGCGGTCCTGCGCTACGACGCGGTCGCGACGCGCTCGAAGATGCAGGGCGAGACCGAGGCGGCGCGCTCTGGGCGGGGCAGGGCGTCGGTCTCGTGACGCGTGCCGAAAGCGCAGCGGAGATCGTGGCCGATCTCGTGGCGGGGGCGAGCCGGGCGATGAAGGGGAGGGTCTGACGGATCATCGCGGCCTCAGCCGTTGCGGCGGATCCGGGCAAGGATCCTCAGCCGCACCTCGTCGCCCACGAGGTTGGAGAAGCCGGCGGCGCCGAAGGCCGCCCGGCTCAGCCGGCCGGTCAGCAGGACCGCGAGGGTGTCGCGTTCGCCCGGCCGGCTCCCCTTCGGGCGGTAGAGCTGTGCGGCGAGCGTCACTTCGCGGGTGACGCCGCGAATGGTGATGAGCCCGGTGACGTTGGCCCCGGTGGCCGTCGGGCGCACGGCGGTGCTGGCGAAGCTGATCTCGGGATGGCTGCGGGTGGCCAGGACTGCATCGCTCTTCAGGGCCTCGGTGGCAAAGGGGAGGTTGGAGCGGGCCCTGTCCGGGGCAAGCGTCACGCGGACCCGGCTTGCGGCGGCATCGTCGAAGTCGAGAAGCAGGTCCGCGGCGGCGACGGGCATCTGGCCGCGGATCAGGTTGGCGCCAAAATCGGCCTCGAAGCCGACCCGGGAATTGGCGCCATCGAGCCGGTAGCGCAGGGGTTCGGCCGCTGCGGGGGCGGCGAGGCCGAGAGCGAGGATGAGGGCAATGCGGCGCATCGGGAGCCCTTCGCGGGACCCGCCGGGCGCGGGCCGCGGCCAGTCTAGCCGGTGCGGCGCGGATCTTCCGTCATTTCCCCGTGATCGGGGGTGGATTTCACCCGCGCTAGCGTGAAGCCCGCGCGCTCGGCCGGCGCGGCGATGATCCAGGCGGCCGGCGGCTCGGCCCGGGCGCGGAGGAGATCGAGCCGCCAGCGGGTCTCGCCGGGGGCGTGGCAGGGCGCGATATGCCAGCGGCTCTCGACGCCGGGTGCGCCGCCCGCGCCGGGGGTCAGCATCAGCCCGGTCGGCGTCACCCGGCCCTCCTCGGCGCCGGTCTCGGCGGCGAGATGGAGCCGGCGGACGGGCGTGAGCCGCGGCGGCTCGGGCAGTTCGGCGACGACGAGCGCCACCGCGCCGCCGCGCAAGGCCTCCTCGAAGCACCACATGAGATCCTCGGGCCGGCGCGGGGTGACGAAGATGAGCCGGCCCGGCTCGATAAAGGACAGGACACCCTCGGGAAACAGCCGCTCGGGCAGCCAGCCGGGGCGGAGCCAGACGACCGGCCCCTCGGTCCCGCGCGCCGCCATCAGCGCCAGCGTGCGCCGCGCCGGCCCGCAGAACTCGTGCGCCCGCGCCCGCGCCAGCGTGAGCGCGCCGAGGAAGGGCAGCGCGGCGCGCGGCCGGCGGTTCTGGCGCGAGACGAGCTGGGCGAGGGCGTGAGTCGGCATGGGAAAAGAGTATATTGTTCTTTATTTGTTCTCAACGCCCCGCGCCCCGCTTCTGCCCTTCTTCATTGCCCAAATACCCCCGGGGGTCCGGGGGCGGCGCCCCCGGCCGCGCTTGACGCCGGGCGCGGCGGCGGGCCAAGCTCGACCCCGCGCAATCGAGGAGGGACCATGCGGCGTATCACGCTCGGGACGAGCGACCTTGAGGTCTCGATCCTCTGCCTCGGCACCATGACCTGGGGCAGCCAGACGCCCGAGGCCGAGGCTCATGCCCAGATCGACCGCGCCGCCGAGCGCGGCGTCAATTTCCTCGACACCGCCGAGATGTACCCGGTCAACCCGGCGCTGAAGGAGACGCTCGGCCGCACCGAGGAGATCATCGGCAGCTGGATCGCCAGGGGCGGGCGGCGCGAGGACTGGGTGATCGCCACCAAGATCGCGGGCGAAGGCAGCATCGCGCGCGACAAGGGCGAGGTGATCGACGCCGGCTCGATCCGCCGTGCACTCGACGCCTCGCTCAGGCGGCTCCGGACCGACCATGTCGACCTCTATCAGTTCCACTGGCCCAATCGCGGCAGCTACATGTTCCGCCAGAACTGGAGCTACGACCCCTCGAAGCAGGACCGCGCGGCGGTGCTCGCCAACATGGCCGAATGCCTCGAGACACTGGCGGCCCTTCAGGCCGAGGGCAAGATCCGCCACTGGGGGCTCTCGAACGAGAGCGCCTGGGGCATGGCGCAGTGGCTCCGGCTGTCGGACGAGGGGCGGGGGCCGCGGCCGCTGTCGCTGCAGAACGAGTATTCGCTGCTCTGCAGGCTCTACGACACCGACCTCGCCGAGCTCGGCCATAACGAGAAGGTCACGCTCCTCGCGTTCTCGCCCGTCGCCGCGGGGCTCCTGACCGGCAAGTACGCGGGCGACGTGATCCCGGAAGGGTCGCGCCGCGCGGTCAATCCCGGCCTCGGCGGGCGGGTATCGCCCCGGGTCTGGGAGGCAGTCTCGGCCTATCTCGGCATCGCGAACCGGGCCGGGCTCGATCCCGCGCAGATGGCGCTGGCCTGGACGCTGACGCGGCCCTTCCCGGTGGTGCCGATCTTCGGCGCCACGACGCTTGGCCAGCTCGACCATGCGCTCGACGCGGCGGACCTCAGGCTCGGCGAGGATGTGCTGGCCGAGATCGCGGCGGCGCACCGCGCCCATCCGATGCCCTACTGACGCCGCCGCGCGGGGGCGCGGAGCGAGGAGGCGGCCGCGCCGAAGCGGGCGCGGAAGGCTCGGGCGAAAGCGACCTGGCTCGAAAAGCCGGTTCGGAGCGCCACCTCCTGCAGGGGAAGCCGGGTGTCGGTGACCATGCGTCGCGCCTCGTCAAGGCGCAGGTCGAGGAAGAACCGGCCCGGGCTGATGCCGAGCCGCTCGGCGAAGAGCATCTCCAGCCGGCGCTGCGACAGGCCGATGCGGCGGGCGATCGCCGAGACCGGCAGCGGCTCCTCGATTGCGCCCTCCATCAGCGCGATGGCGCGGCCGAGCGCGGGGTCGCCCCGGGCGAGGCGGGCGGCAGACACCGCCTGTTGCGGCACGGTGGCGGCATGCAGCGGTTCGTACAGGAAGGCGCCAGCGACCCGAAGCATCAGTTCCGCCCCGTGCCGGGCACGGATCAGCTCCAGCATCATGTCGAGCGCGGGTGCGGCACCGCCCGCCGTCACCATCGGCCCCGAGATCACATAGCGGTCGCGGCGCACGTCGATCGCGGGAAATCGGTCGGCGAAGCTCTCCAGATCTTCCCAGTGCACGGTCGCGGCGCGGCCGTCGAGGAGCCCCGCGAGGGCGAGAAACCAGGGGCCGCCGTCGATGCCGACCATCGCCCGGAGCCGCGGCGCGAGCCGCCGCAGCCGGGCAAGGAGCGGCGGCGTCGCCTGCTCGGCGAGGCGGAAGCCCGCGACGACCATCAGGAGATCGGCCTCAAGCCGGTCGGGCAGCGGCTCGGTGCCGATCTCGAACCCTGCGGTGAGCGGCACCGGGCCGCCGGCGGCGGAATAGTAGCGCCAGCTGAAGACGCCTCGCCCGGCGCGCCGGTTCGCCGCGCGCATCGGATCGACGGAGGCCGCCAGCGACAGCGCGTTGGTATCGGCCATCACCAGCACCGCCACCGTGAGCGGCGCGGGGTCGGAGGCGAAGATCGAGTTTTCGGTTTTCATCAAGCGGTTTCGTATTTCGTGCAGCGATCGCGCGCAACCCGGCTTGTGCCGGCGCCGCGGCTCGCGGAGTGTGTCGGCCTGACTCGGTAGGAGACCGCCATGCCCCGTCGCGCCCTCGCGCTTTGCCTCGCCCTCGCCGCCTGCGCGGCGCCGCCGCCTCCGGCGACCGGCTACCGCGACGGTGCGGCGCTGATCTCCTCGTCGGCGGCCTTCGATCCGGCGCGGTTCGTCGATGTCTGGCACGTTGCCGCCGCTTACGGCGACGAGGCGCGCTGCGGCCCGCTGGCCGAGACCTGGGCGCCGACCGGGCCGGGGCGCTACCGGGTCACCGGCACGGCCTGCGGCCCGAGCGGCGCGCGCGCCTTGGCGACGGACGCCGTGGTGACCGGGCCGGGGCGGATCACGCGGGACGAGGCCGGCGGCCCGGCCGAGCTCTGGGTGCTCTGGGTCGATGCCGACTACCGGGTGGCGGTGATCGGAACGCCCTCGGGCCGCTTCGGCCGCGTCCTGTCACGCACGCCCGAGGTGCGGCCGGACCTGATGCAGGCGGCGAGGGACGTGCTGAAGTTCAACGGTTACGATCCGGCGGGGCTCCAGCCGATCTGACCGGCTCGGAAGCGTCTCCCGCTCCGCTGTGGGGGCTCCGTCTCACGAAGCGGCGGGCGAGCCGCCGGTCGCGACGCTCTGGGCTACCACGAGGGCGGCCAGCGCGATCAGGATCCGCAGCACCCAGCGCCGGAACACGTCCTCGCCGGTGCGCCGGAAACTACGCGCGCCGAGCCAGACGCCGAGCAGGAGCGCCGGTAGCCAGAAGCCAAGCTGGATGAAGCTCCGTCCTGTGATCAAGCCCTGGGTCGCGAAATAGCCCGCGCCCAGCAGGTCCGAACAGAAGAAGTAGAAGATGATCGACGCCCGCCCGATCGCCGCGGCGCCGGGAGCGGAGAAATAGAACAGCACGACCGGCGGGCCGCCGACCCCGAAGGCCCCGTTGAGCAGTCCCGACGCCGCCCCGATGCCGGTGCTCGCGGAGGAGCCGGGCCGGCGGGCGAGCCGGAACCCCTTCAGCATCAGGATGGCCGCGGCGATGACCACCAGCCCGAGCGCGATCCGGGCGGGTGCCTCGGGCAGGCTGACAAGAACCAGGGTGCCAATGGGCAGCCCGGCGACGTAGCCGAGAAGCACCCAGCGCAGCGAGCGCCAGTCGATCTCGCGCCAGATTCCCGGCAGCAGGTTCAGCGAGGCGAGGATCTCCATCAGGAAGATCGTCGGCACGATCTGCGCTACCGGCATCAAGAGCGAGATCGCGGTGATCGAGATCAGCGAGAACCCGAACCCGGCAAAGCCGCGCACGACCGCGGCGACGAGAATCGCGGCGCTGCTGAGGACGATCGTTCCCCAGTCCCCGAAGATGGCCGAGAAGGTCTCTGTACCCATGCCGCGCGCCCGCACTGATGGCCGCGCGCAGTCTAGCACGGGCCGGGCGGTTCTCCAGCGGCGGAATGCGGGGAAAGGGCGGGCCCGGCTCAGGGCCCGGCGTCGCGGGCGAGCCCGTCGAGAAAGCCCGGAAAGTCGCGCGCGCCGACCTCGGCCTCGCGCACCAGCCAGTCGAAATGGCCCGAGAAGCTCGTCACCCGCGCGCTGTCGCGGAAGGCGATGTAGTGGCGGCCGAGATAGAGCACGGCGAGAAGCGGGCCGAACACCGTCACCGGGGCCGAGAACACGCGCCGCGCGTCGAAGAGATAGATCCGGAGCGAGGGGTAGAGCTGGGCGTAGAGCGTCTTCAGCCGGGCGATCTGCTCGGCGCGGATCGCCGCCGGCAGGCCGCGATAATAGCCCTCGGCGCGGGCGAAGGCCTCGATCTCGTGGCGGGGCAGCGCGATCTCGTAATCCGACCCCGCTTTCGCCATCCAGTTCAGCCGGTCCTCCGAGGCGCCGATCGCCTGGTCGGCGGTGCGGCCGAGCTGGGGTTCGTATTCCCAGCGGAGCATCGCCCGGGTCTTGAGCATGTCGGGCAGCGTCGCCGGCACATGGCGCACCTTGTAGCCCGCCGCCTCCTGGTGCCAGCCGAAGATGGTCTCGTCGATCAGCGCTCGAGGCGCCTCGGTCATCGTCAGCGAGGTCGCGAGCAGGTCGGCGAGCCGCTCCGGCCGTTCGGTGAGGCCGAGGAGCCAGTCGGCCGAGACCCCGAGCGCCGCGGCGCATTCGGCCACGACCTGGGCGTTCGGCAGCCGCGCGCCCTGGCCGGTGAGGAGCTGAGAGATGGTCGAGCGGTCGACGCCGACGGCGCGGGCGAGGCCGCTCTGGGTCGTCTCCTTCTCCGCCATCGCCCGGGCGAGACGGTCGCGAAACAGGCCGGCGCGGTCGCGTTTGTCGATATTCTTGCGCATGTGATGAAAGATATCACGGATGATGAAAAATGTTAATCATATTCGGAATTCGCAATCACACCGATCCGGGGCTAGCTGGGGACAGGGGAAAGGTGCGTGAATGGACACTGGCAAACGTACGATTCTAAAGGCAATTCTTTGGAACGCGCTGGGGCTTCTGACGATGTCCCTCGTGGGACTCGCGATGACCGGCTCAGCCGCAGTGGGCGGCGCGATGGCGTTGGTGAACACGCTGATCGGGCTCACCTGCTACGTCGCCTATGAGCGGGTCTGGGCGCGCATCGGCTGGGGCCGGTCCGGGGGGCAGACTCATGGCTGAGCGGACCCCTGCCGTCGAATGGCCGACGCTCGCGCTCATCGGCGCGGTTTACCTTGTCTGGGCCGGCGCGACACTCTGGCTCGCCGCCTGGTCGCTGCCGCTCGCAATGGTGGCGCTGACGCTCGCGGTGACGCTGCACTCCTCGCTCCAGCACGAGGTGCTGCACGGCCACCCGTTCCGCTCGCGGCCGCTCAACGAGGCGCTGGTGTTCCTGCCGATCGGGCTGTTCTATCCCTATGGCCGGTTCCGCGACCTGCACCTCGCGCATCACCGCGACGAGCACCTCACCGATCCCTATGACGATCCGGAATCGAACTATCTCGACCCGACGGTCTGGGCGCGGCTGCCGGGGGCGCTGAAGCTGCTCCTCAGGATCAACAACACGCTTCTGGGGCGAATGGTGCTCGGCCCGGCGATCTCGGTCGTGGCGCTCCTGCGCAGCGATTTCCGGGCGATCCACGCTGGCGACCGGGCAATCGCGCGGGACTGGGCGCTGCATGGCGCGGGGCTCGCGCTCGTCACACTCTGGATCGCTGCCGCTGCGATGCCGTTCTGGGCCTATTTCACCGCCGCCTATGCCGGCATGTCGATCCTGAAGATCCGCACCTTCCTCGAGCACCGCGCCCATGACCTCGCGCGCGGCCGCTCGGTGATCGTCGAGCGCGGCGGGGTGCTGCCGTTCCTGTTCCTCAACAACAACCTCCATGTCGTGCATCACAGCAAGCCCGGCATGGCCTGGTACCGGCTGCCCGCACATTACGCCGCCAACCGGGCGGAGTTCCTGCGCCGCAACGACAACTACGTCTTCGCCTCCTATGGCGAGATCTTCCGGCGCTACCTCGTCAAGCCGAAGGATCCGGTGCCGCATCCCTTGCGCTGAGCTTTCCCGCGCCCCGGGGCCGTGCCAGAAGGGGGCATGAGCCTCTGGGTGATCCTCACGCTGGCCGCCGCGGCCCTGCAGACACTGCGCTTCATGCTGCAAAAGCAGCTCCGGGGCGCGGGGCTCTCGACCGGCGGCGCCACCTTCGCGCGGTTCCTCTTCGCGGCGCCGGTGGCGGCTTGCGTCGCGATGCTCGCTCTGGCGGCGACCGGGACCGCGCTGCCGCGCCCGGCGCCGGCCTTCTGGGGCTACGTCGCGATGGGCGGGCTCGCGCAGATCGTCGCGACGATGCTGACCGTGGCGCTCTTCCAGCTCAGGAACTTCGCCGTGGGCGTTGCTTTCACCAAGACCGAAACGGTGCAGGTGGCGCTCTTCTCGGCGCTCTTCCTCGCCGAAGCGGTGGGCGGGGTCGGCTGGCTCGCCATCGCGCTCGGCTTCGCGGGCGTGCTTCTTCTGTCGAAGGCGCCGGCGCGGGGCTCGCGGCTCTTGGGCCGGCCGGCGCTCTACGGGATCGCGGCGGGGGCGCTCTTCGGGCTCTCGGCGATCGGCTATCGCGGCGCGACGCTGGAGCTGATGCCGCTGCCGTTCCTCATCCGCGCGCTCCTCGCGCTCGCCGCGGCGACCGCGCTGCAGACCGTGGCGATGGCGGGATGGCTCGCGTGGCGCGAGAAAGGCGAGATCGCCCGCGTCCTCGCCCGCTGGCGCCGCACCGCGCTCGTGGGCCTTACCGGCATGCTCGGCTCGCTTGGCTGGTTCGCGGCCTTCGCGCTTCAGAACGCAGCCTATGTCCGCGCCCTCGGCCAGATCGAGATCGTCTTCACGCTCCTCGCCTCTGCGCTCGTCTTCCGCGAAAGGCTGAGCCCGCGCGAAGCCGCAGGCATGGCGCTCGTCGTCGCTTCGGTCGTTGTGATCGTTCTGACGTTCGGCTGATGCGCCTCTTCCCCTTTAACCTGCCGCTAGGCCCCGTGCTTTCTTCTTTTTCAAAGTATCCCTGCCGGAGGCAAACCCGAGCGGCCCTTGCGAAAGCAAGGGGCGCGAGACGCGATCATGCGCGCGGGAACCGCGCGCTCGACCGGATCAGACGAGCCGCCGGAAGGCCGGAACGGAGCCGGAATTGTCGAAGAACGGCACACCGTCCTCGACCGGCGCGCCCTTCAGGTGCGCGGCGACCTCGCCCAGCACCACTTCGGTGATGAACGGCAGGTTGAGCCGCCGCGCCGCGCCGAGCGGCACCCAGTGCAGGTGGCTGAGCTCGTCGGAGGCGCGGGCGAAATCGTCCGGGTCGCCGGCGATCGCCGCGGCATCGGCGAGAAAGAAGCGCGCGTCGAAGCGGCGCGGCCGGCCCGGCGGCGTGATCGCGCGGAAGACGAAGCTGAGCGCCGCCGCCGCCGGCAGGTGGCCGGTCGCGGCGAAGTCGCGCCAGCCCTCGGGAACCGGTCCGGGCCAGGCGCCCGGCGCGCCGAGAATGAGCCCTGTCTCTTCCCAGAGCTCGCGGATCGCCCCGGCGGCGAGCGCCGGGCCGAGGCCGGGTGCCGCGAAGTCGGCGATGCGCGCGAGGCAGCCCGGCGCGAGTTCGGAGGCGAAGGGCACCGAGGCATCGGCCGCGTCGACCGCGCCGCCGGGAAAGACGTACTTGCTTGGCATGAAGGCCGCGCCGGCGCCGCGCTGGCCCATCAGCACCGCAGGCTCGTTCCCGTCGCGGCGCACCAGAAGCACCGTCGCCGCGTCGCGGATCGGCGGGGAGGCGGCCTCAGACATCGCTGCCCGCGCCGAACCCGTGCATCCGCTTGGCCCATTGCAGGGCCACGAACATGCCCTTGATCCGCGGCAGGAGATAGAGCGAGAGCGCGACGCAGCCGGTCGCGAAGATCCCCGACAGCACCAGCGGGTCGGGCCGGAACTCGACGAAGGCCCAACCGATCAGCGGCGCCATCAGGTGGCCGACGATCAGGATCGTCACATAGGCCGGCCCGTCATCGGCGCGCTGGTGATGCAGCGCCTCGCCGCAGGCGGGGCAGGCGTCCCGCACCTTCAGGTAGCCCTTCAGAAGCGCGCCCTCGCCGCAGGCCGGGCAGCGCCGGCGCCAGCCGCGCAGGAGCGCCGGCTTCACCGGGCGGTCGTCCTCGGGTTCGATCGTCACATCGGTCATGGTCGCGTCTCCTGATGTCCAGCATCTAGCACCGAACCCAGGGAGTGCGATACCCCGCCGCGCTTTTTTCGGCCCCGCGCCCGACGGAACCGCCCGGCCCGCGCGTTTTACATATCAGAGGGCGGCGCGGCCGCCCGGTTCTTGCAACGGAAAGGAATCGAGCATGATCAGGAACAGCATTCTCGCAGCGCTGGCGCTTTCGGTCGGGGCCGCGGCACTCGTCGCACCGACCGTCCTCGCGGCGCATGACCGCGGCTTCGGGCGCGGCGGCATGTCCGGGCACGAGATGCGCGGCATGATGCACGACATGCCGGGCCATGGGATGATGGGCGGCATGATGGGGATGGGCGGCATGATGGCCGGTTCCGGGCTCGACTTCGCGGAACTCGATGCTGACGGCGACGGCAAGATTACCGAGGAGGAGTTCCGCGCCCACCGTCAGGCCGAGATCGCCGGGCTCGATGCCGACGGCGACAACCTGATCTCGGCCGAGGAACTGTCGGCGCATATCGCCGGGCGAATGCAGGCGCGCGCCGAGGTCATGGCCAAGCGGATGCTCGAATCGCGCGATCTCGATGGCGACGGCAAGCTCGGCGCGGCCGAGATGCTGGCGATGCCGATGCCGGAGCGGATGTTCGGCTTTGCCGATGCTGATGGCGACGGCGCGGTGAGCGCGGACGAGTTCGACGCAGTGCATGAGTGGATGGGTCGCCGCGGCGCCATGCACCGCATGTTCGCGCCCGATGCGGCCACGGGCGAAGAGGGTGGCACCGAGTGATGATGACGCGCCGCCCGCCCCGGCACTGGGGCGGGCGGCGATTGCGGTTTCATGGGTTTGAGGCTAGCCATTCCGCCGATGGGCAACGCAATCGACGCATTGGCCGAGGCCTCGGACGAGGCGCTCCTGATCCTCTACGGCAACGGGGATCCGGAGGCCGCGCGGATTCTGACCGCCCGGCTGGCGCCAGTGGCCTACCGGGTCGCGGCGCGGATGCTCGCCGATCCGGCCGAGGCCGAGGACGTGGCGCAGGAGGCGATGCTGCGGCTCTGGCGCCTCGCGCCGGACTGGCAGGGCGGTGCGGCTCGGGTCTCGACCTGGCTCTACCGGGTCGCGGCCAACCTCGCCACCGACCGGCTGCGGCGGCGGCGCACGCTGCCGCTCGACGCCGCGGCCGATCCGGCGGACGAGCGGCCGGGGGCCGTGGCCGGGCTTGTCGCCCAGGACCGGGCGGCGGCGCTCGAGGCAGCGCTGATGCGGTTGCCGGAACGGCAGCGCCAGGCGGTGGTGCTGCGCCATCTCGAAGGGCTCGCCAATCCCGAGATAGCGGAGATCATGGAGGTGGGCGTCGAGGCGGTCGAAAGCCTTGTCGCACGCGGCAAGCGGGGATTGGCGGAGGCGCTGGCGGGCAAGCGCGAGGAACTGGGGTTTGACGATGGCTGAGACGGACCGGACAGACGAGCGGCTGGAAGCCTTCTTCGAAGCGGCGCGGAGAGAGCCGCCGGTGCCCACGGAGGCGCTTCTGGCGCGGATACACGCGGATGCGCGGCAGGTGCAGGACGTGGCGCGGCCCGTTGCGGCGCAGGTGCCCCGGGTGCCGCTCAGGGCGCGGCTCGCGCAGGCGCTCGGCGGCTGGCAGGGGCTCGGCGGGCTCGTCACCGCAACGGCGGCGGGTCTCTGGATCGGCTATGCGGGCATCGCCGATCCGGCGTCCTATGGCGGCGATATTCTGGGTCTGGAGCCCATCGCGTCGGTCGAGCTGATGCCGGGGACCGAGGATTTCGCGGCGCTGGTGGTTGGGGAGTGATGAGCATGGCTGAACCGGAAAAGACCGGAAAGCGCGGCGGGGGCTGGTTGAAGTGGGCGCTCATCGCCTCGCTCGGGCTCAACTTCTTCGTCGTGGCGGTGATCGCCGGGTCGGTGGCCGGGCATCATCGCGGCGGTGGCCACTGGCGCCCGCATGACGTGGGTTTCGGACCCTTCACCGAGGCGCTGAGCCGCGAGGACCGGGCCGCCCTGCGTGACGCCTTCCTCGCTGCCAGGCCCGATTTCCGGGACATGCGGCGCGAGGCGCGCGGCGATTTCGAGCGGCTCGTGGCCTCGCTGCGGGCGGAGCCCTGGGACCCGGCCGCGGTCTCAGCGGCGATGGCGGCACAGGGTGCGCGCACCGCCCAGCGGCTCGAGCTTGGCCAGCGGCTCCTGGTCGAGCGGATTTCCCAGATGTCGCCGGAGGCGCGGCACAAGCTTGCCGACCGGATCGAGGCCGCGACGTCGCGGCGCTGGTGGCGCTGAGGCTGCAGCTCAGGCGGCGCTGCGACCGACCGTGACGATATTGCGGCCATCGGCCTTGGAGCCCATGAGCGCACGGTCGGCGAGATCGACGAGATCCTCTACAGACGCAGGCCCCGGTCCGAGCGCAAGGCCGATCGAGAGCGTGACCGGGATCGCGGCCGCGCCGTCGGGCATCGGCACGGGCCGGTCGCCGATCACCCGGCGCAGCCGCTCGGCGGTGGCTTGCGCCGCTTCGGGCGTGGTGTCGGGAAGCGCCACGAGGAATTCCTCGCCGCCGATCCGGGCGAGGAGGTCGACGGCGCGCAGGTTGCCGCGCAGTCGTGCCGCCACCTCGATCAGCACCGCGTCGCCGGCGGCATGGCCACGGCTGTCGTTGATCGCCTTGAAGCGGTCGAGGTCGAGCACCATGACCGCGAACTGGCGCCCGGCCGCACGGGCCCGTTCGGCGATCCGGGCGAGATGCGGCAGCGCGTAGCGGCGGTTGTTGAGCCCGGTGAGCGGGTCGGTCATCGCGAGCCTGAGCCCGTTCTCGAGCGAGGCGCGGAGCCGGTCGGACTGCCGCTTGCGCGCGATCTGGGTGCGGATCCGGAGCGCCATCTCGACCGGGTCGGCGCCGGGTTCGATCAGGTCGCTCGCGCCGAGGTCGAGCGCCATGGCGGCGGTGTCGCGCCCGGCGCGCGGCAGCATCACGCAGACCGCCGAGAAGCGGGTCGCGGGCCGCGAGCGCAGCTCCGACATCAGCGTGAGGCCGTCACCCGGCCGCGCGAGGTCGGCGGCGACGACGAAGACGTCCGGCACCGGCCCCGAGCCGAGGTCGCCGAGCACCGCGGTGCCGTCGAGCACCTGGAGCCGGTCGTTCAGGTGGCCGGTGAGGTCACGTTTCCAGGCGAGCGCGGTCTCGGCCCGGCCGGCGATCAGGCCGACGAGGGCGGGGCCGGCGAAGGGCTGCGGCCCCTCGGCGAAGCCAAGCTCGCGGTAGGTGCCGTCGCGCAGGCCGAGCTGTTCGGCTGTCTCGCGCGCCCGGAGGAGGCTCCGCAGCCGTGCCATCAGCACCGCCTCGTCGAGCGGTTTCCAGAACACCTCTTCCGCGCCGGCGGCGAGCGCCTCCATCTTGCGGGCATGGTCGTGGAAGGCGGTGACCATCACCACCGGGATGTCGCTGGTCGCCGGATCGGCCTTGAGCCGCCGGCAGACCTCGATCCCGTTCATGTCGGGCAGTTCGACATCGAGGAGCACGAGATCGGGCCGCATTCCGCGCGCCAGTTTCAGCGCCTCGGCGCCGCAGGCGGCCTGCACGGTTTCATAGAAGGCCGAGGCGAGTTTGACCTTCAGCACGATACGGTTCGTCGCGACGTCGTCCACGATGAGAATCTTCCCAGCCACGATGCAGCTCCGTCCCGTTTACATGCGCGTCCGTTACGCTCATCTTTCGGTCACAATGGTTAAGAAATGCTTTCCGAGGCGGTAACGAATGCGAAACACAATGGCGGTCGGGCGGGACTTCGCCGAAACCCTGGCGCTCCGGGCGCTTTCGTGGATTGCCGGAGAGGAGGACCTGCTGCCGGTTTTCCTCGGCGCGAGCGGGCTCTCGGCGGCCGAACTCCGCAACCGCGCGGCGGAGCCGGATTTTCTCGTCTCGGTGCTCGACTTCCTGCTGATGGACGATGCCTGGGTGATCGGCTTTTGCGACGCGGCGGGCTACGATTACACGGTGCCGATGGCGGCGCGGCAGGCGCTGCCGGGCGGGGCCGAGACCCACTGGACCTGAGGCCATCGGCCTTCGGCGTTGCCTTGCGGTCGGAAAACCGGCAGGGTCTGGCGCGAAACCCGCCAAAGCGGGAACGGGAGGAATCATGACCGAGATCCGCGGCCTCGTCTTCGACAAGGATGGCACGCTCTTCGACTTCCGCGCGACATGGGGCGGCTGGTCGCGGCGTATTCTGGAGGAGCTGGCGGGCGGGTCGACCGATCTCGCCGCGACGCTCGGCACGGCGATCGGCTATGACCTGTCCGACGGCAGCTTCGCCCCGGACAGCCCGGTGATCGCCCATACCGCGCCCGAGATCGCGACCTACCTGCTGCCGCATCTGCCCGGCGCCGATCATGCCGTGCTGGTGGCGCGGATGAATGCGATGGCGGCGGTGACCGACCTTGTCGCCGCGACGCCGCTCGTGCCGCTCTTCGAGGCGCTGACCGCGCGTGGCCTGAGGCTCGGCCTTGCAACGAACGACGCCGAGGAGCCGGCCCATGCGCATCTGCGCGCCGCCGATGTCGCGCGCTTCTTCCAGTTCGTCTCGGGCTTCGACAGCGGTCACGGCGCGAAACCCGATCCGGGCCCGCTTCTGGCCTTCGCGCGCTCGCAGGGGCTTGACCCCGAGAGCGTCGCGATGGTCGGCGACAGCCGCCACGACCTCGTCGCGGGGCGCGCGGCGGGAATGCGCACGGTGGCGGTGCTGACCGGCGTCGCCGAGGCCGAGGAACTGGCCCCGCTCGCCGACGTGGTCCTGCCCGATATCGGCCATCTGCCGCGATGGATCGATACGCAGGTCATGGCCGTAACCTGAGCGGCTTGTCCTAAAAACGACGCAGTCCTGTCGCAGAGCGCGGCGAAGTGTGGTCGCCGCCTGCCGATGCTGTCCGGGACGGGCATGGGAGGACAGGGCATGTCGAGCGAAATCAGGCGCAAGCGGGCGGGCGGGCGCGCCGGCCATGCCGAGCGGGCCGGGGTCAAGACCATCGACCAGATGCCGTGGCGCATTCCGGTCAATCCGGACCGGCCGATCGAGCCGATGGGGCCCGAGGGCGTCGAGGCGATCCACAAGGGCGCGATGCGGATCCTGAGCGAGATCGGCATCCGCTTCTTCAACGACGAGGCACTGGCGATCTTCAAGCAGGCCGGCTGCAAGGTCGAGGGCGACACCGTCCGCATGGACGAGGATTTCGTGATGGAGATGGTCGGCCGCGCGCCGTCCGAGTTCACCATCACCCCGCGCAACCCGGCCCGCGCGCTGCCGATGGGCGGCAAGCACATCCTCTTCGGCAACGTCTCCTCGCCGCCGAACTACTGGGACCTGGAGCGCGGCAAGGTCTCGGGCTTCATGGAGGGCTTCCGCGACTTCATCAAGCTGACGCAGTATTTCAACTGCATCCATTTCGCCGGCGGCTACCCGGTCGAGCCGATCGACGTGCATCCGTCGATCCGCCATCTCGACTGCCTCTACGAGAAGCTCACGCTGACCGACAAGGTCTGCCACGCCTATGCGCTGGGCAAGGAGCGGGTCGAGGACGGGATGGAGATGGTCCGCATCGCCGGGGGGCTGAGCGAGGAGGCGTTCCGCGCCCGCCCGCACATGTATACCAACATCAACTCGGTCTCGCCGCTGAAGCACGATTTTCCGATGATCGACGGGGCCTTGCGGCTGGCGCGGAACGGGCAGGCGGTGGTCGTGACGCCGTTCACGCTCGCCGGGGCAATGGCGCCGGTGACGATGTCGGGCGCGGTAACGCTTTCGATCGCCGAGGCGCTGGCGGCGATCGTGCTTCTGCAATACGTGGCGCCAGGGGCGCCGGTCGGGATCGGCACCTTCACCTCGAACGTCGACATGAAGTCGGGCGCGCCCGCCTTCGGCACACCGGAATACATGCGCGCGACGCAGATGACCGGCCAGATGGCGCGGTTCTACAAGCTGCCCCTCAGATCCTCGGGCGTCTGCGCGGCGAACGTGCCGGACGGCCAGGCGATGTGGGAGACCTGCAACTCGCTCTGGGCGGCGATACAGTCGGGCACCAACATGGTCTACCACGCGGCGGGCTGGCTCGAGGGCGGGCTGATCGCGTCCCCGGAGAAGTTCGTGATGGACTGCGAGGTGCTGCAGATGATGCAGCGCTACATGGAGCCCGAGGTCTGGGCCACGGGGCCGGACGAGATCGCCATCGACACGATCGCCGAGGTTGGCTCCGAGGGCCATTACTTCGGCTGCCAGCATACCCAGGACCGCTACACGACGGCCTTCTACCAGCCGATCGCCTCGGACTGGCGCAACTACGAGGCCTGGCAGCTCGACGGCTCGGTCTGGACGGCCGAGCGGGCGCACCGGATCTTCAAGGCGATCATCGCCGAGTTCGAGGCGCCGCCGATGGAGAACGCGGTCCGCGAAGAGCTGAAGGCCTTCGTCGAGCGCCGCAAGCTGGAGGGCGGCGCGCCCACCGACTTCTGAGCCGACCAAGCGGAGTGCGCGGGCAGGCCCGCGCACATGGTTTTCCTCTCGCGACCTTCGCCGGGGCGAAGGTCGCTCGGGTGCCGCATCGCGGGGGATATCCGGAGCAGCAGGGGGCGGCGGGCCTGTGCCCGGCCGGCGGTTGCGGGTTGTGGCTGCCGCCGGGGTAGATAGGCTTCCGGCGGGCAGGCAGGGCGCGGCGGAGCCATGACTGGCGAGCAGGTAGAGCGCGTGATGCGCGGCGGCTTGGGCGTGCTCGGCGGTGCGAGCCTCTGGGCGGCGATGACGAGCTGGAAGGCCGGTCTGACCCGGCCGGTGCTCGGGCTCACGGTCTTTGCGCTGGTCTTCTTCGGAGTCGCGCACATCCTCGCGGACACGATGCGGAGCCGGCGGGTCGTGCTGATGGCCGCCGGGCTCGCCGCGCCGGTCGCGGCGCTGGTGGTCCGGGTGAGCTTGCGCCACGACGCGCCCGAGGCCATCGTTCACGACGGTCACCCGCTCGCCGCTGCTTTCGCGATGGCGACGCTGATCTTCGTCGGGATCGTCTGGATGGTGGTCAATCTCAGCAGCGAATTGCTCATTCTCGTCGGGATCGACGTCCTGCGCCTGTTGATGCGGACGGATTGGTTCGGGCCGGTCGTGAGCGGCACCTCCGTCGGGCTCAGCCTCGCGGTTCTGGGCGATGTCGCCGACATCGTCGTGCCGCGGCTGGTGTTGCGGCTTCTGCGGCTGTTCGTTCCGGTGGGGCTGACGGTGAGCCTCGCCTTCCTCGCCGGGCTGCCGGCGCGCGGCCTGTCGGAGCTTTTCGGCGGCCGCTCGACGGCGGGCCTGCTGATGGCGATCGCCATCGCGGCGGTCGCGCTCGTGTCGATCGCGGTGGCGGACGAAGAGGCGGAGCCGGTGCAGGGCCGGGTCATGCGGGGCGCGGCGCGGGGGCTGGCGCTCGTGCTGCCGGTACTGGCGAGGCTTGCCGCCTGGGCGATCTGGCTCAGGGTGCGCGACTACGGCTGGACGCCGGAGCGGGTGCTGGCGGCCGCGGGCGCGGCGGTCCTGCTGGCTTATGGCGCGCTCTACGCAGGTGCGGCCCTCGGCCCCGGCGACTTGATGGCGCGGATCCGGCGCGGCAATGTCGCCGTTGCGCTGATCTTCGTCGGGCTCGCGGCGCTGTGGCTGACGCCGGTTCTCGATGCGGGCGCGATCTCGGTCGCGAGCCAGGCGGCGCGATATGCCGATGGCCGGGCCGCGACGGCGGAGCTGCCGGTCTGGGAGATGCAGAACGACTGGGGACGGAGCGGGCCGGTCATGCTCGACCGGCTGCCGGCGCTTGGCGATCACCCGCGGGCGTCGCCGCTGGCGGCCGAGGTGAACTGGGCGCGGACCGCAACGAACCGCTGGGCGGAGCGGCCCGGCACCGGGGTCGAGGCGCGGCTCGCGGCGCTCCGCGCCGGCGCGCTGCGGGTGCCAGCGGGCGCTGCGCTGCCGGACTGGTTCGAGGGCGCGCTGGCGCATGAGGGCCGGGACTGGGAGGCTGCCTGCGACCGGAACGCGGCACCGGGCCTTCCGGGGTGCGCGGTCGTCCTGGCCGACTTCGTCCCCGAAGTGGCGGGCGCCGAGGCGATGGTGCTGGCACTCGACCGGATCGACCCGGGCGGGATGGGGCGGCTGGACGTCACGCTCTACGAACCGCAGGGCCCGGATGGCGCGGCCATGACCGAGACGCGGAGTGTTCGGCTCGGAACGGGAGAGGTGGAGTGGATCTTCACGACGCTCGCGGCCGGCGAGATTGCGCTCGTGCCGCAACGCGCGCTGCGGCTCAGCGCAGGATCCTCCGTTCTCAAGTAGCTCGAACAGGCCTCGTGGCGCGACCCTGCCCGGCTTTGCCGTTTCTTAACGCGAACCGGTCTAGGCTCGGTCCCGGATAGGGAAGGGTGTGCCATGCACGGTCTCGTCAACCGGTCGATCCAGTGTTTCCTGCGCGACACCTACGGTCTCGCGCTCTGGGCCGCGGTCGCGGCCGACGCGGGCCTCGAGGCGCAGGGCTTCGAGGCAATGATGAGCTACGACGATGCCTTGACCGATGCGGTCATCGACGCCGCGGCGCGGCGGCTGGTCAAGCCGCGTGAAGCCCTGCTGGAGGATCTCGGCATCTATCTCGCCGGCCGCGAGCCGCTACGGCGGCTCCTGCGATTTGGCGGCGTGGACTATGCCGACTTCCTTCTGTCGCTCGACGAACTGCCGGATCGGGTGCGCCTCGCCGTGCCCGAGGTCGACATGGCGGATCTCTCGATGATCGCCACCGGGCCGGGGCGGTACACGTTGTTGTGCCGCGGCGGGCATCCGGGATATGCGGCGGTCTTCGCCGGGGTCCTGCGCGCGATGGCGGACGATTTCGGTGCGCTGGCGCTGATCGAGGCAGGCGCCGCACAGGGCTTGACGGACACCGTAACGATCGAACTGCTTGAAGCGCAGTTCGCGTCGGGCCGGCATTTCGATCTCGCGCGACCGGGGCGGGGGTGATGGACGGCGCGCTGAGATCAGATCCGGCCTGCATCGCCGAGGCGGAACTCGGCCGGCTGATGCCGATGTTCCTTTGGATCGCGCCGAGCGGGCATATCCGCTGCGTCGGGCCGACACTGGCCAAGCTCTGCGACGGGCTGGATCTGGTCGGGATGCGGTTCTTCGAGGTGTTCGAGGTGAGCCGGCCGCAGTTGGTGGCGACAATGGTGGAACTGCGTCCACTCGCCGGACAGCGGCTGCATCTCTCGCTTCGCCAGCCACCGCGCACCGCGCTGCGCGGGCTCTGCATCCCTCTGCTCGACGGCCAGGGCGCGATCCTCAACCTCTCGTTCGGCATCCGGGTCGCCGCAGCGGTTCGTGAGCACGCGCTGAGCAACCGCGATTTCGCCCCGACCGACCTGACAGTGGAGTTGCTCTACCTGACCGAGGTCAAGGAAGCGGTGATGGAGGAGCTTGCGGCGATGAACCGTCGGCTCATGGTGGCGCAGCGGGCGGCCGAAGCGCAGGCGCTGAGCGATGCGTTGACCGGGCTCGCGAACCGGCGGGCGCTCGATCAGGCCCTCGCGCGGGCGCTCGCCGCGGTCCGGCGCGGCGGCGTGGGCTTCGCGCTACTGCATCTCGACCTCGATTTCTTCAAGGCGGTAAACGACACGCTCGGCCATGCGGCCGGAGATCTCGTGCTGAGCCATGTCGCCGAGGTCTTGCGTGCGCACACGCGGGTCGAGGACGTGGTGGCGCGCGTCGGGGGGGACGAGTTCGTGCTGATCCTCGGCGGCCCGATCGACGGGGAGGAAGTCATGAAGATCGGGGCGCGCATCATTGCCGGGCTGGAGCGTCCGGTTTCCTTCGAGGGCCGCGAGTGCCGGATCTCCGGCAGCATCGGGGCGACCCTGTCGGCAGCCTACGCCGCGCCCGATGCGGATCGGCTGCTGAGCGACGCCGATTCCGCGCTCTACGTCTCCAAGCGGCGGGGGCGGGGGCGATGCACGATCCACTGGGTCGGGTCCGATGACGCGGGCGGGATGAAACCGATGCCGGACAACGGAGGGTGATCACTGGCCGGGTCGGCAAGGCGGAAGGGGCGTGGTCGCTGACGTGGAGTGGGGCCACGGGCGCTACGGGATCGACCGTGCCGCTTGGAGATGACAGCGGCTCGGGTAAGCGGAGCGTCCGGTCATGTCGACGGGCTGCCGGGATGAGCCGGCGATCGAGCGGCCGATGGGCTTCCGGGTATGCGCGGCGGCGGGGATGGGCGCCCTGCTCGGGATGGCTCCGGGGGTATTTGAGCCTGATCGGGGGCGTGGCCGGTCGCCCAGCCACGGAGCGTTCCATCGCGACCTTTGGGGATCGCGGCGGTGTACGGGGTCCGGTGGCGATGTGCGAAGGTCGGTCGAATGACGGAATGGTTCGGGAAACCTGAGAGATGGCTGCGGCGACTCGGCCTCCTGGCGCCCGGGTCGGGATGGAACGCGTCGGGGCAGGGCGAGAGAGGGGCGGAGCGGGCGCGTCGGTGGACCAGAGCGGGGGATTGTCACCTGGCTTGAGTTTGGCGCAGTGTTTTTGCCGACGATGCGGCGATGCGTCGCGGCGGAACTTGCGCGAGCCGATGGCGGGACGGGTGACGACGTAAGGCACCGAGGCCAGCCGCAAGGACCGGCCGGAGCGTCGGCCCGGAGTGCGTTCCTCGCTCGTGGACGGAAGCACGGATCGCAACGCGTTGTGAGAGCGGATTTTCTGGGCCGCTGCTTGAGCGTCGGTCCTGATGAAGATGGCCGCCAACGATGCGATAGAGCGCGTGTGTGCGGACGAAGTCGTTTGAGCGCATCAGGATTGCGGCGCTCGGGCTGTGGCGATGTCGGTCGGGTCTGCCGACTGGCGGGACAGGGGCAGGAGTGATTCAGCCGGAGGGTGCCCGGTCGATCCCGATTGCCGACGTCGGGGACGCAGGCCAGTGGCCGTCGCGATGCCGGCCGGCGGGGCTGGGCCGGTGACGGCGCGGATCAGCGCGCGAGGGTGCGGGCGATCTCGGTCGCGAGGGCCGCGATCGCGGCACCGCTGGCCGCGGCGACGCCGGACGGCCCGGTCTGAGCAGCCGGAATGTGGATGTCGAACCGTTCCAGCCGCTCGCGAACCGCCCCGTCGGGCGCGGAGATCGCGTATTGGCCCGTAAAGTCGAAGCCGCCGTCGGCCCGTGCCAGCATCCGCTCGACCCGGACGTCGAGCCGGGCGTCGGCGGGCTCGGAGAGCGGCCAGGGCTCGGCAGCGACGGTCGCGCTGGTCGCATTGTCGAGGCTGCGGGCGAGTGCGGCGGTCACGCCGCGCACCGGCTCGTCGGCCCAGAGCGAGGTGCGGATGTTGCGCAGGGCGCCGCCCTGTTCCTCCTGCGAGATCTCGATCGCGGCGGCGTAGGCCGGCAGCGACACGTCGCGGACCTCGATCGTCGCGACCGGAACGGCGATCGGTGTCGCCGCCGCCGGCGTGTCGATCAGGAACCGGTCGGCGTTGCCGGCGCAGCCGGCAAGGGCACAGAAAAGGCAGGCGAGGGCAGCGCGGCGCATCGGGTCAGCGTCCTATCAGGAGGGAGTTCGGATTGCGCTCGATCGCGCGGGCAAGCTGGCTGACGGCGCGGGCGGCGCTGCGGACCTCGCGCAGCGCGGCAAGCGTCTCGCCGTTGAAGTCGGAGCGTTCGCCGTAGGCGGCGATGAGCGCCTCGGACTGGGTGACGAGCTTTTCGAGCCGGGCCGACAGGTCCGGCAGGCTCTCGGTCGCCTTGGCGACCGCGTCGGCGGCGTCGCGGGCCGAGGCCATGGTCGCGTTGGCATTCTCGACGGCGCCGCCCTCGCGCAGTTCGGCGAGCGTCGTGCGGATCTCGTCGAGCGCGCCATTCAGCACGGGCGGCAGGTCGCGCGCAGCCTCGCTGCCGATCACCTTGTCGGCGCTGTCGAGCACCCGGGTCGCTGCGGCGACAAGCTCCTCGGCCTCGAGAGAGTTGGCCTTCTTCGCGACCGCGCGCAGGTCCTCGACAAGGGCGGGGAACTCCGCCGAGGCGGTGGCGATGTCGGAGGTGATCTTGTCGGCGCGTTCGAGCGCGGAGGCGAGGTTCTTCATCGCGCCGCCCTCCTTCAGCTCGCTCACCACGGCGCGCAGTTCGGCCACCGTAGCGCGGATGTCGCCGGGCAGCGCCCGCATCGCCTCGTCGTTGACGAGCGAGCGCGTGTCCTCGAGGAGTGCGACCACCGTGTCGGGCACCGCGCGGGTGCTCTCGGAGCTCGTCACCGCTTCGATCGAGGCCATCATCGTGATCGCCTGCTCGATCAGCTCTTCGATCGGAAGCGCGTTGATCCGCTCGAACACGCCCTCGGCGGTCGCGGTGAAGTCGGGCAGGTTCGATTTCTCGCTCGGCAGGATGGGAAGCGGTTCGGCCGCGCGTTCGAAGACCGCCGGGGCGGCGTCCGGGATCTCGACCAGCTCGACGATCAGGGCGGCGCTGAAGATGCTGGTGGCGGCGAGCCGGGCGCGCAGACCCTCGTCGACGGCGGCCTCGAAGAAGTCGAGCGTCTCGGCCTTTCCCGCGCCCGCGGGGAGACCCAGACGGTCGGGCTCGATCGCGAGATTGGCCATCAGCCGGACGTTCGGGCCGGTCTCGTCCTCCTCGACCTGCGCGGCGATCGCGACCACTTCGCCGACCTTGAGCCCGCCGTAGCGGACATCGGCGCCGGGTTCGAGGCCGCTCACGGATTCGCCGAACTCGGCGGCGATCTGGACTGCGTCGGCGCTCGACCGGGCGATCAGGCTTTTACGGGCCGAGGCCTGGTCGGGATAGACTTGGAAGACATGGCCAGGGCTGACCGGCTCGCCGCCTTCGTAGACCGAGTCGAATTCGACCCCGCCGGCGAGGAGCGAGGCCATGCTGTCGAAGTTGACGCTGAGACCGGCACCGCTGAGCGAGACCTCGAAGCCCGAGGTGTCCCAGAACCGGGTGGCGGAGTTGAGGCGCCGGTCATGCGGCGCCTCGATGAAGGCGTCGACGACGATGGAATCCGTGGTGACCGTGAGCCTAGGCTTTTCCAGCCGCCCCACCTCGACGCCGTGGAAGAAGACCGGCGCTCCTTCGGAGATCAGGCTGCCGTCGTCGGTGATAAGCGTGATGCGCTTGCCGTCGCGTCCCGGCTGCACCAGCGGCGGGCCGTCGGCACCATCGAAGCGGTAGGCCTGGACACCGGGCTCCTGGTCCCAGGCGCCCTCGATATAGACGCCGGAGAGCACCGTTGAGAGACCCGAGATGCCGCGGGTGCTGACCTTGGGGCTGACGATCCAGAACTGCGCGTCCTTGTCGAGGAAGGTGGCAACCTCCTTATCGATCCGCGCGCGGATCAGAACCTTCGTGAGGTCGGGAGTGAAGGTCACCTGCTCGACCCGGCCGATGGTGACGTCGCGGTAGCGGATTGTCGTCTCACCCGCGGTCACGCCGGGGGCGCTCAGGAAGGTGATCTCGACCAGCACGCCGCGATTGGCGAAGTTCTGCCACGCAAGCCCGAGCGAGATGGCGAGTGCCAGCACCGGGACGAGCCAGACGAACGACAGGTTCCGCCAGAACGATGGCCTCGGTGGCGAGATGTCGAGTTCGGCAGGGCGCGGATCGGTCAAGTATCGTCTTCCTCATAGGCGTCCCAGAGGGTACGCGGGTCGAAGTTCTGCGCGGAAATCATCGTGAATGCAACGGAAAGCGCGAAACTGACCGCAGCGATGCCGGGATTGACCGTCGCGGCGAAGTCGAACCGGACGAGCGCCGAGAGGATCGCGACCACGAAGACGTCGATCATCGACCAGCGGCCAATGAACTCCACGACCTCGTAGAGGTGCTGGCGGCCGTGGCCGCGGATCACCACCTTCGACCGCGCCGAGAGCGCGAGATAGCCGATGGCGATGAACTTGCCGATCGGGATCAGCACCGAGGCAGCGAAGACGATGAGCGCGACGCCCCAGGAGCCGTGCAGGAAAAGTTCGATCGCGCCGCCGACGATGGTGTTCTCCTGCGTCTTCCCGAAATTCGTCGTCAGCAGCATCGGATAGATGTTGGCGGGGATATAGGCGACCATCCCGGCGGCGAGCCAGGCCCAGACCCGCTGCAGGCTTTTGGCGTCGCGGCTTTGCAGCGACGCGCCACAGCGCCGGCAGACGGTGTCGCCGGCGGCATGGACCTTGCCGCAGCCGGTGCAGCCGACGAGCCCGGCCCGCCGCGCGGTCAGGACCGCCTGCGTTCTTCGAGCGTTTTCCATATCGTCAGCCTGCACATGAAGTTGTCCTTGAGCACCGTCACGAGGACGAGCGCCGCGAAGGCCCAGAACGCCGGGCCGGGCGTGACCTTGGCGAGGCCCGCAACCTTTACCATCGCCACCGCGACGCCGAGGATGAAGATCTCGGCCATCGCCCAGGGCCGCATCGCTTCGGCCCAGCGGAACACGCGCTCAGCCTGGGCCGCGGGACGCCAGCCGAGTGCCATTGGCGCCAGCGCGTATGTGATGGCGAGGAGCCGGGCGAAGGGCAGGGCGACGATCATTGCCCCCACCGCGACCGCGAGCGGCATCATCCAGCCTTCGGAGAAGGCAAGGACCGCGCCGAGGACCGAGCTCTGCCGGCTGAGGCCGCCGGCCTGGAGCTCGAGGAAGGGGAAGAAGACCGCCGCCACCATGAGGATCGCCGCGGTGGCCGCGAGCATCACGATTCGCGTCATCGCGCCGGTGCGCGGCGCCATCAATGTCGTGCCGCAACGATGACAGCGGGCGCGGGCGCCGGGAATGACCACGGTCACATGATGAAGCGCGTCGCAAGTCGGGCAGGCGATGAGCGCGTCGAGCTGGGATTCGGGGGTCGTCGCCGTCACGTCTGGTGCGCCTCCTCAGCGGCCGCCGGTCCGGTGCAGGTTACAGGAGGGACCGTGCCGAGCGCCAGACCGGGAATTCGCGCCGCGCGCGCACCGTTTCCGTGTTCTCGCGGTGCGTCAACTGTTCCTTGTAACGATCTATATTTGCAGGATAAAGTTACAGGATTAGGGGCTGCAGGTCTTCGTCATCCCTCCGAAAGCGGGATCGGCTGTCCCACGATATCGCCCAATGCGGGGTAATGAGATCAAGGGTCTGGTCGCAGGGTGTTCCGCGCGAAAAGTGAAATCGGAAATTCGGTTGGCATGCAGACTTTCTCCGCGGCTGTGAAGGCATTGGGCACCTGCGGCAGAAGCGGCCATTCGCGCCCTGCATCGCCCAGGCCTTCGACCGACCGGGCACGCACATTGGAGCGGCGTGGCGAAAGCCGCGCCGCTTCTTGAGTGCGCCGCGTGTCATTCACTTGAATGCAGCGGAGCGTCCGCACTGGCACTAAGCGAAAACGCTCGCACGTCTCTCGGCGTGGTCAGCTGGATCATCGGATCCATTGGGACCGAAGGCGACTTGTCCTACCCGCCTGCAAGCAATGCCTGTGCTCGGCGCGGACCTCAGGCATCCGCGCCACAAACAATCCCCTCAAGCGCTGCCAGAAACTGAGCAACTTCGCGCTCGCTGTTGTAATGGCAGATAGACACGCGGATGCAGTCCGGGAGCCCAAGGGGATCGAGAATGTTGCGCGAGTAGTGGTCTGCCTTTCGGGTGTGTGTCCGGATACCCTGCTCATTCAGCCGGGCCACGACGTCAGGTGAGGGCATGTCCTTCACGACGATCGACACCAGCCCCTCACGCGCCGGGTTGTCCGCGCCGCCGATGATGGTGACATTTGCCATCTCCTTGAGGCCCTTCACGTTGCCCAGCCCGTGGATCATCGCGTCCGTGAGCCGCTTCTCATGGGCGTGGATCGCGTGGCCCGCGGCCTCGATCCGGCGGCGCCGATCCGTCTCTTGTGACACCTCGCCACCGAGCCAGTCGAAATAGGCGACGAGGTCCGACGTGGTCGCGTAGGCGCCGGTGTCGCGCGTGCCGAACTCCCAGCCCTTGGCCGGGGCGTCGATCAGCATGTCGTGCGGCAGGAGCGAGAGCCGGTCCGAGATCCAGGCGACGCCGTAGCCGTGGCGCGAGAAGACCTTGTAGGGCGAAATTGCGTAGCCATCGACGCCGTAGCTGTCGATGTCGAGTTGGCCGTGGGCGGCATGCTGGATGCCGTCGACGATGATCAGGCAGTCGGGCGCGACCTTGCGGATCGCCGCAGACACGGCGGCCACGTCGACGCCCATTCCGGTCACGGGCGAGGTATGCAGGATCGTCGCCACCGCAACGTCCGGCGTCACATGCGCAGCGTATGCTTCGGCCGTAACGGTGCCGATTGCGTCGTCATGCCTGACGTTGACGTAATCGAGTTCGGCTATGGCCGCCCAACGCCGCGCCGCAGAACGCGAGGCCGGATGTTCGAGCGAACTGCCGAGCACCTTTGCCCCTTTCGGCGCGTTGACGCAGGCGGTGCGGATCATTCGGAACAAAAGCTCGGTCCCGCTTTCGCCGACGAAGAACTGCCCCGACGAGGCGTTCATCAGAACGGCCATGTCTGCCTTGGCACGGTTGATCACCTCGACGAGCGCGTGGCTCGCCGGGTTGTCGCGCCCCTGGTTGTCCGGGATCGCGGCGAACTTTGCCGAGGTCTCGACGACGGATTTCAGCGTCAGCGCGCCGCCGGCGTTCTCGAAGAAGATGCGGGGGCCCTGATAGGGGCATTCCTCGACATGATGGAAGCGGCTGCGGATCTTCTCGAGAAGCTCTGGGGTGATGTCGGTCATGGGACTTTCTCGTCTGGGAATGCTTGGGCTCACAGGGCGCGCGATACGATCGTCTGGCAAAGCGTCGCCACGCTGAGATGGCTGGCGCGGGGGAATCCGTCGACGGCATCGTCGACGATGCCATGGGTGGAGTTGATAAGGCCGGCCGCCACCATCGCGTCGAGCAGGCGCGCTTCGGCGTCGGGCGTGTGGACGAGTCTGGGATTGCCGCCACGGGCGGCCATCGCGGCCGCGATCGCGGTGCAACCCCAGTTCGAGCAGGCCGCCGTCACGAGGACGCCGCAGCCGGTCGTCGCGCCGATGCCGCCGCCGCAGCCGCACTGGCAGTTGTCGCCGTAGGGCACATGCGCCCGGACGTGTTCCGCGACCTTGCCCATGCCGATCTCGTTGCCGCCATCGCCGACCGCCACGACGGGGATGCCCCTCGCCATGGCTTTGTCGAAGAGGAAATCGACCCGCGCCCGGCCCATCCCGTAGTCGATGCCGCGCATCGAGTGGTAGACGCCCCTGTCGTTGCGCCCGACGCGCTCGGTCGAAAAGAGAAGGTCCGGCGCGAGCGCGTCGAGCATCGCGGGTGCGGCGGCTCTTCCGTCCTCGTCGGACGTGGGGTAGGGCATCATCACGACGGTGGCGAGGCTCCGGTCCTTTTGCGCGATCCGCGCCTGATCGAGGCCGACTGGGAAGAGACCCGCCGCGACCATGACCGCGCGGATCGCCGGGATGAGAGTTTCCTCGCAGAGGACGATGCAGGCCGCGTTGCGTTCGAGGACCAGCGCGCGGGCGATCGCCGCCGCGCCAGACGGGCCGTCGTTCTCGCCCAGTTCCGGAGTGATCCAGGCGCGGGAAACGGAGCCGGTGGTGATCACCACGGTCCCGCTCATCGGCACTGCCATGAGTGCGTCGGCAGCCGCCCCGACGAGCGAGCCGCCCTGAAGGTCACGGGCGGCGGCGAACAGCGGCTCCACCCCGCGCTCGCCGATGTCGATGTTGACGAGCCGGTCCAGCCGGTCGTCGAGCCGTGCGATCAGCTGCCGGTCGCTCATTTCCCCTCTCCGAACAGGAGCGCCGAGAACCAGGCCTCGTCCTCGAGATGCGCCGCCACCGCGTCCATCGCCCCGGCCAGGCACCCTGCGACCGCCGCTGCCCCGCCCGCACGCGCCACGGCACCGGTCGTGGGCTTCAGCCGGATCGAGACACGTCCGCCGGGTTGGCCATGGGTGTTGACGGTCACGATCCCTCTGTCGCGCAGCATCAGCATCCCTACAGCGGCGGCGACTTCGGCCGGCACGCGCGCCGACCTCTCGGCACCCGCAAGCTCCAGCACCCGCGCGAACAGATCCTGCTCGTCGATCTTCGGGCCGAGGGCCGAGCGGAGGATGATGCCGCCCCCGAGGGCCGCTTCCAACGCCTCCGACAGGTCGAGACCGTCGCGCGCCTCTTCGAGCAGCATCTCAGGGGTGAAGCCTTGAAGGCTGCGCATCGCGCCGACAGCGATCGGCGCGCGCGCCTCCATACCAAGTTCGCTCGCTCTCGCGATGACCGGCACCAGAGTATCCGCGACGCCGCAGAGCACGCCGGCGCGCGGGCCGGTCAGCCCGGCCTTGTCGGAGTTGGTGACGACGAGATCCGCCCCGAACGACAGCGACGGCGCGCCGCCGTGGATCACCGGGCGAAAGCGCGCGCCGTAGGCTTCGTCGAGGAACACCTTGCAGCCCGCCGCCCGCGCGGTCTTGACCGCAACCGCGGTCAGCTCGTCCGGCAGCACGGCGAGTTCAGATGTGACCGTGGTGACAATCAGCAGCTTCGGCAGGTGAGCCGCGAGCATGCGCTTCAGCTCCGGCAGATCATGCATCTCGACGACCGGCACGCCGGCCAGTCTTGCCCCGCGCGACACCGAGGCGTGTGAGCGGTCGCCTCCGGGCACAAGGGACAAGACTGGCCGACCGCCGGACAGCGCGAGGATCGCGGCAACGATCCCGGCGCTGGTGCGGTTGACGACGGCGACCGCCTCGGAGCCGTCGCCGCCCATGTGGGAAATCGCCGCCTGTCTGAGGTCTTCGCCGTAAAGGCCGGGGCCGATCCATTCTTCGCAGAGTTCCGTCAGATCGGCCGCCGTTGCCGGGAAGAAGCGCAGGTTGCCGGTGCAGATCGCCACCTTCTCCATCCCCTCTCGCGCGGCGAATTCCGCCGCGATCTGGCCGGCGCGGCGGAGGCGGCGGACCTCGTCGGTCGAAGAGGCCAGAAGCCGCCCCCGCGCGTAGCCGACGCCGGGATCGACTTCGTTGCCGAAGCGGTCCGAGGTCATCCGGCCTGCTCCACGTTGATGGTGACGCATTTGCGGTAGGTATAGGCCTCGAGCGCGCCCTCGATCGAGTATTCGCTGCCGGTGCCCGACTGCTTTGTGCCGCCGTAAGACATGCCCGGGATCTGCCCGCCGCCCTGATTGACCTGGATCCAGCCCGCGTCGATGGCGCGGGTGAGCCGGGTGATCCGGCTGATGTCATGGGTGAAGATGAAGGCGGCGAGCCCGTAATGGGTGTCGTTGGCCATGGCGATCGCCTCGGCCTCGGTCTCGAACGGGATCGCGACCATGACCGGGCCGAACACCTCCTCCCGGACGATGCGCCAGCTGTTGTCGACGCCGGTGATGATCGTGGGGCCGGGCAGGAAGCCCGCCGGGTTCTCGGCCGGGGTTTCCCCGATCAGGAAGTCCGCGCCTTCCGCTTCGGCCTCGGCCACGAAGTTGCGGATCTCGCCATAGCGTTCCGCGTTGATGACCGCGCCCATGTCGACGTCGGGGTCGAGCGCGTCGCCGACCTTGAGGGCTGCCGCCTTCTCCGCCACCCTGGGCATCAGCACGTCCCAGATGTCCTTGTGTACGAAGAGCCGCGAGCCGGCGGTGCAGCTCTGCCCCTGCCGCGCGAAGCGCATCGCGTTCGCGACCTGTTGCGCGGTGGTGTCGAGCCTTCCGTTCTCGATCGCGTCGGGGAACACGATGGTCGGCGACTTGCCCCCGAGTTCCAGCGTGAGCTTGGCGATGCGTTCGGCGGTCGCGCGTCCGATGAGCCGGCCCACCTCGGACGAACCGGTAAAGGAGATCTTGTCCACGCCGGGATGCGCGGCAAGTGCCGCGCCTGCCTCTTCGCCAAGCCCCGTCACGACGTTGAAGACGCCGGGCGGGAACAGGCCGTCGGCAAGCTCGGCGAGCTTCAGGATCGCGAGCGGCGCATCCTCGGCGGGCTTCAGCACCAGGCAGTTGCCGGTGGCGAGCGCCATGGAGATCTTGACCGCGCCAAGTTGCAAGGGCGAGTTCCAGGGGATGATCGACCCGACCACGCCATGCGGTTCGCGCGTCGAATAGCTGAAAAGACCGGGGCCGAGCGGCAGCGTCTCGCCCTTCTGTTCGACCGCGACACCACCGTAATATTTCAGCACGCCCGCCGCCCCCATCGCCTCGCCGCGGGACTGGGTCTTGATCGCATTGCCGGATTCGGCGGCGAGGACGCGGGCGACCTCCTCGGCGCTCTCCTCGAGCCGGCGACCGAGTTCCGCAAGGCGCTTGCCCCGCTCGGAGGCCGCGAGCGCGCGCCAAGCCGGAAGTGCGGCGCGGGCGGCGGCGACGGCGAGATCGATCTCGGCCTTCGCGCCGCGCCCGACCTCGCAGATGGGCGTCCGGCGCGAGGGATTCTCGACCGTCAGCTTCCGCCCGTCCGCGGGCCAATGCCATTTGCCGTCGATATAGCATCCGGCAAGCCCCGCCTGCGGCAGTTTCGGCTCCAGCAACTCGGCCATGTCGTACTCCCTTCAGATCTTGTTCTTCACCACCGCCCAGGCGTCGTCCAGCGCCCCCTTGAAGCGCTCGGTCGCGAGGTCGATTTCCTCCTCGTTGATGATCAGGGGCGGCATGAAGCTTATCCGGTCGCCGATCGCGCGAAGATAGAGCCCCCGATCATGCGCGAAGTCCTGCACCAATGCACCGACCTTCCAGGCCGGGTCGAAGGGGATCCGCACCTTGGCGTCCCTCATTAGTTCGAAGCCGCAGAACAGCCCCACGCCGCGCACCTCGGCCACCAGCGGGTGGTCCTGCATGGCGTCGCACCGTTCGAGGAAACGCTTCGACACCTTCCGGACATGGCCGATCAGGTCGATCTCGTCGTAGATGTCGAGCGCCTGGAGCGACACCGCCGCGCCGACCGGATGGCCGGCATAGGTGTAGCCGTGCCCGAAGAGGCCGACCTCGTCGGAGTTGCGCATCATCTCGGCATAGAGCTCGTCCTTGAACATCAGGGCCGAGATCGGGAAGAACGCCGCCGACAAGGCCTTGGCGCAGCTCACCATGTCGGGCTTGAGGCCCCAGGTCTCGGCCCCCCACATGTTGCCGGTCCGGCCGAAGCCGCAGACGACCTCGTCGACGAGGAAGGTGATGCCGTATTTGCGGATGACTGCCTGCATCTCCTCCCAGTAACCCTTCGGCGGCATCAGCGCGCCGCCGCCGGAGATCGCGGGTTCGGCGAAGAAGGCCGCGACGGTGTCCGGTCCCTCGCGCAGGATCAGTTCCTCGAAGCTTCGCGCCATCCGGGCCGAAAACTCCTCCTCGCTCTCGCCGTCGATATGGAAGCGGTAGTAGTTCGGCAATTCGGTGTGCTTGAACTCCGGCAAGGGAAGGCCGAACTTCGCATGCATGTGCGGCTGGCCCGACAGCGACACGGTCGCGATCGTATTGCCGTGATAGCCGCGGATGCGGCCGATGATCTTGCGCCGCTGCGGCTCGCCCCTGGCGGTGTTGGCGTACCAGATCAGCTTGATCGCGGTGTCGTTCGCCTCCGAGCCGGAGCACTGGAACATCACCCGGTTCATGCCGCCCGGCGCCATGCCGATCAATCGTTCGCCAAGTTCGGCCACGCGGGGATGCGAGCGGTTGTAGAAGGTCGGCGCGAAGGGCAGCGTGTTCATCTGCCGCATCGCCGCCTCGGCGAGCCGCTCGTTGTGATAGCCGAGACTCACGCAGCCGAGGCCGGAGAACCCGTCGATGATCTCGCGTCCCTCGCTGTCGTAGATGAACACGCCCTTGCCGTGCGTGATTATGGTCGGGCCCTTCTCGGCATGCTGGCGCAGGTTGGTCTGCGGATGCACGTGATGGGCGATGTCCTGCTCGATGCTGCGTTTCGCGTCGACGTTCATGGCGGTCTCCGGACGAGGAATACCGTAGGAGATCACATTCTATTTGACTGAACGGCAATCTAGAAGTTTTCTCGCTTTCGTGAAATTGATTCATCCAAGGCTGCCATGAAACCCTATCTCGACCTGCGCCACCTGCAACTGATCCAGGCGGTCATCGAAACCGGGCGCATCACCGATGCGGCCGAGAAGCTCGGGGTTACGCCCTCGGCGCTCTCGCATCGGCTGCGGGAGGCGGAACGGCGGCTCGACGTGCAGCTTTTCACCCGGATGCACAAGCGCCTGCGCAAGACGCCGGCGGCGGAGTACATGTCGGTCGTCGCCGACCGGATCCTCTCCGACCTGACGCGGGCCGAGGAGGACGTGCGGCGCATGAACGCGGGCATCCATCATGTCGTGCGGTTGTCGGTCGAGGCCTATTCGAACTATCGCTGGCTTCCCGCATTCCTGAAGTACCTCAAGTCGCACACGACCGGCATCGATCTTCAGATCATGGCCGGCGGCAACCTCAACCCGCTCACCGGGCTGATGAACCGCAACATCGACATCGCCGTGGTCTCGGGCGTTCCGGCACAGGCGGGCGTCACCGCGGTGCATCTCTTCGAGGATCCGCTCCTCTTCATCATGGCACCAGGGCACCGGCTGGCCGGGCGGGATTACGTCGAGGGGACGGACATCGTCGACGAACCCTTCATCACCTATACCAAGGTTCCAGAGCCCGACCGAGAGTTCGCCCGCCTGTTCCGCCCGACCGAGACCTATCCGAAATGGACGGCAACGGTAGAGCTTCCGGAGGCGATCGTGGAGCTTGTGGCGTCCAATCTCGGGACCAGCGTGCTGGCGGGCTGGGCACTTCAGACCGCGCTCAAGGAGGGACGGATCATTGGCGTCCAGGTCACCCAAGAGGGCATCACCATTCCCTGGTCCGCCGCATTGCGCAGCGAAGACGCCGACCCGGACGACCCGATCCGGATCGTCGCCGATCACATGGCCGAGTGGTGCGCGCGGCCGGGATGCGGCCTTCACGTCACCTGACCGTCACCCCTTCATGCGGGCATTGCCCGGATCGTAGAGCGGCCGCAGGTTGGCGGTCGCCTTTACCGGGCGGCCGGCGACCATGATCGTGTAATCTGCCCCGTCAGCGGCCCCGACACCGCCTTCAGGCAGCGCGACATAGCCCATCCCTATGGCGCCGCCGACCGTCCAGCCATAGCTCGCCGAGGTCAGGCGCCCGACGATCTGCCCGTCGCGGAGCACGGGCTCCTTGCCGAAGAGGAGCATTTCGGGATCGGCGAGGCGGAAGGACAGGAGCCGGGACTTCGCGCCCTCGGCTCGGCGGGCGAGGATCGCCGCCTTGCCCGTGAAGTCTGTCTCGAAGTCGCAGGCGAAGGTCAGGCCCGCCTCGACAGGCGTGTCGTGGGGGCCGATGTCGTGGCCCCAGTGGCGAAAGCCCTTTTCGATCCGGCAGCTGTCGACCGCCATGCCGCCGCAGAGCTGCGGTGGGAGTTCCTCTGCCATCACGGTCTCATAGACATGCTGGGCGAAGTCCGACGGGATGTGCAGTTCCCAGCCAAGCTCGCCGACATAGGTGATGCGCTGGGCGCGGACCGGGGCGTTGCCGACGAAGATCTCCCGGAAGGTGCCGAACGGGAATGCCGCGTCTGAGAGATCGGCATCGGTAAGCCGCGACAGGAAGTCCCGCGCCCGCGGCCCCATCACGGCCAGCGTCGCTTCGGACGCGGTGACATTGACGACGCTCGTCCCGCCATCCCCGAGCCGCGTCGTCAGCCAGCGCTCGACCTGCGGCTCCGCGCCGGCCGAGGCCATGATCAGGAAGCGGCGGTCGCCGAGTCGGGCCACCGTCACGTCGGCCTCGATGCCGCCCGCCTCGTTGAACATGTGGGTGTAGACGAGCGTCCCCGGCGTGACCTCCATGTTCGCCCCGCAGAGCCGCTGCATCTCGGCTTCTGCCGCCGGACCGTCGACGAGGAAGCGTCCGAAGGTGAGGTCGATCATCCCGATACCGCCGCGCAGGGCTTCGTGCTCGGCCTTCCAGGCGTCGAACCAGGGCTGGCGATCGAAACCGTCGGTGATCTCGGCCCCATAGATCAGCGGCCGCTCCCAGCCATTGGCGGGTGCGAACTCCGCGCCTGCGGCCTTCAACTGGGCGTAATAGGGTGTTCGGCGCAGGCCCCGCGCCGCCTCGCGCCGGTGATAGGGCCAGTGCATCGCGTAGGCGAGCGACAGCGTCTCGGCGGCCTTGGCCGCGACGAGCCCGGGCGCGTTCAGGCGCGGATGGATCCGCCGCGCGTCGACATCCGTCAGGTCCATCGTCATCCGGCCCGCCATGATCCATTCCGCAAGCGCCTTGCCCGCGCCGGGACCATTCTGGATGCCGGTGGAGTTGAAGCCCGCCGCGACCCAGAGCCCTGGCACCTCGGTCATAGGCCCGAGATAGTATTTCCCGTCCGGCGTGAAGCTTTCCGGCCCGTTGAAGAACTTGCGGATGCCGGTGCTCGCGAGCGCGGGGATGCGCTCGGCGGCGGCTTCGAGGATCGGGAATAGATGCTCCTCGTTGCAGGGCAGTTCGTCAAACTCGAAATGCTCCGGCAGGCCACCCGCCGGCTGCCAGGGAGTGGCATTGGGCTCCGAACAGCCGATCAGGAGCTTGCCCGCGTCCTCCTTGTAGTAGGTGTATTCGTCCATGACCCTGAGCACCGGCAGATCGCCGGTCACGCCGTCGATCGGGTCGGTCACGACGTAATAGTGGTTGGTGTAGTGCAGCGGGATCGGGGTGCCGTGGCTGAGGCCAAACTCCCGCGCCCACATGCCCGTCGCGTTGACCACATGGGCGGCGCGCACGAAGCCCGCCGAGGTCTCAACCCCGGCGACGCGGCCCTTCTCGGTCACGATCCGCTCGACCCTATTGTCCTCGAAGATCTGCGCCCCGTGTAGTCGCGCGCCCTTGGCGAGCGCCATGGTCGTATCGATCGGGTTCGTGTAGCCGTCGCCGGGAAACCAGAACGCACCCCTGGCGCCATGCGTGGACAGGAGCGGCCAGCGGTCTTTCGCCTCGGTGGCGGCGATCTCCTCGGCGCGGATGCCGCAGCCATGGGCGTAATCGACCTTGCGGCGCAGTTCCTCGATCCGCGCCTCGGTCAGCGCGAGCGTGATCGACCCGTTCCGCCTGAACCCGGTTGGTTGGCCGGTCTCCTCCTCGAGCCGCTCCATCAGGTCGAGCCCGTAGCGCGCGAGCGCGGACATGACCGGCACGCCCTGCGTCTCGCTGACGAGGCCCGCGGCATGCCACGTCGTGCCCGAGGTGAGTTTCTTGCGCTCGAAGAGCGCCACCGACCAGCCGGCCCTGGCGAGGTGATAGGCGGTCGCGCAGCCGACGATGCCGCCGCCGATGACGGCGACCTGCACCTCAGAGGGGAGCTCTCTGGCCATCTCTCTACCCTTTCAGCCGGGCGTTTTCGGGGTCGTAGAACGGCAACGCGCGCACGGTTGCCTGCACCGGCTCGCCGAGCACCTCGATCTCCAAACGGTCGCCCGGATCGGCGGGTATCGTCAGATAGCCGAGCGCGATACGCTTGCCGATGCGGAAGCCGGTGCCGGCGGAGCTGACATAGCCGACCACCCGGCCCTCCTTCAGGATCGGGTCCGAGGAGAGCGCGTCGGGGCCTTGGCCGTCGAGTTCGAACGCCGTGAAGTGATAGTCGCGCGGCCGGTCGGCACTGGCGAGGAACGCGTCGCGGCCGACGAAATCGGTCTTTCGACGGCTGACGAACCGTTCGAGCCCGGCGTCGAACGGCGTGTACTCGATGCCGAAATCCGCGCCCCAGCCGTGATAGCCCTTCTCGATCCGCATCGCATTCAGGGCGTAGGAGCCGAACTCCACCATCCCCTTGTCCGCGCCTTCCCGCATGATCGCCTCGTAGACGGTCACGAGATCGGCCGAGCGCATGTGCAGCTCCCACCCCAGCTCGCCGACATAGGAGACGCGGAGCGCGATCATAGGGGCGCCGGCCAGCGTGATCTCGCGGACCGACATCCAGGGCGCAGCCTCCTTCGACAGGTCGGCGTCGGTCAGGGGCTGGAGAGTGTCGCGCGACTTCGGCCCCATCACCATCAGGGCCGCGTCGAAGTCCGATCCGCGCCGGAGCGTCACGCCGCTTTCCGGCAGGAACCGCGCCATCCAGTCGTGGTCGCGCTGATCGGCGAGCGTCGGGCCGCAGAGCAGGTACCTGTATTCTTCGAGCCGGGCGATCGTGGCCTCGGACCAGACCTTGCCCTTCGGCGTCAGCATGTAGCTGAGCTTGACGCGCCCGACCGCCGGCATCGCGCCGCAGAAGACCCGGTCGAGGAAGTCGGTCGCGCCCGGCCCCTCCACCTCGTAGCGGGTGAAGCCGCCGTGATCCATCACGCCGATATGGTCGCGCACGCCCTCGCATTCGGCCTTCACGGCGTCGTGCCAGGCCTCGTGACGGAAGCTGAGGCATCCGTCGTCCTTCACCGTCTCGGTCTCGAACCAGAAAGCCCGTTCCCATCCCGCGATCTGACCGAAGACCGCGCCCTTTGCTTTCAAGCGGTCGTAAAGCGGCGTGCGGTTCACCGGCCGCGCCGATTTCCAGATCCGGTGCGGATAGGGGATCGCATACTGGTGCTCGTAAAGCTCGCAGGCGCGGGCGACGGTGTAGTCGAAGGTCGCCCAATCTCCGAAGCGGCGCGGATCCCAGGCCGACATGTCCCATTCGGGCTCGCCTTCCGTGATCCATTCGGTGAGCGTCTTTCCCGCCGCCGCCGAATGGGTGATGCCGACCGGGAAGCAGCAGGCATGGTAGAAGTTCGGCAGGCCGAAGGCCGGGCCGCAGAGCGGCGCGCCGTCCGGCGAATAGGGGATCGGACCGTTCACGAAACGGCTGACCCCCGCCTCGCCCAGGATCGGTATGTGTTCGAGCGCCGCCTCCAGCACCTCGGCGATGTCGTCGACGCTGTCGGGATAGAGCTGGTTGGCGAAGTCGTCGGGCATCCCGTCGAGCCAGGCGGGTCGCCCGGCATGGCCATAGGAACCCAAAAGAAGCCCGTTCCGCTCGCGGCGCAGGTAGAACATGATGTCGGGATCGCGGACGAGCGGAAAGTTGGCCGGGTTCGCTTCCAGTTCGGGCAATGCCTCGGTCACGAGGTACTGGTGCTCGAGCGTCACCACCGGCAGGCGCTGGCCGACCATTTCGCCGACCTGCCGCCCGTAGTAGCCCGAGGCGTTGACGACGACATCGCAGAGGACCTCGCCCTTGTCCGTGCTGACCTGCCATTCGCCGGAGGGCCTGCGGCTAATCCCGGTGACCTTGGTGAAGCGCACGATCTCGGCGCCGAGATCGCGCGCGCCCTTGGCCAGCGCCTGGGTCAGCTGGCTCGGATCGACATCGCCCTCATAGGGGTCGAGGATGCCGCCGATGACGCTGCTGCCTGCCCGGTACCAGGGATGCATCGCCTCCATCTCGGCCGGCGAGATCATCGCCATGTCGTAGCCGAGCCCCCTCGAGATGCCGACGAGGTGGTGGAAGAAGTCCATCCGGTCCCGCGTATGAGCCGGCCAGAACGCCCCGGTATGGCGGTAGGTGATCGGATAATCGACGACCCCGGCCAGATCCTTGTAGAGCCGCCATGCGTAGTTGCCCGCGCGCATCCCGCCCCAGCTTGTCCCATAGGTCGGGATATTCCCCGCAGCGTGCCAGGTGGAGCCCGAGGTGAGCTCGCTTTTCTCGATCAGGAGCGTGTCAGTCACGCCGGCCCGGGCGAGGTGATAGAGTGTCGAGACGCCGACGGCGCCCCCGCCGATGACGACGACTTTGGCTTGGGTTCTCATCGATTCAGACTTCCAGCTTGATGGGCAGACGCGCGCGGATCGCGGCTTCGATGTCGGCGGGCAGGTGATCGGGTGCGGGGCTCGCCTCGATCTCGGCAACGCGGGTGCGGGCGCGGTCCCAGACAGTCTTCGCGCCGCTCGTCAGCCAGTTCGGGATGCTTTGCCGGTCGCCGAGCCGGGGATAGAGGTACTCGGTCGTCATGAGCCTTAGCGTCTGGTCGGTGCCGAGGTAATGCCCCGGCCCGGTCACGACCTCCTCGATCAGGTCGAGGTCGATGGCGCCCTCGAACGCCTCGACCCCGCGCACCGAGCGCAGGATCGCGCCGCACATGTCGTTGTCGATCACCAGCGCCTCCTTGCTGGCCGCCATGATCGAGCCAAGCATGCCGACGCTGAGGTTGATCATGTCGGCCCCGGCCTGGGCCGACAGTGCAACGGTATATCCCTTCTCGTATCCGGCCTGCGCGTCGGCGACCTTGGCGTCGGTGATGCCGGCCGAGACCGTCGAAGGCAGACCGAGGTGAAGAAGTAGCTGGGCGGCCGCCGCGCTGGCGACCGCCGCCTCGCCGGAACCGCCGGTCATCGCGCCGGTGCGCAGGTCCGAGATGAAGGGCATGAAGGCGAGGATGCAGGGAAAGCCCGGCTGCATCATGTTGACGAGGACGAGGCCCGCGAGCGATTCCGCGAGGCCTTGCGCGAGCGCGCCCGCGAGCGACGCGGGGCTCGTGGCGCCGGCCTGCCCGGCAGAGCAGATCTGCAGCGGCATCCCGAGCCGCACGCATTCCCGCATCACGCCGCAGGCCTCGGTGGCGAGCGTGAGCGGCGGCACGACATGGCAGACGGACGCGAAGCAGAAGGGCTGCGCGGCGAAAGGGGTCGGCCCGAGTGCCGCGTCCAGCATCTCGACCACGGGGGCGACATGCGCGGGTTCGAAAAAGCTGGTGCCGATCGGTTTCGAGGTCGCCTTCATTGCCGCGAAGGCGGTGTTGAGGTCGAGCGTCAGCGGGTCGGCCATGTCGCGCGCAACCACCGGGCGCAGCGCGTAGTGGATGCTGTCGCAGGCGTCGACGATGCGCATGAGACCGTAGAGATCGGCCAGCGTGCTGTCGCGGAAATTGCCGGTGTCGGCATCGAGTACCTGCACGGCGGCGCCGCCGGTCCCGATGTGAACGTGGCCTCCGCCCACTTCGATCCCGCGCTGGGGATCGAAGCCCGGCAGTTCGACGCGCTTGCGTGACTTCGCGATCATGTCTTCGACCAGCGCGCGCGGGAAGGTGAGCCGGCCGTCGGGGCGCTCCACCGCGCCGCCGGCAATGGCCAGCTTCCGCATCTCGGGCGCGTCGGCGGCGACGCCGATGCGGGCGAGGATGTCGAAGGCCGCCTCGATGATCGAGCGCAGGCTGCCGTCGTCAAGCGGCCGGAATCGCCCTCCGGGAGGCGGGCGAGTCGCTCCACCCTGGGACTGCGCCTCTCCACGGCTCTGTCTGGCTCTCCGCATCGGCACGCCTCCTGGCTACTCTTTCCGCGGCAGTCTATGCGCAGGATGGATTAGTTCAATTTCATAATATACGTCTTTTGATGAACTGATTTCAGTCATTATCGGCCGCATCCGGTTTCGCGTGCGCCCAGCACCCTGTCCAGCCATCGCGGATCCATCTCGGGAACCGAGGACAGCAGGAGCTGCGTATACTCATGGCGTGGCGGGTGCAGAACGGCCGGTTTCGGCCCGGCATCGACCACCCGACCGCGCTGCATGACCACGACGTCGTCGGCGATCGCCTCGACGGTCGCGAGATCGTACTTGATGAACATATGGGCGACCCCGAAATCCCGCCGCGACGTCGTCAGGAGGCGCAGGATGCCGTCGGGGGCGGTCACATCATCAATGCCAAGGTGCTGCGCCAACTTTTCCGCTTCGCCATCACCTACGATCTGGCGGACACGAACCCGGCGAAGGACGTGGAGCTATTGACGTCCAGTTCCGAGGGCTACCACTCGTGGACGCTGGCAGAGATCGAGAAATTCGAGACCACGCATCCGGTGGGCACGACCGCGCGCCTGGCGCTCGCTCTGGCGCTCTATACCGGGCAGCGCCGGTCCGACCTGGTTCTTTTCGGCCGCCAGCACTTTCAAGGCGAATGGCTGGTCTTCACGCAGCAGAAGGGAAAGGCCCGCAATCCGATCCGGCCGGAAATCCCGATCATCCCGGAGCTGCGACACATCATCGACGCCAGCGGCGCAGGCGACTTCACGTTCCTGGTGAACGGCTACGGGAGGGCATTCACGAATGCCGGATTCGGCAATCGCTTCCGCAAGTGGTGCGACGAGGCGGGCTTGTCGGAGTGTTCCGTTCACGGGCTGCGAAAGGCCGCCGCCGAGCGTCTGGCCGAGTTGGGATGCACGGAATTCGAGATCATGGCGATCACCGGCCACCAGACTTCCAAGGAGGTAACGAGGTACACCAAGGGCGCCAGTCAGAAAGTTTGCGCCCAAGCAGCCCTTCGCAAGATGACAGGCGGACAGAATTAGAACAATAGTGTCCCGCTTTTGACCCCCGTTGCACACGGCGGGACAAAAACGGCTCTTAAGTGTCTGATTTTGTGGGAAGAAGAAAACCAAGTGGCAGCCCGTAGGGGAGTCGAACCCCTCTTTTCAGGTTGAAAACCTGACGTCCTAACCGATAGACGAACGGGCCGCGCTTGGCGTGGGGCGGTGTTTAAGCGAGTGCCGTGGGGCGCGCAAGAGGCTTTTTTCAGTTTTTTCACCCGCCGCAAAAATTAGCTCCGCGCCGCGTCTTCGAGCCTCAGTTGCGGCTTCGAACGGCCCTGCCAGTGGTTGAGTTCGAGCCGCCCCGCGAGGTGTAGGCCGAGCCCGCCATGCGCTTCCAGCATGGGGCCGAGGCCGTTGTCGAAGGCGCCGAAGGCGATCGCCTCGATCGCGGGCGACTGCCCGTCGGAGAAGCCGAGTCTGAGATGTGTCTCGCCGATCCGACGGGTATGGGTGATCCTTACGGACGGGAAGGCGAAGCGCGGCGCCGGGGCGGCCTGGCCGAAGGGGCCGGCGCGCTCGATCTCCTCGATGAGGGAATGGGTCACCGCGCCCGGCATCAAAAGTCCGTCGAGCCTGAGGTCACGCGGGCCGATGCGATCCGCGCCCTGGCGGGCAAGCAGGTCGCCGAGCCGCTCCATAGCCGCGTCGAGGCGGTCGCGGGCGACGGTCAGCCCGGCCGCCATGCGATGGCCGCCGCCCTTTAGCAGGAGCCCGTCCGCCGCGAGCCGCTGGATCGCGGCGCCGAGGTCGATGCCCTCGACCGAGCGGCCCGAGCCCTTGCCCTCGTCGCCGTCGAAGCCGATGACCACGGCGGGGCGGTTCGTCGCCTCCTTGAGCCGAGCCGCGACGATGCCGACGACGCCGGGATGCCAGCCGTCGCCGGCGGCCCAGACCAGGGGGGCATCGAAGCCGCGCGCCTCGGCCTGGGCGAGGGCGGCGTCGCGCACCCGGTTCTCGATCTCGCGGCGCTCGGTGTTGAGGGCGTCGAGCCGTTCGGCGAGCGCCTGCGCCTCGTGCAGATCCTCGGTCGCGAGGAGCCGCGCGCCGAGATCGGCGGCACCGATCCGGCCGCCGGCATTGACGCGGGGGCCGAGCAGGAAGCCGAGGTGATAGGGCGTCGGCGCCCGGTCCATCCGCGCCACGTCGGCGAGCGCGCGGAGCCCGATGCGCTCGCGCCGGGCCATGACCTTCAGCCCCTGCCGCACCAGCGCCCGGTTGACGCCCACAAGCGGCGCCACGTCGGCCACGGTGGCAAGCGCCACGAGGTCGAGCATCGCCATCAGGTCGGGGCCCTTGGCACCCTCCTCGCGCAGGAGCCGGTTCGCCTCCACCAGCATGAGGAAGACGACCGAGGCGGCGCAGAGATGGCCGAGCGACCCGTCTTCGTCCTGCCGGTTGGGGTTCACCACGGCGAGCGCGGGCGGCAGCGTTTCGGCGCCGAGATGGTGGTCGAGCACCACCACGTCGGCCCCCGCCGCCGCCGCGATCGGCCCGTGCGACAGCGTTCCGCAATCGACGCAGAGGATGAGGCGGTGGTCGCGCGCAAGCGAAGCCATCGCCGGCTCGTTCGGGCCGTAGCCCTCGTCGATCCGGTCGGGGATGTAGAGCGTGGCGTCGTGGCCCATAGCCCGGAGCCACGTGAGGAGGAGCGCCGCCGACGACCCGCCATCGACATCGTAATCGGCAAAGACCGCGATCCGCTCGCGGTCCCTGACCGCCTTCAGGAACCGGCGGGCGGCTGGTTCCATGTCCTTCAGCCCTCGCGGATCGGGCAGGAGGTCGCGAAGCTGCGGCTCGAGAAAGCGCGCGGCCTCTTCCGGGGCCACCCCGCGCGCCACCAGCACGCGGGCAAGCGCCGCGGGCAGCCCGGTCTCCTGCGTCATCGCCTCGGCGAGCCGGTCGGCCTCGACCGAGGGGCCGGTCCAGCGCCGGCCGGTCGCGGAAGACTCAACCCCGAGAAATGCGGTCATGTGCCTCCTGACGCGGGAACCGGCCGAAAGACCCGCCCGCCTCTTCAACTTGGCCCAACTACCTCGGGAATCCGGGGGCAGCGCCCCCGGCGCCCGCCGTCAGCGGATCGGGTTGCGGTAGATCATCCGCCGCACCGACCCGGTCTTCGACCGCATCAGGATCGTCTCGGTCTGGATGAAATGCGGCTCGCGCTTCACGCCCTGCACGATCGAGCCGTTGGTCACGCCGGTCGCCGCGAAGATCACGTCGGCCCGCACCATCTCGTCGCGCGCATAGACGCGGTTCAGGTCGGTAATCCCGGCCTTGGCCGCGCGACCGCGCTCGTCGTCGTTGCGGAAGAGAAGCCGGCCCCAGATCTGCCCGCCCATGCATTTCAGCGCCGAGGCCGCCAGAACGCCTTCCGGCGCGCCGCCCGAGCCCATGTACATGTCGATGCCGGTCAGTTCCGATTCCGCGCAGTGGATGACGCCCGCGACGTCGCCGTCGGTGATGAGCCGGATCGCCGCGCCGGTGGCGCGGATCTCGGCCACCATGTCGGCATGGCGCGGCCGTTCGAGGACGCAGACCGTGATGTCGGTAGGCTTGCACTTCTTCGCCTTGGCAAGCTCGACGACCCGCTCGGTCGGGCTCATCTCGAGCGACACGACGTTCTTCGGCAGGCCGGGGCCGACGGCGAGCTTGTCCATGTAGACGTCGGGCGCGTGCAGAAGGGTGCCGCGCGGCGCCATCGCGATCACGGTCAGCGCGTTCGGCATGTCCTTCGCGGTCAGCGTCGTGCCTTCAAGGGGGTCGAGCGCGATGTCGACTTCCGGCCCGTTGCCGGTGCCCACTTCCTCACCGATGTAGAGCATCGGCGCCTCGTCGCGCTCGCCCTCGCCGATCACCACGGTGCCCTTGATGTCGAGGAGGTTGAGCTGGTCGCGCATCGCGTTCACCGCGGCCTGGTCGGCGGCCTTCTCATCGCCGCGGCCGATCAGGCGCGCGGAGGCGTGGGCGGCGGCTTCGGAAACGCGGGCGAGGCCCAGCGAAAGCATGCGGTCGTGGAATTCCTGGGCGTCGGCCATGGTCTGTCCCTGTACTGTCGGTTTCTCAGCATCTAGCCGGTCGCGCCCCACCGGGGCAAGGGCGAAGGGCCGCCCGAAGCGGCCCGCCGGTCAGACGGTCTCGATCCGGATCGCCACCGGCTCGCCGCTGACCACGCCAGTCGCCGGCAGCCGCTTCAGCGCGTGGTCGATCGCGTCGCGCGTCGTCTTGTGGGTGACGATCAGCACCGGCGCGGTCGAATCGGCATGGTGGTACTGCCGCATCCGGTCGATCGAGATTCCCTCTTCGCCGAGCACCGTCGCCACCTTGGCGAGCGCGCCGGGCTTATCGGAAAGCGCCATCCGCAGGTAATGCGGCGCCGGGGCCGTGGCCTTGGCGGGTACCGGATCGGCGAGCGTCGCCGCGGGCTGGCCGAAGGTCGAGATCCGCGCCCCGCGGGCGATCTCTATCACGTCCGACATCACCGCCGAGGCGGTCGGGCCTTCGCCGGCGCCCGCACCCCTCAGCACGATCTGGCCGACGCTGTCGCCCTCGAGGACGACCATGTTGGTGCCGCCCTGGAGCTGACCGAGCGGGCTTTCGGCCGGTACGAGGCAGGGCGACATCCGCTGTTCGAGCCCGCGTCCGGTCATCTGCGCGACGCCGAGCAGCTTGATCTTGTAGCCCATGTCGCCGGCGCGGCGGATGTCGTCGATCGAGATCCGGCCGATCCCCTCCAACTCCACCGCGTCGAAGGCGACCTTGGTGCCGAAGGCAATGGCTGCGAGCAGGCTCAGCTTGTGGCCGGCATCGATCCCGCCCACGTCGAGATTGGGGTCGGCTTCCAGATACCCGAGCTGGCGCGCCTCCTCGAAGACCTCGGCGTAGGGAAGGCCGGCGCTCTCCATCCGGGTCAGGATGTAGTTACAGGTGCCGTTCATCACGCCCATCACCCGGCGGATCTCGTTGCCGGCGAGCCCCTCGGTCAGCGCCTTGACGACCGGGATGCCGCCCGCCACGGCGGCTTCGAAGCGGATCACGCGGCCGTGTTCCTCGGCCGCGAGCGCCAGCTTCTGGCCGTGGATCGCGAGCATCGCCTTATTGGCGGTCACGACGTCCTTGCCGGTCTCGATCGCGGCCTTCGTCGCGGCGAGCGCCGGGCCGTTCGAACCGCCCATCAGCTCGACGAAGACATCGACGTCTTCGCGCCGGGCGAGGGCGACCGGATCGTCCTCCCAGGCGTAGCCGGAGATGTCGGCGTCGCGGTTCTTGGTGCGGTTGCGTGCGGACACGGCGGAAACCACGATCTCGCGCCCGGCGCGGCGCGCGAGCAGCGCGGCATGGTGCTGGACGATCTTGACGGTACCGATGCCCACCGTGCCGAGGCCGGCGATGCCGAGACGCAGGGGGGTGGGCATGAGGTTCTCCATGGTGATCGAGCGTGCGGGCAAGTCGCGCGGCTCTTAGCCTGTCCGGCGGCGCCTTGCAACGCGCCCGCGCGAATTGGCGACGGGCGGGGGCGCGGCGGCCACGGTCCGGTGCCGCTCAGGCGTCCGGGTCGAACTGGCGCAGCGCCTCGGCCCGCGCCTTCAGCGCCGCCGCCCCGGATTCGAGTTCGGGCGTCGGATCGGCCTCTGGCGCGGGCGGGGTGATGGAATCGAAGGTTTCGAGCTGCAGGAACTCCGGGTAGGGTGCGTCGCCGACCGCCGGATTTGCGGCGGCTTCGACCTCGGGAAAGCGGGCGCAGCCCGCGAGGGCCGCGCAGGTCAGGACGGCGATGAGGACGGCGGGGCGCATCGTTCGGGTCTCCGGCAGGCGGGCGGCAGAGTAGTCCGGCCGCCGCCCCGGCCGCAAGCGGTCGCGGTCGGGGATTGTATTGAACGTGCGTTCAGATACTCTGGCGCCATGGCACGCAAGACCGGCTCCCATTCCGAAATCACCGGCCCCCGCATTCGTGCGGCGGCGCTGAAACTCTTCGCCCGGCACGGATTCGCTGCGGTCTCGATGCGCCAGATCGCCGCCGAGGTCGGGGTTCAGGCCGGTGCGCTCTACCTCTACACGCCCGACAAGGAAACGCTGCTCTTCGATCTCCTGAAGGAGCACATGGACGAGCTGATCGCCGCTTGGGAGGCCGAGCCGCGGGGCGCCTCGCCGCGCGAAAGGCTGGAGGCCTTCGTGCGCTTCCACATCCGCTTCAACCTCGAGCGGCCAGACGCGGTGTTCCTGTCCTACATGGAACTGCGCAACCTCGGGCCCGGGAACTTCGCCGCGATCGAGGCACTGCGGCGCGACTACGAGAACCGGCTCGAGGCGATCCTCAGCGAGGGCCAGGCGGCGGGCACCTTCGCCGCGCCCGACACCAAGCTCGCGACGCTCGCGATCATCGCGATGCTGACCGGGGTCAACACCTGGTACCGCGAGGGCGGCCGGCTGAGCCGCGACCGGGTCGGCGACATCTACTGGGACATGGTCCGGAAATCCGTCGCCGCCTGACCGCTGTTCCTTCATCTTGCCGAAAATTTCCTCGGGGGGCCGGGGGGCAGACGGCCCCCCGCATCGCCGCAATTAGCCGACGGGGCGGATGAAGGTCCCGTTCCGCAAATCGGCCATCGCCTGCATGAGTTCGGCCTTCGTGTTCATCACGATCGGCCCGTGCCAGGCCACAGGCTCCTCGAGCGGGGCGCCGGAGATCAACAGGAACCGGATGCCCTGGTCGCCGGCCTGCACCGTCACCTCCTCGCCGCTGCCGAAGCGCACCAGCGTGCGGTCGCCCGACAGGTCGCGGATCCGGACCTCCTCGCCCATCACCTCCTTCTCGAGCAGCACGCCCTCGGGCCGGCTCGCTTCGGAAAACCGCCCCGCACCTTCGAAAACATAAGCGAATGCACGGCGATAGGTGTCGATCTTGAAGGTTTTTCTCACCCCGGCCGGGACGAAGATGTCAAGGTATTGCGGGTCGGCCGCGATGCCATCGACCGGGCCGCTCCGGCCCCAGAACGAGCCGACGATGACCCGCACCCGCGTGCCGTCGTCGTCGATCACCTCGGGGATGTCGGCCGCCTTCACGTCCTGGTAGCGCGGCGCCGTCATCTTGAGCCGAGAGGGCAGGTTGGCCCAGAGCTGAAACCCGTGCATCTGTCCCTTCGCGTTTCCAAGCGGCATTTCCTGATGCAGGATCCCCGATCCCGCGGTCATCCACTGCACGTCGCCCGCACCAAGCCGGCCGGCATTGCCGAGGCTGTCGCCATGCTCGACCGTGCCGGCGAGCACATAGGTGATCGTCTCGATGCCGCGATGCGGATGCCAGGGGAAACCCTTCAGGTAGTCCTCCGGCCGCTCGTTGCGGAAATCGTCGAAGAGCAGGAACGGGTCAAGCTCGGTCGGGTCCTGAAAGCCGAAGGCGCGGTGCAGCCGCACCCCGGCGCCTTCGAGCGCCGGACGGGCGGGACGGGTTTCGAGGACGGGACGGATCGACATTTCGGTTCCTCCTGGGGCTTTGCCGTAATATAGGGCAAAAACCGGCGGGGCGGAGGGCTTCTCAGCCGCGGGGCATCACAGGACCTGTGCCGCGGTGCACAGGCGCGATCGGGGGCACGGCATGAACGACATCCAGGACGAAATCCTCGCCAGCATCACGCCCTCACCGGCGCGGCGCGCCTTCGCCACGGGCGTTCTGGCGACGCTCGGCGCACTCCTGGTGCTGCTCGCATTCCTGCGCCCGCCCGCCTCGATGCCGCTGCAGTTCTTTCTCATCGTGCTCGGCGTGGCCGCACTCGTGCTCTGCGTGCGGCTCTTCCGTGCGACCGGGCAGGGGCTCCTGCTCACCGCGGCGGGGATCCGCGACAGCGAAGGACGCGAGGTCGCCCGGCTCGCCGAGATCCGCAAGGTCGAGCGCGGCACCTTCGCCTTCAAGCCCTCGAACGGGTTCCTCCTGCACCTGGCCGAGACTCGGCCGCGCGCCTGGGCGCCGGGCCTCTGGTGGCGCTCGGGGCGGCGGGTCGGCATCGGCGGCGTGATCTCGGGCGCCGAGGGGCGGCACATGGCCGACCGGATCGATGCGCTGATCGCAGAGCGCGGCGGGCAGCCGTCAGCCTGACACGTCCGAATCGATCGACGGATCCCGCGTGCCGTCGTCGTTGCCGTCGCCGTTCAGCTCGATCTTCTTGTCGCCGTCGTAGACACAGGCCGGAACCGTCGCGCCGTCGCCCGGATCGAACTTGACGCAGGACGTGAAGCGCGGCGCGGTCGGAACGAAGGACGTGAGCCATTGTGCGGCGAGCCCGACATTGAAGATCGGCTCGTAGGCCATGCCGGTTTCGACGATGATCACGGCTTCACCCTCGGGCATCACCGGAATCCGGCTGGTCTGCGGGTGGATCGACCCGGTCGTCTGCGCCGGGGTCCTGCCGGAGGCGTGGGACCAGGCGACTTCGTGACGCTCGTCCTTGTCGTCCCAGATCACGCTCGACAGCCGCACCCAGGTCGGTTCGGACGACGCGGTCATGTAGCCGAAGAGCTTGTTCAGCCCCTCGATATAGGCGTCGTCGACGACATCGTCCTGCTGCACGCGCGCGACCATGTCGGCGATCGTGTGGGTGGCCTTGAGGTTGAGGTTCTTCTGGCGGAAGGCATCGAAGATCTGAACCGAGGCGACGAGCCACCAGATCAGCCAGACGCTGGCGATCATCCCTTCGACCGGCATCGAGCCTCGCGTGTCGGTGGCGAAGTCGCGGCCGCGAAGCCTGAGGCGCGAGATGAGGGACATGGGTGTCATCCTCCCGTGCCCGGATCGTTGACCAAGGCGGTCACCGAAACCAGCGAGTAGGTGCCGGATTCGTCCGTGGGCAGCCGGATCCCGATCCCGGTGGTCGGAAAGACGGGGGCGAACTTCGCGCAGGCGCGGATCAACATCATCTCGTCGCCGGCACCCGGGGCGTAGGAGGGCGGCATGACGATGTCCTCGGACCGGCTGGCGCAGGTCGGCCCAGTTTGCAGCCCGGCCCAGGTCTCCGTGCTGACCGGGCGCAGTTCGACCAGCAGGGACGTTTCGCAGTTCGGGAGCAGCACCGTGTGCCGGCAGACGGCACGGCGGAACGCGGCATGCGTTACCCGCCGGTTTGCCTTCTCGCTGGCGAAGCGGCCCCTCGGCTGCTCCCATGTCCCCAGCCTCAGGTCGCGTACCGTGAGGTCGAGCGCGCGTTCGAGCATCATGTGGCGCGCCATCATCACGCCGAGTTCCAGCGACGACATCATCAGCAGGAAGAAGAACGGCAGAAAGATCATGAACGGGATCGTCGCCGTCGCGCCGTGCTCTTCCCGGATCTTGCGCCAAAACCAGGCGCGAATATGTCCCCTCGGGGCCGCCATCAGTGGGTCAGCCTCAGCTTGGTGATCGCGCCCGCGATGCCGGCGAAGGCATCCGAGATATCCTTGCCGTCAACCGCATAGAAGCCGGAGTTCTGGCAGGCGGAGAGCAGTTTCTGACCTTCAACCGGTGCCTCGAACGCGATCGAGAAGATGCGGATGTCACGGCCCGGATCCTTGGCGGCATCGCAGACCGCGAGGGTCCGCGCGTCCTTCGTGCTGGCGGCGGCGGTGTTCGCGACGGAGGTGTTCGCGACCGGATCCTCCGCGTCGGGGCGCCACTGGTTGCGCAGGTCGCGGTCCTGATAGGCGCCGTAGATGATCTCGTCCGAGAAGTAGAACATCGACATCGACGACCAGACCTCCGGCCAAGTCATTTGCTGGGCCATCGGATGGGTGCCGTCGAATCCGGCATCGTTCGCCTGCGACATGCCGCAGGTTTCGGTCTCGCCCGATCCGGTGCACACATCAGCGTCGTAGACGGCATCGCCCCAGGGGGAGTCGCGCCAGGCCTGAAGTGCGAAGACGTAGAACTTGCCGCTTTGCGGATCGAAGAGTGAATATTGCTCCAGCGCGTCGTCGCCGAGTTCGTCGCCCGGATCCGTCCTGTAGGCGGCATTGCGCCAAAGCGGGCTCATCCCCTCGTCGTAGTAGGGATCGCCGTCGTCGTTGTTGCGCAGCCGGTATTCGGCCGAGTTGGCGCCGTCCGTCAGCAGCACGATCACTTTCAGAACGTCGAGGCCCTTGCGTGCATGAGGGCCGGCGAAGTCATGGGGGCGGCCGACAAAGTCGAGCGGCAGCTTGCCCTTCCCGACCATGTCCTCGACGACGCCCCTCATCGACGGATCGAGGAGCGCCGCGCCCCATTTCATGCCGATGTCGATCGAGGTGTTGCCCTCGGCCTCGAGCCCGTCGATGAACGTCACGAGCGCCGCCCTGTCGCCCGAGAAAGGCAGGATCTCGCGGTTGGCCCCGGTCGGGCAGTTGGTCATCTCGGGCGGGGCCGCCAGCCTGAACGGATCGAAATGGCCGTTGCGCTGGTACCGGCGGTCGTCCGGGCCGAAGCCGAACGCGACGGCCGTGGTCGTGAAGTCGCTCTCGGTCTCGCTGAAGACGCCCACCGCGTCGCTGAACTCGATGCAGGCCGAGCTGTCATGCTCGACCGTCATGTTGAAGTGGCTCGCCAGATCGGCGGGCATCGCGACCTGCGTCGCGTAGGGGACGATCGAGATGGAGACATTGCCGGGCTCGGCGGCAGCGAAGACCTGCTCGACGAAGGTTTTCGCCGCCTCCTTGAGGTGGCCGAGCCGCCCGTCGCCGTTCATGGAACCCGAGACGTCGAGCACGAGGGAGATCTCGATCTGCCCGATGTCTTCCTTGACCCTCGACGAGGCGGGCGCGGTCAGCGTCGACACGCCGGCAAGATCCGCGAACCAGGTGTCGAGCGTTTCCGCGGCGCGGATCTCGACCTGTCGGAGCACATCGTCGGTGCCCCGCGTGACGATGATGTCCCTGTTCGTCGGAGGTGTCAGCCCGGCCTTGACGAAATGGTCCCGCACGACCTCTTCCGGGGGCAGGGTCTGCCCGGGGGCGGCCGCGGCGCGCGCGGCGCTGTCGATCGTGTTCTGGAGAACCGTGCGCCGCTCCTCGAACCGCATCAGGTCGAGTGCGACACCGGTCAGCATGAGCATGATCACGAAGGTGAAAAGCCCGAAGATCACGAGCGAGCCGTCTTCCGCCTGCCGGAAGCGGGCCAGCCTGGCATGAAGGCCGCGGAGCGCCGCCCGCGACGCGACGGCGCCGTCCGGGGCTATCCGAAACTGTGACATCCTCTTTACCCTTTCCACGTCTTCCCCATGGACGAGTTGTCGAAGTGTTCACGCAAGCTGGCGCAGGGTTTCCCCGTGCAGGGGCAATTCTGCGGACTGGTATGAGGTGAAAATATGGCGATGGGCGCGGCATAGCCCCAAATGCCTCGATTCGGTACGGTATCATGCCCTTTTGCGCGGATCCTTGCCGAAAGCGGTGGGGTTTTATGCTTCCCCGAGCGCTGGAAAGCCGGCCGAGGAGCCGGGTTCTTGCCGAAATCGGTGCGGGTTGTGTTTCCTTTGGGCTCTGGTAACCAAGGCGCATTAGCGTGACCGACGGCGCCGGAAATCCCGGAACAAGCAATGTCGCGGCGCGCATCCGGCCCGCAAAGAGGCCGGTGGCCAGCCAAGGAGGAAATCATGGCCTTCAACGGGGAACCGAGCTTCCGCCAGTCCGTGGATCTGATGTTCAACCGCGCCGTCGCGGTGATGGACCTCTCGCCGGGGCTTGAAGAGAAGATTCGGGTCTGCAACTCGACTTATACGGTGCGGTTCGGGGTGCGCCTCAGGGGCGCGATCCACACCTTCACCGGCTACCGCTCGGTCCATTCCGAGCATATGGAACCGGTGAAGGGCGGCATCCGCTTCGCGACATCGGTGAACCAGGACGAGGTCGAGGCGCTCGCGGCGCTGATGACCTACAAATGCGCGCTGGTCGAGACGCCGTTCGGCGGCTCGAAGGGCGGTCTCTGCATCGACCCGCGCCAGTACGACGAGCACGAGATGGAGCTCATCACCCGGCGCTTCGCCTATGAGCTGATCAAGCGCGACCTGATCAACCCGGCCCAGAACGTGCCTGCCCCCGACATGGGCACGGGCGAGCGCGAGATGGCCTGGATCGTCGACCAGTACAAGCGGATGAACACCACCGACATCAACGGCGCGGCCTGCGTCACCGGCAAGCCCTTGAACGCCGGCGGCATCCAGGGCCGGGTCGAGGCGACGGGGCGCGGAGTGCAATACGCCTTGCGCGAGTTCTTCCGCCATCCCGACGACATGAAGGCCGCGAAGCTCGACGGCAAGCTCGACGGCAAGCGGGTCATCGTCCAGGGCCTCGGCAACGTCGGCTACCATGCCGCGCTGTTCCTCTCGATGGAGGACGGCGCCCGGATCACCGGTATCATCGAGCGCGACGGCGGGCTCTTCAATCCCGAGGGCATGAACGTGCAGGCCGTGCGCGACTGGCTGGTCGAGACCGGCGGCGTCAAGGGCTGCCCGGAAGGTACCTATGTCGAGGACGGCGCCAAGCTACTCGAGGAAGACTGCGACATCCTCGTCCCGGCGGCGATGGAGGGCGTGATCAATCTCGGAAACGCCAGCAACATCAAGGCGCCCTTGATCATCGAAGCCGCGAACGGCCCCGTCACCGCCGGCGCCGACGAGATCCTGCGCGGGAAGGGCACGCTCATCATCCCCGACATGTATGCCAACGCGGGCGGCGTGACGGTGTCCTATTTCGAATGGGTCAAGAACCTCAGCCATATCCGCTTCGGCCGGATGCAGCGGCGCCAGGAAGAGGCGCGCCACCAGCTCCTGATCGACGAGTTGGAGCGGCTCTCGAACGACAAGGGACTCGGCTGGACCCTGTCGCCGGGCTTCAAGCAGCAGTACCTGAAAGGTGCGGGCGAGCTGGAGTTGGTGCGCTCGGGCCTCGACGACACGATGCGCGCCGCCTACCAGTCGATCAGCCACACCTGGCACAGCCGCAACGATGTTACCGACATGCGGATGGCGGCCTATATCGTCGCGATCGACCGGGTGGCGAAGAGCTACCGCTCCAAGGGGCTCTGACCGCCCGCGCGTGACGCAGCGTCACGGCGCGCCATGACCTCGGCCGGTGGCCTTCAGCCGCCGGCTCTGGCATCGTCCACCCGCCACCGGATGCGAGGGATGCCATGACCCGGATCGACGACCTGCCGCTCGCCAATCTCGCCGTCGCCACGGACGAGGACGGCATCGCCACCGTCACCCTGAACCGCCCGGCGAAGCGCAACGCGCTCAACGCGGCGACGATCGAGGAGCTGGTGACGCTGTTCTCGGCGCTGCCGCGCGCGGGTGTCCGGGCGGTGGTGCTCCGGGCCGAGGGGCCGCATTTCTGCGCCGGGCTCGATCTTGTCGAGCATCTCCACGCCGGGCGGACGGCGGCCGATTTCATGCATGTGTGCCTGCGCTGGCACGAGGCCTTCAACAAGATGGAATATTCGGGCGTCCCGATCATCGCCGCGCTGAAGGGCGCGGTGGTGGGCGGCGGGCTGGAGCTTGCCTCTGCCGCGCATGTCCGGGTCGCCGACGTCTCGACCTATTTCGCCCTTCCCGAGGGGCAGCGGGGGCTCTTCACCGGCGGCGGCGCGACGATCCGGGTGGCCGACCTCGTCGGCAAGGCGCGGATGATCGACATGATGCTGACCGGCCGGGTCTACCGCGGCGAGGAGGCGGTCGCGGTCGGGCTTTGCCAGTACCTCGTCGAGGACAGCGAGTCCAAGGCCTACGAGCTCGCCCGGGCCGCGGCGCAGAACCCGCCGCTGTCCAATTTCGCGATCTGTTCGGCAATCAGCCACATGCAGAACATGTCCGCCCTCGACGCCGCCTATGCCGAGGCCGTGGTCGCGGGCGTGGTCAACACGCAAGGCGAGGCGCGCGGCCGGCTCGAGGCCTTTGCCGACAAGACCGCCGCCCGGGTCCGGCCCGACTGACGGTTTCGGCTTGCGCTTGCCCGCGCGCCCGGTCTTTCTGGCGCCGGGAAGGGGGCGGCCATGACACCTTTGCGCGGCATCACGCTGAAACTCTGTTCGGTCACGGTGTTCGTCGGCATGGCGAGCCTCATCAAGGCCACCTCCGATGTCGTACCGCCGGGCGAGGCGGTGTTCTTCCGTTCGGCCTTCGCGATGCCGGTGATCCTGCTCTGGCTCATTGCGCGTCGGGACCTGCGCGCGGGCCTCGCGACTAGGAACCCGCTTGGCCATTTCTGGCGCGGCCTCGTCGGCGCGGCCGCGATGGGCTTCGGCTTCGCCGGGCTCGGGCTGCTGCCTCTGCCAGAGGTGACGGCGATCGGCTACGCCGCGCCGCTCCTCACCGTGGTTTTCGCGGCAATGTTCCTCGGCGAGGAGGTGCGCGCCTTCCGGATCGCGACGGTGGCGCTTGGGATGATGGGCGTGCTGGTGATCCTCTCGCCGCGGCTGACCGCGCTCGGCGCGGGCGAGATCGGCAGCACCGAGGCGCTGGGCGCGATCGTGGTCTTCGTCGGCGCGGTCTTCGCCGCGCTCGCGCAGGTCTTCGTGCGCCGCCTTGTGCAGGCGGAGCGCACGGCGGCGATCGTCTTCTACTTCTCGCTAAACGCGACGCTCCTCTCGCTGATCACCTTGCCCTTCGGCTGGGTCTGGCCCGATCCCGCGAGCGCCGCGATGCTCGTCCTTGCCGGGATCCTCGGCGGGCTCGGCCAGGTACTTCTGACCTCCTCCTACCGCTATGCCGACGCCTCTGTCGTGGCGCCGTTCGAATATGCCTCGATGCTCCTGGCGCTCGGCGTCGGCTATGTGGTCTTCGACGAGGTGCCGACGCTGACCGTGCTCGCCGGTGCCGCGCTCGTGGTCACCGCCGGGATCCTGATCATCTGGCGCGAACACCGGCTCGGGCTCGAGCGCGCGCGCCAGCGCAAGGCGATGACGCCGCAGGGATGAGCGCCCCGGCTCAGGTCTCGAGCCAGATCGTCACCGGCCCCTGGTTGACGAGGCGCACATCCATGTCGGCGCCGAACTCGCCGTTCGCGACCTCGATGCCCGCGGCGCGGAGCCGGTCGGAGAAGCAGCGGTAGAGCCGCTCGCCCTCTGCCGGCGGGGCGGCGGTGGAGAAGCCGGGCCGGTTGCCGCGCGAGGTGTCGGCGGCGAGCGTGAACTGGCTGACGACAAGCGCCGCGCCGCCGGTGTCGAGAAGTGAGCGGTTCATCTTGCCCGCCTCGTCCTTGAAGATGCGGAGCTTGGCGATCTTGGCGGCAAGCTGGTCGGCCTCGGCCTCGCCATCGCCCTGCATGGCGCAGACGAGGATCATCAGACCGGAGCCGATCTCGCCGGTGACGCGGTCCTCGACGGTGACGCGGGCCTCGCTGACCCTTTGGACAAGTGCGCGCATCGGGGACTCCTCGGCTCGGAACGGGCTTGTCAGGAGCGGCATAGCGCGGGCAGAACGGCGGCGCAACCGGGCGGGGCCGCACCGATTGACGCGCGTCAGGGCAGGCGGGGCGGGGCGGGTTCAAGATCTGTGCTGTATGACAGAACTGGAGAGTCGTCATGGTCGAGAAAACCCCTGCAAGTTCGTTCTGGCCGTCGTTCTACGAGCCGTTCCGGCATTTCGGCACGCGGCTTTCCGAATGGCTGGCGCCGGCCGCCGAGGCGTCCTCGGACGGCAAGGTCTACCGCATCGCGGTGGAACTTCCCGGCGTCGAGGAGAAGGACATCGACATCAGCATCGACGACGGCATGGTCACGGTGAAGGGTGAGAAGAAGGAGAGCCGCGAGGAGAAGGGCGAGACCTGGTATTTCAGCGAGCGCCAGTACGGCTCGTTCAGCCGTTCGTTCCGGCTTCCGGCCGATGCCGATCCCGCCAAGGTCAGTGCCGATCTCAAGGACGGCGTACTGATGCTCACGGTGGAGCGCGCCGCGCCCGAAGTGACCAAGGCCCGCAAGGTGCCGATCGGGCGCGGCTGAGGCCGGCTCAGCTCTCGCCGGGCATCAGCTCGGCGGCGATGATCTCGACGATCGGCCGCGCCTCCGCGAGCGTCATGCCCGGCTTCAGCCGCCGGTCATAGAGCATCTCCAACATCAGCTCGTCCTGCGTCGTGAGCGCGGCGAACTCCTCGTTGTCGTTGAAGATAGACGGCCGCGCGCGCGGGTAGTCGGCGACGAGGCCAAGGCTCTGCGCCAGCTCCTCGTGGATGCAGGAGAGCCGTAGCCGCTCCGGCAGTTCGCCGCGGATCACGGTGATGGCATTGGTGTAGGTCGCGCTGGTGCCGGAGGTGAAGGCGAAGACCGTGCAATAGGTCTCGGGCGCCATCGCGGTCACGGATCGAAGCGCGGCCTCGGACGTGCCGGGCGCGAGCGCGGCGATCCGGGGCGCGGCAGCCTCGCGTTCGTCGGTGTTGAGGATCATCACCGTATGGTTGGGTCGCCAGGCGGTGACGCGCATCGGGATCCCGGTAAGCTGCGACAGCCGGTCGAGATAACCCGCGATCTCAGCGCGGTCGGCCTGGCGCTGGTCGAAGGGCACCGAGTCGCCGAATTCCACGTTGAGGCGCAGCGGCGTGTCCCAGCGGTGCAGCCGGTTCTCCCGCGACTGCGCGACGAGGCGACCGCCCGCCTCGGTGAACTCGTCGTAGAAGGCGATGCGCATGAAGTTCTCGGCGAGGTCGTCCGGCCCGAATGGCGCATCACGCTCGCCGCCGTCGATCCGCAGGAGATCCTGGGCCAGATAGTTGGCCTCGACCCGACCGTAATAGTCGCGCGCGGCGAGGGTTTCGGCCGAGGGCGGCGCGGCGACCGGCGCGGAGGTGCCCGATCCGCTTGCGGCGCCGGGCGTCCGCGCGGCAGGGTCGCAGGCCGCGAGCGCCGCGACGAGCGCGGGCAGTAGGACGAGGCGCGAGAGGCGGGCGGAGGTCATTCTCGATCAGCCGCTCCGTTCAGGCCTGATGTCGGCAGGCGTCGAGAGAGGGCGCAGGGGGCGCCCGAGTCGCGGCCGGGAGTTGCCATCCCGATCCAGGCCGGGACGCGGTCCGCCAGCACAACTTTCGCCCATCATCTTTCCCTTTTCCGGTCGCCGGAGTGCCGGATCGTGGACGCTGGACGCAACACCCTGAACCGAGTCTGGATTCGCGTTTCCGTTGCCCACACCATGCGCGCAACACTGGCATGGCGCGGCGCGCGGGCCAAGCCCCGGTAGCGACCGCGACCGCAGGCGGAACAGGAATTTGCGGTTGACACCACGGCGCGGCTAGCGCGCCGGGCCCGGCTCACTTTCGGCCGGGCTTCGGTCCCCGCCGCGCGCCGCCGCCCGGGCGCGGGCCACGGTCGCCGGAGCGCTCGGGCCGCTCGCCCTCGCCACGGGGTGCGCGGGGCTTGTAGGG
>NZ_JAPDOG010000069.1 GCF_026013545.1 Defluviimonas salinarum | reverse complement strand
TGGAGGATTGGGCTCAAGCCCCCTGCGAAGCGTCAACTCGACTCGCTCCGGAGCGGCTCGATGCCGCCGCGGAGCGACCGGAAATCCCCGTCTCTTCAGGGCGGGGAAGATGTTAAGCTTCGTCGCGGCCGGTTTCACCCGGGGCTCACACCCCGGCGCATTGATGAGGCAAGTTCATCCGAACGCATGAAGGCCGCCATCCCTGGCGGCCTCTTGCGGAGTCCCGCGGATCAGGCCAGGACGCGCGCCTTTTCCTCGAGGGCCACCTCGAGCCGGGCGACCGACTCCGCGCTGACCTCGAAGAGGCCAGAAGTCGTGCGCAGGCCCTTGTCGTAGGTCACGACCGGCCCGAGCCGCTCGAAGGTGCATCCCGCGCGTTTCAGGATCCGCTCGACATAGACGTCGTAGACCGAGACGATGTTGATCATGCCGGCCTCGAAGGCGGTCCTGAACATTCCCGCGAGAAGCATCCTCGTGACCCGGTTCACGCTATCCGTGCCAAAGTCGCGCGCCACCTCGGTGTCGACACAGAACCGGGAGCTTTCCCAGATCTGCGGATGCCGGATGACCCCCTGGGGTCCCAGGACCTCGGGGAACACTTCGGACATCATGTAGGGCCCGGTCGTCGGCAGGAGTCGCAGCGAGGCGGCAAGCCGGCCGGCCCCGTCCGACACGAGGACATAGAGCGGATCCAGATCGTCGAAAGCGTCGATTTCGCGCCCGTCCTGCACCGTGACACGCCAGCCGCGGCGATCATGGAAGGACCGTGCCCGCAATTGGTGCATCTGATCGATCAGGCCCTTGTATTCAGGTTGTGACCGTTCGTATCCGTTAACGATATGCAGCATCATCTTCACTCTGTTTAACTCGCGAAGTGAAGATTATGCGAAAATCGGTTTATGGAAATCTGACCGATAGGCCATATTGATGGCCTGTTTGGCGGAGTGGCGGATGGCTGGCCCGATCCGGTCGTGGCGCCGGATCAGCGCACGTCGAACAACCCTTCGGTGACACACCTTGCCACGGCATGCGTCGTGTTCGCGACCCTGAGCTTTGCACAGGCATTCGCGAGATACAGCTTCACCGCGCTCTCCGAAATCCCCAAAATGACGGATGTCTCCCATCGGGTCTTCCCGTTTCCTGCCCACTGCAGGACCTCGACTTCCCGGGGGGACAGGGCGGGCCTTTCGGTGGCGCCGGGAACCATGCCCACGCGCATCGCGCGGTCATGAAACAGGAACGAGAGATATGTCAGTTCGCTGATGAAGGCACGCTTGTAGCTCAACCAGTCCCTCTCGCTGATCTCGATGTTGACCGAGAACAACCCGCATCCCCGATTGGCGTCACGGATCGGGATCGTGATCCCGTTCGGATGAACGCCGAGATCGCCCGCCTCGCCGAAGAACTGCCGGACCGCGGCGGAGTTGCGCGGAAGCAAGGACCAGTCGAGCGGCAGGAGGCTGCGCATGCCATGCGACACCACCGGATCGATCATGTGGTAGTCCTTTTCCCGGTAGCGGCCCTGCCAGGCTTCAGGGTAGCTCGTCAGGATGATATTCTCGTCGTATCGCGCATTGGGCCTTGGGTTGGCAAAGTAGGTGAAGTGGCCGAAGCCGAATTCCGCTCCGAGAACCCCCATCACGTCCTGAAGGTCTCGGGAAGGGTCAGGATCGATGATTTCAAGAAAGCGCGATGCGATCAGATTGGGGTGCATGTCAGGTGTCCTGCTCGATGGGCCCGCGGTCGGGGGCAGATAGTTCGTTTTTCCGTAATGCGATTTCCTAATACGGCATCTCGTTCCGTCCGGCAAGGAGCGCCTCGCGCTTGCGGCCGGCGCCTCGCCAGGCCCGATCGAGGTCGGCCATGGCCCGTTCCATGCCCTTCCGGTTTTCCAGGCATGATCGCGCCGACCGCTCCCGTGCATCTGTAGAGGCATGGCGCAGGCAAAGATCAACCTGAAGCTATTTCCGTTTTTCGCTTTTCGCCGGTTTGCGCCAGTCTCGCCGGATCAGGTTCCGAACGAGGCGGGCTCATGGCGATCGACGACAGAAGAGCGGCGGACCTTCGCGCCAGGTACGGGTTTCTCGACACGCTGCGCGCGCGTTACGCGCCCGGGATCGATCCGGAGCGCATCCTGGCTGCGCAATCCGCCTACGACCAGCTGCTGCGCCGCTCCTCGACCTTCCTCACCGGCCCCGAAGCGGAGGAACGCTTCGGTATCCGGAAGGGCGTCCTGACATTCTCGACGCCCTATGCGACAGGCGGCGCCCGCGCCTGCTACGTCACGATCATCCTCAAGGATGGCTCCGTGTTCAGGAGCGGGCGCGCCGCCGCGCCGGATCCCGCCCTCGGTACCCATGGAGGCAGGACCACATCCTTCTCCGCGTCGCTTCTCGAGGATCTCTTCGGCCCGGAAATGCATTACCGGCTCGACGGGGTCTCATTCGAGTCCAGGGATCCCTGGCTCGATTTTTCGGAGACCGTGGTAAGGTTCCGGTGTGCCGAGGCGGCAAACCAGGCGCAGATGGCCGGCAGCCGCGCCCTCGAGCTTCTGGGCAAGCATCTCGATCTCGAAGCGCTGGCCGACAAGCAGGCGTTGAAACGGTTCCGGATGGCGCTGTCCCATGTCGTATTCTCCGGCATGAGCGGGCGCGTCAAGTTCCGGACCGGCCTCCTGCGCAAGCATCTCGACCCGGACATCCTCAAGGTCATGGACCGCAACTACCTGCCGACGCTTCAGGATTACGCCGTCCTGAGCGCCAGCCGGGCCGAGGTGTTATCGGCATCCGCGCCTACCGCGGACAGGATCCGCAATATCGACTCGCTCGCCCCCTGGATCTCCTGGGATGCGTCCCGGACCAGGAAGGAACGCAGCCTCCGCCGGGTCCAGGCCTGCAACGCCTACCCGCTCCTCTCGCGGCGGTTCGTCCGGGAAGAGTTGCCCGACGAGTTTGCGACGCTTGGCCAGGACACCGGAGGGGAAACGGCCTTCCTGCCGCTCATCGACGCCGGCGCGCCGCTCGCGCCGGCGATCGCGGCGAGCACCGGAGCCGGAAAGGCGGCCGTCCGGGCGCTGCAGGGCCTGACCTGGCAGCGCTCCGGACAGTCGATCCATCAACCGTATCTTTTCAAGGGAAGCAGGCGCGGGCCGCGCAGCCTCGCGCTCCTGGACCTCCTCCCGCCGGACTTCTTTCCGAAAGACCGCAACGAGTGGCGCGCCGCCCAAAAATGCTTTGACGCACTCAACACCTTCACCCCGATCGACGACGCCCTGCGCCGGAGATTCCTCGAGATCCGCGGCCGCTGGCGCGACTATGCCGCCATCATGGACGACATCGCTACGGCCCGGGACCTGACCCACGACTACACGCAGCGGGTTTTCAATCCGGCCCTGGAGCGGGTCCGGAGCGCGCGCCCCGAATGCCGGCACTTTCCCATCCAGATGAAGAAGCACGCGACCCTCGGGCCCTTCGACCCCTCGACCACACCCCTGAAGGTCATCGCCCGCCTCAGCCGGCTCTGGCACCAGGAGAGGGATACGCGCGAGCAGGCCGTTCTCGAGCGCTACCCGGAGCTGGCGCTGAAAGCGGCCGGATGGCAGCCCTTCATCGGCGAGATGAGGCCCGATGGCCCGATCCGGATCCGCGAACTGACCAGCCGCAGCCAGCTTGTCTCGCAGGGGCGGCGCGAGATGCATTGTGTCGGAGGCTACGCCGGAGAGGTCATGTCCGGGCGAACCATGATCTTCTCCATCGAAAACGAGGCCGGCAAGATCCTGTCGACGCTGTCACTGGTGCTTGAGGACGACAAGTGGCGGATCGATCAGAACTACGCGAAGGGGAACACGACTCCTGACGCGGCCTGCGTCTGCGCTGCGCGATCGGTCGCGCGGGCGGCGAACCGGGCCTGGGACGATGACGGTCTCCGGCAGAGCTACCTCGATGCCCTGACGGCGGCGGCCAGGGCCGACCGGGATGTCGAGCGGATCCTGTCGCGGGGTGCGAAGGATGACGACCCCGCCTTCCGCGCCGAGATGTTCGAGAGGTTCTACAGCCGCTACCAGGCCAAGGGCTGCGGACACGCCAGCCTTGACGTGCTCGGGCGGAAGATCTCGGACCTCATGGACATGGAGATGGACGCCGAGAAGCTTCGCCCGGCGCGGATCATGGAAACCGAACGGCTGGGCTACGAGTCGGCGCGACCTGGCGACGGGCTGCCGCAGACCGTCGCCGGCGAACCGGAGGACAGTCTCGACATGGACCTTGCAGCTCCGTTCTGACGCGGCGCCGATCAGCAGGGGGCCGGAACGGCCTCTTCCGGCCGCGGCGCCTGGAGCCGCCGAACCATGTCGGAAACCGCCTCGACGATCTCCATCTGCCGCGCATAAAGGCCCTGCGACATCGTCTCGTCAACGAAGGGTCCCCACCAGGGGCAGCTGACGAGGACCGCACCGGCCTCGTCGGAGAAGAGGAACTCGCCATCGGCGGCGACGTCGATCTCGCTGATCCGGCCGATCTGCTCGACGCAAGCCTCGGACTGTTCCGCCACCCGGACGAAATCGAAATCCTCGGACGCGATTTCCCCGGCGCCGAAATCCTCAAAGAGCGTTCCGGCAGCCTGATCCTTGGCCGAGACGATCCAGAGGTCGTCCTCGACGCGGAGAATGAGCCCGTAGACATGCTTGAGCGGCACCGCCCGGGCGCAATGCTGAAGCCCGGCGAGCCCGCCTTCGGTATCCTCGAGCGTGACGAAGGGGTCGAAACCCATGCCGGCCTGTCCCGACCACGGATAGGCGGCGCAGGTGCCGTCCGGCATCTTCGCCTGTTCGGTCACATGGATCTTCGCGAGCGTCCGCACCTCCGCCTCGCCCTCGGCGCGGAACTGGAGGCGATGGTCGACGGAGGATCCGCCAAGAACGAATTTTCGGATGATATCCTGCGCGCGGCTTCCGATTTCCCTGTCCGCTACGATTTCCGGCTTCATGCTTCGTCTCTCCAATTAACATCTTCCCCGCCCTGAAGAGACGGGGATTTCCGGTCGCTCCGCGGCGGCATCGAGCCGCTCCGGAGCGAGTCGAGTTGACGCTTCGCAGGGGGCTTGAGCCCAATCCTCCA
>NZ_JAPDOG010000068.1 GCF_026013545.1 Defluviimonas salinarum | reverse complement strand
GGCCCGCTGATGCATGTGATCGCGGCGAAGGCGGTGGCCTTCGGCGAGGCGCTGCGGCCCGAGTTCAAGACCTATGCGGCGCAGGTCAAGAAGAACGCGGCGGCGATGGCGGACGAACTGATGAAGGGCGGGATCGACGTCGTCTCGGGCGGCACCGACAACCACCTCTGCCTTGCCGACCTGCGTCCGAAGAAGGTGACCGGCAAGGCCGCCGAGGCGGCGCTTGGCCGCGCCCACATCACCTGCAACAAGAACGGCGTGCCGTTCGACCCCGAAAAGCCGTTCGTGACCTCCGGCATCCGCCTCGGCGCGCCGGCCGGCACCACCCGCGGCTTCGGCGAGGCCGAGTTCCGCCAGATCGCCCGGCTGATCATCGAGGTCGTCGACGGTCTCGCGGCCAACGGCGAGGACGGCAACGGCGCGGTCGAGGCGAAGGTCAAGGCCGAGGTCGCGACCCTCTGCACCCGCTTCCCGCTCTACCCGAGCCTCTGAACCCGGCGAGACCCGAACACGGCAAGGCCCCCGCGACAACGCGGGGGCTTTGTCTTTGGGGGCGCGGGCGGCCTGCGCGACGGCAGGGTTGTCGCCGCAAAAATCTTCGAAGATTTTTGCCAGGAAAATTGGAATTTTTCTGGCGCCCGTTCGGCCACCAATCGCCTATCATCGACCGATATGCGGAAAAGGTGAAAGGGCGTTCGGGATGGGAAACTGCGTGAAACTGCGACCCGGCGGGATCTATTCGGGCAAGCAGGGTTTCGATTACTTCGAGGGCATCGCGAAGGAGACCGTCGGTAGCCAGGGCGTCTGCATGCACCTTCTGACGATCCCTCCGGGTGGTCGCGCCAAGGCACACAAGCACGAATCCCACGAAACCGCGATCTATGTGATCTCCGGCTCGGCCAGGATGTACTGGGGTGAGAAGCTGGAACATGTCATGGAAACGAATGCGGGCGACCTGATCTACATCCCCGCCGACACGCCGCATCTGCCCTTCAACGACGGAACGGAGCCCGCCGTCGCAGTGATCGCGCGCACCGATCCGAACGAGCAGGAAAGCGTGGTCCTGCTGCCCGAGCTTGAGGCGCTTGTACCGCGGTGATGCCGAACCGTCGGCGGAACGCGGTCATATAACGGGTTTGCGCCCGAAGCACGCCCTCGGGCGGGATGGCTTCGGCGATCCGACCGTTCGCAGCCACAGGCGCGGCAAAGCCGACGGCACCCCGGATCAGATCCCCTCGACCACGATGATGTCGTTGTCGCTGGATGCGGTCTGCCATTTCTGGGCATCCCGGTACTCGGGTGAGTTGTAACAGGCCAGTGCCGCCTCGAAGCTGTCGAACTCGATGACGACGTGCCGCTCGCGCGCCTTGCCCGCGAGGCACTCGAACCTGCCACCCCGGACGATGAAGCGCCCGCCGTACTTGTCGAACGGAATCGCGTTCGCCGCCTTGTAACGCTCGTAGGCCGCAGGGTCCGTCACTGTGATGTGGCCGATCCAGTATCCTTTCGCCATTGCGTGCCTCCCTTCGCATGGCGCGAGCGCGCGCTCCAGATCACGCTGCACGAACTTCGGGCATGTCGCAAGTGAAGCCGGACGGAAGTCAGGCCGCGCATTCCGCATCGGGAACCGCAGCAAGGGGGCGACAGCGCCCGCGCTTCGTGCCATCAACGCCCGATGATGACCGGTGGCACCCATCAGATCGAACGCGCGCTTGGAGCCTGGATGCGCGCTCGCCTGCCGCATGGCCTCGCGGAATTCGTGATGTTCATCCTGAAGCAGGGCTGGGCCTCGCTCTTCGGCGGGCTCCTTCTGGCCGCGCTCATCGTCAGCAAGGCGGTCTGGCAGCCGGACTGGGCTCTCCAGCGTTACGACGCGCTCCTGATCTTCGCCGTATCGGTGCAGGCGCTCTTTCTCTGGGCGCGGCTCGAGACCTGGAACGAGGCGAAGGTGATCCTGCTCTTCCACCTCACCGGCACCGCGATGGAGATCTTCAAGACCGGCGCGGGATCCTGGAGCTATCCCGAGCCCGGTCTCCTGAAGCTCTGGGGCGTGCCGCTCTTTTCGGGCTTCATGTATGCCTCGGTCGGCAGCTACATGGCGCGGGTGATCCGGATCTTCCAGATGCGTTTCACCCCCTATCCGCCCTACTGGATGACGGTCGCGCTGGCGGCGGCGATCTACGTCAACTTCTTCGCCCACCACTACCTGCCCGACATCCGCCTGGTCCTCTTCGCCGCGACGGTCCTGCTTTTCGCCCGCACCCGGATCTGGTTCCGGATCGGCGAGCGCGACTACTGGATGCCGCTGCCGGTCGCGGCCCTGCTGACCAGCTTTTTCCTCTGGATCGCCGAGAATGTCGGCACCGGAACCGGAACCTGGCTCTATGCCGGGCAGAACCCGCTCGACCGCGTCTCCTTCGCGAAGCTCGGGTCGTGGTACCTGCTGCTCTACGTGAGCTTCGTCACCGTGACGCTGGTCTACCGAAGCGTTCTCGGGGCCATGGCGCCCGCCGCCGGCGACGCGGTCACAGGAAACCCCGCCACGACAGGAGCGCCGCAACCACAAGGGCGGTGACGAGCAGCCCCGTCGCGATCCCGGTCAGAATGTCCAGGAAAAGCGCCTTGCGGCGCAGCCCGGCACCGATCGGCTCGAGCTCGCGCCGGCAGCGGTGATAGGCTGCGGCGATCCGCTCGTGGTCGAGCCGTACCCGGAGCTTCGGCACCTGATCCTCCTCGGCGGCACGCGCCAGGTAGCCGGCATCGCGGCGCAACTTCCGCGACAGGCCACGCCCGCCGCGCCGCAGCTTCTCGGCGAGTCCGTTGCCCCGGATCCTGAGCCGGTCCTCGAGCAAATCGGCGATCCGCCCGGCCTTCTCGTGCACGGTCGCGTCACGCATGTCTTCCCCTCCGCCGACCAGACTACCGCGCCAGCGCCCGGCCCGCAACGCACTGGAAGCCGGCGCGACGCTCGGCTAGGAAGGGGCATGTTGACCTTCACCGATCACGGCGCTCCGACCGCGCTTCCGACGCTTCTCATCGTGCATGGGCTCTTCGGCTCGGCGCGCAACTGGGGCGCGATCCAGCGCCGTCTCGGCTTCGACCGCCGCGTCGTGGCGGTCGACATGCGCAATCACGGCGAAAGCTTCCGCGCCGAGCGCCACGGCTATCCCGAGATGGCCGGCGACCTCGCCGAGGTGATCGAGGCGATCGGCGGCCCGGTCGACCTCGTCGGCCATTCGATGGGCGGCAAGGCGGCGATGCAACTCGCGCTCACCCGCGGCGACCTCGTCCACCGGCTGGTCGTGGCCGACATCTCGCCGGTCGCCTATGGCCACAGCCAGGTGCCGCTGGTCGAGGCGATGCAGGGGCTCGATCTCAAGGGGATCGAGGCGCGGTCGGAGGCGGACCGGCGACTCGCGGGCGCGGTCGCGGATCCCGGCGTGCGCGCCTTCCTGCTGCAATCGCTCGACCTGAAGGGCGATGCGCCGCGCTGGCGGCTCAATCTCGACGTGCTCGGGCGCGAGATGGACAAGGTCACCGGCTGGCCCGGCACCGGGGGCCGGTTCGAGGGGCCGACGCTGATGCTCGCCGGAGCGCAGTCCGACTACGTTCTCCCCGAGCATCGGGCCGAGACCAAGCGGCTCTTCCCGAATGCCCGCTTCGCCAAGATCCCCGGCGCGGGGCATTGGCTCCATGCCGACAAGCCGAGGGAATTCGAGGCGGCGTTGCGGGCGTTCCTCGCCTGACGCCCTAGCAATCGAGATCGAGCCACGCCACGCCGGTGTCGCCGGGGATCTGCGTGACCATCGAGTTGGGGATCACCCGGCAGCCCGTGACCTCCGCCGCCGCCGCTTCCATCAGCCGCGGCACCGGCGCCCGTTCGGCGCGGGTGAGATAGCCCATCCGCACCACCTCGGCGCGGCTGCCGGCATGGTAGACGACGAAGCGGATTCCGCCCTTCGTCACCTCGTCGCGGATCGCGCCGAACATGCCCGGCGAGGGCGAGGCGCAGGCGGCGAGGAGGAGGAGGGCCGGAAGATGACGCATGGCGCCACGATGCGCGCGCTTGGTTAACAGGTGCTTAACACGCTGATTCCGGCCTTGAAACAAGGCCGATATGGGTCCAGATTTGCACGAAACGACCATGGAGAAATGCCGATGCTGCGCCTTGCCCTGCCACTCCTCGCGCTTTTTGCGCTCACCGCCTGCGAGACGGTCAAGGGCGCGGGGCGGGATCTTGGAACCGCCGGCGACGCGATCAGTTCGACGGCGCAGAGCGTTCAGTCGGAACTCTGAAAAGACTCAGTTGGCGATCCGGCCGGCGAGGCCGGCGGCCGAGGCGCCGATGCCGCTAACCGCCGAGGAAGCCTTGATTTTCGGGGCGGACGCGGGGGTCAGCCGGAAGCTCGAGCCCGGTTTCTGGCTGTCCTGGAGTGCGTAAAGGCCGAGGATGAGGATCCCGGCGACGAGGAACTTGGCCATGTCGGTCCTCCCGGTAGACCGCGACAGGGTAGCTCCACAATCGGGCGGAAATCGGGCGCGGCGGCTGTCGGCATTGCGTATGGCAGGCGTATGCCTTCCGTACAGCCCGCGTCCCGACGGCGGGTGCTCAGGCGCGCGCCTCGGGCGTGAGGCCGGCGGCGATCCGGGCGAGGACCTGTTCGGCCTCCCCGGGGTCGAAATCGGTGCCGTAGCGCTTGCGCACCCCGAGGTCGGAGAGGAGATGGTAGCGGCTGGCGGCGACGCCGTGGCGGGCGAGGCAGTTCTTCACGCAAGAGAGCGCGCAGCCGTCGAGGGCGACGATGGGGCGGCCGGATTTCGCGGTCCGCACCAGCTTCGGCACGTCGCCGCCGACGCCGGCGATGCAGGACATCTCCGCCAGCCCCTGCCGGTCGAGCCGGATCGCGAGGTGATTGGCCATCTGCGCGGCACTGGAACAGCCCGAGCAGGCATAGACGAGCGGCAGCTGATCGCGTGACGGCATGGCGGGCCTCCCCTTCACCGCGCGGCAGGCTAGCAGCGGCGGGGCGGGCCGGACGCTTGGACAAAGTGACGCAAGGGGAAGCGGGGCGCCCGCAGGACCGGCAGGTGCGGGTCCAGTGGACCCGCGCCCGGTCCGATTGGCCGGAGCAGCGAGGCGAAGGCCAAGAGGGGGGCGGGTAGCGCCGTGCGTTCGGAAATCGGGGCGCGCCTGCCTCAAGCGGGCGCGGTAACGCGCCTGCCGGGGGGTGAGGCGGGATCAGAAACCGTCCAGTGGACGGTTTCCCCGCCGAACGCCCGCCCGCGTCGGGCGGGCCGGGTGGCAGGCGCGGCCGTCAGGCAATGCCTCGATTTGTCGCGGGACAAGTCGGGCGGGCCCGAAGGAAGATTAGAGAAATGGCGGGCTGAAGTCCGCCCTAGGGCCTGTTGACAAAAGGGATTCACACGGACGCCTGATCATGATTCAAGCTGGTATCTGCGATGGAGACCAGCTTGGCACGAGACCTGATGTCGGACGATGAGTGGGCG
>NZ_JAPDOG010000067.1 GCF_026013545.1 Defluviimonas salinarum | reverse complement strand
GCACCTTCACCATCAGGCAGAACTGTATCGCGGCATCGGAATATACCGGTGGCCGGCCTGAACACCCGGCCCTGGCGGCAAGCCACACCATGTCCTTGTCGAGCCAGATCAGCAATGATCCGCGACGCCTCAGCGCTTCATTGTAGGACTTCCAGTTCGTCGTGCGGTAGCGGGCAGGTTCGGGCTTGTTCATGCCGAGCGTCTTAACCTACCGGATTCGCAACGTGAATCCTTCCGGCGCCGAGTTCTGCAACAACGCCTGTCGAACCAGATCGTAAGCGAGCTCCGGCGCTTGAGCGCTTCGTTATAGGCTGGCTAGTTCCTGGTCTTATAGATCGGAGGTGTCGGTCTGCTCATGAAACCCAGCTACCACGCTGGATTCACCAGATGAATCCCTCACAGGATTTGTGCAACAGTGCCGATCAGAACCAGAACACTCCAGCTTCCGGCGGTCCGAGGTTAGGGCTCAGAGCAAACTGGAAAATCCCAGCTCGGTTCGGTCCAGGAAGCGGGGGCAGGACACCCCTGACCGGCACAATACGCATAATCGCCAAAAATTTACCCTAGAGTGACTCCTGGAATCCACCATAGATTGTCAGTCGCGGCTTACAATTCCCGTCACAGCTGATTCTGTCGGGAGAGTAACAGCCGACCGAGTGCCTATATGCAGGGTAGAGACGGTTTAGGAGCACAAAGATGGGTAAGCACGCCTGGATAACAACGACACTTATCGATATGGCCGCTTATGCGGAAATGAATAACTTGTTCGACCTTCACGCCGAACTGTGTAACGTCGCGGTAACTGCCGCGCTTTTGTCCTCTGATGAAGAGCCGGGGGACGAAGTGAATCAGGAACCAGCAACCGCCAACTTGATCTCGTTCCCCACGCAGAGACGTCGCAAATTGGAGCCGGGGCCTATCTGAAGTCAGCGACGGTTTGCACTCCATACTTGGCGTGGCGCGGCTTTGCATAGTGCCACGCCAATCTCTCTCCGATGCACTCGCTCTGACAGCAAAGTAAATCGAATGCAACGAGCGCCCCCGCTCAATCTTTCCTCGACTAGCCGCCTTAGACCCCATGATCGCTGGGTGAGCTGACTGGGTCTGTGGCCTCTCCGTATCTCTCCAGAGAGGCTTGCAGTTACCCATAAGTGTCTAGCGGCGGCGTTGCGATGCGGACTCCTTCGACGAGGTCGGCGAGGTGGGAGAAGCCTCGCCATATGACAGTCGTCCCCGGTGGCGTGTCGGAAGAGCGGTCGAGATAGCCTCCGAGGTGCGCGACCGCGCTGATATAGAGAGTAACCGGCCGATCTGGGCTGAGGTGGCCGCGATGATCTGTGATAGGCTCGCGGCATGGAGATTGACCGAGACCGGATCGACGACGCCGTTCTGGGCCTGATGTGGTTGACGCTGCATGATGAGCGGCGGGCTTGGAAAGGCTTTGACTGGGAGTGCTTGGGGCGGTTGCACGAGAAGGGGCTGATTGCCGATCCGGTCAACAAGGCGAAGTCGGTTGTCTTGACGGATGCGGGGCTGAGGCGGGCCGAGGAGCTCTTTCGAGCGCTGTTCACGCGGCCTCGGCGTTAACGGCGCCCAAGGGCTTCCAGTTCCAAGGCAGAAGCTCCATTGATCCGGTTGATCTTGTGGTCGTTGATGCGCCGATCCAAGGCGCCAATCTCCGCCGCAGTTATTGCGATCTGCCCGAAATAAACTGCAGCCATCTCTTTAACCATCGCCGGAACGTCGGCCGCTTCGAGTTCCGTGGCCAGCCGGGCGACATTCCCGATCCCTCTATAACGCGTCGCTGCGCCGCCGGGGCACTTTGTCGGTCTGGTTCGATCCGGAGATGGATTGGCACGCCAAGAGGAACGGCAAGCGTGGCCATCCCGAGGCTTTCTCCGAGAGCGCGATCCAGCTCTGCCTGACCATGAAGGTCCTGTTCGGCCTCCCACTGCGCCAAACAGTCGGTTTGGTCGCGAGCCTGTTGGAGATGGCCGGGCTGGACTGGCCGGTACCGGACTACTCGACCCTCTGCCGACGTCAGGCAAGGATCGCCGTGCAGATCCCGTTTCGTCGCTCGGGTACGCCCCTGAACTTGCTGATCGACAGCACTGGGGTGAAGTTCCGTGGCGATGGCGAATGGCAGGCGCACAAACTTGGCCCATCCCGCCGGAGACAATGGCGCAATGTCCACATCGCCATGGGCAGGCACACCGGGGACGTCCGGGCTGTCGAGTTCACCTCGAGCCGCCAGGGTGACAGCCCTCTGCTGCCGGAGCTGCTGGCGCAGATCTCAAGGGCGAAGAGATCGCCACCGTCACCGCGGATGGAGCCTTTGACACGCGCAGTTGCCACGCGGCTGTCATTGAGCGGGGCGCCGATGCGGTCATTCCCATCCGCCGCAACGGGCGCGCCTGGAAGGCGGATGGTCCGGCCGCTGTCGTCCGCAACGAGGTCCTGCGCGCCACGCGACATCCGGGGCGGGCGCTCTGGAAGCGATGGGCGGGCTACCACGTCCGAAGCCGGGCTGAGGTCCGGATGAACTGCCTGAAGCGTTTCGGCGAGAGGATCATGTCACGAGACCCCGACCGTCAAACCGCCGAAATCCAGATCCGCATCGCCATCATGAACCGGTTCAATACACTCGGCACCGCCGAGATCGAAGCCGTTGCCTAATGTCGGACCGGTGAGGGCAATCTCCGTCCTTTCTCGGATTAGTGCAACAACGCCCGCAACAACGCCGCTTTGGCGCCATCGCGCGCGGGGAGTGCCGCATTTTAAGATGAAGAAAATTGCACGGCGAGTAAACTGATACGATTGTCCAAATTTTACTCGACTTACTGTCATATTGAGCTGCGGCAACTCAAGATATTTCATAACTCATTAATGGCGGCGCGTGCATAAAGTTTCTGCGAACGCGGGGGTGAACGCTATTTAAGATCGGGGTGCGGATAATGTCCAATGTGGCAGTATTTAAGTTCAAATTTGACACTGAATGCAAAGGTTATGTAGGTTCAGCCGCATTCGGCGCGAACTTAATATTTGCTGGAAGTAAAAGTAACACGACGTCAGGCGCCGACATTAGTACGTTAGGCGTTACTGCGTTCCGCTATCCGGGTGGATCGGTGACCGAAAGACACTTTGACTACAGAAACCCAAACATCGCCGTCAACGATAGCAGCTTACATTACGACAACGATCCGAGCACCACCCCAACCGCCTTAGCGGTAGATAAGTTCGTGCCGCTTTCGGAATTTTTGAGCATAGAAGAGCAGGCCGGTAGGTTGGCGACATTTGTCCTGCCGACACGAAACTTTGTCACTCGATCCGTCCCAGAGGGAGATCAACCCCGGCCAGTCAATAATGTAGCAATAAGCGACTTCAAGGCATTCCTTTCCAGCCTCTTGGCGAGTCCATCCACTGACGGCAAAAAGCATGCCATTGACGGCATTAAGGCATTTGAAATAGGGAATGAATACTGGGGATCTGGGGAAATGACTTCCTCAGAATACGGTAAGGTTGTCAGCGCCGTCATAAAGGCGGCTAATGAGGTGTTTTCTGAAGCGGGGATTAGTCGAAACGAAAGGCCGGACTTCATCGTGCAAATGGGCGCCCCTTGGGGTGCGGAATTCAAATCTGGGGGAAAATATGATAACATGAGTCGAGATTACATTAATGGACTCATGGCAAAATACAACATGACCTCATCCGATTTTACTGCAAGCGGGGAGTTAAAGTGGGATGCAAAGGTAAAGTTATCAAATCTCGACATTATCAGCAATCTTTCTGCTGAGGCTCGCGGCTCGATATCTGGTGTCACCGAACACTTCTACTACACAAAATCCGACGACGTATTTGCGCAAACATCACATTCACTTAACTATATTGATGTTGATTATTCTATTTGGAAACATTTCTTGGGATACAACATTGACCTCCACATAACGGAATGGAACATAAAATCGTCAAATACTCAAATGTTAGGGCTGGCGGGGGCCGGAGCTTTAATTGAGCAGTTTGAGTATATGGTCAGGCTTGGCGCTAAATCCGCATTTGTGTGGCCGTACCAATTGAATACCGCCAATGACCTCGGCGACATGCGGGGCGATGTGCAGAGTTTGTCACCACTAGGCGCGGCCTATAAATTGATGTCAGACAGCTTGGTGGGAACGTATTTACTCGAGAGCAATATTAGTGGGGGTGATCTTGAGGTAAACGCTTATTATTCATCCGAAAAGTTTGTTTTTTTTGCCTCGTCGCGCTCCGATATATCTAAAAGCATCTCATTGGATTTTAGCGACATTGTGTCGACTTACGATACGATTTCCGGAGTGAAAATCGGCGTAGATTTATCCACCTCAGACGGGAGGCACTGGACTCCGAGCGGTGTCGTCCAGGTCGACTATTACCGCGAGCATGATGTAAAGGCGCTACTCACGCAGTATTCTGAAAGAGATTTGGGCAGTGCTTCAAACATTACCTTTTCCTTGGATCCGTATGAGGTAATAAGGATTGAGTTTAATTTGCATAAATCCAGCCGTTTCATTGGGTCGCCTGGTTCTGACATCTGGAGTGGTGGCCTTGGGTATGATTCCGCACAGGGAGGAGGGGGGGGCGACACGCTGCTTGGACATCTTGGAAACGATACGCTCGATGGTGGAGATGGGGATGACATCTTGAATGGAGGTATCGGTCACGATCTGTTGAGTGGAGGCGCTGGATGCGATTATATTTTTGGAGGTAACGACAACGATACAATCTCCGGCGGAGGCGGCCGCGATAAGGTTTTTGGAGGGGCGGGAAACGATCATTGCTACGGCGGAAAAGACGGTGATTGCATCTACGGTGCTGATGGTGACGACGTTATTTATGGCGAAGATGGCAAGGATCAGATCTTCGGCGGAAATGGTAGCGATCAAATGTACGGTGGAGCTGATAACGATCAGCTCTATGGCGGAAGTGATAACGATTGGATCTATGGCGGAAATGATAATGACCAAATATACGGCGGGAATGGCAACGATAGGCTTTTCGGGCAAAGTGGCAACGACGTGATTTACGGCGGAAATGGGAGTGATGCGATCTTCGGCGGAGATGGCCATGACAGGCTCTACGGTGGAATTGATAACAATCAAATTTATGGCGGCAATGGTTGCGACAGGATTTTTGGTGGACTTGGAAACGACACGATCAGTGGCGGCGAAGGAGACGATTGGCTGTTTGGAATGAAGGGGGACGACTTGATTCATGGAGGGGGCGGTTCGGACTGGTTTGTTTTTTATGCTGGATTTGGAGAAGATGTTATAGTCGATTTCAAGGATAACGTTGACACCATTATACTGTCTCGCGCGCTCTGGGGTGGGGCAAATCTGACGCCGGCCCAGGTATTGAGTGAGTTTTCTACAGTAATTGGCGCAAGCGCGACGTTTGATTTCGGTACGGGCGACACCGTCACGGTGCGCGGAGTTCACTCCGCCAATCAAATCATAGATGATCTGCAGTTTATATAATTAGGGTTAGGACTTCGGTAACGGGGCCGCTTCAGTCAAGTGATCTTGGGCACGCGGTCACGACCGCGGAGGGGTGGCTTGAATAATCCGAGCCTTCTGAGCGACTCTGTTGCGCAAATCGGCTGAAGTCCGAGTTATCCCTTTCCGTGGACAGACTCATCCACGGTTTCTGTGACGGGTATTCCGAGCGTGGTGTAGCCGTGCAGGACGGCGACGCGGATTTGGAGTTCAGCAACCTGCCGCTCGAAGTCCCGGGCCATGAGCTGCTGGCCTAGAAGTGTCACACAGTGCATCTTTGTTTCGACGCGGCTCCGGCGGTGATACCCGCTCCATCGTCGCCAGAGCGCGCGACCCAGGTATCACGATGCCCTCAGGGCCTCATTGTGCGCCACAGCCCCAGCCGTGACAGCTTTCCACGGCTTTGCATTCCTTCGAGGCGGGATGACAGCATGAGCGCCTCGATTTGCGATGGCGTCGTGACATTTGCGGGTGTCGTAGGCGCCGTCTGCCGTGACGCTGCCAATCGCCTGGTCGGTAGGGATCTGACTGAGCAGGTCAGGAAGAACCGATGCGTCGCCGATGCGGCTGCCGGTGAACTCGAGCGCCCGAACCTCCAGCTTTTCTTCATCGATCCCGAGGTGGATCTTTCGCCAGATGCGGCGCGTCGGGCCACCGAAGTTCATCAGTTGAACGCGTAAACGACTGATATCATTTAGGCTGGATAGCCGAAAATGGTACAACACGGAGGGGTCAGGCGGGTTTTGGCAAGCTCAGGGCATCAAAGAGTTCCAGTTGCTCCGGTGTGGTTCGGCTGATGCCATGGAGGGTGCGTGCGCCTGCATGAGCGGTGTGTTTTTGGATGCGCGCGAGCAGATCGAGTGCGGTGCGCGGGCTGGCGCTGTGGCCCTTTGCTTTCAGCCGCATGCGGATGACGCGGTAGAGCACCAGGGCGAGGAAGCAGATCAGGGCGTGGGCCCGGATGCGATCCGGCAGACGGTGATGGACCGGCGCAATCTCGATGTCGGATTTCAGGACGCGGAAGCCGCGCTCGATGTCGGCGAGGGATTTGTAGCGGGCAACGGCGTCCGCAGCCTTGAGGTCGACGGCATTGGTCAGAAGCGCCAGCTTGCCGTCGAAGAGCTCCGCCTCGGCGAGGGTCTCCTCGTCCACGGACCAACTGAAGCGGTCGGCGGCATAATCGGCCTTGAGGAAGCGGGTGA
>NZ_JAPDOG010000066.1 GCF_026013545.1 Defluviimonas salinarum | reverse complement strand
GTGAACGTCAGGCGGCGCAGCGGGGCCCGGAAAGGGTATCATCATGACGCGGGATCGACGAACGGGAAATTGGAGGTACGCGGATCGTGTCAGGTGCTTCCGAGCGCGATGCCGCCAGCGCCGCCTGTGCCCGGATCGAGGAACCGAGCGATCGCGCAGGTTGCCAGTAACTGAGCACAAGTGTTGACTTCTGCGTCTACCGTCCAAGCGGTGTTTCCGGTGACGTATAAACCGCATGCTACCAAGACGCTCTTACTGCGCCGAAACAAATGCGTCGGGTCTGCCTCGGATGGGGGCGAAGAGGAACGGCAAATCAGCGCCGTTTGTATCGACCAAGCGGCAGTCGAAGTTGAGCCGGGATCCGTGTTGGAGGTCAGGCAACACCCCACCACCGCAGGGTTTGTTCATAGTGATATCGGATTGCGCCGGTGGTGGCCCCGGCGTCGAGGCGGTCGAGGGCGTCGATGATCGCGATATGCTCCTCCATGGCCGACATGATCCGGTGCTGGAGGAACGGGCGGGCGTTCTGGATGATGGCCACGCGCATGCGGTTGGCGGCATAGGCTGCGGCCAGAAGAGAATTGCCGAGACCTTCGGCGAGGAAGTCGTGCAGCGACAAATCAACGGCGATAGCCTTCGGTGGCAGATGGCTTCCCGCGGCGGCCATGGCGGCGTTTCGCATGTCCTCATGGCGTTCTCGCAGCGCTGTCAGGCCGGTTGTCGCGCCTTCGGAAATCCGCCGCCGCGCGCCCTCCTGATCGAATGCCATCCGGAAATCGAGACATTCCCGAATGGTGTCCGGGCGCGCCTCCATCACTTGCACGCCGCGTTTTGGCAGCGTGGTCAACAGGCCCTGCGACGTTCCGTGCTTCACCGCGTCCCGGATCGCGGCGATCGGGCAGTCGAGCAGATCGACAAGTTGCGACATGGACAGAAACTGGCCTTCGCGCAATTTGCCCGAACGCAGCGCGGTCCAGAGCGCCTTCTGTGCCTTGTCGGCCAGTAACTGACTATCTTTCGCCTGCGTCATCGCTATGTCCGAGCCCTGGATTTGTAGGATTTTCGATAAGGTGTTATATGGCATTCGCTATAGTCGTTCAGATATAATACTTTCTAAAATGTTAGTTGCAACCGCAAACAGGCGCGACGTATGCGCCACGTTGGACCGCCGTCACCGGTGGCTTCAGTGAGGAGAGGATGACAACTACAGAACATCATGTGGCCCATGGCGGCACGTTGAATCCCGAGGGGACCAGCACGCTGAACCCCGTTGGCGCCGACGAAAAAACCTGGGGATGGTTCGCCATCTTCAACATCTGGGCGAACGACGTGCAGTCGCTCTTCGGCTATTCTCTGGTCGCCTCGCTGTTCATTTCCTACGGTGTCGGCGGCTGGACCGCCTTTGCCGCGTTGATCGTCGCGGGACTTTTTGTCATGTGGATGGTCAATCTCTCGGGCGCCGCCGGCGAGAAATACGGCATCCCCTATCCGGTTCTGGCCCGCGCCAGTCTCGGCACCCAGGGCGCGAAGCTGCCGGCGGTGCTGCGCGCGACCGTGGCGGTTTTCTGGTACGGCGTTCAGGTCTACTTTGCCTCGACCGCGCTCGCGCTTCTGATCCGGTCCATCACCGGCGCGCATGGCGGAACGGAATTCCTTGGCCTCGCCTGGATCGACTGGGTGTCATTCGTGATTGTCTGGGCCTTCCACATCTTGATCTTCTGGCGTGGCATGGGATGGGTCGAAACTTTCCTGAACATTGCCGGGCCCTTTGTCTATCTGGTGATGATTGGCCTCGTCATCGTGCTTTGGCAGCGCTCGGAAGGGCAGCTTCTGTCGGCCACCGCAACGATCTTCGCCAATCCCGAGGGCACTTTCGCCACCGAGTTCAAGGGCTTCATCGCGATCGTCGGTACCATGGTCGCCTATTTCGCCGCGGTGATGATCAATTTCAGCGACTTCTCGCGTTATGCCAAGGACAAGCCGACGATGATGCTGGGCAACCTCGCAGGACTGCCCATCAACATGATCCTCTTCTCGGCGTTGGCGCTCTTGACCACCGGGGGCGCGGCGGTAGTTTTTGGCGAGGAAATCATCAATCCGACCGAGATCGTCGAGCGGACCGACAGCGTGCTTCTTGGCGTGATCGCGGCAATCACCTTCTTTGCCGCCACCGTCGGCATCAATCTCGTGGCCAATTTCATCCCCGCGGTAAACGGCATTGCCAACCTCAATCCCGAGAAGATTAGCTTCCGCACCGCCGGCCTGATCACCTCGGTCTTCGCGCTGGTGATCGGTGGCTTCTGGAACAGTTTCATCAGCCAGTTCGGGATCAGTGGCTTTGTAAACACGCTTGGTGCAACGCTCGCCCCGATCTTCGGGATCATGATCGTCGATTACTACTGGCACCGGAACCAGGTGCTGAACGAGGACGATCTCTACGATATGAAGGGCGGCGTCTACCACTACGACAACGGCTGGAATCGCACAGCGGTCAAAGCCTTTGCGGCGGCGACCATCTTCTCGGTGGCGACTGTCTGGGTGCCGTGGCTCGCGTTCTTGTCCGGCTACAACTGGGTGATCGGCGCAATCCTTGGCGGCGTTGTCTACAATGCCCTCGCCAAGCACGATGTGAGAGCCTGATAGCGTTCCAAGACTGCGGCCGGCTCGGCCTGCCCCTATCGGGTTGTCCGGCCGCAAGCGTCAAGAACCGGCGCGGAACACACTTGTTGACTGTCTCGACGCCCGCCCCGGCGACTATCCGTCGTCGCACGCTCAGGGCCACCTAAAAGCCCGACGTTGAGCAACGCCAAGAAGTCCGAGCGTGCCGACGCGCCACTGCATGTGCCAGCTTGCTGGAGCGCACGCCGGGGGTCGGCAAAAGGCCCACGCCAGCGCTAAAGCCGAAATAGCTGGATCCATCTCTTCGTCCGCAGCGAGAAGCTGCGCGGGTCGACCGCCGCGCCGTTCCTCTATCTCGGCGTTCCCCGCTTCGCCAGGTGGAAGGGCGAAAAGCCGATCACCGTGGAGTGGGAGTTGCAGGAACTGGTGCCGTACCACCTCCGCAAGATGCTGCGGATCCCCTGATCCCGCGTAACTTCAGCACGCGTGAAAAAATCCCTTCTGCGCGTTTTGGATTTTCTTCGGTCCCTCGTAGCTTTGTCCTGAACAGCAGGAACAAGGTTCCTCGCGCACATTGCGAAACCCCGGATGACCGATGGCACGACCCAGGAAGCAAGACAGAGAAGCCCGCCGCAAGGCGCTGAGCTTTTACCCGACCGACGACGAACGCGCCTCGATCGAGACGGGTGCTCGGGGCGCTGGGATGGCGGTTTCACGCTATGTCCTGCATCGCGTTCTCGCGGCGGACGGTACTCGGGTTCGGACGATCCGGCGTGATGAGGTGATCGCGGCGCTTTCCGCGGCAGCGCGCGCGCTGGAGGATATCGCCGGTATGTCGCAGGACATGCCGATCCCGGATGGGCTTGCGCTGACCGTCGCGCTTTTGAAGGTTGAGCGCCAGATCTGCCGGATCGGCCTGCCACGCTCTGCGGGCCACGACGCCATCGAACGAGATCCGGGGCTTGGCGCCGATGAGGTTCCGGTAACGGATCCCGAGGCATCGGGGACGCCACCATGCTGATGGGCTTTTCCAGGCATCACTCCGATGGCGAGGGTGCCTCGGTTGGCTGGGGACTGACCGAGTACTTCTTCGCCGAAGCCGTGAATGGCAAGGGCGCGGGTTCCGGGAAAACGATCCTCCGGGATCCTTGTCCGGAAATCCTGATGGGAGACGCGGTCCTGTTTCGGGCGAGCTCCGGGCGCTTACTTTCCAGAACCGCTATCGCTCGGGTGTCCTGTCCTTCGCTGTCGAGGACGTCAATGTGAACCTGTTGAACAATGGCGATCCTGACGAGCGGGGGAGGGTGGCGGCGATCCTGTCGCTGCTGCGCGAGGTTCTGTTCGCCGGCATCCCGGAAGCCGCGCGTCCGATGCTGCTTGTCGGCACGCATACCCACACGGGCCGGCTTGAACTGAACTTCGCCGTGGCGCAGGGCATCCGTGGCCCCGACGGCCGGGTGCGGGCCTGGAACCCGGATCCTCCGGGCCGGACGCGTGACCTCTGGTTGGCGTTCCGGGATCTGGTCAACCTGCGCTTCGGCCTTGCCGACCCGGAAGATCCGCGCCGCCGGCAGCTGATCGCCGGCAAGTCCTGGCAGGTGAAGGCCGCGGCGGTGGCGCGGCGATCCGGTGCAGAGAACGTTGGAGACCCGATGGCGGTAACGCTGGAGCGCCTGCGCGCGGATGTCCTGGCCGAACCGGTCGGGAATCGGGACGAGGTTCTCGACTGGCTGCGGGACGCCGGCGAAGCCGAAGGCTGGACGGTGCTGAGGCAGGGGCCGCGCTCGATTACGGTCGGCCGGCTGGACGATCCCGTCGTGCGCCGCATCCGGCTCAGGGGGCTGATCTGTTCGGAAGCCTTCACCGGCGCCGAAGCGCTGCCGACCGAAGCCTATCTCGAGGCTCAGCTTGCCTCCCGGCGCGCGGTCCTTGCCAGCGCCCCCGAACGCCTCGCGCGGGAGTGGGCGAGGGTCGCGGCGTTCAACAGGTCGCGTCTCGGACGTGGGGCCTGGCCCGAGATCGCCTTCGATCCCGGGGCCTGGCTCGCAGGTGATCTTGATCCGCCCGCCGTGCTCATTCCGAGCGCGCACCATCTGCATCTCTCGAAATCCGACCAGAACCCGAAAGGCGCGCATCGCCATGAGCCACGATCCCCTGACGCCGATGGAGCGGAGCCTGCTGGAACAGGTCAACCGGATGAACCAGGAGACCGCGGATATGAAGCGGCAGATCGCGGAGTTGCAGGGGGCCAACCTTCGCCTGAATCAGCGGGTGGACTCCCTGGAGAAGGCGCTGCAACGGGTCCTGCCGCTCTGGGGTCAGGCCTTCTTGCCGAGCAACTCGACCTGATCCTCGCTGCGGTCCGCCGCGCCATCGCCGCCGCCAATCAGCGCCTCGTCGCGCTGCGCGCGCTTGCCCTGGCCGCCGGCGCGATTCCGGACGCCGTCCTGCAAACCCTTCGCAATGTTCGTCAGTCGCTGGAGACCCTGAATGACACAAGACCTCTCGCCCTCGCTTCCGTCGCCGGCCTCGATGGAGGGCCTCCGGGTCGCGATCGACGCCCTGACCCCTTCGGTGCTGCACCTGGTCACGCTCCTCTCGCAGACGCAGGGGGTGGAGGACGGCGCGGGCAAGCGCCTCGAGGAGCTGATCGGGGAGCTGACCCGGATCATGGTCGGGCTCGCGGGCTCGGCGGAGGAGATGGCAGTGCTGGCAGGGCCGGAGGGGGCGATCGTGGAGATGCAGGCGCGTCTGACGGCGCTGGAGGGCGCGATGAAGCAGCTGAACGCGGCCACCGCGGGGAACATGAATCTCACCAGGAAGATCCACAGCTGGCTGACCGCCACGGCCTGAAACCGCCCTCGGGAAGTCGCGCCGCGGTGCTGGTGGCGATCCGCCGCGCGGCGCTGATGGTGGCGCCCGGGGCGCGGGTGTCGATCCGTCCTGTCGGTGGCGGTTACCGGGTGCGTCTGGGGGAGGGAGCCGAAATCGAGATCGGCGCCGACGGGGTGCGGGTCTTACACGCCGTTGATTGCGAAGTGGCCGGGCGGATCCTTGCGTCGCTGAGCGATGCCCTCGGGTGGCCAGCGTCGGCAGCAGTTCTGCGGAAGAGCGAGATCGTTGCGGAGCCCGTGCCGGAACCGTCGACCGCGATCCGAAGGGACACGCGGCAAAGACCAGATGCTCCGCCCGAGACCACGCAGCCCAGACCTGTTGCAAGCCCTCCTGTTCAGGTTCAGCCCGCGCCCCGGGTCCGGCAGAAGCGGCTGGTATTTATCGACGATATCTCGCGGAAGTCGGACGTCGCAGAATCCGTCGAAGGGCGGGCGGATATCTCGCCACAATATGTTCCTGTCGACGAACTGCTCCGTCCTCAACTGCCTGCCAATGTGCTCAGGCTGCTGAAGGACGGATCGGTAGCGGACTGCTGGCTTGTCGTGACGACGCCCAGGGGCCTCCCCGGAGACATCCGCGCCGCGTGGGAAGACCTCGCCAAGCATCCGGGTCTCGGGGATCGCTTCAGGACGGCCGCTTCTTGCCGGGACCCCGCCCCGGCGTTGCAGGCCATCGACGCGGACCCCGCAGCGGACGACCCGCCCGAAGACCATCCTCCTGCGTCCGAGGCAGATCCGGAAGATCCAGCGCCCGACTGGTGATCAGAAGGGGCGTGACCTGATCAAATTCCCAAGAAACCTTTGCTTCAAGAGATTCGGCGCTGGGGTGAGATCCCCTGTGGGTGTCAATCCCGGCGCAAAATTGGTCGGCGTAGCGGCGGAATAGTCCCCAACGGTTGGGACTGTCGCGCGCCTTGGCGCGTGTGCTCTCCACAAAGCTGACACGCGCCAAGGCGCGCTGGCCGAAGGCCAGTTCTGGGGGGGCGGTTTGCTTGGAGATCAGGTTTTGGCCTTGCGGCTCTGGCGAAGCCTGAAGCTTTCGCCGTTCATCTCGAGGATGTGGACATGGTGGGTCAGGCGGTCGAGGATCGCGCCCGTGAGGCGCTCGGATCCGAAGACCTCGGTCCATTCGTCGAACGGCAGGTTCGATGTGATGATGATCGAGCCGCGTTCGTAGCGCTCGGAGATGACCTCGAAGAGCAGCTCGGCGCCGGTCTTGGAGAGAGGGACGAAGCCCAGTTCGTCGATGAGGAGGAGATCCTGGACGGCGAAGGCCTTCTGGATCCGCTGCAGGCGGCGGTCGTCGGCGGCCTCGATGAGTTCGTGGACGAGTGCTGCGGCGGTGGTGAAGCGGACCTTCAGGCCCTTCTGGCAGGCGGCGAGACCGAGCCCCAGCGCGACATGCGTCTTGCCGGTGTCGCTCGGTCCCAGCGCGATGACGTTCTCGCGCCGATCGACGAACTCGCGAGCCGCGCGAGTTCCATCGTCAGCGCCTTGTTGAGCGTGGGGATTGCCTTGAAGTCGAAGCTGTCGAGGCTCTTCGTGGCGGGGAACTTCGCCGCCTTGATGCGGCGCTCGATCATCCGGCGCTCGCGCTCGATCA
>NZ_JAPDOG010000065.1 GCF_026013545.1 Defluviimonas salinarum | reverse complement strand
GAACGCCCACTCATCGTCCGACATCAGGTCTCGTGCCAAGCTGGTCTCCATCGCAGATACCAGCTTGAATCATGATCAGGCGTCCGTGTGAATCCCTTTTGTCAACAGGCCCTAGGCCGATGCGTAATTCTCTTCGGCGTCTTCGGTCGATCCATCGGACATGTAGGTACGCTGCATATCGACGAATGGGCCAGCGGTCAGCAGGGCGCGGAGCTCTGCCCAGCCATCTGTATCTTCCGCAATCACATCATAGAGTTCCTTGCCGACTGAGACCCCCATGACAGCTCCCTCGTCTTCGGTGTCGAGCCAGCGGAACTGCATACGCTCGACGTCAAGGCCGATCAGGCGGCATTCGATCCCCCGCCGCATCGGCACCTCGTCCATGCGGCGAATGAGGTCCATCTTGACCATCTCCACGACCACGTCATCCAGGTCGAGATCGGCGATCAGGATCTTTTCCCGGACGGCAGGCCAGCCAAAGGTCAGGCGCGGAGCCAGCGCGTCACCGATCTCGCGCGCGGCGCCGGTCGTCTTGACGCCGTAAGTGGTGTCGAACAGCTCCTGCGCTTCAGTTTCCAGCTCCCCGTAATCCGACATCTGCCGTCCCGGCAGTGACATGATCCACTGGCCGCGGCCGACGTCGAGATAATTGAACAACGGCTCCAGGCGGAACGCGAACCCGCAATTGGGGCATTCGATTACCTGAAACGTATCGTCAAGGATGGCGTCGCGCAGGTCCGGCCGCCGATCGGCATTGACGCTTCCCACGGCCTCGATTGTATACACGTGGCCGCATTCCTGACAGGTGATGCCCGTATTGCTGAACAGCGACATGGCAAGCCTCCCTTAAGTATCCCGGTTCTCAAGCGCCGCAAACTCGGCGGTCATCGGATGGGCCGGTTTCAATTTCTTCGAATAGTAGGCGGCATACATTTCCGAGAACCATTCGCCCGGCGCGCGAAACTGGTATCCGGTCAGGCCCATCTTGCGGGCCGCCGCTTTGTATCCGACCCACAGACCGCTATAGGATTCGTGGATGATTTCGCCGTCCGAAAGCTCCAACGCCATTGCGGTTGCATTCGTTTCCCAGGGATTGTTCTTGGATTTGGCGTTTTCCGCCCAGTTGTGGATCTGCTGGCGGCGGCGTTCCCATTCTGTTGGCTCGATCTGGTCGGGCGGGTCCGTCTGGGGCGGGCTGGCGTTTCCAGACAGCACTTCCTGCACATAGGCCAGATCGCCGAATTTGAAGTGGCGAGCCACCTTTTCGGCAACCGAGCGTACATCGCGCCCGTATTCCGTCCAGCCGCCGAATTTCGCGTCGCCCAGCTTGGACCGCATGAAACCGTATTTGTCGTCAACCGAGTGACCGACTTCGTGCAGGGTGTTCCAGTTGAACCACTGCACCGGCTCGTCGTTGGCCGGCGCGTAGTCCGCGCGGTTTTCGTAACCCTCATCGCCCGGATTCCACGACCCCGTATTGTGGTCCGAGCCGAGCATTCTGCCAGCGCTGGTTGCTGCGGCGCCCTCGCGCATGCTGAGCGTCTTTTTTCCCCACATCTCAAAGGTCGAAGACCCGTCGGCCGCGCTACCGTCTGCCTTGCGGTAATCGTCGACGCCCAGCATGCTATCGCTGGACAGAGTGTGTTTCAGCGGCAGCTTCGACATCGCCTCATAGAATTTCAGGACATTCGGACCTTTGTTGGCGCCGTCGGCTTGGAGGGCGCCATCGACATAGATCTCCAGCTTGCAGCCGAACCGAGTTTCCAGTGCGATCCGCGTGATGTCGCGCCGGGCGTCCGGGTCGAGTTTCTTGACGATCACGTCAAGCTTGTCTGCGCCATCAGGCTGATCCAGAATCGCCTTCACGTCTTCTTTCGAAGGCGCGGCCGTATTTTCCAGCATCTTGATTGTCAGCTTTGCCCGTGCGGCAGCTTCGGCCGCGGCCTTGAGAGCCGCCATCGCCTTGTCCAGATCGGGTTCTGCCGCTTCGGCATGGCTGGCTGCCTCGGACAGTTTGGTCTGGAGCACTTTCATGTCGTCGTTGACGGCGTAGCGGTGCGCGCTGTCCTGCAACTGCTTCAGGACAGGATCGCCGGCGCCCGGCACCAGCTTGGCCCGTTCCTTGTCGTATTCGACGCGCCTGTCGGCCAACGCCTCATTCTTGTGGAACGTTGCGACGGCATTCAAGAGATGCGTCATCGCGGTCGCTTCTCCGGAAGCGATCATCATTGCCGGTGCCTCATTCATCGAAGCTTTAGTCCGGTTCATCCGTTCGGTGACAAACCCCTTGGCTTCGTGCGGTCCGCTCAGGAAATCGTCGACCAGCTTTACCGACTTAGTGGTTTCGCCGCGCACCTGGGCCACTTGGCGCTGGTGGATTTCCGCGGTGCCGCAATCGGCGCAGGCCTGCTTAATCAGATCCCGCACGTCGATACTGCCCCCATCGATTGCTTTCTGCGCCGCGTCCAGGGCGCTGCTGGCGGCGATGATCTTATCCGCAAGTTGTTCCTGTGGCGGGGCTGCGCGCAATTGCGTCACCTTGTCCCGCACCTCCTTGATTGCGGCCTCAAGAACAGACTGGTGGGGTGCGTCACCCACGCCTTCGAGAACTTTCAAACCGGTATGCAAATCGCCGGTTGCCATCGCATCGGTACAGTTTGTCGGAATCTCGTTCATCAGCGCCGTCGCGGCGACGTAATCGCCCCGCATCCGCAGGTCTTCGGCAGACTTGTACTTCACCTCTGCGCGGTCGAGCAGCGGTTTGATCACGGCGGCGCGTTCGGGCGGTTCCTTGGCTTCGTCCAGCTTGCCGCGCGCCGCCGTCTTCGCCGTTTTATAGGTCTCATTGAGCGGGATCTGCCGATTGAGCTCGGCGACCTTGGCCTTCAGCTCTCCCATCAGCGCAGTGGCCTGTTCGAACTGCCGGTTCTGGGCCAGCTCGTCCCCCTTTGCCAGGCCCTTGTCGATCTCGGCAATCAGATCGTCGAGACCGGGGTTAGGGCGCGTCGGCGTACCCAGATCGTCGGTCACGTCGTTTTTGCGAGCATCCTTGTAGGTTTGGTACCGCGCGAGAATCGTCGTGCCGTGATGGGTGTACCAGCCTAGTTCTTCGATCTGCTTCTTTGCAGAGACAAACGCATGATCGCGGAACATCTTCTCGATCTGGGTCTTCATTGCCGCCTGACGGTCCAGCTCCATCTTCAGAATCGGTTGATTGTCTTCGACGGTTGTCTTGGCGGAGGCGTATTTCGTGTTTCGGTCGTTTCGCGCCTCGATGTAATCCGTGCAGAGCTTTTCGAAAGGCGCCTTGAGATCCTTGCCCGTTTTGATGAGCTTGTCAGATCCGGCGATGTCGAGGCGTTTCAGGCAATCGTCGGCATCCTTGAGCAGTTTGTCCAACCGGTCCCGCTCTTTCTTGAAAACGTCGCTGTCAGGCTGGCCCTTGAGATGTGTGATCAACGATTCAATGGTTGTGCGGTCGGTCTGCTGCGCGGTTCTGGCGTCCGCCTTGCGCCCGACCTTTTCGCATGCCACCAACGCCTCGGCGATGGTTTTCAGTGCCGCGTCGAAATTGAAACCGGGGGGCGTGGCTGCGTCTTCGGCAGCCTTCAGCTGCTTTTCCAACTCCTTTATGTCATCAGTGATTATTTTGTGCGGGTCGACATTCTTACCGGGCAAGGTGTTTTCGACCTCAGTCTTGAGCTTGGCAACCTCGGCGTCGTATTTTGGCTTGCGTTCGACCTTCTGTAGCGCGTCCTTGAGAATCTTTTCGATCTCCTGGAGCTTCCCTTCAGCGGTTGCTGCGTCGGGCTTTCGAGCCTCTTTGCCATCGCCCGGCGGGTCCGCCTTCATCGCCTCCTTGGCCGCGGCAAGGAGAGCATCGACCGAGTTAATCTGGTCCGCGAACGTACCTTGATCCTTGCCCTGCACATCGGCTTTAAGACCGGGGATCGCATCGATCCAGGCATTGATCTGTGCTGCTTTGGCATCTTCGCCTTCACCTGCGGCCTCGGGTTTGGCATCCGCAATCTTCTTGGCGCCGTCCAGCAGCGCCTTGGCCTGCTCCCCGCGGGCCTTTGCGGCCTCGATCGCAGTGGTGGCTTCGTCGAATTTCTTGATCATTTCGAACGCCGCGGCTTGCGAAAGATAACTGTCCGCAGCAGCAAGTTCCGATGCCGCAAAGCCGTTGGCGCTGTCATTGGTTTCGCGGATCTTGTCGAGCGCCTGAGTGATCGGTTTCTTTTTGTCGACATAGGTCTTGTATTTCACCGCCAGCGCCTTTTGTGGCGCGAACATCGGCTGGATGGCCTCCATCAATTTGACAGCCGCCACAAATTCACGCGCGTCCTTGAACTGATCCAGCCTGTCTTTGTCTGCCTTGGCCCGAAGATAGAAATCTTCGATTCCCGCGCGGCCGTCGTGGCCTTCTATGGCTGTGTACGCGGTGTCGAAGGCTTCGCGCTTGTCGGCATAGTCCTTGGCCAGCGCCAAGATTCTGGTGCCAGCCCTAACGGAATAGCCGATCTCGGCGGCCTGACTATAGGCCGCAATGAAATCCGGCGGCGTTGCACCGGCAAGCGCTTCGGCGCGGGCGGCAAATGCGTGACAGGGTGTCAGTTCCGGCAGGATGTGTCTTTTGTATTTGTCGTCCGCTGCATCCAGTTTCGCGATTTCAACCTTGTAGTCGTTTTCGTATGCGTCTCGATAGCGCTGGTGTGCGCCTTTCGCCTGCTCGGCCTTGTGCAGTAGGCCAGGGATTTTATTCAGTTCTTTCATCGCCTCTGAGAACTGTTTGCGGCCGGACAGGCGCGCCGCCTTGATCAGACATTGCTGCGCCTCGTCCTTCAGTGCCGCACTTTGGGCATTTGCGTACGGCGACAATGCGCCCAGAGTGCTCGACCGCTTGTCTCGGATGGCTTGATAAGACCCAGTATCGTCTGCAAGCTTCAAAAGCGCATCGTAAGTATCCGTAACGGATTTCAGATCGGTGCGGGCGTCAGGATAGTTTGCGGTATCCGTTTTGGCTTTCGCCGCCTCGGCGTCCGATTTAAACGTATTGAACGCTGCCAGAACAGGCTCACCGCTTGCGGCGCTGTGGCCGCCAATGTTGTCGCGTTGAATGGTGTAGAGATCCCATTCCCGTCCCCATGCCTCTTTTTCGGCCATCAGTTCATGAATAGCCTTCTTGTGGGCTGCGATATCCGCCTTGGCCGTTGCAACGGCGGATTTGACCGCCTCCAGCCCGTCGTCGCGCGACAGGTCGAGCGTCCCGGCGATGCGGTCGGTTTCTGTCGCCCAATCTGCCGGTGCATTGTCGCCGAAGTCGGCGGCGAGCTTGCGCAGCTCCCTGATATCATTTTCCAGCAGATGTTCGGCATTCGACAGTTCCACTGTCAGCCCTGCGTCTTCGACCGTATCGTTGGCCGGCGGGCCTTCGGGTTTGGCGGCTTTGGCCTCGTCCAGCAGCTTCTTGGTGGCGCGCAGAGCGGCGACGGCGGCGTCCCAGTCTTTCTCTCCGGCCTTAGTGTTGGCCTGTTCCCAAGCGGCGGCCAGCGCGGTGGTGTCGGTGATCTTGGCGCGGATCAGCTCCTCGACTGGGCCTTTCATGGCCGGCGCTGCGCGGTCCCAGACCGCCTTATTTGCCGACTTGTCCTGTTTCGGCGTGCCCTGGTCGGGCGCGGTATCCATCTTCGCGATAAGCTGCAGCGCGACATCTGCGGCGCGGATCGCGACTTCGTACTCCTGTTCTTTGTCGGCCTTGGCATTGGCCGCGGCCCACAAGCCCTCGATCCGCGACCGCTCGGTGGGGTTGAGCGACAGTGCCCTTAGAATTTCGGGTGCGGCTTTCTTGCGTTTATCGGCCCACATGCTCGCCAACAACGCCTGCTTGCGCTCAGCCTCTTCCTGCAGCTTTTTCTTAGCCGCATCGGGCGAGGACGGCGCTTCGTTATGCGCCAGCTTCACAAGGCGGGTGATTTCCGGCAACGAGCCGGCGGCAGCCTTGTAATCCGGCACCACCGCATCGGCCTTTTCGTTAGCCCAGAGCCAGGCGGCGCGCAGCGCGCCCGGATCGCCGGTGCCCAGCTTCAGCGCCGCGGCAACCAGCGGTTTCAGACGATCTGCACCTTTGCGCCACCGGTCACGTTCAGCGGCATCGTTGCCGGGATCGTCCGGATCGCCGCCGGGATCCGGATCGCCGCCCGGCCGGTTGCCGTCGCCTGATCCGCCGGCTGCCGCAATCGCCGCTTCGATCCTGGCCAGCCCGGCTGCCGCCTTGTTGAGATCGCCGCCGGAAATCATTCCGATCACGGCTTTCAGAGCCGGTGCGATTTTGTCCCTGGCAGCCTGCGACAGCTGCTGCAAGCGACCGTTTGCCGTCTTGACCCTTGCAACCAGCTCGGCCTGCGAGAGCGCCGGGCTTTGGGATGCTTGCCGCGTTCCGGTTTCTTCCGGACTCTCGGGACGCTCGACCTGTTCGGGGGCTTCGCCTTCATCTTCGCCCGTTTCGAACTCGTTGCCGTCGGGCGATTTGATCTTGACCTTGAGCGACAGCTTTGCCGCCTTCAGAAAAACCGCGCACTTTTTCTTCATGCCGGCCGGCGGTTCGCTTTCGCAATCGAATGTCAGGCTGTTGCCGTCGACCGTGATCTTTCCGAAGGTTGATTTCGCGGCTTCGACACCGTCGGATTTGCGCGCCTCCTTGAACAGCATCGACCCGTCTTTCTTCGGGTGTATGATCAGGGCGGTATCCTCGGGCTTCTTGCCGAGGGCGAGGCCGAAATTCAGCGGCTTCGTTCGTGCCATGCTGATCTGCTGCTTGAGTTCCTTGATACCGGCTGCGTCGAGTGCCACGATTCCCCCCGAGAACTTTGCTGATAGTCAATGAGGCAGACAGAGACCGTGATTTTTTGGGATTTCACGACCAAAGTGCAGCCCCGGCGGAGACCAGTCCAGTTTTTTCTTGTTGCGCCGGCTGACGCGCGGGGTGGTGTCATTTGTGGACGGCTCCAGTTTTGCAAGGGTTTTCTTGAGCGAGGCTGATCGAAGCGGGTTGCGGTCATTTGTCCGGCCTTTGAGCGCGGTGCGTCTGACCGCTGGCCTTGATGAAGTCCGCGTGCTGGGTCCCAATCAGACGGACGAGCTTTGAAGCCCCGACAGCACCTCGGGGTGTCCCGGCAGCGGTCTCGCTTGATCATCATCATTCTCTTGTGCCCTTGCATCTCGTCACGGCGCCGTTGCGCCGCCGCCATAGTCCTCCTTGGCGGTGTCAGAGGAACCTGGCTTGCGGCGAGGCAGGGCGCCGACTAGCGCCGCTTGATGTCGAAACCTGACCCGTTCAAATACTTCAAGACGAGCCGCGAGATCATCCGCCTGGC
>NZ_JAPDOG010000064.1 GCF_026013545.1 Defluviimonas salinarum | reverse complement strand
TCTACCCCGATCATCGTATCCTTCATTTGCCGTCCTCTCCGCTACGTGGCCTCGACACCACGACCTTGGCACATTGCGATGCCGTCAGGGGTGGGCGGCAACCATCCCATCTTGCGCCAAACGCGCCGTTTGGGGCCGCCATGCTTGCGCGCATGGCACTCGCCATCGCCCTCGACCTTGATCCCCCCTCGCCGGTTCGCTCGAACCGGTGGCGCTCACCGGCTCGATGTCGATCAGCAGGTGCAGCGGCCCCTTGGACCCACGGTAGGGGATGTTGACGGCCAAGGTCTTCTGGCGACGGGACAGCGTGCTGAAGTCCGGCACCGTCCAGTTCAGGCCGACCAGTTGCAGCAGGCTCTCGACGAAGCCTGTGGTCTGCCGCAACGCCATGCCGAACAGCACCTTCATCGAGAGGCAAGTCTGGATGGCGGCATCGCTGTAGCTCTGCCGACGGCCACGCCGACCTGTCGGCGCGGCATCCCAGCTCATCTCAGGATCGAACCAGATCGTCAGCGAGCCGCGGCGCTTGAGCGCTTCATTGTCGGCTGGCCAGTTCCTGATCTTGTAGGTCGGTGGGGTCGGTCTGCTCATGCACCCCAGCTATCACGCTGGTTTCACGAGATGAATCCCCTACAGGATTTGTGCAACAGAACCCCGCACCGCCTTAAGTTAACCAATGCGCCCTGACGCAGGAACCGAGCACGGGCAGTTAGTTCCATGCGCCACTTTGCCAGAAACCCAAATGGTACCAAAATGATTAATACGTTTCTAAGGCCGACTGCCTGCCTATCTTTCTGGAAATCCTAGCGTCGCCAAGGCGTCGGACAGCACTTCCCGCTTTGCCTCATGTCTGAATGGGAACGCGGTGAAGAATGCCTCGATCGAAACATCCTTGCGGCGCGCCTTCGCCTCCTGCGTCCAGTATCGCGCCTGATCGTGGCGACCGGCGGCTTCGTTTATCACAGCAGCAAATGCGTTGATCAGATAATGCGCGCCCGGCGTCCGCGCGCCCTGATCTGCCCAGCGCGCGGCCTCGTCCATCTCGTCCAATTGAAAATGCGCCATGCCCTTTGCCGCAAGCATCGCATAGCGGAACGGGTCGAGCGGGCTGAGGCTGATTGATTTTTCAAGATTCTCAAGGGCGACTTGCCCATCGCCCGCCATCAAATCGGCCCAGCCATGCGCGTAGTAACCCTGCGCGAAACTGGGGCTCAGACTACACGACCGTTCCAGCCAGGACTGCCCCGCCGCCGGGTCGCCCCTGAGCCAGTGGGCGCGGCCGAAGTTGAAATTCGCGAACGGGTCCATGGGATCAAGTTCCACGGCCCGCTCCGCATGGCGCCTGGCATCGTCGATGGCGCCCGCATGATCCGTCGAATAGCGCAGAAACGCCGCTTGGAAGCTGACGAAGGACCGGGCCGCATGGGCGCGGGCAAAGAGCGGATCGAGCTCGGTCGCGCGCTGGAAATAGTCGGCGGCACGGGCATTGTCCCCCCGGTTGAAGCGGAACGCATGCTGAAGGCCGATGTGATAAAGTGACCAGGCATCAAGCCCTGACGGCGCCCGCAAACGCGCAAGCTGCGCCTCGTGTTGCGGGATATGCAGTTCCATTGCCGAAATGATCAGCGCTACGATCTGTTCGCGCATGTCGTGAATGTCGTCGATCTTGCCCGAAAGCCGGTCACCCCATACGACCTGCGAGCTCCGCGCGTCGACAAGCTCGATCGCGATACCGAGCGCGGGACCGAGGATCTCAACCTCTCCCGACAAGACATAGGCCACGCCAAGCGCCGAGCGGATCGCCTCGAAATCCTGCAACGGCGGGCGAAACCGAAAGCTCGACCCCCGTGCCACGACCTTGAGCCAGCGCAGCCTTGAAAGGATGGAGATCAGTTCACCCGGGATCGCGTCGGCAATCGCGGAATAGACCTCGGAACTGCCGATAAGCGTGAATGGCAGCACCGCGATCGAAGGCTTCTGCTCCGCCGGAACCGTCTCGACCGATTGTGCAACTTCTTGCGGTTGAGGCTCGGTCACGACTGCAGGCGCTACGATCCGGACATCCGCGACGAAGCGAAACCCGCGCCCGTGAACCGTGCGGATGTAACGCTGCTGTTTACCATCGTCCCCAAGGGCGCGGCGCAGCGACTTGATCACGGTCGAAACCGCCGCGTCGGAGATGAAGCGCCCGTCCCAGACCTTCTCGACCAGTTCGTCCTTTGCAACCAGACGTTCGGCATTCCGAACCAGATGGCTCAGCACCGCATAGGCCATCGGTTCGACCGGCAGCACGGCATCGCCGCGGCGCAGATCGCCACGGTTCAGGTCAAGCGCAAAGCCGTCGAACGCGTAGTGCAAAAAGCCTTCCCCACCGAAACTCAGACTTTCCCCACAAATTACCCATCCCCCGCTCAAGACCACAAGCAAAAGCTGGCTGTATTGCTTTCCCATCAGCCCGGAAGGGCCCGGAACGAAGAAGGAAAGCGAAATGGATAACATGATGAAGAAGGACCGCAGGCCCGGCTATGGCAGCGGCTTTGACGGGCTTTCGGGACTGGTCCCGAATGACACTTCCCGCCGCTGGTACGCGGAACGCAGCCCGCTATTTGCCAAACCCAGACAGGGCGGACGACATCACTGAATGCGCCGGGTCGGAAGGCCCGCCATCCCCGGCCGGAACATCCGGCCACCTCCTCAAACCCGAACGATCAGACACACGAAACTCTTGAAAGGAATGAAAATGCAAATCTCCACGATGACCAAACCCGTTTCGAACGGCGTCAATACCGAAGCCCTGATTGGCGCGCGCGGCGCGTTCGCCGAGATGCCCGAGGCCGCCGCCTTCACCTTCCGCAGCACCTGCGACTGGAAGGATGGCACCCACAGCACCAACGCGATCAATGGTTACTTCGGCCTCGGCCAGAACCACGAGCGCAAGGAAACCTTCCGCATCGACAGCGACCATCCGGAAGTCTTTGCCGCTGCCGACCGTGCCCCGACTCCGCCGGAGATCGTTCTGGCCGCGCTGGCAAGCTGCCTTTCGGGTGGCGTGGCGGCTGTTGCCCAGCATCGCGGCATCCAGTTGCACCACATGCGGGCGATGGTCGAGGGCGATATCGATGTGCGCGGCATTCTCGGCATGGACCAGGATATCCGCAACGGCTTCTCGGCCATCCGCGTCAATTTCGAAATCGACGCCGATGCCACCGCCGATGAAATCCGCGCGCTGGTTGCCCAGTCGCAGAAGCGCTCGGCCGTCTTCGACCTTCTCACCAACCCGACGTCCGTCAACGTGACGGTTGCCTGACACCGCCGGTCCGACAGGAGCAAAACCCATGAAACATATCGGAACCCTCATCATCGGCGCCGGTCAGGCCGGCCTCGCGATGAGCCGCTGCCTGTCGGACCGCAACATCCCCCATGTCGTGCTGGAGCGTGGCGAGATCGCGAATTCCTGGCGGCATGAGCGGTGGGACAGCCTGCGGCTGCTCACCCCCAACTGGCAAAGCCGGCTGCCCGGCTTTGCCTATACAGACCCTGATCCCGACGGCTTCATGTCGATGCCCGAAATAACCCGTTTCCTGAATGACTACGCCGCCGCAAGCCGGGCACCTGTCGAGGAATGCACCCGCGTACTCTCGGTCACCGTCCATGGCACCGGTTACCACGTCGCAACGGACCGCGGTGGCTGGATATGCGACACGCTGGTTCTGGCCACAGGGGCCTGCAACATCGCCTCCGTGCCCGCATTGTCAGCGCAGATACCTGAGCGGGTCGCGCAGATCACAGCACTGGACTACCGCAATCCCCACCAGCTTGCGCCGGGCGGCGTTCTGGTGGTTGGCGCCTCGGCAACCGGTGTCCAGCTTGCCGCCGAAATCCGCGCCGCCGGACATGAGGTCATTCTTTCTGCCGGTGAGCATATCCGCATGCCGCGCCACTATCGCGGCCGGGACATTCAGTGGTGGATGGATCGCGCGGGCATTCACACCACGCGGGTCGAAGAGGTCGATGACATCGATCGGGCGCGCCGGGTGCCCTCGCTGCAACTCATCGGCTCGCACGCGCAGCGCTTCTGCGACCTGAGCAGCCTTGCCACGCAGGGGGTCGAGATCGTCGGCCGTCTAAGCGCCGTCCGCGACGGCACCGCGCTCTTTTCCGGCGCGCTGCACAATCACTGCGCGCTGTCGGACCTGAAAATGAACCGGCTGCTCGACACGCTCGATTCCTGGGCCGAGGAGACCGGCCGCAGCGGCATCGGCCCTGTCGAACGTTTTGCCGCGACACCCTGTCCTGCCTCGTCGCGCCTTTCGCTCTATCTCGGCGGCGGTCACATCCGCACCATCCTCTGGGCGACCGGGTTCCGGCCCGATTACAGCTGGCTGCACCTGCCGGTCTTCGACCGCAAAGGCGGGCTGATGCACCGGGAAGGGTTGGTTGCGCCGGGACTATACACCCTCGGCCTGCCGTTCATGAGACAGCGCAACTCTGCCCTCATCGATGGCGTCGGTGCCGATGCCGCCGCCCTTGCCGATCACATTCTTTGCACACGCGGCCGTTCGGCGGCCTGAAAGGAGATACCTATGACCATGATGACGTCCGAAACCGATGCGAAACCGACCCCCGTGCGGGACGAGGTGATCCGGCAGGCGCAGACCGCCGTGATCGAACGGATGCGGCAAGACCTTGCAGCCGCGTGCAACACGCTGGTGACAACCGGCCGGATTGAAGACGGGCTGACCTGCCACGCCTCACAGGGCAAGTTCCACGCGACCATGGATCTGGGGCCGGGCATGGGTGGCGACGCTGCCGGGCCAAGCCCGGGCTTCTTCGCCCGCGCCGCCATCGTCGGCTGCGTCAGCATCGGCGTGAAGATGATGGCCGCGCGCGAGGGGCTCGTCTTCCGCTCGGTCGATGTGACGATCGAATGCGATTTCGACGATGCCGCGCTGATGGGGCTGAGCCCGCGCACGGCGGCCCCTTTGGAATCGCGGATACGGATCGAAGTCGACACCGACGAAGACCGCGCCGCCGTCCGTAGCCTCGTCGACCGCGCCCTCTCAGTAGACCCTTGGTACCTCGCGCTCCGCGATGCCCAGGTCGTTCAACACGAAATTCACATGGCGGCGGATGCAGGTGCGGCCCCGGCCGCATGACCGCCCAAGACCAATCAAAAGGACAAGAGAGATGCACTTGAAACCCATTCCTCAGACCACCTCGGCGCTGCATGGCTCTATCCTCGACACGATCGGGAATACGCCCATCGTCCGGATCAACCGGCTCGCGCCCGAAGGGGTCGAGCTTTACGTCAAGGTCGAGGCTTTTAACCCCGGCGGATCAGTGAAGGACCGCTTCGCTCTGGCGGCCATCGAGGCGGCAGAAGCGAGCGGCGCCCTGAAACCCGGCCAGACCGTGGTCGAGGCGACCTCCGGCAATACCGGGATCGGCCTGGCACTGGTCTGTGCGGCCAAAGGGTACCCGCTGGTCGTGACCATGGCCGAAAGCTTCAGCGTCGAACGGCGCAAGCTGATGCGGTTTCTTGGCGCGAAGGTGGTGCTGACGCCCGCCGCACAAAAGGGCACCGGCATGCTGGCCAAAGCCGAGGAACTGGCCCGCGAACATGGCTGGTTCCTTGCCCGGCAGTTCGAGAACGAGGCCAATGCCGACATGCATTCCCGCACCACCGCGCAGGAAATCGTCGATGCCTTTGGCGGACAGGGCCCGGATTACTGGGTGACGGGCTTCGGGACCGGCGGCACGCTGAAGGGCGTTTCCCGCGTCCTGCGCGCCGAATGCCCCAAGACGCGGATCGTCGTGGCAGAGCCGGACAACGTGCCGCTGATGCAAAGCGGAATCGCGCAGGAGCGGGATGCAGACGGCCGCCCGGCCAGCCACCCGATGTTCCGCCCTCACCTGATGCAAGGCTGGTCGCCGGACTTCATCGCGAAGCTCGCCGAGGACGCCGTCAGCGCGGGCGCAATCGACGCGTTCCAACCCGTCGCCGGCAATGCCGCCCTTCAAGCGGCGCGCGCTCTTGCGGCGCAGGAGGGCATCTTCTGCGGCATCAGCGCCGGCGCAACCTTCGCCGCCGCGTTGGAGGTGGCGAAGACCGCCCCCAAAGGATCGCGCATCGTTGCCATGCTGCCCGATACCGGCGAACGCTACATGTCCACGGTCCTGTTCGATGGCATAGAGGAGGAAATGAGCGACGATGAGATCGCGCTGTCACGGTCCACACCTGGCGCGCGGTTCGACAGCGCAGCCTCCGCGCCCGTGGCCTCTGCGGCCACACCGACCTGCAAGCCCGAGACCGCAGAGATGGTTGACGAGATCGTCGCGCAGCATCCCGTTGTAATGTTCGTCTTAGAATGGTGCGAATTCAGCTGGTCTGTACGCAAACTCTTTGCCGCAGCGGGCGTGCCGTATCACGCGGTGGAGCTCGATGCGGCAGCGATGCAGAAGGACAGTTTGGGCGGCGATCTCAGGGCCGCGCTGGGTATCAAGGTCGGCTTACCAACCATTCCTCAGATCTTTGTGGGCGGTACGCATGTTGGCGGTGCGACGGAAACCTTCGACGCGTTCAAGGATGGCTCTATGGCTGAGCGGCTGAACGCTCTCGGCCTCAGCTTCGACGCGAGCAAGACGGCCAATCCCTACAGGTTCCTGCCCGGATGGATGCATCCCCGGTAGATTGGAGTTCGACATGGTACACGCCCTTGCACATCTTGCCCCTTCCGATGTTCTGACCCGCGCGGCGGCTTACGCGCGGGACTATCGGAGCGGCAACCACCCGATCAGCCCATCCGCCTCATCCGCCGCGCTCAGGGAGCGGTTCTGCCTTCCCCTGACGGATGATGGACTGCCCGGCGCGCGCGTGATTGATGAGTTGATCGCGGCCGCCGAGCCGGGGCTTGTGGGCAATACCAGTCCGAATTTCTACGCCTGGGTCATGGGGGCGTCCGATCCGGTGGGAGTGGCCGCCGACTGGCTCACCTCCGCCTGGGGCCAGAACGCGGCGATCTACCAGTCCTCGCCCGCCGCTGCGACGGCGGAAGAGGCCGTGGAAGCCTGGCTTCTTGAACTTCTCGACCTGCCGCGAGACAGCTCCGTCGGGTTTGTCGGCGGTGCGACCATGGCCGCCTTCGTGGGGCTCGCCGCCGCACGTGGGGAAGTGCTGCGGCGCGGTGGCTACGACATCGACGCAGAGGGGCTTCAGGGGGCGCCGAAAGTCCATATCTTCCTCAGTGACGATGCCCATGTCACCAACTACGCCGCCCTGCGCCAGTTGGGTTTCGGCGAGGCCAATTTTCACAAATTGCCGTCGGACGGCGCCGGACTACTGTGTCCGGACGACCTGGCCGTCGCCATGGCTCGGGTTCAGGGGCCAAAGATCATCGTGGCCCAGGCCGGGCACATCAATTCGGGAGGGTTCGAACCGCTGGCCGAGATTGCGGCGCTGGCGCGGTTGCATGATGCGTGGATGCACGTGGACGGCGCATTCGGACTATGGGTCCGGGCCTCGACCACCCGAAAGCATCTAGCCATGGGGGCGGAACTTGCCGACAGTTGGTCGGTCGATGGCCACAAATGGCTGCAACTGCCCTACGAATCCGGCTTTGCTATCGTCCGAAACAAGATTGCTCATCAACGCGCCATGCAGAAGTCCGCAGGCTACCTGAACGCGGCCGAGGAAGACGGGCGCAACCCATCGGCATTTACTCCGGGCCTGTCGCGCCGCGCTCAGGGCTTTGCCGCTTGGGCGGTGCTGCGCCGCCTCGGCCGCAACGGCGTCGCAACATTGGTCGACCGGCATTGCGACGCCGCATCCCGACTGGCCCGGCGCATCAGCCGGGTCGGAGGGCTGGAAGTGTTGAACCGCATGGACCTCAACCAAATCGTTGTCGGCTGCCACAGCCTGAGCAATGAAAGCTGGAAGATCACCGCGCTTGCCGAACGGCTAAATGCGGGGCGATGCGTCTTCGTTCGTACAGCCCTTTGGAAGGGGCGCACCGTTCTCAGGCTGTCTGTGATCTCCCAGGACTCGGAGGCGCGGCATGTCGAAACGCTCGCCGAATTGATTGAGGGGATTTGGCCTGAGATCGAGACCGAGGTTGAGAACATGGGCGCGCTCACTCTCCCAGTTTCATCAGGTATGTTTCAGGACGGTAGTACTCTCTCTGATACCGCTCGATTTCAGGCAAGCACGACTAAGTAGCCTAGGGTCAGGACCCATTGATCTGCTTGAAGCTGCCGCCGCCGGGTGATTCAAGGCTCCAGACTGACGGGGTTGATGATGAGCAATCTTTTCTGGCTGACGGACGAGCAGATG
>NZ_JAPDOG010000063.1 GCF_026013545.1 Defluviimonas salinarum | reverse complement strand
CTCAAGAACGCCCGCCGTGTCGCCACCCGCTACGACAAGACTGCCGAAAGCTTCCTGGGTTTCATCGACATAACCTCGATCCGCCTCTGGCTCCGCCAATTGTCAACATGACCTAGCGTCAGATAGTGTCACGGTCACGACGCTCAACTGGCCACCCTACACTGGCGAAGATTTGCCTCAAATGGGCGCAACCACGGAGGTCGTGCGCGAGGCATTCGCGGCGGCGGGCATTTCTACGAAAGTCGAGGTGTTGCCCTGGAAGCGCGCCATTGACATGGCGAAGAACGATGCTGAAGCAATCGCGTATTTTCCTGGATATCACTGCCGTCATGTAGATGGCTTCGTTGCATCGGAACCGATCGGTAACGGCCCACTAGGCTTGGCAGAGCACATCGACGGGCCCATCACATGGGAAACGGTTGATGATCTCGGCGAACAGAAACTCAAAATCGGAACGGTCCTCGGCTATGCCAACACCGACGAGTTCGACGAGAAGGCGGGAACCGGATGGATCCGCGCACTACCTGCGAAAGACGATCTGACGAACCTCAAGAAACTGGTGCGTAGGCGAATTGACGCGGCGGTGATCGATAAACTCGTGCTGTCCTACCTTCTCGCTACGGAAGCCGAGCTTAAGGCGGACGCGGCGTCGATCCGCTTCAACGAGCATCCCTTGGAGGACAAGACGCTCTTTCTCTGTTTCCGCGACACTGAGGAAGGCCGGACCCTTCGCGACAAGTTCAACGATGGCCTGCGACAGATAGACGCCGACAAGATCGTAGACGATTACTTCAAGTATCAGTTCTGATGCGGCGGGCGCAGACGAAAGAAGGGGTGCCGCGCGGCCCCGATCGCTTTCGTCGACATCACGTCCGGCGATTTCGTTTGCGCTCCGTTCAAAGCAAGTTTCTCGCCTACGCCATTCCACTGGTCTTGCTTTCGACATTGATGGTGTTTGGTGCCTTCGAGTTCAACGCTCGTCGCTCCGCACAGGAGCAGTTGCAGACCAAGTTGAATGAGCTTGCTCAAATACAAAGCCGCGTCGTGGCGGAGTCGCTCTGGAACGTCGCTGACCAACAGACCAAGCTGATACTCAAGGCGCTTTTGACCGATACGGATGTCGTCGCCGCTGCGGTCTACGACGAGCGGAAAACGCTTGTTGCGTCGGCAGGTGACGTCGAGGGGCTGAGAGGTTCCCGCTACTTCGCGGAGCGAGACATCATCTATACGGACGAGGGCGATGAGATCCGCATCGGCCGGCTGGAGATCGCGTTCTCGGATGCACGGCTGAAGGCAATCACACGCGAGCGCCTCACGCTTGCGGCGGTGCTTGCGGCGATACTTCTCCTTGGGGTCACCAGCGCCGCGCTTATCGCGAACAGAAGGATCATCGGGCGACCCCTGAGCCTGTTGCTCGAGTCGATCAACATGGCCCACAGATCTGGCCAGAGACAGACTGTCGACTGGCAGAGCGATGACGAAATCGGGCGTGTCGTGTCAGCGTTCAACGACCTTCAGGAACAGCAAGACGCGTACGAGGCAGAACTGCGGGCATCGCGCGACGAACTTGAGGTCCGCGTCGAAGCGCGGACTGCCGAGCTTGCGCAGGCTGAGGCAGAGGCTCTGAAAGCGCAGAAGCAGCTGACGGACGCCATCGCCAGCATTTCGGAGGGCTTTGCGCTCTTTGACCGGGACGACAAGCTCGTAGTCGCGAACCAGCGCTATCGCGAGATCATGCTTGGCGACGGCGACGTCGATCTGCCCGTTGGGATCCTGTACACCGACATTGTACGTCGCGCGGCGGCTTCCGGGCGATTTCCCAAAGCCAACGAAGATGAGGAAACCTGGGTAGAAAGGCAAGTTCTACGCCACCGTAAAGTAACCGAGCCGTTCATTCAGGAGGTGCTTGGCGACCATTGGCAGCAGATCAGCAACCGGAAGACCGACGAAGGAGGCACCGTCGCCGTTCACTCCGACATTACGGACATCAAGCGGATTTCCGACGAGTTGAAACGGGCGAAGGATTCCGCCGAAGCGGCGAACGAGGCGAAGAGCGTCTTCCTCGCGACGATGAGCCACGAGATCCGCACGCCGCTAAATGGCATCATCGGGATGAGCACGCTCTTGGGCGGTACGAAACTCGATCCCGAACAGCGCGACATCAGCGCGACGATTATGACCGCTGCCGAGACGCTACTCACGATCATCAATGATATTCTTGATTTCTCGAAGGTCGAGGCGGGCGCCCTCGAACTCGAACGTCTCCCCTTGGAACTCGCGGAAACCGTCGAAAGCTCGGTTGAACTTATCGTGTCGAAAGCTGCTGAAAAGGGCATCGAACTCGCCTGCAGCATCGATCAGAGCGTTCCCTCTTGCGTCTATGGGGATCCGGTGCGGCTAAAGCAGATCCTCATGAACCTGCTCAACAATGCTGTGAAGTTCACCGAGAAGGGTGAAGTCGTGCTGACCCTGTCCAACAAGCTGGGAATCGAGACGCTGAAGCCAGGCGACACGATGCTCCTTTCGTTCAGTGTGCGCGACACGGGCATCGGCATTCCTCCCGACCGGATGGATCGCCTGTTCAAGTCTTTCAGCCAGGTCGATGCATCCACGACGCGGCGCTATGGCGGTACCGGATTGGGTCTCGTGATCACGAAACGCCTCGTCGAACTGATGGGGGGCGAGATAACCGTAAGCAGCCAACTCGGCGTCGGTACGACATTCGCCTTCACCCTGCCATTCGAGGTCGCACCGCCGCCCGATCGGTCGCAGCGTGACCACAGCCTTGCGCGGATCAAGGGGCATCGGGTGCTCGTGGTCGACGATAACCGCACGAATCGGCTGATTCTGACTGAAAGGTTGAGGGCATGGCAGCTTGTTGCGAAAGCGACGGGTTCGCCGAATGAGGCGCTGGACTGGCTCGCGGCCGGCGAGAGGTTCGACCTGTGCATCGTCGATTTCAAGATGCCCGAAATGAATGGTTTCGAGCTCACCGAGGCGATCCGCCGGCAACTTGGAGCGGAAGCGCCGCCGGTTGTCCTCTTCAGTTCCGTCTCGCCCGTGGATTCCGATTTTCGGGTGGAGGCCGAGCGGGTCGGGTTCTCTGCGACCCTCACAAAGCCCGCCAAGTCCAGCCACCTGCTCAACGCAATTGCTGGCGCGATCGTCAAGGATGCCGAGCTTATGACGCCTGGCGATGATCGGCCGGATCTCGGGCTCCCCGAAAGACTGGCGCGGCTCAAGATTCTTCTGGTCGACGATAACCTGATCAACCGAAAGGTTGGTGCCAAGATATTGAAACGGATGGGCGTCGACCCCGATGTGGTCAGCAGCGGCGAGGAGGCGGTAACGTCCTGCCAATCCGCGCACTACGACGTTGTGTTGATGGACATCGAGATGCCTGAGATGGACGGCCTTGCGGCGGCGGGGCTGATCCGGGCGAACCTCTCTGAAGCCGAGCGGCCTTTCATCGTCGCGCTGACCGCCAATGCAATGTCTACGGAGCGTGAGACCTACCTGCAAGCCGGCATGGACGATTACCTGAGCAAGCCGATCGATGTCGATGCACTGGTGAAAAGCCTTGGCAAGGCGGCGTTTTTTCGAGGATCGCGTCCTATCGCCTAGCGGAAGAGCCGAACCCGAGACCGGAGGTGTGAATGAGTGACGGGAGGATCGACAAGAGCGCCCTGAAGCGGCTAATTGCCGTGATCGGCGGAGCGTTCGAAGACTTCGAGGAGTTGCGGGACGATTATGTTTCGGGCGCGCCAGATCTCGTGGAGGCGCTGCGGACAAGCGGTGCCGAAGCGGATTGGAGTGCAATGCGGATCGCGGCCCACACACTAAAGTCCAATGCGCGCGATTTCGGAGCAACCCGTTTGGCGCAATTGTGTGAGCGGTTGGAGCACCAGTGTCGTGACGGCTCGGTGGACGCCCCGCAACAAGCGATCGATGAAATCGCCGCGGAAGAGCGCGCATCGCGCGAGGCTCTGATCAGCGTGAGCGCAAACGATGTCACCGGCGACTGAGAACAAGCCCCCGTCGGCGAACGCCCGCGGGCCGGCGCATGTGCTGGTCGTCGATGACAATTCGCTCAATCGCCTGAAGATGCGCAAGGCGGTCGAACATATCGGCCATCACGTTGATGTCGCCAGAAATGGTGCCGAAGCGATTATGATGCTTCGGGAGCGCCCGTACGACGCGGTCCTGCTCGACATCATGATGCCCGAGGTCGATGGTTTCGAAGTACTCGGCATGCTCAAGTCCGATGACATTTTGCGCGAGATCCCGGTGATCATCATCTCTGCGCTCGACGACGAAACCGACAAGGTGGTGCAGGGGATCGAACTCGGAGCGGAAGACTTCCTGCCGAAGGATTTCGATCCGGTTGTGCTCCGCGCGCGGCTCAACGCCTGCTTGAGCAGGAAATGGTTTCGCGATCGGGAACTCGAATATCTCGAACGCGTCAAGAAGCTCACGCAAGCCGCCGGGATACTCGAGGCGGGCAGCTTCACGCCCGGAGATCTCAAGCTGGACGACCTGGCCGAAAAGGCCGACGCGTTGGGCAGGCTTGCGATCGTCTTCCGTGGGCTGGCGCAGGAGATCTACAATCGCGAAAGGCGCCTTGACCGAAGCGCGAGAACGCTACGTGGCGCTTTGCACGTTCTTATCGCCGGAGTCATCTTCGGGATCGCCCCGGCGCTTGGCCGAATGGCCGCTGGCGCCGACGGGTATTCGCCGCTCAGCATCGTCATCTGGGCCAATACCGTGTCCGCGGTTCTGTGCATCGCGATCGCCGCGGCGCGCGGTGGACGGCTGCGGCCGACGCTCAAGGACATGGGGTTTCTGGGACTCTGGGCGATAACGATCGGATGCCTCTATCAATTCTTGACAGTTCTGATTGCTGGGCATGTAGAAGCGTCGACCATTGCGCTGCTCGGCAGTTCGCGGGCGTTCGTGGTTTTCACCATCGCCGTGATAATCGGGCTCGAAAAGCCCAGCTTGAGACGGACGTGTGGCCTCGGAGCGGGCTTCGCTGGCGTTGCTGCGGTCATCATCTTCGCCGGAGCTGGCGCCCATGACGACAGTCTTCACTGGTCAATAGCGGCGTTGGCGCTTCCCTTGCTGCTGGCATTTCACACGCTGTTGATGGCACGGCGGCCCACGCACCTTGATCCTTTTGCGACCGTGGGCCTCATGATGGTCGTTTCGGTCGTTCCGCTCGGGGCGACCGCCGCCGGGTCGGGGGAGTTCTACTGGCCTCAACCTGCATTAGGCACGATCGAGATTGTGATCCTGGTGCTGGGCGCTGCGACGGCAATTGCGCTCGCTCTCGCTTTGGATCTGGTGCGGTTGACCGGTGCGGTGTTCGCGAGCCAGCTGGCCTATTCGCAAACGCTTGCCGGCATTCTTTGGGCCATGCTGCTCCTCGGCGAAACGCTCTCTCCAGAGGCCTGGGGGGCGCTGGCACTGGTTATGGTCGGAGTTTGGCTGGCCGAGCCAAGGTCCGCGCGGGAGGAGTTCCGCGCGCGAATTCAGGTGTCCAAACCGTCAAAATCGACGGTCGGAGACCATGGAGGCTGAGGTGATCACGCTGGATAGGGCATTCGCCTGTTGCGTGGTTTGGTTCATTTGGCGGGGATGCAGTGGAGCGGGGCGTCATGAGTGACAGCGTGAGGATTCTCGTCGTCGACGACAGTAGTGTCAGTCGGGCGAAGCTGAGACTCGCGGTTGTGGCGCTCGGCCACCAGGCCGTCGAGGCTCGGGACGGTTCCGAGGCGCTTCAGCTTTTGGGGCAACATCCCTATGACGCAATCCTGCTCGATATCGTCATGCCGGGGCTCGACGGATTCGACGTTCTGGAGGCGATGAGGCGGGACGACATCCTGGCAGAGATCCCGGTTATCGTGGTTTCGGCGCTGGACGACGATATGTCGAGTGTTGTCAGGGCCATCGAACTTGGCGCAACGGATTTCCTGCCAAAGGATTTCGATCCGGTGATCCTGCGCGCGCGGCTCGAAACCTCGATCCGCAAAAGACGGCTGCGCGAGCGTGAGCGCGCCTATCTCGACCAAGTGGAGGAATTGAACCGAGCGGCCCAGATCATTTTGGATGACGAGTTCTCGCCCGACAGGATGAATGTGGACGACGTCGCTGCCCGCGATGATGCCTTGGGCACCTTAGCCCGCGTGCTCGCACGAATGGCGGATGAAATCTATGACAGAGAGGTCGCGCTTCGGCGTCAGGTGATTACCCTGAAGGGTATCCTGATGGTGATCGCGCTCGGGGTGATCTGGGGGGTAGTGCCGACGCTTTCGCACATCGCGGCCGACCTCGACGCGACGCCGGTCGGACTCGCGATCTGGGTCAACTTGCTGGCGGGACTGATGTGTCTTGCCGTTGCATTATCACGAAAGCGCCTGTCGCTGCCCGGCCGGGGCAGCCTCCGTTTTCTCCTAGCTTGGGCGGTGCTCGGTGGCGTGTTTCAGAACGTGACGATTTATTGGATTGCTGGCCATGTGGAGGCTACGACACTGGCTCTCGTCTCGGCGCTGGAGGGCTTCATGGTGTTTGCTCTGGCGGCGATGTTCGGGGTGGAAAAGGCGACGCTACGCCGTCTCGTCGGGCTTGTTGTCGGGTTGGTCGGGGTCGTGACCGTTCTCCTGAGCCGTGGGAGCCTTGCATCATCGACGGAGGTGCATTGGGTGGCCTTGGCGTTGCTTGTCCCTTTTTTATTCGCGGTTGAAGATCTCGGCCTCTCGACCGTTGAGCGAGACGAGCTGGATCCCGTCAACTCAGTTGGCTTCATGATGCTGTTATCCGTGCCGATGATGATGCCCTTGGCTCTGGCCACCGACGGTTTTCTTCAGGTGGGTCCGACGTTCGGGCAGACCGAACTGGTCGTGGTTCTGATGGGAGCCGCCAGTGCCTCGGCAACGATCATCTTGGTATTGCTGATCGCCATGGCCGGCGCCGTCTTCGCGGCGCAAAGTGCCTATGCCGTGACGATTGCTGGTATCGTCTGGAGCATGTTGATCCTGGGGGAAAGCATGTCCGTTACTGCATGGTCGGCTGTCGGGATAATGTTTCTCGGGCTTTACCTGGTGGAGCCGGAGGCCGGCGAAGAAACCATCCAGATCCGAATGCCATTCAAGCGGTCGCCGCGTGTTTCCGGCTAGGTTCCAGACGGAGCTGTCAGACGGATTCGAACCAGTCTCCGAATGGACAGTGAGCTTGCCCTTTATGCGGCGCCGAGTTGACGCCACTCGGCGAAAGCGGCGGCGCGGTTCTTCTTGAAATTTGCGCTCGAGGAGAAGCTACGCTGATAACGTACAAAGTCTTTCGCACATTTGACCGTGAGGTCGGCCCCTTTCAGACTGGCTGAGAGGAGCTGAGAATGGACGAGAACGAGACGCCGAAACCGATGGGCAAGTGATCCAGATCGACGAGGCCCGGATACGGGACCATCTGGGCGAGATGGTGCGCGGTACGGTCGAGGAAGCCCTGAACGCGATGCTGGATGCCGAAGCCGACCGCCTATGCGGCGCGGGCCGGTATGAGCGGAGAGAAGGGCGCAAGGACACGCGTGCAGGCAGCTATGAACGGTCGCTGGACACCAGGGCCGGCCCGGTGAAGCTCAAGATGCCAAAGCTGCGGCGCCAGACCTTTGAGACGGCGATCATCGAGTGCTACCAGCGGCGGGAGAGCAGCGTCGAGGAGGCGCTGATCGAGATGTATCTCGCGGGCGTTTCGGTGCGCCGGGTCGAAGACATCACCGAAGCGCTCTGGGGCACCAGGGTCAGCCCCGGGACGGTGTCGAACCTCAACAAGAAGATCTACGCCAAGATCGACGAATGGCGGCACCGGCGGATCGAGTGTGATCACCCGTACGTCTTCCCCGACGGCATCGTCATGAAGCGCAGTTGGGCGGGCGAGGTACGCAATGTCTCGCTTCTGGTGGCCATCGGCGTCACGACGGACGGCTACCGCGAGATCCTCGGCATCATGGAAGGCCCCAAGGAGGACAAGTCCGGCTGGTCGATGTTTCTGCGGCACCTGGCCGACCGCGGCCTCTCTGGCGTCCAGCTGATCGTCTCGGACGCGTGCCGCGGTCTGGTCGAGAGCGCGGCCGAGGTCCTGCCCGAGGCGCAGTGGCAGCGCTGTGTCGTGCATTTCTACCGCAATGTCTTCAGCCTCGTGCCCTCCGGCAAGGTCCGTGAAGCGGCGAAGATGCTGAAGGCGATCCACGCCCAGGAAGACCGCAAGGCAGCGGCCGAGAAGATGCAGGCCGTCATCGCCGAGCTACGCGCACAGAAGCTGGCCAAGGCCGCCGAACTGCTGGACGAGCACGGCTACGAGACCCTGACCTACTACGGCTTTCCGGACAGCCATTGGATCAAGCTCAGAACCAACAACCCGCTGGAGCGCATCATGCGGGAGATCCGGCGGCGTGCCCGTGTCGTCGGAGCCTTCCCGGAGGTGGCGTCAGACCAATTCGAACCCGTCTCCACAAGGGCAGGATCGCTGTCCCTTATGACGCGCCGAGGCCGCGCCACTCGGCGAGAGCGGCGGCGCGGTTGAGCTTGAAGTTTTGCCGCGA
>NZ_JAPDOG010000062.1 GCF_026013545.1 Defluviimonas salinarum | reverse complement strand
CTCAAGAACGCCCGCCGTGTCGCCACCCGCTACGACAAGACTGCCGAAAGCTTCCTGGGTTTCATCGACATAACCTCGATCCGCCTCTGGCTCCGCCAATTGTCAACATGACCTAGTCGGCGCCCTGCCTCGCCGCAAGCCAGGTTTCTTTGACATCGCCCGTGCGGGTCGTGCCGATGGCGACGGGGCACCGCGCGATCCGCGCCGAGAAGAAGCTCCATGGCCGGCTCAAGCGCGCCTTCCCGGAGAGCATCATCCGCCGCGACAAGTTGGCGGGCGCGCTCAACGTCGTCTCGGAGATCTATTCCGGGAAGATCGAGGGCGAGATCCACCGCCTGCTCGACGCCCTTGAAGCCGCTATCCCGAACAGTCGCGCCTGACGCGTCCCGGCCTCTTGATGGCTTATCCCGGAACCATCCCGGAACCGTCGCAGGCGGTTCCGGGAACGCCCCCGATCCGCAGCCCGCGCCTGCGCCGCTGCCCCGCCAGGAGATCCCCCATGCCCCATCCGCGCCCCGACTGGTCGGCCTATGCCGACAGTGTCATCCGCCGCCTTCAGAGAAACCACCGCGAGCGCGTCGGGTTCGAGGTCGATCCCGAGGACCAAACCGCCCCGTCGCCGGCGCCCGAGGACGCGCCGCCGCCGTCGCTGCTCGAGCTTCTGTCGGGCGAGACCGAGCTGCTCCAGATGCCGCCGGAAGAGGTGGATGTCCTCCTGGAGGCGGGCCGCGATCCGCAGGCGACCGACGGCCGGGGCGTGGATCGCCCGGACGTCCGGATCCCGCCGATGGAGCTTTCGCTCGCGATCCGCTTGGCCGCGACGTTTCGGTCGCGCGCGGGCGCTCTGGCCATGCTTGAGCCCGGGGCCGCCACTGTCCTCGACGGCTTCGCTCCCGAGGAGACCGAAGTCATCGTCAAGCTCCTGGGCGGCTGCATCCTGCCGCCGGGCTGGCGGGCGGGAGAAAGTGAACGGTATCTCCTGCCGCCGGGGCGGGGGCTGCTGGTCGTCAGGCCGGACATCGCCAGCGGCGAGGTCACGAAGTTCGCCAACACGCGTTTCGCGACCGTGCTCGAAGAGGCGCTCGACAGCGAGCTTCCCCTTCTCGTGCTTCTGCCCACCGGCGCGGTGCTGCCGAAGGCCCTGGCGACGGTGATGCCGGCGCCGCGTCGCCTGGCGCCGCTCGACCGCGAGGTGATGATCCGCCACCTGCGCGCGAGCCATAGCGCCACCGGCAAGATTGCCGAGGGGCCGGTGCGAGCCGCGCTCCCCGAAGACCGGGCGCTCGCCGCGCTGCCGTTCTCCGCAGTGCGGCTTGCGCTGCGCGCGCCGACGCCACTTGCGGTGGCGGATCGCCTCGCCGCGTTGACGCAGCCCGCACCCGGTCCGCGGCTTGAGGAGATCGGCGGCGACGGCGCGGCTCTCCGAGCCGCGCGCCAATTGGTGGCCGACCTGCAACTCTGGTCCGAGGGAAAGCTCGCGTGGTCGGAAATGACCCGCTCGATGTTGCTCCACGGCCAGCCGGGTACCGGCAAGACCTGGCTGGCCAGGGCCATGGGCAACAGCGCGGGGCTGAACTTCGTCACGGCAAGCTTTGCCGCCTGGCAGGCCTGTGGACACTTGGGCGACATGCTCGCGGCGATGCAGAAGAGCTTCGCCGAAGCGCGTCGGCTCCGGCCCTCCGTCTTGTTCATTGACGAGGTCGATGCGGTCGGCTCCCGTAACGACGGCGACCGCCACGGGTCGAACTACCGCCGGCAGGTCATCAACGGCTTCCTGCAGCAGATGGACGCGATCTCCCATCTCGAGGGTGTGATCGTCATCGCCGCCTGCAACTTCCCCGACGCCATCGACCCCGCCGTCCTGCGGCCGGGCCGGTTCGATATCAAGATCGAGGTCCGGCTTCCCGATGCCGACGCCCTGCAGGGCATCCTGTCGTTACAACTTGGAGGCATGTTTCCCGCCGCGGCGCTTCGGGACCTGGCCCGCGCGGCGGTCGGCAGCAGCGCCGCCGAGGTCGACGCGGCGATCCGCGCCGCCCACGCCGAGGCCCGGGCCGAGAGCCGGGAACTCCGCCTCGAAGAACTCGAAGCCCGGCTCGCGCCGCATGGGCATGGGCAGACCTGGGAGTGGCGCGTTGCGGTCCACGAATGCGGACACGCGATCGTCTGCGCCGCGCTCGGGCTCGGGACGATCACGCGACTCTTGGTTCGGCGCGATGGCGGCGAGATCCTTCGGAAACGCGGCCACAGCGAGACCCGGCTCGAGGATCTCGAGGCCGAACTTGCCTACACGCTCGGCGGCCGGGCGGCGGAGCGGCTTGTCCTTTCAAGCCTCTCCGCCGGGGCGGGCGGTTCCGCCGCCAGCGACCTCGCGATCGCCACGCGTCTCGCGCTCAGCATCGATAGCCGCTACGGACTTGGCGCCTGGGGCCCGATCTACCTGGACGCCCCCGACGGTGCGCTCCTGCACGATCCCGCGACCCGCCAGCGCGTCCGCAACAGGATCGAGAAGGCTGAACGGCAAGCGACGGCAATCCTCCGGGAAAACAGTGACCTGCTGGAGCGGATGGCAGGGGCACTCGCCGAAGAGCGGCTCCTGAGCGGCAGTTCCATCGACGACTGGCTCCGGCAAGTCCGGGGTGCCAGTGCCGACCCTGAAGATGGCCCGGAACCGCCTGGCGACATCATCCGGGCCTGAGGCATCTGGTCGGGCAAGCGCACCGAAAAGGTCCGCAGAGCTTGCAGGAATAAACGGACGTCACGTTCCCGGCCGACACGAATCTCACTGGCACCGCGAAAGAGTTTTGGGGTTGTCGCGCCCTCATGACATGCTGACGATCGCAAACCGCGATCCTTGGACGATCAACCGCACATTCAGCGGCGATGTACCGCGAAATGTACCTTGGAAAGCGAAGGAGAAGAATTCATGTTCGAACTCAACGCGTTGGCTAAGTTCTGTGGCGGAGCGGACGGGACTGGAATCGAACCTTCTCTACCGACAACTCATTGACTTTATTCACCTTGAAGATCGCTCCCCCATTCTCCAAACCGATGACTGCGTTTCCCTCACCGCACACTGCAATCTCGATACCGACCAGATTCCGTCTGCCCAAAAGCCAGTAGTTGGCGGCGTGGAATTAGGAAGAAAATTTGCCGTATTCGGCCATTCGCTGCGCCCGGCCTCAAGGATAATAATGCGGGACGAAGGAGCCGTTGTCCTATCAGGCGTTTGCTGGCGCAGCATCCACTCGCAGGTGCGGCACACTCATTGCTGCGTTGCAATCGATTTCGCCAGGCCGGTCGTTCACCCGTGCTGATTTCGCCAGATTTCAGTCCACCCATTCGCTGCGACCGGTTACGACAATCGAGATGCGGTCTTTGCGGACTCGCGCCGAGGTGGTTGATGCAGATGAGTGCAAACGGAAAAAGACCTTTCCAATCGGTCGCATCTGCCCGCCAAGTTAAGGAACGTCTGAAAAACCTGCCGCATCCGGCTTGATCTGATAGAACTCGGCGACGCGACGAGGAGCCCTGCCGATGCCGAAACAGCCAGCCTTTCCCGGCCTACGCGATGCGATGAAGAAGAAGGTGACGCGGCGGGAGCAGTTTCTGGCGGAGATGGATGGGGTGGTGCCCTGGAGCCGGCTTCTGGCGCTGATCGCGCCGCACTATCCCAAGGCTGGGCCGAAGGGCGGGCGCCCGCCGATGGCGTTGGAGACGATGCTGCGGATCTACTTCCTCCAAAACTGGTATGCCCTCAGCGACCCGATGGCCGAAGAGACGCTGTACGACAGCGAGGCGATGCGTCGCTTCGCCGGGATCGAACTCGGCGACGATCGCATTCCCGACGAGACCACGATCCTCAACTTCCGCCATCTTCTGGAGCGGCACGGGCTGACCGAGGCGATCTTTGCCGAGGTGAATGTCCACCTTGCGCACAAGGGTATCTCGCTGCGCTCGGGCACGCTGGTGGATGCGACGATCATCGATGCGCCGTCCTCGACCAAGAACAAGGCGGGTGCCCGCGACCCCGAGATGTCGTCCACGAAGAAGGGGAACGCGTGGTATTTCGGCATGAAGGCGCACATTGGCGTCGACGCCGAAAGCGGCGCAGTTCACAGCCTCGAGACCTCGACCGCCAAGCTGCACGACAGCCAGGTCTGGAACGAACTGCTCCACGGCGAGGAAGACTCGGTCTGGGCCGACAAGGGTTACGTCAGCGCTGAGCGCGAAGCAGAGTTCAAAGGGCCAGGCAAGGTCTGGGGCGTGATGCGCAAGGCCCCCAAGGGTGGCCAACTGCATCCCATCGACGCGCAGATCAACCAGATCATCGCCAAGGTGCGCGCCAGGGTCGAGCATCCGTTCCGGGTGATCAAGCGCCAGTTCCGTTACGTGAAGACCCGATACCGGGGCCTCGCCAAGAACCGCGCCCAGTTGTTCACGCTATTCGCGCTCGGCAACCTGTTCCTGGTTAGGCGGAGGTTGGTGGCATGAGGGACGAGTCCGTCCAAAATCGCCAGATCGGCCCCAAAACGGGCCGCAAAGGGCGAAAAACTGCCCCTCCGGCGGCAGCCAGTCCGCCTCAAGCGGCAGATGACTGCTGTTCAGCGAAGCCGAAGGCGTAGTTCAGACGTTCCTTAAGTCGGCGAGATGACATGGCGCGTTGCCATAGAAAACAGCTCAGCTTGCGAGGATACCCCTAGTTTGGCGTAAGCATTGTGGCGATGAACCTTCACCGTTCCCTCGGATATGCCCAGATATGCGGCTGCGGACGGCGTTGAATGTCCTTGCAAGACCAAGCGGATGATCTCGGCCTCACGTGGACTGAGTATATCGGCGCCGAAGGACTCAAAACTGTCTTCGACGAATTTCTGATCGGCTGAACGCGGTTCCATGTTGTGATCGCCCCAGTTCATTTCCACGGCGGTCGCGAGGATCGGAAACATCGTTTGCAGGCGTGCAAGCTGCGCAGGTCCGAACCGGGCACGCCTTCGGGTCAGCGCGAACGACACCACGATCCAGTATCGCTCATCAAACCGGATCAGCGCGCCGGCTTCGTCGCTGATCCGGATATTGCGATAGAAGGTGCGATAATACTCGGACCGGAAGAAGGCCTCCGGCGCCAGGTCCAGCGTCCGAACGATCCCCGGTTGGTGACCCTTCCTGCTGGCCTGGTAGAGCGGATCCAGCAGATAGGGCCCTGTTGCGTAGAACTGAACCGAGATGGCAGCCTGAACATCGTCCAGGTCATGATACAATGCGACCGGTGGTGCGTTTTCCGAATAGCGCGTCACAATCATGGAATCGATCGGACAGCAAGAGTCGACCAACCGCCTGAGCGACACAGCAAAACTGTCGCGACCTATGTTTTCCATGAGCGCCGCGATCCTCAACGCAATGGCATCGTCGAAGATAAGGAGATCGCCAGCCTTCGGGTCTTCTAAGGTCATTCGCCAGAAACCTATATCTTGAGATATATATCTATACATTAATTTACCCGCATAGGCAAACCGGCCATTTTCAGCCGCGATAAAAAAGTCTTGAGAGATGAAGCCAATGGCGAAGGATTCAAAGGTCAATCCGAGCACGGGGGACCAGGCGTTCACGCGGGAATCGGTATACGGAACAATGGCGGAGGCGACCTATGCGGGGGCGCTCAGTTTCATGCGGAGGCGCTATACCCGCGATCTTTCAACTGCGGACGTGGCAATCATGGGGGTACCGTTTGATCTGGCGGTTTCGAGCCGGTCTGGCGCCCGACACGGGCCGCGCGCGATACGCGCGGCGTCGAGCCAACTCGCTTGGTCGTCGCCCTGGCCCTGGGCTACGGACCCGTTCGACGCACTGGCAGTCGTAGATTACGGCGACTGTCGATTTGATTCCGGTTACCCTGCCAATGTTCCGAACGAAATCGCAGACGAAGCGCGCGCCGTACTGTCAACTGGCACTGCCTTGCTGACCATCGGCGGCGACCATTTCATCACCTACCCGCTGTTGAAAGCCCACGCGGAGAAACACGGACCACTCAGCCTTGTCCAGTTTGATGCCCACACCGATACCTGGGCGGATGACGAAGGTCGGATCGACCACGGCACGATGCTGTGGCACGCGACCCGTGAAGGCCTGGTTGATCCGGCCCGCTCGGTTCAGGTTGGCATTCGCACACACAACCCCGAACCGCTGGGCTTCAACATTATTGACGCTATCGAGGTGCACCGGGAAGGTCCGCATGCGGCTGCCCAGAAAATAAGACAGATCGTAGGGGACAACAAAATCTATCTTACGTTCGACATTGATGCGCTTGAACCAGCATCAGCGCCCGGCACCGGAACGCCAGTCATCGGCGGCCTAAGCCCTTATCAGGCGCAGGAAATCCTGAGAAACCTGGCGGGCATCAGGCTGGTTGGCATGGATGTCGTCGAGGTCGCACCGGCCTACGACGTCGGTGAAATTACTGCTCTGGCCGCCGCGGCAATCGCCAATGACCTGCTGTGCCTCTATGCCGCCGCCCATAGTGACGACGGGTGAGGGCGACAGCTTACGTGTTCGAAGGCAAGTCTAAATCATTAAGTCATGAACGGGAGGAGAATATGAAACCAGCTATGAAACGCCTGTCCACGGGGGCGGCGCTATTCTGCTTCGCAACACAATCTGCAGCACAGGACGAAACCGTTAATGTATTCAACTGGTTTAATTATTTTGGGGAAACAACGCTATCCGACTTTGAGGACAGACACGGCATTCAGGTCATATACGATTCCTTTGACTCACCCGAAATTCTGGAGACTAAAGTGCTCATCGGGGGTAGCGGGTATGATGTCGTCTACCCAGGCTCCAGCCAGATGGCGAGGCACATCCCGGCCGGTGCTTATCAGAAACTCGACAAGTCGAAACTGACAAACCTGGGCAATATCGATCCGAAGTTTATGGAAATCCTTGCTGTGTACGATCAAGGCAACGAATACGCCGTCCCCTACACATGGGGAACAACCGGAATCGCCTACGACTACGCTGAGGTTGACGCCCGCTTGCCCGATGCGCCCGTTGATAGCCTTCGGATGATTTTCGATCCAGAAATCGTATCGAAGTTTGAGGATTGCGGGGTGTTCATTCTCAATTCTCCGACATCGGTAGTGGCGGCGGCCTTGACGTACCTTGGCAAGGATCCCAACAGCGAGGACACCGACGATCTTTCAGCCGCGATGGATGTCCTGGCGCAGGTGCGCCCCTATCTTAGGCATTTCAACAATGGTCAGGTCATCAACGACCTAGCTGGCGGGGACCTTTGCCTCGCGATGACGTATAACGGAGATGTTGGACTTGCCTATGTCCGCGCTGAGGAGGCGGGAAAGCCGATCACCATCGCCTACTCCATCCCGAAAGAGGGCGCCGAGATCTATTTCGACGTGATGGCTATACCAGCCGACGCCCCGCACCCAGAAGCGGCGCACAGCTTCATCAATTATATCCTGGAACCTAGGGTCGCTGCGGAGATTACTAATTACATCTACTTTGCTAATGCCAACGCCGAGGCAACCGAAATGGTTGCGGAGGAGATCAGGAACGATCCCGGCACCTACCCGCCGACGGAAGTCGAAAAAAAGCTCTATGCTATCGAACCTAATTCACAGAAGTTCACGCGACTATTGAACAGATCCTGGACGCGTTTCAAAAGCGGACAGTAAATGCATGCTTCAGGCGGCGATCTCGGATCGCCGAACAGCAACTTTATGGGGGCGACATGCCTTTTCCGATCGCCGACCGATGGTTCGAAAAGAAGCGGATCAACGATGACATCACGCTGATCTATGAACCCTATGTGGTCCCGTTTTTGCGATGCAACATCTGGCATATTCGCGGCCGCGATCGTGACCTGATGATCGACACCGGCACCGGACTGGACAGCCTTTCGCGCTTTGCGAGACACATTCTTGGCCAGAAAGTGACAGCCGTTGCCACTCATGTCCACATGGACCATATCGGCTGCCACCACGAGTTCGACCACTGCCTGGTGCACGAATTGGAGGCCGACGGGCTTCGCAATCCGCGTGCCGAGTTGACGCTGGTAGGCGACTGCTTCGACCCGAACGACATCGCGTCGCTGTACCTGCCCGGTATCGATGACCCAGGCCTTGACGGGCCAATGGTGACCGCGCTTCCCCACGCTGGCTTCGATCTGCGGACCTATCGGCTTCGGGCGGCCTCGGGTGTCTCATGCATCGGCGAAGGCGATGTCGTGGATATCGGTAGCAGGGCCTTCGAAGTGTTACATCTTCCCGGGCATTCGCCCGGCAGCGTCGGGCTTTGGGAGGCAGAAACCGGCACTCTGTTTTCAGGCGATGCAGTTTATGACGGGCCACTGATCGACGATCTGCATCACTCGGAACGTGACACGTACGAAGCCACGCTACGACGGTTGCGAGACCTTCCTGTCAACACGGTTCACGCTGGTCATGACCCGAGTTTCGGTCGCGAACGTTTGCATCAAATCATCGATGAACAATTGCAGAAATGGGATTCCGTCAATCGCTAGGCTCCAGACTCATTGATCGTCAAAGCCAGAACAGGACGGTTGCGGCGAGTGCGACGGCGGAAAGGAAGGTCTTGGCGCATCTGTCGTAACGGGTTGCGACCCTGCGCCAGT
>NZ_JAPDOG010000061.1 GCF_026013545.1 Defluviimonas salinarum | reverse complement strand
CCTGTCCGACAAGCACCTCAACCTGCCGCAGCTTCGTGACAATCTCTTCCGGCTTGTGCCGCTTCGTAGCCATTCTGATCCTCCGTTTTCCTAAACATAACGGCGGACCACTTCATCGGGGGAGGATCAGGAGTACTTCGGCAGCGTTTTTCAGATTGAAATCCAGAAGCAGATGATCGCTCGCCATGAATGGCTGGTGCATTCGACGACTATCGCAAATGGCGGCCGGGTAATGAATATTCTCGATCCCGCTGCGATCGGCTGGGATCGGGTTAGGGAGTTCGTCGACTCAGACGGGACTGTCGCTCTCACCGCCATGAAACGCGCGAACACCGAGGCGTTGCTCGCAGATGTTTTCGGCAGTGACTTTGATTTCCCGCAATGGAATGTTCACATTTCCGCCGCCAACCGCGTGCTTGCGCACAGCGAGAGAATACTCGCTGAGTACCGTGTCGTGGACGGATGGAGCCTGGAATGCCTGCAGACACCGAACGACCATGAGCTTTCGGCGATTCAGGCGCTGAACCTAGCGACAGGCGTTGCGCCTCTGCCAGGCCCATACCTTCGCGGCGATGTAGTTCCGTCGTTCACCTCGTGCCCATGGGCACATGATGGTGAACTGGCCGCCGTTTCCAATGTCACCGCTAGGTATCATGAGCATTCGCGTTTCGGCGGTCACGTCTTCAACGGTTCGACCAGTGTTGCTCCTGCCCATCGCGGCTCGGGGCTTGGAAAGATCGTCACGGCGCATGTGCTGGTGGAAAGCCAGCGGATGCTCTCCTGGACCCATGTGCTGGCGCAGGTTGCGCCGGACAATGTACCGTCTCGACGGATGGTGGAGTCTTGCGGCCTGGCTTGCGACCCCTCGCTGGCGACCTTTGGCGTGATCCGACGCGGAGTACAGTTCACGCGGTAGGCAGGGCTCAGGCATATTTGCACTGCCGCCATTGAAGATTAATCAAGGTCCTTCGGGCTTTCAGTCGACATGCGGCGCCGCGGCGCCCCGTGCCCACAAACCAGAAATGGCCTGCTTTTCGCCGCCACTGGCAGGATTTTGCTCCGCCGACGACATGTTGCACCGATCGCGGCTGCTCGCTGAGTATTCGAACCATTCTGCCTACGTCGCCCGCGCCAAGGCACGATCGGCGTTCAAGCGCGCATTCGACGTGCAGATCAAGGTCTTTGATGTCACGCGCGCCGTGACGCGCCAATGCCACTGTGACTTTCCTTCCCCGCGAAAATATTTCCATTCACGGGAACCTTTCCTGACCCGCTGCATCCAATGGTTCAGGTGCCTCCGAACGGTACCAACATGATCAGGAAAGGACGAGAGATGATTAGACTTCTGCCACTGGCTGCCGCGATGCTCATCGCAACCACAGGTCTTTCAGTCGCGCACCTTGAAACGGCGCTGGACCAGTCGCCTCCGGGCGAGCCTTACGTCCAGGTCAGCGACGTGCTGCCGCTTCCGGCCTTCCTTCCGGGCCTCGGGACACTGTTCGTCGACCCAGCGACCCTGCCGGCCGGCCCGTTTCTTGCCTACGATCACGACGGCAAGCTGTCGGCGACTGTCTTCATGACGCCGCTTGAAGATCTGCAGAACGGGACTGCCTATGGCGGACTTGGGATCGGAGCGCACACCGTGTCCGGCGTCGACATCTACTACAATGCCGGTCATCCCGGCATCGAGAAACCGCATGCCCATGTCGTGCTCTACCACGATGATGAGGCCAAGGGGCGGCTCGCGGAATGAGATCGTCCCGACGCATGATTCTGAGCCTCGGGGGTGGCGCACTTGCCACCCTCACGATGTCCACCCGGGTCAGGGCGGCGACCTTCGAGACTATCGAGATGCGCGGCACGGCGCGCGGTGAACGCATCTGGTTTGCGCCGCACGGCCTTGCGGTCGCACCTGGCACGTCGATCCGGTTCGTGAACCGCGATCCGGGCAACAGCCACACGGCGACGGCCTATCACCCCAATATCCTGAACCGAAAGCGCCGCATTCCCAAGGGCGCGCGACCCTGGGACAGCGACTACCTGTTGCCAGGCGACAGCTACGAGATCGTCCTCACGGCTCCCGGTGTGTATGACTATTATTGTCAGCCGCACGAAATGGCGGGAATGGTGGGCCGTATTGTCGTCGGATGGCCGGACGATTCTGAATGGGAAGGTCCGAGCGACGACGCGGAGGATGTGATGCCCGAAGTTCTCGCCGCATTGCCAGCCGTCGCGGACATCCTGCGGCTCGGGCGCATTGATCTGGAGGTCGACGAATGACGGCTCAGATTTTGGCCGGCGAAGCCCGGCTCAGCCGGGCCGGCATCAGCGGAAGCAGACCTCGTCGCCGACGCACGGTCTGGCAGCGAAGCCGCGGCGCGCGAGTTGATTCGGCGACTTAATCCCCGGCTTTTCAGGGTCGCGCGCGGAATCGTGCCGAGCGATGCCGAGGCCGAAGAGGTCGTTCAGGACACCTACCTCGTCGCCTTTACCCGCCTCGATCAGTTCAGCGGCGCCGCCGCATTCTCGACCTGGATCACGCGGATTGCCATCAATTCAGCGCTCATGCGAACCCGCCGCGCCCATCCTCATCAGGAATACGACACAGTGACCGAAGTCGACACATCGCAGGTCCTCGCCTTTCCGGGTCAGCGTTCGGAAATGCCGGACACCGCCTTGGCCCGGGCGCAGATCCGCAGCCTTCTCGAACGAGCCGTCGCGGACCTGCCGCCCGATCTCCGGCTGCCCTTCCTGCTTCACCATGCCGAGAGCATGAGCATACGGGATATCGCGCGTGACCTGTCGCTGAACCAGATCACCGTCAGGACGCGCCTCTATCGTGCCAGGCGCCGCCTGCGCCAAGCGCTGCAGCAACATGTTCAGGGCGGGTTCGACGCGATCTTTCCGTTCGATGGGGCGCGATGCCGTGACATGGCCGATCGGGTCATCGCCGATTTACGTGTGCGCGGCGGGCTCTGAGCCTGAATCGCTCGTCAGCCGCGCTCCCGTACTGGAGCGTTTAGGCAGGAGGGATTTTTGACGAGATTGCCGTCGAATACTGAGAGGAAGAAAGGCCCGAAAAACATCCTGCTGCCGCGACACAGGTTTCGAGTCCAGAGAGAGCTTGACGCCAGTCGTGCTCCTTCGGTCACAGGTTTCAGATAAGCAATACTATTATTGTTTAAAGCCGCTCTTCTTTTTCGATTCCCTCAATCTCCCCATCGACAGCCAGATTCCTCCGGAATTTGCCGGAACAGCAAGCGCGACGACAGGCGCCGTACTGAGATTTCGCGATCCCCACGCCAACTCAGTTTCTGGGCGAGTGCGCGCGCGACAGCCGACTCGTTTGGCGACCGGGGGGAGGTCTATTAACTTCAGATCATGCAAATCGCCGTGCAGATCGTTCAAGGATGAGGATAGTTTGTCACGCCGCCTCGCGCGGTACCAATCCTGACTGCCGGAATGCCGCAGGCGACGCGCCGATCTCTTTCTTGAACACCCGGCTGAACGCAGACTCCGACGCGTAGCCCGAGATTTCCGCCGCCTCCGCCACTGACAGGCCACGCGCCGACAGCGCTTCTCGCGCGATCTGCATGCGCCAGGAGGTGATGTAGGCCATCGGCGTCACGCCCAGGAGCGCGGCGAAGCGTGCGGCAAAGCCCGTGCGCGACAGCCCGGCCTCACGCGCCATGCCGGCTACGGTCCAGTCCGCGGCGGGCGCCCGGTGAAAGGCCACGAGCGCACGGGCCAGCTGCGGATCGGCAAAGCCAGCGACGCCATCCTCACCCGCTGCCGATTGCTCGATATGGGCGCGGATCGCTTGGGCGAAGATCGCCTCGGACATCTTCAGAGCGATCAGATCGCCGCCAAGTCGTGTCCCGCCCGCTTCCGCCCCGATGACCTTCAGCGTCGCCTCGAGCCAGGGGCCGGCCTCCTCGCCATAGCCGCGCAGGTGAATGAAGGGAGGAAGGCGTTCGAACAGCAGATGCCGCGACCCTTCCGCCAATGCGAAATGCCCGCAGATGAGCTGCGTGTCGCGCGAGCTCTCGTCGCCGCCCCAGACCAGCGTGCCATGTCCGGGAAATCCTGAACGCGTCAGGATATCGTCGAGCGGAAGCGCATCGTCCGGGCCGGTGTGGCGGCAGGAGAGCACATGCGCCGCACCATGCGGGATGATGACGAGATCGCCTTGGCCGAGGATCACGGGCACGGATTGGCCCGCCATGCGAACCAGTGCCTCGCCGCGATGGGCGTAATGGAACCGCGCCACGTCGCGGAACGACGGCACGCGCACGCCCCAGGGTTCGGTGAAGCTCGTACGGAAATAGAGTGAACCGCGAAGCGAAAGGCGGGTGAGGATGTCACTGAGCAGGTCCAACATGGCGGGCAGTTTACCAACAAAATCACGCACGTCCACATCGCAGGACGATTGAGCATGAAAGTTGGACCATCCAGCATTCAAACGCCACGAACGTCGCGCTTATCTGGCTCAGCGCCAAGGCAGGCGGCAGGGCCCTCGCGCCCAACCGCAAGCCGAAGCGCCTCCGGTTCGAGTGAACCGGTGACGATTTCATCCATCCCGAAAGGTATACACATGTCTCGCAAACTCACATTTCTCGTGGCGACGTTGACGACACTCTGCGCCTTTGGCCCCGCGATGGCCGCTGACGAAGCCAACGTCGCTCCGGGCCTCACCTATGGCGGCGCGCCCCTTGGCCTTCACGGCGCCGACCCGGTCGCGCTGCTCGACCAAGGCACGAACGCGGAGGGCATTGCCAGCTATGCGGCGGCCCATGACGGCGTTGCCTACTACTTCGCCTCGGCAGAGAACCTCAAGGCCTTCGAGGCGAACCCGGCGCGCTATGTGCCGCAATACGGCGGGTTCTGCGCCTTTGGCGTCTCGGTCGGCAAGAAGTTCGACGGTGATCCGAGCTTTGCCGCGGTGATGGACGACAAGCTCTATGTCTTCCTCAACGAGGATGTCTACAAGGCCTACCTCAAGGATCAGGCCGGCACCATCGAGAAGGCCGAGAGCAATTGGTCAGGCATCGAGCACACAGCCGCGACCGATCTCTGATTTCGAGCTCGATTTCCGGGCCGGCCAACATGGGCCGGCCCGGACCTTCCCGGAGCGGGACTTGGCGATCCCCATCGCCGTCGTCGTCCATAGGTTTTTTCGTTACATGCCGCACTTCACATTCTCACTCGTGAAGAAGGACGTGGGACCTGGCCGCGTATTCGTCGATCTCTCCGGCAGGGTAACTATGCTTGTTTACATCTTGCCCTTGTGCGGCGCACTGGCTCGAGCCACGTCGCTGGTCGGCTCTGCACTCAGGTGCCGGGCATGACCTGTCACCCGTCAACGCCCCTGATCCGCTTTGCGCGGTTGCCCGAGGTGTCGCTCGCGGAACTAGTCGCGCATATGTCGGACCCGCGTTTGCGCGACCACATGCCGCTCCTGACCGATACCTGGGGTCTGCCCGAGGCCGAAAGCTTCGTCGCCGCCAAGGAGGCCCGTTGGACACGGGACGGGCTCGGCCATTGGGCTTTATTCGCGGGTGGCCGCTACGTCGGCTGGGGCGGGTTTCAGAAAGAGGGTGAGGAATGGGATTTTGGCCTCGTGCTGCGGCCCCAGGATTTCGGGCTGGGCGGGCGCATCGTTCGAAAGGCATTGGCTTTCGCACAAACTGATCCGCGCATTCCTTTCGTTACATTTCTACTTCCGCCCTCGCGGCGCAATCTCGGAGCACTTGCCCGCATCGGAGCGAGACCGGTCGGCAGCCGTGACTACGGCAACGCCCACTTTCTGAAATATCGGCTAGAAATGCCGCGTCCCGACAACAGCCGGACCTGACGTAATTAATTCGGGAGCTCTAGGATGTCCGAAGCGACGGGCCCACCGCTTGCCAAGGCAACACGGGAATGCGGCGCTCGCCGCGCGCCGCGCGAAGAATTCCAACAGTGATCTTACGAAATAAGCTAGTTGCGAGATGGAGAAGGTTCTACGTCAGGCCCATCCCCTCCGCCACCCGATCGCCCCCGAAATCCAACCGTCTCCGCCAGACGCAACGACGCCTTCGGAGAGTTAATGCAACCTTAACGCCAACCTGATACCGCTTTCGAGGAACGACGCGGAGGAACCGATGCGGCACGAAAGCAAGTTTGCGGCCTGGATCAGGTCAGGCGGAAACAGCGTCTTCGTCTTGCCGCTCGGTCCGGTTCGGGCGCCGGAAGTCAAGTTCTCGGTGGTCCCTGACAGGCTGCTGGACAGCATCATCGACGATGCGCTGGCCGCAGGCGTTGCCCGGCTGAACGGCTTTCTCCCCGAGGGAGTCAGCATTGACATTACGTCGGTCTACCTGACCGCGATCAGGGATCAACTGCACACCTCTGTTGCGGGCCGCCCAAACGAAACGGGCGTGCCGGTCAATCCCAATGATCGGCTCATCAATGCGATCCTCGCGCGCTATGCCGAGGCGCTGAACGGCCATTTTCAAAGAGATGCGCTGCAGCTCGAAACCTACATCTGTCGCAGTCAGGACGATGCTCGTGTTCGCGCGGCACACGCCAAAAACGATGATCGCGTCTTCGCGTGGGCCAATCCTCCTGCCGGCGGACACCCCGGCGAGGCATGGAACTGCCGATGCGCGGCCGAACCAATCATTGATCCCCAAAACATTCCCGAGGGAGCGGTCTGCGACATCATAACCGGCAATCGGCTGTCCGAGGTATTCCCTGAAGCCGAAAGAGTCCGTCTCACGCAAGTTGCCCGGGAAATCGACCTACAGATTGTGACGGCCCAGTTGAACAGTCCCGAGCGACTGGCGCATTTCTTCGGTCAGATACTCCAAGAAGTCGGGCAACGAATGCGGCTCGTGGAGAGCCTCGACTATCGGGCAGATCGCCTAGGATCCTTCTTCAGCTACTTCCGGCGCCACCCGGAGGAAGCCTTGCTCTACGGGAGAACTCCAGAGCATCCCGCAGATCAAGAAGCTATCGCAAACCGTGCCTATGCGGACCGCAACGGCAACGGGAATGTCGAGAGTGGTGATGGATGGAGGTTCCGCGGGCGCGGCCTGAAGCAGGTTACCGGGCGCGCGAACTATCGGGCCTTCGCCGAAGAACACACCCTAATGTTCGGTGAACAGATCGACTTCGAGGCCGAGCCGGACTTGCTGGGTACACCTCGTTACGCCGTTCGTTCGGCCCTTTGGTTCTGGCATGCCAACGATCTCTATTCGCTCGCGGACGCAGGTATCGACCGCGCTGCCGCCGACAGCATTACTGCGATCATCAATCGTGGGACGGATTCCTATGGGCAACGCTGGGAAAACGTTCGTCGGCTGAGCGAGACGGAGATATTCGCAAACGTCTGTCGCTTCTCCGTCTCTCGCCCGCGCTTCGAGGATACGGAATGAGAAACGCCCTTCGGTTCCTTGCTGCTGTCTTGCTATTGGGCTTCGCCGGTCCGTCCTTAGGCCAAACGATCTTTGATGGCCCTTCGGTTGAGTCGGCTGAGCTGCGAGTTGAACTACGGCCTCGAGGTGAGGATCGATTTGCCATCCACCTGACCGACAAAACGACCGGCCGACAGGTGGACTACGAGTTTGACGGCGAGGGCGCGAACGATCCAGAGCCGTTTCTGTTGGTCGAGGGCCGCTACTGCAATACGTCGGTCATTCTGCTGACGATCGAGTTTCCTTGGCGGAATTCATTGCCGCAGTTCGCCCGCGTCCTGGACACCTACGCTTTTCGTATGTCGGACTTGGCGTATATAGACATGACGGCCGGGCCGGTGACCGATATCGCTTTGGTGGACATCTCTGAAACTGAAGCCGAAGACATGTCGATGCAACCGCCTATCCTCGTTGAATGCGTCTCAGATCCCAGCGGGAGCCCCTTTAAATTTGCATTGAAAACAAGTGATTAGCTTGTCATCGAGGTGGAGACGGTTGAACGCCAGGCCCATCCTCTCCGCCAAATTTTCTAAATAACACTATTATATTCAATGACTTGTAGATATGAATCAGGTATCAACCCCCATTTTGACCGCCATTCCGATTCCGCATGGCCTTGGACGCGACGCTTAAATGTTGCGGTTTATGCTCGCCCAATGCCCGCACCGGTTCCAAGCCAGAAAGCCATGGAGATTCACCTACCCCGTCCATGAGCAGTCATCCGCCGTTGATTTCCGTTGATTGATTATCATGTTGGCCGCTCGGCTCGCCGCCGCAGATAACGCGGCGGTTGACCATCCGGCGCAGCCGTCGCCGCAGCGCCCCCGCGAAATAATGGTCTATGGCGGCAAGCTCCGCCTCGCGGTCTAAGACCCCACATCGCGCGCGTGCATAATGGTGCGGGGAAATGCGCCAGCCGAACGCCCGCGCGATTGCCTGGATGGCATGGGCGAGCGGATCAATCTCCGCTTGCCCTTCCCAATACTGAACCGAGCGATGATGCAGCCCGGCGCGGCGGGCCAGGTCGCGCTGCTCAGTCCGCGTTCAAGCCGTTCCCGTTTCAAGTCATCGCCCGTCATGCACGCCTCGCCTAAGAGCCGCTCCATTCCGGCAATCACCTCTGCCGTACGAGGGGCCAAGGTATTGCGCCGCCCTTCGGCCCCAGCACGAGCCGCCTTAGGCTCCAGACTCATTGATCGTCAAAGCCAGAACAGGACGGTTGCGGCGAGTGCGACGGCGGAAAGGAAGGTCTTGGCGCATCTGTCGTAACGGGTTGCGACCCTGCGCCAGTC
>NZ_JAPDOG010000060.1 GCF_026013545.1 Defluviimonas salinarum | reverse complement strand
GCTGGAGTTTTTCGGCCGCGTAGGCGCGGGCGCCGTCGCGGAGCATCCGCTCTTCCTCGGTCAGCTGGTCTTCCATGCGGAAGGCGTCTTCCCAGTCGAAGCGCGACAGGTCGGGGCGGCTTTGCGCGCTCAGGTCCTTGGCCATGGTCTTGGTCCTTTCAGGCAGCTTTTGCGGTTTTCGAGATCGCCGCCTCGAGGGCGGCCTCGATGATGTCGAGCGCCTCGTCGACGAGCGCATCGGGCGTGGTCAGCGGCGGCAGGAGCCGGACGACATTGGCCCGGGTTCCGCAGGGCAGGATGATGAGGCCGCGCGCCTCGGCCTCGGCGACGATCGCCTGGGTCAGCGCCGGATCCGGAGACCGGCTCGCCCGGTCGGTGACGAGTTCGAAGGCGATCATCGCCCCGAGGCCGCGCACGTCGCCGATCGGCTCCATGCCCTGGCGCGCGGCGATCGCCGTGAGGCGGGCCCGGATCCGGTCGCCGATTTCCGTCGCGCGCCGGCAGAGGTCCTCCTCCTCGATCACGTCGAGAACCGCGTTGGCGGCGGCGACCGCCAGCGGATTGCCCGCATAGGTGCCGCCGATCCCCCCGGCCGGAGCCGCATCGACGATCTCGGCGCGCCCCGTGACGGCCGAGAGCGGGAAGCCGCCGGCGAGCCCCTTGGCCATCGTCACGAGGTCGGCGGCGACGCCGGCATGTTCGAATGCGAAGAGCTTGCCGGTCCGCGCCATGCCTGCCTGCACCTCGTCCGCGATCAGGACGATCCCGTGCCGGTCGGCGAGCTTGCGCAGGTCCCGCAGGAACTCTGCCGGAGCAACGTTGAAGCCGCCCTCGCCCTGCACCGGCTCGATGATGATCGCAGCGACGCGGTCCGGGTCGATGCTCGATTTGAACAACTGGTCGAGCTGCGCGAGGCTCATCTCCGGGGTGACGCCATGATAGGCGTTCGGAAACGCGACGTGATGGACCTCGGGCGGCATGGCGCCGAAAGCCTTCTTGTAGGGCGCGACCTTGCCACACAGCGCCATGCCCATCAGCGTGCGCCCGTGGAAGGCGCCGGAGAAGGCGATGATGCCGGACCGCCCGGTATGGGCGCGCGCCATCTTGACGGCGTTCTCGACCGCCTCGGCCCCGGTCGTGACCAGCATTGTCTTCTTGGCGAAATCGCCGGGCGTGGCCGCATTCAGCCGCTCGGCCAGCCGAATGTAGCCCTCATACGGCGCGACGTGGAAACAGGTATGGGTGAATGCCTCGGCCTGCCGCGCGACAGCCGCCATGAGCCTTGGATGGCGATGGCCGGTATTGTTCACGGCGATCCCGGCGGCGAAGTCGATGTAACGCTTGCCGTCGACATCCCAAAGCTCGGCATTCTGAGCGCGCTCCGCGTAGATGCCGCGCGTCGCGACCCCGGCAGCAACCGCGTGCCCGCGCCGCGCTCTCAGTTCCTCAGTGAGACTCATTTCCGCACTCCCTGGTGGCTCAAAAAGCGCATTAGCATCGCTCAGTATTTTGAGCAACAGGATTTTTTGGATGTTGAGCCAATCTCTCGTCACAGGTAAGACGAAGGGAACACGTGGAGGACCGCTATGAATGACTTCGACGTCGGCTCGCGCCTGAAGGAGTTGCGCCTGCGTTACGGAATGTCGCAACGCCAGCTGGCAGATGCGGCCGATGTGCCGCATGGACAGATCTCGATGATCGAGACGAACAAGAGCAGCCCTTCCGTCGCCTCTCTGCGCAAAATTCTGGGCGGAATGAACATTGGAATGTCAGAGTTTTTCGAGCCGGAAAGCCCGCAAAGTTCAGACGTGTTCTTTACGCCGTCGCAGCTGAGGGACCTGACCTCGCGCATCTATTCCGGGCGCGAAGGCACGGTCGGCAAGATCACGCTGAAGCAGGTCGGGGACGCCCGCGCCCACAATCTGCAGATCCTGCACGAGACCTACGAGCCGGGCGCCGATACCGGCGACGACATGCTCGAACATGTCGCGAGCGAGGGCGGCATCGTCGTGTCGGGCGAGATCGAACTGACCGTCGGCGACCGTACCGCCATTCTCAAGGCCGGTGACGCGTTCCTGTTCAAATCCCAGGAGCCTCACAGGTTCCGAAATGTCGGCGACCGTCCAGCGACCGTGATTTCGGCGTGTTCCCCACCCTACCTGTAGTGTTCTTGGAGGGCGTTGGCGTTCGGCAAGCAACGATGGTTGCGGGGGCACGCATTGGCCTTTGCCGAACAATTGCCAAGTATAAAGAGTTGACACCACCGTAACCCGAGCGGTCTGGCGAGACACCGGCCTGGTTGACATATCGCAGTGGACGGGTGTGAAGGTTTCATGGAGGCGGTTAAACTGCGCCGTCGGGGATGGAGGGCGTTCAACCTTTCCGATCGAGTCGCGGGGTTGATTTTGCCCATCTTGGCGCACATGATCGACGGCGACGGGGACAGAACGCAGGATCCACGTCAAGCCGCTGATTGTATATCGATCTGGCGACAGATCCTTCACAATCCGAACAGGACCGAAGGCTCTGCGGTTCGGCCCGACGAAGACCATCCCCCACCGCGAGCTTCGCCAAATCCACATCAAGGACGCCCGGGCTGGATTTTCCTTTGGCACGGACAAGCGCCGGCGCTACGACAGGACGCGGAAGGATGGCGGATCAATGCGGATGAACCGGCTCTTTTCCCTCGAGTTGCCTTTCACGCGTTTTCTGCGCAACGTCGTACTGGTGAGTCTCGCGGCTCTGATCCCGGTGGTGCTCCTCTATGTCGCGACCCGGCCCGGCTTCGGTGCCATGCTGCTCGGCGGCGGGCCTGCCCTGTCACGGTTTCTGCGACAGATCATCACCAACGGCCTGCCGGTCGTATTCATCGTGAACTACATCTCGTTCTTCCTGTTCGCCTGGATGAACACGGGATCACGTGGAAAGCGAGACTCAGCCTTCATCGTCCTGGTCGACATCACCGCCAGGCTCATGGCATTCGTGGTGCTGCACGCCCTGATATACGTTCTCTCTGCGGATTGGTTCGGCTCGTTCGCCGGTAGCCGGATCACGGCATTGAGCGTCGTCGCTCCGACGCTCGCCAGATCGGCGCTCTTCGAGAACATCTCGGGCGCGTATCTCTACGCAACGCTGGTCAGTGCCCTGCCGCTCTATGTCGGCGCGGTCGAAAGGTCTGCGTTGTTCGACCGCCTTACGCGCCGCTTTCCCAGGAAATCCGGCCCGGTGATCATCGCCCTTGCCCTGTTCGCGTGCTTCGCCCTGATTTTGTCAGGCATCGCAGCTCTTGCCGTTCACCTGCAAGAAGGCTTCAGCTGGGGCGGCGCCGGCTAACGCGCCGGCACCAAACGCCGCGGGCGGGACGCGACGGGTGTTCAAGCCATTCTAGGTTGAGTTGACAAAGGGGATCACAGGGCGGGCTGATCGTGATTCAAACTGGTATCTTTGATGGACACCAGCTTGGCACGAGACCTGATGTCGGACCAGGAGTGGGCGTTCTTTGAGCCCTTCATCTTTGCCGTCCGCGCCCCGAATGGACGCAAACCCATAAACCATCGTCTTGTTCTGGATGGGATTTTCTGGATTGCACGGACAGGTTCACCTTGGCGCGACCTGCCAGAGGAGCTCGGCAAGTGGTCGAGCGTTTATCGGCGGTTCCGGCGCTGGACGCTGGCGGGACTGTGGGAAGCTATCATGGATGCTCTGAACCAAAGTGCGGCCGTTCCGCACGCCCTGCAAATGATCGACAGCACCGTGGTCCGCGCCCATCATCAGGCAGCGGGCGCAAAAGGGGGACTCCGCGACAGGATTTCGGCCGCTCGCGCCCGTCAGTCGGGAAAACGATCCACTGGATCGTTTCCTGATCTTCGTTCCACTTCACGACCAGGATCCACCTCCGCGTCAACGGTGCAGGCCTGCCCATGAGGACCGGGATCACACCGGGGCAGACCTCAGGTTACCTGGGCTTCGATCTGGTCATGGCCGACAACCTGCCCGCACCTGCCGTCCTGCTCGCCGACCGGGGTTATGACTCTGAAAACGTTCGCACAACCATGGAGGCTCGCAACGTCGTGCCAGTCATCCCGATGCGAAAGACCCGCAAGTTGCGCGTGGCTGTGGACCGCAGGCTCTACCGGCTGCGCAACCTCGTCGAGCGCTGCTTCAACAGGCTGAAGAATGCCCGCCGCGTCGCAACACGCTACGACAAGACCGCCGAGAGCTTCCTCGGCTTCATCGACATCACCTCGATCCGCCTCTGGCTCCGCCATTTGTCAACATGACCTAACTTTTCATTGGACCACTCGGTGGGGCAGACCAGCAGACCAGTGCCACTGGCCGGCCGCAAACGCGGACCGAGCAGTCCTCCGGCGTGTCGTGGCGGCGGCCCGGCAGGCCGGTCACGGTCAGGACCTGCTCGTAACGCGCCGTCGCGGCCGATCTCGAGATCCCAGATATCTGCCGTGGTGCTGACGCGTAAGCCCAGAACTCGCCGGGGCGGTAGCTGAAGCGGTCGGTGTAGCCCCAGATCTCCAGCACCTCGGGGTCGCGGGCCGGACCGTATAGTAGTTGCCGAGGATGTGACGCGCCTTGGCGCGGCTTCGCGGCGGGGCGATCGGGGTCAGGGGATCGGTCTCGCGGCCAGCCACGACCGGATGTTCCTGTCGTTCGGATATTGGGCGCCCGCGCAGATGGGCGGGCCGCCCGGTTGCTCAGGCCCCCGCGCTCTCCATCTTGCGGTGGGCGATCACATGCTCAAGCCAACCGAGCTTCATCTCGGGGACCGAGGACAGCAGAAGGTCCGTGTAGTCGTCGAAGGGCGGCGCCAGAACCTCCGCCTTCGAGCCGTAGCGCACAACCTGCCCGCGATACATGACCGCGATCGAATCCGCGATCGCCCGCACCGTCGCGAGATCATGTGTGATGAAGAGGTAGGCCACGCCCTCGATCCTTTGCAGGTCGAGCAGAAGCTTCAGGATCCCGTCCGCGACAAGCGGATCGAGGGCCGAGGTCACCTCGTCGCAGATGATCATCTTCGGCTTCGCGGCGAGCGCCCGGGCGATGCAGACACGCTGCTTCTGGCCGCCCGAGAGCTCGGCCGGATAGCGGTCGATGAACTTCTCGCCCATCTCGATCTCGTCGAGGAGCTCGATCACGCGCCTGCGTTTCGCCGCTCCTTTCAGGCCGAAGTAGAATTCGAGCGGCCGGCCGATGATCTTGCCGACGGTGTGGCGCGGGTTCATCGCCACGTCGGCCATCTGGTAGATCATCTGCAACTCGCGCAGGTCGTCGCGCGAACGGTCTTCCATCTCGGCCGAAAGCGTCCGTCCGGCGAAGCTGATCCGTCCCGCCGACGGCGACAGGAGCCCGGTGATCGCGCGCGCCAGCGTCGACTTTCCGGAGCCGCTTTCGCCCACCACCGCCAGCGTCTGGCCGGGATGAAGCTCGACCGAGACGTTCTTCAGCACGTCGAACGCGGTGCCGCGATAGCGGGCGTTGAGGTTCTCGACCTTCAGAAGCGGCGCGGGCGTGGGGCGTTTTTCCTCGTGATCGATCGAGCGGACCGAGACCAGCGCGCGGGTATAGTCCTCGTGCGGGGCCTCGATGATCTGCCGCGTGTCGCCGTATTCGACCATCGCGCCGTTGCGCAGCACCATGATGTGGTCGGCGACCTGCGCGACGACAGCGAGGTCGTGGGTGATATAGAGCGCGGCGACTCCGGTATCGTGGATCGCTTCCTTGATCGCGGCGAGGACGTCGATCTGCGTCGTGACATCAAGCGCGGTCGTCGGCTCGTCGAAGACCACGAGGTCCGGCTCCGGGCAGAGCGCCATCGCGGTCATCGCCCGCTGGAGTTGACCGCCCGAGACCTGGTGCGGATAGCGCTCGCCGAACTTCTCCGGTTCTGGCAGGCCGAGCTTGCGGAAGAGCTTCACCGCGCGCGCCTCGGCCTCGGCGCGCGAGGCGCGGCCGTGCTTCAGCGTCGCCTCGATCACCTGCTCCATCAGCCGCTTGGCCGGGTTGAAGGCGGCGGCGGCGGATTGCGCGACATAGGTCACCTCCTTGCCGCGCAGCGCCCGCAGGCCGGCCTCGTTGCCGGCGAGGATGTCGCGGCCGTTGAGCATCACCTGGCCGCCGCTGATCCGCACGCCGCCGCGACCATAGGCCATCGACGACAGCCCGATCGTCGACTTGCCGGCGCCGGATTCGCCGATCAGGCCGAGGACCTTGCCCTTCTGGAGCGTGAAGGACACGCCATGCACGATCTCGATGTCGCGCGGCTTCTCGCCGGGCGGGTAGACCGTGGCCGCGATCTTCAGGTCGCGGACGTCTAGCAGGGTGTCAGCCATTGCGGCCCCCTTTCAGGCTCGTGGTGCGGTTCAGGATCCAGTCGGCGACGAGGTTGACCGAGATCGCAAGCGTCGCGATCGCGACTGCCGGGGCGAGGGCCGCCGGCACGCCGTAGATGATGCCGTCCTTGTTCTCCTTGACGATGCCGCCCCAGTCCGCAAGCGGCGGCTGCACGCCGAGGCCGAGGAACGACAGCGTCGAGATGAAGAGCACCATGAAGATGAAGCGCAGGCCCATCTCGGCGACGAGCGGGCTGAGCGCGTTCGGCAGGATCTCGTGGAAGATCACCCAGCGCCGGCCCTCGCCCCTGAGCCGCGACGCCTCGACATAGTCCATCACCGCGATATCGACCGCGACGGCGCGGCTCAGCCGGAAGACGCGGGTCGCGTCGAGCAGCCCCATCACGAGGATCAGGACCGGCAGCGAGACCGGCATGACCGACAGGACGATCAGCGCGAAGATCAGGGTCGGGATCGCCATGATCAGGTCGACCCCGCGCGACAGCGCCTGGTCGACCCCGCCGCCCATCACTGCCGCGGTGAAGCCGAGGAGCGATCCGGTCACGAAGCTCAGGAGCGTGGCCGCGGTCGCGACGAGGATCGTGGTCTGGCCGCCATAGATCATCCGGCTGAGAAGATCGCGGCCGATCCCGTCGGTGCCGAGCAGGAACTGCGACGAGGCCGGCTCCCATACGCCGCCGACGATTTCGGCGACGTCGTAGGGGGCGATCAGGTCGGCGAAGATCGCGGTGAAGAAATAGATGCCGGTGAGGGCGAGCCCGATCAGGGCGCTGAGCGGAATGCGGGTCATTTCGGGTGCCTCAATCTCGGGTTGGCGAGGATCGCGATCACGTCTGCCAGCATGTTCAGCCCGATATAGACCGCCGCGAAGACGAGTCCGCAGGCCTGCACCACCGGCACGTCGCGCTTGGCGACATGGTCGACAAGGTACTGGCCCATGCCGGGATAGATGAACACGACCTCGACCACGACGACACCGACGACGAGATAGGCGAGGTTCAGCATCACCACGTTGACGACCGGGGCGATGGCGTTCGGGAGGGCGTGTTTCGCGATGATCACGAAGGGGCGCAGCCCTTTGAGTTCGGCCGTCTCGATATAGGCCGACTGCATCACGTTCAGGATCGCCGCCCGCGTCATCCGCATCATGTGGCCAAGGACGACCAGCACGAGAACCAGAACCGGCAGGGCGACCGCCTGGAGCTTTTCGAGAAGGCTCATGCCGGCGTAGATCGTCGCGACCGAGGGGAAGGCCGTGACCTTCACCGCGAGGAGGAACATCGCGATATAGCCAAGGAGGAATTCGGGGACGGACACGGTGGAGAGAGTCACGCCCGAGATCAGCTTGTCGGGCCAGCGGCCCTCGTAACGCACCGCGATCAGCCCGAGCAGAATCGCCGTCGGCACAGCGATCACGGCCGCACAGGCGGCGAGGAAGAGCGTGTTCGACAGCCGCTGGCCCATCGCCGTCGCGATGTCCTGGCCATTCGTCAGCGCGGTGCCGAGATCGCCCTGGAGTGCTGCGCCGAGCCAGTGGAGATAGCGCGTGAGCGCGGGCTCGTTCAGCCCGAGCTCGGCGCGCAGGTTGGCGAGCGCCTCGGGCGTCGCCGACTGGCCGAGGATCGACTGTGCGACGTCCCCCGGCAGGATCTGGGTGCCGGCGAAGATCAGCGCCGAGGCGGCGAGGAGGAGGAGGAGACCCAGCGCGATGCGCTGGGTCAGGAGTTTGACGATCGGATGGGTCATCGCACCGGTCCGGTTCAGGCGAGCCAGCACTTGTGCGGCGCAAGTCCGTTCATGACTTCCCAGACGTTGTTGGCTTCCCAACCCTGGACCTCGTCCCGGACGCCTTCGATGAAGTCGTTGAACATCGGGCAGATCAGCCCGCCCTCGTCGCGCAGGATATGGGCCATCTCGCTGTAGAGCGCCTTGCGCTTGGCCTCGTCGAGCTCGCCCTTGGCCTGGTTGAGGAGGCCGTCGAACTCCTCGTTCCTGAAGCGCGTGTCGTTCCAGTCGGCGGTCGAGAGATAGGCCGTCGAGTACATCTGGTCCTGCACCGGCCGGCCACCCCAGTAGGAGGCGCAGAACGGCTGCTTGTTCCAAACCTCCGACCAGTAACCGTCGCCCGGCTCGCGCTTGATCTCGAGCGGGATACCGGCGGCGGCGGCGCTTTGCTGGAAGAGCTGGGCCGCGTCGAGCGCGCCGGGGAAGGCGACGTCCGAGACCTGAAGCACGATGGGCGAGCCGTCATGGCCCGACTTCTTGTAGTATTCGGCGGCCTTCTCCGGGTCATAGCTCCGCTGCGGGATCGTGTCGTCGAACAGGGGGTAGCCCGCGTTGACCGGAATGTCGTTGCCGACCGTGCCGTAGCCGAGAAGGATCTTCTCGACCATCTCCTCGCGGTTGATCGCGAGCTTCAGTGCCATCCGGAGGTCGTTGTTTTCGAAGGGCGCGGCGTCGCAATGCATCAGGAAGACGTAGTGCCCGCGGCCCGCGACGTTCTTGACCTGCACGCCCGGCGCGCGGGACAGAAGCTGGGCGATCTTCGGCTCGACCTTGTTGATGATGTGGACCTGGCCGGACTGCAGCGCGGCCGTCCGCGCGGTGGCGTCGTTGATGACCAGCATCTCGACCTGATCGACATGGCCGCGGCTCGAGTCCCAGTAGTTCGCGAACTTCTCGAAGACGTAGCGCACGCCCGCCTCTTCCGAGACGACCCTGTAGGCGCCCGTGCCGATGCCGGCAGCCGGATTGTCGAAGCCGCCGTTCGGTTGGATCGCGAGCTGGTAGGTCGACATCAGGTAGGGCAGGTCGGCGGTCGGCGTCGCGGTGGTCACGATGAACATGTCGCCGTCCGCCTTCATCTCGGCGATGCCGCGCATCACGCCGAGGGCGCCCGACTGCGAGTTCTCGTCCGAGTGGCGCTTCATCGTCGCGAGCACGTCCTCGGCCGTTAGCGTCTTGCCGTCATGGAACTCCACGCCCTGGCGAATCTTGAAGGCCCAGGTCGTGCCGTCGGCGCTGGATTCGACCGATTCCGCAAGCCGCCAGTCGAAGCTGCCGTCCGGGTTGGTGTCGAGCAGCGGCTCGCCGAAGGCGCGGGTTGTGTGGAACGGCACCTGGCTCAGCGCCGCAGCCGGATCGAGCGAGTTCGTGCTCTCGCCGCCGCCGAGCCCCATCTTGAGCGTGCCGCCCTTGACCGGGGTCTCGGCCCGCGCCGCCGCGGCGAGAAGCGCGCTCGCCGAGACCGCGCCGACACCGAGCGCCGCCGCGCGGCCCATGAAGTCCCGGCGCGAGATGGCGCGGGCGAAGGTCTTGTACTTGTGGTCGTCCGTCATGTTGGTCTCCCTTTGCTTCTTCGGTTGCACAGGGGGCTCCTCCCCCCTGCCAATGGCG
>NZ_JAPDOG010000006.1 GCF_026013545.1 Defluviimonas salinarum | reverse complement strand
CGGATTGGACCAACTACGGCGGCTGGGAGGCGGCCGGCGCGAAGGACGCGCTGACCCGCGCGACCGGGCTCTGGCAGCAGGCGCTGCGCGACTATGAGGAACCGGCACTGGACCCCACCATCCGCGAGGCACTTGACGCCTATGTCGCCCGCCGGAAAGAAGAGATCGGCAGCGACGAGCCGTGAGCCCCTCCCGCGATACCCGTACAAACGACGAATTCCCGAAAGGCTTACACATGAAAACCAATGCCCAGGCTGTCGTGATCGGAGGCGGCGTCATCGGCTGCTCGATCCTTTATCACCTCACCAAGCTCGGCTGGACTGATGTCGTCCTGCTTGAACGCGACGAACTGACCTCCGGCTCGACCTGGCACGCGGCGGCCAACATCCACGGGCTGCACGACAACAACAACATCACCCGGATCCAGAACTACACGATGGATCTCTACAAGGCGCTCGAGGCCGAGACTGGCCAGGGCTGCGGCGTGTTCCAGCCGGGATCGCTCTACCTCGCGCAGACCGAGGCGCGCGAGCACCAGCTGCGCCTGCAGGCGGCCAAGGCGAAATACTACGGGCTGAACTTCCACGAGATCAGCCGCGACGAGGCCGAACGGCTGCATCCGCTGGTCAATTTCGACGGCATCCGCTGCATCATGTTCGAGCCGTCGGGCGGCAATGTCGACCCGTCGGGCGTGACCAATGCCTATGCCGTGGGCGCGCGCCAGCGCGGCGCCGAGATCCACCGCTTCACCCCGGTTACCGCGACCGAGCAGCAGCCCGACGGTACATGGATCGTTCGGACGCCCAAGGGCGACATCCGCACCGACTGGGTGGTCAACGCCGCCGGCCTCTGGGGCCGCGAGGTCGCGGCGCTGGCGGGGATCACGCTGCCCCTGCAGCCGACCGAGCACCAGTATTTCGTGACCGAGACGATCCAGGCCATCGCCGACATGGACCGCCGCCTGCCCTCGGTCGCGGACCGCGACGGGGAATACTACCTGCGGCAGGAGGGCAAGGGTCTCCTGATCGGCGCCTACGAGCGCGACATGCGCTTCTGGGCCGAGGAGGGTACGCCGCTCGACTTCGCGCATGACCTCTTCCCCGACGACCTCGGGCGGATCGAGGAGAACATGATGCGCGCCATCGACCGGGTGCCGGCGGTGGGCGAGGCCGGGATCAAGCGGGTCATCAACGGCCCGATGATCTGGTCGCCGGATGCGAACGTGCTCTACGGCCCGCATCCCGACCTGAAGAACTACTTCTGCTGCAACGGCATCATCCCCGGCTTCTCGCAGTCGGGCGGCATGGGCCTGATGGCGGCGCAGTGGATCGTCGAGGGCGAGAGCCAGTACGACATGTTCGCCTGGGACGTGGCGCGGTTCGGCGAATGGGCGGACAAGGCCTTCACCAAGGCGCGGGTGCGCGACCAGTACGCGAACCGCTTCAAGATCCATTTCCCGAACGAGGAACGCGCGGCGGGCCGCCCGGTGCGCACCCGGCCCGTCTACGAGACCCAGAAGGCGATGGGCGCGGTCTTCGGCCTGAACTACGGCTGGGAACACCCGCTGTGGTTTTCCGACACGCCCGGCACGACCGACACCAACGGCTTCACGCGTCAGAATTGGTGGGGCCCGGTGGGCGACGAATGCCGGATGCTGCGCGACCGCGCGGGGATCATCGACATCTCCAACTTCGCCAAGTACCGGGTCACGGGCGCGGGCGCGTCGGACTGGCTCGACGCGGTCTTCGCCAACCGGATGCCGAAGGCGGTGGGCCGGTTCTGCCTGACGCCGCTCATCGGCGTGCGGGGCGGGATCGCGGGCGATTTCACGGTGACGAAGCTCGGCGAGGAGGACTTCCTGATCGTCGGCTCGGGCATGGCCGAACGCTACCACAAGCGGTTCTTCGACGCCGTCGCGCGCCCCGAAACCGTGCGTTTCGAAGGCCGGACCGAAGCGATGTGCGGCTTCAACGTCGCCGGGCCGCAATCGCGGGCGCTCCTGCAGGGGCTCACCGACGCCTCGCTCGCGACCGCGGACTTCCCGTTCATGCGATCGGCGCAGATCACCCTGGCCGGGGTCGAGGTGGTCGCAATCCGGGTCTCGTTCACCGGCGATCTCGGCTGGGAGCTGCATTGCCGCACCGAGGACCAGGCCGCGCTCTATACCGCGCTTCTGGAGGCCGGCAAGTCGATCGGCGTCGGTCCGGTCGGGTCGCGGGCGCTGATGAGCCTCAGGGTCGAGAAGGGCTACGGTTCCTGGAGCCGCGAATACAGCCCCGAGTACTGGCCGCAGGAAACCGGGTTCGCGCCGCTGATCAAGATGGACAAGGAGTTCCTGAACAAGGCCGCCTATGCCGCGCTGATGGACCGCGCGCCGCGCGAGACGCTGTCGATGGTCGAGGTGCTCGACGTGAAGGACGCGGACGCGACCGGGGGCGAGCCGATCTTCCTGCCCGATGGCAAGCCCGTGGGCCGCGTGACCTCGGGGGCCTACGGCTATTCGGTCGGCAAGTCGCTCGCGCTCGCCTATCTGCGGGGTGTCGCGCCCGGGACCGAGGTCGAGGTGATGATCCTCGGCCGGCCGCATCGCGGGGTCGTCCTCGCGCGGCCGCCCTTCGACCCGGGCGGCGAACGGCTCCGCGCCTAGCGCGCGGTCGTCTCGCTGCGATCGGAAGCGGTGGACCGGCATCGGCTGGGATCCCGGTCCCGTGCCGGTCCGAACCGGCCGCCGGGCCTGGCGGCGGCATATCCGCCGGTTGGCCCGGCACGTCAGCCGGTGCCCCGGCGGCCGGCGGCCCGATGCCGTGGCCGTCTGCTAGAGCGCCTTGCCGTTCTTGCCATTGGCCGGCGCCGATGGTGCCGGAAGGGCGAGCGGGTCGCGGTCCGCCTCCGACCTGCGGACTTCGCTCGGGGCCATGCCCGTCAGCCGCTTGAACGCGCGGCCAAAATGCGATGGGTCGGAGTAGCCGAGCATCAAGCCGATTTCGATGATCGGGATATCCGTTTCGGCGATCAACTCGCGCGCCTTGTCGATCCGCGTCTTCAGCACGAGATCGCGGTAGGAGATGCCGAATTCGTCCATCCTCCGCCGCAGGGTCCGTTCTCCAAATCCCAACCGTCGAGCGACATGGCCCATCTCGACGCGCCCCTCTTCGATGCCGAGCCGGATCATCGCCTCCACCGCGGCCAACGACTCCTTCGGGGCAGGGGTGGTCACTTCCAGGACGATGTCATTCAGCGTCGTGAGTTTCGACGGGCGCACCAACTGAACGCAGGACAATGCGGAACGCTTGTAGGCCAGGGTGATCGCGGGCTGCTGAAACCGGATCTCGCAGCCAAACAGCTGTTCATATCGCGCTGCATTCGCCGGCTTCGGAAAATCAAACCCGACGTGCTCGAGGAGCGTCGTTCCGGTAATATACCGCTCGCCCAGTGAGGCCATCACCCGCGCCGACAGCACTGCGTAGTGCCGATATCCCTTCGCACTGCGCAGGACCGAGTGGTAGTTCCAATATGCCCGGCTCTCCTTGGTCTGAATGGACAGCCTGTCGTGGGAAGCGTGGTAGGGCATCATCGCGCAGGCAAGATGGATCGCATCGCCAAAGGTCTCGGCGGCGCACACATAATCGGCGAACTTGCCAAAAGTTGAAATGGAAGCGTGCTTCGCGAGCTCGAGGCACGCTTCGCCCTTGATTACCTGTGACAGGCCTTCAAAGAAACTGAGCTGGCGGCTTTGGGGAACATAGTGCTTGTAGCTGTGCAGAACCGTTTCCGGCAGGTCGACACGCTGCAAAAGTGATGCCAATGCGCGCGGTCCGATCAATTCCTCGACGGGATCCGCGAAACCGACGAAGGCACGGCTGGAGATCATCGGAACTCGCATTTTCAGCGGTTTCTCTCCAAGCCAGAATTGCACCCGTCAGGGACTGTAAATCGCTTGCCATTCCGGCGCAAATTCCACGCCGGGTTAAATGAGGGGGGCGAATTCGCCCTCCCCCAAAAGTATTAGATCAGCCGCACTTCCTGTCGAGGATCAGCTTGATCTTGGTCTTCTTGCCCTCGCGGTTGTCGCTGCCGTCGATGATCATCTGCATCTCGGACGCATCGGCCCATGCGAGCTTGCCGAGGCAGTCTTCGGACACGCCGTGATCGAGCAGCAGGTCCTTGAGATACTGTTCCGTATTGTTGAGGGTGAGCGAGCCGTTTTCATAGAGCTTCTCGGCATAGGTCTGCGCCATGCCGGCGGTACCGAATGCACAGGTCAGCACCGCGAGCGAAAGCAGCTTTTTCATGGGTATTCTCCAATTCATCCCGGTTGCAATTGTGTTGGCTGCACAGCGGAGATCCCCTTTGGTGAACACCGCGATGCTTAGCGCAGCCACTATTGCATCGCGTAAATCACGGGTGCTAGCCATATTCGGCCACGATGATTCTTTCGCTCCTTGAGCGTCGGTGGCTGCAGTTCCGGGCGTCGTCCAACTTGAAGCCTAAAACTGCTGGAGCACTCTATTTCGAATTGCGATCGGCATGCCGGGTTGGCGTGCCGCCGATTTCGTCTTGATGATCGCAGGCTTGTTCCGGAAACCGTCGGAAGGCCACGCGCCGCCGCCGCATCGACGGCCCGACGACAGGCTTTTAGGGCGACCGCGCAAATCGGCAACCGTTTCCCGGCCGGATTCGTCGCCACGGAGCGACCGGTGAAGGCGATCAGACAACCGCAAAGTGCTTGCCCCGACGTAAGGTGAATTTGCCGCCGACGCTCCGCCGGAACCGGAAGATTCCGGGCGTGAGAACGCGTCACGAAGCGTTCCAGCGCGGCGAAGGGCGAAGGGAGCCGGTTTTCCGGATCAGCGCAGGCTGGGACGCGCACTCCGCGACGGGGATTTCCTGATCCGATCCTTTGGCGCCTCGTCGGGCCGGCGTGGTTCCCTCTCAGGAAGGCGGCCGGTTTCCGGCCGTCAGGTCACGTTCCCACGCAGTCGGCGAAATAGTGTACCGACCCGTCGGCGCCGACCTCCTGCACGAGGCCGTGGATATCGGTTTCGAAGCCCGGGCATTCGCGCGCGAACTCGCGGTTGAACTTCAGGTATTCCACGATCTTCTTGTTGAACACTTCGCCCGGAATCAGCAGCGGGATGCCCGGCGGGTAGGGCGTGACCAGACTGGTGGTGATCCGGCCCTCCAGGTCGTCGATCGGCACGCGCTGCGTGGTCCGGCGCGCGATGTGCGAAAATGCCTCGCTGGGTTTCATCGCCGGCGTGAGATCGCTGAGATACATGTCGGTGGACAGGATCGCCACATCGTACTTGGCGTAGAGCGCGTGCACATGCTGGCAGAGGTCGCGCAGCCCCATCTGCTCGTAGCGCGGTTGCTTGGCGCAGAACTCCGGCATGGCGCGCCACATCGGCAGATTCCGGGCGACGTCGTCCTTGAACTGCTGCAATGCGGTCAGGAGCGTGTTCCAGCGGCCCTTGGTGATGCCGATGGTGAACATGATGAAGAAGCTGTAGAGGCCCGTCTTTTCGACCACGACGCCGTGTTCGGCGAGATACTTGGTCACGATGGAGGCGGGGATGCCCGTCTTCTCGAACCGCCCGTCGAGGTTCAGGCCGGGGGTGATGATCGTGGCTTTGATCGGATCGAGCATGTTGAAGCCGGGCGCCATGACGCCGAACCCGTGCCAGGACTCCTCGCCGTCCGAGGGCTGCACGCCGTCCGCGTCCGTCCGTTTCAGCACCCAGTCCTTGGTGCGGCCGATGCCTTCATCGACCAGCTCGTCCGGCCCCCAGACCTGGAACCACCAGTCATCCTGGCCGAACTCCTCGTCGACCTTGCGCATGGCGCGGCGGAAATCGAGCGCCTCGGCGATGCTTTCCTCGACGAGCGCGGTGCCGCCCGGCGGCTCCATCATGGCCGCGGCCACGTCGCAGCTGGCGATGATGCTGTACTGCGGGCTCGTGCTCGTGTGCATCAGGTAGGCTTCGTTGAAGAGGTGCCGGTCGAGCTTGGTGTCCTGCGAATCCTGCACGAGCACATGGCTCGCCTGGCTGATGCCGGCGAGGAGCTTGTGGATCGACTGCGTGGCGTAGGTGACCGAGTGCTTGGTCCGCCCGCGCTTGCGGCCCATCGAATGGTAGCTGCCGTAGAAGGGGTGGAAGGCTGCGTGCGGCAGCCAGGCCTCGTCGAAATGCAGGTTGTCGACATAGCCGTCGAGCATGCCCTTGATGGACTCGGTGTTGTAGAGCACCCCGTCATAGGTCGACTGCGTGAGCGTCATGATCCGTGGCTTGACGGTCTCGGCATCGACATCGGCGAGCAGCGGGTTGGCGCGGATCTTGGCCTTGATCGTCTCGACCTCGAACTCGCTGTGCGGGATCGGGCCGATGATACCGTAGTGGTTCCGCGTCGGCTTCAGGAACACCGGAACCGCCCCGGTCATGATGATCGAGTGCAGGATCGACTTGTGGCAATTGCGGTCCACCACCACCACGTCCCCCGGCGCCACCGTGTGGTGCCAGACCATCTTGTTGGAGGTCGAGGTCCCGTTGGTGACGAAGAAGCAGTGATCGGCGTTGAAGATGCGTGCGGCGTTGCGCTCGGAGGCGCCGATGGCGCCGTTGTGGTCGAGGAGCTGGCCCAGCTCCTCCACCGCGTTGCAGACGTCGGCGCGCAGCATGTTCTCGCCGTAGAACTGGTGATACATCTGGCCGATCGGGCTTTTCAGGAAGGCCACGCCGCCCGAATGCCCCGGGCAGTGCCAGGAATAGGAGCCGTCCTCGGCGTAGTCGAGCAGGGCCCGGAAGAACGGCGGCTGGATGCCTTCGAGGTAGCTCTTGGCCTCGCGGATGATGTGGCGCGCCACGAATTCTGGCGTGTCCTCGAACATGTGGATGAAGCCGTGCAACTCGCGCAGGATGTCGTTGGGCAGGTGCCGGCTGGTCTTGGTCTCGCCGTAGACGTAGATCGGCACGTCGGCGTTCTTCCAGCGCACCTCCTCGATGAAGCTGCGCAGGTTGGTCACGACCGGGTCGATGTCCGGGCCGGGGCTGAATTCCTCATCGTCGATGGAAAGCACAAAGGCGCTGGCCCGAGACTGCTGCTGCGCGAACTGCGACAGGTCGCCGTAGCTGGTCACGCCGAGGACTTCGAAGCCCTCGGCCTCGATGGCCTGCGCCATCGCCCGGATGCCGAGGCCCGACGAGTTCTCGGAGCGAAAGTCTTCGTCGATGATGACGATGGGAAAGCGGAACTTCATGGAACTTTCCTTCCGGCAGAACTGCGGATGGGGAGGACGCGTTGCGCCAGTCGCGGATCATCCCCTGTTCCCAGCCAAATTGGTTTGGGGTCAGTTCTCGTTTCTTCCGGTTGATTTGGTTGACGTCAAGACCTGCCGAGCGAAACCGTCGTCGAACGCGCCCGGGACAGGCCGTTCGGCGCCGGCCCGAGGCGCGCCGGGGTTCCTTGCGCGGGAAAGCGGGCGGAGGGGTGCCCGGACCCCTTGGCGGCCGGCTTGGCCCGTCGGAGCGATTCCACCGCCGGGCGGCGTCACCGCCTGATCAGGTCGACCCGCCGCATGACCTGCGCTTCGTGCCCCGTCGCCTCGAGCCAGCGCGCCACCAGGCGCGGATCGTGCGGCGCGGCGTGTAGCCCGACCGGCAGTTCCCGCGCCATCAGCGCCTCGACGGCCAGCGCCACCGTCCCCGAGACGAGCCGCGCCATCGCCGAGCCGCGCACGTCGCCGCGGGCGTCGAGCGCCCAGCTTTCGTGCCAGACCGGAACCCCCGCCCGTTCCGCCTTCAGCGCGACACAGAGGACGACCCGGTCCGGCTCTCCGGGGGCGAAGGGGTGCTCCTTCAGCAGCCGGTCCGACAGGGCCTCGAGAGTTGCAGCGTCGGGCGCCGCGGCGAGCGTCTCGAAGACCGGCGCCCAGGCTTCCGCCCAGCCGTTGAGCCGGAGAGTGCCGCGCACGAAATCGCGCAGTTTCCAGGCGGGATCGAAGCGGTAGTCGGCGACATAGGGCAGGCTGTCGCGGTTCGGATAGACCTCGAAGGTCTCCGGGACGGGCAGCGGCGCGGCGAAACTGGTGACCGCGTCCCAGGGATGGGCCACCCGCAGTTCCGAGAAGTCCCGGATCGCCCGCGCCGGCGCCTTCAGCGCCTTGAGAACGCCGAGCGGCGACCAGGAGAACTTGTAGCGGAAGGCGTTCGGGATCGCCGGCAGGCCGCCGCAATAGGAGGTGAATGAGAGGACGTTCGCCGCGTTGTAGGCAGCCGAGGCGCGGTAGCGGGCGACGAGGTCATGCGCCATGAGGTGGTCAATGCCGGGGTCGAGCCCGACCTCGTTGACGATCGCGACCCCGGTCTCGCGCGCGGGCGCGTCTAGCGCCCGCATCTCGTCGGTGATGTAGCTCGACGAGATGAAATGCGCGCCGCGCTCGACGCAGGCACGGGCGAGGTCGCCGTGCAGATGCGCGGGCAGCATCGAGACGACGATGTCGCCCCGGCCGAGTGCGGCGCCGAAAGCCGCAGGCTCCATCGCCCGGATGTCGTCCGCGACATCGCCGACCGCCGCCACCGCCGCCTCGACCGGCAGGTTCCAGACCGTCACCGGATGGCCGGCGAGGATCAGCCGCCTGAGCCCGGGAAGCGCCGACAGGCCCGTGCCGCACCAGTGAATCCGCATTGCTTTCCCTCCGTTTCCCCGGCAGCCGTCAGCCCCAGTCGACATCGCCGAGAAAGATGTAGCCCGCGCCGTAGATCGTCTTGATCAGGCGCGGATTCTTCGGATCCTCGCCGAGCTTGGTCCTGAGCCGCGAGATCCGCACATCCATCGCCCGGTCGAAGCTCTCGCCCGCCGCACCGCCAAGGCTCTCCTGCATCTGCGCGCGCGAGATCAGCCGTTTCGGACTGTCGAGGAAAAGCCGCAGAACCTCGCCCTCGGCATGGGAGAAGGGCACCTCGGCGCCTGTCTCGTCGACAAGCACATAGCGGTCGAAATCGGCGCTCCAGCCGGCGAAGCGCGCCACCGTCGCGGCGCGCTCGGGATCGGCGCGGCCCTTCCGAAGCCGGGCACGGATCCGGGCCACGACCTCGGCCGGGTCGAAGGGCTTGATGATGTAGTCGTCGGCGCCGAGCTCGAGCCCCGTCACCCGGTCCTGCACCTGCGCGCGCCCCGAGATGATGATGATCGCCGCGCCCGATTCCAGCGCCAGCCGGTGCACCAGCGCCAGCCCGTCGCGGTCCGGCAGGCCAAGATCGACGAGGCAGACGTCGGGCGTCATCCGGTTCAGCGCGGCCTCGAACTCGGTCGCGCGCGCGAAACTCGAGGTGCGGAAGCCCGCCTCCTCCAGCGCGTCCGAGAGCATCCGGCGAATCTCCGGCTCGTCGTCGAGGATCGCGACATGGGGCCGGGCGTCGGACCCGCGCGGACTGGTCTGGCTCATGCGGCCTCCCGGGTGGCGAGCTCGGCGGCGAGCTCGGCGGCGGTGAAGGGTTTGCTGAGGATCGGAACCGCCCCGGCGCGGGCGCGCATGGCATCCCCCGGCGGCAGCGAGGTCATCAGGAGCCGCCGCGCCGGGTGGTCGCGGGCAGCAAGCGCCTGCATGAAATCGACGCCGGTGCGGCCGCCGGGCAGGCTGATGTCCGACAGCACGAGGTCGACCCCCGGCAGGTCCACAAGCTCCTCCGCCTCGGCGACGCTCGCGGCCTCGATGACGTTGTGGCCCATCGCCGTGAGCATCTCGCGGATGTCGGTGCGGATCTCCTCCGTGTCCTCGACCAGCAGCACGAGAAGCGGCGCGGCCGGCGCGGGGCCGACGGGGCGCAGCGGCAGCCGCAGCATGACCCTGGCGCCGCCCTCCGGTCGGTTGGCGAGCTTCACGCTGCCGCCCATCAGCTTGGTGTGGTCATAGACCATCGACAGGCCGAGTCCCGACCCCTCGCCGCCCTTCGTGGTGAAGAACGGATCGAGCCCGTGGTCGAGGGCCGCCGCCGAGAAGCCGGGTCCGGTATCGGCGACGCTGATCTCGATCCAGGTGTCGCGCACCGGGCGCACGGTGAGGGTGATCCGCCCCACGCCCGAGCCGATCGCGTCGCGGGCGTTGAGGACGAGGTTCAGGAGCGAGTCCTGCAGCGATCCGGCGTCGAGAAGCACCGGCCCCAACGCGCCCGCGACAAGGATGTCGAGGCCGATCCCCTCGGGCAGCGACGGCCCCGCCATGATACGCAGCTCGTCGAGGAGGGCGGCAAGGTCGGTGGCGGCGGGATGGATCTCGCGCGGGCCGGAGATCGCGGCGATCCGGTCGAGGAGCGTGCCGCCCCGGCGCGCGGCGGCGAGCGTGGCGCGGGCGAGATCGGCGGCGTCGGCCGGAAGCTTCTCGATCCGTTCCAGCCGCCCCTGAAGCCCGAGGATGATCGTGAGCAGGTTGGCGAAGTCGTGCGCGAGCCCGGAGGTGAGCTGGGCCGCGAGTTCGCGCTTCGCGCTCTGGCTCAGGGCGGCGCGGGCCTGGGTTTCCTCGGTGACGTCCATCGAGAGAATGTAGACCCCCTGGACACGCCCCCCGGCGTCGCGGTCCGGCGTCAGCGCGAGCCGGATCCGGCGGCCCGAGGCGTCATGGGTGAACTCGAACACGTTCGGCTCGCCCGAAAGCGCGCGGCCGAGCCCCGGCTCGATCTTGGCGAAGGTCTCGGCGCCCAGTGCCTCGGGTACCGGTCGGCCGACGATGTCGGAGAGGCTGCCCGGCATCACCGCCGAGAGCCGCCGGTTCGAATAGGTATAGACGAGATCGTGTCCGACATGGGCGATATGGGCCGGCATCATCTCGGTCACGAGCCGGGTCCGCGCCTCCATCTCGGTCAGCTCGCGCTTGGCCTCGGTCAGCGCCGCGTTCGTCGCACCGAGCGCGCGGTTGGCCTGGGCGAGCCGCTCGGCATGGGTGAGAAGCTGGTCGGAGAGCTCCTCGGAACGGGTGCGCAGGAGCGCCTCCTGCGCCTTGATCTCGGTGATGTCGGTATAGACCGTGACCCAGCCGCCCTGTTGCAGCGGCGAGCCCTCGACCGAGATCGTGCGGCCGTTCGCGCGGGTCCGCTCCATGTAGTGCGGCTGGAAGGCGCGGGCCTGCTCGACGCGGGTCCGCACCGCGTCTTCCTCGTCCTCGACCGGCCCGTATTCGCCGCGGGTGACGAGGTAGCGGATCGTGTCCTCGAAGGCGGCGCCCGGCGTCACGAGGGCCTCGGGCAGGTCGAACATCTCCTGGAAGCGGCGGTTGCAGACCGCAAGCCGGAGATCCTTGTCGTAGATCGACAGCGCCTGCTGGATGAGGTTCAGCCCGGCCTGGGTCAGCTTGGCGCGCGTGTCGTTCCGCTCCATCCGCGAGGGCTCCTTTCGCCCTATCGCTAGCACCGCCGGGCGCGGGCCGCAAAGGGGAAGTCGGGCCTGTTACAATTCGAAAGGATTGGGAAAAAGTCCGGCAACCTTTAACCGCAATCGTCTTGCACGGAAGCTGCGGGCATCGGAGGAATCACCCGCAGGCGAATACAGGCGCCGCGGATCGGCGCGGGGGGAGGAGCACCAGTGGCAGAAAACGCGACGACGGGCGACTTGCAGTCCATCCCGGCGCTTCTGGCGCGCAACGCGGCAAAGTGGGGCGGGTTGCCCGCCTTCCGCGAGAAGGAATTCGGCATCTGGCAAAGCTGGACTTGGGCCGAGACGGCCGACGAGGTCCGCGCCATCGCGCTCGGTTTCCTCACGCTCGGCATCGACCGCGGCGATCACGTCGCGATCATCGGCCGCAACCGCCCGGCGCTCTACTGGTCGATGGTGGCCGCCGAGATGTGCGGCGCGGTGCCGGTGCCGCTCTATCAGGACGCCGTGGCCGAGGAGATGGCCTATGTCCTCGAGCACTGCGGCGCGCGCTTCATCGTCGCGGGCGACCAGGAGCAGGTCGACAAGGTGCTAGAGGTGCAGGAGGCGCTCGGCGACAAGAGCACCCAGATCCACCACATCGCCTATCTCGACAAGCGCGGCATGCGCAAATACGACCACACCCGCATGAACGCGCTCGCCGACATCGCCGCCGAGGGGCGCGCGGCGGCGCAGCGCGTGGGGCCCGAGCTCGACAAGCGCATCGCCGAGCTGACATACGACCACACCTGCGTGATGCTCTACACGTCCGGTACGACCGGCAAGCCCAAGGGCGTCGTGCTGTCGAACCGCAACATCATCGAGACCGCGAAGAACTCCGCCGCCTTCGACCACCTCAAGCGCGACGACGAGGTGCTGGCTTACCTGCCGATGGCCTGGGTCGGCGACTTCATCTTCTCGGTCGGCCAGGCGTTCTGGACCGGGTTCACCGTGAACTGCCCCGAGAACGCCGCCACCATGATGACCGACCTGCGCGAGATCGGGCCGACCTATTTCTTCGCACCGCCGCGGGTCTTCGAAGGCCAGCTCACCAACGTGATGATCCGCATGGAGGATGCCGGGCGGCTTAAGAAGCGGATGTTCGACCACTACATGGGCATCGCGCGCCGCGTCGGCCCGGCGATCCTCGACGGCAAGCCCGTTTCGGGAATGGACCGCTTCCGCTACTGGCTCGGCGATCTCCTCGTCTACGGGCCCCTGAAGAACACTCTCGGCTTTTCCCGCGTCCGCGTCGGCTACACCGCCGGCGAGGCGATCGGGCCGGAGATCTTCGACTTCTACCGCTCGCTCGGCATCAACCTGAAGCAGCTCTACGGCCAGACCGAGGCCTCGGTCTTCATCACCCAGCAGCCGGACGGCGAGGTGCGGTCGGATACGGTGGGCGTGCCCTCGCCCGGCGTCGAGGTGAAGATCAGCGACAACGGCGAGGTCTTCTACCGTTCGCCCGGCACCTTCGTGGAATACTACAAGAATGCCGAGTCGACCGCCTCGACCAAGGATGCCGAGGGCTGGGTGGCGACCGGCGATGCCGGCTTCTTCGAGGAAGGCACCGGGCACCTTCGGATCATCGACCGCGCCAAGGACGTGGGCAAGATGGCCGACGGCACGCTCTTCGCGCCGAAATACGTCGAGAACAAGCTCAAGTTCTACCCAAACATCCTTGAAGCCGTGGTGTTCGGCGCGGGCCGGAACATGTGCACCGCCTTCATCAACATCGACCTCAACGCGGTCGGCAACTGGGCGGAGCGCAACAACATCGCCTACGCCTCCTACCAGGAACTCGCCGGCCACCCGAAGGTCTACGAGATGATCCAGTCCCACGTGGAGGACGTGAACAAGTCGGTCGCCGCCGACCCGATGCTGGCGGGCTGCCAGATCCACCGCTTCCTGATCCTGCACAAGGAACTCGACGCCGATGACGGCGAGCTGACCCGCACCCGCAAGGTCCGCCGCAAGATCATCGAGGAGAAGTTCGCCGACCTGATCGACGCGCTCTACGGCGGCAAGGACGAGATCTACACCGAGACCGAGGTGACCTACGAAGACGGCCGCAAGGGCAAGATCAAGGCGACGCTGACCCTGCGCGACGCGAAGGTGGAACGGGTGGCGGAAAGGATGGCGGCGGAATGAAGGACATGAATTCAGAGGGTTACACCACCGCCGACGGCCGCAAGATCGGCGGCGTGTTGATGGAGATGAAGAACATCACGCTGCGCTTCGGAGGCGTGGCTGCGATCACCGACATTTCCTTCGACATCCGCGACGGCGAGATCCGCGCCATCATCGGCCCGAACGGCGCCGGCAAGTCCTCGATGCTGAACGTGATCTCGGGCTTCTATGTCCCGCAGGAGGGCGAGGTCTGGTTCAAGGGCTACAAGCGCGGCCCGATGAAGCCCTACCAAGTCGCCCGCCTCGGCATCGCCCGCACTTTCCAGAACATCGCGCTCTTCGATGGGATGTCGGTCCTCGACAACATCATGACCGGGCGGCTCACGCTGATGAAATCGGGCCTCCTGTCGCAGGCGATGTGGTGGGGCGGCGCCCAGCGCGAGGAGACGGAGCACCGGGAAAAAGTCGAGAAAATCATCGACTTCCTCGAAATCCAGTCGATCCGGAAGACGCCTGTGGGACGTCTGCCCTACGGGCTGAAGAAGCGGGTGGAACTCGCCCGCGCGCTCGCCGCCGAGCCGAAGCTTCTTCTGCTCGACGAGCCGATGGCCGGCATGAACGTCGAGGAGAAGGAGGACATGTGCCGCTTCATTCTCGATGTGAACGACGAGTTCGGCACCACGATCGCGCTCATCGAACACGACATGGGCGTGGTGATGGACCTCTCCGACCGGGTCGTCGTGATGGACTACGGCAAGAAGATCGGCGACGGCACGCCCGACGAGGTCCGGAGCAATCCCGACGTGATCAACGCCTATCTGGGGGTCTCGCATGACTGACAGCTTCCGTACAGCGCGCGTACGCCAGGCGTACAGCCCGCGTCCCGACACAAGCCGCGGCATCATGGAGGCGCGCGATGTCTGATCAGATCCTCTTCGCGATGGAGGTCACGCTGAACGGCCTCATGGCCGGCGTGATGTATTCGCTCGTGGCGCTGGGTTTCGTCCTCATTTTCAAGGCGTCCGGAATCTTCAACTACGCGCAAGGTGTGCTCGCGCTCTTCGCGGCGCTGACGCTCGTGGGCTTCCAGAACGGCCAGGTGCCCTTCGCCCATCTCATCAACGCGATCTTCGGCACCAACCTGCACCACTTCGGCTGGCACCTGCCGGCGGTCGTCGCGATCATCCTCACGGCGGCCGTGATGGTGCTGCTCGCGATGATCGTCGAGAAGTTCGTGCTCCAGCACCTCGTCAACCAAGCGCCGATCATCCTCTTCATGGCGACGATCGGGCTGGCCTACTTCCTCGAAGGCCTCGGCGACATCATGTGGGGCGCCGACATCAAGAAGCTCGACGTCGGCCTGCCGCAGGGGGCAAATGAGGCATTCGAGGCCGTCACGGACAGCGTTTTCGGCTTCGGGTTGTATATCGACAATCTCGACATCGTGGCGACCGTGGTCGCGGCGCTCCTCGTGCTCTCGCTCACGCTCTTCTCGCAGTACACCAAGTACGGCCGGGCGCTGCGCGCGGTGGCCGACGACCACCAGGCCGCGCTTTCGGTCGGGATCTCGCTGCGCTTCATCTGGGTGCTGGTCTGGTCGATCGCGGGGATCGTCGCGCTCGTGGCCGGGATCATGTGGGGCTCGAAGTCCGGCGTGCAGTTCTCGCTCTCGCTGATCGCGCTGAAGGCGCTGCCGGTCCTCATGCTCGGCGGCTTCACTTCGATCCCCGGCGCCATCGTCGGCGGGCTCATCATCGGCATGGGCGAGAAGCTCTTCGAGTTCTTCGCCGGCCCGCTGATCGGCGGCGCGACCGAGAACTGGTTCGCCTATGTGCTGGCGCTTCTCTTCCTCGTCTTCCGGCCGCAGGGCCTGTTTGGCGAAAAGATCATCGAGAGGGTTTGACCGATGTTTTACCGCGAGGCAGGCGACTTCAAGACGTCTTACGTTGACGACAGCCAGACCTTTCCGATCAGGTTCGACCGCTGGCGCTACTATGCGATCCTCGCGGTCGCCTTCGGGGCGGCGCCGCTCCTGATCAACGACTACTGGGCGAATGCGGTCTTCGTGCCGTTCCTGATCTACGCGATCGCGGCGATCGGGCTCAACATCCTCACCGGCTATTGCGGGCAGGTCTCGCTCGGCACCGGGGGCTTCATGGCGGTGGGCGCCTATGCCTGCTACAAGTTGATGACCGCCTTCCCCGAGGTCTCGATCCTGATCCACGTCCTCCTCGCGGGCGGCATCACCGCGGGCGTGGGGGTCCTCTTCGGCCTGCCCAGCCTCCGGATCAAGGGCTTCTACCTCGCCGTGGCGACGCTTGCCGCGCAGTTCTTCCTCGTCTGGCTTTTCAACAAGGTGCCGTGGTTCTACAACTATTCCGCCTCGGGCCAGATCTCGGCGCCGGAACGGACGATCCTCGGCCATGCGGTCACCGGCGCCAACACCACGGCAAGCGCCAAGTACTTCTTCTGCCTCGTGATCCTCTTCGCGCTGGCCTGGCTCGCCCGGAACCTGACGCGCGGCACCGTGGGGCGGAAGTGGATGGCGATCCGCGACATGGACATCGCGGCCGAGATCATCGGGGTCAATCCGCTGACCACCAAGCTCTCCGCCTTCGCGATCTCCTCCTTCTACATCGGCGTGGCGGGGGCCCTCTTCTTCGCGGTCTATCTCGGCGCGGCCGAGGTCGGCGAGGCTTTCGGCATCCAGAAGTCGTTCCTGATCCTCTTCATGATCATCATCGGCGGGCTCGGCTCGATCTTCGGCAGCTTCGCCGGCGCGGCCTTCATGGTGCTTCTGCCGGTGCTTCTGAAGAACGTCCTCGTCGGCCAGCTCGGCTGGGCCACGGATCTCGCCGCGCATGTCGAGCTGATGATCGTCGGCGCGCTGATCGTGATCTTCCTCATCGCCGAGCCGCACGGGCTCAACCAGCTCTGGCGGCTGGCGAAGGAGAAACTCCGGCTCTGGCCCTTCCCGCACTGAGGGCCGCCCAACCAGAAGACCGGCCCCGGCGCCGGCATGTCGAAACGCTTAACCTTGGGAGGAGACCCAGAATGAGAAAGACCATGACCGCCCTGGCTCTTGCGATGGCCACGGCAACGCCGGCGATGGCCGAGCTCGTCGTGCCGAACCTGAGCTACCGGACCGGCCCCTTCGCCGCCGGCGGCATCCCCTATGCCGACGGCTTCAACGACTATTTCACGCTTCTCAATGAGCGCGACGGCGGCATCGGCGGCGAGAAGGTCGCGACCCCGGAATGCGAGACCGCCTACAACACGGAAAAGGGCGTCGAGTGCTACGAGGCTACCAAGGGCTCCGGCGCGCTGGTCTACAACCCCTTGTCGACCGGCATCACCTACCAGCTCATTCCGAAGGTGACGGCGGACAACATCCCGCTCTACACGCCGGGCTACGGCCGCACCTCGGCCGCGAACGGCAAGGTCTTCTCCAACGTCTTCAACTATCCGGCCAACTACTGGGACGCCGCCTCGGTGGCGATCAAGTATCTGCTCGACGAGAACGGCGGCGACCTCGAGGGCAAGAAGATCGCGCTCGTCTACCACAACTCGGCCTATGGCAAGGAGCCGATCCCTACCCTGTCGGCGCTGGCGGCCAAGCACGGCTTCGAGCTTGTCGAGATCCCCGTCGACAGCCCCGGCCAGGAGCAGAAATCGCAGTGGCTGCAGATCCGCCGCGACAAGCCCGACTATGTGCTGATGTGGGGCTGGGGCGTGATGAACGCGGTGGCGATCCAGGAGGCCGCGAACATCCGTTTCCCGATGGAGAATTTCATCGGCGTCTGGTGGTCGGGCTCGGAGAACGACGTGCTGCCGGCAGGCGACGGCGCCAATGGCTACAAGTCGCTCGCGATGCACGGCACCGGGATGGACTATCCGGTCTATGCCGACCTCAAGCAGTATGTCTATGACGCCGGCAAGTCCTCCGGCGCGGGCGACCAGGTCGGGTCGGTGCTCTACTCGCGCGGCATGTACGCGGCGCTGGTGATCTCGGAAGCGATCCGCAAGGCGCAGGAGCTTTCCGGCCATGCGGCGATCAACGCGGCCGAGCTCCGCGACGGTTTCGAGGCGCTGGAGATCACCGAGGCGCGGATGGCCGAGCTTGGCCTGCCGAACTTCGGTCAGCCCTTCGCCTCGTCCTGCGAGGATCACGGCGGCCCGGGCGCCGCGATGATCCAGCAGTGGGACGCCTCGGCGAAGACGTGGAGCCTGATCACCGGCTTCATCGCGCCGGATGATGAGGTGCTGACGCCGCTGGTGATGGGGGACTCCGCCGCCTTCGCCGCGGAAAACAACATCGCCGAACGCTGCAACTGAGCGCCATGCAAGACCTTCCCCGGCCCGACCAGGGCCGGGGTCCTTTGGATCAACTTCCGCACGGGAGGCCCCCATGCTCGACGCCGGCAAGACCGAGACGCTGCTCGAGGTCAACAATATCGAGGTGATCTACAACCATGTGATCCTCGTCCTGAAGGGCGTGAGCCTCAATGTCCCGAAGGGCGGCATCACCGCGCTTCTCGGCGGCAACGGCGCGGGCAAGACCACCACCCTCAAGGCGATCTCCAACCTGCTGCATTCCGAGCGCGGCGAGGTCACCAAGGGTTCGATCGTCTACCGCGGTCAGAAGGTGCAGGACATGGCGCCGGCCGATCTGGTGCAGATGGGCGTCATCCAGGTGATGGAGGGGCGGCACTGTTTCGAGCACCTGACGGTCGAGGAGAACCTCCTCACCGGCGCCTATACCCGCAAGGACGGTGCCGGCGCGGTCGCCCGCGACCTCGAGATGGTCTACAGCTATTTCCCGCGCCTGAAGGAGCGCCGCAAGAGCCAGGCCGGCTACACCTCGGGCGGCGAGCAGCAGATGTGCGCGATCGGCCGGGCGCTGATGTCGAAGCCCGAGACGATCCTGCTCGACGAGCCCTCGATGGGCCTCGCGCCCCAGCTCGTCGAGCAGATCTTCGAGATCGTCAAATCGGTCAACGAGAAGGAGGGCGTGACCTTCCTCCTGGCCGAGCAGAACACCAACGTGGCGCTGCGCTACGCCCATTACGGCTACATCCTCGAAAGCGGCCGGGTGGTGATGGACGGGCCGGCGAAGGAGCTGCGCGAGAACCCCGACGTGAAGGAATTCTACCTTGGCATGTCGGACGAGGGCCGCAAGTCGTTCCGCGACGTGCGCTCCTACCGCCGCCGCAAGCGCTGGCTGGCGTGAGCGGGTCAGATGTCTTCGAAACAGGTGAACAGTTGATCGTGAACCTTTCCATAGACCGCGCGATGCAGGCCGAGCAGGGGCTCGGTCCGCGCCCGGATTCGGTCGACGGCATCGTCGGCCTGGCGGCGGCCCGTGAAGGTCATCGTGACGAAGAACCGGTGGTCGCGGTCCGCGTCGGTGTCGAGCGCCGGATTTCGGTGGCGCCGCCCGAGGGGGCCGACGCGAAGGAGGAGGTTCTCGTCGCGCAGATGGGCCGCGAATTCCGCGAGGGCGGCGGCGAAGTCGGGCTCCGCAATGCCGGGCTTGAGATTGAAGATCGTGTGCATGTGATAGGCCATCCTGTCCTCCCTTCGCGCGCGCCCAGCGTACCACGCGGGACGGCAAACCCCGAAGTCTTCAAGAGAAAATCCACATGGCGGCGTCGGCTGGACGTCCGCGCTGTGTCGAGGAACTGAACGATGACCGGATATGACACCCTCGAAACCCGTTCCGCCGACGAACGCGCCGCGGACCAGTTGAAGGCCCTGAATGCCCAACTGGCGCTGAACGGGCGTGACCCGGTCGCGAGCCTCGGCGATCTCGCCAAGCTGCCGGTTCTGCGGAAATCCGACCTCGTCGCGGCGCAGAAGGCGAAGCCGCCCTTCGGCGGGCTGCCGGTCTCGAACCTCGCCCATGTCTTCCAGTCGCCGGGGCCGATCTACGAGCCGGGCGGCGTCGGCCATGACTGGTGGCGGGTGGGGCGCTTCCTCCATGCCGCCGGGATCGGCAGGGACGACATCGTGCAGAACTGCTTCGGCTACCACCTGACGCCCGCCGGCATGATCTTCGAGAACGGCGCCCGCGCGGTCGGCGCGGCGGTGTTGCCGGCCGGCACCGGTCAGACCGACCTGCAGGTCCGCGCCGCCGTCGATATCGGCACCACCGCCTATGCCGGCACGCCGGATTACCTGAAAGTGATCCTTGACCGCGCCGAGGAGATGGGCGAGCGGCTGAAGATCGCCAAGGCCGCCGTCGGCGGCGGGGCACTGTTCCCGTCGCTCCGGGCCGAATATGCCGACCGCGGCATCGCCTGCCTGCAGTGCTACGCCACCGCCGATCTCGGCAACATCGCCTACGAGAGCGCCGCGATGGAGGGGATGATCGTCGACGAGGGCGTGATCGTCGAGATCGTCCGTCCCGGCACCGGCGATCCGGTGCCCGAGGGCGAGGTCGGCGAGGTCTTGGTCACGACGCTCAACCCGGACTATCCGCTGATCCGCTTCGCCACCGGGGACCTCTCGGCGGTGATGCCCGGCGCCTCGCCCTGCGGGCGCACCAACTTCAGGATCAAGGGCTGGATGGGCCGCGCCGACCAGACCACAAAGATCAAGGGCATGTTCGTGCGCCCCGAGCAGGTCGCCGAATTCGTCGCCCGCCATGCCGAGATCGCCCGCGCCCGCGTCGTCGCCACCCGCGAGGGCGAGATGGACGCGATGACGGTCATGGTCGAGACCGAGGCGGGCGATGCCGCCGCGTTCGAGAAGTCGGTGATCGACACGCTGAAGCTGCGCGGCCGGATCCAGCTCGTGCCGAGGGGCTCGCTGCCGAACGATGGCAAGGTGATCGAGGACCAGCGGCAGTACGAGTGAGGCGGCGCGCCACCGGCGGCTTTCCGCTCCCTGTTAGCTGACTGCACCCCCATTGGGGCGATCTGTGATGGGATAACGGCGCGCACCCCGCTAGGTTCGCCGCCGTTACCAGAAGGAAAGCCGCCCCATGAAGCACCTCAGCCTGTTCGCGTTCGCCGCCCTCCTCGCCGCCCCTGCCTTCGCGCAGGACGCGGCCCTCGTGATCGGCAACGAGAACTACGACAACGCGAGCGACATCTCGTCCGGGCTCGACGCGCTCGACGCCGCCGAGGCGCTGGCGGCGGCGGGCTTCGCCACGTCGAGCGGCGGCGACCTGACCGCCGAGGCGATGCGGGCGCTGATCGCGGAGTTCTACGGCCGCACCGAGATGCCGGGGCGCAGCGTCATCCTCGCGCTTGGCCATTTCGCCCATGCCGGGAAGGACAGCTGGCTCTTGGGCATCGACGCCGATGCGCCGACGCTGGTCGGAGCCGACCGGGCGGGCGTGCCGGTGGCGACGCTGCTGCGGATCGCGGCGGAGCGGCCGGGCGGGGCGCTGGTGCTCCTTGGCACCGAGGAACGGCGGATCGAGCTTGGCCGCGGGCTGGCGCCGGGGCTCGGCCGGATCGACATCCCGCAGGGCGTGACGGTGATCTCCGGCGATGCCGAGACGGTCGCAGCCTTCGCCGCCGAGGCGATGGAAAACCGCGCGCTGTCGGCGGCGGGGCTCGCCGAGCGCGCCGAGGACCTGGCGGCGGAGGGCTATCTCGGCACCGGCACGCCGCTCCTGCCCGAACGCATTGGGCCGAGCCTGCCGGTGGCGACGGCGCCCGAGGCCGCGGCGCCTGCCGTCGAGGCGGAGGCCGGTTTCGCCGAGGAGCGCGCGGTGTGGGAGACGGCGCGGTCGATCGATAGCAAGGCGGGCTACGAAGCCTATCTCAACCGCTATCCGGACGGAATCTTCGCCGATGCGGCGCGGGCTGCGATCGCCGATCTCGACCGGCCCGCCGACCCGGCGGCGCAGGGCCTCGCGGCGGAGGCCGCGCTCCGGCTCGGCCGTGGCGAGCGGCGCCAGATCCAGCGCGACCTCACGACCATCGGGTTCGACACGAACGGCGTCGACGGGGTCTTCGGCCGCGGCTCGCGCGACGCCATCGCGGGCTGGCAGCGCCAGAACGGCCATGCGCCGACGGGCTACGTCACCGGGCCGCAGATGGAGGCCATCGCCGCACAGGCGGCGGCGCAACAGGGCCAGGTCGGGACCGGGGCGGTGCAGCAGGGCGATGCGGAGCGGCTCGACCGGCTGTTCTGGGAGGAGACCGGGGCGACGGGCGACGAGGCGGGGCTCCGGGCCTATCTTCGGCGCTACCCGGACGGGATCTATGCCGATCTCGCGCGGGAACGGCTCGCGGGGGCGGGCGGCGGACTCGGCGGGGCCCAGAGCACCGACCGCGCCGACTGGGACCGGGCGGTGCGGCGCAACAGCGCCGAGGGGTATCGCGACTACCTCGCGGCCCATCCCGACGGCGCCTTTGCCGAGGACGCCCGGCAGATCCTTTCCGGGCGCGACGTGAATGCGGCGGCGGAGGCCGAGCGGCGGCGGGCGGAGCAGGTGGAGCAGGCGCTCGGGCTCAACTCGACGATGCGCTCGATGGTCGAGCAGCGGCTCTCCGGGATGGGGCTGAAGCCGGGGCGCGCTGACGGCAACTTCGACGGCGACACCCGGCGGGCGATCCGCCGCTATCAGCAGGCGCGCGGCCTGCCGGTCACGGGCTATCTTTCGCAGGACACGGTGGCGCGGATCCTGGTCGATTCGTTCTGAGGGGTGGCCAAAGGAAAAGGCCGCCGGTTTTCACCGGCGGCCTTTTCAAATCCGTCCTTGCGGCGGCTCAGCCCTGGCGGGCCTTGAAGCGGCGCTGCGTCTTGTTGATGACGTAGACGCGGCCCTTGCGGCGCACGATCTGACAGTCGCGATGGCGCAACTTCAGCGAGCGGAGCGAGTTCCTGACCTTCATCGGTCTTCTCCTATTCGCGGCGCGCGTCGCGCCCTTGAAAACAACGATACCCCCCGCGAGGGGGGCGATGGTGGGCGGTACTGGGATCGAACCAGTGGCCACTACGATGTCAACGTAGTGCTCTACCGCTGAGCTAACCGCCCGTTCCGGTGCTGTTTCCGCCAATCCTGCTTGCGCCGGATCACGGCGGAACCGCGTCGGTCCCGGGTCTATAAAAGGAGTCGGGGAGGCTTTCAAGGGGTTTTGGCAAAGCTCTTTTTGCCGCTATAATTTTCTTGACCTCAAGGAGCCCGAATGCCGGCTGCGCCCTACGATCTCACCATGCCCGAGCGGCTCATGACCAGCGTGGTCTTCGCCTCGCCGCATTCCGGGCGCGACTATCCGGCCGGATTCCTGCGCGAATCGATCCTGGACGAGCGCACGATTCGCTCGTCGGAGGATGCCTTCGTCGATCAGCTCCTCGCCGGTGTCTCGCAATTCGGCGCGCCGCTCATCGCCGCGCGAGTGCCGCGCGCCTATATCGACCTCAACCGCGCCGCGGACGAGCTCGACCCAGCGGTGGTCGAGGGGGTTCGGCTCAACACCCACAATCCGCGCATCTCCTCCGGGCTCGGCGTGATTCCGCGCGTCGTGGCCGGGGGGCGGGCGATCTATCGCGGCAAGGTCCCGCTGTCGGAGGCCTGCCGGAGAATCGAGACCTGCTGGCGGCCCTACCACGCCTGCCTGAGCGGCCTTGTCGACGATGCCCGCGCGCGGTTCGGCGAGTCGATCCTGATCGACATGCATTCGATGCCGCACGAGGCGATGGATGCCGTCGCCTCGTCGGGGCGGCGCCGGGCCGAGATCGTGATCGGCGACCGTTTCGGGAGCACCGCGGGCGCGGCGCTCGTCGAGCGGATCGAGGCGGCGTTCGAGGCGGCCGGGTTCCCGACAGTGCGCAACGCCCCCTTCGCCGGGGCCTATGTCGCGCAGACCTACGGCCGGCCAGCGCAGCGGATGCATGCGGTGCAGATCGAGATGGACCGCTCGCTCTACATGAACGAGCGCGAGATCCGCCCGAACGGCAATTTCGCCGGCTTCAAGCGGATCCTGACCGGGATCCTCGCCGAGATCGCGGATATCGGCCGCACCGGGGAGCTGTCGCTCGCGGCGGAATGATCACCTGAGCGAGCGGCCCTTGACGATCGCGTCGGGGCCGAAGCGGGCGCGGATCGCGTCGGTCGCGCGCTCGGCGCCGGCGCGACGCGCAGCCTGCGGGTCGAGGAGGTCGGCGGTGAGATCCGCCTCGGCGGCCGGGACGAGGTCCGACAGTCCCACCCCGACCAGCCGGAACGGGCCCGGCTCCTTGACCTGCGCCAAGAGGTCGGCGGCTTCGCGGTAGAGCCGGTCGGCCATCTGCGTCGGCTCGCGCAGGGTGTGGCGGCGGCTGATCGCGGTGAAGTCGGCGCGCTTGAGCTTCAGGGTCACGGTGCGCCCGGCCAGCGTCTTGGCCTTGGTCCGGTCGGCGACCTTCTCGGCCAGCCGCCAGATATGGCCGTCCAGCAGGTCGCGGTCGGCGATGTCCTCGTCGAAGGTGGTCTCGGCCGAGATCGACTTCATCGGCTCGTGCGGATTGACGCGGCGGTGGTCCTCGCCGCGGGCGAGGTGCCAGAGCCGGTCGCCGATCGCGCCGAAACGGTGGTTGAGATCCTTGCGGTCCCAGCGCGCGAGGTCGTCGAAGCTGCGGATCCCGGCGGCTTCGAGCGTCATCTGGGTCGCGGCGCCGACGCCCCAGATCATCCGCACCGGCTTGCCCTTGAGAAAAGCGGCGGTGTCGGCGCGGCCGATCACCGAGAAGCCGCGCGGCTTGTCGAGGTCGGACGCTACCTTGGCGAGGAACTTGTTGTGCGAGAGCCCGACCGAACCGGTCAGGCCGAGCTCCGCCTCCATCCGCTTCAGGAGCCGGCAGAGCTGCACCGCCGGCGGCGCCCTGTGGAGCCGCTCGGTGCCGGAAAGGTCGAGGAAGGCCTCGTCGAGCGACAGGGGTTCGATCTTCGGCGTCAGCTCGTCCATGAGCGCGCGGATCTCGCGCGAGACGGCGGCGTAGTGGCTGCCGCGCGGCTTCACCACCACCGCCTCGGGGCAGAGTTTCAGCGCCTGGAACATCGGCATCGCCGAGCGCACACCCTTGATCCGTGCGAGGTAGCAGCAGGTCGAGACCACGCCGCGCTTGCCGCCGCCGACGATGACCGGCTTGTCGCGGATGTCCGGATTGTCGCGCTTCTCGACCGAGGCGTAGAAGGCGTCGCAATCCATATGTGCGATCGAGAGCGTGAAGAGCTCGGGATGCGACAGCACGCGCGGGCTGCGGCAGGCCGGGCAGCGGGTGCCGGACTCGAACGGGTGGAGGCAATCGCGGCAAAGGGCGGGCATGGCGCGAGTATAGGCGTCTGCGCACGCGCGGGGGAGGGGGAGGTTGCGGACGAGGGCGTTTATCGCGCGCGGCCCCGATCCCGAGCCGCGCGCCTTGATCGGCGTCAATTCGCGGGTCGGATAACTAGATAGTGTCGGGTCACACGCAATTGAAAGAGATGCCCGATGTTCGCAAGGGCGGTCAAGCTGGTCGACATCTTCGGCTTCCAGATCAAGGTCGATCCGAGCTGGCTCCTGATCGCCGCCCTGATCGTATGGACCTTGTCTTCGGGCTATTTCCCGCAGGCCCTGCCGGGGCTCGCCCAGGGGGATTACCTTGCGCTCGCGATCATCTCGATGCTTGCGCTGTTCGCCGGACTGATCCTGCACGAACTTGCGCATTCGCTCGTGGCGCGGCATTTCGGCCTCGGCGTCGGGGGAATAACACTATTCGTTTTCGGCGGGGTCGCGGAACTGGACGAGGAGCCGGAAAGCCCGCGTTCGGAATTCTGGATCGCCATCGCGGGGCCGATCATGAGCCTGGCACTCGCTGCGATCGCATGGCTTGCGTATCGGGCACTGGAGGGGGCGGAGGTCTCGGCCCCGCTGCAGGCGGTGTTCGAATACATCGCCCTGATCAACTTCGTGCTGGCGCTGTTCAACCTGATCCCGGCCTTCCCGCTCGACGGCGGCAGGATCCTGCGCTCGATCCTTTGGCGGATGCGGGGCGACCTGATCGGCGCGACGCGCAACGCTTCCGTGATCTCGTCGCTCTTCGCCTACGCCCTGATCGGCTTCGGTTTCGTCTCGCTCTTCTCGGGCGCGACGGTCGGCGGCATCTGGCAGGTTCTGATCGGGCTCTTTCTTCTTTCCGCCGCACGGGGCACCTATCAGCAATTGCTGGTCAAGACCTCGCTTTCGGGCAAGAGCGTGCGCGGGCTGATGACGGATAAGGTGCATGCGGCTGCGCCCGAGGACACGCTGGCGACGGTGGTCGACAAGATCATGCTGCGCCACGCGGTGAGCTTCGTTCCGGTGGTCGAGGGCGATCACCTCCTGGGTTATGTCGATACGGCGCTCCTGCACGGGATCGACCGCGACAACTGGGGCGACACGCAGGTGGCGGATATCTTCATCGCCGCCAGTGACGTGAACACGGTGGCGCCCGACCTGTCGGCCGAGGCGCTGATGAAGCGCGTCGCGGCGACCGGACGGCGCAAGTTCCTCGTGGCCGAGCGGGGACGCTTTCTCGGCGTCATCACGCTCGCCGATCTTCTGGCCTACCTGGCCGTGCTGCAGGACCTCGGCACCGGACGCGGTGGCGGGAGGTCTGCCGAGCCGAATCCTTTCGGGCGCTGATGCCCGCACGGAGGCGTTGACGCTCCGCCGCCCCCGCGCGAGACTGCGCCGAGGGGAATTGTCCGGTATCACATGGCTGAAAGCGACCGCAGCTCATATCTGCTCGACTCGCTGCTGGACGCGGCGGTCGATGCGATCGTTGTCGCGGATACCGATGGCCGCATGGTCCGGGTCAATCCCGCGGCCTGCCGTCTCTTTGGCTATTCCAGCGGCGAGATGGTCGGCGAGAACATCGACATGCTGGTCCCGGACCCCGATGCGTTCCGCCATGTCACCGCGATCGAGCGCTATCTCAGGACCGGCGAGGCGCGGATCATCGGCACGGGGCGCGAAGTGGAGGGGCTGCGCCGGGACGGCAGCATCTTTCCGCTGCACCTTTCGGTCGGTCAGAGCACGATCGACGGCAGGGTGCTGTTCGTGGCGCTCCTGCACGACATCTCGCGGCGCAAGGCTGCCGAGGCCGCACTCGTCATGGCGCAACGGATGGAGGCGCTGGGCTTGCTCACGGGCGGCGTCGCCCATGACTTCAACAACCTCCTGACGGTGATCGTCGGCAATCTCGAACTGCTGGAGGGCCAGCTGGAGGGCACGCGCGGCAGGGAAATGATCCGCGATGCGCTCGCCGCCGCCGAGCTCGGATCCTCGCTGATCCAGAGGCTGCGCGCGCTCGGGCGCCGCGGCCATCTCAAGCCGGTGCGGCTGGACGTGAACGAGGCCGTGCGCGCGACGATGGCGATCCTGCGCCGCACGCTCGGTCCGAACGTCCGGCTGGATTGCGCCCTCGCCGCCGACCTGTGGGCGGTTCAGGCGGATCCGGCCGAACTGCAGGCCGCGCTCGTCAATCTGGTGATCAACGCGAACGACGCGATGCCCGACGGCGGCGACATCGTGATCCGGACGAGCAGGGTCGCCATTGACGACGAGTACCTCGCGCATGAGGTTGGTCTCAAGCCGGGGGAGTTCGTGCGCATTTCGGTCACCGACAATGGCACGGGCATGCCGCCCGAAGTGCTCAGGCGGGCGTTCGAGCCCTACTTCTCCACCAAGGGGGAGACGACCGGCACGGGGCTGGGGCTGGCGATGGTCTACGGCTTTGCCAACCAGTCGGGCGGGCGGGCGACGATCTACAGCGAGGCCGGGCTTGGCACGACGGTCAGCCTCTACTTCCCTGCGGACCGGGATCCGGTGCGGCCCGAGGCCGAACCCGCGCCCCGGCCGAAGCCGGTGGTCGAGCCGGGCGCGGGCGAGACCGTGCTCGTCGTCGAGGACAACGAGAACATCCGCCGGCTCTCGGTCGCGCGGCTCCGGGCGATGGGCTATCGCGCGGTCGCGGCGGCGGACGCCGAGGAGGCGCTGGCGATCCTCGCCGGAGACCCGGCGATCGACGCGCTGTTCACCGATATCGTGATGCCGGGAGCGATGAACGGGACCGAGCTGGCGCTGCGGGTCCGCGCGGACTGGCCGCACGTCGCGATCCTGCTGACTTCGGGGTTCTCCGGCGATCTCATCCAACCGCAGAAGGAGCTGGCGCCGCCGTTTCCGGTCCTGAAGAAGCCCTACCACCAGGCGGAGCTGGCGACCCGCCTGCGGGTGCTGCTGTCAGGCCGGGCGGGCGTCCCCGGCGGTTAGTGTGACCTCGGGCGTGAAGATGTAGCCCACGCCGCGCACGGTCTTGATCAGTTTCGGGGCGCCGGGCTCGGCCTCGATCTTCTTGCGCAGCCGCGCGACCTGGTTGTCGATGGTCCGGTCGTAGGGCGACCAGCCGGGGCCGTTCAGGATGTCCATGATCTGCTCGCGCGACAGCACCCGGCGCGGGCTTTCGAGGAACACGGTCAGGAGCCGGTAATCGCCAGCGGTCAGATCGACGATCTGCCCGTCGGGACCGGTCAGTTCGAGCTTGTCGGGAACCGCCCGGAAGCCCGCGAAGCAAAGCTCCCGGCTTGCGTTGGCTGCGGCCTTGGCGGGTTCTGCCGGTCGCTCGCCGCTGCGCCTGAGCACGCTGTGCACCCGCGCCAGAAGCTCCCGGACGTGGAACGGCTTGGACACATAGTCGTCCGCCCCGATCTCGAGCCCGACGACGCGGTCGATGAGATCGTCCTTGGCCGTCACCATGATGATCGGAACGTCGGAGGCCTTGCGCACCTCCTGCGCGATGTCGAGGCCGCTTTCCCGGTCGAGGTTCAGATCGAGCGTGATGAGATGCACCCGGATGCGGGACATGGCCGCGCGAACCTCGGCTGCACTGGTGGCTTCCTGAACAGTGTAGCCTTCGGATTCGAGACAGCTGCGCAGAAGTTTGCGCACACCGGCATCATCCTCGACCACGAGTATGTTCGTCTCGACCATCCCCTATCCTTGGGTAAATATTCCTGATTTCTGGTCCCTTTCGGAAAGATAGTGCTTTCTGGTCGCGGATCAATTGGCAAATGCCGGCCGTCCCGCGCGGGTACAATTTGATACATTTGCGCATGAACTCCTGCGACAGTCGCGTGTCACCCTCAGTCCGCACACCTTCGTGGGGGAGGGACCATGTACGCAATTTCACCGGCAGATCTCGGCACGGAAAAGACGTCAGTTCAGCGCCGCCGCCCGGCTCGGAGCGCGGGCGCCGAAGGGGTGACGCGCAGGCTGACGCCCGGGCAGCATCTCTTCTTCGAATCGGATCGGGCGGCTTTCGTCTACAAGGTCCAGTCGGGCGTCCTGCGCCTGACGCGCACGCAGAAGGACGGTCGGCGGCAGGTCATCGCATTCGGCTTTCCGGGCGACGTGATCGGGTTGCCCTGCGAGGGGCGTCACACGACCGAATGCGACGCGATCACGCCGGTCGAAGTGCTGCCGCGCCGCTGCGACATCTCGGAGCCGTCCGGCATGGACCCGCAACTGCGCGCGCGGCTGATGGAGGCTGCGCTCAACGAGATCCGGATGCTGCAGGATCATTTCCTGATCTTCGGCCGGCGGCTTGCGAGCGAGAAGGTCGCGGCGTTTCTCGTGCTCCTGCTCGACCGGATCGGCGAGCCGGTCGGTGAGCTCCAGCTGATCCGGCTGCCAATGAACCGCGCCGATATCGCCGACTATCTTGGGCTCACGCCCGAAACCGTGAGCCGGTCGATCACGCAACTGCGGGCGCAAAACGTGATCGCGCTCGACGATGCCAACACGATGGTCGTGCGGGATGAATACTGCCTGCGGTGCCTCGCCGAGGGCGATGCCGAGCTGTGCGCCTGCGCCTGACCGGAACAAGGGCTACCGTCACGGCCGCGTCGCGGGCTTGATCGCGGTTTCGACCTTCGCGCCGAGGCTTTCGAGGCTGTCGATCAGGATCTGCGCGGCATAGGCCGGGTTGTGGGCGTGGATGCCGGGATCCTTGGCAACGAACTGGTAGTTGTAGGCCGCCTTCAGAAGGCGCGGCGTCCAGCTCTGGTAGCGGTTCGGATAGCCGACCTCGTCGCCGTCAGGCTGCCCGTTGGCGTTCAGGTCCGCGAAGAAATAAGGGTAGCTGTCGGGCGCGTAGACCACGGGCGCGCCGGCGACCTCGGCAGCATAGGTGCCGATCGCCCGGCCGAGCGCGTCGTGCAGCCCCGCGATTTCGTGCGCGGCGCCTTCAGCGGCGTCGCCGTCGGCGTCGTAATCGCCGGTATGGGTGCGGATGTCGGCGATCTCGGCGGTCTTGTGGCAGGCGACGCAGCCCTCGGCGCTGACGGCAAGGGTGTGGGGATCGTGGCAGCCGGTGCAGTTGTCGAAGCCAGGCACATGGGTGAAGCGGCTGGCGTAGGTCTTGCCGGGGTACTCGTAGCCGCCATGCGCCGCGGCGCCCATCAGGCTCGCGGCTGCGGCGCGGTAATGCACGTTGATGAAGCCGAGATCGGGCGAGACGGCGTCCTCGTCGAGCCCGGCGATCGCGCTTTCCACGCTCACCGAGGATTGCCGGCCCTGGTGGCAGACCCAGCAGACGGCGGACGTGCCGAGCCCCTCGGTGATCGCGCCGGAGGGGAAGGTCACCTGGTCGAGCGCCGTTGCCGTCTGGTTGTGGCAGGCGGCGCAGTCGACGGTGGATCCAGTCAGCGCGGGGTGGTCGACGACGCCGGCCTCGCTGCCGTCGGCGCCGAGGAAATCGCGGAACCCGGAGCTGGTGTGGCAGTTGGCGCATCCCGGCGGCACGGCGCCGTCCTCGTTCCAGTGGCGGAACGATTCCGAGCTTAGATCGGCATGGGGAGAGGCGAGCCAGGATTCGACCACATCGGGGAGGACGGGGTTCGTTTCCTGGGCAAGCGGCGCGGTCGCGCCGAGGCCGGACAGGAAGACAAGCGTGAATGCCAGCGTCAGGTGCCACGGGATCATGTCGGGAAACCTCCGGTGCTCGGGCCGATCGCCCCATGTTGCCGGATCGGCGGCGGGCGCTCGTTGACACGGATCAAGGCGCAGGGGCGCCATGCGTCGGAGGGTCGTGCCTGAAACCATCTGGACCGCACATGATTGGACTGAACGCAATCCGGGAGCGGCGCATCCGTCCTGCTGCGGGGCCGGTCGGAGCCTTGCGGCGGCCGGACCGTGTCGCGCTTGTCGGCGCGGATTATCCGGGGCTGCGGCCCGTTCTCCTGGTCGCGGAGGGAGACCGCGTCAGGGCCGGGCAGGCGCTGTTTACCGACCGCCATCACCCCGAGGTCGCCTTCGTGGCACCGGCGTCCGGCATCGTCGAAACCGTGGCGCTGGGCGCGGGGCGGAGGTTGTCGGTGCTGGTGGTGCGTCTCGATGCGGCGCCGGAGCGGGATCCTCCGACTAAGGAAGTGCGGGTTGGGGGTGCCCGTGCGGCGCTGCTTGCGGGCGGCCTCTGGCCGGCGTTCCGCAGGCGGCCCTACGGGCGCATCCCGGCACCCGACGAGGTGCCGGAGGCGATCTTCGTCAACGCGATGCCCGATCGGGACGGGGCGCCCGATCCGCAGGCGGTCCTTGCCGAAGCGGGGCCGGGCTTCGACCGCGGACTCGACATGGTGGCCGAGCTGACCGGGGGGGCGGTCTTCGTCTGCCAGCGCCGGGGCGCGGCCTTCGCGACGCCCGGCCGCGAGCGCATCTGCACCGTGTATTTCCCCGATCCGGCGGCGGCGGGGCTCAGTTCGCATCACATCGCCCGGCTCGGCGCTCCGGCCCCGGGGGGCAGCGTCTGGACCGTCGGCTGGCAGGACGTGGTCGCGATGGGGGAGCTGGCGCGGACCGGCCGTTATCACGGCCAGCGCGTCATCGCGTTTCACGACGGGCGCGGGGAGGCCGCCCTGTTCCCGACCCTGCTCGGGGCGGAGTTGAGCGACCTTGCGGACCTGCCGGGCGATGCGGGTGCGGCCTTCCGTCTGGTCTCCGGCGCCCGGATCGGGGGCCGCGAGGCACGGTTTCTCGGCCGCTATGACACGCAGGCGGCGTTGGTGCCGGTGCGGCGGGTATCGCTCTTCGACCGGCTCGCGAAACATCTCGCGGCCGGGGGCAAGCCGCGCCCCAAGCCGATCCTGCCCCGGGCCGCGCTCGACACCGCACTGCCGGTCGCGATCCCTCCGGTGCCGCTGATGCGCGCGCTCGCGATTGGCGACGTGGAGGCGGCGGAGCGGCTCGGGGCGCGCGGACTTGTCGAGGAGGATGTCGCGCGGCTGACTCATCTCTGCACGAGCGGCAGCGACTACGGCCGGCTTCTGCGCCGGGTTCTCGACCGGATGGAGGGCGCGGCATGATCCGCGCCGCTTTTCCGGGGGGCGTCACGCTTCTGCAGGCGGCGGCCCTTCTGCCGCCGGTCGCGGTGGCGGTGTTCGCACGGGGGGCTGGAGCGACGGCGGTGCTGGCGGTCGCGCTCCTGACCGCTCTGATCTGGGATCTCGTCTTTGCCCGCGCCCGCGCCGCGCCCGTTGCCTGGCACAGCGTCACGACCGGGCTGATCCTCGCGGTGGCGGTGCCACCGGACGTGACGCTCTGGCAGGTGGCGCTGGCCGCGAGCTTCGGCGTCGTCTTAGGCGAACAGGTCTTCGGCGGACGCGGCTTCGGGTTCCTCAGCCCGGCGGTCGCGGCGCTGGCCTTTCTCGCCTTCTCCTTTCCGGGAACCGGGCTTGCCGGCGCCGAGCCCGCCGTCGCGGCGGCAGCGGTCCCCGGCCTGGTGCTGCTTTTCGCGGCGGGGCTCGTCTTCTGGCGGCTGCTCGCGGGCTTCGCGCTCGGACTTTGCCTCGCCACGCTTCTCGCCTCGGGCGCTTTGCCCGCCCCGTCGCTAGCGGTGTCGCTTTGTTTCGGCGCGGTCTTCCTGCTCGCCGATCCGGTCGCGGCGGCGGCGACGCAGGCCGGGCGCTGGATTCACGGGCTCATCGCCGGGGGGCTGGTGGTCCTTCTGGCCGACATGGGGCCGGTCAACGCGCTCGTCTTCGCCGCTTTGCTCGCGAGCCTCGCGGCCCCGCTGGTCGACCATCTGGTGATCCGCGCCCTGGCCAGGCGCCGGGACGGGAGGCGGCGGCATGTCTGAGCGCATGGGTCTCTGGCGGCGCTTCCTCGGCCTGCCGAACACCGATCCGCGCAAGGCTTTCGGCGTGACCTTCCTCGTCGCGCTCGTCTGCGCGCTGGTCGTCTCCTCGGCCTCGGTCCTCCTGAAGCCGGTGCAGGACGCGCATGTCGAGCGCGAGCGGCAGGCGCGGCTCGCGGCGATGGTCGCGGCCCTTCCGGCGATGCGCGAGCTGATGGAGGAGGCCGGTGTCGATGCGCTCGAGACGCGGCTCGTGGTGCTGGAGACCGGCGACTACGAGACCGCCACCGATCCGGCGGGCTTTGATCCCGTCGCCGCCGCGAAGGATCCCGCGACCAGCATCGCGCTTCCGCCTGAGGCCGATCCGGCCGGGCTGAAACGGATCGCCACCGTTGCGCCGGTCCATCTTCTCGAACGCGACGGGCGGCTCGCGCTTGTCGTGCTGCCGGTCTCGGGCGTGGGGTACCAGTCGCTGATCCGCGCCTACCTGGCGCTTGAGCCCGATCTCGTCACCATCGCCGCGCTGACGATAGTCGAGCAGGGTGAGACACCCGGTCTCGGCGCTCGGATCGAGGAGCCGGACTGGCAGGCGCTCTGGACCGGCCGGAGGATCGCGGAAGAGGCGGGGCGCATCCTGATCCGGGTGGTGCAGACCCCGGCGAAAGAGCCCTACGAGGTCGACGGGATCTCGGGCGCGACCCGGACCGGGGCCGGGGTCGGCAACATGCTGGCCTTCTGGCTCGGTGCGCACGGGTTCGGGCCGTTCCTCGAGCGGCTGAAGCGGGAGGGCTCGTGACATGGCCACGTTCCTCGACCGCCTGACCCGACCGCTGATCGACGAGAACCCGGTGACGTTGCAGATCCTCGGGATCTGTTCGGCGCTCGCGGTCACGACGACTCTGGCCACGGCGCTGACGATGGCGGCGGCGCTGACGGTGGTGCTGTGCCTCTCGGGCCTCTTCATCAGCCTGATCCGCCGGCATATTCCGCATTCGGTGCGGCTGATCGTCCAGATCACGATCATTGCCTCGCTCGTCATCGTGATCGACGGGCTCCTGCGCGCCTACGCGTTCGAGATGAGCCGGCGGCTCTCGGTCTTCGTCGGGCTGATCGTCACCAACTGTCTCGTCCTTGGCCGGGCCGAGAGCTTCGCGATGAAGAACCCGGTCCTGCCGACGCTCGCCGACGCCTTCGGCAACGGTCTGGGCTACAGCCTCGTCCTGATCGTCGTCGGCACTTTGCGCGAGCTTCTCGGCGCGGGCACGCTCCTTGGCCGGCCGGTCGTGGCGACCGTGGCGGAGGGCGGCTGGTTCGAGCCGCTCGCACTGATGCAGCGGGCGCCGGCGGCGTTCTTCATCCTCGGGCTCCTGGTCTGGGCGATCCGGGCCCTGCGCCGGTCGCAGGCCGAGGCGCCGGACTACCGGCTCGAGGCGGCGGAGGAGGAGCGATGACCGAACTCCTCTTCAGGGCGATCTTCGAGGAGAACCTCGCGCTGTCGTTCTTTCTCGGCATCTGCACCTTCCTTGCGGTGTCGAAGCGGGTGGAGACGGCGGCGGGGCTGGGGCTTGCGGTCATCGTGGTGCAGACGATCACGGTGCCCCTGAACAACCTGATCCAGACGCAGCTTCTGTCCGAAGGCGCCTGGGGCTGGGTGGGGCTGCCGGAGGTCGATCTGGGGTTCCTGAAGCTCGTGACCTTCATCGGCGTGATCGCGGCCTCGGTGCAGGTGCTTGAAATGACGCTCGACCGCTTCGCGCCGCTGCTGTACCGCGCGCTCGGGATCTTCCTGCCGCTGATCACGGTGAACTGCGCGATCCTCGGCGGCAGTCTTTTCATGGTCGAGCGCAGGTACGATTTCGCGGAGGCGGTCGTCTACGGCTTCGGCAGCGGCGTCGGCTGGGCGCTTGCGATCGTGACCTTCGCCGCGATCCGCGAGCGGCTGCGCTACAGCGACATGCCGGCGGGGCTGCAGGGGCTTGGCAGCGCCTTTCTCGTGACCGGGCTCATGTCCCTGGGGGTCTCGGCGCTGGCGGGGGCGGGCGGGCCATGACCGAGATCGTCCTTGGCAGCATGCTCCTGACCGCGATCGTCCTTGTCCTCACGGCGGTCGTCACGGCCGCGCGGCGGGTGCTCCTGCCCGCGAAGCCGGTCTCGATCACCGTCAATGGGCGCGAGAACGTCGCCGCCATGACCGGCGACAAGCTGCTCTCGGCGCTTGGGCAGGCCGGGATCCTCGTGCCCTCGGCCTGTGCCGGGGCCGGGACCTGCGGGCTTTGCCGGGTGACGGTGACCGGGGGCGGCGGGACGGTGCTGCCGACCGAGACCGCGCGGCTGAGCCGGGCGGAGCTGGCGCAGGGGATGCGGCTGGCCTGCCAGGTGACCTTGCGCGGCGATGTCGCGGTGGAGCTGCCGGAGAGCCTGATCGGCGCCGAAAGCCTCGACTGCACGGTGCACTCCGCCCGCTTCCTCGCGCCGTTCATCCGGGAACTCGTGATCGCGCTGCCCAAGGACGCCCGGCCGGCGCTGCCTGCGGGGAGCTTCTTCCAGATCACCGCGCCGCCCTACCGGCTACAGTTCGACGCGCTCGACGTGCCGGCGGAGCACGAGCGGACCTGGCGGGCGGTCCGTCCGCTCGTCTCCGAGAGCCGGCAGAGCGAGATGCGGGCCTATTCGATCTCCAACCGGCTTGAGGACAGCGAGGCGGGGCGCGTCGTCTTCAACATCCGCCTCGCGCTGCCGCCGCCGCATGAGCCGGAGGCGCCGCCGGGAAAGGTGTCCTCCTACCTCTTCTCGGTGAAGCCGGGCGACCGGATCGAGATCGCCGGTCCCTTCGGCAGCTTCCGCGCTCAGGAGAGCGATCGCGAGATGGTCTTCATCGGCGGCGGGGTCGGCATGGCGCCCTTGCGCGCGATCATCCTCGACCAGCTGGAACGGTTGGGGACGCAGCGGCGGATGAGCTTCTGGTACGGCGCGCGGAACCGGGGCGAACTGTTCTACGCCGAGGAGTTCGACGCGCTGGCCGAAAGGCACGCCAATTTCCGCTGGACGGTCGCGCTGTCCGACCCGCGCCCGGAGGATGGCTGGCAGGGCGCCACCGGCTTTGTCCACAATGTCGTCGAGGAGCGGCTGCTGAAGGATCACCCCGCGCCGGAGGACTGCGAATACTACCTTTGCGGCCCGCCGCTGATGATCAAGGCGGTGCTCGCGATGCTCGCCGATGCGGGCGTGGAGGACAGTGCCATCTTCAACGACGATTTCGGAGCCTGAGCGATGGAACCGCCCCTGACCCTTACGGAGAGATGACATGGCGACCTTCCTTCTGACCCTCGCGATCCTGCTTCTCGTCCAGGCCGGCCTCGCGGTCGGGATCCTCGCCGGGCGCCGCCCGCTCAAGGGATCCTGCGGCGGTGTCGCCTGCCTCAAGGGTGCAGCCTGCGCCGGATGCGGGGGCGGGGAAGGGGGCCGCGATGACTGACCGCCCCAAGGTCGCCGACTGCATGGCGCGTGAGCTGATCACGCTGACCCCGGACATGGAGATCAACCATGCGCTGAGGATACTGCTCGACCGGCGCATCTCGGGGGCGCCCGTGGTCGATGCGGCGGGCCAGCTTGTCGGGGTTCTGTCGAAGAAGGACTGTCTGCGGGCGGCGCTGAATGCGTCCTACTATCAGGAGTGGGGCGACTGCGTGCGCGACTACATGAACCGCGACGTCGAGACGCTCGACGCGAACATGGATATCGTCGCGGCGGCGGAGGCCTTTCTTGGCAGCGTCTACCGGCGCTTTCCGGTCCTGTCGGAGGGGCGGCTGGTCGGGCAGGTCAGCCGCGCCGACGTCCTGCGCGCGCTTGTCGAGCAATGGGGGTGAGCGGCGCAGGGCTGGGCTGACGGGCGCAGTTGTGGCGACTTCCGCGATCTGGTTAACTCCGGGCGACCGAACCGGGATCCCGCCGTGAACAACCGTCTGGCCATGTCCAAACCCGCCGAGGCCGCCGAGAGCACCATCGGCGCCACCGTGCAATCCGTGATCGACACGATCTTCGGCCGCATCGAGGCCGAGGAATACGCGATCGACGAGCGCCTGCCCTCGGAGCGGACGCTCGCGGCCGAGCTCGGCGTCGCGCGCAATACCGTGCGCGAGGCGCTCGACGTGCTGGAGACCCGCAAGGTGATCCGCCGCCGCGCCGGCAGCGGCAGCTTCGTGACCTACAACGCCGAGGCGCAGACGAACACTGCGCCCTCGGCGCTCGCCTCGAACACGAGCCCGCTGAACCACCTCGTCGTGCGCGGCATACTCGAACCCGAGATGGTGCGGCTCGCGATCATCAACATGACGCCGCGCCAGATCGAGGCGCTGGGCGAGACCCTGTCGCAGATGGAGCAGGTGCGGACCGACGTTGCCGCCTTCGTGCGCCAGGAGGAGGAGCTTTACCGCCAGATCGCGCATGGCACCGGCAACCCGCTTCTCGCGGCCTGCTACGAGCTTGCCATCGACTCCTGCCGGCAGAATTTCCGCGCCGCGCTCCTCCGGCGGCATCTGACGCCGAAGCGGATCGGCGAGTACCAGCAACGCTACAACACGCTCTTCAACGCGATCGCCTCGCGCGATATCGAGGCGGCGGTCGAGTTCATCAAGCTGCACCTGATCGAGGAGCAGAAGCTGCTCCTGCAGGAGATGTGAGCCTAGAGGCTGCGGCGCGCAAGCGCGGTCTTGCTGCCGGCGCGGGCCTGGCGCTGGTCCCACATCTGGCCGAGTTCGATCATCTGGGCCTTGAGGCGGGGCCCGTGCTCTGCGAGCCAGTCGGGGATCGAGCCGAACTCGACGATCCGCGCCTTGCCGTCGGTGAGCCGCACCACCGGCCAGTCGCCGACGAGCGCGTTGTCGATGCCGAAGATCTCCGCCCCCCACCAGGCGGCCGGCCCGAAGGCATGCATCACCGCGCCGGACTGCTTCATCGCGGCGAGGACCGAGATCGAGGTCACGCTGCCCGCGCGTTCTGCCGCCGTGTGCCAGATGTCGAGGATCGCGGCATATTCCCAGGAAACCGCGCTCCAGCTGTCGGGGAAGCGGCGCTGGTATTCGTCGTAGAAATCCTTCGGGCGGTTGAAGAAGAAGGCCTTTTCGGCGAGCGCGGGGTCGTCGAAATCGGGGAACTGGAAGACGAAGCCCTCCATGAAGGTGCGCGAGGTGCGCGCGACCAGCCGGGGATAGGCGTCGAGCGTGCAGGAGAGAAGCTGGCCGGTGAAGCCCGCGGCATGGGCGGCCTCGGTCAGGGCATGGACCATCGGCGTGTAGCTCGTGCACCAGCAGAGCATGTCGGGATGGTCGGCCAGCATGGCCGCGACGATCGCGCCCGCGTCGGCGGCGTCCGGGTCGTAGCGGATCTCCTTGACCACCTCGATTCCGGCGGCGTCGAAGGCTGCCCGGTAGGTCGCGAGCGAGGGCAGGCCCAGCGCGTCGGTCTGGCTGCAGAGCGCGACGCGGCGGATCTCGGGGCGGCTCCGCGACAGCCAGTCGACCCCGGTGACGTTGTAAATCGGATGGAGTTCGCTCGGCGCGATCAGGTAGGGCGTGTCCGGTGACAGGTCGCTTGGCAGGAGCGTCGCGGTGAGGATCTTGCGGTCGGTGAGGTAGTCCATCACCGCCGACAGCGTGTCGCCGCCGAGAGAGAGGATGAGCTTGACGTCATGTTCCTGCACCAGCTTGCGGACGCCTTCCCGCGCGAGCTTCGGGTCATAGCGGCAGTCGTAGGGCAGGATGCGGATGTTGTGGCGCCGGCCGCCCAGCTGGAGCCCGCCCTTGCGGCCGATTCGGTCGGCCCAGATCTGGCAGCCGTTGAGACCGGGCAGGCCCCAGGATTGGACTGGACCAGTCAGCGGGGCGACGAATCCGATGTTGATCGTGTCCGCAGTCCCGGTGGTCAGCCGGGGGAGCGCCCCCTTTATGGCCAGTCTTTGCGCGAAACTTCCTGAGCTCATGTCGCCGATATTACGTCCTTTTCGTACGTTGTGCAGCCCTTTCGCGACGGAATATTACCTGTAGGCAAAACTTTTTATTGACAGGCGGACAACCAATTCGCCAGTCTGGTCCAAACCAAAGGAACCAGATCGCGAAATTGGTTCATACCACCAGGAGATCGAAATGAGGAAACGCGTAGCCATCATCGGTGCAGGCCCGTCCGGCTTGGCCCAGTTGCGGGCCTTCCAGTCCGCCGCCCAGAAGGGCGCGGAGATCCCGGAACTGGTCTGTTTCGAGAAGCAGTCGAACTGGGGCGGCCTGTGGAACTACACCTGGCGCACCGGCCTCGACGAGAACGGCGAGCCGGTGCATTGCTCGATGTACCGCTACCTCTGGTCGAACGGTCCGAAGGAAGGCCTCGAATTCGCCGACTATTCGTTCGAGGAGCATTTCGGCAAGCAGATCGCCTCCTACCCGCCGCGGGCGGTGCTCTTCGACTATATCGAGGGCCGCGTGAAGAAGGCCGACGTGCGCAAGTGGATTCGGTTCAACAGCCCGGTCCGCTGGGTCAGCTTCGACGACAAGACCAAGAAGTTCACCGTCACCGTGCATGACCACGACACGGACCGCACCTACAGCGAGGACTTCGACCATGTGATCTGCGCCTCGGGCCATTTCTCGACGCCGAACGTCCCCTTCTACGAGGGATTCGACACGTTCAACGGCCGCGTCCTTCATGCCCATGACTTCCGCGACGCCCGCGAGTTCCGCGGCAAGGACATCCTCGTCGTCGGCGCCTCCTACTCGGCCGAGGATATCGGCTCGCAGTGCTGGAAATACGGCTGCAAGTCCGTGACCTCCTGCTATCGCAGCGCTCCGATGGGCTTCAAATGGCCGGACAACTGGGAAGAGCGGCCGGCGCTCGAGAAGGTCGACGGCAACACCGCCTATTTCGCCGACGGCACCACGAAGGTCGTCGACGCGATCATCCTCTGCACCGGCTACAAGCACTATTTCAACTTTCTGCCGGACGACCTGCGGCTGAAGACCGCGAACCGGCTGGCGACGAACGATCTCTACAAGGGCGTCGTCTATGTCCACAATCCGGCGATGTTCTACGTCGGGATGCAGGACCAGTGGTTCACCTTCAACATGTTCGACGCGCAGGCCTGGTGGGTGCGCGACGCGATCATGGGCCGGATCGCGATTCCGTCCGACAAGGCGGTGCTGATGAAGGACGTCGTCGACCGCGTGGCGGGCGAGGATGCCGGCAAGGATGCGCATGACGCGATCCATTATCAGGGCGACTACGTCAAGGAGCTGATCTCCGAGACCGACTACCCGAGCTTCGACGTCGACGGCGCCTGCGAGGCCTTCTTCGAGTGGAAGGACCACAAGAAGAAGGACATCATGGGCTTCCGCAACAACGCCTATCGCTCGGTCATCACCGGCACGATGGCGCCCCTGCACCACACGCCGTGGAAGGATGCGCTCGACGACTCGCTCGAATCCTACCTGCAGACCGGGACCGCCCGGGCGGCGGCGGAATAGGTTCGCCTCCTTCTTCCCGGGAGCCCGAACCTGCGCGGCGGCCACTCCCCGTGGCCGCCGCGTTCACGTCCGGACCGGACCGAGCCCGAGCCGTGTCGGGATCGAGATCCGGACCGACAGACCGCCGAGAGCAGCGGAATCGCCGAGCGTGATCGTGCCGCCATAGGCCTGCACGAGATCGGTCGCGATCGCGAGGCCGAGGCCGGTTCCCGGGGCGGAGGTGTCGAGCCGCCCGCCGGAACGCAGCGCCTCGCGGCGCGCATGGTCGGGAATGCCGGGGCCGTCGTCCTCGACCGCGATCCAGGTCTCGGAACCGGAATTGCCGCAGGCGAGCCGCACCGTCTTGCGCGACCACTGGAAGGCGTTTTCCAGCACGTTGCCGAGAACCTCCTCGAGATCCTGCATGTCCATCCGGATCCGGAGATCGGGATCCGCCTCGGTCCGGAAATCCTTCGAGCGGGTGGCGGGCATCGAGCGGAAGAGCCGCGCCATGCGGTCCACCGAACCGGAGAGGTTCGCAAGCGCCTGCGTCGTGGCACCGCTGTTCGCCGCACGGATCCGGGCGAGGGAGCGCAGGAGCTGGGCATCGACCCGGTCGAGCGCCTCCTTGGCGGGCGCGATGTCGGTGCCATCCCGCTCCAGCGAATCGAGCGCGTTGCGCAGGATCGCCGACGGTGTCTTCAGAGCATGGGCGAGGTCGGCCGCCTGGCGCCTGCCGCGCTCGACGATATCGCGGTTGCGTTCGAGCAGCGTGTTGATGTCGGCGACCAGCGGGGCGACCTCGCTCGGGTAGTCGCCGGGATCGAGCGCCTCCTCGCGGTCCCAGCGGTGCGCGACATCCTCGCGCAGCTTGGTCAGCGGACGCACGATCGCCGAGGTCTGCAGGATCGCGCCGGCGATCCCGAGCACGCCGATCAGGGCCAGCGTCGACAGCAGGCCCTGGCGGAACCGCTGGCGTTCGAGTTCGAGCGCGGCAAGGGATTCCGCGACCATCACGGTCCAGGACGTGCCGTCATCCAGTTCGACGAGGCTGTAGGCGCCGCGCACCGTGCCCTCCGGGCCGGCGCCGGTCCAGAACTTTGGCTCGGGCGCGGGGTCGCGCGGCTCCGGCAGGAGGGAATCGAACAGCGAGCGCGACGCGACCGTGTCGGTCTCGGCGCCGGAAATCTGCCAGTAGCGGCCCGAATAGGGCCGCAGATAGGCCGGGTCGGTCAGGAAGTCCTCGACCAGGTCGACGTCGCCCTCAGTGTTGCCGAGCGCCGAGACGAGCTGCAGTTGCCGGTCGAGGAGGGTGTCGTCGAACCGCCGCTGGGTTGCGACATCGAAGATGTAGTAGAGCGCGACCCCGCCCACCGCGAGGGCAATGGCGGCCCAGATCAGGCCGCCGACGATCGCGCGGTGCCTGAGGGACCGCATCAGCCGTTGTCGATCATGTAGCCGCTGCCGCGGACCGTCTGGATGAAGTCGGGGCCGAGTTTCTTCCTCAGGCGCGTGATGAAGACCGCGATCGTGTTGGAATCGCGGTCATTGTCATATTCGTAGATATGCTCCGCCAACTCGCTGCGCGACACGAGCCGCCCGGCATTGTGCGCGAGATAGGACAGGACCGCGGCCTCCTGCGACGTCAGCTCGACCGGAAAACCGCCCAGGGTCACGCGGTTGTTGCGGGTGTCGAACTCGACATTGCCCTTGCGGAAGACCGGGTTGACCGTGCCCGACCGCCGCCGCAGCATCGCGCGGACCCGGGCCGAGAGCTCGGGCATGTGGAACGGCTTCGACATGTAGTCGTCGGCGCCCGCGTCGAGGCCGTCGACGCGGTCGGTCCAGCCGTCCCGCGCCGTCAGGATCAGCACCGGCGTCGCCACGCCCTGGCCGCGCCATTCCTTCAGGACCGAGATCCCGTCCCTCTTCGGCAGGCCGATATCGAGGATGATCAGGTCGTAGGGCTCGGTGCCGCCCATGAAGGCCGCTTCCTCGCCGTCATGAACGACATCGACGGCCCGGCCCTCGGCAATCAACGCGCGCTTGATCTGCTCGCACAGAACGGTTTCGTCCTCGGCAATCAGTATCCGCATGTCTGGTCACGGTCCCGGCTGGTGAGTGCTTCGCGGATGATAGACTATTTCGGTCCGTTGCCGCCACCGTTGCCGCCGCCGTTTCCACCACCGTTGCCGCCGCCGCCACCGCCGCCCTTGCTCTTGCCGGACTTGCTCTTGCTGCTGCCCTTGGCCTTGCCGGGTTTCTGCGCCGAGGCGGTCATGCCGTTGTTCGTCTTGCGGGCGGCTTCGCGCACCGCCTTCGCGCGCGCCGAGAACCGCGACAGGACAGCCCCGGTCGAGGCGTCGACGACCACCGAGGCGAGCTTTCCGTTCGGCTGCATCACGAGGACATTGTAGCAGATGCCGTCCGCGTCAAAGGCGCGCACATCGACGGGATCGCCGGATACGCTGCGCGAGATCGAGGAGTATATCTTCTGGAGGCTGAGGCTGCGGCCGGCGTTGACGCTCTGGCGCAATTCCTTCTGGCTCAGTTCGCGCACGCTGGCCGCCTGCGCCGGGACGGGCGCCAGGGCATGAGCAACAAGACATGCGAGAACAACGCGCCTGATCATCAGAAATTCTTAGCAAAACCAAGATGAACCGAAGATGAATGCCGCGTTGTCATTCGGTTCAAGCAGTCTGTGGTTGTTTCGGGGTGACGATCAATCCGTCGCTGATTCCCGGGCAATGGCCGCGCGGTCGGTGAGCGGACCCTACAACCAGAATTTGCCGGAGCGCCAGATGCCCTCGCCTGCCAACACCTTCCTGAAAGTCGCCTGCTTCGCCATTGCTTCGCTCGGGGCGGCGGCCTTCGTCGCGACGGTCGCTGCACCCGATGTCGCCTATGCCAAGAACGGCAACGGCAAGGGCGGCGAAGGCGGCAAGGGCGGCGGCAAGGGTGGCTCGAAAGGTGCAGGCAAGAGCAAGGGCGGCAATGGCGCCAAGGGTGCGACCAAGAGCGCCCAGAAGACCTTCACAAGCGAGGAGTTCGTGGGCAAGCCCAAGGTCAAGCCCATGCCCTACGGCAAGGCCAAGATCGCCGCTGCCGAATACGATTACGAGGGCGAATACGAGGGTGCCGCGCGGCTGCATCCGAGGCTGAAGGGCAAGTGGAACGCCTCGAATGCCAGCCAGTCGGCGCTCGACGCCCATATCCGCAACCAGAACTTCAACGGCACGATCGGCGCGCTGTCGCAGTACCAGCTCGCGGCCAAGGCGGCCGCTGGCGAGGAACTGACGGAAACCGAGCAAGCGGCGCTCGACACCTTCGTGGATTTCGACGCGATCGAGGTCTCCGACCAGGATCTGGCCGATTTCCTCAATGACGGCGCACTCGTCAGCGACCCGGTCTATTCGGTCGAGGACGGCATCGTGAGCTGTGCCGCGAACTGCGATGGCGTCGACCTTGCGGCAGCCCAGACGGCCGCCGACACAGAAGCAATGAACATCCAGGAGGCAGAGGAGCAGATGGCCCTCGACGGTTTCCTGTCCGATTCCGAAGCCCGTATCGTCAATGAGTCGAACAAGCCGCTGACGCCGGAAGGTACCGAGGATCTGCTCGACGAGCTGGCCTCGGACCTCGGCGTCAGCCGCGCGATGCCGGTGGCAGAGTTCGAAGAAGTCGAGGAGATGCCGGTCGAGGAGCCGGAGATCATCGTGGAAGAGCCGGCGCCTCTCGTCCAGTGAGGCGGCCGGGTACCGGCGTTTTGTGACAACAATAACAAGAAAACCAAAGAGGTAGAGCAGCTAAGGAGGAATAATACAACGAGACGGATGGTGAGACATGACCCTTTATAGGATTATCGATCGCTTCGCTCTTGTTCTGGCTTTGTTGTCGTTCTGCTTGTTTTTTGTGATGCAGGAACTCGAGACCGCGATTTCCATGTTGGCGCTCTGGCCATTGACCCGGGCTGCCGTGCTTGTAGTCGACGTTTTCTTCACGTTCTTTACAGAGCGACCGCTCATCAAGGTGGTCGGGGACTCCGAAAATCGTTTGAGGGACTGACCGCGCAGGGATGACCGCGGAGGTTTGAAGCGGACCCGCCGCCGGATAGGCCGGCCGATGAGGTCGCGTGAGATGTACAACGCCCGCGGATCCCGTCAGGCACGGCTCCGGCCCGCTAACCGAAGCGGCTCGCGTCCCGCCGGAGTGGCTCAGGGGTCCGCCTGCGGTTCTGAACAATCCGAAATATACGCTGCGGTGACCGCCTTTGCATCACGTGCGGCCCGATCGAGCGGCACGCCGTTCGCGAGGGCGGCGGCGAGGGCCGACGCGAAGGTGCAGCCGGTTCCCCGGCGCGTCCGGCCCTGGCGCGGGGCGTGGAACGTCCTCATGCCCGCGGCCGAGAACAGCCAGTCGCAGGCGTCCTCTCCGTCATCGTGCCCCCCCTTCAGGAGAACCGCACCGGCGCCGAGCGCGAGCAGCGCCTTGGCCTGCCGTGTGCGCTCCTTGTCGTCGCGCGCGGGTGGGCGTCCGGTCAGCAGCGCCGCTTCGGGCAGGTTCGGGGTGACGACCGTGGCAAGCGGGAGGAGCGATGCGATCAGCGCCTCCCGCCCCGGTTTGTCGAGAAGGGCGGCGCCGGAGGAGGCGGCGAGGACGGGGTCGAGGACGACCGGGATGCCGCGGGGCAGGGCCGCCACGACGGCGGCGACGGTGTCCGCGCCGCCGAGCATGCCGATCTTCACCGCATCGACAGGCCCCGCGTCGAAGGCCGCCGTGATCTGTGCCGAGAGGAGCGCGGGCGCCACGATCTGACAGGCCGTGACTTTCCGGTCGGTCTGCGCGGTCACCGCCGTCAGCGCGACCCGTGCGGTGCAGCCGAGCGTGGACAGCACGGCGAGGTCGCGCGCCGCCCCGGCGCCGCAGCCGGAATCGAATCCGGCGATGACGAGCACGGTCTTCATGCGCTGCGGCCCCCGGTCACCGCGTGGCCTCGATCCAGTGGCGTGTCCGCGCCTCGGGGTCCGGCGCGCGGAGGATGTCGGTCACGACCGCCGCGCTGTCGGCGCCGGCGGCGAAGACGCCGGGCAGGCGGTCGGGCGTGAGGCCGCCGATGGCGACGAGCGGCAGCGCGCCGATCCGGCGCTTCCACTCTCGCACCCGGTCGAGCCCCTGCGGCGCCCAGGGCATCTTCTTGAGGAGCGTCTGGTAGACGGGACCGAGGGCCACATGGGCGGGATCGCAGGACAGCGCGCGCTCAAGCTCGGCCTCGTCATGGGTCGAGATCCCGAGCCGGAGCCCGGCGCGGCGGATCGCGGGGAGGTCGGCGGTGTCCAGATCCTCCTGCCCGAGATGGACGAAGCCGGCGCCGAGGTCGATCGCCTCCCGCCAGTGATCGTTGATCACCAGTTCCGTGCCGTGGCTTTTGCACAGCGCGATCGCCCGCGCGATCTGGGCGGCGCGGTCGGGCGCGTCCTTGAGGCGCAGTTGCACCAGCCGGACGCCGAGCGGGACCAGCCGCGCCAGCGTCTCGGCGTCCGGGACGATCAGGTAGAAGCGGTCCATCAGGCGAGCTCCGCCATGCCGAAGACCGGGGTCGAGGGCCGCGCCATGTCGCGCGGCGGCATCAGGCCCGCGAGATGCGCGGCACGGCCCGCCTCGACGGCGAGCGCGAAGGCGCGGGCCATCGCGACCGGATCGGCGGCCTTGGCGACGGCGGTGTTGAGGAGCACCGCGTCATAGCCCATCTCCATCGCCTCGGCCGCCTGGCTCGGCGCGCCGAGCCCGGCGTCGATCACCAGCGGCACGCCCGGAAACGCCGCCCGCATCGCCCGGAGCCCCTCGCGGTTGCGCAGGCCCTGGCCGGAGCCGATCGGCGCGCCCCAGGGCATCAGCACCTCGCAGCCCGCCGCGAGCAGGCGTTCGCCGGCGATCAAGTCCTCGGTCGTGTAGGGAAAGACCGCGAAACCGTCGGCGGCGAGGATCCGCGCCGCCTCGACGAGGCCGAAGACATCGGGCTGCAGCGTGTCGGCATGGCCGATCACCTCGAGCTTGATCCAGTTGGTGCCGAAAAGCTCGCGCGCCATGTGGGCGGTCGTCACCGACTCCTTCACGCTGTGGCAGCCGGCGGTGTTGGGCAGGATCCGGCAGCCCGAGGCGCGGATCAGCTCGCGGAAGGCGCCGCCGCCCGGCCCTTCGCGGCGGAGCGAGACGGTGATGACCTCGGCCCCGGCGGCGGATATGGCCTCGGCGAGGATTGCGGGCGACGGGTATTGCGCCGTGCCGAGCAACAGGCGCGAGGAAAGCGCGGTGCCGTAGAGCATCTCAGCCTCCCTGCATCGGCGACAACACTTCGACCTTCACACCGTCGGTGAGCGTGGTCGCGGCGCGGCAGGGGACCGGCACGAAGACGCCGTCGAGCGCGGTGGCGACGGCGCGAGGCGGGTAGCCCTGCTCCTCGACAAGCTCGGCCAGCGTCGTCGCGCGGACCTCGACGGGCTCGCCGTTCAGTTCAAGACGCATGGCGGGTCTCCTGGTAAAGCGTGGCGGCCAGTTCCCCGGCGAGCGCGGGGGCGAGGAGGAAGCCGTGGCGGTAAAGGCCGTTGAGGTGGATCCGGCCGTTCCGCTCGACGATCCGGGGGATGTTGTCGGGATAGGCCGGGCGCAGGCCGGCGCCGATCTCGATCACGCGGGCCTCGGCGAAGGCGGGGTGGAGCGCGTAGGCGGCCGACAAGAGCTCCATCGTGGCGCGGGCGGAAATCGGGCCGGGATCGTCGCTCTCGACCATCGTGGCGCCGATGAGGAAGCGGCCGCCCGCGCGCGGGACGACGTAGCAGGGAAAGCGCGGATGGAGGAGCCGGACGGTGCGGGTGAGCGTCACCTCGGGCGCCTCCACGAGAAGCATCTCGCCCCGGACCGCGCGCAGTTCGGGCAGGGCGTCGCGCGCCGCGAGGCCGCGGCAGTCGATCACCTGACCGCGCGGTTCCGCATCAGTGCCGAGGCGCAGCGCGACGCCCATCGCGGCGAGCCGCGCCCTGAGCGCGGCCAGAGCCGCGCGCGGGTCCATATGCGCCTCGTCGGCATAGTGGAGCCCTTCGGCGAAACGCCCGGCGAGGTCGGGCTCGAGGCTGCCGGGATCGGCGGGCGCGTGGCCCCTTGTGGCGCGGGCGAAGCGGGCCAGTTCGGCGCGGTCGCGCGGCGGGGCGACGACGAGCGTGCCGCGCCGGACGACGCCCGGCACGCGCGCCGCCCACCAATCGACCGCGCGGCGACCGTTTTCGACGACGCAAAGGGGCGCGCTCTCGCCCTCGCAGAAGGGCGCGAGCATGCCGCCGGCATACCAGGAGGCGCCCTGCGGATCGGGCGCGGGGTCGATCACCTCGACCCGCGCGCCGCGTTCGGCCAGCATCGTCGCGGCGCAAAGCCCCGCGACGCCGGCCCCGAGGACCGAGAACATCATTCCGCGACGTCCAGGTACAGTTCGCCGCCCTCGCGGAACTTCTCGGCCATCCGCGCCATGCCGGCGGCCTTCTCGGCCTCGGCGCGGATGTCGTGGCTGATCCGCATCGAGCAGAATTTCGGCCCGCACATGGAGCAGAAATGCGCGACCTTGTGCGCCTCCTTCGGCATCGTCTCGTCATGGAAGGCGCGTGCGGTGTCGGGGTCGAGCGAGAGGTTGAACTGGTCCTCCCAGCGGAATTCGAACCGGGCGCGGGACAGCGCGTCGTCGCGCGCCTGCGCGCCGGGATGGCCCTTGGCGAGGTCGGCGGCATGGGCGGCGAGCTTGTAGGTGATCACGCCGGTCTTCACGTCGTTGCGGTCGGGCAGGCCGAGATGCTCCTTCGGCGTGACGTAGCAGAGCATCGCGGTGCCGAACCAGCCGATCATCGCGGCGCCGATGGCGCTGGTGATGTGGTCGTAGCCCGGCGCGATGTCGGTCGTGAGCGGCCCGAGCGTGTAGAAGGGCGCCTCGTGGCAATGCTCAAGCTGCTTGTCCATGTTGGCCTTGATCTTGTGCATTGGCACGTGGCCCGGCCCCTCGATCATCACCTGGCAGTCCTTGGCCCAGGCGATCTTCGTCAGCTCCCCGAGCGTTTCCAGTTCGGCGAACTGTGCCGCGTCGTTGGCATCCGCGATCGAGCCGGGGCGCAGGCCGTCGCCAAGGCTGAAGCTGACGTCATAGGCCCGCGCGATGTCGCAGATCTTGTCGAAATGCTCGTAAAGGAAGCTCTCGCGGTGATGGTGCAGGCACCACTTGGCCATGATCGAGCCGCCGCGGCTGACGATGCCGGTCACCCGGCTCGCGGTCATCGGGATCATGTGGAGCCGCACCCCGGCATGGATCGTGAAATAGTCGACGCCCTGCTCGGCCTGTTCGATCAGCGTGTCGCGGAACACCGCCCAGTTCAGGTCCTCGGCGATGCCGCCGACCTTCTCCAACGCCTGGTAGAGCGGCACCGTGCCGATCGGCACCGGCGCGTTGCGCAGGATCCAGTCGCGGATGTTGTGGATGTTGCGGCCCGTCGAGAGGTCCATGACCGTGTCGGCGCCCCAGCGGATCGCCCAGACCATCTTGTCGACCTCCTCCTCCATCGAGGAGGTGACGGCGGAGTTGCCGATATTGGCGTTGATCTTCACGAGGAAGTTGCGGCCGATGATCATCGGCTCGAGCTCGGGGTGGTTGACGTTCGCGGGGATGATCGCGCGGCCGGCGGCGATCTCGCGGCGGACGAAGTCGGGGGTCACGAGGTCGGGGATCGACGCGCCGAAATCCATCCCGTCGCGGGCGGCGTGCCAGGCCTCCATGCGGCCGAGGTTCTCGCGGATTGCGACGAACTCCATCTCGGGGGTGATCACGCCGGCGCGGGCGCTCGCCATCTGCGTGACCGCGCGGCCGTCCTTGCCGCGCAGCGGCTGGCGGCGGGAGGGGAAGGCCGGCACCAGCCGCGCGCCCTCGGCAAAGCCGTTGTCGGCGGCGGTGACTTCGCGGCCCGCGTAGGCTTCGAGGTCGTCGCGGGGTGCGAGCCAGTTGCGGACGACGGGCAGGCCCGTCGCGATGTCGGTCGCGGTGGCGGGATCGGTGTAGGGGCCGGAGCTGTCGTAGACCGTCAGCGACGCCTCGCCGCCGCCGACCGCGATCCGCCGCATCGGCACGCGGATGTCATGGATCTGGCCGGGGACATGGATCTTGCAGGAAGCGGGCAGGGCGCCGGTGGTGATCCGGGGCGGAGTGGTGGGCGTGGTCATGGCGTCTCCTCAAGTGCACTCGATGAGACCCAAGCAACACATGAGGCAGAAAGGGACCGCTTCGGCCCGGTTGGCGGGCCACACGGCCCAAAGAGGCCGGATGGCACCCTTCGGTCTTCCTACGCCAGCATCAACTGGGTCAGGTTCAAAGGGTCGCGTCACCGCATGGTCGCCCATGCTGTCAGCCTCTCAGTCCCCTAGGCGGGACTCCCCTGACGTATCGGCACGTTATGCGCGTCGCCGAGCGGGCGTCAAGCGCCGTCGTGCGGGCTCGCGCGCCCGGTTCCGCTCCGTCGTCGGATGACGATGGTGCGGGGCTTGGCGGCGCGGATCGAGAGGAGCAGGGCAAGGGTCAGTGGCAGGAGGAACATGACCCGCGCGCCGTACCGGTGCGCCGGCTCGGACAGGCCGCCGCAGACCGCGGCGTTCACGACGATGCCGAAGAGAACCAGAACCGTCATCGTGCGAAGTTCCGCCGGCCTGCGGCGGTCGAGGCACATGCCGGCAAGGGCGAGCGCGGACAGTAGGTAGACCGTGCCGTGGAGCCACGCGAGGGGCGCGAGCCATTGGCGATCCGGGCCGGACAGGCGGCCCGCGCCCAGACCCGCGGATGGCCCGCTTGGGTCGGGCATGGCCAGAAGCGCCTCGGTGGGGATGGTCATGTCGATGCGGAAATAGCCGATCTGGGTCGCCACGTTGCGCAGCAGCGCCAAGACGAGGCCTGCGGGGGCGCTCCGCGCGACATCCGCGAGGAACCGCAACTGTTCGTGCGATATCGCCTGCTGCGTCTCGACCGGTAGGCGGCGCAGGGAGCCGAGTTCCCGGCTCTGGGCGAAGATGATGTTCGGGGCATCGAACCGCTTCGGGTCCGCGCCCGCCTGCAGCGCGTCGAAGAGCGCGCAGGTCGCTAGGTCCGGGTCCGGGCAGTGCGCGGCGAGATAGCGGCGTCCGGGGCCGTCGTCGATGAGCCGCGCGGTAACGAAGGGCAGGTAGTGGGCGGTCTTCTTCTCGAACCGCTCGACCGCGTAGCCGAAGACCAGCCGCTCGGCAACGCCGGTCCCGACGAGGAGCCCGATGAGGCCGAGGGCGGTCCACCACCGGCGGCCCGCCGTCGCGGGCGAAAGCAGGAGTCCGACGGGCAGGATCACCGCGGCCATCAGGAGGTGCGACGGATGGACGAGGATGGCCGCGAGCGCGAGCGCGGTCGCGGCCAGTCGGTCGATCCGGTCCATCCGTGGCCAGAAAGCGCAAAGTGCCGCGAGCATCAGGATCAGGACCGGCGCGAAGATGTCCGGCATCAGGAACGCGACATAGAACGGCGCCGATCCGAGGCAGGCCGCGGCGAGCGCGACCGCGGTCAGGTTCGGGGGATGCGGCGCGACAGCGTCCACCGGGCGGAGCTGCCGGACGACGACCCGGACCGCGAGCCAGAGCAGGCCGAGGTTGAGCAGGATCATCCCGCCGGGGCCGGCCGCCCGGATCATGCCCGCGAGCAAGAGGGCGTAGATCGCCGAGCGGCTGGCGTTGACGACACGGTCCTGTGCGGGGGCCGAGCCGGGCTCCGCTCCGGCGCCTGCCGGTGTGGCCGTTGCCGGGGCGTCCGCGGGCAGGCCGAGCGACGAAAGGATGCTCTCGCCCTGTTCGAGAAAGCCGATGGTGTCGTAGTAGAAAAGCGGCGGCCCGTTGGCGAGCCAGACCGAAAGGCAGAGCGCGGCGGCAAGGAGACTCCAGAGCGCGCGGCGCGTCGTCTCCGACGCCGGAGCGGTCCTGTCCTTGCTCCTTCGGACCATGTGTCTGCGGTTCCCGGCGGTCATCGGTGCGGCCTTGCGGGTTGCCTCGAACGGGTAGCACCGACTGCCGTCAGATGCGTATGCCATTATCGGGGAAAGGTTTTGCGGCGGGCAAGTGGTCTCGGGGGGCGCACAGCGGTTTCCGGACGCGACATGGCAAACGGGAAAGACGCCTGTTCCGGAAACGTGCCCATGCGTGTACCATCGGCGCACAATCCGTCGCGATTCTTAAGGGGTCGCGACCTCCGGCCAGACTGGGACGGGCGCGAATGCAGGATCGGTTGACCACTGCCCCGAAGCGCCCGGCGATCCCGGATCGGATCGCGTGTTTGGGCCATGTCGTGTCAGTTGGTGCGGAGAGGGCGTGTGGTTGCCCCGGCGAAGGAAAGGGGCGGCGATGCGGCTTCTTGTGACCGGCAGCGAGGGTCTCGTGGGGCGCTGGTTTTCGGACGCGCTTCGAGCGGGCGGGCATGATGTCGTCGATTACGACATCCTGCTCGGAGACGACATTCGCGACCTCGGTGCCCTCGACCACGCGATGCGCGGCTGCGAGGGGGTTGTCCATCTGGCGGCGATATCCCGCGTCATGTGGGGCGAAACCCATCCGCGTCTTTGCCACGAAGTCAACGTCGGCGGGACAGCTTCCCTCCTGGCGGCCGTGGCCCGGCAGCGCCAGGCGCCCTGGCTCCTCTTCGCCAGCTCGCGCGAGGTTTACGGCGATCCCTTGTTCTTGCCGGTGATGGAAGGCGCGGCGATCCGCCCGGTCAATCACTACGGCCGCAGCAAGGTCGAGGGCGAGCTTCTCGTCGAGGCCGCCCGAGCCACCGGGCTGCACTGCGCGATCCTCCGGCTCTCTAACGTCTACGGTGGCTTGAACGACCATCCGGACCGTGCCGTGCCATCGTTCCTGTGGCGCGCGCTCGCGGGCGAGGAGCTGCAGGTTTCGGGCTCCGACATGGTGCTCGACTTCGTCCATGTCGAGGATTGCGTGAAGGGGCTGATGACCGCGGCACGGATGCTCTCGGATGGCGCCGCATCGCTGCCGACCGTGCATCTGGCGAGCGGGGTGCCGACGACGCTACTCGACCTCGCCGAGACCGCGGTCGACACCGCAGGCTCCGCATCGACCGTGAAGGTGGCGGACAGGCGGAGCTACGACGTGCGCGGTTTCGTCGGCGATCCCTCCCGCGCCCTGGAAGTTCTGGGCTGGCGCGCCGGGATCACGCTCGACGCTGGCCTGCGGCGGTTCCGGGACGACATGATCGCGCGCGGCCGGCCGCTCGCGGCGGTGCCGGTGCCGGTCGCCGTGCCGCTCGGTGTGGCCGGTGAACGCCGGAATGTTTTGAGTGGTGCATTGGATTGAGGGTCGGCGCGAATTGAGTTCAGGACATTACGGAATGGCGCCGGCAGCGGGTCGCCGCGATCCGCGTGACGCCTGTCGGCCGGATCGGCGCCGATAGGCCGATGGCGACCCGGATCCTCGATATCGGAATTGCCGAGGCGGGCGGGGAATGGACCGGTCTCGACGGCTACGACCGGGCGCTCTTCCTGATCCGGCTCGGTGCCCGGCCGCTTGGCATGGTGACGGTGCCGGTTCGCGACGGGGCGGTCGCGCGCGGCACTGTTCACCGCGCGATCGGCCCGGCGATCCGCCGCGAGCTGGCCGTGGAACTGGCGCGCCGCTCCCATTTTTCGCCGCCACAAGGGTCGGTCCGCTCGGCGACCATCGCGATCTGCACGCGGGATCGGCCGGACGATCTGAGCCGCGCGCTCGCCGCTCTGACGTCATTCGCGGATCTCGGCCAGGAGATCCTCGTCGTCGACAACTGCCCGTCCACGGAGGCGACCCGCCAGCTGGTCGCCGGCTTCCCGTCGGTCCGCTATGTGCTCGAACCGGTCAAGGGCCTCGACAACGCCCGCAACCGGGCACTGACGGAGGCGCGCGGCGAGGTCGTTGCCTTCATCGACGACGATGCCGTGGCCGAGGCGGGCTGGCTCGATGCGCTGCTCAGAGGCTTCGAGGACCCGCGCGTCGCCTGCGTGACCGGCCTGACGATGCCGCTGGAACTGGAGACCGAGGCGCAGGAGGTGTTCGAAGCCCTCGCCGGGTTTTCACGGCGGGGCTTCGCTCGCAGGACGTTCTCCTCGCCGCCGACCCATCCGCTCGCGACCGGAGGCATCGGCGCGGGTGCCAACATGGCGATCCGCCGCGACCTTCTGCACTCGATCGGCCCGTTCGACCCGGCGCTGGATGCTGGAACGCCGACGAAGTCGGGGGGCGACCACGAATACATGACCCGCATCCTGCGCGCCGGCCACCACATCGTCTACGAGCCGGGCGCGGTCAACTGGCACCGCCATCGCCGGAGCTGGGAGGAGCTCGTCGCGACCATGCAGGGCTACGGCGTCGGGGTCTATGCCGGATGGACCCGCGCGTTCCTCGTCGACCACGACTGGGGCGTGTTCCGCCGCGCGCTGGGCTGGTTCCGCCACGAACAGCTGCCGGCACTGGTCCGCGCGACCTTTGCCCCCTCGACCGACCGGCCGCGCGACCTTCGCTGGGCGGAGCTGCGGGGCTGCTGGCAGGGCCCCTTCGCCTATCTCCGGGCGCGGCGGCAGGCAGCGGGCGGAGCGACACTTGACTGAGCCGCGGCCGGAGATCAGCGTCGTCATCCCGACCCATGCGCGCCGCGGCCAGCTTCTGCGCACGCTCGAGGCGCTGGAGCGCCAGAGCCTGGAACCGTCGCGGTTCGAGGTCATCGTCGCGCTCGACGCGGCCGCCGACGGGACCGCCGCCGCGCTCGCGGAGCGCGGCTGGCGGTTCGATCTGCGCCAGGCCGAATCCGCGCGGCGCGCGGCGGGCGCCGCCCGCAATGCCGGCGCGGCGATCGCGCGGGCCGGGCGTCTGGTCTTTCTCGACGACGACATCATCGTCGGCGCCGGTTTCCTCGCGGCGCATCTTCGGGTGGCGGGCGATGACCCGGCCGTTGTCGTGGTCGGGCAGTCGGCCCCGGCCATCGCCGGGGACGGGCTCTTCGCCGAGGCGCTGCGGCGGTGGTGGACCGACCGGTTCCATGCGCTGTCGGCGCCGGATCACCGGTTCGCCTATTCCGACGTCATGAGCGGCAACCTCTCGATTGACCGTGCCCCGTTCGAGCGCCTTGGCGGCTTCGATACGACCCTCGATTGCCGGGAGGACTACGAGCTCGGCTACCGGCTGGTCGCGGCGGGAGCGAGGATTCGATACGCGGCCGACGCGCACGGCCTGCATCACGACACGAGCGATCTGCGGCGGAGTTTCGACCGGGCCCGCGCGGAAGGGCGGGCCGATGTTGCCATCGCGCGCAAGCATCCCGAGCTGTTTCCCTTCCTGCTCGCCGCCGAGATGACGGCGCCGGGCGTCCGGGCATGGCTTTTGCGCCAGTCGGTGTTCCGGCTGGCCGGGCCGGCGCGGCTCGCGGCGGCGGGGCTGGGCGCGCTCCTGCCGGTCTTCGAGGCGGCCGGGCTTCGCCGCACCTGGCACCGGGGCAGCCGCATGGTGCGGACCCATGCCTATCATCGCAGCGTGGCCGAGGCTCTTGGCGGGCAGCGCGAGCTTGATGCGCTCGCCGGGCGCGCGGCCGAGGCGGCGCGGGCGCAGGTGCCGCCGGTCCTCGGGATCGAGCTCTCCGGGGGCATCGAGGCCGTGCGGCGGCAGTTCGTGGAGAGCGGCCCCCTCGCGTTCGAGCTGCGGCTCGGGGGCAAGCCCGTTGCGCGGGTCGGCGCGCAACCCGGCCTCGTGGTGCCGGGTCTGCGGCAGTTCGATGCCGCTCTGGACGCGCGCATCCGCGACTGGGCGCCCGGTGTCATGGCGGCGGAGCGGATGCCGCCCCTGCCGGATGAGCCGCTGGAGGCGCAGGGGGATCCGGCCGAGCGTGACGCGGATGCCGGGACGGCGCTGGCGGAGCTTGACCTCGCCGACTGGCGCTTCACGCCCCGAGGCGGCGGGGCCGGTTATCCCCTGCGCGTGCTGGTGCGCCGCGGTGCCCGGCCCCTCGGCTGGATTTCCCTCGATGAGCCGCCGCCGGCGGGGGCGCTCATGGTTGCGCTGCGGGACGGCGTGGTGCGCGATGCGGCGATCTGCGAGCGGTTTTTGGCGGATGCGGTGACCGCCACGGCTCCGGGGCCCGATCCCGTGCCGCTTACGGTGGTGGTCTGCACGCGCGACCGGACTGAGCGGCTGCAACGGTGCCTCGCCGCGATCGCGGGGCTGGACCATCCGGATTTCGAGGTCATTGTCGTCGACAACGCGCCGGCCACGGAGGCGACGGCGCGGCTCGTCGCGGCGCTGCCATCGGTCCGCTACGTCCGCGAGGACCGGCCGGGCCTCGACTGGGCGCGCAACCGCGGACTTGCCGAGGCGCGGACCGACATCGTAGCCTTCACCGACGATGATACGGAGGTGGACCGGCATTGGCTTTCGGGCATTTCGGCCGCATTCGCCGACCCGGAGGTCGCGGCGGTGACGGGGCTGGTCCTGCCGATGTCGCTCGGGACGGCGGCGGAGCGTTATTTCGAGAATGTCTATGGTGGCATGGGCAAGGGATTTGACCCGGTGACCTGGCGCCGGACGGACCTCAGCCCGCGCGCGATGCTCTGGGCCAACCGCTTTGGCGTCGGCGCCAACATGGCGTTCCGCCGCTCGGCGCTGAACGGGATCGGCGGCTTCGACCCGGCGCTGGATGTCGGCACGGCGACCCGCGGCGGCGGCGATCTCGAGATGTTCCACCGGGTCGTGCGCCGTGGTGGCGCGCTCGCCTACACGCCCTCGGCTGTCGTCTGGCACGAGCACCGGAGCGGCATGGGCGCGCTGCGCGACCAGATGCGCGACAACGGGTCGGGCTTCGCGGCCTATCTTCTCGCCGTGGGCCGGAGCCGCGCGGTCGGCCGGGCGACGCTTCTGGCCTTCGCCGTGCGCGACTGGATCTGGGGCTGGCTCCTCCGCCGTCTGATCTGGCCGCAAGGGAGCTGCCGGCGCCTCACGCTGGCCGAGCTGTCGGGCCTCTTCCGGGCTCCGGGACGATACCGGCGGGCGCGGATCACGGCGCGCCGGCAGGGGGCGACGGACGACCCGGCCGCGCCGCTCGCGGAGGGGCGCGAGGCATGAGGGTTCCGGACCGCAGGTCGATACGGCACATGCTCGACGTGATCGGCGTGCTGGTCGCGCGGGACCAGAAGGCGCGCTACCAGAGCACGGCGATGGGCGTTTTCTGGGCGGTCGTGAGCCCCGCGCTGTTCCTCATGACCTTCTATGTCCTCTTCAAGGTCATGCTGCCCCTGAACATACCCAACTACGCCTCGCACCTCTTCATCGCGCTCATCCTCTGGACCTGGTTCCAGACCACGACGATGGAGGCGGTGGGGACCATCGTCGGCAATCCCGGCCTGGTGAACCAACCGCGCTTTCCCGTCGCCGCGTTGCCGTTGGCCGCCACGGTGTCGAACTTCGTGACGCTGCTTCTCACGCTTCCGCTGCTGGTCGTGATCCTGTGGGTCGAGGGCGCGAACCTCGGGCCGGCGCTCGTCGCGCTGCCAATCCTGACGCTTTGCCAGTTCGTGTTCGTCCTCAGCATGGCCTATTTCGTCTCGGCGCTGAACGTGGTCTTCCGCGACCTGCAGTACATCGTGCCGATCCTCTTGCAGTTCGGGTATTTCACCACGCCGATCTTCTATTCCGCCGACGCCCTGCCCGAGCGCGCGCGGCAGATCCTCTCGCTCAACCCGATGCTTCAGATCATCGAGGCCCACCGCAGCGTCCTGATCTACGGCGAATGGCCGGACTGGCGCGCGATCGGCATCCTGCTCGTGGCCTCGCTCGTCCTGCTGGCGCTGACCTACCGCTTCTTCCGCGGCGCCAGTCTGCGATTCCTGGAGGAGATCTGACTCCGTGACCGCGCTGCGCGCCGAACGACTGCAAAAGAGCTTCCGCCACCAGGGTGCGGAAGCGCCGCGTACCTTCCGGCGCTGGGTCGAGGGTGGCTGGCGGACGCGACCGCGCGGCGAGATGATCCGCGCGCTCGACGATGTGAGCCTGGAGGTGGCGCCGGGCGAGATGCTTGGCGTCATCGGCCGCAACGGCGCAGGCAAGTCGACGCTCCTGCGGCTGCTCGGCGGGGTGATGCAGCCGGACCGGGGGCGGGTGATCGCCGCCGCGCCGGTCAATGGCCTCTTGGCGCTCAACACCGGCATGCATCCGGAGCTGACCGGGCGCGAGAATATCGTGATCAACGGCGTGCTCTCGGGCCTTCTCAAGGAGGAGGTCCGCGCGCGGTCCGACAGCATCATCGCTTTCGCGGAGATGCAGGACCATATCGACGACCCCGTCCGCACCTACAGCAGCGGGATGAAGGTGCGGCTCGGCTTCTCGGTCGCGGTGCATGTCGAGCCGAAGATCCTCCTGATCGACGAGGTGCTCGCGGTCGGCGACCTCGAGTTCCAGAAGAAGTGCCTGAGGCGCATCGCCGAATTCAAGGAAAACGGCTGTGCGATCGTTCTCATCAGCCATGACCTTGGACAGGTCCGGCGGGTCTGCGACCGGGTTCTGTGGCTCGACCGCGGGGCGGTCCGGGCGATCGGCGCGCCCGACAGCGTCGTCTCCGCCTATGAGGGCGAAAGCAGTGGCGTGGCCAACATGGACGGCTGGGGCGAGGTTGCGGGCGTCACCTTGCGCGACCCTGCCGGAGTGGGGATCGAGACGCTCGCGCCGGGTGCCGGCCTAACGATCGGGGTCGCGCTGCGTGCGCTGCGGCCGATTTCCCGGCCGCAAGTCGGCATCACGATCGCCGATACCTCGGGGCATGTCTGCTTCGAGGCCGACAGCCTAACCGATGGCGTCGATATGCCCGATCTCACCGGCAACGCAGACCTGTCGATCGAGATCGCGCGCCTCGATCTCACGCCGGGGCACTACACGGTCAACGTCGGCCTGCGGCCCGGCGGCAGCGACCCGTCGCAATCGAGCCACTGGAGCGCCTGTCCGCTCACCATCGCGGGCGACGCCCGTCCGAACGGCATGCTCAACCCGCCGCGGCGCTGGCAGGTCGCAGGCGGGTGACGCGCGGGCACAGGGTCAGGGCTCGGAGAGGAAGGCGAAGGGCCGCTCGCCGTTCTGGATCAGATCGCGAAGGTCGGTGCGCGGCCCGGCCCTGTCCCGAACCAGCGAGACGATCTTCTGGCGGTGCACCATGCGCAACTCGCGGGAGCGGAACCACAAGGGGTTGAGCAGGTAGGATTCCACCAGCAGCCGGGCGATGGTCCGGTAATCCCGGTTGCGCGCGAAGGCGGTCAGCAGCCATCCGTTCAGGAGCGTGCGGGCGTCGGCGAAGCAGCGACGGGGCGTGTCGGGAAACTCCGCCCGGATATCGTCCATCACCGCGCGGACGGCGTTGAGCTGCCGGCGCGGCTCGCGCTGGGACATGCCCTGCTCGACAAGCCGGTAGCCGACGAGGAAGCGCGGCACGAGAACCGGCGTCTGCCGGGCGGCGAGGCGCAGGACCAGCTTCCAGTCCTCGGCGCCCTGGACGCCGCGCACGCGCAAGGTCGGGTCGAAGCCGCCGGCCTCGGCAACCGCGGCGCGTCGAAACAGCGAGGCGCTGCCGCAGCCGACCGAGTTCAGCGTCAGGAGCCCCTCGAAGTCGTGGCGCGGCTCGTGGCGCCACGGCGGGGCCGGGATCAGGCGGTTCGCGGTGTCGACGCGAAGCAGGTAGGCATAAGCGAAGGGTGCCTCGGGATGATCGTCCAGCGCCACCTTCAGGCTCGCGAGGAAGTCCGGGTGCCAGAGGTCATCGGCGTCGAGAAAGGCGACGTATCTGCCCTTCGCCTCGTCCAGCCCGCGATTGCGCGCCGCCGCGAGGCCGCGGTTCTCCTGCGTCACCATGCGGAAGCGGGCGTCGGAGGCGAGAATGGGGGCCATGATCGCCTCAAGGTCGTCGGTCGAGCCGTCATTGACAACGATCACCTCGTAGTCGCAGCCGCGCTGGGCGCGGACGGAGCGGATCGTGTCCCGGATGGACCAGCCGGAGTTGTGCGCGGGAATGACAACGCTGATCAAGTCGCCGTTCATGCTCGATCGTCCATCTGGTCCTTGCCGGTGCCTTCGGGAAGGAATCGCGTAAGCTTTTCTAGGCGACTTCCGGCGGCCGATCCAATCCATTTCAGATCGGCCTTCGACCGGGGCGCGGTTGTCCGCTCAGGTCTGCTGCGGCGGCAGGTCGGCGCCCGCGAACCGCAGGTGGCCCTCTTTCACCCAGACCCGGCAGCCCTCGGCCCCGGCGACGGCGGAGAGCCCGGCCCCGATCGGCAGGCGCAGCCACGACCACGGTGTGAAGCCTTCGCCGCCTTCCAGGAATCCACCGTCCAGGCACAGGATCTCCAGGCCGCCGGCGGGTGCCATCTCGACCGCCGCGCCGGGTGCCCATTGCTCGATCCGGACGCATTCGCGGGCGTCTTCGTGCAGAATGGCGCTGCGCACGCCCGGCCTGCCGGGAGGCGCCTGCAGATCCAGCGCGCGCGTGTCGACCGTGACCTTCCGCCGGTCGTCGGGCGCGAACTGCCAGAGCTTGACGAATATGGTGCAGCCCGGCGCGGAGCCGGGCGTGTGGCGCGACGTCGGCGGGTTGCGGACGTAGCTGCCCGCCGGGAAGTCGCCTTGCTCGTCCTGGAACACGCCGTCGAGGACGAGGAATTCCTCGCCGCCGTCATGGGTGTGCGGCGAAAACCGGCTGCCCGGAGCGAAGCGGACAATCGTGGTCGCTCGCGCGACCTCGTCGCCGATCCGGTCGAGCATCTTGCGCTCGACGCCGGGCATCGGCGAGGGGGTCCAGTCCATCCGATTGGCATGGACCGCGACGCGGAGGCCGAAATCTGCGTTGAGTTCCATCGGGCTTCTCCCTGTGTGCCCGCACGGGGCAGGGCGCGCGCGATTGGCCGCCCGTCGCGGTGGCGCCGGCAGCCGCCTCTGTCTGCGCCGCGGTCAGGTGTCGCGCATCACGTTGACCGAGCATTCCGCATGGCGCACGACGCGCGCCGCGGTCGGGCCGATCAGGTAGTCCTTCAGCGAGGGACGGTGCGCGCCGAGCACGATCATCGTCGCGCCGATATCCTTCGCGACCTTGAGGATCTCCTCATAGGCGGTGCCGTGCCGGGCGATGGTGCTGACCTTCATGCCGCTCGGCGTGTGGTCCGCGACGATCTGGTTCAGCCTGTCGAGCGCCTCCTTGACGATCGCCTTGAGGTCGTAGTTCTCCGATCCGCCCATCTCGCCGCGGATCGCGTAGCGAAAGTCGAGCCCCGACAGGATGTCCGGCACGACGGTCATGACCACCAACTCGGCCTTGCGGACCTTGGCCTGGACGACGCCCTCCGCGATCGTCTTGAGGCCGGTCTTCTGGTCCGCCATATCGATCGGAACAAGGATCTTTTCGCCCATCTTCTGCTCTCCTTCCCTGTTTCACGGAGCTTCGCGGCGCACATAGAGCCAGAAAAGCCATACGAACATCAACACGAGCGCCACGTTCAGCACCGAGACGTCGGCCGAGGGATTCATCGCCGCCGGCGGCGTCGGCAGCGTCGGCGCGAAAGCCGCCGCGAGCGGCAGCACCGGGTCGATCAGCTCGCCCCCGGTGATGCCGGCCGCCAGGGCCTGCACCGTGCTTGTCGGCACCGGCTTCAGCGCGGGGGCGGCCGTCGCACCCGGACCCTGGTCGCCGATCGTAGCGATCGCCGGAACCGGCGCCGGTCCGGCCAGAACCGCCTGGCTCGACAGCGTCTCGACGGCCGTGAACTGTCGGCCGTAGGAACCGCCGGGAATGCGGGTCTGGCGCAGGAACGGGTATTTCACCAGGTTGGCGCCCTGCGTCCAGCCGTCGACGGGCAGGAGCTTCAGCTCCGCACTTGAAAACGCAGCCGCGATCATGTCGCTGCCGACGGGCGCGGGGAGCACGGCGACCTTGCCCTTCGCGTCGAGAAGCGTCAGAAGATCGCCCGCACTTGTCGCGTCGGTCACGGTCAGCGCCGCCGTCAGGCCGAGCGCGTCGGTGAGAATCGTGGCGATCCGGTAGGACGCCGAGCCTTCAGGGCCAACGATGAGCTCGGTGGCCTCGGAGAGCGCGCCGACGCCCGCATCTCCGGTCGGGCTGACGAGGTGGACCGCGTTCGCACCGACCGCCGCGAGGCCCTCGAAGGCCTCGGTCCGCACCGGCGTCGGGCCAGAGAGGTCGAAGAAGCTCTCCGCGCCGACCAGCGCGAGCCGGGCGTTGCCGTTCGCGACCTCCGCCAGCGGATCGTGGCTCGGGTCGATCGTGACCTCGCGGCCGACATAGGCCCGCCGGGCGGAGCGCAGCGCCGTGCTGGCAAGATCGCTTTCGGCGAGGAGCGGCGAGGCGGCGATCATCAGCGGGTCTTCCGCCTCGACCGCGCCCGCCGCGATCAGCCCGAGTCGGGCCAGCGCGTCGCGCGCCACGGCCTCGGGCGAGCGGCCCTCGAGATCGACGCGGCGGTTGAGCGCCTGCATCTCCTCGTTGGTGAACTTGCCGCCGAGCGCATCGAGCGCGCCGCCGAGGGCAGGGTGCCTTGCCAGCGATTCCAGGCGGACGATCGGCGCGAGCTCGTAGACCGGGAAGAACTGGAGATCGTCCTGCAGAAGCGTCAGCCCGTAATCGGCAATCTGGCCGTCGGTCGTGTAGACCTCGATCACGTCGACCTTGCCGTCGAGAAGCTGGTCGTAGAGCGTGCCCCGGTCGGAGAGCGGCACTTCGACGATCTCGCCGAATTCGAAGCCGTAGCGCTGCGTCATCGGGGTGAGGCCGTCGAGCGGCCGCGCGGTGAAGTCGTCCTCGATCCCGATCGTTACCTCGGAACTGCGCCGGACGAGCTGCGACATGTCGGTCAGGCGCATGTCCTCGGCCCGCTCGGGCAGCATCGCGAGCCCGTAGTTGTTTGCCACGCCGATCCGCTCGCGCCAGGAGATGCCGAGCGGCTCGAAGATCTGCTTCACCCGCTCGGTCGCGGCATCGCCGTCGGCCAGCGGGCTCTGGCCGAGCATCACGAGGCCGGTGCCGTTGTATTCGGGATAGGCGTCGATGTCGCCGCGCTTCAGGGCTTCGAGGATCGACGGTGTGTTCTCGTACTCCACGACCCCTTCGACGGGAATGCCCTGTTCCGCGATCACGGCCGCCATCATGTGGGCGAGGATCTTGCTCTCGCCGAAGTTCTTGGCGCCGATGCGGATCTTGCCGTCTTCCTCGGTGCAGCCGGCGAGGGCGAGCACGGTGGCCAGAATGGCGATGATTGCGCGAATGGACATGGGACCCTCCTTTCCGCGCCCGGTCACGACGCGCTGTCCTGCGCCGCCTCGGCGGCGCCGGCCGGCCCGCGGCCCTCGATCTCGCCGCGAGCCTCGATGACTTCGGGTTCCTCGATCTCCTTGCGGATCTCGCGCAGGAAGCCGACGATCTGCAACAGCACGATGATCGCGAAGGGGATCGCCCCGGTGATGGCCATCGCCTTGGCGACGGTCACGGATTCGGTCACGAGGGTCGAGAAGGTGAGAACCGCGATCAGGATGCCCCAGATCATCTTCTGGATCACCGGCGGGTTGAGATCGCCGTTCGTCGTCATCATCGACAGCACGAAGGTGCCCGAGTCCGCCGAGGTCACGAGGAAGATGAAGAGGAGCGCCGCCGCGAGGCCGGCGAGGATCGTCGCGCCGGGGAAGTAGCCGAGGAAGGCGAAGAGTGCGGCGAAGACGTCCTCGAAGATGATCTCCTTCAGACCGCCGCCGCCATACATCTCGATGTAGAAGCCCGCGCCGCCGAAGGCCGCGAACCAGAGCATCGAGAAGACGGTCGGCACCAGCACGACGCCGAAGATGAATTCGCGGATCGTGCGCCCGCGCGAGATGCGGGCGACGAAGATGCCGATGAACGGCCCCCAGGCCAGCCACCAGATGAGATAGGTGAGCGTCCAGCCCGAGGTCCAGCCGGTCAGCCCCTCGAACGGGTAGAGCGTGAAGGACTTGGTGACGATCGCGCTGAAATAGCGCCCGATCGAGTCGACGAAGGTCTCCATGATGAACTGCGTCGGGCCGGCGAAGATGACCATCAGCATGATCGCCACGGTCAGCACCATGTTGATGTTGGAGAGGATCTTGATCCCCTTGTCGACGCCGGTCGTGGCCGACAGCATGTAGGCGACAAAGAGCGCGACGAGGATGATCATCGACATCGTGTTGTTCTGCTCGGTGCCGAAGGCGTAGTACATGCCCGAGCGCACCGCGAGCGCGCCCATCGCCAGCGAGCCTGCGAGGCCGAACACGACCGAGATCACGCCGAGAATGTCCGCGGCCTTGCCGACCGTCTCGCCAGCCGGTCCCTTGAAGACGTGCTTGATCGGGGTCGAGATCATCGAGGGTTCGTTGCGGCGGAAGGTGAAGTAGGCGATCACCAGCGCGCAGCAGCCGTAGATCGACCAGGCATGCAGGCCCCAGTGAAGGTTGGTGATGACCAGCGCCTCGCGCGCGGCCGCGGGGGTCTCGCCCTCCATCCCCGGCGGGGAGACGAAGTGGTACATCGGTTCCGCCGCGCCCCAGACCAGAAGCCCCGAGCCCATGCCGCCGGCAAACAGCATCGCGATCCAGGAGGCGGTGTCGAATTCCGGCTCCTCGTCGTCCTTGCCGAGCCGGATATGCCCGTAGGGCCCGAACGCCATGTAGCCGCCAAGCAGGAGGAACCCCGAACACATGGCGAGCCACATCCAGCCCGCACCGTTCAGGAGATAGCCTGTGAAGGCCTGCGCCGAGCCGGTCATGCTCGAGGGGCTGATCACGCCCCAGACCCCGATGGCGAGGCAGAGCGTCATGGCGACAATGAATACTGTGTTGAAAGACGCGCCTTTGAACGAGGACATCAAGTCACTCCCCTTGCTGGAGTTCGGTTCCGTGGGGCCGTGTCAATCTTCAAGTGGAAGGCGAAAAAATATTTCGGTCAACCTTGACAATCTGATTGTTTTATTTGGCGATTCGGTGCCGCGGCGCCCTGTTGCGCCATGAAACCTTGCGAACCCGGTCGCCTCGCGTCTGTCCGGGGCGATCCGCCGTCCCAAGCGGCTCCGTCCGGGCGGCCGTCGTTTCCGGACGGCGGCGACGGTGCATACGGGATCCGGGGGCGGCATCCCCGAGAAATCTGTTGCGCCGGATCGCTCGAGGCGTCTGGATGGCAGGTAGGCACCCTCTGGACGGGCGCCGCAACCGACGCGGATACGGCAGATCCCAGATGGCCTTTACCCTGAGACAGCTTCAGTTCTTTGTCGCCGCGGCCGAGCACGGAAGCGTATCGGGCGCCGCCAAGGCACTCGCGATCTCCCAGTCCTCGGTCACGGAAGCGATCAAGGCGCTGGAGGCGGATCTCGGCATCGTGTTGTTCGAACGCCGGGCGCGCGGCATTGCGATCACCAATGCGGGGCACCAGTTCCTGCGGCACGCGCGCAAGATCCGGGATGACGTCTCGGACGCCCGCCGCGCCTTCCAGATTGAAACTTCAGAAAGAAGCGGCGAACTCAGGCTCGGCGTCACCTCGCTCGTCGCGGGATACGGGCTGGCGGAGACATTGTCGCGGTTCCGGCGGACCTTTCCCTCCGTGCGGATCTCGGCCATCGAGGATTCCGGCGAATATCTCGAACACCTCCTGATCGGCGGCGAAATCGACGTGGCCTTTCTCCTGGTCTCGAACCTGCACAATCGCAGCGCCTTCCAGGTCGAGAGCATCGCCGCCTCAGCCATGCGGCTCTGGTTGCCGCTCGGTCATCCGCTTGCAGCCAAAGAGGCGATCGAACTCGACGAGGTGGCGCGCGAACCGCTGATCATGCTTTCGCTCGAAGAGATCGAGGAAAGCACCAACCGGCTCATGGCCTCGCTCGGAACCCGGCCGGACGTGGCGTTCCGGACCCGGTCGGTCGAGGCGGTGCGCAGCCTCGTCGCGACCGGAGTGGGGCTGGCAATCCTGCCGGACCTGATCTATCGGCCGTGGTCGCTTGAAGGAGACCGCATTGAGATCCGCGACGTTTCGGGAGATCTGCCCACCGTCCAGGTCGGCATGGCCTGGCGCCGCGGCGCGCCGCTCTCGCCCATAACGCGCGATTTCGTGCGTCTCGCTCAGACCTCGTTCTGACATGCGGCGGAGCTATCGGAAAATCCGATAATAACAATTTGTATTTTGCGTTTGCGAATTTTCGAAAGCGGCGCAGAGTTTTGGCTGTGGAAGAGCTGAAATGCGCCCCTTCGGCGTGGTCAGGGGGAGTTGATCCAGAGCATTGCGTCGCGTTTCGGACCAAGCGTTGCCCTTTCCGGCGGCTTGGGTGCCGGCCATCCGGGCGCCGGCACAGGTCCCCGGGAAGGTCCATCCGAACGCCACCGAACTTCTTCCGCGCCCGACGCGCCTTCGGTCTTCCGCATCGAAGGAGACGAGATCCAGAACCAGGCCGGACACTGCGATGCGCCTGGGTTTTGAAAACAGCTCGGGCCGATGTGAGCCACGGGCAAGCAGGGAGACGGACAATGAAGAAAGTGCTGATTTCGACGACAATCCTCGCATTTGCGGGGGCCGGCCTCGCGCAGGCGCAGATGACCGAGGTCGGACCGGGCGAGGGGCAGCTCGATATCGTCGCCTGGCCCGGCTATATCGAGCGCGGCGAGACCGACGCCGCCTTCGACTGGGTGACCAAGTTCGAGGAGGCCTCCGGCTGCAAGGTCAACGTGAAGACCGCCAACACCTCGGACGAGATGGTGGCGCTGATGAACGAGGGCGGCTTCGACCTCGTCACCGCGTCGGGCGACGCCTCTTTGAGGCTGATCGCCGGCAAGCGGGTGCAGCCGATCAACGTCGACCTCATCCCCTCCTGGTCCACCGTGGACGACCGGCTGAAGGACGCAGCCTGGCACACGGTGAATGGCGAGCATTTCGGCACGCCCTACATGTGGGGTCCGAACGTTCTCATGTACAACACGGAGGCATTCGGGGACAGCCCGCCGACCTCGTGGAACGTGGTGTTCGAAGAGGTGACACTCGCCGACGGGAAGTCGAACAAGGGGCGGGTGCAGGCCTATGACGGGCCGATCCACATTGCCGATGCGGCGAACTACCTGATGTTTCACAAGCCCGAACTCGGCATCACCTCGCCCTACGAGCTGAACCAAGAGCAATACGACGCCGCACTCAACCTGTTACGCGGCCAGCGGGAGCTGGTGAACCGCTACTGGCACGACGCCTTCATCCAGATGGACGACTTCAAGAACGAGGGCGTGGTGGCCTCGGGCTCGTGGCCCTTCCAGGTTAATATCATGCAGGGCGAAGGGCAGCCCATCGCATCCGTGGTTCCCGAAGAGGGGGCGACCGGCTGGGCCGACACAACGATGATGCATGTCGATGCGCCGCACCCCAACTGCGCCTACCTGTGGATGGAGCATTCGTTGGCGTCCAACCTGCAATCCGATCTTTCGGTCTGGTTCGGCGCGAACCCGTCCGTGCCGGCGGCCTGCACCGACGGGCGCGGCATGCAGACGGCGGAGGGATGCACCAAGAACGGCCTCGACGATTTCGAGAAGATCAAGTTCTGGACCACGCCGGTGTCGAGCTGCGCGAGCCAGGGCGAGTGCGTGCCCTACTACCGCTGGGTTTCCGACTACATCGGGGTGATCGGCGGCCGCTGATCCTGCACGTGATCCAACGAAATCCGCCCGGCGGCACTTGAGCCGCCGGGTCAGAGAACCGGTCTGTCCATGTCCTATGCCGTAGAATTCGACGAAGTCTCGCGCAGTTTCGGCGCGGTGCGCGCGGTCGACAACGTGTCCATCGCGATCGAGGAGGGCACCTTCTTCGCCATGCTCGGACCCTCCGGCTCGGGCAAGACGACCTGCCTGCGGCTCATCTCCGGGTTCGAGCGGCCGAATGCGGGACATGTGAGGATCTTCGGAGAGAATTCGGAGAACCTGCCGCCCAATCGCCGCCCGGTGAACACCGTGTTCCAGGACTACGCGCTCTTTCCGCACCTGAACGTTAGGGACAACGTCGCCTACGGGCTGATGGTGCAGGGCGTCGACAAGCGCAGCCGTCACGGCCGGGCGGACGAGATGCTGTCGCTCGTGAAGCTCGGCGATTACGGCGACCGCAAGCCTGCCCAGCTTTCCGGCGGGCAGCGGCAGCGCGTGGCGCTCGCCCGCGCGCTCGTCAACAAGCCCCGCGTCCTTCTGCTCGACGAACCGCTCGGCGCGCTCGATCTGAAGCTCCGCGAGGCGATGCAGGACGAGCTCAAGGCGCTGCAGAAGCAGCTCGGCATCACCTTCGTCTTCGTGACCCACGACCAGGGCGAGGCGCTGTCGATGGCCGATCGCGTCGCGGTCTTCAACGACGGGCGGATCGTGCAGGCCGGCAGCCCGGAAGACATCTACCAGCGCCCGCGCACGCGCTTCGTCGCCGATTTCGTCGGCTCGGCCAACGTGCTGTCGCCCGCACTCAGCCAGTCGGCGGGCAGCGCGAAGGCGTGGCACAGCCTGCGACCGGAGTCGATGGAGCTTGCGAAGGCGGAAAGCGGACGCCTGGCCGGTACGGTCGCGTCGATACGCTACATCGGACCCGTCAAGCGCGTGACCGTGGACCTTGGCGGTGACCAGCTCACGGTGGCGGTTCCGGCGGAGCGGACGGTGCCGGAACCGGGGACGCGGGTCGGGCTCAACTGGAGCGACGCCTCGATCCACCGGATGGAGGACGAGTGATGGTGGCAAGCCATCAGGGCCTCGCCCAGCGGGTTTCGGACGCCTTCTGGCGCCGGCCGCGGCTCCTCCTGCTCGTCCTGCTTCTGCCGCCGCTCTTGTGGCTCGGCGTCGTCTATGTGGGATCGCTCTTCGCCCTTCTGGTCCAGAGCTTCTTCTCGATCGACGAGTTCACGGGCCTCATCAATTACGAGGTCACGCTCAAGACCTATGCGGAGCTGCTGCAGCCCGCGAATTTCGACATCATCCTGCGCACGACCCTGATGGCTGCCTCGGTGACCGTCGCCGCCGCGATCGTGGCCTTTCCGATCGCGTACTATGCCGCGCGCTACGCCAGGGGCCCGATGAAGGCGCTGTTCTACCTCGGCGTGATGCTGCCGCTCTGGTCGAGTTACCTCGTGAAGGTCTACGCTTGGAAACTGATCCTTGCCAAGGAAGGCATCCTGAACTGGATGGTGGAAGGGATCGGCGCGAGCGCGGTCCTGAACGCGGTGCTGTCGATGCCGGTGATCGGCGGCGGATCGCTGTCGGTCAGCTACATCGGCACGTTTCTCGTCTTTCTCTACGTCTGGCTTCCCTACATGGTCCTGCCGGTGCAGGCGGCACTCGAACGCGTGCCGCAGAACCTGCTGGAGGCGTCTGGCGATCTCGGGGCCAGCCCGGGCCAGACGCTGCGCCATGTGATCCTGCCGCTGGCCTTGCCGGGGATCATCGCCGGCTCGATCTTCACCTTCTCGCTGACGCTCGGCGACTACATCATTCCCCAGATCATCGGTTCCTCGCGGCTCTTCATCGGGCAGGCGGTCTATGCGCATCAGGGCACTGCCGGGAACATCCCCCTCGCGGCCGCCTTCGCCGTGGTGCCGATCGTGATCATGGGCTTCTACCTCTGGATGGCCAAGCGGAAGGGAGCGTTCGATGCACTCTGAGCGTGCCCCGCTGGCACTGAAGATCGCGGCCTTCGCCGGGCTGGCGTTTCTGCACCTGCCGATCGTCCTGATCTTCGTCTACGCCTTCACGACCGAGGATCGCTCCTACCAGTGGCCGCCTCCGGGGTTGACGCTGAAATGGTTCGGCGTCACCTGGAACCGCCCGGATGTCTGGGCGTCGCTCGGGCTGTCGCTGAAGGTCGCCTCGGTTTCAACCGTGATCGCGATCGTCCTCGGCACGCTTTGCGCGGCGGCCGTCAGCCGGGCGAAGTTCTTCGGGCGCGAGTCGATCTCGCTCCTGGTGATCCTGCCGATCGCCCTGCCAGGCATCATCACCGGCATCTCGCTGCGCTCGGCCTTCAACCTCGGCGACATCCCGTTTTCGACGCTGACGATCGTGCTCGGCCACGCCACGTTCTGCATCGTCGTGGTCTACAACAACGCGGTCGCGCGCTTCCGCCGGCTGTCGGGGTCGCTCGTCGAGGCGTCGGCCGACCTCGGCGCGAACAGCTTCCAGACCTTCCGGCACGTGATCCTGCCCAACATCTCGACCGCGCTTCTCGCCGGCGGAATGCTCGCCTTCGCGCTGTCCTTCGACGAGGTGATCGTGACCACCTTCACCGCCGGCCAGCAGCAGACCCTGCCGATCTGGATGCTCGAAGAGCTCGTCCGGCCGCGCCAGCGCCCGGTGACCAACGTGGTCGCGATGGTCGTGGTGCTGGTGACCTTCCTGCCCATCCTGGGCGCCTATTACCTGACCCGCGGCGGCACCGAGACCGCCGGGGTCGGCAAGTGACTTCCGCATAGCGAGGAAATGACATGGATACCAAGCTCCTGATCAACGGCGCGTTCACCGAGGGAACCGAGACCAAAGAAGCGATTCTCAACCCGCGCACCGGCGAGACGATCCTCGACCTGCCGGAAGCCTCGGCCGAACAGGTCGAGGCAGCCGTCGCTGCCGCTTCAGAGGCCTTCGACGGCTGGGCGCGCAGCTCGCCGTCGGCCCGCGCCGCGGCGCTTCTGCAGATTGCCGACCGGATCGAGGCCGAGGGCGAAGCCTTCGGCCGGCTCGAGGCGCTGAACTGCGGCAAGCCGATCAATGCCGCGATCGGCGACGAGATTCCGGCGATCGTCGACGTCTACCGTTTTTTCGCGGGCGCGGCGCGCAACATGTACGGCCCGGCGGCGGGCGAATACATGGAAGGCTTCACCTCGATGGTCCGCCGCGATCCGGTCGGCGTCATCGCTTCGGTCGCGCCCTGGAACTATCCGCTGATGATGATGGCCTGGAAACTCGCCCCCGCGATCGCCGGCGGCAACACGGTCGTCTTCAAGCCCTCCGAGCAGACGCCCCTGACCGCGCTCAAGCTGGCGCGGATCCTGGCCGAGGAGCTGCCGCCGGGCGTCGTGAACATCGTGACCGGGCGCGGCGAGACGGTGGGGAACGCGCTCGTCTCGCATCCGAAGGTCGACATGATCTCCCTGACCGGCGACGTCGCGACGGGCAAGAAGATGCTTCAGGCGGCGTCGAAATCGGTCAAGCGCACCCATCTGGAGCTTGGCGGCAAGGCGCCGGTCATCGTGTTCGATGATGCCGACCTGACCGAGGTCGTCGAAGGGCTGCGGGCCTTCGGCTACTACAACGCCGGTCAGGACTGCACGGCGGCCTGCCGCATCTACGCCTCAGAGAAGACCTACGAGAAGCTCGTCGCCGATCTGACAACGGCGGTGCAAGGGATCGCCTTCGCCCAAAGTGACGACACGGTGAACGAGATCGGGCCCCTGATCTCCGCCCGCCAGCGCGACCGCGTCGCGAGTTTCGTCGAACGCGCGCGCGAGTTGCCGCATGTGGAGATCACGACCGGCGGAAAGGCTCATGGCGACAATGGCTTCTACTACACGCCCACCGTCGTCGCCGGGGCGCGCCAGGAGGACGAGATCGTCCAGCGCGAGGTTTTCGGCCCGGTGGTGTCGGTGACGCCGTTCAAGGATGTCGAGCAGGCGGTCGGCTGGGCCAACGACAGCGACTACGGCCTCGCCTCCTCGGTCTGGACCAAGGATATCGGGCGGGCGATGTCCACGGCGGCGCGGCTCCGCTACGGCTGCACCTGGATCAACACGCATTTCATGCTGGTCAACGAGATGCCGCACGGCGGCTTGAAGAGCTCCGGTTACGGGAAGGACATGTCGATGTACGCGCTCGAGGATTATACGGCCGTGCGGCATGTGATGATCAAGCACTAGCGGAACTTGCTGGTATCGCCCGGTCGTCGCCAACGGCCGGGCCGTCCGGAGCGCGCGTAGAAAACAGGCATTGGCGGCCGGGGCGCACAGGAAATCATCGCGCAGGCGCGAACCGGCCGGCCGGAGCGACGGGGGTATTTCCCACCCGCCGGGAACGTCGCTACATCGGCCCATGAGCGAGCGGCTTAAGATCGTCGTGGTGGAGAGGGATCCTGACCGGGCCCGGATGATCGTCGACGGTCTTCTCGACCTCGGCGATCACCGCATCCACATCATTGCCGAAGAGACCGCGCTGGCGCGCAAGGTCGCCGAGCAGCGACCCGATATCGTCCTGATCGACCTCGCCGACCCGTCCCGCGATGCGCTCGAGGAGCTGGCGCTGGCGACCGGGCCGCTGGAGCGGCCGGTGGCGATGTTCGTCGACCGCAGCGACCATCAGCTCACCCGCGCCGCGATCGAGGCGGGCATGTCGGCCTATGTCGTTGGCGGGTTGCAGAAGGACAGGCTGCGGCCGATCCTCGATGCCGCCGTCGCGCGGTTCCACATGGTTCAGCGCATGCGCACCGAACTGGCTGCGACCCGCCGCGCGCTGGAGGAGCGCAAGACGATCGACCGCGCCAAGGGCATCGTGATGAAGGCGCGCGGGATCGACGAGGCAGCGGCCTACGCGCTCCTGCGCAAGGCGGCGATGGACCAGGGCCGCAAGCTCGCCGAGGTCGCGGCCGCCATCGTCACCGCGTCGGAGCTCCTGTCATGAGCGGCGCGGCGCGGCTGCGGGCGGGGTTCCTGCCCTTGGTCGATGCAGCGCCGCTGATCGTCGCGGCGGAACTCGGCTTTGCCGACGAGGAGGGCGTCGCGCTCGACCTGCGCAGGGCGCCGTCCTGGTCGGTGGCGCGCGACTGGCTGACGATGGGAGAGGTCGAGGCCGCGCATCTTCTGGCGCCGGTCCCGGTCGCGGCGGCGCTCGGGCTTGGCGGCCAGGCTTGCGCGCTGGCGGCGGTGATGGTGATGTCGGTGAACGGCACCGTGACCGGCGTGTCGCGGTCTTTGGCCGGTCGGTTGCGCGCTGCCGGCCATGACTTCGGCTTCACCGATGCCGCGGCGGCGGGGCGGGCGCTGATCGGCTGCGCTGGGGCGGGGCTGCGGATCGGCGTGCCGTTCCCGTTCTCGATGCATGCCGAACTGGTGGGCCGCTGGCTCGGCGCGCTCGACCCGCAAGCCCTGTCGCGGATCGCCATCCAGACGGTGCCGCCGCCGCTCATGTCCGAGGCGCTCGCCGCCGGGGACATCGACGCCTTCTGTGTCGGCGAGCCCTGGGGGTCGATCGCGGTGGAGAGCGGCGCGGGCGAACTGCTGCTGCCCGGCGCGGCGATCTGGGCCTTCGCGCCGGAGAAGGTGCTGGCGGTGCGCGAGACATGGGGCGAAGAGGTGCCCGACATGCTCGATGGCTTGATCCGCGCGGTCTGGCGCGCCGGGCGCTGGCTCGCAGAGCCCGACAACCACACCGCGGCGAGCGAGCTCCTGTCGCGCGCCAGGTATCTCGACGTTGCGCCCGAGATCATCGACCGCGCGCTCGGCGGCAGGTTCGTTGTGTCTGCGCGCGGAGAGACGCGGCACTGCCCCGGCTTCGTAGAGTTCCATCGGGGCGGCGCCAATTTCCCCTGGAGGTCGCAGGCGGCCTGGATCGGGCAAGGGCTGGCGCGGCGGACAGGCATGCCCGAAGCCGCGGCGATAGCGGCGGCGCGGGCGGTGTTCCGCAGCGACCTATACCGCCGGGCGATGGCCGGAACCGGCGCCGCGCTGCCGACTGCCTCGGCCAAGGTCGAGGGCGCGATCGCGGTCGATCTCGCGGTGGCGTCCGAAGCCGGGCGGCTGATTCTGCGGCCCGACCGGTTCTTCGACGGCTCGGTTTTTGATCCCGGCGACTGCGAGTGATGAATTTTCGGGCAGTTCGCCCTCGAATTGCCGCGCCGCAGCAAATCTTGATGCATCCGCAGCATCATTCCTTGCAAAGCCCCGCGCCCACCGCCTTACTGGTGCCATAGCCGGGCAATGGCGTCCGGCGCCGGACCTCTCCCAAAGACCGGGTGATTGAGCAAAGCCGCTCGACCCTCTGCCGCAGGCAGAGTGAGTCAGCGGCTTTTTTGGTGTCCTGCTTCCGCCGTCCCGCGGAGCCGAACGAAGGAAGATGAGATGAAGGCTTTCCCCGCGATCCTGATGGCGACGACGATGCTCTTCGCGCCGGCATTCGCCGAACCGCTCGCGCTCGAAAAGGACGAGCTGACCCTCGGCTTCATCAAGCTCACCGACATGGCGCCGCTCGCGGTCGCCTACGAGCAGGGCTATTTCCTCGACGAGGGCCTCTTCGTCACGCTCGAGGCCCAGGCCAACTGGAAGGTGCTCCTGGACGGCGTGATCGACGGCACGCTCGACGGGGCGCACATGCTCGCTGGCCAGCCGCTCGCGGCGACGATCGGCTACGGCACCGAGGCGCATATCGTCACGCCCTTCTCGATGGACCTGAACGGCAACGGGATCACGGTCTCGAACGCGGTCTGGGAAGCGATGCGGCCGCATGTCCCTTCCGGCGTCGACGGCAAGCCGCAGCACCCGATCTCGGCCGAGGCGCTGGCGCCGGTCGTCGACGCGTTCAGATCGGAGGGCAAGCCCTTCAACATGGGCATGGTCTTCCCGGTCTCAACCCACAATTACGAGCTGCGCTACTGGCTCGCGGCAGGTGGCCTCAATCCCGGCTACTACGCGCCGGGCGACGTGTCCGGGCAGATCGGCGCCGACGTGTTCCTTTCGGTCACGCCGCCGCCGCAGATGCCCGCGACGCTGGAGGCCGGCACGATCAACGGCTACGCGGTGGGCGAGCCGTGGAACCAGCAGGCCGTGATCAAGGGGATCGGCGTGCCGGTCGTCACGGATTACGAGATCTGGCGGAACAACCCCGAGAAGGTCTTCGGCCTGACCGAAAAGTTCGTCGAGGCGAACCCCAACACCACGCTCGCCCTCACCAAGGCGCTGATCCGCGCGGCGATCTGGCTCGATGAGAACGACAACGCCAACCGCGCGGCGGCTGTCGAGATCCTGTCGAAGCCGGAATATGTCGGCGCCGATGCCGACGTCATCGACAACTCGATGACCGGAACCTTCGAATACGAGCCCGGCGATGTCCGCGAGGTGCCCGATTTCAACGTTTTCTTCCGCTACAACGCGACCTATCCCTTCTACTCTGACGCGGTCTGGTACCTGACCCAAATGCGCCGCTGGGGCCAGATCGCCGAGGCCAGGCCCGACAGCTGGTACGACGAGGTCGCGCGCTCGGTCTACAAGCCCGAGATCTACCTCAAGGCCGCTCGGATGCTGGTCGAGGAGGGGCTCGCCGACGCGGCCGATTTCCCCTGGGACAGCGACGGCTACCGCCCCGCCACCCCCGCCAGCGACGTGATCGACGGCTTCGGCTTCGACGGCCGCAAGCCCAACGCCTACATCGACAGCCTGCCGATCGGGCTGAAGGGCGGACAGACGGTCGTGGGCACCGAGATCCAGGGCTGACCCGACATCCTTTCCGGGGGCGCCATGCCTCTGGGATTCGAGACAACGAGGACCGAGACATGACCATCGCCGATCCCGATTTCGCCAGAAACGCCAACCGAGAGGCACGCCGCGCCCGGCTCTTCACCCGGATCAACAAGGCGGACGCCTGGTTCCGTGTGCTGGGGCTCGCCTGGATCACCCCGATCCTCAGGGCCGCGGCCGGCGACAATCCCCACGCCCAAGTCAGGGAGGTCTGGAAACTGCTCGGCGTGCCCGTGCTCGCCATCGCCGGTTTCCTGGCGCTCTGGGCGGTGCTCGCGCCCAAGGTCGAGACCTCGCTCGGCGCGATCCCGGGACCGGCCGAGGTCTGGTCGGAGGCAGTGAACCTCCACGCCGATGCCGTGGACAAGGCCGCCAAGGAGGCCAAGTTCACCGAACTGCTTGCAGAGCGCAACGCGAAGCTCGTCGCGGCGGGCCGCGCGGAGGAGGTCAAGCAGATGGCCTATACCGGCGCGCCGTCCTACTACGACCAGATCGGCACCTCGATCCGGACCGTGTTCTTCGGCTTCCTCCTCGCCTCGCTCGTGGCGATCCCCCTGGGCATCCTCGCGGGCCTCTCGCCCGCCGCGAACGCCGCGATCAACCCGATCGTGCAGATCTTCAAGCCGGTCTCGCCGCTCGCCTGGCTGCCGATCGTGACCATGGTCATCTCGGCGCTCATGGCGACGAATGACGGGTTCTTCGCCAAGTCGTTCCTCGTCTCGGCGATCACGGTCACGCTCTGCTCGCTCTGGCCGACGCTGATCAACACCGCGCTCGGGGTGGCCTCGATCGACAAGGACCTCGTCAATGTCTCGAAGGTGCTGAAGATGGGCACCTGGGCCAAGATCACCAAGCTCGTGCTGCCCTCGGCGCTGCCGTTGATCTTCACCGGGCTCCGGCTCTCGCTCGGCGTCGGCTGGATGGTGCTGATCGCGGCGGAGATGCTGGCGCAGAACCCCGGGCTGGGCAAGTTCGTCTGGGACGAGTTTCAGAACGGCTCCTCCGCCTCGCTCGCCCGGATCATGGTCGCGGTCTTCACCATCGGCATCATCGGCTTCCTGCTCGACCGGGTGATGTTCGCGGTCCAGTCGCTCTTCACCTTCTCGGCCAACCGGTGACCGCCATGAGCATCCTCAGTTTCCAGAACGTGTCGAAGGGTTTCGGCGAGGGTACCGGCCGCCGGGAGGTCCTGAAGGGCATCACGCTCGATGTCGCGGAGGGCGAGTTCATCGCGATCCTCGGCTTCTCGGGCAGCGGCAAGTCGACGCTGATGAACCTGGTGGCCGGGCTCGAACGCCCCGATGCCGGCAGCGTCCGCTTCCGCGGCAAGCCCGTCACCGGGCCGGGGCCGGAGCGCGGCCTCGTCTTCCAGAGCTACAGCCTGATGCCATGGCTTACGGTGCGCGGCAATGTCCTGCTCGCGGTCGACGCGGTCTTTCCCGGCTTGACGCGCGCCGAGCGCCTCGCCCGCGCTGACCGCTACATCGCGATGGTCGGGCTCGGCCATGCCGCGGCGCGCCGCCCGGCGGAGCTGTCGGGCGGCATGCGCCAGCGCGTCGCGGTGGCCCGCGCACTCGCGATGGACCCCGAGGTTCTGCTGCTCGACGAGCCGCTCTCGGCGCTCGACGCGCTGACGCGGGCGAATCTCGCCCACGAGATCCTCGGCATCTGGGAGGCGGACCGCAAGACCTGCCTGCTCATCACCAACGATGTCGACGAGGCGATCCTGCTCGCCGACCGGATCGTGCCGCTCAACCCGGACGGCACGCTCGGGACCCCCTTCGCGGTGACGCTGCCGCGCCCGCGTGACCGCGCCGCGATGAACCACGACGATGCCTTCAAGGCGCTCCGCGCGCAGGTGACCGGCCACCTGATGGAGGCGGGCATCGAGGCGAAGGTCGAGGGAAGCCGCATCCTTCCCGAGGTGGTTCCGCTCCACGCCTTTCCGGCGGCGGTGCGGGCGGTGCAGGGCAAGCCCGCCGACGAGCGCTATCTCGAGTTCAGCGCGCTGCACAAGGTCTACCCGACGCCGAAGGGGCCGCTTACCGTCGTCGAGGATTTCAACCTCAAGGTCGAGAAGGGCGAGTTCATCAGCCTGATCGGCCATTCCGGCTGCGGGAAGTCGACGGTGCTGACGATGGCCGCCGGTCTCAACGCGGTGTCGAAGGGCGGCATCATCCTCGACGGCACCGAGGTGATCGGCGCCGACCCCGAGCGCGCCGTGGTGTTCCAGTCGCCGAACCTGTTTCCCTGGCTCACCGCGCGCGAGAACGTCGCGATCGGTGTCGACAAGGTCTATCCGAAAGCCACGCAGGCCGAGCGGCAGGAGGTCGTCGAATACTACCTCGAACGCGTCGGCCTCGCGGATGCGATGGACCGGCCGGCGCAGTCGATGTCAAACGGCATGCGCCAGCGGGTCGGTATCGCCCGTGCCTTCGCGCTCTCGCCGAAGCTTCTTTTGCTCGACGAGCCATTCGGGATGCTCGACAGCCTCACCCGCTGGGAGTTGCAGGAAGTGCTGATGGAGGTCTGGGACCGCACCAAGGTCACGGCGATCTGCGTCACGCATGACGTCGACGAGGCGATCCTCCTGGCCGACCGCGTGGTGATGATGACGAACGGCCCGCAGGCGACGATCGGCCGGATCACCGAGGTCAAGCTGCCGCGCCCGCGCAGCCGCAAGGCGCTCATCGAACATCCCGATTACTACGCCTACCGACAGGACGTGCTGGATTTTCTTCAGGAATACGAGCATGGCGCGCGGCCCGCGCCCAAGCGCCCGGCGGCAAGCGCCATCGCAGCGGAGTGAGCGAATGACCCAGAAACTCGTCGTCATCGGCGCCGGAATGGCCTCGGGCCGCATGCTGGAACATCTTTTCGAGGCGGGCGCGGACCATGAGGTCACGCTCTTCAACGCCGAGCCGCGCGGCAACTACAACCGCATCATGCTCTCGCCGGTCCTGTCGGGCGACAAGGACTATGCCGGGATCGTCACCCATGACGACGGCTGGTACGCCGCCCGGGGCATCACCTGCCGCTTCGGCGAGCATGTCGTGAAGATCGACCGGCGGCGAAAGGTCGTCACCGGCGAGAAGGGCGAGGCCGCCTATGACAAGCTGGTGATCGCGACCGGCTCGGCGCCGTTCATCATCCCGGTCGCGGGCAGGGACCTGCCCGGCGTCGTCAGCTACCGCGACCTCGACGACACCAACGCGATGATCGGCGCGGCGGCGAAGGGTGGCCATGCGGTGGTGATCGGCGGCGGGCTTCTGGGGCTCGAGGCCGCGGCCGGGCTGCAGAGCCGCGGCATGGAGGTGACGGTGATCCACCTCATGGGCCACCTGATGGAGCGCCAGCTCGACCCCGCCGCCGGTTATCTTCTGCAGCGCGAACTGGAGCGGCGCGGGATCACGGTGCATTGCAAGGGCGCCACCAAGGCGATCCTCGGTCACGACCGGGCCGAGGCGGTGTTGCTGGAGGACGGCACGGTCTATCCCGCCGATCTGGTGGTGATGGCGGTGGGCATCCGGCCCGAAACCCGGCTTGCCGTCGATGCCGGGCTGGAGGTCGCGCGCGGCATCGTGGTCGACGACCGGATGGTGACCTCGGACCCCGACATCCTCGCCGTGGGCGAATGCGTCGAGCATGACGGCCAGCTCTTCGGCCTCGTTGCCCCGCTTTACGATCAGGCGAAGGTCGCGGCGCTGAGCCTTCGGGACGAACCCGCCGCCTTCCGCCCGGTCCAGACCGCGACGAAGCTCAAGGTCACCGGCTGCGACCTCTTCAGCGCCGGCGACTTCGCCGAGGGCGAGGGCCGTGAGGACATCGTCTTCCGCGACCCGGCACGCGGGCTCTACAAGCGGCTGGTGATCGAGGACGACCGGCTTGTCGGCGCGGTGATGTACGGCGACACTGCCGACGGCAACTGGTTCTTCGGGCTGATCAAGGACGGCACCGGCATCGAGGCGATGCGCGAGACGCTGATTTTCGGCCCGGCCTATCAGGGAGGGGCCGCGGCGGACCCTATGGCGGCCGTTGCAGCCTTACCGGCTGACGCAGAGATCTGCGGCTGCAACGGCGTCTGCAAGGGCCGGATCGTCGAGGCGATCGCGGGGGGTGCCACGACGCTCGACGCGGTGCGCGCGGAAACCAAGGCCTCGGGCTCCTGCGGCACCTGCACCGGGCTCGTCGAGCAGGTGCTTGCGGTGACGCTTGGCGACGAGTTCGTGATGCCCACGGCGAAGCCGGTCTGCGGCTGCACCGAACTCACGCACGAGGACGTCCGCCGCATGATCAAGGCGCGCGAGCTGAAATCCATGCCCGCGGTGATGCAGGAGCTGGGCTGGAAGACCTCCTGCGGCTGCCATGTCTGCCGCCCGGCGCTCAACTTCTACCTGCTCGCAGACTGGCCGCTGGGGTACCGGGACGATCCCCAAAGCCGCTTCGTCAACGAGCGCAAGCACGCCAATATCCAGAAGGACGGCACCTTCTCGGTCGTGCCGCGCATGTGGGGCGGGCTGACCAGTCCGCGCGAGCTGCGCGCTATCGCCGATGCGGCCGAGAAGTACAACGTGCCGACGGTGAAGGTCACCGGCGGCCAGCGCATCGACCTTCTGGGCGTGAAGGGCGAGGACCTGCCGGCGATCTGGGCCGACCTGAACCGGGCGGGCCTCGTCTCGGGCCACGCCTATTCCAAGGGGCTGAGGACGGTGAAGACCTGCGTCGGCTCCGACCACTGCCGCTTTGGCACACAGGATTCGACCGGTCTCGGGGTGAAGCTCGAACAGGCGCTCTGGGGCTCGTGGACGCCGCACAAGGTCAAGCTCGCGGTCTCGGGCTGCCCGCGCAACTGCGCCGAGGCGACCTGCAAGGATATCGGCATCGTTTGCGTCGACTCCGGGTATCAGGTCGGTGTCGGCGGCGCGGCGGGGATGGACGTGAAGGAGACCGAGCAGCTCGCCGACGTGAAGACCGAGGAGGAGGCGATCGCGCTCACCATCGCCTTCGTCCAGCTCTATCGCGAGAACGCCAAGTATCTCGACCGGCCCTACAAGTGGATCGCCAAGGTCGGGCTCGACTGGGTGAAGGCACGCGTCGTCGACGATCCCGAGAGCCGCGCCGCCCTGATCGAGCGGTTCCGGATCAGCCAGTCCGTCTACCAAAAAGACCCCTGGGCGGATCATGTCCAATCCGAACAGGCGCGCTACGCGCCGCTTGCCAATCTCACGCTGGAGGCCGCGGAATGACCACCTGGATCGACATCGGCGCGCTTGACGACATTCCCGCGCGCGGCGCCCGCGTGGTCAAGACTGCGATGGGCTGCGTCGCGGTCTTCCGCACCGCCGCCGACGAGGTCTTCGCGCTCTCGGACCGCTGCCCGCACAGGGGCGGGCCGCTCTCCGAGGGAATCGTGCATGGCAAGAGCGTCACCTGCCCGCTGCACAGCTGGGTCTTCAGCCTCGAGACCGGGCAGGCGCAGGGCGCCGATGCGGGCGAGGTTCCGACCTATCCGGCCCGAGTCGAGGGCGGGCGGATCCTCCTCGATGCGACCCGGCTCGCGCGACGGAGCGCGGCATGACCGACGCGCCCGGCATCCGCACCACCTGCGCCTATTGCGGCGTCGGCTGCGGCGTGATCGTCGCGCCCGACGGCGCGGGCGGTTTCGCGGTGCGGGGCGATCCCGACCATCCGGCCAACCGCGGCCGGCTCTGCTCCAAGGGCGCGGCGCTGGCCGAGACGCTCGGGCTTGAGGGGCGGCTTCTGGCGCCGCGGATCGGCGGTCGCGATGCGGTATGGGACGCGGCGCTCGATCTCGTGGCAGGCCGGTTCGGGGAGACGATCGCCGAGCACGGGCCGGACGCCGTCGCCTTCTACGTCTCGGGCCAGCTGCTGACCGAGGATTATTACGTCGCCAACAAGCTGATGAAGGGCTTCATCGGCTCTGCCAATATCGACTCGAATTCGCGGCTCTGCATGGCCTCGACCGTCGCCGGCCACCGCCGCGCCTTCGGTACAGACACGGTGCCCGGCACCTACGAGGATCTTGAGGAGGCCGATCTCGTCGTCCTTGTCGGATCGAACCTCGCCTGGTGCCACCCGGTCCTCTACCAGCGCCTCGTGGCGGCAAAGGCGGCGCGGCCGGCGCTGCGCGTCGTCACCATCGATCCGCGCCGCACCGCGACCTGCGAGCTGGCCGACCTGCACCTCGCCATCGCGCCGGGTGCGGATGTGGCGCTCTTCAACCGGCTACTGGCCGCCATCGCCGACCGCGGCGCGGTCGACGAAGCCTATGCCGTGCATCTGGAGGGGATGGACGGTGCCATCGCCGCCGCCCGCGCCGAGACCGGGGGCACGGGGCTTCCCGAGCGTGACATCGCGGCGTTCCTCGACCTCTGGATCGGCACCGAGAAGGTCGTGACCGTGTTCAGCCAGGGCGTGAACCAGTCCTCGAACGGCACCGACAAGGTCAGCGCGATCCTCAACTGCCACCTCGCAACCGGCCGCATCGGCCGGCCCGGCATGGGGCCGTTCAGCGTGACGGGCCAGCCCAACGCGATGGGCGGACGCGAGGTCGGCGGGCTTTCCAACATGCTCGCCTGCCATCTGGAGATCGAGAACCCCGACCACCGCCACCTCCTCCGCACCTTCTGGCACGCGCCCGCGATGCCGGAAAAGCCGGGGCTGAAGGCGGTCGAGATGTTCCGGGCGGTGGCCCACGGCCGGATCAAGGCGCTCTGGATCATCGGCACCAACCCGGCGGCGACCCTGCCCGATGCCGATGCCGTGCGCGACGCCATCGCCGGATGCGACTTCGTTGTCGTCAGCGACCTTTTCGCGACCACCGACACCGCCCGGCTCGCCGATGTGCTGCTGCCGGCCGCGGGCTGGGGCGAGAAGGACGGCACCGTGACGAATTCCGACCGCACGATCAGTCGCCAGCGCCGCTTCCTGCCCGCGCCCGGTCTGGCCCGACCCGATTGGGCGATCCTTTCCGAGGTCGGCCGCCGCATGGGCTGGCCGGATGCCTTCGACTTTGCCTCGCCGGTCGAGATCCTCCGCGAGCATGCCGCTTTGTCCGGCCACGCGGCGGCACGAGGACGCGACTTCGACATCTCGGATCTCGCCGCGCTCGACGAGGCCGCATATGACGCGCTGGCGCCCCTGCGCTGGCCGGTGAGCGCCAGGAGGACAGGCGGTCGCTTCTTCGCCGACGGGGGTTTCTTCACGCCGAACGGCAAGGCGTGGATGGTGCCCGTCGTGTCGCGCGGCCCTGCGACCGCCACTGACGACCGCTATCCATTCCGGCTCAATACCGGGCGGATTCGCGACCAGTGGCACACGATGACCCGATCCGGCCGTGCCCCCCGGCTGGGCCGCCACCTCGGCGAGCCTTTCCTCGAGATCCATCCCCTGGACGCCGTCCGGCTCGGGATCCGGCCCGCGCATCTCGTCGAGGTCGAGAGCCGCGAGGGCAGGGCGATCCTGCGCGCGCTCGTGACCGACCGCGTTCGCCCCGGCGAGGTCTTCGCGCCGATGCACTGGACTGCCGAGCACGCCCCTGCAGGCCGCGTCGGCGCGCTTGTCGCGCCCGTCACCGATCCGATCTCGGGACAGCCGGAGAGCAAGGCCGGCGCCGTCGTCCTGCGCCCCTACCGCGTCGCATGGTACGGTTTCGCGGTCGCGGCGACCGATGCGCTGCCCGCTACGGACTACGCCGCGCGGGCACGGGTCGCGGGCGGCTGGCGCATGGAGCTTGCCGGCGCCGAGTTGCCCGAGGACTGGGAGGTTTTCAGCCGCGCCGCCTTCCGTCTGCCGTCAGCCGAGGCCATGACCGTCGTTGACCGCGCCCGCGGTATCGCGCGGGTGGCCCTGATTGCGGAGGGAAGGGTACGTGCCGCGCTGTTCGCGGGACCGGAACCCGTGGCGGTCTCGCGCGAGCATCTGGCGAGCCAGCTTGGAGATACCGGTCGCGAGATCCTTGCCGGTCAGGCAGCCGCCGACCGGCCCGACCCCGGCGCGACGCTCTGTTCCTGTCTGGACATCGGCGTGAACACGATCGTAGTGGCCGTCCTCACCCAGGATCTCCTGACGGTCGAGGCCGTGGGTGCGGCCATCGGCGCAGGAACCAACTGCGGATCCTGCCGGCCCGAGATCGCATCGCTCCTGAGACGCTGCGCAACCAGGGTGGCAGCGGAATGACCGGCCACCCGCATTCACGCCTGCCTTGGCGGCTCGTGTGCGACGGGTTGGCTGGCGCCGTCAGTGATCGTCGTGGGCGTGGTCGCGGTCGATGACGTATTTCTTGTCGCAATAGCCGCACTCTACGAAACCGGCCTCATGCGGGATCGACAGCCAGACGCGCGGATGGCCGAGCGCGCCCTCGCCGCCGTCGCAGGCCACTTTCCAGGAGGACACGACCTCGGTCTCAGGGGCGGGGATGGGCATTATCTGGGCTCCGTCACGAAAGTTTGCGGCATGATAGCGATTGTGGGGGGATGGACAAGCGCGCGCCGTCTGTCAATCCACCCGCTTCAGCATCGACCCGAGCACCCGGCCGCCGAGGATATGCATGTGGTAGTGCGGCACTTCCTGCACGCCATGCGTTCCGGCATTCGCGATCGTCCGGTAGCCCTGCCCACCCTCGCCGGGGCGGATGCCGAGCGTTTCGCAGACCGCGGCGGCGGTGCGCATGAAGTCGGCGATCTCCTCGGCCGAGGCCTCGGCGGCGAAGTGGTCGAAGGTGACGTATCTGCCCTTCGGAATCACCAGCACATGGATCGGTGCCTGCGGGCCGATGTCGTGGAACGCGAGCGTATGCTCTGTCTCAAGCACAGTCTTGTTGGGGATCTCGCCACGCAGGATGCGGGCGAAAACATTGGTGTCGTCGTAAACGTAGGCCATGGCTTCCTCAATCGGCGAACATGTGCTCGGTTGCCGCGATCTCGCGCGCGGCACCTTCCGAAATATCGAGAAACGCCGCCAAAGGCACGGTGTTTTCCTCGACCGACCGGCCCTCGAGTATCCGGTGGAACCGGGAAAATCCGGCATCGCGGATGCGGTCGCTCTCGTAGCGCAGGTCGTGGCGGATCGTCGGCAGGAGCCGGCTGAGCGCCTCCGAGCCGGTGTGCTCGCCCGCAAGGCCGACCCGGCGGGCGTGGCCGACGAGATAGTCATCCGAATAGCGGCAGTCGACTTCGAGGATCCGCACGGTGGCCTGGTCGGAGCAGAAATCCTGCATCAGTTCGAAGCTCGACGGATCGAGGCAGATGATGAGCCGGTCGGTCCGGTGGTACCCGTAAAGCATCCGCATCAGCGCCCGGTGGTGGCGGGCGCGCTTTTCCAGCGTTGTCTCGATGCCGCCGAGATCGGGCAGCGACGTCCCTTCCTCGTTGAACAGGTATTCGATCACCGGCACCTGTGCGACCTGTCCGGCGCGTCGGGCGAGCCGCTTGGCGACATGCCATTTCTTGCACACCACGATCATCAGTTCGCGCTCGCTGCCGATGCTCGCCTCGGTTTCCCAGAACCTCCGGGCGAAACGCCGCCCCGAGCGGCCACGCCCTGCGAGGAAGGCGTAGAGCCGCTCCCCTTCGTTCGAGATCCGGAACTGCACGCCCCGCGCGGCATAGAGGTCGCCGAGCCGCACCTTAAGTTCATGCGCATCGGAGCTGATCTTGCGGGCGAAGAGGAAGTCCTGACCGAGGAGAAGGTCGTAGTGGTCGTTGTAGAGCGTCACCGGCATCCCGTAGTCGGTGAACAGCTTGAAGGTGAGCGTGCGCGAGCGAATCTCGCGCTCTGGCACGAGGTGGCGCACCAGCGTCTGGAAGAAGGTCTCGTCGGGGATCCAGGTCGTGCGGAAGAACCGCATCACGTCGCGCCGTTGTTGCACGAAGTCGAACACCGCCTCGATGGTGTTGCGCCTGAGGCACCACCACTGGCTGCCAATCATCATCTGCAGGTCAGCGGGAGGCGCCCGCCTGAGACCGAGTCGCTGTTGCAGGTTCAGCGAGGCATAGAACAGCCGCTTGTGGCTGCGTTCGTTGAACGGGTGGCGATAGACGAGACGTTCTTCCCTGATCCCGGTCTTGATCCAGTCGGAGCCGAAGAAATCGAAGCTCTCGACATAGTCGACATCCTCCGCATCGAGGAAGGCATGTACATATTCGGCCGACTTGATCGCTATGCAGTCGCCCGACAGGAGGAGAAAATGCGTTGCGTCGGGAAACGCGTCGAGCGCCGCGCGGGTCGCGTTCAGCGTGCCCTGCACGAGGCTCCAGGCGCCCCAGCCGCACCGGACCCTGCGCCGCGCGAATGTGACATTGGGATTGCCGGCCAGTTCGGCGCGGATCCGCGCGTAGTCGGCCGGATTGGCGCGCGCGTCGAAGTGGATCGCCATGCAGTCGCCGGTCGCGGTAAGCCGCCGGGCCTGCGCGATGATCCCCTCGGGGTCCTTATGGCACAGCAGGATGAAGGCGATTCTTGCCATTGGTGAAACCTGGAAGCCGCTGCTTGGCTGTTTACCGGGCTAATTACCCTCAACGGCCGTTGAAAAGACAGTGTTTCTTTGCTCTTTATGCAGCAATTCGAGCGCGGGTTACGAGGCGGCCCGATTTTGGAGGCGATTTCATGGGTTTTCCCGGCACCTGGATGACTGAGAGCGAGAGCGTGGTCTATCGCGTGGTGCCGAAATGCGCCTGCTCCACGATCGGCCAGATCATGTTCTACTCCGATCACGGGCGTTTCTTCGACGGCGACATCCACGACTCGACCTCGGGCATGCACAAATGGGCGCAGGAGCCGAGCCAGCCCTTGATCGAGGCCAATGTGAAGGCACATCGCAGCTACACCTTCACCTGCGTGCGCAATCCTTACACGCGGATCCTGTCGTCCTTCTTCGACAAGATCTGCGGCATCCAGAGGAACGGCAAGCGTTACCGCGGCAATCTCGTACCGCTCCTCACCCAGAAGTATGGCATTGAGGTCGGCAGTCCCGACACCGGCTTCGATTTCGACCAGGTCAAGTCGTTCCGCCGCTTCCTCCTGTTCGCGCGTGACACGATCCGATGGAAGCGGCCGATGGACCCCGACATCCACTGGTCCGCTATGTCGGGCCATGTCGCGACGCTGATCGCCAACGGCGGGCGCTATAATTCGATCATCTTTACCGAGACCTTCAACGACGGCATGCAAAAGGTGCTCGACGCCATCGAGACTCCGGTTCCGGTCGACCTCGCCGCGATCCCGCGTTTCAACGAGAGCGAGGGCCACGGCCCGAAGCGCGCCCATCCGGTCGAAGCCTATTTCGACGACCTCTCGATGCATCTCGTCTACGAGATCTACAAGCGCGACTTCGAGCTCTTCCGCTACGATTTCGAGAACCCGGCGAACAAGATGCCGAAGGGCGAGGTCGACCTCGACGAGGTCCATGCCAAGCTCAGCGAGTAGGATGGCGGGCTATTCCGGCACGCCACTGGTTAAGAAGCTCGGACTTCGCCCCGGCATGGCGATGGCGGTCCTGAACCCGCCCTGGCCCTATGCCGAGACACTTGGCCTCGTAGTCCGGCCGCAGGAGCCGGAACCTGACGCCGCCCTGCCGCATGGGCTCGACTTTCTGCATCTCTTCACCGCGTCCCGCGCCGAACTCGACCGCCGCCTCTCCGAAGCGCGCCGGACAATCGCGCCGGACGGCATGATCTGGGTGAGCTGGCCGAAGAAAGCCTCGAAACGCCCCTCCGAGATCACCGAGGACACGGTGCGCGAGGTCGCGCTGCCCCTCGGCCTCGTCGATGTGAAGGTCTGCGCCGTGGACGAGGTCTGGTCCGGGCTGAAGCTCGTCATACGTCGCGGCCTGCGGTGACGGCGGCGGGCACCCGGCCGGGGAACATCTGACGACCGTCGGCCGCGGGTGGCGCTCGCGCGCGGATCATGCGAATAGTCGGTCACGCGCAGGACGGGGGGCGACATGACATTCGGCAAGGGCTGCCATCTGCATCTGATCGACGGCTCGGCCTTCATCTTCCGCGCCTATCACGCGCTGCCGCCCCTGACGCGCAAGTCCGACGGGCTGCCGATCGGCGCGGTGGCGGGATTTTGCAACATGCTCTGGTCGCTTCTCACCCAGAACAGCGGCAAGGACGGGCCGACCCACATCGCCTGCGTGTTCGACTATTCCTCCAAGACCTTCCGAGACGACATCTACGATAAGTACAAGGCCAACCGGCCGGACCTGCCCGAGGACCTGCGCCCGCAGTTCCCGCTTACGCGCGAGGCGACGCGGGCCTTCAACGTTGCCTGCCTCGAGCTTGAGAACTACGAGGCCGACGACATCATCGCGACCCTCGCCCGGCAGGCGACCGAGGCGGGTGGCGAGGTGACGATCATCTCGTCGGACAAGGACCTCATGCAGCTCGTCGGCGGCGGCGTCGAGATGTTCGACGCGATGAAGAACCGCCGGATCGGCGTCGAGGAGGTCGAGGAGAAGTTTGGCGTCAAGCCCGACCGCGTGGTCGACGTGCAGGCGCTGGCCGGGGATTCGGTCGACAACGTACCCGGCGCACCGGGGATCGGGGTGAAGACCGCCGCACTTCTCATCAACGAATACGGCGATCTGGAAACGCTTCTGGCGCGCGCCGAAGAGATCAAGCAGCCGAAGCGGCGCCAGGCGCTGATCGACAATGCCGAACTCATCCGCATCTCCAAGCGGCTGGTGACGCTCGACGTGCATACGCCGGTCGAATGGGGGCTCGACGAGCTCGAGGTGAAGGCGCCCGAGGCGGAGCCGCTGATGAACTTCCTCGCGCAGATGGAGTTTCGCACCCTGACGAAGCGGGTCGCCGAGGCGCTGAAGGTCGAAGCCCCGGCGATCCCCGAGACGCCGGCGGTGCCAGTCACGCACGAAGCCGCCGAGGCGCCGCCGCAGGCGGTCGCCGAGGCGGTTCCCTTCGACACCGGCAAATATGAATGCGTCCGCGACGCCAAGGCGCTCGTGCGCTGGATCGCGGCGATCCGCGACCGCGGTTATGTCGCCGTCGATACCGAAACCACCAGCCTCGACGAGATGCGGGCGGAGCTTGTCGGCATCTCGCTCTCGGTCGTGCCGGGCGAGGCCTGCTACATCCCGCTCGGCCACCGGCAGGGCGGCGGCGATCTCTTCGGCTCGAACGAGCTGGCCGAGGGGCAGATGGCGCTCGACGAGGCGCTCGGGCTTCTGAAACCGGTGCTGGAGGATGATGCGATCCTCAAGATCGGCCAGAACATGAAATACGACTGGAAGATCTTCGCCCGTCACGGGGTGCGGGTGGCCCCGATCGACGACACGATGCTCATGTCCTACGCGATGCATTCGGGGCTGCACAACCACGGCATGGACGGGCTTTCCGAGCGCTATCTCGGCCATGCGCCGATCGAGATCAAGTCGCTCCTCGGCAGCGGCAAGTCGGCGATCACCTTCGACCGGGTGCCGATCGACGAGGCGGTGAAATACGCCGCCGAGGATGCCGATGTCACGCTGCGGCTCTGGCAGGCGTTCAAGCCCAACCTGCACCGGGCACGGGTGACGACGGTCTACGAGACGCTGGAGCGCCCGCTGGTGCCGGTGCTGGCCGAGATGGAGATGGCGGGCATCCGCGTCGATGCGGCGACGCTCAATCGCATGTCGAACGCCTTCGCCCAGAAGATGGCCGGGCTCGAGGCCGAGATCCAGGAACTCGCGGGCGAGCCCTTCAACGTCGGCAGCCCCAAGCAGCTTGGCGAGATCCTCTTCGACAAGATGGCGCTTCCGGGCGGGCAGAAGGGCAAGACCGGGGCCTATGCGACCGGTGCCGATGTCCTTGAGGACCTCGCCGCCGAGGGTCACGACCTGCCGGGCCGCGTACTCGACTGGCGCCAGCTGTCGAAGCTCAAGTCGACCTATACCGACGCGCTTCAGGGCCATGTGAACCCCGAGACGGGCCGCGTCCACACCTCTTACGTCATCGCCGGCGCCAATACCGGGCGGCTCGCTTCGACCGATCCGAACCTGCAGAACATCCCCGTCCGGACCGAGGAGGGCCGCCGCATCCGCGAGGCCTTCGTTGCCGGACCGGGGATGCGGCTCGTCTCGCTCGACTACAGCCAGATCGAGCTCAGGATCCTCGCCCATGTCGCCGATATTCCCGAGCTGAAGACCGCGTTCCGCGAGGGCGTGGACATCCATGCGATGACGGCTTCCGAGATGTTCGGCGTGCCGGTCGAGGGCATGGACCCGATGGTGCGCCGCCGGGCCAAGGCGATCAACTTCGGCGTGATCTACGGGATTTCCGGCTTCGGCCTCGCCCGCAACCTGCGGATCCCGCGCGCCGAGGCGCAGGGCTTCATCGACCGCTATTTCGAGCGGTTCCCGGGGATCAAGACCTACATGGACGCGACCGTGGCCTTCGCTAAGGAGCACGGGTATGTCCAGACCCTTTTCGGCCGCAAGATCCACACGCCCGAAATCAACGCCAAGGGCCCGACGGCGGGCTTTGCCCGGCGCGCCGCGATCAACGCGCCGATCCAGGGCGCGGCGGCCGACGTGATCCGGCGCGCGATGATCCGCATGCCGGGGGCGATCGCGGGCCTGCCCGCGACGATGCTGCTGCAGGTCCATGACGAACTGCTCTTCGAGGTCGAGGAGGGCGCGGTGGACAAGCTCGTCAAGACCGCGCGCGGGGTCATGGAGGGGGCGGCGCATCCCGCCGCCCATCTCGACGTGCCGCTCGTGGTCGATGCCGGGCAGGGCGCGAACTGGGCCGAGGCGCACTGAGCGGCGCTTTCGGCGCGTGCCGCGCCGCCTTGCCAGTCGAAAGGCTCAATCGGCCAGGCTTGGGTCGCCGCTTGCCCAGGCGACGCCTTCGCCGCGGTTCATCGTTCGGATCAGCGCCATGTCGGCTTCGTCGATGGAGAAGCCCGCGAGGTCGATGTTCTGCCGCATCCGCTCGGGGTTGAGGCTCTTCGGCAGCACGGCATACCCGTTCTGCACGCCCCAGCGCAGCAGGACCTGCGCCTCGGTCACGCCGTACTTCGCCGCCATCCCGGCAAAGGCATGGCCGTCATCCTTCATCGCGTCGCTCTTGTTGCTGTCCTGCCCGGGTTCGGAGCGCCATGTCGACAGCGGGACGAGGCTGCTGTAGGCGATCGGCGCGATGCCGTTCGCCTTCATGTAGGCGAGCAGATCGGGCTTTTGCGACCAGGGGTGCAACTCGATCTGGTTGGCTTCGGGCATCGGCAGCCCGGCGGCCTTGATCTCTTCCAGATGCGCCTGGTTGAAGTTGCTCACGCCGATGCTGCGGGCCTTGCCGGTCCGCTTCAGCTCCAGAAGTGCCCGCCACTGCCCGATCCGTTCCGAGCCACCAAAAGGTACATGGATCAGGTAGAGGTCGACATGGTCGAGCCCGAGCCGCGCGAGGCTCGCTTCGGCTTCAGCCAGGGTTTGCGCCTCGGTCTTGGGCGCGTCACCCCAGGCCGGGTTGCCGGGCCAGACCTTCGTGGTCACGAAGATGTCGTCGCGCGACAGGCCGGTCGCCTCCAGACCGGCGCGCAGACCGGCGCCGACGCCCTCTTCGTTCCGGTAGCCGGCGGCGGTGTCGATATGGCGGTAGCCGGCGATGATGGCGTTGCGAACGGCCGCGGCCGCGTCCTCGTTCGAGATCAGGTAGGTGCCGAAACCAACGGCGGGGATATCGGTGCCGGCGTTCAGGGGAAAGGTTTTGTGCAGGGCGCTCATGTCTGTCTCCGTCGGCTGTTTGCTGGCCGTGACTCTAGTGGCATGGGGGTGTCCGTGCCTGCCACATCCTCCGTTTGACCTGCCTGTTCCTCCGAAGTTCCGGGGAAATCGGTGCATGTCGCGATGGAGTCTGGTAATGCAAGGACGGAGGGTGCGTGCATGAACTTCGACCATCTGATCGCCTTGAGCGAGCGATACGCAGCCAAATACAGTGGGAAATCGGAAGGTCTGCCCGGCCTATTCATACTCCGCAAGGAAACCGTCAGCAGTTTCGAGGCGGTGATCTACCAGCCGGTGATTTGCCTGATTCTTCAGGGCGCCAAGGAAACGTTCGTCGGGGATCAGGGCGCACGGTTGCAGGCGGGCGATGCCTTGCTGGTGAGCCACGACGTGCCGGTCGTCTCGAGGATCACCAAGGCCAGTGCGACCGAACCCTATCTCGCGCTGATCCTGTCGCTCGATCTCGCGCTGGTGCGCAGCCTTTACGAACGGGTTGGCGAGGCGCTGCCGCCGGCAGACAGGGCAAGGTCGCTGTCGGCCGCGCCGGCCGATCCGGCATGGATCGACCCCCTGGGCCGCTACCTCGCGATGATGGACCGGCCGCTCGATGCCCGGGTGCTGGGGCCGGCGGTCCTGCGAGAGGTCCACTACCGGCTGCTCATGTCGCCGATCGGGGGAATGCTGCGCAACCTCCTGTCCATCGACAGCCATGCCAGCCGCATCGCCCGGGCGATCCTGCGGATCAGGGCCGACTTCCGCGCCCCGCTCGCGGTTTCCGAGCTGGCAAGAACGGCGGGCATGAGCCCGTCCTCGTTTCACGACCACTTCAAGTCGGTGACCGGCACGACGCCGCTGCAATACCAGAAGGACCTGCGCCTGATCGAGGCGCGTGGCCTGCTCGCCGATGGGCGGCAACCGGTATCGGCGGTAGCTTTCGCCGTCGGCTACGAAAGCCCGACCCATTTCAGCCGCGACTACAGCCGCAAGTTCGGTCGGCCCCCGAGCCGCGACACCCCGAACGCCGGTCCGCGCCCCGGCGGTCCGATTGGCTTGGGTGTTGGCGCCCCGATGCTGTAGACTCCGGGCCTGATGTCCAGGTCGGGGGGCTTAGACATGCTGGAGGTCGGAGCGAGGGTCACGAATCCACGGTCGGGGACCGAGTTCGAACTGCTCGACATGAGCGACACCCATTTCGTCCTGCGCTACACGATGGCGGAACCATCGCGCGCGCCGGATTTCGCGGAGCATTTCCACGTTGGCTGGCACGAGGAGTTCAAGCTTCTGTCCGGCGAGGGCACCTACCGGCTGGACGGCAAGGCCGGGACCGTGAAGGCGGGCGAGACCGCGGTCCTGCCGGAGCGGATCCGCCACGTCCATCCGATGAACACCGGCTCTGGACCGATGGTGATGGAGCAGCACGCCACGGTGACCGATCCCGCGCCGGGCGCGATCCGCGAAACGCTCGGTTTCTTCTTCTCGATCTTCGAATGGGATGCCGCGGGCAAGATCGCGCTCGACCGGCTCGGTCTGCCGCGCCATCCGATGAAGTTCGCGCTGGCGGGGCGGGTGCTCGGGCGCGCTGGCGGCTATGATGCCCGGCTGCCGAAGGGGGCGGCGGATGTCGCGGCCGCCACGGTGGGCCGGCTGGCCGAGATGCTCGGCTACGAGGTGATCGACCCGAAGTGGCGCTAGTCCCGCGCGCAGTCCGTGCGGGAGACTTCTTGCTGGAGGAAGGCCGCGAGGCTCTTGTCGCGTTCGGGGCGGAAGGGGCCGGCAGGCTCGGCCGATGCGATCCGGTCGATGCGAAACATGCGGAAATCCTTGCGCAACTCGCACCAGGCGATGAGCGTCCAGACCTTGCCCCAGAACCAGAGACCGAGCGGCCGCACCCTGCGCTGCGTCGTCGCGCCACCGGCGTCGCGGTAGTCGAGCGTGAGCGTCAGCCGGGCATCGGTCGCGGCATCGAGCCGGTCGACCATCGTGCGGTCGGCGTCAGACAGCGCCCCCGCGTCATGGGCATGGACCGCGACCCCGGCGGGGCGGTCCCTGAGATCGGGCGGCAGCACCGCCTCGATCTTGGCCAGCGCCTCCTCGGCGGCGAGCGCCATCGCCGCGCCGCCGAAGCTCCGGACCATGCGGGCGCCGGCGACCAGTGCGCTGATCTCAGCCTTCGAAAACATCAGCGGCGGCAGGTCGTAGCCTGCACGCATCAGGTAACCGATCCCGGCCTCGCCGTCGATCGGCACGCCGGAGCCGACGAGGTCGGCGATGTCGCGGTAGATCGTGCGCTCGCTGACCTCGAGCCGTTCGGCGAGCATCTTCGCGGTGAGGAGCCGACCGCCCCTGAGATACTGGACGATCTGGAAGAGGCGGTCGGCCCTTCGCATCAGCCCGCCTTCGGTTCGAAGAGCCCGATCGAGTTGCCGTCGGGATCGGTCGCGTAGACGAAGCGGCCGGCCGGGATCGCGATCGGATCGCCGAGCACGGTGCCACCGGCCTTGCGGCAGCGGTCGGCGGCGTCCTCGAGCTTGTCCGAAACCGAGATATGCACGGTCGGGCCGCTGCCCGCGCTCGCCGGCTTGCCGGGATAGAGGTGGCCGCCGATCGTCTCCATGTTGCCGCCGAGGATCGCCATCGGGTTCGGGCCGCTTTCGTCGATTGTCATCTGCCAGTCGAAGGTCGCGTTGTAGAACGCCACCGCCCTCTTCATATCGGAAACCGGGATTTCGCTCCAGACGACAACGGGTTGAGACTGCATGGGGAACTCCTTTCATGCGGGGTTGACGCGGGCGTTGTCGCACAGCCCTCCTGACAGCCTTCTGTCAGGAGCTTTGCGGGTCGCGAATTCGTGACCTCGCGTCACGGCCGCACTGACGGGGTTTTCCCGGCGGACGACGCCAGAGATGATGCCGCCACCTGCAAGAGGAGGCGGCGATGAGCGACGTGGTGCGCGTGACCCTGGGCGAGGACGGCGTGGCCGAGGTCTGCCTGAACCGGCCGGAGCGGAAGAACGCCTGGACGATGGCGATGTTCGACGCGCTCGCCGGGGCGGCCGACGGGCTGTCGCGCGAGAAGGGCCTGCGCGCGGTGATCCTGCGCGGAGCGGGCGGGTGTTTCTCCTCGGGGCTCGACCTCTCGGTGCTGCAGGGTTTCGCGGCCGATATCGAGGGGTTGAAGCGCGAGATCCTGACGCCGCCCGAGGGCGAAGCCGCGAACCGGTTCCAGAAGCCCTGCACCGCCTGGGCGGCGCTGCCGGTGCCTGTGATCGCGGCGGTCGAGGGCGTGGCCTACGGCGCCGGGCTGCAACTCGCCCTTGCCGCCGATTTCCGGATCGCGGCGCCGGATGCGCGGCTATCGGTGATGGAGGCGAAATGGGGGCTCATCCCCGACATGGGGATCAGCCAGTTCCTGCCGCGGCTGATGCGCGCCGATCAGGCCAAGGAGCTGATCATGTCGGCCCGCGTCGTCGGCGCCGAAGAGGCGCTGGCGCTCGGGCTCGTGACGCGGCTCGCGGCCGATCCGGTCGCGGCGGCGCGGGAGATGGCGGCGGAGCTTGCGCTGCGCTCGCCCGATGCGCTCACCGCCGCGAAGCGGCTGGTCGAGGCGGGCTGGGTCTTGCCGCTGGGCGAGGGGCTGGCGCTCGAGGCGCGGTTGCAGGCGGACATCCTCGGCGGCGCGAACCAGATCGAGGCGGTGATGGCGGCCATGGCGGGGCGGGCGCCACGCTACCGCTGAAATGGCGGAAGTCTCGGATTTGGCTTGCATTCGCTGCGGCGCCCGCCGATCCTGAAGCCGAGCCGCCATGCTCAGGGCGGCGCGGCGAGCAGGGCCAACCCATGTACCGCATTCGACTTTTCGCGATCCGTCATTCCGGCGTCTTCGAGTGGATCTACCAGCGTGTCGAGGGGGTGATGGTGGCACTCGACCCGGTCTTCGCCAAGATCGGCTACAACCGGGTGGAGCGGCCGATCGCGCTGCTGGAGCAGGGGGTGAAGTCGGTTCTCTTCGACTGCAAGATGTGCGGCCAGTGTGCCTTGTCCTCGACCGGCATGTCCTGCCCGATGAACTGCCCCAAGGAGCTGCGGAACGGTCCTTGCGGCGGCGTGCGGCCGGGCAATTACTGCGAGGTGAAGCCCTGGATGAAATGCGTCTGGGCGGCCGCCTGGGACGGCTCGACCCGGATGAAGGGCGGCCAGAAGATCCGCGAGGTGCTGCCGCCGGTCGACCGCAGCCTCAAGGGCTCCTCGTCCTGGCTGCGGGTGAGCCGCGAGAAGGCGGCGAAGCTGAGGGAGGCGCGCGAGGCGGCGCGCACGGCGGTCGCCGAGGCCTTCCCCGAAGCGCGCGCGATCGAACCCGCCGTGGCGCCCCTGGCCGAGGAGCCGGCGAGCGCGGTCAACCGGGAGGTGCTGAAGAAATGAGCACGGGCGACTATTCCGACGAGGTGCCGGTCTATGCCCCGCCGCCCGAGGGCCATGTCTCGCATTCGCGGCTGGAGCGGGTGCTGAGGGCGGGCCGTTTTGCGGTGACGGCGGAGTTGAACCCTCCCGACAGCGCCGATCCGTCGGACGTGTTCGAGGCCGCGCAGCCCCTTGGCGAGGTGGCGGACGCGATCAATGCGACGGACGCGTCGGGCGCGAACTGCCACATGTCGTCGATCGGGATATCGGCGCTTCTGACGCGGGCGGGGTATTCGACCGTCTACCAGATCTCCTGCCGCGACCGGAACCGGATCGCGATCCAAGGCGACGTGCTCGGCGCGGCGGCGATGGGGGTGTCGAACGTCCTGTGCCTCACCGGAGACGGGGTGGGGGTGGGTGACCAGCCGGGCGCGAAGCCGGTCTTCGACTTCGATTCGCTGACGCTGCTCAGGACCATCCGGACGATGCGCGACCAGGGCATGTTTCTCTCGGGCCGCAAGATCACCCGGCCGCCGCAGATGTTTTTAGGCGCCGCCGAAAACCCCTGCATCCCGCCGCATGACTGGCGGCCCGAGCGGCTCGCAAAGAAGGTCGAGGCGGGGGCGGAGTTCATCCAGACCAACTACATCTATGACATTCCGCTCTTCGAGAAGTTCATGGCGCGGGTGCGCGACATGGGGCTCGACAAGAAGGTCTACATCCTCGCGGGTGTCGGGCCCTTGGCCTCGGCCAAGGCGGCGCGGTGGATGCGCTCGAACGTGCCGGGGATCCATGTGCCCGATGCGCTCATCGAGCGGATGGAGAAGGCCGAGAAGCCGGGAGCGGAGGGCAAGAAGATCTGCATCGAGCTCATCCAGCAGATCCGCGAGATCAAGGGCGTCGCGGGGGTCCACGTGATGGCCTACCGGCGCGAGCACCAGGTCTCGGAGATCATCCTCGAATCGGGGGTTCTGGAGGGCCGGCAGCCGCGGCGCAGGTCGGAGCGGCGCTAGGGGGCGCTGCCCCCGTCGCCGCTTTTGCGGCGACTCCCCCGGGATATTTCGGGCAAGATGAAAGCGGTCAGCGCAGCCAGCAGAGTCCCTCCGCGGTGGCGGCGGCGGGCGCGTATTCGGCGCTGACCCAGCCGGCGTAAGCCTCCGCGTCGAGGCGGGCGAAGAAGGCGGGGTAGTCGATCTCGCCGCCTTGCGGTTCGTGGCGGCCGGGGAAGCCCGCGATCTGGACATGGGCCACGCGGTGGCCGTGGGCGGCCCAGGTTCCCGGCACGTCGCCGGTGATGCGATGGGCGTGGTAGGCGTCGAACTGGAGCGCGAGGTTCGGGGCGGCGACCGCGTCGAGGACGCGGGCTGCCGTGTCGTAGTCGTGAAGGAAGTAGCCCGGTTTGTCGTGGCGGTTGATCGGCTCGATCGTCAGGCTCTGGCCGGGGGCGCGGGCGGCGGCCCAGCGGAGGTTTTCCGTGAAGGTCGCCTCGGCCTCGGGACCGTCCGCCACGCCGGCCATGATGTGGATATGGCGCGGTTTCAGCACATGAGCGAAGCGTAAAGCGCGGTCGAAGTCGCGGCGGAAGCGGTCCTCGAGGCCCGGGACCGCGGCGAAGCCCTGCGGCCCGCCGGTGGCGTTGGGCGGCGGGCAGTTCATCAGGACGAAGGTGAGGCTGTTCCAGACCAACTGGTCGCGCATCTCCTGCGCGGCGCAGTCATAGGGGAAGAGCACCTCGACCGCATCGAACCCGGCCTCCTTCGCCGCCTTGAAGCGGTCCATGAGGGGGAGTTCGGGAAAGAGCCACGAGAGGTTGGCGCAGAATTTCGGCACTCAGGCGAGCTCCGCCGAGGGGATCGCCGGGAAGAACGTGCCGCCGGACCAGAGGCCGAACCAGCTTTGCCCCTCGTGCTCCTCGTGGGCGCCGAGCTCGATCAGCCGGTAGAAGGTCTTGCGGTCGATCAGCGCCTCGAGATTGGCGCGGACGAGGATGTAGGGCGAGGGCTCGCCGGTCTCGGGGTCGCGGGCGACGCGGATCGGGTGGTCGGGGCCAGCGGTCACCTCGTCCTCGACATTGGTAAGGAAGGTGATCGCCTGGTCGCGGCCGGCCCCGGCCGCATTGGCGTCCACCGCGACGAAGGGGGCGTCGACGACGCGGATGCCGACCTTCTCCACCGGGGTCACGAGGAAATAGTCGTCGCCGTCCTTGCGGATGATCGAGGAGAAGAGCTTCACCAGCCCGTGCCGGCCGATCGGCGTGCCGAGGTAGAACCAGGTGCCGTCGCGGCGGATCTCCATGTCGAGATCGCCGCAGAAGGGCGGGTTCCAGAGATGGACGGGGGGCGGCCCCTTCTTGCCGGCGGCCTTGGCCGCGGCCGCGAGGTTTTCCGCCGAGGGTTTCACGATCAATTGTTCGGGGTCTGTTTTTGCCATTGGTGCCGGGTTGGAATTCTGCCTTTATGCTCACAACTATAACGAAGGAGGAGGGCTTGTCATGGCCGATACCACCGAGCTTCTCGCCGGGATCGAGGCCTTGGGCGAAAAGATCGCCGAGGCGCGGCAGGCGGTGGGGCGGCGCTTCATCGGGCAGGAACGGGTGGTCGAGCTGTCGCTCGCGGCCCTGCTGTGCGGCGGGCACGGGCTTCTGGTCGGATTGCCCGGCATGGGCAAGACCATGCTCGTCGACACGCTCGGCACGGTGATGGGGCTGAAATCGGGGCGGGTACAGTTCACGCCGGACCTGATGCCGGCCGACATCCTCGGCTCGGAGGTGCTGGAGACGGCCGCCGACGGCACGCGCTCGTTCCGCTTCATCGAAGGGCCGGTCTTCTGCCAGCTCCTGATGGCCGACGAGATCAACCGCGCCTCGCCCCGCACCCAGTCGGCGCTCTTGCAGGCGATGCAGGAGCGCGAGGTGACGATCGCCGGCCAGCACCGCCGGCTTCCCGCGCCGTTCCATGTGCTCGCCACCCAGAACCCGATCGAGCAGGAGGGGACCTATCCCTTGCCCGAGGCGCAGCTCGACCGGTTCCTCGTGCAGATCGACGTCGACTATCCCGACCGCGGCACCGAGCGCGACATCCTCCTGGCGACGACTGGGGTGGAGAGTGCCGAGTCGCCGCAGGTCTTCACCGCCGCCGATCTCGTCGCGGCGCAGACCACCGTCAGGCGGATGCCGGTCGGCGAGAAGGTGGTGGAGCTGATCCTCGACCTGGTGCGGGCCTGCCGGCCGGGCGAGGCCGAGGCCGGCCGGGCGGTCACCGACAGCGTGAGCTGGGGGCCCGGGCCGCGTGCGGCGCAGGCGCTGATGCTGACGGTCCGGGCACGGGCGCTGCTGCAGGGGCGGCTCGCGCCCTCGGCCGAGGACGTGCTGGCGCTGGCGCGGCCGGTCCTCAGCCACCGGATGGCGCTCTCGTTCGCGGCGCGGGCGCGGGGCGAGAGCCTTGCCGAGATCATCGAGAGCGTGGCGCGTGACGTGATGCGGGCCGAGGCGGCATGACCGAGGCCGCGCCCCATTCCGCCCGTCCGGCGGGCCTGAGGCGCAGGGCGGAGGCGCTCGCCTCGGCGCTGCCGCCCCTGATGGCGGATGCCCGCCACCTGGCGGCGACGGTGCAGTTGGGCGAGCACGGGCGGCGGCTTTCCGGCATGGGCGACGAGTTCTGGCAGTACCGCCCCGCCCATGCCGGCGACGAGGCGCGGCTGATCGACTGGCGCCGCTCGGGCAAGGCCGATGCGCAATTCGTGCGCGAGAAGGAATGGCAGGCGGCGCAGTCGGTGCATCTCTGGGTCGACGATGCCCGCTCGATGGAATTCACCGGCGATCCGAAGCGGCAGGCCAAGGCCGACCGGGCGCGACTTCTGGCGCTGGCTCTCGCGGTGCTCCTGATCCGCGCGGGCGAGCGCGTCGGGCTCGCCGATCCGATCGCGCCGCCGCGCTCGGGCGAGGTGCAGCTTCTGCGCCTTGCGCAAGCCTTCACACGGGCCGCCGGAGAGGCCGATTTCGGCGCGCCCGAGGCGCGGGCGATCCTCGCCGGCTCGCGCGCGGTCTTCCTCTCGGATTTCATGGGAGAGCCCGAGGCGGTCGAGAAGGCGCTGGCGCTCGCCGCCGACAAGGGGGTGACGGGCGTTCTGATGCAGGTGCTCGACCCGGTCGAGGAGGCGTTCCCCTTCGACGGTCGCACGATCTTTGAAAGCATGGGCGGCACGCTGACCCATGAGACCCGCAAGGCCGGCGACCTGCGCGCGCGCTACCAGGAGCGGCTTGCCGAGCGCAAGGCGCGGCTTGCCGACTACGCGCAGAAGGCGGGCTGGCTCTACACCACCCATCACACCGGCGAACCCGCACAAGGGGCGCTGCTCTGGATCTACGCGGCGCTCAGGAAGGATCACTGATGCTGATCCTCGGTCCCGTCGGCTTCACGATTCCCTGGCTCCTCTGGGGGCTCGTGCTCTTGCCGGTGCTCTGGCTTCTCCTGCGCGCGATCCCGCCGGCGCCGATCCGGCGGAGGTTTCCGGGTGTCGCGCTGCTGCTGGGGCTGAAGGACGAGGAGCAGGAAGCCGAGCGCACGCCGTGGTGGCTGCTTCTCCTGCGGATGCTCGCGGCGGCGCTCGTCATCGCGGGTTTTGCCGGACCGGTGCTCAATCCGCAGGAAAAGGTCGCGGGGGGCGGGCCGCTTCTCGTCGTCGTCGATGGCGGCTGGGCCGATGCGCGCGACTGGACGCGGCGCGCGGGCCGGATTGCGGCGGCGCTCTCGGAAGCCGGGCGCGCCGGGCGGCCGGTGGCGCTCGTCTCCCTCGCCGATCCGCCGGCGGGCGGCCCGGTCTTCGCCGCCGCCGACGCGGTCGCCGCGAGCCTGCCGGCGCTGGAGCCGAAGCCGTGGGAGCCGGAGGCCGGGGCGCTGACCGATCTGGCTGCAGCACTGCCGGAGGGCGGCTTCGATACGCTCTGGCTGTCGGACGGGCTCGCGCGGGAGGGGCGGGCGGGGCTTGCCGAGGCACTCGCGGCGAAGGGCAAGGTCACGGCGGTCGAGAGCGCGCGGGACGTGATGGCGCTCTCCGGCGCGGGCTATGCCGAGGGCAAGGTCTCGGTCACCGCGCTCAGGGCGCGCCATGCCGGCCCGGCCGCAGCCGAGATCGTCGCGCGCGGGCTCGACCCTGCCGGGATCGAGCGCGAGCTGGCGCGGGCAGAAGCCACGTTCGCCGACGGCGACGGCATGGCCGAGGCGGCGTTCGACCTGCCGCCGGAACTGAGAAACCGCATCACCCGCTTCGAGGTCTCGGGCGAGGCGACGGCGGGCGCGGTGGCGCTGACCGACGACGCGCTGAAGCGGCGCAAGGTCGGGCTCGTGGTCGGCGGCGCGGGGCGCGAGGGGCTGGAGCTGCTCTCGCCCGACCATTACCTGCGCCAGGCGCTGGTGCCGACCGCCGATCTCGTTGAGGGGACCGTCGGCGACGTGCTGCTTGCCAGCCCCGACGTGATCATCCTCGCCGATGTCGCCAAGGTGGCCGAGAGCGAAGCGCTGTCGGAATGGATCGAGGAGGGCGGGCTGCTCGTCCGCTTCGCCGGGCCGCGCCTTGCCAATTCCGATGTCGGCCGGGACGCGCTCGACCCGCTGCTGCCGGTGCGGCTCCGGCTTGGCGGCCGGGCGGTCGGCGGAACGATGAGCTGGGGCGAGCCGAAGGCGCTCGCGCCCTTCGCGGAAGGGTCGCCCTTCGCCGGGCTGGTGCCGCCCGCCGATGTCGCGGTGAGCGCGCAGGTCCTCGCCCAGCCGGGGCCGGACCTCGCGGCGGCCACGGTGGCGACGCTTGCCGATGGCACGCCGCTCGTCACCCGCCGGACGATCGGCGAGGGGCAGGTGGTGCTCTTCCATGTCGCGGCCAACGCCGAATGGTCGAGCCTGCCCTTGTCGGGGCTCTTCGTGCAGATGCTCGAACGGCTCGCGGTGTCGAGCCGGCCGGCGCGGCCGGAAGAGGCGGATCTCGCGGGCACGACCTGGGTCGCGGAGAAGGTGCTCGACGCCTATGGCGCGCTGGGCGAGGCCGAGGACCTGCCGGGCATCCCCGGCGAGGCGCTGGCCGAGCCGCGGATCGGGCCGGAGCTGCAGCCGGGGCTCTATGCCTCGGGCGACAGGCGGCTCGCGGTGAACGCGGTCGCGCCCGACCGGGTGCTGGCGGCGGCGGAATGGTCCAACGATGTCACCGTCGAGGGGCTGGCTGTCGCGCGCGAAACGCTCCTGAAGGGCTGGTTCCTCGGGGCAGCACTCCTCCTCCTGCTGCTGGACATGATCGCGGCGCTCGCGCTCTCGGGGCGGCTCCGGGGACCGCGGTCGGGTATCGCCGCGCTCCTGCTCGCGATCCTCGCCGCCGGGCTGCCGGGCGAGACCCGCGCCCAGAACGCGGCCGAGGAACAGCTCGTCCGCGCCGCTGGCAATGTCGTCCTCGCCCATGTCCTGACCGGCGACGCCGAGACCGACCGGGTCGCCGAGGCGGGGCTCTGGGGTCTGTCGGAGATCCTCTTCGCCCGCACCTCGGTCGAGCCGGTGGAGCCGCGCGGCGTCGATGTCGAAGGCGACGATCTGGCGGTCTACACCTTTCTCTACTGGCCTGTCACAGCCGACCAGAAGGCGCCGTCGCCCGCGGCCTATGCCCGGCTCAACCGCTATCTGAGGTCCGGCGGCATGATCCTCTTCGACACCCGCGACGGCGATGTCGCGGGCTTCGGCGCGGCGACGCCCGAGGGGCGGCGGCTGCAGGCGCTGGCGGCGCCCCTCGACATCCCGCCGCTGGAACCCTTGCCGAGCGACCATGTGCTGACCCGCAGCTTCTACCTCCTGCAGGATTTCCCTGGCCGCCATGCCGGCCGCGCGGTCTGGGTCGAGGCGGCGCCGCCGGATGCCGAGCGCGCCGAGGGGATGCCGTTCCGCAACCTCAACGACGGCGTGACCCCGGTGGTGATCGGCGGCAACGACTGGGCCTCGGCCTGGGCGGTCGATGACAGCGGCCGGCCGATGTTCCGGGTGGGGCGCGGCCTCGGCGGCGAGCGCCAGCGCGAGATCGCGTATCGCTTCGGCGTCAACCTGATCATGTATGTGCTGACCGGCAACTACAAATCCGACCAGGTTCATGTGCCGACGCTGTTGGAAAGGCTGGGGCAATGACCGGGCATGTCGTCTTCGATCCGTTCCTGCCCTGGCCGCTGATCTGGGCCGCCTGCGGTCTGGCGCTGGCCTTCGTGGCAATAGCACTCTGGCGCGGTTTGTCTGGCTGGTGGCTGCGCAGCCTCGCCGCCGCGGCACTTTTGGCGGCAATCGCCGGGCCCTCGCTGCAGACCGAGGAACGGCGCAGCCTCAGCGACATCGTCATTCTCGTCGTTGACGAGAGCGCGAGCCAGAAGATCGCCGACCGCGCCAAGCAGACCGAAGCGGCGGTGGCGCGGGTCGAGGCCGAAATCGCGGCCTTGCCGAACACCGAACTGCGCAAGGTTGTTCTGGGCGACGGCGCCGAGGATGCCGGCACGCTCGCGATGACCGCGCTCGCCCAGGCCCTGGCCGAGGAGCCGCGGGCGCGCGTTGCGGGTGCGATCCTCGTCACCGACGGTCAGGTGCATGATCTGGAGCTTGCGCCCGACATGCCCGCGCCGATGAACGTGCTCCTGACCGGGCACGAAAGCGACTGGGACCGCCGCTTGATGATCAAGACCGCCCCGGTCTTCGGGATTATCGGCGAGCCGGTGCAGCTCACGATCCGCGTCGAGGAGCAGGGTCGGATGCCGGCGGGGCTTGGCGGGCGGCCGGTCATGCTCTCGGTTGCGATCGACGGCGCGCCGCCGGAGACCTATCCGGTGCCGGTGGGAGAGGATATCGACCTGCCGCTGGTGCTCGATCACGGCGGGCAGAACGTGGTGCAACTATGGGTTGAAATCGCCGAAGGCGAACTCACCGATCGCAACAACATGGCCGTGGTGCAGATCAACGGGGTGCGCGACCGGCTCAGGGTGCTTCTGGTCTCGGGCGAGCCCTATGCGGGCGAGCGGACCTGGCGCAACCTCCTGAAATCCGACAGCGCGGTGGATCTGGTGCATTTCACCATCCTGCGCCCGCCCGACAAGCAGGACGGCGTGCCGGTCTCGGAGTTGTCGCTGATCGCCTTCCCGACGCGCGAGCTTTTTGTCGAGAAGATCACCGAGTTCGACCTGATCATCTTCGACCGCTACCGGCTGAGGGGCATCCTGCCCTCGGCCTATCTCGACAATATCCGCGACTACGTGCTTGCCGGCGGAGCAGTGCTGGTCGCGGCCGGTCCGGATTTCGCCTCGGCCGAGAGCCTCTATCACTCGGGCCTTGGCGACATCCTGCCCGCAAGGCCGACGGCGCGGGTGATCGAGGGCGGCTTCACGCCGCGCGTCTCCGATCTCGGTCAGCGCCATCCGGTGGCTGAGGGGCTCGAGGCTTTCGCGCCTGAGGGCGGGGCGGCCGGGACGGTCGGGGCGCCCAGTTGGGGGCGCTGGATGCGCTATCTCGAGCTTGCCGATCCTGCCGGGCAGGTGGTGATGGAGGCGCCCGGCGGCCGGCCGCTCCTGGTGCTCAACCGGGTCGCCGAGGGGCGGGTGGCGCTTCTCGGCTCCGATCAGGCCTGGCTCTGGGGGCGCGGGTTCGAGGGCGGCGGGCCGCAGCTCGAGCTGCTGCGCCGACTGGCGCACTGGATGATGAAGGAGCCCGAACTCGAGGAGGAGGCGCTGGTCGCCACCGCGGAAGGCCAAAAACTGACAATCACCCGGCGTACCTTGAGCGAAGGCGCGCGCGAAGTCACCGTGACCGCGCCGGACGGCACCGAGACAGTGTTGCAACTGACCGAAGCGGCACCGGGGCGCTACGAGGCCGAATTCGCGGCGCCCGAGATCGGGCTCTATCGCTTGACTGACGGCGAGTTGAACCGGGTGGTGGCCCTCGGTCCGGCGGCGCCGCGCGAGTTCGAGGAGACGATCGCCTCCGAGGCGCCGCTCGGCCCGGTGGCGGAGGCGAGCCAGGGCGGGTTCCTGCGGATCGAGGACGGGCTTCCGGATGTCCGCACGGTGCGCGCGGGGCGTCCGGCGATCGGGCGCGGCTGGGTCGGCATTACCCCGCGCGATGCCTACCGGACCACCGATATCCGCATCGCGCCGCTGCTTCCGGCCTGGGCGTTCCTCCTGATCGCGCTGGGTCTCAGCGTGCTCGCCTGGCTTCGCGAGGGCCAACGCTGACGCGCCCGAAAGGGCGCGTCAGGGCGTTTTCATGAGAGTGGGGTTTCGATCGCCGCGATGGCAACGCGGTCAGACCGGCATGTTGTCCCACAGGCTGTCCGGATCGTCGTTCGAGACCACGACCCGCAGCCGGCTCTGCCGGAAATTGGCCGGCGCTCCGAGACGGTCGCGCAGCAGGCGCTTCAGCTCTTCGGCACGCTCAGGCTTGGCCAGAATATCGTCCACGATCAAATCTATCTCGTCGCGGCGCTTCGCCTGGCTCATGACATCCTCCCGATTATTGGTTTTGGTTGCGCTGTGGTGCGCAAGGTGACGGCACGAGCGGAGGGTAACACAACCCAAACGATTCTTGATACGCTAAAGTCCGGTCAACTTGACGCGGCGTAAGCGTGGCCCGGAAATGCGGCGGAAATTGGCCGGATCGTTTCTCGAAGCAATTTAATCGGCAAGATCGAGCCTGACTGGTGTCGCGACCCAGCCGTCGAGGGTGCAGCGCGGGCGAATCAGCACGTGGTCGAGGCCATCGGGGACCGCCACGCCGGAGAGGCTCCGGGTGAAGGGCTGCTCCTCGACATGGGGATGTGTGAGCTCGCGGTAGCCGAGCCGGCCGCCGTCGGGCGCGAGCACCTCCCAGCCGCTGGCATAATGGTCCCAGCCGGAATCGGGATGGGTCAGCGTGACGGTGAAGGTAAGGGTGCCGCCGTGGCGTTCCGCACGCGCGCCGGTGATTTGCGGTGGGTCGGCGCAGGCCGGACCGGCTGCCAGGGCGAGGAGGACGAGACACGGGCGGAACATGGCGGCAGAGTGCCACGGCGGGACCGGAGCCGGGATCACATTGATGTGCGGGTGCCCGGTTTCTGCCCGAAAGGAGAGCTGCGCGACAAGGATTCGATTGCGTTTCACGAAAACTGGTTATAATTTCTTACCAGTTTTGAGGTGTGCCATGGATCTACCCGTCGCCGACCGTTCCGTCCTTGCCCGCAAGGCAGAGATCGTCGCGCGGCTTCGCGCGGCGATGGCGGACGGGGCGGTGATCGACGACCCTGCCGAGACCCGCGCCTATGAATGCGATGCGCTTGCCGCCTATCGCTGCGCGCCGCTCGCCGTCGTGTTGCCAGGCTCGACCGCCGAGGTCGCGGCGGTGCTCAAGGTCTGTCACGAGGAGCGGGTGCCGGTGGTGCCGAGGGGGGCGGGAACCTCGCTCGCTGGCGGCGCGCTGCCGACGGCGGACAGCGTGATCCTCGGGGTGGCGCGGATGAACCGGGTGCTCGACGTGGATTACGACGACCGCTTCATCCGGGTCGAGGCGGGGCGCACGAACCTTTCGGTCACCGGCGCCGTGGAGGAGGAGGGCTTCTTCTATGCGCCCGATCCCTCCTCGCAGCTCGCCTGTGCAATCGCCGGCAATATCGCGATGAACTCGGGCGGGGCGCATTGCCTGAAATACGGGGTGACGACGAACAACCTGATGGGCGTCACGCTGGTGACGATGGAGGGCGACGTGGTCGAGATCGGCGGCGCGCATCTCGATGCCGGAGGCTATGACCTTCTCGGGGTGGTCTGCGGCTCGGAGGGGCAGCTCGGCGTCGTCACCGAGGCGGTGTTGCGGATCCTGCCAAAGCCCGAGGGGGCGCGGCCGGTGCTGATCGCCTTCGGCTCGAACGAGGTCGCGGGCGCCTGTGTCGCCGACATCATCAAGGCGGGCGTGCTGCCGGTCGCGATCGAGTTCATGGACCGGCCCTGCATCCGCGCCTGCGAGGCCTTCGCCCGTGCCGGCTATCCGGATTGCGAGGCGCTCCTGATCGTCGAGGTGGAGGGCGCGGAGGCCGAGATCGACGAGCAACTCGGCCTGATCCGCCAGACCGCGGCGCGGCACGATCCGGTCGAGTTCCGCGAGAGCCGGTCGGCGGAGGAGGCGCAGAAGATCTGGCTCGGCCGCAAGTCGGCCTTCGGCGCCGTAGGGCAGATCAACGACTACATGTGCCTCGACGGGACGATCCCGGTCTCGGCCCTGCCGAAGGTGCTGAAGCGGATCGGCGAGATGAGCCGCGACTTCGGGCTCGATGTGGCGAACGTCTTCCATGCCGGCGACGGCAACATGCATCCGCTGATCCTCTATGATGCCAACAAGCCGGGGGACCTGGAGACCTGCGAGGCGCTCGGGGCGGAGATCCTGAAGCTCTGCGTCGAGGTCGGCGGCTGCCTGACCGGCGAGCATGGCGTCGGGATCGAGAAGCGCGACCTGATGGAGGTGCAATATTCGGCGGCGGACATGGAGGCGCAGATGCGGGTCAAGGACGTGTTCGATCCGCGCTGGTTGCTCAACCCGGCCAAGGTGTTCCCGCTGCACATGAGTGCCGGGCGGCGGGCTGGGTGAGGCGGCGGCGCCGGGGGTTTTCCACCCCCGGACCCCCGGAGGATATTTTCGAGAAGGTGAAGGCAGCAGCGTGAGGGTTTCATCCGAAGAGGAGCTGGCAGAGGCGGTTCGGGGTGCGTGCGCGCCGCTCACCGTGCGGGGTGGCGGCACGCGGCCCGTCGGCTCGACGGGCGCGGGCGCGGCGCTCGACGTCTCGGGTCTGGCCGGGATCACGCTTTACGAGCCGGGGGCGCTGACGGTCGTCGCGAAGGCGGGCACGCCCTTGGCCGCGCTCGAGGCGGCGCTTGCGGCCGAAGGGCAGCGGCTGGCCTTCGAGCCGGCGGACTGGCGCGGGCTTCTCGGGACCGCCGGGGAACCGACGTTGGGCGGCATGGTGGCCGCGAATGTCTCGGGGCCGCGGCGGGTGCAGGCGGGGGCTTGCCGCGATGCGCTTTTGGGGGTGCGGTTTGTCGACGGGACCGGCGCGGTGGTGAAGAACGGCGGGCGGGTGATGAAGAACGTCACCGGCTATGACCTCGTGAAGCTGATGGCGGGGAGCTGGGGCACTCTCGGCGTGTTGACCGAGGCGGCGTTCAAGGTGCTGCCGGCGCCGGAGGCGGCGGCGACGGTCATCATCGGGGTCGAGGGTGCGGACGCGGCCGTGCGGGTTCTCTCTGCGGCGCTCGGCACGCCCTTTGACGTGACCGGCGCGGCGTACCTGCCGGGCGAGGGCGCGCTGGTGAGGATCGAGGGCTTTGCCGCCTCGGTCGCCTACCGCGCGGAGCGGCTTGCCGCGGCGCTCGGGGCGCATGGGCCGGTCGCGGTCGAGGCGGACGCCGAGCGGGTCGCGGCGCTCTGGTGCCGGGTGAGGGAGGTGGCGCCGTTCCACGGCAAGGCGGGCGACGTCTGGCGGATCTCGGTCCGGCCCTCGGACGCGCCGGGCCTTGTCGCGCGGATCGGCGGCGCGTGGATGCTCGACTGGGGGGGCGGGCTCGTCTGGGCGCTGTTGCCGGAGGGGAGCGACCTGCGCGCGGCGCTCGGCCCGATCCGGGGCCATGCGACGCTGATCCGCGCCGCGGCGGCGACCCGCGCGCGGATCGCGACCTTCGCGCCGGAGCCGGCGGCACTCGCCGCGATCTCGGCGGGGCTGCGCGCCCGGTTCGACCCGCGCGGCATTCTCAATCCGGGGCTGATGGGCTGACCGATGCAGACGCATTTCACCGAAGAGCAGCTGAAGGATCATGGGCTCAAGCGCGCCAACGAGATCCTGCGTGCTTGCGTTCATTGCGGCTTTTGTACTGCGACTTGCCCCACCTACCAAGTCCTCGGCGACGAGCTCGATTCCCCGCGCGGGCGGATCTACCTGATCAAGGAGATGCTGGAGACCGGGCGGCCGGCGGATGAGAAGACCGTAAAGCACATCGACCGTTGCCTGTCGTGCCTTGCCTGCATGACGACCTGTCCCTCGGGCGTGCATTACATGCATCTGATCGACCATGCCCGCGCGCATGTCGAGGCGACCTATCGCCGGCCCTGGCGCGACCGGGCGCTGCGCTGGCTTCTGGCGCGGGTGATCCCGCATCCGGGCCGGTTCCGGCTGGCGCTGGCGGGTGCCCGGCTGGCGCGGCCCGTCGCCGCCTCGTTGCCCGATGCGCGGCTGAGGGCGATGGTGGCGATGGCGCCGGAGCGCGTGCCGCCGGCGAGCCGCAACGACGCGCCGCAGGTCTTCCCGGCGACAGGGGAACGGCGGATGCGGGTCGCGCTGATGACGGGCTGCGCGCAGAAGGCGCTCAACACCGATATCAACGACGCGACGATCCGGCTTCTGAGGCGGCTCGGTTGCGAGGTGGTGGTGGCGAAGGGCGCGGGCTGTTGCGGGGCGCTGACCCATCACATGGGCAAGACCGGCGAGAGCCACGCCTCGGCCGCGGCGAATATTCGCGCCTGGACGGCGGAGAAGCGCGCGGGCGGGCTCGACGCGGTGGTGATCAACACGTCGGGCTGCGGCACGACGGTGAAGGATTACGGGCACATGTTCCGCACCGACCCGCTCGCGGAGGAGGCGGCGGAGATCGCGGGTCTTGCTTGCGATGTGAGCGAGATTCTGGAGCGGATCGGGTTCGCCGGCACGGCGCCCGAGCCCTTGAGAGTCGCCTATCACGCGGCCTGCTCGCTGCAGCATGGCCAGCAGGTGCGGGGGGCGCCCAAGGCGCTCCTCAAGGCGGCGGGGTTCGAGGTCGTCGAGCCGGCCGACGCGCATCTCTGCTGCGGCTCGGCGGGGACCTACAACCTGCTCCAGCCGGAGATTTCGGCGGAACTCAAGCGGCGCAAGGTCGCGACGCTGGAGGCCCGGGCGCCGGACGTGATCGCGGCCGGCAATATCGGCTGCATGATGCAGATCGGTGCCGGGACTGGCGTGCCGGTCGTCCATACGGTGGAGCTTCTGGACTGGGCGAGCGGCGGGCCCCGGCCGCGGGCGCTGGCACGGTAGGGCCGGAGCGGCGCGCCCGGGGAGCGGATCTTCGCCGAAACCCCATGAAATCGGGCGCCGCGGTCCCGCGGGCGCGGCGCCGGGTTGCCCTCGGTCACAAATTTGCCTCAACAGGTGGGTAAATGCGGGATGACGGAGGGGAGACGACATGCGGACCTGGATTGCGGCGCTGTTGGTGGCCGGTTGGCCCCTCGCGGCTCCGGCGGAGGAGGCGGCGGCGCTCCATGCCCTGAACTCGGCGGATGAGACCCGCGGCTGGGAAGCCGTCGGCCGGCTCAATATCGCCGATACCTCGTTTTGCACCGGCGCGCTGATCGCGCCCTCGCTGGTGCTGACGGCCGCGCATTGCCTGGTCGATCAGCGCACGGGCGCGGACATCGATCCCGGCGAGCTGACCTTTCTTGCCGGCTGGCGCAACGGCCGGGCGGCGGCCTATCGCGGCGTGAAGCGAGCGATGGCGCATCCCGACTACGTCTACGAGGGGGAAAACCCGATGGACCGGGTCGCCTATGACCTCGCCCTCCTGGAGCTTGACCAGCCGATCCGGCTGCCCTCGATCCGGCCCTTCGACGTGGGCGCCGATCCGATGCGCGGCGACACGGTGAGCATCGTCTCCTACGCCTTCGACCGGTCCGAGGCGCCGTCGATGCAGGACGCCTGTCTCGTGCTCGGGCGCCAGCCGGGTGTTCTCGTGCTGACCTGCGCGGTCGATTTCGGCTCCTCGGGCGCGCCGATCTTCGCGGTCAAGGATGGTGCCGCGCAGATCGTCTCGGTGGTTTCGGCCAAGGCCGAGATGAACGACAAGCGGGTGGCGCTCGCCACGCAGATGACGCAGCCTTTGACCGAACTGCAGGCGGCCTTCGCCGCGGGGGAAAGCCCGTTCCAGAGGGTCACGCCCGGTCCTGGTGCATCGCCCACGGGCAAGACCGGCTCGGCCGGCGCGAAATTCGTCAAGCCGTGAGGCCGGCGGTGCGGATAATCGGCCTCGTTTCCATTGCCGTCTTGGCGCTCGCGGGGGCGGCGGCGGCCGAGGCACCGCCGCTCAAGCGGCTGACGCTCCGCCAGGATGTGCTCGGCTTCGAGGCCGTGGGCCGGGTCGAGATCGGCGCACAGGGCTATTGCACCGGTGCCCTGATCGCGCCCGACCTCGTCCTGACGGCGGCGCATTGCCTTCGCGGCGGCAGCTCGGGCACGGCGCCGGACATCGCCGGGATGCGTTTTCGCGCCGGGTTGCGCGATGGCGTCGCCGTGGCCGAGAGCGGCGTCGCGCGTGCTGTGGCGCATCCGCGCTACGATCCGGCGAATCCGAAAGACCTCGACAGCGTTCGCCACGATGTCGCGCTGCTCGAGCTTGCCGAACCGATCCCGGCGGCCACCGCCGCGCCCTTCGCGATCGCGCGTCTCGGCAATCAGGTTCGCCAGATCGACGTCGTGTCCTTCGCGACGGGACGCGATGCGGCGCTGTCGTGGCAGGACGGTTGCCGGGTCGTTGGCCGCGACGTGGGGCTCATCGCCTTCGACTGCGATGTCCATTTCGGCTCGTCCGGCGCGCCGGTCTTCGATCGCACGGCCGGCCGGCCGAGGATCGTCGCGATCATCGCGGCGGGCACGCGCGAGGACGGCAAGGTGGTCTCGGTCGGCATGGAACTCGAGGAGCCGGTCGCGGAACTGCGCAGGGCGTTGCGGACCGGACAGGGCGTGATCGTCGCCGGTGGTTCGCGCGGGATCGAGCCGCGCCGGATCCTCCCCGGCGCGAAGGCGGAAACCGGGGCGCGGTTCGTGCGTCCCTGACCCTTGAAAACCGCAAAAAGCCTTCACATGTGATGTTTGCCGGGGTGCCGCTTGAGGGCTCCGGAGTGGCAACCGCCCGTCCCGAGGAGGGAGGGCCAGAAACATCGCTCGATGGAGGATGAGAATGCGAACCTATGATTTTACCCCGCTTTACCGCGCGACCGTCGGATTCGACCGGGTCGCCGACCTGATGGACCGGGTCCTTTCGGCCGACGTGGCCCAGCCGACCTATCCGCCCTACAACATCGAAAAGACCGACGAGAATGCCTACCGCATCTCCATCGCCGTCGCCGGGTTCTCGGGCGATGAGCTGAATGTCGAGGTCAAGGACGGCGCGCTGATCGTCTCGGCCCGCAAGGCCGCCGAGGACGAGGCCAAGACCTACCTGCACCGCGGCATCGCGACCCGCGCGTTCGAGCGCCGCTTCGCGCTGGCCGAGCACGTCAAGGTGACGAACGCGGTGCATGTCGACGGCATGCTGCATGTCGACCTCGTCCGCGAAGTGCCCGAGGCGCTGAAACCGCGCCGGATCGAGATCGCCCGGGGCGATATGGTCGAGGCGAAAGCCGTCGAGAAGAGCGGGGCCTGAGGTCCCGACACGAAGGATGGACAGAGGCGCGCCCTGAAGGGCGCGCCTTTCGTTTGCGCGCGGCTGAGCATAGTCTTTCCCGCATCGCAGAAGGAGAGGCGCACATGTCCAATCCAGACCGTCCCGCGTGCATTGCCCACTGGCAGGAGATCGAGGGCGCCGACCGGCCCTATTACCGCGGCGAAGACGAACGGATGAGCATCGGCGCGCCGTTCGGCCGGCACTTCGGGCTGACCCGCCTCGGGATCCACCACGAACGGTTGCTGCCCGGCCGCCGGACATCATACCCGCACGCCGAGAGCGCCGAGGAAGAGTTCGTCTACGTCATCGACGGCGCACCCGATGTCTGGCTCGATGGCCATCTGCACCGCCTGTCGCCCGGTGACGCGGTCGGGTTCCCGGCCGGGACCGGGCAGTCGCACACCTTCATCAACAACACCGATACAGAGGTACGCCTGCTGGTCGTCGGCGAGGCCTCGAAGCCCGAGAACCGCATCGTCTACCCGCTGAACCCGCAAGAGCGTGACGGGCGCGACGACTGGTGGGACGCCGCTCCGGGCCGGCCGCTGGGGGACCATGACGGGCTGAGCGACAGGGTCCGCGACTGGCGCGCCGGGCGGCGGGCGACGCAGGATTGACCGTGTCGCCGCATCCCGCCGAGGGGTGCCTCGCAGGTGTCAGTGGAGCGGCGGGCCGACGATCTCGATCCGGTGGTCCGCGCAGATGCGGGTGAGTTCGGCCTTCATCGCCTCGGTCGGCACGGCGGGATCGGGCAGGCCTGGCCGGTCGGCAGGGCGGCTTGCCGCGCGGATCATGCGCTCGAAATCATTACCGCTGGTGATGGCGAGGAAATGCGCGCCCTCGGCGCTTTCGACGCGGAAGCTGTGCGGCTTGCCCTTCGGCGCCATCACGGTGCCGCCGGCATCGAGGAAGACATCCGTGCCGTCGATCTGGATCCGGAGCCGTCCCTTCAGCACCACGAAGACCTCGTCCTCGCTGTGGTGGATGTGGAGCGGCGGGCTGTCGCCATGGGGCGCCCATTGCTCGACGACCGACAGGCGGTCCGCGCCAGCCTCGCACGAGACGGGGATCGCGAGGAGGTTGTTCATGAACCAGAAGAGTTCGGTCCCGGAATCCGGGGTGGAGAGCGCATTCATCGTGGGGTCCTTCGCGTCGATGCCGGAAGCGGCGGCAGTTGCAATCTAGCGCGGATTGCTTCATCCATGAAATCGCAAGTCTCTATGCAGCCGATCCATGGGATGGATTTGAACGCACTCGATCTCAATCTGATCCGGGTCTTCGACGCACTCTGGCAGGAGCGCGGCGTGACCCGCGCCGGCGACCGGGTCGGCCTGTCCCAGCCCGCTGTCAGCGCGGCGTTGAACCGCCTGCGCCACGCGCTCGGCGACCAGCTCTTCGTGCGCCGCGGCAACGAGATGGTGCCGACCCCGCGCGCCGAGGAGCTGGCGCCGCGCGCGCGGGCGGCGCTCGCGGAGATCGGCAGGATGCTGGCGCCCGGACCGGCCTTCGATCCGGCGGGGCTGGAGCGGACCTTCACCTTCCTCGGGTCGGATTTCTTCTCGATGCTCCTAATGCCGCGCCTGGCCGAAAGGCTGGGGGAGGAGGCGCCGGGCGTACGGCTCAGGCTGCTCGACAGCGCCCATGGCGACGTGCCGAGACTGTTGCGCGATGACGGCGTCGACATGGCGCTGGAGCAGCCGATCGAGGTGCCCGAGGGCGTGTCGCGCGAGGTCATGTTCCGCGCGCCCTTCGTGATAGTGACGGCGCGGGGCAATCCCGGCGTGGCCGGGCTCGCCGAGGGCGCGCGGATGCCGATGAAGGTCTTCTGCGGGCTCGAACATGCGATCCGGTCGGTCGACGGCAGCATGCGGGGGCGGGTCGATGCGGCGCTGGAGGAGCAGGGCCGGCACCGCCGGGTCACGCTGGCGCTGCCGCATTTCCAGGCGGTGGCGCTCGCGGTCGCGCAGGGGCGCCACCTCGCGGCCCTGCCGGTGCAGTTCGCGCGCGCCGTGCGGGACAGCGTGCCGCTCCGGATCTTCGCGCCGCCGTTCGAGATTCCGGTGCCGGAGATCAGCCTCTACTGGCATGCGCGGCACGATCGCGATCCGGCGCATCGCTGGATGCGGGCGCGGACGCTCGGCCTCGTCGCCGAGCTTGGCTTCCGCGATCTTTGAGGTGGGCCGGCGGAGCGCCCTTGCGGGCGCGAGATATCTGTCGCGCCCGTTAGCCTGCGCAACGGGCGCTCCGCGGCCTCCGGCGGGGGTATTTGGCGCAATGAAGAAGCCTCAGCGCGCGAGGCTTTGCGCCAGCCGCATGAGCTGCACCGCCTCGGCGCGGTAGCCGTAGGGATCGCCCCCCCTGGCGCCGTTGGCAAGCGTGATGGCGTCGTCCCAGCCCCATTGCCCGAGGTATTTCGGGCCGGAGAGGAGCTGGCCCATGCCAGCGATCGCGGCGGCGAAGCGGGCGTCGGGATCAGCCTCGGCGGGCGTGGCGGGGATCGGCGTTTCGATCAGCCGCGAGGTCGCCGTGCCCGGCACCTTGTAGCGCAGCTTGAGAAAGCCAAGCTCGGCGGCGTCGCCGGCCAGTTGCGGTTCGGCGTAGCGCAGGGGGTCGGTCAGCCGCGCCTTGCTGCCGACCGGGGTGATCTCATAGAGCGCGGTCACCTGGTGTCCCGCGCCGATCTCGCCCGCGTCAACCCGGTCGTTGTTGAAATCCTCGCGCGCCAGCGCCCGGGTCTCGTAGCCGATCAGCCGGTATTCGGCGACGGCGGCGGGGTTGAACTCGATCTGGATCTTCACGTCGTCGGCGATGGGGAAGAGGGCGCCGGAAAGCTGGTCGACGAGCACCTTCTGCGCCTCGGCGAGCGTGTCGATATAGGCCGCCGTGCCGTTGCCGTTCTGGGCCAGCGCCTGCATTGTCGCGTCGTCGAGATTGCCGCGGCCGAAGCCGAGGACGGACAGGTAGGTGCCGCTCTCGCGTTTTTGCGCGATGAAGTCCTTCAGCGCCTCGGGATCGTGGATGCCGACGTTGAAATCGCCGTCGGTGGCCAGAAGGATGCGCCCGATCCGGCCCTCCCCGGCCATGCTCTCGGCGGTCCGGTAGGCCAGGCGCAGGCCCTCCGCCCCGGCGGTCGAGCCGCCCGCACCGAGCCGGTCGAGGGCCGCGAGGATCGTGGCGCGGTCGGCGGCGTCGGTGGGTTCCAGCACGAGGCCGGCGGAGCCGGCATAGGTGACGATCGCGATCCGGTCCTCGGGGCGCAGCTCGCCGAGCATCAGCGCGAGCGACTGCTTCAGGAGCGGCAGTTTCTTCGGATCGTCCATCGAACCCGACGTGTCGATCAGGAAGACGAGGTCGAGAGGCGGCCGGTCGTCGGTCGCGGGAAGCTCGCCCTGCAGGCCGATGCGGAGAAGCCGGGTCTCGGCGTTCCACGGCGTCTCGAAGAGGGTCACCGCGGCGCGAAACGGGGCGTCGCCCTCGTCCGGCGCCGGGTAGGCATAGGGGAAGTAGTTCACCATCTCCTCGACCCGCACGGCCTCGGCGGGCGGCAGATACCCATTGGTGAGCGAGGAGCGGAGCACCGCATAGGAGGCCGTGTCGGTGTCGATGGAGAAGGTCGATACCGGCTCCTCGGCCGTGACCTTCAGCGGATTGGGGTCGGCTTCGGGATAGGCCTCGGTGAGCGGCGCCGGTGCCAGCACCGTCTCGGCCTCTGGCAGGACGTAGCCCGCGACATCGCCGGAAGGGGCGGACCGGAACGCTTCCTCGGTCATGATGCCGGTCTGCGCGGTGATCGCCTCGGCCGCTTCTTTCCGCGGCGCGGGCGGCGCGGCCGCTATGGGCATGTCGGCGAGAGCGTCGGCTTCCGGGGCGGCTTTCGGCGTTGGGGCCGCGGCGATCGCCGGCGCGGTGGATTCGAGCGGGGAGGCGGTGCCCGCGTCCCGTCCGACCTCGGGGAAGGATTGCCGCGCGCGGGCCTCGCCGGTCTGGGCTTCGCCGGTCGCCGTGGCGACAGGGGACGGCGCCGAAACGCTCCGCCGCAGTTCGGGGTAGACCGTGATCGCCACACCGATGGCGACGACGGAGGCGGTGGCGGCCAGCGCCGGTCTCGTGGTCAGTCTCGACATCATCTCGCGTACTCCTTTCAGAACACCCGCCCGTGCAGGGCGGTCCTGATTGGGACGCGGCGCTTGCGCGCTTCCTTGGTGGCGGTCGAAATTTTCCATCGCCCGCCGCAGGGCTTCGGCCTTCGCCGCCCCGTCGGGGGCGGGGTGCGACTTCAACGCGGCGCGCAGGCGGTCGAGATCGTCGGTCATAGCATGCCCTCCGCCCGCGCCATCTCGCGCAGGCGTTTCTTCACTTCGCTCATCCGCCAGGCGACCGTGCCTTCGGAGAGCCCGAGCACCTCGGCGGCCTCCTTCTGGCTCAGTTCCTCCCCGAGCGTGAGGGCGACGGTGTCGCGCAGTTCCGGTGTAAGCCGCGCCATTGTCGCGGCGAGCCAGTCCCCAACCTCGGCCGCCTCGGCGATCCCGGCGCGGCGGTTGATCTCCCAGTCGCCCCAGCCGTCGGCGGCCCGCGCATGGGCGGCCATTCGGCGGCGGCGGTCATGCGCGGCATTCACCGTGACCCGGTAGAGCCAGGTCGTGAACCGCGCCTCGCGCCGGTAGCTCCCGAGCTTCGCCGGGAGCGCGAGGCAAATGTCCTGCGCGAGATCCTCGGCCTCGGCCCGGCTGCCGGTCAGGCGGAAGGACAGGCCGTGAAGCCGGTCGTAATGCCGCGCGAGAAGCGCCGCGAAGGCGTCGCGGTCTCCTCCTGCGGCGGCTTCGGCCAGGTCCTCGTCCGGGGTTTGCATGCGCATGACGGAACTATGACGCGGGCGAGGCGTCAATCCTTGGCGGTGGTGGAGAATATTTTTCGCCGAACCGGCGGGGGCAGCCCACTGGGCGCAGGGAGAGCGCGGGTGCCGCGGCTCTGCCAAGGGGCGCAGCGGGCGCGGTCGACATGCGCCCGCCGCTCGGGTGTCTCATCCTGCCGGGAAGCGCGGGCCTCCCGGCCGGGTGGCCTCAGCGCAGAAGCCGGCCGTAGAAGTCGTAGGCGCCGGCCACCGTGGTGAGCTCGGTCGTGCCTTGGGAGTCGCCGGCGAACGCGGTGACGGCACGGTAGGTCATCGGGCCGAACGAGCCGTCGATGCCGCCGTTGTAATAGCCCCACTCGGACAGACGCGCCTGGATGCGCCGGCGGTCCGAGAGCGGATAGCTGTTGAAGGCGCGCGCGGCCGGGGTCGAATAGACGTCCGAGGAGCCGTAGCTCGGCTGTTCGTAGCGCGCGGGCTGCTGGTAGGACGGCTGCGGGTAATAGCTGGACTGCGGCTGCCGGTAGCTGGTCTGCGGCTGCCGATAGCTGGTCTGCGGCTGGTAATAGCCGGTCTGCGAACGGGCCGGCTGCTGAGCCTTGGCGCGCGAGTTCATCAGCAGATAGCCCACCGCCGCCGCCGCGGCGGCGCCCTTGAGCATGTCCTGCTCGCGCTGGCCCCAGGCGCTTGCGGGTGCGGCGGCCGTGGAAGCGATCAGGAGCGCGGCAATGGCGGAGGTGCGGAACTTGTGCAGCATCGAGATTCCCTCGTTGAGATCGAATATGTGGCAGCAATGGAGCCGGCGCGCATGATAGGCAACATCGGGCTTCGGTTATTCGATAACCATCGGCAATTCGGTGCCGAACGCGCCCGTCACGCCTCCGCCCTCCGGGTCGAGGCGGCGCGCCACGCGACGGCCCCGATCGCGATCAGCGCAAGCCCGAACGCCGCCGCCGTGATCCGTGCCGCCGCGAGACCGCCAAGGGGGCTCAGCCCGGCGCCGAAGGCGAGCGCGGTGACGATCAGCGCCAGGGCGGGCACGCGCGGCATGATCCCGGCGAGGAGCCAGGCAGCACCAAGGGCCGCGTAGCCAAGGACCGTGAGCAGGCCGGCCAGCGGAAAGGCCACGGCCACGGCGCCCATCGCGTCGCCGGCGCCGTGATCGGCGATGACCTCGGGATAGTGAAGCGCGAGATAGGGCGCGATCAGCACCTCGTAGTAGTCGAGGCCGAAGATCATCATCATGCCGATAAAGAGCGTCACATAGCCGGCGAGGCCGAGCGCCCCGCTGCGCAGAGCCGTCGCGGCATAGAGCGCGGTCGTGCCGAGCAGGCCGAGCACGAGCGAGAGCGCGAAAAGCGCGTGGATCGCGATCCAGCCCGGGCTGGCGATGGTCTCGGGTGTCATGTGGTGCGGATGCGAGACATAGGAATAGCCGAGCGCCGCACCGGCGACGATCATGCCGGCGGCACCGGCGCGAATGAGCGTTTCACGGGTCATGGTTCTCTCCTGTTCCGGAATGGTCAGATCGTTGCCGTGCGGCGCAGCCGCCGCAGCAAAGCGAGCGCGCCGAACAGCGCGACAAGCGCGGGAAGCCCGACAAGCGCCATCTGCGAGACGGCCGCGAAAGCATTCATGCGCAGACGGATCGCCTGCCGCACCGGCGCTTCGCCGAGATCGACGGCGACCTCCTCCCAGTCGGGCAGGCCGAAGCTCGTCCAGGCGCCGTTCGAATAGCCGTAGGGCTCCTGCGGCAGGCCGAGGAACGGGCGGTTGAGCGCGTCGTCCCCGTCGCGGTCGTGATGGGCGATGATCGCGTAACGGCCGGGCGGCAGGTCGTCCGCCTGCCACTCGGCGCGACCGGCGCGGATCGGGACCGAGGCGATCCGCGCGACCGGGATCTCGCCGAGATAACCGGCCTCGCCTTCCATCACGACGATCCGCGCGAGGCCGGTGTCGTCGCCGAATCCGGTGATGGTGACGTCGATTTCGGCGGCCGCGGCAGCGCCGGTGCCGAGTGCTGCGATCAGGGGGCAGAGCGCAAGCTTCTGTTTCACATGATGTCCTTTCGTCCGTGTGGATGCCGGTTGCGATGTCGGCAGCTCTGGCGTCCTCGCCCGGTCCGTTCCTGCCGGCTTTCGTGATCCGGCACGGTTGTTTCGCCAATCCCGCCGGTGGTACGCTTCGCGAAGCGTGAACCGTACCGACCCCTCTCCCCGATCCGGAGCGCAACGGATCCTCGCCAGCGTCTCCCTGCGCTACCTGATCGCGATTCTCTCGACGGCGGCCTTCATGGTTTGGCAGGCCGGGGACGCGGTGCGCGCGGGGGAAGACCTGCGCGGGCTGACGCTGTTCTGGACCGCCTCGGTCACACTCGGCTGGCTGCAGATGATCCTGATCGCGCGGGGGGTGCGCGCGTCCTTCGGGGCCGGAAACTGGCCGGGCTGGGCGCTGCTTCTGGCCTCGGCCTTTCTCGGGGCGGTGCCGCTGACGTTCCAGGTTCGCTGGCTGATGGAAACGATCGTCGCGCCCGAAGCCGGATTGCCGGCGCCCTGGGTCACCTATCTCAACGTGGTGGTCATCAACACCGTCTTCTCGGTGATCCAGTACGTTCTGATCGAGCGCTGGCCCGTCCTCGGCACCGCGCAGCCGAGCGCGGCGCCAGACCCCAGCCCCACGATGCCGACGCTGCCGACCGTCGGCATGCTGAGGCGGCGGCCCGACGGGCTGACGGGTGTGATCCGGTACCTGCAGATGGAGGATCACTACCTCCGGGTGCACACGGACGCGGGCGACGGCCTCGTGCTGCACCGCATGAGCGACGCGGTCGAGGACCTCGCCGGGTGCGAAGGCTTGCAGGTCCACCGGTCCTGGTGGGTGTCGCGCGCCGCTGTCGCAGACACGCTCCTGGAAAACCGCAAGCGCTCGCTCGTCGCGACCGATGGGACCGTGATCCCGGTCGGGCGGTCGTTCGAGAAGACACTCCGTGCGGCGGGCTGGTTCTGACCGCTCAGCGTATCATTCGGGCAGACCGGCGACGGCCAGCCCGTCCCTGAGCCGCGCCGCGTCGCGCGGGCGCTGGAACGGATAGGCTTCGAGCAGGGTCGTGATGCGCAGACCCGGATCGCTCAGGCGGAGCCGTTCGACGACCTGCCGCGCGTCCTTGACCCGGCCGGACCGGGCGAGCGCCGCGGCGAGGATGCAATGCGCGACCTGGTAGCTCGGCCGCAGCCGGATCGAGCTTTCCGCCCAATGCACGGCCTCCTCGTCCCGCCCGGCGAAGAAATGGGTGCAGGCCATCGCCCCGTGGGTCGTCGCGGCATGGGGGTCGTGCGGGCTGAGGCGGATCGCGCGGGAAAGGTCCGCGATTGCCTCCTCCGGCCGGCCCGCCCAGGCATTGATCCAGCCGCTGAACCCCCAGGCCATCGCGAGATTGGGATTGAGCTCCAGCCCGCGCGCGATCAGCGACCCGCCGCCACCGATGTCGCCGCAAACGAATGCAAGGCCGAGCCCCGCCGTCGCGAGCGCGACGGCATCCCCGCCGCCCGTCGCGATCGCCCGCGCCGCAAGGTCGCGGACCGCGCGCTTCTCAGCGGCGGGATCGGTGACCCAGCCGCAGGCCTTGCGCTGCGAATGGCAGCGCACCGCCATTCCGTAGGCGGCGGCGAAATCCGGGTCGCGCTTAACCGCCTCGCCGAACATCGCGATGGCCGTCGCGTTGCCGTCCCGCGTCCACAGGTGCACCGAGGAGAGCCCGCGCAGGTAATAGTCGTAGGCATCGAGCCGGGCGGTCGGCTTCTGTGTCGCCCGGTCGATCTCGGCCTCCTCGATCCGGGGCGCGATCTCGCCGACGACGCGGGCGGTGATCCGGCCCTGCAGGTCGAATATGTCGCTCATGACCCCGTCGAAGCCGTCGGCCCAGAGCTGCAGGCCGGTCCCGGCGTCGACGAGCCGGGCGGTGATCCGCACCTGATCGGCCGCCCGGCGCAGGCTGCCTTCTAGGACGTAGCGCACCCCCTGCTCGCGGGCGATCTGCTTCACGTCGATGGCGCGGCCGCGATAGGTGAAGCTGGAACTGCGGGCGATCACGAACAGCCAGCGGATGCGCGACAGCGCCGTGATGATCTCCTCGACGATCCCGTCGGCGAAGTAATCCTGATCGGGATCGCCCGAGAGATTGGCGAACGGCAGCACCGCGATCGACGGGCGGTCGGGCAGCGGCGGGTAGGGCGCCGCGGCACCCGGTGCCCGGCCGGCACCGGTGCGGATCTCGGCCTCAAGCGCCACGGTGTCGCCGTCCGGCTCGGTCTGCACCTCCTCGGCCAGCCGGTCGCGCAGCTCGGCGCAGAGCCGCAGCGCCGCCGCGCGTTCGCCCTGCGCGGCGTGGAGCCGCATCAGGGCGCGCGCAGCGTCCTCGCGCAGGGGATCGAGCGCGAGCAGCCGCATCGCGGCGGACCGGGTGGCCTCCGCGTCGCCCCGAGCTTCGGCCGAGGTCATGAGACGGGCGGCCAGCGTCTCGGCCATGGCCCGGAATTCAAGCCGTCCCTGCCGCAGCCAGTCGTCGAAAGCCGGATCGCGCACCGCGATCCCGTCGAGAAGGTCGCCGCGATAGAGGGCGAGACCCTCGGCCCCGACGGTTTCGTCCTCCGCGGTGGCGAGGCGTTGGAATGCGACGGCGTCGACCGCCAGCCGCGTGAGATCAAGCCTTACCGAGTGACGGTCGCTGTCGAGAAGCCCCGGCGCGAGCGGATCAAGCACCCGGCGCAGCCCTGCCAGAGCGTGTTTCAGGCTGTCGCGTGCCTGCGGCGCGGCGCGGTCGCTCCACAGGAGTGCCGCGATCTGGTCGTGGCCGAGGCGGCCATCGGGGGCCAGCGCGAGCGCCGCGAGCAGGGCGCGCGGCTTGGCACCGGCCGGGGCGCAGTCGCCGCCGGTCGTGTCGGTGAGGGCGAAACCTCCAAGAATCGAAAGGGTTGCCTCGGCCACGGTGCGATTTCCCCTTCTACAGTGCCGAATTCCCGATCGTTTCCCGCCGCGTTCCCGTCCGGCTCCCGCATCCGGGCGCATGCTGGGTTTCACAGATGGCACAGGCCCTCACGATAACAGGAGACGACGCGATGCTCAGCAAAAACACATCCCCCCGCGAAACCGATCAGATGACGCAAATTCCGGTCCTGCCGTGGGAAATCGTCGCGAACGGTGCGAAGAGCCACGGGGCCGAACGGATGCCCGGGGCGCAACGGTCGGTCTATCGCCTGATCTGCGCGCTCGGAGCGTTCCGGGACTGGCTCGGTTCCGGGAACGCGTCGAGACCGGCCTTCCGCAGCCCGTCGCGCAAGTGGTCCTCGTCGGCCGGATCGGAATAGACGAACAGCAACCGCCAGTAATCCCTGTCGCCGGCCGGCGCGAGCGCGGCAAGCTGTTGCCGCACCGGTTCGACCTCCGGGCTGCCGAGCTGTCCGAGGCTTGCGAGGATGACCAGCGCGATGAACGGCTGGCGCCGGAGCGCGAAGGCCTTCCGGGAAAACTCCAGCGCCCTGCCGTAGTCGCGAAGGTGGTAATGCGCGAGGCCGATGCGGCTCAGGAACAGATAGGTCAGGGGATCGCGCGGGCTGAGGCGGAGCGCGGTCTCGAGCGGATCGAGCGCCTCGGCGAAGCGGCCGTTGGCGATGCGTGTCCAGCCAAGCGCGTTCTGAGCCAGAGCCAGGTTCGGATTGAGGTCGGCCGCGCGTTCCGCCGCGGCCAGCGCCTCGACCGGGCGTTCATCCATCAGGCAGGCGAGGCTCATCGCGTAGTGCGAATAGCCATCCCCCTCTTCCAGCGAAACGGCCTTCTCCGCCGCCGCCATCAGCTCGGCGCGGTCGCGGGCGATGTCGTCGCTGAAGCCGAAGAGGCTCCGGGCATAGAGCGCCCGCGCGAGGACCATGTAGGCGCGCGCGAGGCCGGGGTCGAGCTCGATAGCGCGGCGCTGCCAGTGGAGCGCCTGCGCGAAATCCTCTGCATCCTGCTGCCGGTTGTGAAACCACATGCCCTTCATGTGGCAGTCATAGGCGGCCAGCTGCCCGGCGGAGCGGTCGAGCGCACGGCGGGATTCGCCAACCAGAAGCTCCGGCTCGATGGCGCCGACGATCCGGCGCGTCAACTCGTCCTGAATGACGAAGATGTCGGTCAGGTCGCGGTCGTAGTGGTCGCCCCAGAGCTGGATTCCGGTGTCCGCCTCGATCAGCGCGGCCGAGAGCCGGATGCGGCTCCCGGCGCGCCGCAGGCTGCCGGTGGCGACGTAGCGAACACCGAGTTTCTGGCCGATCTCTGCGATCGGCATTTCGCTGTTGCGGAAGGCGAAGCTCGAGTTGCGGTTGATCACGAAGAACCAGCGGTACCGCGAGAGCGCGTTGATGAGGTCCTCCACGACGCCGTCAGCGAAGTAGGCTTGGTCCTGGTCGTTTTGGAGGGTGTGAAAGGGAAGCACCGCGATGGACGGGCGGTCGGGCAGCGGCAGGCCGGCCGGGGCGACGCTGGCGGCGATCCGACTCTCGCGGATCGCGGTGCCAAGGGCTTCGGTCTCGGAGGAGGGCTCGATCTGCAGGTCGGCTGCGAGCCGTTCGCGCAATTCCTCGAGGCACCGGAGCGCGGCTGCCCGCTCGCCAGCCTCGGCGTGCAGGCGCATGAGCGCGCGCACCGCGTCCTCGCGCAGCGGATCGAGACCGAGGAGCCGCGTGGCGGCCTCGCGGACCGCCGCGTCATCCGCTCCGGCCTCCGCATCGGCGAGAAGCAAGGCCGCCGTCGACTCCGCGAGCGTAGCGTAGGTGGCCCGCTCCTGCCTGAGCCAGTCGTCGAAGGCCGGGTCGCGCACGCTGACGCCGTGGAGAAGCTCACCGCCGTAGAGTTCCAGCGCCCGTGATTTCGCCTGCGGGTCCGCGGCGCCGGCGAGGGCCTTGAACTCGCCCGCATCGACGGCGATCCGATTCAGATCGAGCCGCACCGACTGGCGGTCGACCTCCAGCGCGTCCAGCCCGGCGGCGGCGAGGCGGCGGCGGAGGTCGGCAAGCGCGTGCTTGAGGCTGTCGCGCGCCTGCGGCGCGGCGCGGTCGCTCCACAGGAGCGCGGCGATCTGGTCATGGCCGAGCCGCCCGTCCGGCGCGAGCGCCAGCACGGCGAGCAGTCCGACGGGCTTTGCGCCGGGGATCTCGCAGGTCGTGCCCCGTGCGTCCCGAAGGCTGAAACCGCCCAGTAGTGTCAGACGTGCCTCGGCCAAGGGTACATCTCCGATATCGTCCGCGAGGCCGACCAACAGGCCTCTGAGGACACGATAACAGCAGATGAGCCGCCGCTCACACAAAACGAAACCGGCCGCAGGATCTGCATCCCGCGGCCGGTCCCGGTCGTTGCTGTCGCCTCAGACGGAGAGGCAGATGTATTTCATCTCGAGGTAGTCCTCGACGCCGTGATGGCTACCCTCGCGGCCGAGGCCGGATTGCTTGACGCCGCCGAACGGTGCCACCTCGGTGGAGATGAGGCCGGTGTTCACGCCCACCATGCCATATTCCAGCGCCTCCTGGACCCGCGTGATGCGGCCGATGTCGCGGGCGTAGAAGTAGCTCGCAAGCCCGAAGATCGTGTTGTTGGCATGCGCGATCACTTCTTCCTCGGTCTCGAACCGGAACAGGGGCGCGAGCGGGCCGAAGGTCTCCTCGGTCGAGACCTTCATGTCCGGAGTGATGCCGGTGACGACCGTCGGCTCGAAGAACGTGCCGCCGAGCGCGTGGCGCTGGCCGCCAGTCACGACCTGCCCGCCACCGGCGAGCGCGTCGGCGATATGCTCCTCGACCTTCTCGACCGCCGCCTCGTTGATCAGGGGGCCGGTGGTGACGCCGTCCTTCAACCCGTCGCCGACGTTGAGCTTCTTTACCGCCGCCGCGAGCTTTTCGGCGAAGGCGTCATAGACGCCGGCCTGCACATAGATGCGGTTGGCGCAGACGCAGGTCTGGCCGTTGTTGCGGAACTTCGAGATCATCGCGCCCTCGACCGCCTTGTCGAGATCGGCGTCGTCGAACACGATGAAGGGCGCGTTGCCGCCAAGCTCCATCGAGCACTTCATCACCTGGTCGGCGGCCTGGCGCAGGAGGATCCGGCCGACCTCGGTCGAGCCGGTGAAGGTGAGCTTGCGCACGATCGGGTTCTCGCAGAACTCCTTGCCGATGTCCGACGACCGCTTCGAGGTGATGACCGAGAAAAGCCCCGCCGGAACCCCGGCGCGTTCCGCGAGCACCGCCATGGCGAGCGCCGACAAGGGCGTCTCGGCCGCCGGCCGCGCGACGAAGCCGCAGCCCACCGCGAGCGCCGGGGCCACTTTCCGGGCGATCATCGCGTTCGGGAAGTTCCACGGCGTGATCGAGGCCGCGACCCCGATCGGCTGCTTGATCACCGTAATGCGCTTGTCGGGCTGGTGGCCGGGGATCGTCTCGCCATAGACCCGCTTGGCTTCCTCGGCGAACCACTCGACGAAGGAAGCGCCATAGAGGATCTCGCCCTTGGCCTCGGCCAGCGGCTTGCCCATCTCGGCGGTCAGGATCGCGCCGAGATCGTCGGCATTGGCGACCATCAGGTCGTGCCACTTGCGCAGAACGCCGGCGCGCTCCTTGCCGGTGCGGGCGGCCCAGGCCTTGCGCGCCGCATCGGCGGCGGCGATCGCCCGGGCGGTCTCCTTGCGGGAAAGATCGGGCACGGTGCAGATCACGTCGCCGCGTGCCGGGTTGGTGATTTCGAACGTTGCGCCGTCGTCGGCGTCGATCCATTCTCCGGCGACATAGGCCTGCGTGGCCAGAAGCGACGGGTCTTTCAAGAGCGACCGGAGGTCGGTGACGGAATCGAGCATGGAATCCCCCTGTATTGGCAATTTGATCAAATGCACGAGACCGGCACGAAAGTCCAGCGTCCTGCCGGGTAGCGGTGGTTGCACATGAGATATGACGACGCTTACGCGAATGCAAAGTTTATCCCCGGCGGCGCCGATTACCCGCCGCGCTGGGCAAAAGGCGCGGCGACGTTCCGCGCGGCACTCGGGCAGCGAGCGCGGCTCGGGCTGCGCTACGGCCCCGCCGAAGCCGGCTGGTTCGATCTTTTCTTGCCTGATGCGGAGCCTCTGGGGCTGATGGTTTTCGTTCATGGCGGCTATTGGCTGGCCTTCGGGCCGCGCGACTTCTCGCATCTCGCCTCCGGCGCGCTGGCGCGCGGCTGGGCCTGCGCGATGCCCGCCTACACGCTCGCGCCCAAGGCACGGATTTCGGAAATGACCGCCGAGATCGCGGCCGCGCTGCCAATGATGGCTGGTGCGGTGGCGGGCCCCGTGGTCCTCACCGGCCACTCGGCGGGCGGGCATCTCGTGGCGCGCATGGCTTCCGCCGATGCCGCGCTGCCGGTGGTCGAGCGACTCACCCGGATCGTGCCGATCTCGCCGCTCGCCGATCTGCGGCCGTTGATCGAGACCGCGATGAACGCCGATCTGCGGCTCGATCCAGCCGAAGCCCGGGACGAGAGCCCGGCGCTTCACCCGCGCCGCCCCGGGACCAGCGTTCATGTCTGGGTCGGTGGCGACGAGCGCCCGGCCTTCCTCGACCAGGCGCGCAGGCTCGGCAATGCCTGGGCCTGCCCGGTGACGATCGAGCCGAAGCGCCACCATTTCGACGTCATCGAGGGGCTCGAGCCCCCCGACAGCCCGCTGATGGCGGCGCTTCTCGGTTAGGGGGCGAACTTCTGCCGCCAGCTCGGCAGGAGGTCGCCCGGACGCGCTTCCGCCGCATGGACACCCCGGGCGATGGCGCGGGCGAGGCAGCATGCGGCGGCATGGCCAAGCGCGAAGAGGTCGGCGACCGGATCGGCGAGCGGCCGCGCCCCGGTTGCCGCCGCGAAGACCAGATCGCCGTCAAGGAGCGTATGCGCGGGCACGATCGCCCGCGCCATGCCGTCATGCGCCGCCACCGCCACCCGATGCGCCTGGGCCCGGTCGAGCACGGCATCGGTGGCGACGATGGCGATCGTGGTGGCCTCACCGGGGCGCTTCGCGGGCACCGGCTCGGCGCCGGGCGCGAACACGCCGGGCAGACCGAGCCCGCCATATTCCGCGCCCATCTCCCAGGGCGCCGCCCAGAACTGCGGCCCGCCCCCCACCGTCACCGCGCCGAGCGCGTTGACCGCGACCAGCGCGCCCACCGTGACGCCATTGTCGAGCACCGCCGAGGCCGAGCCGAGCCCGCCCTTCAGCCCGTGCACGGTGGCCCCGGTCCCAGCGCCAGCAGTGCCGAGCGCGAACTCCGCCCGTGCGGCGTCCAGCGCCGCTCGGCCGAGCCGCCGGTAGGGATCCTCGGCCCAGTCCTTGTCGCCGCCATTCAGAAGGTCGAAGAGGATCGCCCCCGGCACGATCGGCACCCGCGCCTCGCCCACGGCAAAGCCACGACCTGCCATACGGAGCCCGTCCGCGACGCCCGAACAGGCATCGAGTCCGAAGGCCGAGCCGCCGGACAGGACCAGCGCGTCGACCTCGCTCACCAGCCGGTCGGGCGCAAGCAGGTCGGTCTCGCGCGTGCCGGGGGCACCCCCCATCACATGCACCGCCGCGACGAAGGGCCGCGCGCCCAAAAGCACGGTCGCGCCCGAGCGAAGCCCGTGGTCCTCGGAATTGCCGACCAAAAGCCCCGCGACATCGGTGATCAGGTTGCGCGCACCCGGCCGCATCAGATCCGCTCCTTGACCGCCGCCGTCGCCGGATCGCCGGTATTGGGCGTGTTCCGCGGCTCGATCAGCAGCACCTGCGCCTCGCGCTCCGCCCGTGGCCGGTGGCGCACTCCCTTCGGCACGACGAACAGCTCACCCGGACCCAGCCGATGGGTCTCCTCCTCGACATCGAGGAGCACCTCGCCCGCGAGAACCAGGAACAGGTCGTCGGTGTCGGGATGTTCATGGAACGGAAACTCGCCCTGGAACTTCACCACCATGATGTCGTTGCCATTGTAGTCCGCCACGACCTTCGGCTGCCAATGCGCATCGAACTGCGCGAGCTTCTCCGCGAGATTGACAACCTTCATGCCCCCATCCCTTCTTCTTTTCCGAAATATCCCGGGGGTCCGGGGGCAGCGCCCCCGGCTCCGCGCTCAGATGCAGCGCCCGCCATCCACCTCGAGCGCCACACCGGTGATCATCGCCGCCTCGTCCGAACAGAGAAAGCACGCCGCATTGCCCATGTCCTCGGGTGTCGAGAACCGCCCGATCGGGATCGTGGAAAGGAACTTCGCCCGCATCTCCGGCGTGTCCTCGCCAAGAATGCTCTTCAGAAGCGGCGTCTCGCCGGCGACCGGGCAGATCGCGTTGACCCGTACGCCGGTCGGTGCCAGCTCGACCGCCATCGTCTTCGTCGCGGTGATCATCCAGCCCTTCGAGGCGTTGTACCAGTTGAGCCGCGGCCGGGGCGAAAGCCCGGCGGTCGAGGCGACGTTGAGGATTGCGCCCGCACCGTGTGCCTTCATCGCCGGGACCAGCGCGCGGGCGGTCAGGTAGACCGCCTTGCAGTTCACCGCGAAGACCCGGTCGAAATCGGCTTCGCTCACTTCTTCGAGCGGACTCGGCAGATGCGTCACCCCGGCGTTGTTGACGAGGATGTCGACCGCGCCGAAGGCTTGCGCCGCGGTCGCGGCCATCTCCGCCACGCTCTCGGCCGAGGCGACGTCGACGCGCCGGGCGATGCCGCCGATCTCGGCCGCGATAGCCTCGGCGGCCGTCGAGTTGATGTCGGCCACCATCACTCGCGCGCCCTCGGCCGCGAACTTTCGCGCGATTCCCGCTCCGAAGCCCGATCCCGCGCCGGTCACGATCGCCGTCTTGCCTTCGAGTCGCATAGCCGCCCTCCCGCCATCCAGCCTGCCGATTGCGTGCGTGAACTCAACCGCCATCTTGAGGCATCGCCGCCTCAAGGCGGTCGCGCAGAGCAGGAAAGGCCGCCTCGAGATCGGCTAGGGCGAGCGGCTGGCCCTGGGGATCGACCGCCACGATTTCGTCCCACGTGCCGATCACGATCGCGACCGGCCGTTTGTCACCCGCGGCACCCAGAGCGCCGGGCAGGCGCCATCCGTGTGCGCCCGTCTCGCAGAGCGCGGCAACGACGATGCCGCCAAGGCGGCGTGGCGGATCGAGGCGGAGTGTCATCGCCGCACCACGAATACGTCCCAGCCGAAGCGAAGCACCGGCCCGAGAAGGGCGATCGGGGTCAGGTACAATGCCACCTCCGCCTGCCCGGCGAGGCTTGGCCCGGTGAAGTCGGGACGCAGGTCGAGCGCGACCCGGGGCGGCCGCGGGGCATGGATAAGCAGCGCCAGCCAGCCATAAAGCTGCCCGGTCTCGGCCGGATCTGTGAGGCCGAACACGCCCGTGACCGCGACCCGGTCGAGATGGACCCGCCGCAGCACCCCGCCGAGCAGACGGGGCGCGGCGCGGACCATCCGCAGCGCGCGGCCACGCCCGCCGGCGTCGGGCTTCCGGCGCCTCTTGCGTCCCGGCGCTGCCGCCGAGGGGCGGCCGGGTGCGGGTCGGGGCTTGCGCCCTCCGGTGCTGTCGAAGACCGGCAGGGCCGGCGTCAGCCCGGCGACGAGCCGTGCTTCGGCCCTGAACCGCAGCGCTGCGCCCGCCTCGGCCCGGAGCCTGAGATGGACGGGCAGGGCGATCACCGCGAGAAGGGCGAGACCCGAAAGCAGTAGCAAGCCCCAGAGAAGGGCAGTCATCGCCCCTCAGCCCCCGGCTTTCGCCGCCCCGGCCGCGCCCGCGGCCTTTTCGATGGCTTTCGACGCGGCCTCGCCGAGCATCTGGGCGATTGTCGACATTGCGCCGTGGACGCCTTCGACCCGCGCGCCCTCCTTGTCGATGATGATCGCGCCCAGGGGCTTGATTCCGCCACCGCCGCCGGTACCACCGCCCTGGCCCTTCTTCATATCCGCGCCGCCTCCTGCACCGAAGGCGAAGCCGTAGCTGACGATCGGGATGATCGTCGCGCCGTCCTTCTCGATCGGGTCGCCGAGTACGTTCTTGGCGCTGAGAAGCCTTTCCAATTCTTCCACGGTTCCCTTGAGCAGGCGTTCGACATCTTCCATTGCTGTATCCTCCTGAAAGCCCGAGCCGCCCGCAGGATAGGCAAGGAAACGTGCCGAAGTCTGATCGTGGTCAATGACGCCGTCAGCCGTGGCGCGCAGCGACGGTTTTCAGGACCGAGAAGCCGTAGAGCGCCTCGAATCCCTTCTCGCGGCCGTGGCCGGAGCGGCCGACGCCGCCGAACGGCAGTTCGACCCCGCCGCCCGCGCCGTAGTTGTTGATGAAGACCTGGCCCGCGCGGACCCGCTTCGCCATCCGCATCTGGCGGGCGCCGTTGTCGCTCCAGACCGAGGCGACGAGTCCGTAATCGGTGCCGTTGGCGATGGCGACGGCCTCGTCCTCGCCGTCGAACGGGATCACGACCTGCGCCGGCCCGAAGATCTCGTCGCGGGCGAGGATATGGTCGGGGCGGACATCGGCAAGAAGCATCGGCGCGACATAATGGCCGCCTCGCGGCGCGCTCGCCGCGATCTCGCCGCGCGCCGCGACGGTGAGGTCGTCGGAAGCGGCGAGATAGCTTTCGACGATCTTCTTCTGGCGCGCGGAGATCAGCGGGCCGAGCTCGAGATCGTCGAGCGCGCGCCCGACGCGAAGCGCGCGGTAGCGCTCGGCCATGCGCTGGACGACCTCCGCATAGCGCGGCCGCTCGACGAGGATTCGCGAGGAGGCAGAACAGGTCTGGCCGGCATTCTGGATGCCGGCATTGACGAGGAAGGGCAGGGCGGCGTCGAGATCGGCGTCGGCGAAGACGATCTGGGGCGACTTGCCGCCGAGCTCCAGAGTCACGGGGACGACATTCCCGGCTGCCGCCGTCTGGACGAGGCGCCCGACCGGGACGGAGCCGGTGAAGCTCAGATGCCGGACGCCGGGATGGGCGGACAGCGCGGCACCCGCCTCCTCGCCGAGGCCGGGAACGACGTTCAGCGCACCGGCGGGCAGGCCGGCCTCGGTGGCGATGCGGGCGAAGGCAAGGGCGGTGAGCGAGGCCTCCTCGGCGGGTTTCAGGACGCAGGCATTGCCCATCGCGAGGGCCGCGCCGACCGAGCGGCCGATGATCTGCATCGGGTAGTTCCAGGGCACGATATGGCCTGTGGCGCCATGTGGCTCGCGGAGGGTGTAGACGGTGTAGCCGTCGAGATAGGGGATCGTGTCGCCCATCACCTTGTCGGCCGCGCCGCCGTAGAACTCCATGTAGCGCGCGAGGGCTGCCACATCGGCGCGGGCCTGCTTCAGCGGCTTACCGACATCGGTGGATTCGAGGATCGCGAGGTCCTCGGCGCGCGTCTCGACGATGCGGCCGATCTTCATGAGGACGCGGCCGCGCGCGGCCGCCGTCATCCGGCCCCAGTCGCCGGTCCTTGCAGCCTCGGCAGCGGCGACTGCTTCGTCGATCTCCGCCGCCCCGCCCTTCGCCAGGGCCCCGATCTCGGACCCCGTCGAGGGGTCCTCGATCGGCAGCGTCTCCGACGCTGGGCGCCAGGCCCCACCGGCGAGCCATTCGGTCGGGTCGAACCAGAGCCGGTCAATCGTCATGGGCCTCCTCCTTCCAATTGGCCGGGATCACCGGTGTCGCCGCGACGAGTTGCCGCGTATAGGGGTGGGACGGGCGGGTGAAGACGGTCTCGGTCTCGCCCTCCTCGACGATCCGGCCGGACCGCATGACGAGGACCCGGTCGGTGACGGCGCGCACGACCGAGAGGTCGTGGCTGACGAAAAGGTAGGCGAGCCCGTGGCTGTCCTGCAAGCGCGCGAGGAGGTCGAGCACCTGGGCGCGGACCCGGACATCGAGCGCCGAGACTGCCTCGTCGAGCACGATAAGGTCGGGGCGGATGATCAGCGCGCGGGCAATGGCGACGCGTTGGCGCTGGCCGCCGGAAAACTCGTGGATGTATTTCGTCATGTCGCCGGCCTCGAGCCCGACCTCCTCAAGTGCCGCCGCGACGCGATCGCTTGCGTCCGTCGGGGTGCCGGTCAGGTGGAAGGGTTCGGCGACGAGGCGGCCGACGCGGTGGCGGGGATTGAAGCTGCCGTACGGGTCCTGGAACACCACCTGCATCCGGGCGCGGAGCGCGCGCGGCATCGTCCGTCCCGCCGTCACCTCGGCCCCGCCGAGTCGCACCCGGCCCGACTGGATCGGGTCGAGCCCGAGGATCGCGCGGGTCAGCGTGGACTTGCCGCAGCCGGATTCGCCGACGAGTCCAAGGCTTTCGCCCCTGCGGATCGTGAGGCTCACGCCGTCCACCGCGCGCAGGCGCGGATGCGGGGCGAAGGCAGTGGGGCGGGGGAGAGCATATTCGCGCACGGCTTCCTCGACCTCGAGGAGCGTCTCGGGCCGGGTCCGGGCCGTGCGCGCGGGCCGGTGCCCGGAAGCCGCGAAGAGCTTGCGCGTATAGTCGTGCGCGCGGGTGCGGAACACCGTCCCGGTCGCGCCGTCTTCCACGATGCGGCCTTGTTGCATCACAGCGACATGGGTTGCCATGCCCGCCACGACTGCGAGGTCGTGGGTGATGAGCATGAGCGCCATGCCTTCCTCAGCCGTCAGCCGCTTCAGGAGGTCGAGGATCTGCGCCTGGGTGGTGACGTCGAGCGCAGTCGTCGGCTCGTCGGCGATTAGGAGCTTCGGCCGGAGCGCGATGGCCATGGCGATGGCGACGCGCTGGCGCTGGCCGCCCGACAGTTCGTGCGGGTAGAGCGAGAGCGGGAACCGCTCCTCGGGCAGGCCGACGCGGGCGAGCCGGTCGCGGGCGGCGGCGCGGGCCTCGGCGCGGCGGGCCGCGCGGTGGATCAGGAGCGTCTCGGCCACCTGGTCGCCGATCGTCTTCATCGGGTTGAGCGCCGTCATCGGTTCCTGGAAAATCATGCCGATCTCGTTGCCCCGAAGCGCGGTGAGCCGTCGTTCGGGCAGGGAGAGCAGGTTTTCACCGGCGAAGCGCACCTCTCCCGCGGCAACCGTGCCGCTCGGCAGGAGGCCCATCACGCCAAGCGCGGTCATCGACTTGCCGGAGCCAGATTCGCCGACGAGGCCGAAGGTCTCGCCCGGCGCGATGTCGAAGGAGACCTCGGCGAGGATCGGCGTCGCGTCGATGGACAGGGACAGGCCCCGGACCGAGAGCAACGTCATCGGATCCGCCTCAGCCTTGGGTCGAGATGATCGCGCAGGCCGTCGCCGAGGAGGTTGAGACCAAGGACGGTGAGGACGATGGCGAGGCCGGGGAAGATCGCGACATGGGGCGCGAGCGTCACCATGGTCTGAGCCTCGGCGAGCATCCGGCCCCACGAGGCGGTCGGCGGCTGCGCACCGAGGCCGACATAGGAAAGCCCCGCCTCGGCGAGGATGCCGAGCGAGAACTGAATCGTGCCCTGCACGATCAGGAGGTTCGCGAGATTGGGCAGGATGTGCTCGACCGAGATCCGCGCGGGGCCTTTCCCCGCGACCTCGGCGGCGCGGATGAAGTCGAGCGTCCAGAGGGACAGCGCCGCCCCGCGCGTGACGCGGGCGAAGACGGGCACGTTGAAGATGCCGATGGCGAGGATCGCGTTCAGGGCCGAGGGGCCGAAGACCGCGGTGATCAGGATCGCGATCACGAGCGAGGGAAAGGCGAAGACGAGGTCGTTGAGGCGCATCACCGCCTCGTCGATCAGGCTGCCCCGGTTGGCGGCGGCGATAAGTCCGAGCGGCACGCCCGCGCCCATGCCGATACCGACTGCGACGAGAGCCACGGCGATCGAGGTCTGCGCCCCCGCCATCAGCATCGCGCCGATGTCGCGGCCGAAATGGTCGGTACCGAGCCAGTGGGCGGGGGAGGGCGGTTGAAGCCGCTCGGCGATGGCCATGGCGGTGATGTCGTAGGGCGTCCAGACCAGCGAGACGACGGCCGCGAGAAGTGCGGCCAGCGACAGGGCCAGGCCGAGGAGGAGCGGCAGCCTCATGCCCGTTTCCTCAGGCGCGGATCGATCGCGGCATAGGCGAGGTCGACGAGGAAGGTCACGAGGATCACCGCGAAGACGAGGATCATCACCACGCTTTCGACGACGATCAGGTCGCGTTGCGTGATCGCTTGGAAGATCAGCCGCCCGAGACCGGGCAGGTAGAAGACATTTTCGATGATGATTGCCCCGGCGATCAGGAACGAGAACTGCATGCCGAGGATTGTCAGGACCGGGATCATCGCGTTGCGAAGGGCATGGTGCAGGATCGTCTGGCCGCGCGTGAGCCCCTTGGCGCGGGCGGTGCGGATGTAGTCCTGGTCGAGCGTCTCGATCAGCGCCGAGCGAAGCACGCGGGCGAGGATCGCGGCCTGCGGCAGGGCGAGCGCGATCGCGGGCAGCGTCAGCGCCCTGAGGCCCGCGCCGACGCTCTGCCAGCCCGGAAAGCCGCCGGCCGGGAAGATCTGCCAATGGAGCGCGAAGACGAGGACGAGAAGCATCGCGAACCAGAAGTTTGGCAGCGCGATGCCGATCTGCGTCGCCCCCATCACGGCGGCATCCGCCGCCCGCCCGCGCCGTGCGGCGGCGAGAAGCCCGGCCGGGAAGGCGATCAGCGTGGCGAGCGCGAGCGCATAGGCCGCGAGCGGCAGCGAGACCGCGAGGCGCTGGGCGACGAGATCGGCCACCGGCACCTTGTAGGTGTAGGAAAGGCCGAAATCGCCCCGCGCCATGCCGGTGATCCAGCCAAGATAGCGGATAGGTGGCGCGGCGTTCAGCCCGAGCCTCTCGCGGAGCGCGGCCACCGTATCCTCGCTCGCGTTGAGGCCGAGCATGTAGGCGGCGGGATCGCCGGGCACGACCTCGATCACGGTGAAGATGACGAGGCTCGCGACCAGAAGGCTCAGGCCGAGCGAGATCAGGCGTCCGAGGAGATAGCGCAGCATGTCCCGCCCCTTTCCGTCGCCGAGGCTAGGGGGTGGCGCCGATCCGGTCCAGAGCCGGATTACGCTGGCGCGACCAGGCGGTTTACCGCGAGCTTCGTCTCGGCTTCCGCTTGCAGGCATCGGTAGGCCTCGATCACCACCGAGCGGATCCAGCTGCCGGCGGCGTCATTGGCAAGCCGCGCGCTCCAGAAGAAACGGACCGGCACCGGGTCGAGCGTGACCGGCGGGCGCAGCGCGCGGAGGCCGTGCGCCTCCATGTCCCAGGCGAGCAGCATCGCGGGGAAGGTCGCGAGGAAATCCGACTGGGCGAGGATCGAGGCGACCCCGGCCGAGTCGCCGATGAGCGCGGTGACCCGGCGCCCGCCGACCGGGCCCCCGGCGGCCTCGGCGAAGGGGCTCTGGGCCGCGCGGGTGACATTGACCATTAGGTGCGGATAGCGGCGCCAGGCGTCGAGCCCCCAGTTCCGGACGGCCGGATGATCCTGCCGCGCGAAGGTCACCCAGGAAAAGGGCTCCACCACCTGTTCGTTCAGGCCGTCGGGCAGGCGCGGCGTGCCGCCGAGATGGGCAAGGTCGATGAGCCCCTCGCTGAGGGCGGCGTAGACGTCGTGATGCGGCGGCAGCCACTCGATTCGGACATGCGGCGCCTCGCGCGCCACCCGTGCCGACACCTCGGCGATCAGCCGGGTGAGCGTCGGGATCGCGATGCGGAACACCCTGTCGCTGGTCGCGGGATCGAAGAGGTCGCGGGGCGCGATCACCCGCCGGATGCCGCGCAGGATCGGCCGGACATCCTCGATCAGCACCTCGGCATAGGGGCTCGGATGCATGCGGCCGCCGACCTTCACCAGCAGCGGATCGCCGAGCTGCTGGCGCAGGCGCGCGAGCGCATGGCTGATCGCGGACTGGGTCTTGCCGAGCCTGTCGGCCGCGACGGTGACGCTGCGGGTCTCCATCAGGACCTCGAACACGACCAGGAGGTTCAGGTCCACGTGGTTGAGATTAATTTCATTCATGACGCATGAAATCGTTTCGTTGGATTATTTAGGGCTACTGGCGCAGGATTTCGCGTGAAAACCGATCATTCGACGCGCATCGTCAGTTTCATTCATAATGGAGGGACGCGCACATGGCACTCAAAATCATCGGTGCGGGGTTCGGCCGCACGGGCACCTATTCCCTGAAGCTCGCGCTCGAACAGCTCGGCTTCGATCCCTGCCATCACATGGCCGAGGTGATCGGCAATCCGGCGCAGGTCGCGCTCTGGACCGAGGTGGTGAACGGGCGGCCGGATTTCGGCGCGATCTTTTCGGGGTTCGGCGCCGCGGTCGATTTCCCCGCCGCCGCCTACTGGCGCGAGATCCACCAGGCGTTTCCGGAGGCGAAGGTCGTCCTCTCGGCGCGCGATCCCGAACGCTGGTACGAGAGCTTCTCACAGACGATCCTGCCGGTCTTGACCGACCGGGCTTCCTGGCCCGATCACGCCAAGCCCTGGTTCGAGATGGTCGAGGCGGTGGTGATCGGCAAGGCCTTGGCCGGACGGACCGACCGCGACGGCATCCTCGCGGCCTATCGCGAGAACGTGGAGGCGGTGCGCCGGCTTGAGAAGGAGGGCCGCGGATTGAGTTTCGCCGCGTCCGAGGGCTGGTCGCCGCTTTGCGCCTACCTCGGCTCCGAGGTTCCGGGCGAGCCCTATCCGCGCACCAACGCAAGGGAGGAGTTCTTCAGCGCCTTGAAGGCGGGCCTCGAAGTCGAGGCATGAGGCGCCATAGCGAAGGAACGGCAACGAGCGGGCTGGTCCCGCGACTTCTGGAAAGGGAGGATCGAGAATGTCCAGTGAAAGCGATGTCCGCGCCGCTTCGGAACGGTTCTACGCGGCATTGAACGCGATGGCCAATGGCGACAACGGCCCGATGGCCGATGTCTGGTCGGCGAGCGAGGGGGCGTCCGCGCAGCATCCGATCGGTGGCCGCAATCTCGGCCATGCTGATGTCGTGGCCTCCTTCGGCGCGGTCGCGAAGGCGGCCACGGGGGGTGAGGTCGCGCTGCTCGACCAGAAGATCGAGCTTGGCGGCGACATGGCGGTCGAGACCGGGGTGGAGAAGGGCAGGGTGACACTTGCCGGGCACGCGGCGGAGATCGAGCACCGGGTGACGAATGTCTACCGCCGCGAGGGCGGGGTATGGAAGATCGTCCACCACCACACCGATCTCTCGCCGGCACTCCTCGACGTGCTGGATAAGTTGAAGGCCGGAGGGTGAGCTAGCGGCAGGCGGCCGGGGGCGCTGCCCGTCGTCCATTGGCTCTCGAACCAATGGACGACCCCCGGGATACTTCTGCAATGAAGAAGGAGGAGCGGTCGCCCGGGGGACGCAATGTCGTTTTTCGGCTAGCCGGGGGCGGGACGGTTGCGCTAGAAGGCGAGCGAGCCGTGGCGATGGCGTCGCCACAGGGGCATCTGCCCCGCCGCTTGCGGAGCGATCCGCCGCAGTCCTGTACGCCGGGACCTTTCGGGGTTCCTGTGCCTGAGGTCCGGACCCCATCAAGTGAGGTCTGTAGAAATGACGGAACGTCCCCAGCAATACCGCTTCCACCAGGGCGAGAAGACCCTGCCCTTCGCCGCGTCGGAATACGACGCGCGCCTCGGCGGGCTCCGCGCGATCATGGATGCGCAAGGCGTCGATGCGGTCGTGCTCACCTCGATGCACAACATCGCCTATTATTCCGGGTTCCTTTACTGCTCTTTCGGGCGGCCCTACGCGCTCGTCGTCACGGCGACCGAGGACGTGACGATCAGCGCGGGGATCGACGCCGCGCAGCCCTGGCGGCGCTGCCATGGCGACAACATCACCTATACCGACTGGCAGCGCGACAACTACTGGCGCGCGATCCTGTCGGTGACGGGGCCGGGCAAGGCCATCGGCTACGAGGGCGATCACCTGACGCTCCTGCAGTCCGAGAAGCTGAAGGCGTTCCTCGCGCCCGCGAAACTCGTCGATATCGCGCCGGCGACGATGAAGCAGCGGATGCACAAGTCCGCCGCCGAGATCGCGCTGATCAAGCATGGCGCCAATGTCGCCGATGTCGGCGGCTTCGCGATCCGCGAGGCGGTGAAGGCCGGCGCGCGCGAGATCGACGTGGCGATGGCCGGGCGCGACGCGATGGAGCTGGAGATCGCCAAGCGGTTTCCGGAGGCCGAATACCGCGACACCTGGGTCTGGTTCCAGTCGGGGATGAACACCGACGGCGCGCATAACCCGGTCACCGCGCGCGAGCTTCAGGTCGGCGACATCCTCTCGCTCAACACCTTCCCGATGATCTCGGGCTATTACACCGCGCTCGAGCGCACGATGTTCGTGCGCGAGGTGGACCCGGCCAGCCTAAAGATCTGGGAGGCCAACGTCGCCGCCCACGAATACGGGATGAGCCTTCTGAAGCCCGGCGTCTCCTGCGCCGAGGTCACCGCGAAGATCAACGACTTCTTCGAGGAGCGCCAGCTGCTGCAGTACCGCACCTTCGGTTACGGCCATTCCTTCGGCGTACTCTCGCACTACTACGGCCGCGAGGCGGGGCTGGAACTGCGCGAGGACATCGATACGGTGCTGGAACCCGGCATGGTGATCTCGATGGAGCCGATGCTCACGATCGGCGAGGGCCAGCCCGGTGCCGGCGGCTACCGCGAGCACGACATCCTCGTCATCACCGAGGATGGCAACGAGGATATCACCAAGTATCCATACGGGCCGGAGTTCAACGTCGTCGGCTGAGCCGCTTGACGGCGTGACGCGACGGGTTAGAGTGGAAGGTGGCGGCCGGCGACGGTGCGCCACCTTTTCCTTTCATCGCAACGCTCTTGCGCACCGCACCGATGGTGCGATGGCGGCCTGCGTCGACTCCAGGAGGTATTCTTGCCCGATCTGATTACCCGTGCCGAGGCTTTCGCCCGGCAGGCCCACGCGGGCCAGACCCGCAAGGGCGCCTCGTCCGAGCCCTATGTCATTAATCTCGAGGAGGTCGCGGGCTTCGTGCGGCGTCACGGCGGCGACGAGATCGCGCTCGCCGCGGCCTGGCTGCACGATACCGTCGAGGATTGCGACGGCGTGACAGCGCGCGACATCGCGCGGGTCTTCGGTGCGGCGGTGGCTGCGGTCGTCGCCGAGCTGACCGATGACAAGGCGCTGGCGAAGGCCGAGCGCAAGCGGCTGCAGATCGTCCATGCCGCATCGAAGTCGCCGCGCGCGGCGCTGGTGAAGCTCGGCGACAAGACTTCGAACGTCCGCTCCGTCGCGGCCTCGCGGCCCGTGGGCTGGAGCCTAGACCGCTGCTGCGCCTATGTCGACTGGGCCGAAGCCGTCGTGGCGGCGCTGCCGGAGGCGCCGGAGGCCGCGCAGGTCGAGTTCCTCGCGGCCGTCGCGGCGGCACGCCGGACCTTCGGTTCGTGAACAAGGGCAGCGCGCCCGGTGCCGGAGCGGTGGCGCCGAACGGACACGGGTCGCTGGCCTGCGGATCAACGGGCTTTTGCAAAAGCCGTTTTCGATGTTAGGGTTAGGCCAAGAAACGCGATATTGGATACCTGATGCGAGATTTCATTCCGACCCGCCGCTCGTTCCTGGCGCTTGCGGGGAGCACCATTCTGTCGGCCTGTGCCAGTAGCTCGGACGAGGTCTTTTCTGAGGCCTCGGGCGACGGCAGCCGGAACTACGGCTTCACCCCGGTCGAAGGCTACGAGGCGCTGCCGGACAACGGTTACCTGCTGCCGCCGGTGCCGCCGCGCTACCTCGACTGGCCGAACCGCCGGCAGCTCGTCTACTACGAGGGCCGCGAGGCGCCGGGAACGATCGAGATCGATCCCCACGCCAAGTTCCTCTACTACATCCTGAGCGACGGCACCGCCTGGCGCTACCCGATCGCGGTCGGCCGGGCCGGCCTCAGCATGAAGGGAACGACGGTCGTCCGCCAGAAGAAGGAATGGCCGGGCTGGCAGCCGACGGCGAACATGCTCCGCACCCAGCCCGAGGTTTATGGCGCGTTCCGTAATGGAGTGCCGGGGGGGCTTGCCAGCCCGCTCGGCGCGCGGGCGCTCTACCTTTACCGTGGCAAGCGCGACACCCATTTCCGGATCCACGGAACCAACGACCTCGGCTCGATCGGCAATTCCGGGTCGGCCGGCTGCATCCGGCTCTTCAACCAGGACATCATCGACCTCTACAACCGGGTGTCGGTCCCGACCACGGTGAACGTGCGGACCTACGAGGACTCGCTCCGGCTCGTCGGCCCCGGCTACAGCCCGCGCGGGCGCGAGCTGCCGCCGACGATCGTCTCGCCCGAGACGATCTACGGTGCGACCGCGGTTCTGCCGGTCGGGATCGACATCGGATCCTGACCGGCCGCAAGCGGTCAGGACAGGATGACGTATTCCTTCCGGAGCGTCTCCAGCACTTCCCAGGTGCCGGTGAAGCCCGGGCGCAGGATGAAGCTGTCGCCGGCCGCGAGGTGGTGCTCGGTCCCGTCATCGGCGGTGATCACAGAACGTCCCTCGAGGATATGGACATATTCCCACTCCTCATAGGCGATGCGCCACTTGCCCGGCGTCGCCTGCCAGATGCCGCAATAGAGCCCGTCGCGGTCCTCGACGTTCCAGGTGGTGAATTGCGGGTCGCCCGAGATCAGCTTGTCGGCGGGCGGGGCGTCGTATTCGGGTTCGGCGGCCGAGGCGGTGAGGCGGAGGAAATTGGGCATCGGAGCATCCTGTCGCTGTTGGAAACCTGTGGATTTCTCTCCCGGTTCCGCCTGCCTTTGTCAAACGGCTTCTGTCGCGCGCGCCCGTCACGGTGAGCAGGCGGGCACCCCGCTCACTCGGTCCAGCGCACCGCCGTGAGGTCGTTGGCCTGGGTGGGCGAGTTTTCCCACAGGCCCTCGATCCTCGCGTCCGCGACGCCGGTCTTGGCGAGCTGGAAGAGATAGCCGTTGACATGGTCCCTGGCGATCATCTCCTGCGCTTCCTTCAGGATCGCCGAGCGGTCGCTTGTATCGGTCGTGAGCGTGAGCCGGTCCATCAGCGCGACGAAGTCCGGCCTCGCGTACTGGAAGTAGTAATCGGGCCGTGCGTAGATGTTGATGTCGGCGGGCTCGGTATGGCTGACGATGGTGAGGTCGAAATCCTTGCCCTTGAAGACCTGTTCCAGCCACTGCGCCCATTCGACATTGGTGATCTCGGTCTGGATCCCCACCGCGGCGAGCTGGGCCGCGACGATCTCGCCGCCACGGCGCGCGTAGGTCGGCGGCGGCAGGGCGAGGCGGAGCTTGAGGTCCGCGACACCTGCCTCGGCGAGAAGCGTCTTCGACTTCTCCGGGTCGTAGGCCGAAATCGATGTCAGGTCGACATAGTCGGGATTGTGCGGCGCGAAATGCGTCCCGATCGGCGTGCCATAGCCGAACATCGCACCGTCGATGATCTCCTGCCGGTTGATCGCATGGGCGATCGCCTCGCGCACGCGCACGTCGTCCAAGGGCGGCTGCCTGTTGTTCATGGCAAGGATCGTCTCGCCCTCGGTGGAGCCGACGATGACCTTGAAGCGCGGATCGGCGGCGAGCTGGGCGAGCGTCTCCGGCGCGGGGAAGTTCGGGAAGGCGTCGACATCGCCCGCCATCATCGCGGCGAAGGCCGCCGTCGGGTCGGAGATGAAGCGGAAGGTGGCCTTCGTAATCGCCACGGGTTCACCCCAGTAGTCGGGGTTGCGCTCGATCTCCACCCGGTCGCCCTGGGTCCAGCCCGTGAAACGGAAGGGGCCGGTGCCGACCGGATGTGTCGCCGCATCGGCGATCGTTTCCGGCGCGACGATCACCGCGTCGCCCCAGGCCATGTTGAAGGGGAAGTTGCCGTCCGGCGCGGTCAGCGTGACCTTCACGGTCTGCGGGTCCGTAACTTCGACGCTTTCGATCCCGGCGAAGAGCGCCTTTTGCGCATTGGCGCTGTCCTCGGCCCGGGCGCGGTCGAGCGAGAACTTCACGTCCTCGCCGTCCATCGCCGTGCCGTCGTGGAAGGTCACGCCGGTCCGCAGATGGAATGTGTAGACCTTGCCGTCCTCGGCCACGTCCCAGCTTTCGGCCAGGGCGGGCCGCACCGATCCGTCCGGGCCGAAGCGGGTGAGCCCCTCGAAGACATTGGCATAGACCACCTCGTCGATCGCCGCCGCGGCGCCTGCCGTCGGGTCGAGCCCGGGCGGCTCCAGCACCATGCCGATCGTGATCGAGTCCTCTGCCGCGAGTGCGGCGCCACCCATCAGCGCGAGCGCGGCGGCGCTCCTCATCAGCCGGTCGAGCATCTTCTCTCCTCCCGTGTGATCCGCATGGCGCGGCCGGTTCTTTGGCAGTATCTTTGGCCGGTTTCCCATTCCGATCAAGCGCGGGGCGGGCGATCGAAGAGAAAGCTGGAAACGATGCTGCGGTGCAGCTAAAAAGAACCAGCGACAGGAAGGGAGGATGGACGGATGAGCGCCACGACCGAGATACGGCGGCCGGTTCCGCCCGATATCCGCGCCCGCAAGGGCGGCACGCCGCTGGTCGTTCTGACCGCCTACACGACGCCGGTGGCGCGGCTCGTCGATCCGCATTGCGACATCGTTCTCGTTGGCGACAGCGTCGGCATGGTGCTCCACGGCCTGCCCTCGACGCTTCATGTGACGATGGAGATGATGGTGCTCCACGGCCAGGCGGTGGCGCGCGGGCTGTCGCGCGCGATGATGGTCATCGACATGCCGTTCGGGTCCTACGAGGAGAGCCCCGATCAGGCGTTCCGCAATGCCGCGCGGCTCATGTCCGAGACCGGCGCGGCGGCGGTGAAGCTTGAGGGCGGCGAGCACATGGCCGGGACCATCGCGTTCCTGACCCGGCGCGGCATCCCGGTCATGGGTCATGTCGGGCTGACGCCGCAGGCGGTGAACACGCTCGGCGGCTACCGGGTGCAGGGCCGGGGCGAGGACGCCGACCGCATCCGCCGCGACGCGGCCGCCGTGGTCGAGGCCGGGGCCTTCGCGGTCGTGCTGGAAAAAGTGCCGGACGCGCTCGCGCGCGAGATCACCGGGGCGGTCGCGGTGCCGACGATCGGCATCGGCGCCTCGGCCGATTGCGACGGCCAGGTGCTGGTGGTCGACGACATGCTCGGCCTCTTCACCGCGTTCCGGCCGAAGTTCGTCAAGCGCTATGCCGAGCTCGGGCAGGAGGCCGACCGCGCCATCGCCGCCTATGCGGCCGAGGTGCGGGCGCGGACCTTCCCGGCGCCCGAACACGTCTTCGGCGAGGAGCCCGTGCGCAAATGAGAACCCTGCGTGACGTCAAGGGCCTGCGCAGCGTGGTCGCGGGCTGGAAGCGGGCGGGTCAGAGCGTCGGCGTGGTGCCAACGATGGGGGCGCTGCATGAGGGGCATCTGAGCCTCGTCGCCGCAGCGAAGGCGGGCACCGACCGGGTGATCGCGACCGTCTTCGTCAACCCGATGCAGTTCAACAATGCCGAGGACCTGGCCAAGTATCCCCGCACCGAGGACCGCGACGCGGCGATGCTGATGGAGGCGGGCGTCGACCTCCTGTTCGCGCCCGCGCCCGAAGTGGTTTATCCCGATGGCTTCGCCACCACGGTCGGCGTGTCGGGCCTCAGCACCGATCTGGAGGGCACCTTCCGGCCCGGCCATTTCGACGGCGTGGCGACGGTGGTGACCAAGCTCCTGATGATGACCGGGGCCGACCGGGCCTATTTCGGCGAGAAGGACTGGCAGCAGCTGCAGATCGTGCGCCGCCTCGTGCGCGACCTCAACATCCCCGCCACGATCACCGGCTGCGCGACCCGGCGCGAGGCGGACGGGCTCGCGATGTCGTCGCGCAACCTGCGTCTTTCTGCCGAGGAACGCGCGGTCGCGCCGGCGCTCCATAATGCGATGGCGGCGGCGGCGGCGGCGATCCGGGGCGGCGCGCCGGTTCCGGCCGCGCTCGCGACCGCGCGGGACGCGGTCGTGGCGGCCGGTTTCGCCGAGGTCGAGTATCTCGAGCTGCGCGAGGCCGAGGGGCTCGCGCCGCTCGACCGTCTCGACCGGCCGGCGCGGCTTCTGGCGGCGGCCTGGCTCGGGCCGGTGCGGCTCATCGACAATATCGCCGTCGCGCCCTGAGACGGGTTTCCGGGGCTGACGCCCCGGACCCGGCGGGGGCGCTGCCCCGTCGTCCGTTGGTTCTCGAACCAATGGCGCACCAATGGACGACCCCCGGGGTATTTTCGCAACGAAGAAGCCGGTGGCGGATTCAGGCGGCGAGGAGCTCGGCGAGGACCAGCGCCATTACCCGGGCGCTGTCCTCCATGTCGGCGATGCCGACCCATTCGTCGGGCTGGTGCGCGAGGTCGAGGACGCCGGGCCCGTAGGCGATGCAGTTCTTCAGCCGGCCGATCCGGTCGATGTGCTTCTGGTCATAGGTGCCGGGAGAGACGACGAAAGCCGCCTCTCGGCCCAGGACCTTCTCGATCGCGGCGGCGGTGGTGCGGACAATCGGCGCGTCGCGGTCGGTCATCGTCGGGCGCACGTCGAAGAGGTCGCGGATCTCGTAGTCGAAGGAGGGCCGCGCCGTCTTGATCCGCTCGAGCATCCCGGTGACCTCGCGCTTCACCTCCGAAAGATCCTCCTCGATCAGGTAGCGCCGGTCGATGGTGATGCGGCAGCGGTCGGGGACGCAGGGCGCGGGCAGGCCGGTGTAATCGTCGTCAGGTTCCGCCGCGCCGCCGTGGATCGCGTTGATGTTGAGCGTCGACTGTTTCGCGCCCTCGGGGACCACCGGCATGTCGGTGCGCCTGGTGGCGAGGAGCGGAAAGAGCGTCGCCTCCATCTCGGCGAGGACCGCGCCCATGTGGCGCACCGCGCAGTCGCCGAGGAAGGGCATCGAGCCGTGGGCGATGCGGCCCTTCGTCTCGATCTCGGCCCACCAGACGCCCCTGTGGCCGAGGCAGATCCGGTCCTTGTGCAGGGGCTCTGGGATGATGACGTGCTGGACGCGTTCGGGGTCGAAGCGGCCCTGTTCGGCAAGGTAGGCGACGCCGCCGAAGCCGCCCGATTCCTCGTCCGCCGTGGCGCTGATCTCGATCGCGCCGGCGAAATCGGGGCAGGCGGCGAGGAAGGCCTCGGCGGCGATCACGCTGGCGGCGAGGCCGCCCTTCATGTCGCAGGCGCCGCGGCCGTAGATGCGGCCGTCCTCGATCTCGGCCCCGAACGGGTCGCGGCTCCAGCCGTGGCCGACCTCGACGACGTCGTGGTGCGAGTTGAAATGCACGCAGTCGCCTGGGCGCGTGCCCTCGGTCCGCGCGACGAGGTTCCAGCGCGGATGGACGTCGCTGTCGCCGAGCGCGCCCTCGGCGCGGATCAGTTCGACCGTGAAGCCCGCGGCTTCGAGACGCGCGGCGAGGTAGTCGCAGATCGCGCGGTAGTTCCGCCCCGGCGGGTTGAGCGTCGGGATGCGGATCAGGTCCTGCGTGAGGGCGATCAGCGCCTCGCGGCGGGCCGCGATCTCGGCGGCGATGCGGGTCTCGAGGGCGGCGGTCATGGCGCGAAGGCTAAACGCGCGCACGCCTCGGTCGCAACGGTAAAAGCGTTGGCGGCGATTGCGGGATGACGGGGGGCAAGCTTTTTGCGATAAGATTTCGACAACCGGGGGATGACAACCGCTTGGCGCATCCCCATCATTGTAAAAGATATTAACATCGGGGAGCGTCCATGTCAGATTTCGATGCCCAGATCCGCGAGAGCCAGAAGCAGGTTTCCGAGGCGCAGGCCAAGATTTCCGAGCTCACGAGCCGGATCGAGACCGCGCGGTCGAAGCTGAAGGCGGGGGACGATGTCTCCATCGACATCGAGAACGCGACGCTCGACGACGTCCACAAGCATGCCGAGGTGATGAACGCCAACATCGCCGAGCTGATCATGGGGCTCGACGACGTGACAGCTGGATTCTCGCGGGATTTCGACGAGATGCGCTCGAAGACCGGTTGGGAAAGCTTCGTTGGCATCTTCGCCAAGGGCAAGTCCGAGGCGATGCGGCAGGAGCGGCTGCGCGGGGCCTCGATCGACGACAAGCTGCAGGATCTCATCGGCAAGTCCGACGTGATCGTAAAATTGCTGGAGGGTCAGCTCAATGTGCTGAACCAGCACAAGGACAAGGTCGAGGCGAACCTGACCGAGACGCTCGGCGATCGCGAGGTGACGGTGGGCGAGCTCGAGGCGCTGCGCGCCGATATCCAGAAGCTCGATCCCGAGATCATCAAGATCGAGAACGCGATCAGCGTCGAGCAGGACGCGGCGGCGCGGACCAAGCTCGAAAGCCAACTCGCCGAGCTCAACAAGCGTTACAACGCGATGGTGCAGGACGAGCAGGTGAAGCTCGCGAAATCCCAGACGCTGGAGCGCTACATCGAGAAGGGCAAGACCTGGGTCGACAGCCTGCAGAACCAGGCAGCGACGCAGATGGTGCTGATCAACAAGCTGCAGACCGACACCAAGCAGCGGGTGGTGCTCTACGACGCGCTGACGAAGTCGCTGAAGACCGCCCAGCAGCAGGACGTGGCGCACAAGATCAACGAGATCGGGGTGAAGACCGACCAGGAGGCGCAGGCGGCGATGGCCGGGATCGGCGTCGCGACCAACACCCGGATGGCCGAAATGCTGGAGAAGCACGAGGACCAGATGGTCTTTGCCCGCAAGGTGCTGGAACAGAAGGCCAAGGCCGACGAGCGCTTCGCCCGGCGCTTCGCGGCGATTGTCGAGAAGCATGACAAGAACCTTTATGGTGGCTAAGTGCCCGAGCTTGACCTGACCACCGACCACAAGGCGCTCGACGACGATCTCGCCGCGCGGCGCTACTTCGCGAAGTTCGAGCGCATCACCCGGCTTCTTGGCGGCGTCGCCGAGGCGATGGAGAAGGAGCGGGGCTTCTCGGCGATGGATGGCGACGTGCTCGACGCGTACGTCCGCGCGATCGCCGCGACCTTCAAGGCCCTGAGCCTCAAGTATCTCGTCTCGGGCCGGCTCGAGGGGATCGGGCAGAAGCACCTGACCATCGACCTCCATGAAAGCGGCTTTCCGATCTACCAGGAGCTGGTGACGATGGCGAACGATGCGGCGCAAGCGGCGCGGCATCTGGAGGGCATGGCCGATGCGGGCCGCCTCAAGGACGAGATGGTGCGCCAGATCGTCGGCGAGCGGGTGGTGCCGACGCGGTTGCAATATGCGCTGTCGCAGCGGCTCTATTACGAGGTGCTGCAGCGGGGCGGGCTCTACTTCGCGCAGATGCATCCCAAGGCGGAATGGATCGCCGATGTCACCGGCGGGCGGCGCGGGTATCTCGTGCATTGGGGCACCTATGACAGCCAGCTCAATGTGCCGGTCGTCTACCTGATGGAGGTGGTGGATTCCGGGCGGAAGGCGCTGCCGCTTGATGAACGGCGCTGGCCCGCCGTGCAGGCGCATCTGATGGCGCAGTCGGTGGGGGGGCTGAAGCTCCTGACCATCGCCAAGGGGTTCGACACCGATTTCGACGACCTGCATCCGAAGCGGCTGCGGCGGCTTCATCTCGGGCCGATGTATTCGAGCGCGTTCACGCTCCAGACCGGGCCGATTCGCGAGGTGCTGGAGGAGGCGAAGTCACCCAAAGGCGAGGACTGGGCGCTCGCCTGGACCGTCGAGGAGCTGGAAAGCGAGCGGGTCGAGGTCGAGAAGGGCTGGTTCTCGGAGGTCGAGCGGGAGGTGTTCCGGCTCGATCCCTTCGCCGGACGCGGGGTCGATACCGGGGCGACGCGGGTGACGCGGTCGCTGATCCTGCCGCAAAGGCCCTTCCAGGTCTTGGCCGAGAAGGATCCTGCGGGGTTCCGCGACGTTCGGAAGTTCGTGGTCGGCAAGGAGGGCAGGGTGCTCGTCTACGGATGAGCCGCGAAGCGGGGGCGCCGCCCCCGCACCCCCGGGGGTATTTGGGCAATGAAGAAGGACAAGGGGTTTCGATGAGCGCGCCGCGGAACGAGATGGAGCTGAAGGAAGAGGAGATCCGGGCGCATTACAATGCGGCGACCGAGATGCTGATGGGCGTCGATCACGCGCCGCGCATCGCGACGCCGAAACTGACCGTGACGGGTCCCGAGAAATCGCCCGACGTGGCGGCGATGCAGCGGCGTTTCCGGTCCACCACGCCCGGTCTTGTGACCCGTTCGATGGTACGGACCGAAGGCGTTCGGTTGATCGACCGGATGGCCGGGACGGATGACGACGATCCGCTGACTTCGCCTTTGCAGGCGGCGACGGCGCATGCTTTGCGGCGGGCGCTTTCGATTGCCTTGGCGATGGGCGACTTGTTTTCTGGGCAGACGGGTCTGGTTGAACTGAAGAAGGCCAACCTGGAAAACCGCCTGCCCGCGGCACGGGCCACCGAGTTCACCGAATTGCTGGCGGCCGAGGCACTGGTGGTGCTTTCGGTTTTCGCCAACGCGGTGGCTTTCTTGCTGGCCGAACATGCGACCGAGGCCTCGGTGGAGATCGGACCGGTGGAGGAGGTGCTGACGGACAATGCCCAGCTGGCGCTGCATGGCGCGCTTTGGGAGCTCGATCAGGACATCGCGGTCTTCGCCAAGGACGAGCCGCTGCTGATCGCGACCGTGCTCGCCTATGCCGAGCAGCTGATGCAGAAAGTCAAGCTGCGCGCGGCCTCGGCCCCCCGGCTGGAGGCCTTCTCCGGGGCGAATTACCGCGTCGAGGCGGATGATTTCCCGATCTCGGGTTTTGAACCGGCGCGCAAGGCGAAGGGTTCGACGCTGGTGATGACCTTCAAGAAGCCGCATGAGGTCGTCGGCAACCATATCGCCAAGTACCAGGCGATGCGGCTCGCCAAGATGCTGATGGCCTATGATTTCGAGCAGAAGCTCAACCCCTTTGCCGAGATGGGCGGCTTCATCTTCACCTTCATGGGCGACGGCAAGCCGGGGACGGGGAAGACGACTCTGATCCAGATGATGGCGGGGCTCTTGAACGACTACTGCAAGGTCGCGGGCTATCCCTTCCGCTACCAGAACCTGTCGATCGACAACGTGGATTCCTATCAGGGCAAGTCCGGGCAGAACGCCAAGGCCTTCATCAACAACGTGATGGACCCCGCGGTGATCGGCTTCGGCACCGTTGACGACATCGACCAGGTCGCGGGCAAGCGCGGCGACCGGCAGTCGAGCGCGGGCCAGCAGGAGATCACGGCGGTCCTGATGGAGGCCTTCGCCGGCGCGAACACGGTGGTGCGCGGCAACTGCACCTTCGGCATGTTCTCGAACTACCCCGAGAATGTCGACGACGCGCTGCGCCAGCGGGCCGGGGCGCGGTTCCTCGTCGACGGGCCGCAGACGCGGGAGGACTACATCGACATCCTCGCGCTGCTTCTCGGCAAGAACCACGCGATCCCGCTCGGCGACCACGAGCTTTACGCCGCGCAGGAGATCAAGCGGGCGGTCGCGGCCTCGTTCGAGGGCCATTCGCTGCCGCATGAGGAGGGGCTTAAGGCGGTCTGGGCCGAGGTCGAGGGGCGGATCGGCAAGCTCGACACGATCGCCAAGCTCGGGGCCTATCTCAAGGCGATCCAAGACGCGGACGAGCGCTTCACCGGTCGGGCGATCAAGAACATCACCGACGCGGTGAAGGTCCGGGCGATGGATTTCGAACTGCCGGACGAATGGATGGAGGAGCCGGATCTGTTCCTCTTCAAGAGCTACGACGAGAAGAAGGCGATGATTTCCGAACTGAGGAAGCCGATCACGGTCGAGATGGTGGTTCAGGAGATCAACCGCTACGCGGATTCGGAATTCCGCTACGCCGACAAGTCGGACGAGGTTGCCATCGAGGGGGCCGTTCGGGACATGCGGCGTATGGAAGAGGCCAAGCGGCGGTATCTGGAGGGGAAGGGGTGAGTGCTCCGTTAGGCTTTGCTATTCTGGCGGCGAGCGGCGCTGTGGCTTGGATGGCCGTTCTCGTTGCTCTGCGGCGGAATGCTTCAAATAGATTCCTGGCCTTGTTAGCTGGATTGGTGACGCTCGCGCTGGGGCTTATCCCGGTAAGCGCCGCAATCGTCGTCTTCAATTGCGGACCAAGCTCGTTGCTTCGGCCTCTTAAGGCGACAATGTGTGATCCAAAGTTCTCGGCATTCGATGTTTTTCTGCTTTCCGGCTTTGCGACCATGTTCCTTGGTGGAATCTTCTTCTTGATCATGCTTCTTGCTGAGGCTCTGCGGAGAAGGAAGGTGAAGTCGTGATATCCCCCCCTCCCCATCCCTCCCCCACGAGGGGGGAGGGAGGTGCGAAGGTCGCCGGTCTGGCACCTCCCCTCCCCCTTGTGGGGAGGGGATGGGGGTGGGGGGCTGCGTCGTGACTCGCATCGCTGCCCATACCCGGGATCACGCCCGAGAGCTTCGGAAGAACATGACCTCGCAGGAGCGTCATCTCTGGCCGAAACTGCGTGAGGTGAACCGGATGCTTGGCACCCATTTTCGCAGGCAGGCGCCGGTCGGGCGTTACATCGCGGATTTCGCTGAATTCGGTAGACGGCTGGTGATCGAGGTCGATGGCGGCGGGCACGGCGGGCCAAGAGATCAGACGCGGGATGCGTGGTTCGAAGGGCAGGGCTTTTCCGTCCTGCGATTCTGGAACACAGATGTGGATGGCAATATCGACGGTGTGATGCAGGTGGTGCTGGATGCGCTTGAGGCCATCCCCCCATCCCCATCCCACGAGGGGGAGGGGAGCCGCGATGTTGCGGGCGGTGTTTCGAAACGGAGAGGGCCGGGAACATGATTTTCTGCAATACCTCTGCCTTCAAGCCTGATCATCTCGCGGCGGCAGTTTCTATCTCTTCCCCTCCCCCTCGTGGGATGGGGGTGGGGGGACGCGCTCCAGACAAACTGAAAGGCCGCGCATGAAACGCCTCATCGAAAAAGGCCTGATGTTCGGCAATCTCGTCCCGGTCGAGAGCCCGGCGCTGGTCGAGCGCTATAACCGTGCGTTGAAAGCTCTGTCGGGTAAGGAGACCAGGCTTGCCGATTTCCACATCGACATCTCGGGCTACTCGCCCGAGGTGGGCGATGAACTGGGCGATCACCTCTACCTCAACGCCAATGGCTGCAACCGGCAGTTCATCCTCCTGACCACCGACCAGAAGACCGCGCCGCTTCTGAACGCCAAGTTCTCCACCTCGCGCGGCATTCTCGCCCGCTTCATCGCGGAGAACGAGGCGCAGCTCTTTACGCTCACCGCGCGCGACGCGGTGGCGGGGGAACTCGAAAACACCGTCTACGACCTCGAAAGCCCGGCCCGGCTCTTCGACATCCGCCGCATCACGGTCACCGCCGACACGACCGGCAACCATGTGGCCGAGGGGCAGAAGCTTGCCGGCCTCATCGACCGCTTCCGCAGCGAGGAGGACGGCTGGTGGGATGACGTGCTGATCGCCGAGATGATCGGGCTCGCGGACAAGACCGGCGACGTGACGCGCAATCCGGTCGCGCTCAAGTCCACCACATTCGACCAGGGTAATTTCTGGACCGCGCATTTCGGCGGCCTCTACATCTTCCGTGACGTGGAACATCCGGCGGCGATCGCGGTCGGGCGGAAGGAGGCTTTGGGGGCGCTGCCGATCAAATACGTCTTCGACCTCGAGGACCGCAACCAGATCGCCAAGTTCCTCGAGATCAACGACCTCGTGGAGCCGATCGTCAATGCCCGCGGCGCCGATGCCGCGGCGATCCTGCGCCAGAAGATGGATTTCATCGTCGTCGCCGCCGCCGCGAGCCTCAGGCTCGAGATCGGCCACGGGGCGCGGCGCGACCTGAGGCAGGCCGCGTCGGCCATCGGCGCGCGGCTGCCCGAGGAGTTCCACGGGCTCGCGGCGCTTCTCAGATGGGTCGAGACGGGCGGGCCCTGGCCGCGCATTACCTCGGCGCATCCGGCCTATTTCTACACGCTCCGCGCCAAGGCCCATGCCGATCGCGACCTCGTCAACATGCTGCTTTCCGAACTGTCACCCCTCGACGTGCGCCAGCTCTTCATCTGCCACAAGGAGCTTTTCTACGATCTCTACCGCTCCTGGCCCGAGGCGAAGAAGGCCTATGTCGCCGACTATCTCGAACGCGAATACCAGATCGACAAGGCCGGTGCGCGCGAGGCTCTGTTCGGCCCCGAGCCCGGCATGCATGAACCGGGACCCTGGAGCCGCTCCGGTGCGCCCGAGAGCCGCAAACCCGACATTCTCGACATCGTCGGCCCCTGGGGCGCGGTGAGAAAGGAGCGCCGATGATCGCCTTCCTCCGCCTTGCCGTCTTCGGCTTCATCGCGATGACGGTGATGTATCTGCTCCTGTCGATCTATTCCCGCTCGGTCGAGCGCGAGCGGCTGGAGAAGGAATGGGACGGCGAGCACGACGGGGGTGAATCCCCGGCCCGAGACGCCTATATCGAGGCGGGCATGCGGGATTACGAGAAAAGCCTGAGGCGCAAGCTGATCTGGCTCGTCTACGTGATCCCGACGCTCGGCGTGCTGTTACTGATCTACCTGACCAATTACTGAGGCGAAGATGAAATACGCGAAATGGACCGTGCTGACGCTGATTGCGCTCATCGTCTTCGGCTTCTTCCACTACACGCTGCCGCAGCATGACATCGTGCGGGTGGTCAACACCTATCAGGAGCGGCAGGACCTCAACGACTGGACGCGGATCTTCTGGGCGAAGCCCGACGACCAGTCGACCGGGCTCATCAACCGCGACGTGCAGTTCATCCAGACGGTGAAGGCCAACAACAAGCCAATGGTCTATCGCAACGAGGATACCGGCTGGTCCTGGCCGCCCTATTTCAAGTTCGACACCGCGAACCTGCAGACCGAGGCGGAAGATGCGAAATCCACCGCCGCGGCGCCGGAATGGGTCTCGGTCACCCATTACGGCTGGCGGATCGAGTATTTCTCGGCCTTCCCGAACGCGATCTCGATCAAGCGGGTCGAGGGGCCGGACGTGACGATCATCCCCTGGTTCAACATCTTCTTCTTCGTCTTCCTCGGCTTCGTTCTCCTGATGCTGCGCCGGATGTGGCTGCAGTTCCGCGAACGCTCGATCGACCCGGTGCTCGCCGATGTCGAGGAGGCCTGGGACAGCGTCGACCAGCGCGCCGACGAGGCGGCGGAGCGGGCGCGCGGCGTCTGGGGCCGGTTCCGCGCCTGGCTCGGCACCTGGAAGGGCAAGCCGCGGCGGTGAACGTCTGAAATTTGACCCTGTGGTCAAAATTGGATTGCCGAGACCGGAGACAGGCGTTAGCGTCAGGCGCTATGATCGGTTGACGCCGCCAGCCAGGACAGTCCGATGCCCGAGATTCATGCCCTTCCCAACATCGCGCGGAATCCAGGCGTTCCCCTGCAGCTCGACTGGTTCGACCAGATCGCGGTGAACACGCCCGCGGCCGAGCGCCGGGCCGCGACGCTGACCACGCGTCGCACCGTTAAGAAGGAATGGCAGGCCGCCTGGCTCGTCAACGCGGTCCGCTGCATGGACCTCACCACGCTCGCCGGCGACGATACGCCCGAGCGGGTGCGCCGACTCTGCGCCAAGGCGCGGAGCCCCTTGGCCGACCACATCCTCGACGGGCTCGGGCTCGCCGGGCTGACGACCGGCGCGGTCTGCGTCTATCCGACGCTTGTATCGACCGCAGTCAAGGCGCTCGACGGCACCGGCGTCCCCGTCGCCTCGGTCGCCACCGGCTTCCCGGCGGGTCTCATGCCCCTCAACCTCCGCCTCGCCGAGATCCTCTACGCCGTCGACCACGGCGCGGATGAGATCGACATCGTCATCACCCGCGCCCATGTCCTCGACGGCAACTGGTCCGCGCTCTACGACGAGGTCGCGGAGATGCGCGAGGCCTGCGGGGCCGCGCATCTCAAGGCGATCCTCGCGACCGGCGACCTCAAGACGCTGCGCAACGTCTACAAGGCCTCGATGGTGGCGATGCAGGCGGGCGCGGATTTCATCAAGACCTCGACCGGCAAGGAGGGCGTGAACGCGACGCTGCCCGTGAGTCTCGTCATGGCCCGGGCACTCCGGGATTACGGCGCGCGCACCGGCCAGAAGATCGGCTTCAAGCCGGCGGGGGGCATGAAGACCGCGAAAGACGCGATCGCCTGGCAGATCCTGATGAAGGAGGAGCTCGGCGACGACTGGCTGAAACCCGATCTCTTCCGGCTCGGCGCCTCCTCGATGCTCGCCGATATCGAGCGCCAGCTCGAACACCACCTGACCGGACGCTATGCCGCGTCCTCGCGCCACGCCATTGCCTGAGGGACCGATGCCGACAGTGACCGAGATACTGGAGACGATGGACTACGGCCCGGCGCCTGAGGCCTCGGGCGAGGTCATGGGCTGGCTGAAGGCAAGGGGGACGTTCGGCCACTACATCGACGGCGCCTTCACGAAGCCCGCGAAGACCTTCCCGAGCGCCGATCCCGCGACCGGCGCGGAGCTCGCGAAGGTGGCGCAGGGCTCGGAAAAGGACGTGGCCGCGGCGGTGAAGGCCGCCCGCGCCGCCTTACCCGGCTGGTCGAAGCTGCCCGGCCACGAGCGCGCGAAATGGCTCTACGCCATCGCCCGCCACGTCCAGAAACGCGAACGCTTCCTTTCCGTGCTGGAGACGCTCGACAACGGCAAGCCGATCCGCGAGAGCCGCGACATCGACATCCCCCTCGTCGCGCGCCACTTCTACCACCACGCCGGCTGGGCCGAGATGCTGGAGGAGGAGTTTCCCGGCGCCGTGCCCGTCGGCGTCTGCGGCCAGATCATCCCGTGGAACTTTCCCCTCCTGATGCTCGCCTGGAAGATCGCGCCGGCGCTCGCCGCCGGCAACACCGTGGTCCTGAAACCTGCCGAATACACGCCGCTGACCGCGCTTGCCTTCGCCGAGATCTGCGCCGAGATCGGCCTGCCGAAGGGCGTCGTCAACATCGTCACCGGCGATGGCGAGACCGGGGCGGCGCTGGTCGGCGCGGAGGTCGACAAGGTCGCCTTCACCGGCTCGACCGAGGTCGGCCGCGCGATCCGCAAGGCGACGGCGGGCACGGGCAAGAAGCTGACGCTGGAACTGGGCGGCAAATCGCCCTTCGTGGTCTTCGCCGATGCCGATCTCGACGGCGCGGTCGAGGGAGTGGTCGATGCGATCTGGTTCAACCAGGGCCAGGTCTGCTGCGCGGGGAGCCGTATCCTCGTGCAGGAGGGCATCGCCGAGACCTTCGTGACACGCCTCCGCGCCCGGCTCGCCAAGCTCCGCACCGGCGACCCCCTCGACAAGTCCACCGATATCGGCGCCATCGTCGATCCGGTCCAGCTCGCCCGCATCCGCGACATCGTCGCGAAGGGCGAGGCCGAGGGCGCGGTGCTGCACCAGGCCGAGGGCCAGCTTCCCGCGACGGGCTGCTTCTTTGCGCCCGGCTTCATGACCAATGTCGCCCCCGCCAACATCGTCTCCGAGGTGGAGATCTTCGGCCCGGTGGCCACGCTCACCACCTTCCGCACCCCCGACGAGGCGGTCGAGCTGGCCAACAACACCCGCTACGGGCTTGCCGCCTCGATCTGGTCGGAGAACATCAACCTCGCGCTCGACATCGCCGCGAAGGTCAAGGCCGGCGTCGTCTGGGTGAACGCGACCAACATCTTCGATGCCGGGGCGGGCTTCGGCGGCTACCGCGAGAGCGGCTTCGGTCGCGAGGGCGGCCGCGAGGGCATGCGCGAATACCTCTCGGGTCCGGTCCCTCGGGCGAAGCCCGAGACGGCACCGGCGCGGCTCGATGCCGCGCCGGTGCCGGGCGCGCCATCCACCGGCACGGCCCCCATCGACCGCACCGCGAAACTCTATATCGGCGGCGCCCAGAAACGCCCCGACGGCGGCTATTCCTACGCCGTCACCGGCAAGTCGGGCCAGATCGGCCTCGCCGGCCTCGGCAACCGCAAGGACATCCGCAACGCGGTCGAGGCCGCGCACAAGGCGGGCGGATGGGGCAGGGCGACCGGCCACAACCGCGCCCAGGTGCTCTACTACCTCGCCGAGAACCTCGCCGCGCGCGAGGCCGAGTTCACCCGGCGCCTGAAGTCCGCCGGCACCCCGAAACCGGCCGAGGAGGTGGCGGCCTCGATCCGCCGCGCCTTCTACTACGCCGCCCAGGCCGACAAGTTCGACGGCGCGGTGCATGCGACGAAATCGGCGCATGTCACGCTCGCGATGCCCGAACCCTTCGGCGTGATCGGCATCGCCTGCCCGAACGACGCGCCGCTCCTCGGCTTTCTCAGCCTCGTCCTGCCGGCGATCGCGATGGGCAACCGCGTCGTCGCGATCCCGGCGCAGGCGATGCCCTTGGCCGCGACCGACCTCTACCAGGTCTTCGACACGTCCGACCTCCCCGGCGGGGTGGTCAACATCGTCACCGGCGCCCGCGACGAACTGGCGAAGACCCTCGCCGGACACGACGACGTCGCCGCGATGTGGTATTGCGGTTCGGAGGACGGCGCGAGGATGGTCGAGGCCGAAAGTGCCGGTAACCTCAAACTCACCTGGTGCCCGCCGAACCGCGACTGGTCCGGGCCCGGCGGCCAGGGCCGCGATTTCCTGCTGCGCGCGACGCAAGTGAAGAACATCTGGGTGCCCTACGGCGAATGACCAGGCTCGTGTTCCCCGCCTCCGACCCCGTCACCGTGCCCCTGCACGGCGAGGACGCCGCCTTTCCGGTCACCCGGATCTTCTGCGTCGGGCGCAACTACGCCGACCACGCGAAGGAGATGGGCGCCGAGGTCGACCGCGAGGCGCCGTTCTACTTCACCAAGGCGCCCGCGCATCTGACCCTTTCAGGTGCCACGATCCCCTATCCGCCGGGCACCGCCGATTTCCACCACGAGATGGAATTCGTCGTCGCCCTCGGCGCCCCAGCCTTCCGGATCCCGCAGGAGAAGGCGCTCGACGCCATCTTCGGCTATGCCGCGGGGCTCGACATGACCCGCCGCGATCTTCAGGCCGCGGCCAAGGACAAGCGCCGGCCCTGGGACACCGGCAAGGATTTCGAGAACGCGGCCGTGATCGGCCCGATCACCCGCGCCGCGGCCTTCGGCGAGCCCGGCCCGCAGGGGATCTCGCTTCTCCTGAATGGCACGCCCGTCCAGCGCGCCCGTCTCGCCGACATGGTCTGGTCGGTGGCCGGGATCGTGGCCCATCTCTCGACGCTCTACCACATGCGCGCGGGCGACCTGATCTTCACCGGCACGCCGGCCGGGGTCGGACCGGTTCGCCCTGGTGATATCCTGCACGGAGAGATCGACGGGCTTGCGCCCGTGGACCTCGAGATTGCGCCCGCCGATTGAGCTAGAACGAGTTCTCCCGGCTGTGGCGTGCCTTGATCTGGCACGGATTGTGCCGGTGATGCGCGTCGAGATGGTTGAGCCGGTGGCAGGCCGGGCACAGCGCGATCGGCGTGAGTACGCGTTCCCCGCTCATGATGTCGGACGCAAATTCCTCGGCGCAGATTTCAAGATGCTCGCCGTTTTCCAGCAGTGCCGCCGCCGAGACCCGGCAATGCCGGCACTCAGCTTCCGACAAGGCAGTCGTCAGTTCGCGCGCAGTCATCTTGCGCTGATAATTGCACTCCGTTCCCGCCATTCCGGCCCCCGCCCCTCATTGCTTGCCCGGGCTGGTCGGATCCCGGGTCGGCGTCGGCAGGATAGCCTCAACCGGCCCGCGTAGCCAGTAACAGTCCCGCGCGCAGACCGACACATGGAACGCGGTCATTGCCGCCTCGCCCCGATTGCGGCATGGTTCCCCGAGCCGAGAAGGGAGCATCATCCGTGCCCGATTTCCGCCTGCGCAAGCTGAGCCTCATCACCGACGAGATCCACCACGACGGCGGCGCGGATGCCGCAACCCCGCGCCGCCGCGCGGCGGTGCTCGCGGTGGTGTCGAATCCCTTCGCGGGGCGCTTCGAGCCCGACCTGCAGCCGGCGATGGAGGATCTCAAGCCGCTCGCCCTGATGATGGGCGAACGGCTGATCGCCGCCCTCGGCGGGGCCGAGGGGATCGACGCCTATGGCAAGGGCGCGCTCGTCGGCCTGATGGGTGAGCTGGAACACGGCGCGCTCTGGCATGCGCCCGGCGGCTACGGCATGCGCGCGCTTCTTGGCGAGACCAAGGCCATCGTGCCCTCGGTCAAGAAGGTCGGCGCGGCAGGCTCGACGCTCGACCTGCCGCTCGCCCATGTCAACGCCGCCTATGTGCGCAGCCATTTCGACACGATGACAGTGATGGTGCCGGACGGGCCGAAACCCGACGAGATCGTCTTCGCGCTCTGCATGGCGAAGGGGCCGCGCATCCATTCCCGTATGGGCGGGCTCGAGGCGCACCAGATAAAGGGCGAGGACGGCCTGCGCTGATGCGCGGCCTCGCGGTCCTGCTGGCGCTCCTGCCTGCGCCGGTTTTCGCCCATGCCTCCGAGCGCATGGTGATCCTCACCCTGCCGACCGGTTGGTACATGGCCGGCGCCGCCGTCGCAGTCGTGCTGACCGCGCTCGCCGGGCTCGACGCGCGCCGGCTGCCCCGGTTCGCGGCGCACCAGCTCTTCGAGCGGCCACGCCTCGTGCCGCGCGCGCTAGCCGGATGGCTCGCCACGGCGGGCTTCTGGGGGCTCGTGGCCGTCGGCCTCTTCGGCACCCGCGACCCGCTGGAGAACCTGCTGCCGCTCATGCTCTGGACCGTGCTCTGGGTCGGCCTCACCCTCGCTTCCGTCCTCTTCGGCAACCTTTGGCGCGACATCGAGCCGTGGTCGGCCCCGGCCCGCGCCCTTCGCCGCCTCTTCGGCATCAGCGGCAGCATCGGCCTCTCCCGGCTCGGCCACTGGCCGGCTGTCGCGGGCTATCTCGGCTTTGCCTGGTTCGAGATCATCTCGCTCGCCCCCGCCGATCCCGCCGTCCTCGCCCGCGTGGCGGCGGGCTACTACCTCGTCATCCTTCTTCTGGCCGTTGCCGAGGGCGAGGACTGGCTCGATCGGGGCGAGTTCCTGACCGTCTATTTCGGCTTCGTCGCCAAGATCGCGCCCTTCTGGGCCGAGCCGGCGGGCGACAGGCTCCGGGTCTTCGCCGGTCTGCCCGGCGCGCAGGTGCTGCGCCTCGCGCCGCTCTCGGCCTCGGCCGTCGCCTTCGTTACCCTCGTCCTCGCGTCGGTCAGCTTCGACGGCCTGACCGAGACCTTCTGGTGGCTCGTGCGCCTCGGCATCAATCCCCTCGAGTTTCCCGGCCGCTCGGCGGTGCTCGTCGCGAACAGCATCGCGCTGCCCCTCTTCTGGCTGCTCAGCGCCGCGCTCATCCTCGGCGCGATCCGTGCCGGCCTGCCCGCCGGGCGGTTTCGCGACGCGGCGGGGCCGATGATGCTCGCCTTCCTGCCGATCGCGGCGGGCTACCACGTCGCGCATTACCTCATCGCTCTCCTTACGAACGGCCAATATGCGATCGCGGCGCTGAACGACCCCTTCGCGCGGGGCTGGCAGCTTCTCGGCCTCTCAGAGCACTGGGTCTCCTTCGGTTTCCTCGCGACCCGCGCCGGGGTCCGCATGATCTGGATCGCCCAGTTCGCGACGATCCTCGGCGCGCATCTCCTCGCCGTCATCATCGGCATGAAACTCTCCGAACGGATTGCCGGCGGGCACTCGTTTCGCGCCCACCTGCCGATGACGGCACTGATGGTCGGCTACACCGTCTTTGGCCTCTGGCTGCTCTCCGCCCCGGCGGTCGGATGAGAAATCCTTGCATTCGGGGCACTTCCCGTGTTCCGATTTCGCACGAGAACCGGGCGCGCGGCCAGAACGCGCCAGATCCAACAGCGGAGATGTTCCATGACCGGAAGACCGTTCACCACGACCCCGACCCGCCGCACGATCCTCAAGGGCATGGCCGGCGCCGGCGCGCTTGCCGCCGTCCCGCGCTTCGTCCAGGCGCAGTCCTCCGAGCCGATCCGCATCGGCTTCCAGCTTCACCGCACCGGCATCGGCGCTTCCTACGGCCGCTGGTACGAGCGCACCGCCTCGGCCGCGCTGAAGGTGCTGAACGAAGGGGGCGGCATCAACGGGCGGCCCGTCGAGATCGTCTTCGAGGATGACGGCACCGACCCCAAGCGCGGCGCGGAAGTGGTGGAGAAGCTCACCACCCAGTCGAACTGCGATCTGGTGATGGGAACGCTCTTTTCCCATGTCGTGATCGGCTCGGCCCCCCGCGCGGGCGAACTGAAGGTGCCCTATCTCGTCTGCTCCGAGGGCCACCATGTGGCGAGCGGGATGCTCAACCGCTGGACGCTCCAGCCCGGCATCACCGACGTGAAGAGCCAGGTCCAGGGCATGGCGCCCTTCGTCTCCTCGAACCTCGGCAAGAAGGTCACGATGATCTTCCCCGACTTCGCCTTCGGCCACGATCACCGCGACTTCTTCACCGCCGCGATGGCCGCGCAGGGCGGCGAGGTGATCCAGCAGATCGCGATCCCGCCGACCGAGACCTCCTTCACCCGCTACTTCCCGCAGATCCCCTCCGAAACCGAGGTGATCTATCACGTCATGGTCGGCCCCGCCGTCCTGACCTTCGTGAAGGAACTGGGCGAATTCTACGGCTCGGGCGACCGGCCGCAGCTTTTTGGCTTCATCGACTCGCTTGAGGCCGTCGACATCAACTCCCCCGGCCTCGAATTCCTCGACGGCTCGCATTTCTGGGAAGGCCATCCGCGCTACAAGCAGGCCGATGCCTCCGAGCACGAGACCTTCTACCGCGCCGCGGTGGGCGTCGACGACAACGGCGCCTCGGTTTCCGACCCCGCCGATATCGCGACCTACGCCCATATGTTCTCGACCTGGGAGACCTTGTTCGTCATCAAGCATGCGATGGAGGCGGCGGGATACACCGGCCCCGCCGACCGGCAGAAGATCGTGGAAGCCATCGAGGCAATGACCGATTTCGCCGAAGGACAGGCGCATCCGCAGGGGCCGAAGGTCTTCAACGGCAAGACCCACCAGGCCTTCGGGCTCCAGTCCATCACCAAGGTCGAGGGCGGCAAGCTCGTGCGCGTCCACCAGACCTCGATGGAGGACGGGTTCTATCCCGACGAGGTCGACTACACGACGATGAGCTTCTGATACCGGGACGGGCGGGGCGTAATCCCCGCCCGATTTGTGCGTGGATTTCGGACCCTTCCTGCTTCTCGCCCTGATGGAGGGCCTTGTCACCGCCGCGGTCCTCGCGCTGACGGCCTCCGGGCTGTCATTGGTGTTCGGCATCATGCGGGTGGTGAACGTCGCCCACGGCGCCTTCTTCATGCTGGGCGCGGTGCTGGCGTGGTTCGTCTCGCAATGGGTGCCGGGCCCGCCCGCGCTTTCCTTCGCCGTGGCGCTCGTCCTCTGCCCGCTGATCGTCGGCGCCATCGCGGCGGCCGCCGATACCGCCGTCCTGAAACGGCTGAACTACGAGCCCGAGGCGACCATCGTCGCGACGATCGGGCTCCTCTACATCCTCGAACAGGCGGCCTTGAGCTTTTTCGGCCCCGACGCGCGCCCGGTCCCGGCACCGCTGAACTTCCGCATCCAGCTGCCGTGGTTCGGCTATTCCGGCTACAAGCTCGCGGTTGTCGCCGCGGCGGCATTGGTGCTCTTGGCGGTCTGGCTGATCCTCAGGCACACGCGCGCCGGGCTGATCATGCGGGCCACCCAGATCGACCGCGACACCGCGCGGGCCTTCGGCATCAATGTCGACAGGGTCTATGCCGGGGTCTTCGCGATGGGGGCGGGGCTTGCCGCCATCGCCGCTGTCCTCATCGTGCCGATCCAGCAGGCGCACTACCTGATGGGCGGCGATCCCCTGCTTTTGTCCTTCATCGTCGTCATCATCGGCGGCTTGGGCAGCTTGCGCGGCACGCTGGTCGCGGCCCTCGTCATCGGGCTCTCGGACGGCGTCATCTCCACCTTCTTCGCGCCGACGCTGGCCAAGATCGTGGCGACGCTCGCCGTCGCGCTGATCCTCGTGCTCAGGCCCCAGGGCCTCTTCGGAAAGCGCGCGGCATGAAGCTCGACCGGGCGCTCCTTCTCCATCTCGGCCTCCTCGCGGCACTTCTCGCGTTCCACTTCGCGGCGCCCGCCTATCACCACACCAATATCGCCCGGATCATGGTGCTCGCGATCTACGCGATGGGCTACAACATCGCCTTCGGCTACACCGGCCTCCTGAGCCTCGGCCACGCGCTCTTCTTCGGCGCCGGGCTCTATGCCGCCGGGCTTCTCGCCTATCACGCGGAGGGGACGGCGGGGACCGGCCTGATCGCCGGGCTCGCCGCCGGGGGGCTCGTGGCCTTCGCGCTCGGCCTCTTCGCGCTCCGCACAGCCGGGGTCGCCTTCATGATCGTAACCCTGATGTTCGCGCAGGCGGGCTACCTGACGGTGCTTTACTTCGGCAGCTACACCCGCGGGGACGAGGGCATCGTGATCCCGAGGGCGGGGCGGATGCTCGGGAGCCTCGACCTCTCCGACGACAACACCCGCTACCTCGTGGCCTTCGCGCTCTTCGCGGCAGCCCTTCTCGTCAACCTCTGGCTCGCCCGCTCGCCGCGCGGCCGGATCATGGTGGCCATGCGCGAGAACGAGGAGCGAAGCCGCATGCTCGGCTACAACCCGTTCACGGTGAAGCTCGCGGCGCTGACGATCTCCGGCCTCTATTCCGGCCTCTCCGGCGCGGCCTACGCGCTGATGTTCGGCTATGCCGGGGCGAGCCTCGCCTCGGTGCAATACTCGATCCTGCCGCTTCTCTACGTCCTTCTCGGCGGCGCGGGCACGGTGATCGGCCCGTTCCTCGGCGCGCTCCTGATGTTCTACCTCATCGACTACGCCTCCTCGGTGACCGACGCCCACCAGTTCGTCACCGGCGCGGCTCTGGTCCTGCTCATCCTCTTCGCGCCGAAGGGCATCCTCGGCACGCTCCGCGAACGGGGGCTCAGATGGCTGCCGTGACGCTTCTGGAGGCGCGCGGGCTCACCCGCCATTTCGACGGGCTGAAGGCCGTCGACGGGGTGGATTTCGACCTTGAGGAGGGCGAGATCCACGCCCTCATTGGCCCGAACGGCGCCGGCAAGACCACCTTCGTGAGCCTCCTTTCGGGCCGCATCCCGGTCCAGTCCGGCACGATCCGCTTCGCCGGGCGCGACATCACCCGCACCCCCGCCCATGCCCGCGTCCGCGCGGGCATCGCCTATACGTTCCAGATCACCCAAGTCTACGGCGCGCTCACGGTCTTCGACAACGTCGCCCTCGCGGTCCAGAGCCGCCATTCCCGCCGTCTTGCCGAGGACACGACCGAGGCGCTGACCCGCGTCGGGCTCGAGGCGCGCGCCGACCAGATCGCGGGCACCCTCAGCTACGGCCACCAGCGGCTTCTCGAAGTGGCGATGGGCCTCGCGCTGAAGCCAAAGCTCCTGATCCTCGACGAGCCGACGCAGGGCCTCGCGCAAGGCGAGATCGAGACCTTCAAGGACATCGTGCGCGGCGTGGTGCCGGAGGCGACGGTGCTCCTCATCGAGCACAACATGGACGTGGTCATGGACCTCGCTCACCGTATCACTGTGCTGAACTTCGGCGAGGTCTTGGCGACCGGCACGCCGAAGACGATCCGCGCCGACAAGGCGGTGCAGGCGGCCTACCTGGGGGATCCGCATGCTGCGGCTTGAGGGGATCGAGGCGGGCTACGGCGCCGTCCAGGTGCTGCGCGGGCTCTCCCTCTCCGTCGCGGCGGGCGAGGTCCTCTGCCTGATGGGCCGGAACGGTGCGGGAAAGTCCACCACGCTCAAGACCATCATCGGTCAGCTCCGCGCCAGCGCCGGGACCATCGAGCTTGACGGAGCCCGGCTCGAAACCCTGCCCGCGCACGAGGTGCCGCGCCAGGGCGTCGGCTATGTGCCGCAGGGGCGGCGGCTCTTCGGCGACCTGACCGTGGCCGAGAACATCGAGATCGGCCTGATGACCCGCAAGCGTGACGCCCGCACCCGCGACCGGGTACTGGAGCTCTTTCCCCGGCTCCGCGAGCGAATGGGGCAAGTCTCGCGCACGCTCTCGGGCGGCGAGCAGCAGATGCTCGCCATTGCCCGCGCGCTCTGCCTCGAGCCAAAGGTCCTCCTTCTCGACGAGCCGACCGAGGGGCTGCAGCCCTCGATGATCGCGCTGATCCGAGACACCGTGGTGGCGCTCAAGAAAACCGGCGTCGCGACGATCCTCGTCGAGCAGCGCGTCGATGCGGCCCTGTCGGTCGCCGACCGCATCGCCTTCATGACGGGCGGCAGCGTCGCCGAAACCGTCCCGGCGGCCGGCCTTCGCGCCGATGCGCCGCAATTCGCCGCCTATGTCGGCGTCTGAGCGGGCAGGCCGGTCGCGGCCCGGAATGCGCGGCCCAAGACCGGCATTCCCTTTTGCCGCCGCTGGCTTAGAATTTTCTTGCGCGAATCTGAAAAAACTTTACCAATTGATAAAAATTTTCGCGAGGGAGTGCAACAAACCGACAGGGAGTTGAACATGACTGGAAGGATCAAGCCGGCCGGGCTGAGCCGGCGGCACCTCATGGCGAGTGCGGGCGCCGTCGCCGCGACCGGGATCGTCGGACTGCCGAAACGACTTCTCGCCGCCGACCCGATCAAGGTCGCGGGCATCTACACCGTGCCGGTCGAACAGCAATGGGTGAGCCGCATCCATGTCGCCGCCGAGGCCGCCGTCGCGGCCGGTGGCGCCGAATACACCTTCACCGAGAACGTCACCAACACCGACTATCCCCGCGTCATGCGCGAATATGCCGAACAGGGCGCAAAGCTCATCATCGGCGAGATCTTCGGCGTCGAGCAGGAGGCGCGCGAGGTCGTCGACGAATATCCCGAGACGGCGTTTCTCCTCGGCTCGTCGTTCCTCCATGACGAGGCGCATCCGAACCTCGCCGTCTTCGACAACTACATCCAGGATGCGTCCTATCTCTCCGGCATCATCGCCGGCGCGATGACGCAGTCCGGCAATATCGGCGTCGTCGGCGGCTTCCCGATCCCCGAGGTCAACCGGCTGATCCATGCCTTCATGGCCGGCGTGCGCGAGACCAAGCCCGACGCGACCTTCCAGGTGAGCTTCATCGGCTCGTGGTTCGACCCGCCGAAGGCCAAGGAGACCGCTTTCGCCATGATCGATAACGGCGCGGACCTCATGTATGCCGAACGCTTCGGCGTCTCGGACGCGGCCCAGGAACGCGGCATCCTCGCCGTCGGCAACGTGATCGACACGCAAGGGGACTACCCCGAGACCGTCGTCGCCTCCGCGCTCTGGCATTTCGAACCGACGCTGAACGCCGCCCTCGCCGCGGTCGCCGGCGGCAGCTTCAAGGCCGACAACTACGGCACCTATTCCTTCCTCAAGGAAGGCGGCTGCTCGCTCGCCCCCCTCGGCACGTTCGAGGGCAAGGTGCCCGCGGAGGCAATGGCGCTGGTGGCCGAGCGCGAGGCCGCGATCAAGGACGGCAGCTTCACCGTCGAGATCAACGACGAAGAGCCGAAGTCCTCCTGATGGCTGGGGGCGAGGGGGCGGAGGTCGTCCTCCGCCTCGACGGCATCACCAAAAGGTTCGGGGCGCTTCTCGCCAACGACGCGATCTCGTTCGAGCTGCGGAAGGGCGAGGTCGTCGCCCTTCTCGGCGAGAACGGCGCCGGCAAGACGACGCTGATGAACATCCTCTTCGGCCACTACACCGCCGATGCGGGAACCGTCGAGGTGTTCGGGCGGCGGTTGCCGCCCGGCCATCCCCGCGCCGCCCTCGCGGCGGGGGTGGGCATGGTGCACCAGCACTTCACGCTCGCCGACAATATGACGGTGCTGGAGAACATCCTCCTCGGCACCGGCTCGCTGCTCTCGCCGCGGCTCGATACCGGGGCGGCGCGGGCGAAGGTCGCCAAGCTCTCCGCCGATTTCGGCCTCGCCGTCCACCCCGACGCCCGCGTCGGCGCGCTCTCGGTCGGCGAGCGCCAGCGGGTCGAGATCCTCAAGGCGCTCTACCGCGACGCCCGCATCCTGATCCTCGACGAGCCGACCGCCGTCCTGACCCCGCAGGAGACGGCGGCGCTTTTCGAGACGCTGCGGAAAGCCGTTGAACTCGGCCTCTCGGTCATCTTCATCTCGCACAAGCTGAACGAGGTGATGGCGATCTCCTCGCGCGTCCTCGTGCTGCGCCATGGCCGCCTCGCGGGCGAGGTCGCGACCGCCGACACCGACCGCCACAGGCTGGCCGAGATGATGGTCGGCGCCGAGATCACCGCGCCGAAACTCGCAGAGCGTGACCCGGGCGCCCCGCTCCTGACGTTGCGGCGGGTGACGACGGCCCGGCGCGGCAATGCGCCGGGGCTCGCGGGCATCGACCTGACGCTCCGCGCGGGCCAGATCACCGGCCTCGCGGGCGTCTCCGGCAACGGTCAGGCCGCGCTTGCGGATCTCATCGGCGGGCTCGACGAACCCGCCAGCGGTACGATGGACCTGACTCCGCCGCATCATGGCGACTGGTCGCCGCGCGCCGCCCTTGCCGCCGGCATCGCCCGCATCCCCGAGGACCGCCACCGCACCGGCACCGTCGCCGATTTCTCGCTGACCGAGAACGCGGTGCTGGAAAGTTACGAGGCCGCCCCCTACAGCCGGAAGGGCTGGATGGACTGGGCCGCCGCCGAGGGCTTCGCGCGGAAGATCATCGACACCTACGACGTCCGCTGCCCGGGACCCTCGGCGCGGATCCGGCTCCTCTCCGGCGGCAACATGCAAAAGCTGATCCTCGGCCGCGCGCTCGAAGCGGGCCCGAAGATCATCCTCGCCAACCAGCCGGTCCGGGGCCTCGACATCGGTGCCGTCACCTTCGTCCACGGCCAGCTCATCGCCGCCCGCGACCGAGGGGCGGCGGTCCTCCTGATCTCCGAGGACCTCGACGAGATCATGGCGCTTTCCGACAGCATCCATGTGATCTACGAGGGCCGGCTCTCGCCCGCCTTCCCGCGCGGCACCAAGACCCCGGCCGAGCTCGGGATCTGGATGGCGGGGCAGGGCTTCGACGGAGGCGCCGATGCGGCTTGAGCCGATCGCCAATCCCACGGCGCTCCGCCGCTTCGGCCTGCCCGCCACCGCGCTGGCGCTCACCGTTCTGGTCGCCTCGCTCCTCGCGCTCCTTGCGGGCGCTAATCCTTTTGCAACATTGGGACTGATCCTGAAGGGCGCTGCGGGGTCAAAATTTGCACTTCTCGAAACTTTGAGCCGCGCGACGCCGCTCATCTTCACCGGCCTCGCCGTCGCCGTGGCGTTCCGAGCGAAGCTCTGGAACATCGGCGCCGAGGCCCAGCTCTACGCGGGCGCCATCGTCACCGTGCTCCTCGGTACCGGGGCGCTGCCGCTGCCCTCGGCGCTCCTCCTCCCCGTTATCGCCCTCGCCGCGATGCTCGCAGGCGCGCTCGTCCTCCTCGGCCCGGTGCTCCTCAAGACCCGCCTCGGCGTCGACGAGGTCGTGACCACGCTCCTCTTCAACTTCATCATGCTCCTCTTCGTCTCCTACCTCCTCGAAGGGCCGATGAAGGACCCGATGGGCATGGGCTGGCCGAAATCCCCAGCCTTGGAGAAAGCCGCCCGCCTGCCGCGCATCGTCGACGGGCTGCGCCTGCACTGGGGCTTCGCGCTGGCGATCCTCGCGGCCATCGCGGTCTGGGTGATCCAGACCCGCACCACGCTCGGCTACGAGACCCGCGCCGTCGGCCTCAACGCCGAGGCCGCGCGCTTCGCCGGCATCCCGGTCGGCCGCGTCATGGTCAAGACCGCGCTCCTCTCGGGCGGGCTCGCCGCGCTCGCGGGCTTCTCCGAGGTCGCGGGGCTGAAGGGCAACCTCACCTTGGACCTCTCGCCGGGCTTCGGCTACACCGGCATCATCGTCGCGATGCTGGCGCTTCTCAATCCGCTCGGGGTGGTGCTCTCCGCGCTCTTCGTCGCCGGCGTCTTCGTCGGCGCCGACAGCATGAGCCGCGCCGCAGGCGTGCCGACCTACATCGCCGACATCCTGACGGCGACCGCGCTCCTGACCATGGTGCTGGCGCTCCGCCTCACCCGCGCCCGGATCAGGTGGCGCTGATGGAGGTCCTCGACATCCTCCTCACCGCGAGCTTCTGGGCCGCCGCCGTCCGCATCGCCTCGCCCTTGATCTTCGCCACGCTGGGCGAGCTCATCTGCGAGCGCGCCGGGGTGCTCAACCTCGGCATCGAGGGGATCATGGTGATCGGCGCCTTCGCCGGCTGGATGGCGGTCTATCTCGGCGCGGGCCTCTGGGCGGGCGTCCTCGTCGCGATGCTCGCGGGCATGCTCTTCGGCCTCCTCCACGCCACGCTCACCGTGCCCTTCGGCCTCAGCCAGCATGTCGTCGGCCTCGGCGTCACGCTTCTGGCCACCGCGAGCGCGAGCTTCGCCTACCGGATATCGCTTCCCGAAGTCACCTCGCCGCCGAAGATCACGCCCTTCCAGCCCTTCGCGATCCCCTACCTTTCGGAGATCCCGCTCATCGGCCCGGCCTTCTTCGCCCAGACCCCGCTCACCTACCTCGCCTTCGCCCTCATCGCCGTCGTCGCCTTCACCCTCTACCGCACGCCGCTCGGCCTCGCCCTGCGCGCCGCGGGCGAAAACCCGGCCTCGGTCGAGGCGCAGGGCCTCTCCGTCACCGCGATCCGCATGGGCGCGGTGATCGTCGGCTCCGGCCTGATGGCGGTGGGCGGCGCGTTCCTCACCATGTCGGCCTTCTCGTCCTTCTTCTTCGAGATGGTCAACGGCCGCGGCTGGATCTGCATCGCGCTCGTCGTCTTCGGCGCCTGGCGGCCCGGCAAGGCAGCCCTCGGCGCGCTCCTCTTCGCCGCCTTCGACGCGCTGCAGGTCAGGCTCCAGCAGACGCCGATGGGCGCGGTCGTGCCCTACCAGGTGTTCCTGATGGTGCCTTACGTCCTATCGATCCTCGCCCTCATCCTGATGTCGCGCCGCGCCGAGGTGCCGGCCGCGCTGATGGTCCCGTTCAACAAGGGGGAACGCTAGATGTTCGACCTTCTGATCAAAGGGGGCACGCTCCCCGACGGCACGGTCTCCGACATCGCCATCACCGGCGACCGCATCGCCGCCACCGGCCGGGTGGAGGCCGAGGCGACGGAGGTGATCGACGCCACCGGCGACCTCGTCTCGCCGCCCTTCGTGGACCCGCATTTCCACATGGACGCGACGCTTTCCTATGGCATCCCCCGGGTGAACGCCTCGGGCACGCTTCTTGAGGGCATCGCACTCTGGGGCGAACTCCGCGCGATCGCGACGGTCGAGGAGATGGTTTCCCGCGCGCTCACCTATTGCGACTGGGCGGCCTCGATGGGGCTTCTGGCGATCCGCTCCCATGTCGACACCACGCCCGACCAACTGCGCGGCGTCGAGGCGCTTTTGGAGGTGAAGCGGCAGGTGGCGGGATATATCGACCTCCAGCTCGTCGCCTTTCCCCAGGACGGGCTCTACCGCACCAAGACGGGCCGCGAGAACCTGATCCGAGCGCTCGGCCGCGGCGTCGACGTCGTCGGCGGCATTCCGCACTTCGAACGCACGATGGAGGAGGGCCGCGAGAGCGTCGCCGACCTTGCCCGCATCGCCGCCGAACGCGGGCTGATGCTCGACCTCCACTGCGACGAGACCGACGACCCGATGAGCCGCCATGTCGAGACGCTGGCGCGCGAGGTCACCCGCCACGGGCTGAAGGGCAGAGCGGCCGGCTCGCATCTCACCTCGATGCATTCGATGGACAATTACTACGTCTCGAAGCTCCTGCCCCTGATGGCCGAAAGCGGCATGGCGGCGATCCCCAATCCGCTCATCAACATCACCCTTCAGGGCCGCCACGACACCTATCCGAAGCGCCGGGGCCTGACGCGGGTGAAGGAGATGCAGGCCCACGGCATCACCGTCGGCTGGGGCCAGGACTGCGTCATGGACCCCTGGTATTCGCTCGGCACCGCCGACATGCTCGACGTCGCCTTCATGGGGCTCCACGTCACGCAGATGACCCATCCGGATGAGATGGCGCGCTGCTTCGACATGGTGACCAATGCCAACGCCCGGATCATGGGGCTTCAGGGCTACGGGCTGAAGAAGGGCGACGTGGCCTCGCTCGTCATCCTTGACGCCGCCAGCCCGACCGAGGCGCTGAGGCTCCGCGCCGCCCGCCTCGCGGTGATCGCCAAGGGCAAGGTGATTGCCCGGAGCGCGCGAGGCGACGCCCGTCTGTCACTTCCCGGCCGCCCGGAAACCCTGCGCCGCCGCCACTGAGGCCAGCGGGGCGCCGACCGCGACAGTCAGTGCCCGCGCGATCGGCAGGATCGCTTTCCCCCGGGCTCCGCGAACGGAACACCCCGCCAGGGCGCTTACAGGAAGCCCCCGTCAGGGCGCGATGTTCTGGTTGATCCGGAACAGGTTGTCGGGGTCGTAGCGGCGCTTGATCTGGACCAGCCGCTCGTAGTTGCCGCCATAGTTGTCCTGCACCCGCCCGCTGTCGTCGTCGTCCATGAAGTTGATATAGCCGCCGGGCTCGGAATGCGGCGCCACGGCGTCCGAGTAATCCCGCACCCACTTGGTATGCGCGGCATCATGCGCCGGATCGTCCGAGGCGGCGATGATGACCATGGAGAAGTTCGCGTCGCGGTGGCCGAAGGCCGTGGCATCGGCGGCCACATCCTGGCAGGCGCCGTCGATCGGGTAGAGGTGCATGGTCGAGCTGACGGTCGGCGCGTTCGGCCCGTGCTTCACATGGGCGGCGATCGCCTCGTCGGTCAGCTCCTTGACGAAGTTGCCCTTCCAGTACTGGCGGATGCCGGTCGGGAACAGCCCGTCGAAGGCGCCGTTGATCGCCGGGTAGGGCAACGGGCCGACCATCTCGGCCTTGACCTCGGCGACTTCGTGGAACGCCTTGAACTGGCGCTCACCCTCCGCCGGGTCACCGGACCAGCAGGCCACGATGGCGGCGAACATGTCGCCGTGCCGGTTCTCCGGGATGAAGGGCAGCGGCGGCGCGATCTGGAACGCCGGGAAGCAGCCCATCTCGCGCGGGGCCGTCTTGATGTAGTCTCGGTAGAACTTGAAGATGTTCTCGGTCTCCTCGATCTCGTAGAACATCGGCCCCCAGTAGACGTTCTGGAGCGGCTGCAGCTTGTATTCGAGCGAGGTGCAGACCCCGAAGTTTCCGCCGCCGCCGCGCAGCGCCCAGAAGAGGTCGGCATTCTCGTTCTCGCTCGCGATCACCATCCTGCCATCGGCGGTCACCACGTCGGCGGAGATCAGGTTGTCGAGCGACAGCCCGTGCCCGCGCGACAGATAGCCGATGCCGCCTCCGAGCGTCAGCCCGGCGATGCCGGTTGTCGAGATCACGCCGCCGGTCGTGGCCAGCCCGAAGGCATGCGTCGCGGCGTTGAAATCGCCCCAGGTCGTGCCGCCCTCCGCCCGGACGGTCCGGGCGACCGGATCGACCCGGACCCCGCGCATGCGGGAAAAGTCCAGCACGACCCCGCCGTCATTGGTGCCGAACCCCGGTCCGCTGTGCCCGCCGCCGCGAACCGACAGGTCCAGGCGATTGTCGCGGGCAAAGTTGACGGTCGTCATCGCGTCGCCGGCATTCGCCACGCGCACGACGACCGCCGGACGCTTGTCGATCATGCCATTGTGAACCTTGCGGGCCGCTTCGAACTCCGCGTCGTCCGGAACGATCACGTCGCCCCTGATGAGTTCGCGCAGCTCGCTCGCTGTCCTAGCGGTCATGATATCCCCCCCGAGGATGAATCCTCTTATTCCTGCGCCGGGACCGTCCCGGAGCAATTTTCAATTTTACCATAAATACTTGGGTGAATGGGACGCTTCGACTCAACCCTAAGGCAGACATGTCGAACTCGACGGAGCAGCCTCTTGAGGGTGGCCCTGACGACACCCGCGCCCGTTACCGCAGGCCGATCGAAAGCGCCCTACGCTTCTGTCTCTCCTCATCGCTGCCATGAAGAATCGGAATCGGACCTCAGGTCTCTTGGAAGCCTCAGAGGTTCACATGAACATCGTCCCGCACCAGATGCCTTAACGCACCGCCTCCAGCAGCGCGTCGGGCATCCGGCAGTCACGCGCCGCGTCGGCGCCACAGGGCCGGAAGCCGAGATCGCGCGTGAGACAGATCCGCGCCTCCTGGATCCGCCCGGCCTTGCAGGTGATCGTGATCATCGGCGGCGCGAGTCCGGGATTGGCCTCGATGAAGGCCTCCTCGACGACCTCCGCCGGCAGGCGCAGGTCGCGGTCGAGCCGGGCCAGCAGCTCTGGGATCCGGACCTGCCCGTAGGCCCGTCGCGCGGTGTCGAAGTAGGCGTCCGGGGCGAGGCCCGAGCAGCGGCCATGTTTCTTCCACTGATACCAGGCGAGCCCGGCCGAGCCCATGATGTCGGCCATCGCTCGCGTCTCGCGGCGCGAGGGATCGCGCTCGGCGGTGCGGCAGTAGCTCGGCCAGCCGCTCTCGAACTGCGGCCAGAGCCCGTGCAGGGTGAAGCTGAAAGCCTGGCCCGGATCACACTGCTTGTCGCCGCGCGCGTCACCCTCCAGCGCGCAATAGCCTGGCGACCAGGAGAGCGACAGGATGTAGTAGTCGAACGCGCCCGCCGGCTCGCCCTCGGCGAGAGCTGGTGTGGCCAGCAGGGCAAGGGCGGCAAGCCAGCGCATTTTCTCTTTCCTCCTTTGCCCGGAAGGACTATATAGCCGCTGAACTTCCCCGAAAACGAGGAAAGGCGGCCCGAGGGTCGCGGCCGTTTTCCCGGCGCGGGAGAGATTTGTAAAGGAGACGCCTATGACCAAACCGCTCATGGCCAAGGCCACGGCCGTCTGGCTGGTGGACAACACGACGCTGAGCTTCAAGCAGATCGCCGATTTCTGCGGCCTGCACGAGCTCGAGGTGCAGGGCATCGCCGATGGCGACGTGGCCGCGGGCGTCAAGGGATTCGACCCGATCGCCAACAGCCAGCTCGACGCGTCCGAGATCGAGAAGGGCGAGAAGAACCCGCTGCACAAGCTGAAGCTGAAGTTCAACCCCGCCTCGGTGGGCGAGGAGAAGCGTCGGGGTCCGCGCTACACGCCCTTGTCGAAGCGGCAGGACCGGCCGGCGGCGATCCTGTGGCTGGTGAAGTTCCACCCCGAGCTCGCGGATGCCCAGATCGGCAAGCTCGTCGGCACCACCAAGCCGACCATCGCCTCGATCCGCGACCGGACGCACTGGAACATCAACCACATCACGCCGATCGACCCGGTGGCGCTCGGCCTCTGCCGCCAGTCGGAACTGGACGCCGCCGTCCAGAAGGCCGCGAAGAAGCGCGCCGCCGAGGGCTCGGTGATGACCGACGACGAGCGTCGCAAGCTGGTTTCGACCGAGCAGTCGCTCGGCATGTCGACCGAGCCGAAGATCCCCTCGTCGATCGCGGGGCTCGAGAACTTCTCGCTGTCAAAGTCCGAAGAGGACGACGAGGAGAAGAACCCGGCAGACTATTCCAATGCCGACAGCTTCTTCAACCTGCCGCATGGCGATGACGACGACGAAGACGACGACAAGTGATCCGCTGAAAACCCCGGCCCCGCGCCGGGGTTTGTCTTGGCCGGTCGGCGTATTGGTCCGCAATGGGACGCGTTCCGTCCCATTGTCCGCCCGGTCTCGGCTGGCGCGGCTTACACCTCGCTTCCCGGCATCCAGCGACGTGTGACCTCTGTGCTTCCATCAAATTGCGCTTCGAATATGGGCGAAGCGAGAACGGCCAACATGTGCAGTTCGCCGTCGCCGCAATTGCGGAACCCGTGGCGTCGTTTCGCAGGTATCAGCGCTGAGTAACCTGCATTCGCACGAACCCGTTCGCCGTCGATCCAGATCTCGGCCACGCCGGATAACACCGTCAGAACCTCTTCGGCCGGATGCCAATGGGTGGGGGCGCCGAGTCCTGGCTCACACCACTGTTCAAAGATTGAAAGCGCCGAGGCGTCCGTCAGCGCCGAGACGCGCATGCGCGTCAAAACGCCTGGACGCCATTCGCGGCGGGGCTGGCTGCAATGATCGATCAGCTCCACAGTAAATCTCCCCTTTTCAGCGGTTGGTACATGCGGAAGACGACGTGGCCTTGAACGCGCCCGGCAATCTTGGACAGGTGATTGCCTCTGCAATGCCCTGCTTGTCGTACACTGCGCGGCCTCGCACGAAGATCGGTTGCGCGTTGGTTCGAAGCCAGGCTTGACCGCTAGCGTTTCGATCCGCAGCCGTGTCGCACTTCCCGATCAGGCAACTGTACCGGCCGAACCGGCATCGAGCGCGACCAAAGTGCTTGTGGCCGAGCGGAAGCGAATGTCCCGAACCGGCGCGTAGTCGGCGCAGTCGTACCATTCCTTGAGCGCCGCCATGCTGGGAAACTCAATAATGACCATGCGATCGGGCGTCCAATCTCTCCCCGCCTCCAGTACTTCCAGATCTCCTCCACGAGAAAGGAAGCGCCCGCCGTATTTGCTGATCAAAGGCAAAACCGCCCGCTTATACTCTTCGAAGACGGCCGGGTCCGTGATTGTCTCGTCGGCGATAAGATATGCAGGCATGCGGTCACCCATTCCCGAACACATTCGCAAGCCAAGCGTAGCCTTGGGGTTCGCGCCGCGCAAATTCCGAATATCACAGTGGGCAGAAGACCGAACGGCTAACTGCCCGGAGCCAACGACCCGTCCCAGCCGCCTCAGTCGGCATCCAGGCAGTCGGCGATGGCGGTGCCGAGGTTTTGCAGCAGCGCCGGGTAGAGTTCCGCCCCGGTCGCCTCGCCGCGCCCTTCGGGGTCGAGCGGTGCGCCGATCCGGACCGGCGTGCCCTCGGCGAGTGTCTCGACCGGGGCCGGGTCGCGCCCGATCTCGGCGAAGATGCAGTCCGCCACGCCGGCTTCGAGGTGGCCGCGCACCTCGGACAGATGCGCGGCGCCCGGTTCGTGCGCGTCGCCCGACGCGAGGCTCGCGGTGACCGTCAGCCCGTAGTGCTCGGCGAAGTAACCGTAGGCGTCATGGGCGACGACGAAGCCCGCGTCGCCATGCGGGGCGAGGCGCTTGGCGAGCGCCTGGTCGATGGTCTTGATCCGCATCAGCGCCAGCGAGGCATTGGCCCGGTACGCGACCGAATTGCCGGGATCACGGGCCACGAGCGCGTCTGTGATCAGACCGATCCAGAGCGCGGCGTTGTCGGGGTCGAGCCAGGCATGGGGGTCGATTCCCTCCGCGCCGTGCGCGTCTTCGCTGTGCGTCGATCCGTGATCCGCATGCGATACCTCGGTGGTCGGCTCTTCGCCGTAATGGTGCAGATGCGTGGACTTGTCGTGGAGGAGCGATACCGTGGTGACCTCGGGGGCGGCGGCGAGTGCCCGCTCGAGCCAGGGGGTCATCTCCGGCCCGACCCAGATCACGAGCTCTGCGCTCTGCAGCGCGCGAACTTGAGAAGGGCGAAGCTGGAAGTCATGCGGATCGGCCCCGGCCTCCAGAAGCAGCGCCGGCGTGCCGAGATCGCCCATCACCAGCGCGGTCAGCGACTGCACGACCGGGATGTCGGTCACGACCGCGAGCGGGCCGGCCTTGAGCGGCGTGGCCGCGAGCGTCAGGGCGGCGAGGAGGGGCACGGTCAGGCGCATCGGGATCCATCGGGGATTGCGGCTCGGGTGGGTGTCTTGTATGTTATAGCATAACATGTCAACCCGAAAGTCCCCTCAGATGACCGATCCGCGCAGATCCTCCGACCCGGGCCTCGCCTTCGAGGCCCATGATCATGCGGATTGTGCTGGCGATGTCCTGCGCCGCGCCGAGGCGGTGAGCGCGGACCGCGGCGCCCGGCTGACGCCGGTCCGGCGGCGGGCGCTCGAGATCCTGCTCGAATCGCATCGCGCGATGGGGGCCTACGAGGTGCTGGAGCGGCTCGCCGAGGACGGGTTCGGCAACCAGCCCCCGGTGGCCTACCGGGCGCTCGATTTCCTCGTCGACCAGGGGCTCGCGCACCGGATCCGGCGGCTCAATGCCTTCGCCGCCTGCATGCATCCGGGCGAGGCGCACAGCCCGGCCTTCTTCATCTGCCGCTCCTGCAGTGCGGTCGCGGAAGCCCCGGCCGAGGCGGTGCGGGCGGCGATGGACAGCGCCGCCACGACGATCGGCTTTTCGGTCGAGCGGATGAACATCGAGGCGCTCGGCCTTTGCCCGGCCTGCCGGGAGACGGCGGCATGACCCTGATCGAGGCGCGCGGCCTCGCGGTCCGCCACGGGGCGCTCCCGGTGCTGCGGGATGTCGACATCGCCGTGCGGGCGGGCGAGATCGTGACCATCCTCGGGCCGAACGGCTCGGGCAAGTCGACGCTGGTCCGGGCGCTGATCGGGCTCGAGCCGGCGGCGGCGGGCGCGGTCGTGCGGCGGCCGGGGCTGCGGATCGGCTACGTGCCGCAGCGGCTGCAGATCGATCCGGTGCTGCCGCTGACGGTGCGCCGCTTCCTGTCGCTGCCGCGCCGCGTCGCCGATGCCGAGGCCGCGGCGGCACTGGAGCGGACCGGCGTCGGCGGGCTCGGGGCGCGGCAGATGTCGGCCCTGTCGGGCGGCCAGTTGCAGCGGGTGCTCCTGGCGAGGGCGTTGCTTGGCCGGCCCGAGATCCTGATCCTCGACGAGCCGACCCAGGGCCTCGACCAGATCGGCGAGGCCGCCTTCTACCGGCTTCTCGAGGAGGTGCGGCAGGAGAGCGGCGCGGCGGTGCTGATGGTCAGCCATGACCTGCATGTGGTGATGAGTACCTCGGACCGGGTGATCTGTCTCAATGGCCATGTCTGCTGCGAGGGTGCGCCGAAGGTCGTGTCGGCGGCGCCGGAGTACCGGGCGCTCTTCGGTCACGGCACCGGCGGGGCGTTGGCGCTCTATCGCCATGAGCATGACCATGACCATGACCACGGCGAAGGGCCGCACCATCATCACCACCACGATCACGCGCATGAGGCCGAGGATGCCTGACGATTTCCTGATCCGGGCGGCCCTGGCCGGGATCGGCCTGATGCTGGCCGCGGGACCCTTGGGAGCCTTCGTCGTCTGGCGGCGGATGGCCTATATGGGGGATGCGACCGCCCATGCCGCGGTGCTCGGCGTCGCGCTGGCGCTGGCGACCGAGCTGCCGGTGGCCTTCGGCACCGGCGTCGTGGCGCTCGCGATGGCGCTTGCGGTGGCGGGGCTGAGCGGGCGGGGCCGGACCGCCGATACTGCTCTCGGCGTACTCGCGCATTCGGCGCTCGCGCTCGGACTGGTCGCTGTCTCGTTCCTCAAGGGGGTGCGGGTCGACCTCTCGGCCTATCTCTTCGGTGACGTCCTGTCGGTGACGCGGGGCGACCTGGTCTGGATCTGGGGTGGCGCGGCGGCTGTGCTGGCGCTCCTCGCTTGGCGCTGGAACCGGCTTCTGACCGCCACCGTGAACGAGGAACTGGCGCAGGCCGCCGGGCTCGATCCGCGGCGCGAGAAGCTGGTGCTGACGCTGGCGCTGGCGCTGGTGGTGGCAGTGGCGATCAAGATCGTCGGCGCGCTTCTCGTCGCGGCCATGCTGATCATCCCGGCGGCGAGCGCGCGCGCCTTTGCGCGTACGCCCGAGGCGATGGCGGCCTGGGCGGTCGGGCTTGGCATCGTCGCGGTCCTGGCGGGGCTCTGGGCCTCGCTCGGCTTCGACACGCCGGCCGGGCCGTCGATCGTCGCCGCGGCCGCCGCGATCTTCTGTCTCAGTCTGATCCCGGGGCGGTCGGCGCGCTAGATTCTTGCCTCCGGCGGGGATATTTGGAGCAAGATGAAGACGCGGGGGCGGGCGATGGGCAATCATCTCTACGATGCGCTGTTCGGGCGGCATGAGGGCAGCGGGGCGGATTTCCTGATCCTGCCGGACGGCGGGCGGGTCAGCCACGCGGCTTTCGCCGCGCGCGCGGCGCGGTTCTCCGGCGCGCTGGCCGCGGCGGGGCTCGCGCCCGGCGACCGGGTGGCGCTGCAGCTGGAGAAAAGCCCCGACATGCTCGCCGTCATTGCCGGGGCGATCCGGGCGGGCGTGGTGTTCCTGCCGCTGAACCCGGCCTATACCGCGGCCGAGGTCTCGTATTTCGTCACCGATGCGGGGGCGAAGCTTCTTCTTTGCGACGGGGCGTCCGAGGCGGCTCTGGCGCCGGTCGCAGACGCGGCGGGGGCGGCGCTCGCGGTACTGAACGCCGACGGCACCGGAAGTTTCGCCGAGGCCGCGATCCGCGCCGAGCCCCTGCCGGTGGTCCCGTGCGAGTCGGGCGACCTCGCGGCGCTTCTTTACACCTCCGGCACGACGGGGCGGTCGAAGGGCGCGATGATGAGCCACGCGAACCTCCTGTCGAATGCCGAGGTCCTCGTCGACTACTGGCGCTTCACCGCCGATGACGTGCTGCTGCACGCCCTGCCGATCTTCCACACCCACGGGCTTTTCGTCGCGACCAACGTGGCGCTTCTGGCGGGCGCTCGCATGATCTTCCTGCCGAAGTTCGATGCAGGCGAGGTGATCCGCCACCTGCCGCAGGCGACGGCCATGATGGGGGTGCCGACCTTCTACACAAGGCTTCTCGACGATCCGCGCCTGACGCGCGATCTGGTCGCGGGGATGCGGCTCTTCATCTCCGGTTCGGCGCCCCTCCTGGCCGAGACCCACCGGCAATGGCAGGCGCGGACCGGGCACCGCATCCTCGAACGCTACGGCATGACCGAGACCAACATGAACACCTCGAACCCCTATGAGGGCGAGCGCAGGGCCGGCACCGTGGGGGTTCCGCTGCCGGGGGTGGAACTCAAGGTCTGCGACGGGACCGGGGCGGAGCTGCCGCGGGGCGAGATCGGCACGATCGAGGTCCGGGGGGCGAATGTCTTCCAGGGCTATTGGAACATGCCGGAAAAGACGGCCGAGGAGTTGCGGCCCGACGGGTTCTTCATCACCGGCGATCTCGGTCATGTCGATGGGGAGGGCTACGTGACCATCGTCGGGCGCGGCAAGGACCTGATCATCTCCGGCGGTTTCAACGTCTACCCGAAGGAAGTGGAGCTGGCGCTCGACGCGCTGCCGGGGGTCCTGGAAAGTGCGGTGATCGGCGCGCCGCATCCCGATTTCGGCGAGGGCGTCGTGGCCGTGGTGGTGCCCGAGGCCGGGGCGGAGCTAGCGCCCGATACGCTCAGGGCGGCGCTCGGCGGGAGCCTCGCGAAGTTCAAGCAGCCGAAACATATCGCGATCCGCGACGGCTTGCCGCGCAACACCATGGGCAAGGTGCAGAAGGCCCTGCTCAGGGAGGAGTTTCGCGCTACGTTCGCGACCGGGCGTTGAAACGGGCGCGCGGCGTCAGCGGGCCGCGAGGACCCGTCCCAGCGTCGCGGTGAAGCGGGCGATGCGGTCTGGCGTCGCCTCGGCAAAGCCGGTGATCAACCCCTCCTGCGGCGGGCCGAGGCAGTAGTCCGAGAGCGCAGCCGTGCCAAAGCCCGCGGCGTGGAGCGCGGTCAGAGCCGAGGCCTCGTGCCCCTCGGGCAGGCGAAAGCCGATCTGCACCCCGCCCGAGGGGTCCGCGACCTCGATCCCCGGAAGGGACCGCAGGGCTGCGGCGAGCGCCCGGCCGCGTTCGCCATAGACCTTGGCGATGCGGCGCAGATGGGCGCGGTAGCGGCCCGTCTCCATGAACTCCGCCAGCGCCGCCTGGGCATGGACATTGGCGGCGAGGCCGAGATTGCGCTGGGCGGCGCGGAGCGGCCCGGCGAGCCCGGGCGGAGCGACGATCCAGCCGATCCGCAGCGCTGGCATCAGCGCCTTCGCGGCGGTGCCGAGCGCGATCACCCGCTCGGGTGCCGAGCCCTGAAGGGCGGCGATCTCGCGCCCGTGCCAGTGGAACTCGCTGTCGTAATCGTCCTCGACGAGAAAGCCGTCCGAGATGCGGGCATGGTCGAGTGCCTCGGCCCGGCGGCGGAGCGAGAGGCGATGACCCATCGGGTACTGGTTCGCCGGCGTGAGATAGGTGAGCCGGGCGCGGGGGGCTGCGCTGACATCGGCGCCCTCGGTGTCGACCGGCAGGGGCAGGGTGGACAGTCCCGCGCCGCGAAACGCCGCCCTTGTGCCGGGATAGCCCGGCTCCTCGACCAGCGCGGTGTCGCCCGGGTCGGCGAGCGCGAGCGCGAGGAGCGCGAGTGAGGCCTGGCTGCCGGGCGTGATCAGGATGTCATCGGGGGCGACCTGCATGCCCCGATCCGCCGCGAGGCGCCGGGCGAGGACCTCGCGCAAAGCCGGCAGGCCGGAATACTCCCCGTAGGCGAAGGCTCCGCCGAGCCGGCGGCGGGAGGCTCGGCGCAGATGCATCGCCCAGTCGTCGCGCGGAAAGAGCGGCTCGTCGGGATGGCCCGGCGCCATGATCCCGCCGCCGCTCCGGCGTCGCTCCTCGGCCCAGGCATGTCCGCGCGCACTGGGGCCGGGGCTTTGCTCGGCCGCGCCCATCGCGGGCCCCGCTTCCGCTGGCGGCAGGATCTCCGGCGCGGCGCCGGGGCGGATCACCACCGCGCCCTCGGCGCGCAGAAGCTCGTAAGCCGCGTTCACCGTGTTGCGCGAGACCCCGAGTGCCGCGGCCGCCGCGCGGGAGGAGGGGAGCTGTCCGCGCGCCCGGCCGGTTCGGATCGCCTCCAGCAGGTCTCGGTAGAGCTGCACCGTCAGCGGGCTTTCGGCGTTGCGGTCGGGCGTGGAGAGCGCGGTTAGGACAAGTGGTTCCATGAAACTTACAGATTCTGGCCCTTTGAGAGAACCATAAGTGCGGCTATCCCGGACCGCAAGACAGGAGAGCCCATGACCCGCCCCCCCGCCTATGCCCGCATCCGCAATCCCAACCGCAAGGTCGAGGACGAGGCCGTCGCCCATGCGATCCTCGACCAAGGCCTTGTCGCCCATGTCGGCTTCATCGCCGAGGACCGGCCGATGGTCATTCCCATGGCCTATGCTCGCGACGGCGACCGGCTCTATATCCACGGCGCCTCGAAGACGCGGGCGGTGGCCCGTACCGGGGGGCTGCCGATGTGTCTCACGGTGACGCTGCTCGACGGGATCGTCGCGGCGCGCTCGGCCTTCCATCACTCGGTCAACTACCGTTCCGTCGTCGTCCACGGCATGGCGCGCAAGGTGACCGGGCGCGAGGAGTTCGACCGGGCGCTCAGGCTCATCACCGAGCATCTCCTGCCGGGCCGGTATGACGAGATCCGCGCCAACACGGCGCAGGAGGAGAAGGCCACCGGCGTGCTGGCACTCGACATCGAGGTGATGACGGTGAAGGTCCGTTCCGGCCCGCCGGTGGATGACGAGGCCGACCACGCGCTCGACCTCTGGAGCGGAGTCCTGCCGGTGACGACGGCGATCGGGCGCGGCGTGCCGGACGGGTTCACCCGCGCGGATCGGCCCGAGCCGGCGAGCTTCGCGCGGGCCCGGACGAAGTTCCTGACCTGAACCGGCGCCTCAGCGCCCGACGCCGGTATAGGCCACGAACCCGGCCGCTTCGGCATCCTTCGGCGAATAGATGTTGCGCAGGTCGGCCATGCGCGCCGTCGCCATCGCGCCGGCCAGCCGCGCGAGGTCGAGCGCGCGGAACTCGTTCCACTCGGTCAGGAGCACGACGACATCGGCATCCTTCGCAGCGGCATAGGCGTCGTCCATCCAGCTCACGCCGGGCAGGAGGTGTTCACCCTCGCGCCGCCCCTGCGGGTCGACGACGCGGACCTTCGCCCCGCCGCCCACCAGCGCCGGCACGATCGTCAGCGCGGGCGCGTCGCGCATGTCATCGGTGTTGGGCTTGAAGGTCACGCCGAGCACGGCGACGGTCTTGCCGTTCGCCGAGCCATCGAGCAAGTCCAGCACCTTCTCGACCATGCGCCGCTTGACCTCCTCGTTGACCTTGATCACGGTCTCGACGATCTGCATGGGGGCGGCATGATCCTGCCCGATCCGGGCAAGCGCCGAGGTATCCTTGGGGAAGCACGAGCCGCCATAGCCCGGCCCGGCATGGAGGAATTTGTTGCCGATCCGTCCGTCGAGCCCGATCCCCTTCGAGACCTGCTTCACGTCGGCGCCGACCCGCTCGCAGAGCCGCGCCACCTCGTTGATGAAGGTGATCTTCGTGGCGAGGAAGGCGTTGGCCGCGTACTTGATCATCTCGGCGGTCTCGAGATCGGTGTAGAGGATCGGGAAGTCGCGCAGGAAGAGCGGCCGGTAGATCTCGCCCATCACCTTCCTCGCACGCTCCGAGGTGACGCCGACGACGACCCGGTCGGGGCGCATGAAGTCGTCGATCGCGGCGCCCTCGCGCAGGAACTCGGGATTGGAGGCGACGTCGAAATCGGCCTCGGGCGCGGCCGCCTCGATCGCGGCGCGCACGGCGGCATTGGTGCCGACCGGCACGGTCGACTTGGTGACGATGACGGCATAGCCGGTGAGCGCGCGGCCGATCTCTTCGGCCGCCGCCATCACATAGGTCAGGTCGGCATGGCCGTCGCCGCGCCGCGTGGGCGTGCCGACGGCGATGAAGACCGCCTCGGCCCCGTTTACGGCGGCCTTCAGGTCGCCGGTGAAGGCGAGGCGGCCGGCAGCAACGTTGCGGGCCATGAGCGCCTGGAGACCGGGCTCGTAGATTGGCACCTCGCCGTTGGTCAGCATCTCGACCTTGCGCGGATCCTTGTCGACGCAGATGACCTCATGGCCGAAATCCGAAAAGCAGACGCCCGAGACAAGGCCGACATATCCGGTGCCGATCATCGCGATTTTCATGTGGGCATCCCTGATAAAGCCTTTGTTCCGACATGAGGCCAACAGCTTCTAACTGTCAACGTCCGCGCTGGGAATGGGAGCAACCGGCCGGTGCACTGGTTCCGAAACGGCGACGGTCCAAGCGGCCGTCGCCCTTTTCGGATGCATGAAAAACGGCTCGGGGCGGCCCGGCGGCCCGCTCTTTCATCTTGCGAAAAGCATCCCCGCTTGAGGCCCGTCCGGCCCCCGGCCGGACACCCTCACATGCAGGCGTCGTAAAGCGCGCGGGTGTTCTCGCGCGTCATCTCGACCGGGTTGCCGCCGCAGGACGGATCCTCGAGCGCCATCTCGGTCAGCTCGTCGAGCCGCGCGGCCTCGACCCCCATCGCGGCGAGATTCGCCGGGATGCCGAGTTCGGAGCGGAGATCCATCACCCGCGCGCGGAACCCGTCGAAGCCGCCCTTGATGCCGAGATAGGCGGCGGCCTTTTCGATCCGGCCCTCGATGGCGGCGCGGTTGAAGTCGAGCACCATCGGCATCACCACCGCATTCGTGGTGCCGTGATGGGTGCCGTAGACCGCGCCGACCGGGTGCGAGAGCGAATGGATCGCGCCGAGGCCCTTCTGGAAGGCGACCGCCCCCATCGCGGCGGCGGACATCATGTGGGCGCGGGCTTCGAGGTCGGTCGGGTTGGCATAGACCTTCTGCAGGTTTTCCATGACCAGCCGCATGCCTTCAAGCGCGATGCCCTGGCTCATGGGGTGATAGAAGGGACTGCAGAAGGCTTCGAGGCAATGGGCGAGCGCGTCCATGCCCGTTCCGGCCGTGATGAACTTCGGCATCCCCACGGTCAGTTCCGGGTCGCAGATCGTCACCGCGGGCAGCAGCTTCGGGTGGAAGATGATCTTCTTCTTGTGGGTGGCGGAGTTGGTCAGCACCCCGGCGCGGCCGACCTCCGATCCGGTGCCGGCGGTGGTCGGCACCGCGACGATCGGGGCAATGGTCGTGGGGTTCGCGCGGGTCCACCAGTCGCCGATATCCTCAAGCTCCCAGACGCTGATCTTCTGGTCGACCATCAGCGCGATCATCTTGCCGAGGTCCAAGGCCGAGCCGCCGCCGAAGCAGACCACCCCGTCGTGGCCGCCGGCGCGGTAGACCTTGAGCCCGGCCTCCATGTTGGCCTCGTTGGGATTCGGGTCGACCTCGGAAAAGACCGCGCGACCGAGGCCGGCTCCGTCGAGGATGTCGAGCGCCTCGGCCGTGATCGGCAGCGAGGCGAGCGCCTTGTCGGTGACGAGGAGCGGCTTCTTCATGCCGACCGCCTTGCAGTGGTCGGCAAGCTCCTTGATGCGGCCGGGGCCGAACTTGACGGCGGTCGGGTAGGACCAGTTGGCGGTGGGGGCGGTCATTTCGTCACTTTCTTCAGATGATAGGATTTCGGCCGCGTGACCGAGTGGAAGCCCAAGGGCGAGAGCGCCGCGCCGCGCCCGGTATCCTTGCAGCCGGTCCAGCAGAGCGCGGGGTCGAGATAGTCGCAGCGGTTCTGGAACACCGTTCCGGTCTCCAGCCGCCGGCCGATCCGTGCGGCGCGTGTGCTGTCGGCGGTCCAGAGCGAGACCGTCAGGCCATAGTCGCAGTCGTTCATCATCGCGATGGCGTGGTCGTCGTCCTTCACCGGCATGATGCCGACGACGGGGCCGAAGCTTTCCTCTCGCATCACCCGCATCTCGTGATTGACGCCGACGAGGATCTGCGGCGCGAGATAGGCGCCGCCGTCGTCCTCGGGGAAGAGCGCGGGGTCGATGAGCGCGGTGGCGCCGTCCGTCACGGCATCGGCGATCTGGCTGCGCACCATGTCGGCAAAGCGTCGGTTCGCCATCGGCCCGAGCGTCGTCGTCTCCTCGAACGGGTTGCCGAGCTTGAGGTTCTTCACCCAGTCCACGGCCTTCTCGACGAAGGCGTCGTAGAGGCTCTCGTGGACATAGATCCGCTCGATCCCGCAGCAGCACTGGCCGGCATTGTACATCGCCCCGTCCATCAGGCTGTCGACGGCGGCGTCGAGATCGGCGTCGTCCATGACGTAGCCCGGATCCTTGCCGCCGAGCTCCAGCCCGAGCGCGGTGAAGGTGCCGGCGGCGGCCTTCTCCATCGCCGCGCCTCCACCGACCGAGCCGGTGAAGTTGACGAAGCCGAAGGCGCGGCTGCCGATCAGTTCCTCGGTGACGTGGTGATCGAGGACGACGTTCTGGAACACGTCCTCGGGGATACCGGCGGCGTGGAAGGCCTCGGCCAGCCGCTCGCCCACCAGAAGCGTCTGGGTCGCGTGTTTCAGGATCACCGCGTTGCCGGCGATGAGCGCAGGCGCCAGCGTGTTGATCGTGGTGAGATAGGGGTAGTTCCACGGCGCCACGATGAAGACGAGCCCGTGCGGCTCGCGCTCGATCCGGCGCTCGAAGAGGTTGGAGTTCTCCACCACCATCGGCGAAAGCGTCTCGGCCGCGATTTCCGACATGTAATTCGTCCGGTCGTTGACGCCGCCGAACTCTCCGCCATAGCGGGTGGGGCGGCCCATCTGCCAGGCAAGCTCCTCGACCACCTGCGGCTTCATCTCGTTGAGCCGCGCGACGCCCGCCTTGACGAGCGCGATACGCTCATCGAGCGGCCGCTCCGCCCATTCGGGCTGGGCGGCCTTGGCGCGCGCCACGGCGGCCTCGGCCTCGGCGAGCGTCAGGGCCGGACGCTCTGCATAGACCCGCCCGTTCACGGGTGAGATGCACTGGATCATCTTCGTCATGTTGTCCTCGCTTGGCGCCCTTCGCGCCGGTTGCGGCGTCAGAGCCGCTCGAAACCCCGTTTCACTTCCCAATCCGTCACCACACGGTTCTGTTCCTCGATCTCCCAATGGGCGGCGCGCACATAGTGGTCCACCACCTCGTCGCCGAAGGCCGCGCGGAGCATCTTCGACTTCTGCATCAGCGCCGCCGCCTCGCCGAGCGTATGCGGGATCTCGCGCACGCGTTTCGCGTGGTAGATGTCGCCGGTGTTCGCAGGTTCAAGTTCCAGCTTCCGCTCGATCCCGGCAAGTCCCGCCGCCAGCAACCCGGCGCAGGCCATGTAGGGGTTGAGATCGGCCCCGCCGATCCGGCATTCGACGCGGATCGCCCTGGTGTTCTCGCCACAGACGCGAAACCCGGCGGTGCGGTTGTCGAAGGACCAGACCGCCTTCGTGGGCGCGAACATGCCGACGACGAAGCGCTTGTAGGAGTTGATGTAGGGCGCGAGCAAGGCCGTGATCTCGCGGGCATGAGCGAGCTGCCCGGCAACGTAGTGGCGCATGAGATCGGACATGCCATGCGGGTCCTTCTCGTCGCGGAAGGCGGGCTTGCCGCCCTTCCACAGGGACTGGTGGACATGGCTCGATGAGCCCGCGCGTTCGTGGCTGTATTTCGCCATGAAGGTCGCGGCGCGGCCCTGTTGGTGGGCGATCTCCTTCACGCCGTTCTTGATGATCGCGTGCATGTCGCAGGTATCGAGCGCGTCGGAATACTTCGCGTTGATCTCCTCCTGACCGACCTCGGCCTCTCCCTTCGAGTTCTCGATCGGGATACCGGCGCCCCAGAGCCCGTTGCGGATCGCCCGCATCACGCTTTCTTCCTTGGTGGTGCCGAAGATCGAATAGTCGATGTTGTGGCGGCCGAGCGGCTGAAGGTTCTGGTAGTTCCGGTCATTGAGGGCGTCGTAGCTGTCCTGGAACAGGAAGAACTCCAGTTCCGTCGCCATCATCGCGTCGAAACCCATCGCCTTGGCGCGGGCGATCTGGCGCTTGAGGATCGCGCGGGGGCTGACGGCGACCTCTTCATGCGTGTGATGGTCGAGAAGGTCGCAGAGCACCATCGCGGTGCCGTCAAGCCAGGGAACGCGGCGGAGCGTGGAAAGGTCGGGCTTCAGGACGTAGTCACCGTAGCCCTTTTCCCAGCTTGCCGACTTGTAGCCCGGCACGGTGTACATCTCGACATCGACGGCGAGGAGGTAGTTGCAGCAATGCGTCTCCTCCCAGGCGCTCTCGACGAAATGCTGCGCGACGAAGCGCTTGCCCATCAGCCGCCCCTGCATGTCAGGGAAACAGGCGAGCACGGTGTCGATCTCGCCGGCGGCGACTGCCTTCTTGAGCGCGTCGAAAGTCAGATTGGCGGGCATTCGGTCTTCACTCCCTCTCGAACCTCATCGGGCGCGGCGTGTCCGCCGCGCCCCGTATCGTCACCTTAATGGATCAGGTGTAGCGGTAGGGCCGCCCGGCCTTGTCCATCGCCTCGTTATAGGCCTTGAAGATATTCACGATCTTGGCCTTGGTCTCGCTTTCGGCCGCGATCTCGTCCCAGAATGCGCGGGCTGCGGTCTCGACCTGGGCCCATTCCTCGTCGGGGATCGAGGTGAGTTGCAGCTTGGTGCCATCGACGCGCAGCTTCGCCTCGCCGGCCCAGTACCAGTGCTGGCGGTAGTAGTGGCTGGCGTCGAAGCAGACGCGCACCAGTTCCTGTAGATGCTCGGGCAGTTCGTTCCAGCGGTCCATGTTGGCGAAGAAATGGCCGATCCAGGCGCCGGAGATGTTGTTCGTCAGGAAGTAGTTCGTCACGTCGGCCCAGCCCACCGTATAGTCCTCGGTGATGCCCGACCAGGCGACGCCGTCGAGCTCGCCGGTCTGCACCGCGACCTCGATATCCTCCCAGGGCAGCGTCACCGGAACGACGCCGAACTGCGCGAGGAAACGGCCTGCGGTCGGGAAGGTGAAGACCCGCTTGCCCTTAAGGTCGGCGAGCGAGTTGATCGGGTCCTTGGTGGCGAAGTTGCAGGGGTCCCAGGAGCCGGCGGAGATATGCTTGACGCCGACCTTGGCGTATTCCTCGTCCCAGATCTCGTTGAGGCCCCAGTTGTGGAAGAGCGCGGGCACGTCGAGCGAGTAGCGCGAGGCGAAGGGGAAGTAGCCGCCGAAGACCGTGACCTCGGTCGGCGAGACCATCGAGTCGTCGTCCGATTGCACCGCGTCGATCGTGCCGCGCTGCATCGCCTGGAACAGCTCTCCGGTCGGCACCAGCTGGTCGGAGAAGTAGAGTTCGATCTCCATCTGACCCGCGGCGATCTTGTTGAAGCTGTCGATTGCCGGTTTCACCACATGTTCACCAAGCGCGGCGCCGGCATAGGTCTGAAGCCGCCACTTGATCGGCGATTGTCCGTGAACGGCGGGCGCGGCGAGCGTCGCGGCACCGGCGGCGGCGCCGGCCGTCAGAAACTTGCGTCTCGTTGTCATCGGTCGTTTCTCCTTGTTGCGGTTCGTTTCGGGCGGTTGACCCGCCTCATTGTTTGTAAAGCGTTTCGGGCAGCCAGAGCGCGATCTCGGGGAAGGCGATGACGATCGCGAGGGCGAGGATCATCACCCCGACGAAGGGGATGATCGAGCGGTAGATGTCGGCGAGCGAGATCTCCGGCGGCGCCATCGCGCGCATCAGGAAGAGGTTGTAGCCGAAGGGCGGCGTCATGTAGGCGACCTGCGTGGTGATCGTGTACAGAACACCATACCAGATCAGGTCGAAGCCGAGCGCGTCGACCAGCGGCACATAGAGCGGCGCGACGATCACGAGCATCGCGGTGTCATCGAGGAAGGTGCCCATCAGGAGGAACGTGAGTTGCATGATGATGAGCACGGTCCAGCGGTTGAGGTGCAGGTCCTCGAGGAAAAGCCCCTTCAGCGCATCGACGGCGCGGAGCCCGTCGAAGATCGCGCCAAAGGCGAGCGCGGCGAGAATGATCCAGAGGAACATGCAGGAGATCGCCAGCGTGTGGCGGGCGGAGGTCTCGAACACGGCCCAGGTCATGCGGCCCTTGGCGACTGCGGCGAGCACTGCGGCGAGAGCGCCGATGACGGAGCTTTCCACGAGCCGGACATAGCCCGTCACGAAGGGCACCATCATCGCGAGGAAGATGGCGAGCGGCATCAAGCCCGCGCCGAGCAGGCGGATCTTCTCGGCCCGCGTGACCTCGGCGCGCTCCTCGCGCGACAGGACGGGGCCGAGCGAGGGCGTGATCTTGCAGCGGATCCAGATGTAGAGGATGAAGAGGCCCGCCATCATCAGCCCCGGCAACACGCCCGCTAGCCAGAGCTTGCCGACTGGCTGCCGCGCGATCATCGCGTAGAGGACGAGGACGACCGAGGGCGGAATGAGGATGCCCAAGCTGGAGCCCGCCTGGATCACGCCCGTCACCATCAGCTTGTCGTAGTTGCGGCGCAGAAGCTCGGGCAGCGCGATCGTCGCCCCGATGGCCATGCCCGCGACCGAGAGCCCGTTCATCGCCGAGATCAGCACCATGAGGAAGATCGTCCCGATCGCGAGCCCGCCGGGGACAGGACCGAACCAGACGTGGAACATCCGGTAGAGATCGTCGGCGAGGCGGCTTTCCGACAGCACATAGCCCATGAAGATGAACATCGGCAGCGTCATCAGGGGGAACCAGCCCATCAACTTGATCGACTGGGCAAAGGCGATGTCGTAACCGCCGCGGTCGCCCCAGAGCCAGAGTGCGGCCACGACGGCGACGAAGCCGATCATGCCGAACATGCGCTGGCCGGAGAACAGGAGGACCAGCATCGCGCCGAACATCGACATGGCAATCATGTTCGGGGTCATGACAGGTCCTCGCCGCGGAGTTTCGCCAGATCCTTGAAGAAGATCGAGGTGCATTGCAGGATCATCATCACGATGCCCACGCACATGACGGTCTTGACCGGCCACATGTAGGGCCGCCAGAGACCGCGCCGGGTCTCGCCCGTCTCGATCGCATAGGCGGTGCTCTCGACCGCGCCGTAGAGCAGGACCCCGAGGTAGAAGATCAGCCCGAGAATGGTGATCACGTCGACGAATGCCTTGGTACGGTCGCGCCAGCGGCTGTAGAAGAGGTCCATCCGGACCGCGCTGTCGAGTTGCAGCGAATAGGCGCCGCCGAGCATGAAATAACCCAGGAGCAGGAATTGCCCCATCTCGTCGGTCCAGATCGCCGGGGTGAATGCGGCGCGGGCGAAGGACGACCAGAGCATCACGCCCATCAGCACGAACAGGAGGTACATGGCAAAGCGCCCGACGCGGTAGTTGAAGGCGTCGACGTAGCGCACGAAGGTCCGGGTCCAGCTCGGCATGTCAGATCGCTGCCTTCCTGTTCGTGCCGGCGCCGATCCGCGCCAGCGCCGCGGCGAGCACCGGGGCAAGCCCGTCGGTCATCGCCGCGACGGCGAGATCGTCGGCCAGAAGATCGTTGCGGATTTCGAGCATGACGTGGTGCAGCCCGTAGGGCGTCGCCTGGAGCCGCAGCGTATGGGTCACGCCGTCGGCGGCGGAATAGGGTTCGTTCATGCGGCAGTCGAGCCCGGTGAGCGCCTTTGCCTCGGCGAGCACGGCCGTGGCGAAGGTCGGGTCGGCGTCGTGGATGACGCCGAGCTCGACGTTGCGGTGCTGGCCGAAATACACCGGCGTGAAGCTGTGGACGGTGACGATCACCGGGGGCTGGCCGGTGGCGAGCCGCCGGGCGATCTCGGCATGAAGGGCGGCGTGGAAGGGCAGGTAGATGGCTTCCGTGCGCCTGAGCCGCTCGGCTTCGGCAAGGTCCGCATTGCCGGGAATGTCATAGACCTCGCTTCTTTCCGCCATGGCGCCCGCCGCGTGGGGCGGGCGGTTCAGGTCGTAGACGAGCCGGGAGAGGTTGGCCGCGACCAGGGGCGCGTCGAGGGCCTTCGACAGCCCGCGCGCGAGGTTGAACGCGCCCGGATCCCACGCGATATGCGCCGACCGCGCCTCGGGCGTGAGACCGAGCGTCCCGAATGCCGCCGGGAAGTGGTTCGAGGCATGTTCGCAAACGATGAGAAATGGCCCGCGCGCCTCGCGGTTCTCGGTCATCACGACCGGAAGGGTCTTGGCTGTCGCCCCCGTCATCGTCCCGGAATCCTCCCCGACTCCCTGTTCAAGGCTCCTCCGATGACCGCGTTTCTGTCAAGATATTTTCTTGACTGTGGTCTCTGTTACGATCTTTACTTTCTCTGCCGGCAAGCGCCCGGCGCTGAGGGGGGGAGAACCGACGATGCCCGGCGCCGCAAAGACCGTCGAACAGCAGATCAGGGCGCGTTTCGACGGGCTGACGCGGGCCGAGCGGCAGCTCGCCTCGCACATCACGCGGCACTATCCGGTGGCGGTGCTGGGCTCGATCACGGCGCTCGCCAAGGGGGCCGAAGTCTCGACGCCGACGGTGGTGCGGCTGGTGCAGAAGCTCGGCTACAAGGGCTATCCGGATTTCCAGACGGTGGTGCGGGCAGAGGTGGAGGAGCGGCTGATCTCGCCCATCGCCAAGCATGACCGCTGGGCCGGCGGCGTGCCCGACACCCACATCCTCAACCGCTTCGCCGATGCCGTCGTGGGCAACCTGCAGGCCACGCTCGGCCAGATCGACCATGCCGAGTTCGATGCCGTCGCGGGGCTTATGGCCGACAAGAACCGCAAGATCTTCGCGATGGGCGGGCGGATCACCCATGCGATGGCGGATTACTTCGTCACCCACATGAAGGTCATCCGCCGCGACGTGGCGCTGATCTCCGACACATCGAACGCCTGGCCGCCCGCCCTGATCGACATGGGCCCTGGCGATGTGCTCCTCGCCTTCGACATCAGGCGCTACGAAAACAACGTGCTCACCCTCGTCGAGATGGCCGCCGATCAGGGCGCCGAGGTGGTGCTGATCACCGACCAGTGGGTCTCCCCCGCCGCCGAGCGGGCACGCTACCGGCTCTCGGCCCATATCGAGGCGCCCTCGGCCTGGGATTCGACCGTGGCGATCCAGGTTCTGGTCGAGACGCTGATGGCCGCGATCCAGAGCCTGACCTGGGAGGAGACGCAGGCGCGGATGAAGCGGCTGGAGGAGCTTTACGCAAGGGCCAGGTTCTTCCGCCGCTCCAAGTGAGCATGCCGCTGCGAAAGTCGGCGCCGGCGGATCATTCCGGTCTGGTTCACTGTCCCGCCGTTGATCCGCCATCGATCTGGAACGCGGCACCCGTCACGAAACGCGCGTCGTCCGACGCCATGTAGAGGATCGAGGTGGCGATTTCGCTGGGTGCCGCGATGCGCTTCAACGGCGCGTAGTCGATGAGCGCCCGTTCGGCCGCCAGCGGATCAGCGGCCCGGTCGATGCCATCACGGCGCACCATGTCGGTGTCGACGTAACCGGGGCAAACACAGTTCACCCGGACATCGGGCGCGAGTTCAAGCGCCATGGCGCGGGTCATGTTCACGACGCCGCCCTTCGACGCGCAATAGACGGTGCCACTCCCGACATCGCCCATGAGGCCGGCGTCCGAGGCGACATTGACGATATTGCCCTTGCTTTCGCGCAGCGCCCCGAGCGCCCAGCGTATGCAGAAGAACGTTCCCTTGAGGTTCACCGCGAGCATCTCGTCCCAAAAGGCCTCGTCGATCTCTTCGATGGGGCCTGAATCGCCGACACCCGCGCTGTTGACCAGCATGTCGAGCCCGCCAAGCCCCTCGATGGCCGCGTCGACGATCGCCTTGCATCCCGAGGCCGTCGCCACGTCTCCAGGAGCGGAGACGAGCCTCGCCCCGCTTCCCAACGCGGCAATCGCCGAGGACGTGGAGGCGGGCGTTCGGCCATTGACGGCAACCCTCGCGCCAGCTTCGAGGAACGCCTCGGCGGTCGCGCGGCCGATGCCCCGCGTTCCCCCGGTGACCAGCACGCGCTTGTCCGTGAAATCAAACCGCATCGCCGCCATCCCTATCTGAGGACCGGATGAGATTTTGTGACACGGTACGCCGCTCGCGACAACGTTGGAGCCGTGAGGCGGGGACGTGTCTCGACGCTTGCGGGTGTCGCGAAATGGCCAGCCGCGCCCAGATCCCGTCCCTCAGGTTGTCAGTGCGGGCGGGCGGTGACGCATTCCGGTCGCGGCGTTGAAGGCGATGGCGGCGAGAAGGACGGCGCCGCCGATGAAGGTGCCAGAACTCGCGCTTTCGCCGAGGACGAGCCAGACCCAGACCGGCGCCAGCATCACCTCGGCCATCGTGAGAAGCCCGAGTTCGGCCGCCTCCACGACCCGGCTGCCGGTGGTGTAGATTGCGAGCCCGAAGCCGAGGAGCGCCGCCCCCATCAGCATCGCGATGGCGATGGAGCGGGGGGGCAGGGCGAAGCTTTCGCCGCGGAGCGCGATGACCGCGCCCGCGACGATCACCGACAGCACGCCGCCGATCAGCACCGAGGGCAGCATGTTGGCGACCCGGCCCCAGCGGAGCGCGATGGTGAAGGCGGAGAACCCCGCCGCCGAGAAGAGTGCCGCGACATTGCCCCAGCCGGCGCCGATGGCAAGGCCCTCGCGGACCATCACGAACATGCCGATCCCGGCGAGCGCGATCGCGCCCCAGGTCGCGCGGCGGACCGGCTCCTTCAGGATCAGCCAGGCCATGACCGCGGTGAAGAGCGGTGCCGCGGCGAAGAGGAAGACGGCATTGGCGACAGTTGTCGACTGGATGGCGTAGATCGCGCCCGCGAAGGCGAAGACGAGCCCGAAGCCGCCGATAAAGCCGGGCCATCCCGCGGCACGGATGCGCTGGAACGGGCGCCCGCCGGAGCGGCAGGCGACGGTCAGAAAGAGCACCGGTGCCATGCCGAGCGAGCGGTAGAACAGCACCTGCCATGTCCCCGCATCGCCGAGCGAGCGGATCGCGAGCCCCATGAGCGACCACAGGACCGCCGCGAAGAGCACCAGCCCCACGCCCTTGCGATAGCTTACGACATGATCCATGTGCGCCTCCGTTTCCCCAAGTAAAGTGGGGAACGGCGGTGGCCATCGTCTGTTCCGATGCCGACGTACGGCGGCGTCGGTTTTCGCCCGTCAGGCCGCGCGCAGCCAGCCGGCGGAGAAGCGCACCTCCTGGCAGCCGGTGAAGCGTCCGAGCCGGGCAAGCTCGGCTTCGAGCCGGGCCAGCCGGCCCGCGCCCATCGCGATGCCCGCCTCGGGCCAGAAGGAGGTTACGGCGAGCACGCCCTCGGCGCGCAGGCATTTCGCGTCGATCCGGCCGATCAGCCGGTCGCGCTCCATCACCGGGAAGACATAGTAGCCAAAGCGGCGTTGCGGCTCGGGCACGAAGACCTCGATCCGGTAGTGAAAGCCGAAGAGCCGCTCGGCCCGTTTGCGGTCGCGCAGCGCGGGGTCGAAGGGCGAGAGGATGCGGATGCGGTTCGCCGGGGCGGGCAGCGCGGCGGCGGCGTCGTCGAGACCCGGCCGGGCGAGGCAGCGGCGCAGGCTGCCGTCATGGTTCTCGATCCGGACCTCGGCGATCTCACCCCGCGCCAGCGCGCGGTCGCACCAGTCCTTCGCCTCCTGCGGCGTCACCAGATCCCAGAACGCCCCGATCTCGCCCGAGGTGGCGAAGCCCAGCCGGTCGAGCGCGGCGCTGCAGGCCCAGTCCACGGTTGCGGCCTCGGCCGGTTCCGGCAGCCGGTGGGCGTCGGGCAGGACACGCTCGGTCAGGTCGTAGACCTTGGCGAAGTTGCGGCGGTGGCAGACGCAAAGCGCACCCGTCCGCCACAGATATTCCAGAGCGGTCTTCGAGGGATGCCATTCCCACCAGCCGCCCTTGCCGCGCTGCTCGTCGGTTCCGACCTCACCCGAGCCGCAGGGGCCGCGCGAGCGGACATGGTCCAGCACGTCCTCGACCTTGTCGTGGAACTCGGCGCCCTGCCACGCGGTCCAGCGGGCGTGCATGCGCTCGGCGTCGCGGCGGAAGCGGAGCCTCCAGTAGGGGAAGAACTCCGCCGGAATGACCGAGGCATCGTGGGTCCAGTGCTCGAAGAGCGCCCGGTCGCGTTCCAGAAGGCGCTTGAGATCCGCCGGCCGGTAGCTCTGGCGACGCGACCACAGGATCATGTGATGGGCGCGTTCGACCGTGTTGATGCTGTCCACCTGCACGAAGCCGAGCCGGTGGATCAGCGCCATCAGGGCCTCGCCCCGCGCCGGTCCGGAGGGCGGCTCCAGAAGCGCGTGACGGTCGAGAAAGAGCCGCCGCGCGCGCTCGTTGTCGAGGACCGGGGCGGTCATCGACCCCAGGTCCGGTCCAGCACCGCCAGCCAGTTCTCATGCGCCAGCTTGCGGATCAGCGCCTCGCCATAGCCGTGTGCCGCGAGCGCCTCGAGAAGCCGCGGCAGGCCGCGCGCATCGCCGATCGCCTCCGGCACCATCGCGCCGTCGAAATCCGATCCGAAGCCGACGTGGTCTTCGCCGAGATGCTCGATCAGGTGGTCGAGATGGCGCAGGACCGGGTCCCAGCCGTCGAAGGACGCGCGGCGGCCGTCGGGACGCAGGAACACGGTTGCGAAGTTGAGCCCGACCATGCCGCCGGAGGCACGGATCGCGGCGAGCTGGCGGTCGGTGAGGTTGCGGGTCGAGGGGGTGACCGCATGGGCGTTGGAATGGGTGGCGACGAGCGGCGCGCCGGAAAGCGCCGCGACATCGTCGAAGCCCTTCGCGTTCAGGTGGCTGAGGTCGATCAGGATGCGAAGCCGGTCGCATTCGGCCACGAGGCGCTTTCCCGCCTCGGTCAGGCCGGGGCCGGTGTCCGGTTCGCCGGGGAAGCGGAACGGGACGCCGTGGCCGAAGGCGGTGGGGCGCGACCAGACCGGGCCGAGCGATCTGAGCCCGGCGGCGTGCCAGAGATGCAGGGCGTCGAGATCCTCGCCGATCGGTTCGGCGCCCTCGAAATGCAGGATCGAGGCGATCCTTCCCGCCGCCATCGCGGCGCGGATATCATCGACCGAGCGGCAGATCGTGAGCGTTCCGGTGCGCTCCATCCACATCAAATGCCCGACCATCGCCGCCGCAACAGGCTGCGCGGCATCCGCGCCGACGGGTCCGGGCAGGGGCAGGTCGTAGGGCGGGGCATCCATCAGCGCGTCGAGGTCGAGCGAGGCCTCGGCGTCGGGCGAGGGGACATAGACCGCGAAGAAGCCCCCGGCGAGGCCGCCGGCCCGCATTCGCGGCAGGTCGAGATGGCCCTTGCCGTTTCCGGTGAGCCAGATCGCCTCGCGGTCGGCGGGCTCGCGCAGGAGCCTGAGGAGGAAATCGTTGTGGCCGTCGAAAACCGGAATCATGCTGCCTCGGCGCTGGGATGGATCCGGCCGCTCCGAGGCCGGACCCCGAGCCTCGCGCGAAGCGCGGCGAAGCGCAAGGCCGGCCGATCCGGACTTGACCGTACCGGGCGCGCCGGTCAGCCTGCGCCGAAACAGGGGGGCTCGCATGAAACTGGTGCGCTACGGGGCGAAGGGCGCGGAGAAGCCCGGTCTGATCGACGGCGAGGGGCGGGTGCGCGACCTCTCCGGTATTATCGCCGATGTCGCGGGAGAGGCGCTTCTGCCCGAAAACCTCGCGCGGCTCGCGGCCCTCGATCCCGCGGCGCTGCCGCTGGTCGAGGGCGTGCCACAGGCGGGGCTCCGGCTCGGTCCCTGCGTCGGCAGCACCGGCAAGTTCATCGCCATCGGGCTCAACTATGCCGACCATGCCGCCGAGGCCGGGATGAAGGTGCCGGAGGAACCGGTTATCTTCAACAAATGGACCTCGTGCATCAACGGGCCGGATGACGACGTGATCCTGCCGCGCGGCTCGCAGAAGACCGACTGGGAGGTCGAGCTTGGCGTCGTGATCGGCAAGGGCGGCGCCTATATCGATGAGGCCGATGCGCTTTCGCATGTCGCGGGTTATTGCGTCGTCAACGACGTGAGCGAGCGCGAATACCAGATCGAGCGCGGCGGCACCTGGGACAAGGGCAAGGGCTGCGACACGTTCGGGCCGATCGGGCCCTGGCTGGTGACGCCGGACCAGGCGGGCGATGTCGGCAATCTGAGGATGTGGCTGGAGATCGACGGGCAGCGCTGCCAGAACGGCGCGACGGCGACGATGGTGTTCAAGGTGCCGTTCCTCGTCGCCTATGTCAGCCGCTTCATGTCGCTCCAGCCGGGCGACGTGATCGCGACCGGGACACCGCCGGGTGTGGGCATGGGCCGCAAGCCGCCCGCCTATCTGAAGGGCGGCGAGGTGATGCGGCTGTCCGTCGAGGGGCTCGGCGTGCAGACCCAGCGGGTGGTGCGGGGCTGAGGTCACGCCGCCGCTTGTGGCCCGATCAATGGACCCGAAGGCCTGTCCCGGCCTATAGTGTCGCGGCCCGGCCGGGTGCTGCGCGCATCGGCGGGGCGAACGCCGGGGGGCGGTGATGCCGACGACCGTGGACCGATGGATGCCCGCACGGGCCGCGCTCTGCGCGGCCGCTTTCTGGGGTCTGGCCTCTGGTGCGCAGGCGCAGGAGTTCTTCACGCTCAAAGGTCACGGTGGTCCAGTCATGGGCATCGCGACCGGCACGGACGGGACGATCCTGACCGCGAGTTTCGACAATTCCGTGGGCCTCTGGCGCAGCGGCCGGCCGAGCTGGCTGGAAGGGCACAGGGCGGCCGTCAATACGGTCGCCGATCTCGGCGGCGGGCGCATCGCCTCGGCGGGCGACGACTTCACGGTCCGGGTCTGGGATACAGCGACCGGGGCGGGGCGCGAGCTCGGCCGGCACGCGGGAAAGGTCGTGCGGCTCGCGGTGACGCCGGACGGGCGGCGGATCGCCTCGGCAAGCTGGGACGGCACCGCGCGGATCTGGGATGTCTCGGGCGCGAGCGGTCCCGTCGTGATCGACGGGCACCGAAACAGCGTCACCGATGTCGCTTTCTCGTCCGACGGCGCGCGGCTCTACACCGCCTCGGCGGACGGCACGCTGCGGCTCTGGGACGCGGCGAGCGGCGCCGCGCTCGGCCAGCTCATTGCGCACGGGTTCGGCATCAACACACTCGTGGTGAACAAGGATGAGACCTGGCTCGCCTACGGTGCGGTCGATGGCGGCACCCGCATCCTGAAACTGCCCGGGGGCGAGGAACTGGCCGATTTCACGCTCGACCGGCGGCCGATCCTGGCGATGGCCTATCATGCAGGCTCGCAGCGGCTCGCCGCGGGCGATGCGCAGGGCTACATCATGGTCGTGGACACCGCCGCGTGGCGCATCGCCGACGACTTCCGCGCGACGCTGAAAGGTCCGGTCTGGGCGCTGGCCTTCGCGCCGGACGGAACGAACATCCATGCCGGCGGGCTCGACAGCGCGATGTACAGCTGGCCGCTTGACGATCTCGACGGGGTGCGGATCGAGGATTCCGGGCAGAGCTTTCTCACCCCGCCAGAGGAGATGCCGAACGGCGAGCGCCAGTTCCAGCGCAAGTGCTCGATCTGCCACGCGCTCGGCCCCGAGGGCGGGCGCCGCGCCGGGCCGACGCTTCACGGCCTCTTTGGCCGGCCCGCCGGGACGGTCGCGGGCTATGGCTATTCCGCGACGCTTGAAGGCTCCGACATCGTCTGGAGCGATGGCACGATCGACCGGCTCTTCGACCTCGGGCCCGATCGCTTCATCCCCGGATCGAAGATGCCGATGCAGAGGATCGCGGCCCCGGAAGACCGCGCCGACCTGATCGCGTTCCTGAAAGCGGCGACGGCGCCCGACTAGACGCGCCGCGCGCAGTCGTCAGGCCGGTTCCACAGCCCTGCGCGCGCCGATCATCGGGCCGGGGAAGTGGCAGGCCACCCCGTGGTCGCCGAGCGTCAGTTCCGGCACCTTGTCCGCGCAGCGGGCCTCGGCGCGCGGGCAGCGGGTGCGGAAGACGCAGCCCGACGGCGGCGAGAGCGGCGAGGGCAGGTCGCCTTCGAGCGGGATCATCACCTTCGCCCGCTCGGCGACCGGATCGGGGATCGGCACGGCCGAGAGAAGCGCCTGGGTATAGGGGTGCTGCGGCTCGGCATAGAGATCGCGGCTCGTCGCCACCTCCATCTCGCGGCCGAGATAAAGCACCATGACCCGGTCGGAGATATGCTTCACCACCGACAGGTCATGCGCGATGAAGATCATCGCGAGCCCGAGGTCGCGTTGCAGTTCCGCGAGAAGGTTGATCACCTGCGCCTGGATCGAGACGTCGAGGGCCGAGACCGGCTCGTCGCAGATGAGAAGTTTCGGCTCGACGATCAGCGCGCGGGCGATGCCGATCCGCTGGCACTGGCCGCCGGAGAATTCGTGCGGGTAGCGGTTGATCTGGTTCGGGAGAAGCCCCACCCGGTCCATCATCTTCTTGACGCGGGTCTTGACCTCCTCGCGGTCGAGGTCGGGCTTGTGGACCTTGAGCGGCTCGGCGATGATCTGGCCCACGGTCATGCGCGGATTGAGGCTCGCGAGCGGATCCTGGAACACCATCTGGATATCGGCGCGGTATTTCAGCATCTCGCGCCGCGAGAGCGACAGGAGGTCGGTCTTGCCCTGCCAGACCGCCCTGCCGGTCGCCGGCACCATCTGGATCAGCGCGCGGGCGAGCGTGGACTTGCCGCAGCCCGACTCGCCGACGACGCCGAGGGTTTCGCCGGGGAAAAGCTCAAAATTCACGCCCGAGACGGCATGGAGAAGCCGGGGCTTCGTCCAGGGCATGTCGCCCGCGCGTTTCAGTTCGAAGGTGACGCGCAGGTCTTCGACGCGAAGCAGCGGTTCGGTCATGCAAGCTCCTCCAGCGTGCGGTTGCAGGCGCGCCAGCGGTCGGGCGCGAACTCGGTGAGGGCGGCAAGGTGGTCGCGGCAGTCGTCGGCCGCGAAGTCGCAGCGCGGCGCGAAGGGGCAGCCTCTCGGCGCGTTCGTCATGTTGGGCGGGCTGCCGGGGATCGAGTCGAGATCCTCGCCCTCGTGGTCGACCCGCGGGATCGCCCGGAGGAGGCCGCGCGTATAGGGGTGGGTCGGGGTCTGGAACAAGGGATCGACCGGGCTTTGCTCCATCACCTGGCCACCATAGAGCACCAGCACGTCCTCGCAGAACCCTGCCACCACGCCGAGGTCGTGGGTGATGAGGATTGTCGCCATGCCGAAATCGCGCTGGAGATCGGCGAGCAGCGTCATGATCTGCGCCTGCACGGTCACGTCGAGCGCGGTCGTCGGTTCGTCCGCGATCAGCAGTTCCGGCCGGCAAAGGAGCGACATCGCGATCATCACCCGCTGCCGCATCCCGCCCGAAAACTCGTGCGGATAGAGGCCGACGCGGCCCTTGGCGTCGGGAATCTTCACCGCATCGAGCATGTGCACGGCTTCCTGGACCGCTTCGGACTTGCCCATGCCCTTGTGGTGGATCAGCACCTCGGCCATCTGGTCGGCGACCCGCATGTAGGGGTTGAGCGAGGTCATCGGGTCCTGGAAGACCATCGCGATCTTGTTGGCGCGGATCGGGTTGATGACATGGGGCGGCGCGTTCAGGATTTCCCGACCGTCGAACATCACCGATCCCGTCGCCCGGCCGTTCTTCGCGAGAAGCCCCATGATCGCGAACGAGAGCTGGCTCTTGCCGGAGCCGCTTTCGCCGACGATGCCGAGCGTCTCGCCCTTGTCGAGGGTGAAGTTCACCCCGTTCACCGCGTTCACGGTGCCATCGGGCGTCGCGAAACTGACGCCGAGGTCGCGGACTTCGAGTAGTGCCATGTCAGCGGTCCTTCGGGTCGAGCGCGTCGCGCAGGCCGTCGCCGACGAAGAAGAAGGCGAAGAGCGTGATGATGAAGAAGAAGAGCGGGAAGGCGAGCTGCCAGAGCGTGCCGTAGTTGATCGTGCCCGCGCCCTCGGAGATCAGCGCACCCCAACTTGTGAGCGGTTCCTGCACGCCGAGGCCGAGGAAAGAGATGAAGCTCTCGGTCAGGATCATCAGCGGCACGAGGAGCGTCGCGTAGACCGCAACGACGCCAAGGAGGTTCGGCACGATGTGGCGCCAGATGATGGTGAAGCTCGGAACCCCGGTGGCCTGCGCGGCCTCGATGAATTCCTTGTGCTTGAGGCTGAGCGTCTGGCCACGGACGATCCGGCTCATGTCGAGCCAGGAGATGAGGCCGATGCCGATGAAGAGCATGGCGATCGAACGGCCGAACATCACGAGGAGCAGGATCAGCACGAACATGTAGGGAATCGACATCAGGATATCGACGGTGCGCATCATGATATTGTCGACGCGGCCGCCGACATAGCCCGCCGTGGCGCCGTAGAGTGTGCCGACGACGACCGCGATCAGCGAGCCGACGATGCCGACCATGAGCGAGATCCGCGTGCCCTGTACCGTGCGCGCGAAGAGGTCGCGGCCAAGGTCGTCGGTGCCGAAATAATGGCCGTTCGAGAGCGACGGCCCGCCGAGATCGGCCACCTGGCCCATCACCGAGAAGTCGAGCTCCTCGTTCGACCAGGCGGCGACGTAATTGCCGAAGATCGCGAAGAGGCCGATCAGGAACAGGATGACCAGCCCCACGACGGCGGCCTTGTTGCGCAGGAACCGGTGGCGGGCATCGGCCCAGAGCGAGCGGCCCTTGACCTCTTCGGCCGCGAGCCGGTCGCTCAGGCTCTTCATCTTGATTGTGTCTACGACCATGGCTCAGTACCGGATCTTCGGGTCGATCCAGGCGTAGAGGATGTCGACCACGAGGTTGAAGAGGATGGTGAGCGCGCCGACGAGGATCGTGACCCCCATCATCACCGCGTAGTCGCGGTTGAGCGCGCTGTCGACGAAGGCCTTCCCGATGCCGCCGGTGGAAAAGTAGATGTCCACGACGACCGACCCGGTGATCATCGTCACGAAGGCCGGTCCGAGATAGGAGATCACCGGCAGCATCGCCGGCTTCAGCGCATGGCGCAGGATCACCTTGCGTTCGGGCAGGCCCTTTGCGCGGGCGGTGCGGATGTGATTGGAGTTCAGCACTTCCAGCATCGACGACCGGGTGATCCGCGCGATCGAGGCCATGAATGAGGTCGAGAGCGCGACGACGGGCATGATGATGTATTGCCATTCGCCGCCTTCCCAGCCGCCGCCCGGAAGCCAGCGTAGCCAGAGCGTGAAGACGAGAACGAGGATCGGCGCCATGACGAAGTTCGGCAGCACCTGCGCCCCGATCGAGACGCCGACGGCGAGGTAGTCGAGCCAGGTATTGTGCCGGATCGCGGCGGCGACGCCGAGCGAGACGCCGACGAGGACCGCTAGGGCGAAGGACAGAGAGCCGTAGGTCAGCGTGACCGGGAAGCCCTGCGCGATGATCTCGTTCACGGTACGGTCCTTGTAGATGAAGGACGGGCCGAAATCGAAATGCGCGACGATGCCCCAGACATAGTTCGCCATCTGACGCCAGAGCGGCTGGTCGAGCCCGTACTTGGCCTCGAGATTGGCCAGCACCTGCGGCGGCAGCGCGCGTTCCTGCGTGAACGGGCCGCCGGGCGCGGCGTGCATCAGGAGGAACGAGATGATGATGAGCAACAGAAGCGTCGGCACCGCGATGGCCAGGCGCTTGGCGATATAGGAAAGCATGGGTCCGGATCCCGCCGAAAGGTGAGGGCGCGCCCGGTCAGGACGCGCCCCGGATGCCGCCTTTAGTTGGCGACGCGGTACATGTCCTTGACGTACCAGTTCTGCATCAGGTTGTTGAGGCTCATGCCGCGCATGTCGGGCTTGATCATCTCAACCTCGGTGTACTGGTAGATCGGCGCGAAGGGCATTTCGGCGGCGAGGATCTGCTCTGCCTCCTTGTAGAGCGGGGCCGGGTTCTCGGCCGTCTTGGAGTCCTTCAGCAGCTTGTCGTAGTCCGCAGACAGGAACTTGCCGTTGTTGTGACCGGAGTACGAGGTGAAGAGGTCGAGATAGGTCGAGGCTTCGTTGTAGTCACCGCACCAGGCGTAGCGTGCGATCTCGAAGTCCTGGTTCTGCATCTTGTCGGTGTGAACCTTCCACTCCATGTTGTTGAGCGTGAGGTTGACGCCGATCCCCTTCCAGAACTGCTGCACCGCGATCGCGATCTTCTTGTGCGCTTCCGAGGTGTTGTAGTTCAGCGTCAGGTCGAGCGGGTTGTCCGGGCCGTAGCCGGCCTCGGCGAGAAGCTCCTTCGCCTTGGCGAGACGGTCGGCCTGGCTCCAGGACGCATAGTCGATCTCCGGCATCTCGAAGCCGTCGGTCGAGGCATGGGTCCAGTTGTAGGACGGCGCCTGCCCGCCCTGCAGGACGTTGTTGACGATGATGTCGCGGTCGATGGCGTAGGACAGCGCCTTGCGGACGTTGACATCCTTCAGCGCCTCCGGCCCCTTCGCCTCGTCGAGGTTGAACATGTAGATGTAGGAGCAGGACTGCGGGACCGAATTGGCCTCGTCCGGAAGCTCCGCCTCGAGCCGCGGATACTGGCCGGCCGGGACGTCGGTGCGGTCAAGCTCACCGGCGAGATAGCGCGTGAGCGCCGCGTTCTCGTCGTTGATGGTGAGCGCGGTGGCCTTGGTGATGATGGTCTTGGCGTCGTCCCAGTACATCGGGTTGCGCTCCATCACGACCTTCTCGCCGAGGATGTGCTCCTTCAGCACGTAGGCGCCATTGCCGACCAGATTGCCGGCATCCGTCCACTTGTCGCCATGGGCCTCGACGACCTTCTGGTTGACGGGGAAGGTCGAGGCGTGGGTCAGCATCTTCGGGAAAAACGGGAGCGGCGCGGTGATCTTCACCTCGAGGGTGTGATCGTCCACGGCCTTGACGCCGAGTTCGTCAACCGGCTTCTCGCCGGCGACGACCTCGGAGGCGTTCACGACCTGCATGAGCTCCATGTACCAGGCGTATTCCGAGGCGGTCGCGGGATCCGCGAGGCGCTTCCAGGCATAGACGAAGTCGTTCGCGGTGACCGGATCGCCGTTCGACCACTTGGCGTTGTCGCGCAGGTGGAAGGTGTAAGTTGTCTTGTCGTCGGAAAGCTCGTGGGACGTGGCCACGCCCGGCACGAGACCGCCGACCTGATCCTCGTTGTAGAGGCCTTCGAAGAGCGAGCGCATGATGCCCGCGCCATCGACATCGGTGTTGATCTGCGGATCCATCGACTTGATCGCGTCGAGGACCCGGTAGGTGTATTCCTGGTTCTCTGCGAGGGTGTCGCCGGGCTGGACCTCGGCGGCGAAGGCCGGAAGGGCGAGGCTGAGGCCGAGGGCGGTGGTGAGAAGCAACTTGTTCATCTTGTGAACGCCTCCTGCTGTTGGTCGTTTGTTTTTCTGCGCTTTGCGCGCAAGGTGGCAAAAGCCTAGTCGGCGCGTACAGCCGCACAAGATCAATGCGCCGGTACGAAACAGGTACGTTGCGTCAACTTGCCGGAGCTTCCGGTCACTTCGCCGGAACGGCCCTGCATCCGGTAGGGCGCCGCCCAAGAAATGCCTTGTGTGACCGAACAATAGTAATGCTCAGGCGCCGCACCGGCAAACATTATTGCGCCGCCTCGCCCGGCCGAATCGCGGCTCGACCCGCTTGACCGGAGGCACCGACACGCTCAGGGTCGGCCCGACTGGAGGACCTTATGAAGCCAGAGCACCCCGAGACCACCGCCCCCGAGGACGCCGAAGCCCGCCGCGCCGTCCGCCCGGTGATCTGCTATCCGCCCGACACCTTGCCCGTCCCCGACATGGCGCGCTTTCGCGCCCTGCGTGCCGGGCTCGCGCCCATCGGAGAGGTTTTGGTCCCGCCGCGCGAAGCGGCCTGTTTTCGCGTCCCGGCCGGGCATGTCTTCCGCATCCAGTCGGTGGAGGGGCCGCAGGTCGGCGACCTCAATCTCTGGAACGCGGGCGACCTCTCGGAACGCTTCTATTCCGGCAAGACGCGGGCGCTCCACGGCACGCACCTGTCCACCGGCGACCGCATGTGGTCCTCCTTCCCTCATCTCAGGCCGATGGCGACGATCATCCATGACACGCTCGACTGGTACGGATTCGACGACTTCGGCGGCGCGGTCCATGACGTGATCGGAACGCGCTGTGATCCCTATACTCACAACCTCCTCAGCCACGGCGGCCAGTACCACCATTGCTGCCACTCGAACCTCACCCGCGCGCTGGCCGCCGAGACCGGCCTGTCGCTCCGCGAGGCCGAGGCGCATGTCCACGATGTCCTCAATGTCTTCATGTGCACCGGCTTCACCCGCGATACCGGCCAGTATTTCATGAAGGCCTCGCCCGTGCGCCCCGGCGACTACATCGAGTTCTTCGCCGAGATCGACCTTCTCGGGGCCCTCTCGGCCTGTCCGGGCGGCGACTGCTCGGCCCAGCATTCCTCCGATGCCGCCGCCTGTCATCCGCTCCGGGTGGAGATCCTCCGGCCCGACCCGGCGGCGCTGGCAGGATGGGCCGGGCCAGAGCCCAATGGCTACGACCGCAGCCACGGCCTCTGACTTCATCTTGCCGAAAATATCCCGGGGTCGTCCATTGGTGCGCCATTGGTTCGAGCACCGTTGGATGACGGGCGGCGCCCCGGTCCTTACGTCGTCACATAGTGCAGCCCGGTAAATCCGCGCCGCAACGCCGCCACCTCGCCTGCGAGCGTCGACGGATCATTCGCCCGAAGCCCCGCCGCGATCAGCCGCGCAAGCTCGCCCGCATCGGCCTCGGTCACGCCGCGGCGCACCAGTTCCGGCGTGCCGATCCGGAGCCCGTTCAGGTCGCCCGGCACGTCGGCGAGCGGCAGGCCGATGCCGCAGGCGAGGAACCCGGCCTTCCGCAACAGCTTCGACGCCGCCTGGCCGCCGCCGAAGGCGGCCGCCTCGACCGCGAACTGGTGCGAAGTGGTGTGGCCGCGCGCCGCGGCGAAGACCGGCAGCCCCTCCGCGGCAAGAGCTTCGGCCAGCGCCCGCGCGACAGCGATCATCTTCGCCGCATAGGCGGAGCCGAAGTCGCGCCAGTCCAGTAGCGTCAGCGCCAGCGCCGCCACCCTCCCGGCGTCGAAATTCGCGGTCATGCCGGGAAAGGCGATCGCGTCGAGCCGCTCGGCGATCTCCGCAGCGTTCGTCACGATCAGCCCTCCCGCCGGGCCGCCGAGGCTCTTGTAGGTCGACATCGTCATCAGATGCGCGCCCTCCGCGAGCGGGTTCTTCCAGGCGCGGCCGGCGATGATCCCGCATTGATGCGCGGCATCGAACATGACCTTCGCGCCGACCTCGTCGGCGATGGCGCGAACCTCGGCCACGGGATGCTCGAAGAGGTTGAGCGAGCCGCCCACCGTGATGAGCTTTGGCTTCACCTGCCGCGCCAGCGCGCGGAGCCCGTCGAGATCGAGCGTGTAGCCGTCCACATCGACCGGCGCGGCATGGGTGACGAGCCCGTAGAGCCCGGCGCAACCAGCGCCGTGATGGGTGACATGGCCGCCGACGGATGCGGGCGGCGCGATGATCGCGTCGCCGGGCTTCGTCAGCGCCATGAAGCCGTAGAGGTTGGCCATCGCGCCCGAGAACACCCGGATCTCGGCGTAGCGCGCTCCGAAGACCTCGGCGGCAAGCTCGGCGCAGATGACCTCGATCTCCTCGATCGCCTCCAGCCCCATCTCGTACTTGTCGCCGGGATAGCCGAGCGAGGGGCGGGTGCCGAGCCCCCGCGCCAGCACCGCCTCGGCGGCCGGGTTCATGACATTGGTCGCGGGGTTGAGGTTGAAGCAGTCGCGGTCGTGGATCTCGGTATTGCGCGCGATCAGCCCGTCGATCCGGGCCGCGACCTCGGCCGACGGCGCGGCGGTCGCCTCGGCATGGCGCTGGATCAGCGCCTCGCAGGCGGCGGGAACCCAGGGGCGATGGGCGAGATGGGCCATGATGTGTCTCCTTGTGACTGAAGCCAGTCGAGCAGAGCGGCCTTGCCCGCGCAAACCAGATTTGCGAGAATTTAGGCGTAGATAAAATGAGTCTCAGATGCCGGTCGCGCCGCCCCGCCCGAACGCCCCGCCGCTCAACGCGCTCCGCGCCTTCGAGGCGGCGGCACGGCTCGGCGGCTTCGCGGCGGCGGCCGAGGAACTGGGCGTCACGCCGGGTGCGGTCGCCGCCCATGTGAAGGCGCTGGAGGACGGGCTTGGCGCGGCGCTCTTCGAACGCCATGCGAAGGGCGTGCGGCTCTCGGCACTTGGGCACCGGGTGCTGCCGGAGTTCACCGAGGCTTTCGACCGTCTCGGCCTCGCGGTGCAGGCGCTCCGGGCCGAGGCGGCGCCAGGCACCGTCCATATCGCGACCCTGCCGGCGATCGCGCAGCTCTGGCTCTCGCCGCGGCTGCCGGCGCTCCGCGCCGCGGCGCCCGCGATCACCATCTCCATCACCGCGATGGAGGAGCCGCCGGACCTGAAGCGCGCGCCCTTCGACCTCAACCTTTTCTACCGGCCCGAGGGCGAGGGCAGGGTGCTCGCGCCCGACGAGATCTTCCCGGTCTGCGCCCCGTCGCTGGCCGCGCGGCTCGCCCGGCCGGAAGACCTCGCCGATGTGCCGTGCCTCACCGACAGCGTATGGGCGGAGGACTGGCGCATCTGGGCTGAGGCCGCCTTGCCCGGGGCGGGTTTCGCGCCGGAGGGGCCGGTATTCTCGCTCTATGCGCTGGCGGTCGAGGAGGCCGTGAACGGCGCGGGCGTTCTCATGGGGCACGGCGCGCTGGTGGCGCGGCATCTGGAAAGCGGGGCGCTCGTCGCACCGTTCGGGCCGCGGCTGCGGCTTGGGCGCGACCTTTCCCTCTGGTCCGCGCGGCCGCATCGACCCGGCAGCCCGGCGGCGCGGGTGGCCGACTGGCTGGCGCGGCCCGGTGGCTGACGCCCCGCCGCCGGTTCAGCCGAAGGCCGCCCCGAGCGCGATCTCGACCATGTCGCCGAAGCTGCGTTCCCGGTCTTCGGAGGGCAGCGCCTCATGGGTGAGGAGGTGGTCCGACACCGTGAGCACCGCAAGCGCGCGGGCGCCGTGTCGCGCGGCGACGGTGTAGAGCTCGGCCGCCTCCATCTCGACGGCGAGCACGCCGTGGCGGGCCAGCATCTCGGTCAGGTCGGGGCGTTCGTCGTAGAAGACGTCGGCCGAATAGATGCCGCCGACATGGATGCGCGTCCCCTTCGCCCGCGCCGCCGCGACGGCGCGTTCGAGAAGGCCGAAATCGGCCGCGGGCGCGAACTGCATCTCCTTGAAGAAGCCGCGCGAGGGGGTGGAGATGGTCGAGGCGGTCATCGCGATCACCACGTCGCGCAGATTCACCGTGTCGAGCATCGCCCCGGCCGAGCCGATCCGGATCAGCGTCTTCGCGCCATATTCCCTAATGAGTTCGTTGGCATAGATCGACAGCGACGGCATCCCCATGCCGGAGCCCTGGATCGTCACCCGGTGGCCGTTCCAGGTGCCGGTGAAGCCCAGCATGCCGCGCACCTGGTTGACGCAGACCGCGTCCTTGAGGAACGTCTCCGCCGCCCATTTCGCCCGGTAGGGATCGCCCGGCATCAGTACGGTTTCGGCGATCTCGCCGGGTTTCGCGCCGATATGGATTGTCATGGAGCCCTCGCCGGTTTGGTGCCCGCGAAGTATAGGCTCGGGTTGCGGGAAGGTTAATGGGGTGCGTGTCTTCGGCCGCAGGGAGGGTGGCAAGAGGTTGGATTTGCTTGAAAATCTGCGTGTGAAATGCGTCCCGCATCCGTCGGGTCTGCGTATGGCATCCGTCCCTACACGTGCGATATCAGGTGAGGGATGAGGTGCCGGGCCTGCGGGACGTTTGGAAACCTATACTCGGCGAGCTTCCTGCCTATGATTTGGAGGCCCATTCGGACACGACCGCCCATCCCAAAGCGTTGGTTCCGCAACAGCTAATTACCGAGACTTGTCCAGCCGCAGATGACATGCATGAGCGGGATACGGGCGAGGTGCAACAAGAGCATCCGGCCAGAGTTCCTTTCTGTGCGATACCTGATGCATCGGCTAGCGCATATTGCGGCTTTGCCGGCGGGCTTATCGTATGCCTTGGAGGCGTTAATGACGCCCGGTCCAGATCAAAGTCGTCGGAAACCGGAAATATGTCGCCCTCAAGTACGGTGCCCCAGATGCCGATGTCCTTGATCTTGTCCGGTTCTACTTCGAATGGGTCTTCTTCAAGAATTGTGAAGTTTGCAAACTTGCCGGGAGCGATAGAGCCAATCTCTGCCTCCAAACGTAGGGATTGGGCGGCATCAATGGTCACTGCCCGCAGAGCATCTTCAACGGACAATCGGTGTTCAGGGCCCGCGACGCGGCCAGATACAGTTGTACGGTTCACGCCAGCCCAGACCAGAAATAGCGGCTCGCCTGGAGCCATCGGTACGTCAGAGTGGAAAGAGATCGGGGTGCCGTTGGCTTTGATCGGGCCAAGGGGAACGATGTCGTCTGCACGTTCTTGTCCAAGTCCAAGCTCGCTATATCGATCTGACAACGCCGTTACGTAATACGGGTTTCCGCTGACGATGCAGCCCAGTTCGGCGATCCGGTCTGCCTGATCTTCACGGGCATATCCGAAGTGGACAAGCGTGGTGCGGTGATCTGCGCGCGGCATCCGGCGCATGTTTCGTTCGACGGCGTCCAGGATCATATCAACGGCAAGGTCACCCGTCTGATGAACATGGATCTGATAGCCTGCCGCCCAATAAGCATCGAAAACAGGGTTGAAGTTGTCCGGCTGCATGATCCACTCACCGTGGAAATCGCCGCCCACATATGGCTCCGACATCTGCATCGCCAAACTGTAGACTGCTACATCGGCGAAGAGCTTCACCTGCTTGGGCATGAACGCCGTCTTGCCCTTACCCCAATCCAACAACTTTTCGGTTTCCTCAATCATCGTGCCGCGTTGGAAGTGCATGGCGGCCAACGATTTCCCATCAGCTATGAAATACGTCCGAAGTGGAGCGTCGGGACCCGAAAAGACGGTGTTGGTCGCGTCTTGGAGTGGTCGAGACAAAACGCCTCCAGGTTCAGCGGCGACGGTGACGCCAGCGCGGTGCATATACTCCCTGGTGAGACGAAGACCCGCCCCTAGGGTCAGGACCCATTGATCTGCTTGAAGCTGCCGCCGCCGGGTGATTCAAGGCTCCAGACTGACGGGGTTGATGATGAGCAATCTTTTCTGGCTGACGGACGAGCAGATGG
>NZ_JAPDOG010000059.1 GCF_026013545.1 Defluviimonas salinarum | reverse complement strand
TATGTGAAGAGCGCGTCTGCCGGGGCGCGACGCGTTCCCCACACTCAACGACATGCACGCTCAACTGGCCGAGTTTTGCTCCGCCACGTGGACGGTTTTTACGCCGCCGTTGACAACCACGGGCGGCGATCACATAGCCGCCCGTTATGCGCAGCACAGATTCGCCCCAGATCTATCAAGAGCTTAAGCTTCTATCTCTAAGGTCACTTGGAGATCTCGACAATTGGTAGTCGGCCGAAAACTACCGTGGGCGGGAAGTTCGCGCCTTCCACCGCAACCGGCCTTGAAGGAGTACGCCGCTCGGCACGAGATGAATAGCCTTCGTAGCCAATTGTCCTACAACTCAGATGGCCTCACCAAGGTGAAACTGGTTTTCACTTTGCCGCAAATGCCCCATATCCATGCAAACTGGTATTGAGGTATAGGCGGAACTCTTGGGCCTAAATATTGATGGCAAGCGCTTCGTAGCATTTGACGATTCACACCAACAAAGAGTCGATACCTCAATGGAGGCAAATCCTACACGGGGTCGTGCAGGTCATGTTGATCTACGATTCGTGTTTCGAAGAAACAGAACTGGTGATCTCGACCGAGACGGAAATCCTCTGATTTATGCGATGAAGGGTATGAACGGCTACCGAATAGTTCCAATGTACCGCCGGATGTTCTTCCGTCGGGCAAAGGAAATAATCGAGACGATCTCGGAGGATCTGGTCGCCGATTTCGTTATGCCTGTTCCGTCGAGCTACGGCTTCTGCAATGAGTTCTCACTCCTCCTGTCTGAGTGGCTGGGCATCCAGCATATCGTGCCAGACTTTCTCGGCAAAAGAACTATCGGTGGGATACTTGAGAACGGCATCGTTGAGCCGCAAGCTATCGAAAACAAGCGAACCAGGACCTTGTATGCCTCACAGCTGGCGGCATGGAGAAAGATGGACGCTGATCAGCATATCGCCATGAAGGAACTTGACCCCAAGATCAGACCCCTGTTCCAGCCCTTGGAGGTCATGAGCGATGTATCGCACATCGCAGGCGCGAACATTCTTATTGTTGACGATCTGATGTCGACAGGAACTTCGATTAGGTCAGCATCAGAGGCCCTTCGCGCCCGTGGAGTGCGAGCTGACAAGGGTGTATGCTTCCTCAGCGGGCTGTAGGGTCAACAAAATATTGACAAAGTTTTCTTTGACTCTGACGGGAAGTGGACTTAGGTTCTCCTCAGAAGAAGGACCGCACTTACGCCTTGCGGTCCATAAACATCAGGTGTGGCGCAAGCTGCACAGGTCCGAGCGAGCGCCTGGTAGGGCCAACCGATAAGCGGAAGATACTACCGGATCAGGGATCGGCTGATCAGAATTGGAAAGGAGAGCCGAAAGGCTCTCCTTTCTATTTTCAAAGACTTATAGGAAGTCGCGTTCGTAGATCCGCCCCCGCGCCAGTCCGAGCCGCATCGCGGGCGTCTTCTTGTCCGCGCCCGGCTCGCACCAGTTGTGATAGAAGCGGTAGATCTCGACGAGCTTGGCCATCATGGCCGGCTTGTAGAGATACTGCCGGTCCCAGACCTGCCTGACCGTGCCTGAGACGGCTGGCCGGGCGGCGAAGCGGACGTTGCTCCGGAACTTGTGGAAGTAGGAATCGACACTTCTGAGCGTCGCCAGACGCAGGAGGCGCGCCTTCCGGCGGTAGTCGTGATCCGGGCTGTCGGTCAGCAGCCAGATCCGGCGGTTCGGCTCTGATTTCCGTGGGTATGGATACTGGAACCCCGGCCGCAGATCGAGGCCGGCGATCCGCGCGGCCACCTCCTCATCAACGAGATCAGCGAAGTCCTGATCGGACAGCGCCCGGAGTTGCGTCAGGCCGAGGCCGGTCGCGGCCGCCAGTGCGTTCTGGCCGTCGGCCACGACCTGGTTGCGCATGTCGTTGGTCATCCCCTTGTCGAAGCTGACAATGGCGATATCGGCCCGCCCCGCCTTCACCTCGGGCGCGAAGACCGAGCAGAACGCCTGCCGGAGGCCCTTATCGTCATCCATCGCGAGCACGAGCGGCGCGTCGGTGCTGGCGAGGTGTTCGCGGAGCCTCATCGCGTGGGCAAACTGGAGAATGTCGTAGCGCACCAGCACCCCGTCATGGGGCAGTTGGTAGAGTTCGGCCTCGTCGATCTTCTTCTGCGCCAGGAGCTTCTCCAGATGCGCCTCGAACTCGGTCTTCGTCCAGACGCGGGCATGCTCCCGAAAGGCGACGGAGACATCCTCCTCATCGGTCGCCACGGCCCGGATCTCGGCTTCTTCCATCGTCATCGCGGGATCGAGCTGGAGCGACGCCTCCATGATATAGCCGCTCCGCGCATGCGCGCTGCAGAGATGCTGGACCATCACCGGCGCGCGCTTGCGCTTGGTCGGCCAGTTGATCGTCAGCGTCTGGCTGTCGGTCGCGAAGCGTGATCCGGCCGCCCGGAAATCGACCTGCGAGAAGTCCTGGCGCCGCACCGTGAAGGCGCGCACCTGGTCGTAGAAGAAGTCGATCTTGCCGTAGAGATCGCGGTAGGAGATGTCGGCGATCTTCGAAATCTTCGACAGCGACATGTCGTTGCAGAGCATCTGGAAGATCAGGCGGTTCTTGTCGCTCCGCCGGTGCCGCCGTGCGGGCTTGCCTGCCGAGAAGGTCTTCAGGCACAGCCGGCAGCGCCAGCGCGGATCGCCGCCCGCGGTCTTGCCGAACTTCCAGTAGAACTCGGGATGGTTCTCCAGCGAGAGGTCATGGGCGAAACACCCCTCCGTCCGGCATGCCGGCTCGGTCGGATCGCGCTCTTGCAATCCCTTGAGTCTGCGGTGTTCTTCGGCGATCGCGCGGTTGTTCTTCAGCCTGGCGGTCGCGGTGCAATGCGGGCAGCCGAAGAACTCCTCGTGTTGCGCGCCAGAGACCACGCCACGGAGAGCGCCGGGCGGAGCAGGTAGCGCTCCGTTCGGTCGCTTATAGGGGTCGGGATTGACGCCGTAGGAGACGCAGGTAGGTGTCCGGCAGAAGTTGACATCCACGCCTTCGAACGGGAGCGGAAACCGGCGCTCCAGCCCCGCATTAGCTGTCGAAGATATTTTCGAGACACACCCCACCTGACATCTCCCTCTGGATCCGGGTCAAGCGCAGTGTTCGAAAGCAATATTGGCCGCAGTGCGGCCAATAGAAGCTCTTTTTTCAACATTTACCGTCAGGGGCTGGCACGCAGGCCCCGCCTGATATCTACCGCGTGCCATATCGCCCATGGCGCTACATCGGGACCCAGCCTGGGGCGCGGTTCGAGCGACTGAGCAGGAGGCCGGGCGAGAGAAAATACCGCGTCCGCCTTACAAGAGTGGGCGATGATTGCTCATCGCCCACTGCCAATGAAGTCATCAGCGATAGACCCGAAGGCTCGCAATCAGGCCGAGTTGATCGGTGCTGCGGGCCACGTTGATCTTCAGCCCGTTGCGACCATCGACAGTTTGGCCATCGACATTGGAGATTGCCGTTTCCGCATCGACGAAATACTCCGCCGTCTGGAAGCGTTCCTTTTTCTCGCGCGAGTGCCACAGGCAAGTCAGCTCATCTTGACTGACATATTTCGACTTTTTGATCGCCTCCATCAGGGGGCCATAGAAAGTCTCCGGATGAGTGTCGAAACCCAACCGTTCGAGCCAGATCAGGGCTGCGGCGAACGAGGCAGGGCGTAGGCCTGTGGTAGCCCAAGCGGAGGTGTCTCGTGCTTTCGGACGCTGATATTTGGAAACGGTTTCAACCTCAGAAATCTTCACAAGATTCTCTGCGCCCATGTCAAAGACCATCCCACCGAGGTTGGTGTCGAGGGTGTCCAAGTATTCCTCGAGCGCGATGGGCGAGATGATTTCCTGCTTGAGCCACTCTTTCGACTTGGAGATCGTCTTCGCTGACGGATGGGTGTCTTTCGCCCGATCGAGACCCTTCCAGAGGGCTTGGAGAACACGCTGTTCAACATGGTTCGGAGGAAGCTGCTTGTAAGCCGCGACCGGGCTCTTCGGCTCGGTATCCCGAGCCAACTGAATCGAGGTTGCTGCGGAGATCAGCGAGTTCAGGCGGCCCCAGCTTTGTTCGCCGTGCACGCGGGCAATCAACTCAAGCGATTGGCTGTGGCCGATCGTAAGATCAGGTGCAAGAGCCGAACGCAGGCGTTTAGCTTGGGCTTTCGCGATGTCGGGGGTGGCCGGCAGGCCTATGGATTGATCTGTCATGGCAGTTCCTTTGCCTAAGGGTCGTCGAAGTCGAGGGCTCGGTCCATTGCCGCCACGAAGACCCTGGGAAAAGGATGCTCAGTCGCGATCATCTAAACGCATGTTCTTCATGGGAAACCCCGGACCGGAATGGCCATGCGCAGCACAACATGGATATGGGTTCGCGGTGCCAGCGCGCAAGGCGGTCTCAGAAAAAATCTGTACCAAGCGAACTGATCCCCGACTCGAACCCGCTACAGTCAATCCAGGCTTTCGGAGATATTGGTTTCGATGAGGTCGGGACCGTCAAACAGGCAGTCGATGCGGAACTTCAGTTCGAGGTTCAGCCCATTCTTGGCCGTAAACGATGAAACGACACGCGCACGCCCGGAGGCGTGGGTGACATAAGCAAGATCCCACACCCTCGAAAACGAAACAGTCGATGGATGGGTGGCGGCCTGCTTCGCCGCCATCTCACACGCATTCACGGCCGCGTTCCTGGACAGCGGTTCTGTTGCATTGAATTGCTGGTCACCCTCAGCGTCGGAAGGCCTGAACCAGACATTGAAGACATCCACCCCCGTACCGCACGTCACGAAAAAGACCGGATCGCCCGGCTTGCTTCGCGATGGTGACTTCGCGACTGATGACGGGTCTATGGTCGAGCAGTTCCGGTTCTCGACGGCGATCCGGTTCACGACGGACACGATCTGCGGTTTGAATTCCGAGGTGTCCTCGTCCCAGTAGAAATCATCCTCGACATACTTGCGCGAGCCGTTGTCGTTGGTCTCGATTTCGCGCAGCGCCGTATTAGGCACCCAGCCCTTCACGAAATCCAGCCATTCGGGGGAAACGATCTGGACTTCCGTCCACTCGGACTGGGCGCAGATGCGCCTCACGGTCGTCGAGTTGTCGATCTGGTGATACCTGGTCTGTCCAAGCGCGTTCGAAGCCTTCTCGTTCTTGATCTTCGGCGAGGTGTCGTCCGGATCGACATGAAGGTCGTGATCCCCGGTCACCGCAACGACATCATTCAGCGCCAGGCCACCGTCGCCACAGGGCGCCGGAATATCCTCGGAGGGCTGAATCGTCACGGCTACCGCGATTTCCGAGCCGGAGGATGCCTCGGGAGCGGCAGCTTCGGTTGGGTCAGCGCTGCTCGTTGAAATGGCCGGATCCTCGGGTTGACCATCGTTTCCGGACATTGTCACGCCTTCTGGCTCAATGACCGTCAAGCCGATCGTTATTGCCGCAAGAGCCAGGAAAGACAGCCCAACCGACGCAGCCGCGCGGAGTCGGGACCCAAAGGGTTTCAGGGGAAGCAGAACACAAAAAAGGGAATAGGCCCCCCACAGCAGCACAATGAGGATCAGCATTCCAGCGATAGTGTTGATCAATGTCGGTCTCCTATACCTCGGGTGGCGGCATGCCAAAACAGTCTTGGGTCAAGCAATTGAAGGCCATGGTGGTGGCGCGCAGGGCGAGGGTCAATCCATGGCATTGAGGATCCTGAAGGGTCGGACCTGGTCGGACACCGCTGCATGAAGCCCGCAGGTGGGTGGTCATGCTTGCTCCGAAATGTATAGATCCGGAAGGTCCCTGATCCGGACAAGATGACCACGGGTTGTTGACCCCACGGCCTTCGCACCCACCGTCGATATGCGGGCGCGCTCACAGGCCGCCAGCAATGCACGCGGCGAAGTGCCCCGCTGTCGCGCCACGTCTGCGAGTACTGCAAAGGTCGATTGGAAATGGCAGAGATCTTTCGCTTCGATCGCCCAGGACTCCAAGCCGCCCTGTCTGGTCTGTCGGGCGTTCAGCAACCCGATCTTGCACCAATGCGTCACGCATTCATGCTTCCAGCCAGTTGCCGCACTCACATCACGTGCCGTCATCGACCCCGGCAACGCATCTGAAAACCGCGCGTTGACATCTGAGCTCCTGAAAAGGAAGTCGCCGAGCATCCCGTCAGGATCGGCATTTACAGGATGCAAGGTCCCGCCGAATATCGCCTTGTAGATCGCAAGAAGACCGAGTCGATCCGTCGTCCGGCGCAGGGAGACCTCCCTGAACGTCACCGTCGCACCACCTTCGGTTCGATCGCCGGCCTGACCAAGGGCGATCGCTCGGACGGAATTGATGACCGTCGACCGGGAAAACCGTCCATCGACAAGCGGCGCTCGATCTCCGGTTGGAATCTCCCGGATTGCGCCACATTCCAGGAGAAGGGCGAACTGCTTCTTCGAGACGCCGAGCAGGTCCAGCATGTCTGTTGCGGTTACGACATCCGCCCGGGTTCGTGCGATCCGGGCGATGGCGCTCGAAGGAACGAGCGTGTGTCTGTGGCCGAACCCGGAATGATGCACGCGTCCCTCGACGTCACCCGCCGCGACTGCGGCCACGATCCGCTCGGCACGGATGCCCAGTTTCCGCCCGGCCTCGGCGGCGGAGATCCAGCCTTCGTCGCGGGAGCCATCGGTCGAATAGGGGTCACCGAAATTCGTAGCGACCGTCGCGAGGAGCCGCTCCTGAAGAACCCGCGCAAGCCGACCCTCGAACGTGAAGAGCTGCTGGTACCACCGGCCGAGGCGCTGCGGGGCTGTCTGCCCATTTACCGAGGAGCGTTTCCAGCGTCGTGCCACTTCCTTGTCGAAGGCCCCGGGCCAATCCACGAGGATGTCGAGAACGGGAAGCATGTAGCGGACCGTATCGTCGACCGCCATCGGCAAACCTTCCTTGCCCTCTTTGCCTGTCCGCTTGCGGCGCGAATGCGATGACAGGAACTGGAAGAGCCGGTTGATCTCGGGATCCCGCGCTTCGGTCCCAGACATGAGGGCGGACAGGCGGCTCCGACCTGCTGCATAGAGGAGCGCGATCTCGATCTCTCCGGAGCCGGCCGGACAGGTGATCATCTCGGCAAGTGGATACCCACATTGACAGGCGCTGAAGCCGCCATCCTGCGGTGTGATCGGCTCCTGGCACCGGTCGCAGGTGTCGCGCAGCCGGACCCCATGGTCGGGGCAGGCGCTGACCAGGCAGTGCCGCCAAGCCTGTTGCCATGGCCTACCCCCGGCAAGGCAGGCGGGGCAGAACGAATCCCGGTGCGGTCTGTGAAAGCGCCACTCTCGCAAGGGATCCTCAGGGCGGACCTTGGGGGCGATTTCCTCGAGTTCACCGATCTCCACACCAAGTTTCACGGCAACCGTTGGCAGTTCCTCGACAAGCGGACGCCCGTAGGACCAACCCAGCCACGTCGTGAAATCGGATAGCTGGGTATAGCCCTGCGACCGCGCATAGCGACGAAGAAATCCGGAGAGACTCTCGCCCGGAAGGATCGAGAATGTCGCGGGGGTCATGACGCCCCGATGGATCGTAGCGCCCCATAGGTTTCGATCCGGACTGGACGGACCGGCAATCCGGCCTCCTGCATGACCGTGACGTAGGATCGCTCCAGCTCGCCGTCGGTCGGCGGAGTCTCCGCGAACATGTCGGGAAGATTGGCCTGGATCTGCAGCGTGGCCTTCGCGATTCTGGCGAAGTCCTCCAGTCCGATTTCCCGCTTGTCCCCATACATGGTCAAACCATGGTTCAGGAACTCGACGGCGCGGCCGACCCGGCCGCCGCTCGCGCCATAGAGGCGCCGCGCGAGGTCTACCTCGTCGATTTCGAGGGAGTGGCCGGCGTCGCAGAAGGCCTCCATCAGTGGAAAGATCGCACCCAGGAATCCCTCCCGGTCACTGTCGACGGACCATTGATATGGATTAAGTTCGACCGTCCGCATGGCGCGGTCGCGGAGCTGTTCATTGCCGTCAAGCAGCTTCTGGAGTTTTGGCAGGCCAGCAAGGACCAAAACGATGCCCGACGCATCGACAAGTGATTTGAAATGGTCGGTCGCGGCCCGGGCGGAGAGGTTTGCACCTGGTTCTGCACAATGGCTGCATTCATCGAGAAAGAGGACCTCGCGGCCCTCGTCGCTGATTTTCGTGATCAGGCGCTCGCGCAGTCCGACGATTTTCTCGTGCTTGTGATATCCATAGCCCAATGCGGCCAGCATCGCCCGGTAGAGATCTTGGTCGTTCGGTTTCGGAGGAACGATGCCAGAAGCGAAGCTGCAGGTCTGGATCATCGAGTTGGGCCCCCGGACCTGTACGCCGAGGGTGCCGCAGAGATGGGTGATGAGATCCGTCTTTCCGCACCGCGTCGGACCCAGCAGTGGTATGATCCCGCCGCCAGCCGCGCGCGCAAGCTCGATCCGCTCGCGGAGTTCCGTTGTGGCGGTGTGGAAACGGGCATGCTCGATCTGCAAGCCCCTGAAACTCGATGCGGTCGTCATCGCGGTTGCGCCTATTCCCTGCGGTTGGAGATCTTTGCCAGTTTCTGCGGACGGGTCACGGGAATGGCCGGGCGTGCGCCCAAGTCCTTTGCTCCGAGATCGACAGCGGGTCGCTCCATACTTCTGGACAGGATGTCCGCGTCTCGCCGATCTGCCCGCGCCTTTTCGAGGGCCTTGCGCTGAGGCGTGTTGGCGCGGCCTGCGGCACGGTGATACTTGCCGACGAGCGCCGCCAGGATCCGTTCGGCGCTAAGCTCTTCGGAAGGATCGATTTTCAGAGACCGACGGATTCGTTTCAGTTCCTCGGTGGAAATCGCCGGCATTTCCGGGTCTTTTGCCGGTACATAAATTGCTTCGCGAGAGATGGGGTTGATTACGGCGATCTCCCGGATGTCGGTCGGATTAAGCCAGACATCAACCTCGGACGCGCCTTGGGTCTTCTGAATGTACCTCAGTGCTTCAGAAGAATACTGGATGCCGTTGAGTTCGATCCCGTAGCGATGAAGGCGGCGCGTGACTTTCTGCCGGTAGAACATGTCCCGAAGCTCATTCAGCGATGGCGGTTCCGGAATGAAGAACTCCTCTTCCATTCGCCGCCACGCCTCGATCGGACTCTCCCTTCGCCGGAAGACCGACTGAATCCGCCGCCGTGGTGTCCTTGCATAGACATCGAACCGCCATCTTTGCACGTCACGCACGAAGTCATCGAGGGTCAAGAGCGCCTCGCTGGTTGCGCGGTTTGTTCGAGTCTTCGCAGGCATCTCCGCGGTCTGGGTAGCGCCCGGCAACTGCGTCACGAACATTGAAAACGTTCGGAAGAACCGTTCAATGAACGGCTTCTTCTCGGGATGGCCGGGTATCGCGAGTTGCGACTCGATGCCGGTGGAAGCAATCAGACGGCTCAGCAGGTCTCCCTTGTTCTCCGGGCCCTGGTCGGCAACGACAGTGAGCGGATTGCCATGGGCCTGAAACCGGGCTTCGATGCCATTGGCGTCGAAGAAGCTCGCCGGCGTCAGTGTCATGGCTTCCCGAAGCGTCACGGCGGTCGTCAGCCCGCTGGTCCGGTCGAGTGTTACCGTCATCCCAACGATTAGTCCCGTCGCAGCGTCGATCGCGGCAGTCACCCACGGACGGGCCGTCTCTCCATTTTCGCCGACGACGACGAAGACATCCGCCTGGGTCGAATCGATCTCGATCCGGTCGAATGGTGCCTTGATCGTCTGAAACCTTCCGGCCTGGAGCAGACGCTTTCGCGCTTCCTTGCTGCCGAGGCGCATCTTGACGACATCGTCATGGGGCAGGGAGGCGATCAAGCTCTCGACGACTTTACGTCCATGCGAAGCCGGCTCAATCGAGGCGCCTTTGCAGCGGTTAACATAGAGATCGGACGCGACCTTGCAAAGCCGCGACACCGTCATCCGGTCGGAGGTCAGAAACTGCTCTTCGAGCAGATCGAACACGATCTCCTCGAAGATGGGATCATGGCGGTCCCGCCGGTTGCCGGACTGCTCCCGCCGGTCGCGGAGCGCATTCGATCCCTCGCGCAGGAATTTCTCACGCCAGAGCTGGACGGTGCGCACCTTCGGGAAGTCGCGACAACGTTCCTCGTACCGACCATCGTCAAGAAACCCCTGATGGGTCGCGCGGAGGGCGCTCTCCCATGTATGGCCTTCGTTGCGACACTTGGCCACGCGCGTCAGCAGTTCGCGCCGGAACGCCATTTCCTCGGCCACAACTTGGTCGTTGAGTCTCGACCGAAAATCGGGCTCGAGCCCCTCGGACACGTTGCCCAGCGAGATGTGCATGCGGAAGTCCGACGCAGCAATCGCAAGGCGGTCTCCGGACGTGCTTTCGACGAGGATGCTCGGTTTACCCGCCTCCCGACCAAGAACCCGGTAGAGCTCGCTGTCCAGGCGAATGTAGCGGCCATCATAGGCTTCAAGAAGGCTCATAAAGGCAGAACCTGCAGATGGCGCATATCGCCTGAGAACGGCGGAGCAATAGTCGGCCACGGTAGCGGCGGGATGATCCGGCTGCGGGCGGCGTAAAAGTCGGCCACTTTTTGCCCTTTCTGGCGACAGGGAGGGTGGGAGGATTTTC
>NZ_JAPDOG010000058.1 GCF_026013545.1 Defluviimonas salinarum | reverse complement strand
ATCACGTTGGTGAGGTCGAGCACCTTCACCCCGTCGAGCCAGCCGCCCGCGCCGGATGCCCCGGGCGCCGGGCGGACGGGTTCGGAGAGGATCGCGTCGAGCCGCGCGCGCGCATCGTCGAGCACCGGCCCCGGCAGCTTGGTCGCGGCCATCGCGTCATCGGCGATCCAGGCGACATTGCCCATCTGCCGCATCTTGCCGTGGCGCGGATCGTCCACCTCCAGCACCAGCCCCGAGGCGAGCGCATGGGGATCGGCAAGCCATTCCTTCGTGAACCGCTGCGCGGTCGCGGGCGACTTGGCGGCGCCGAAGATCGCTTCCCATTCCTGCGAAGGACGGGTGAGGAAAGCCGCCTTCATCGCCGAGGACACCCGGGCGCGATCGCCCGCACCGACCGGATAGTTCCGTGCGCTCCAGTCGGCGGGCCAGTCCTTCCGGTCGAGATAGGCGGAGAAATCCGGCAGTTCGTCGGCCAATTCGCCCAGCCCGAGTGCCCGCAAGGCACGCTGCGGATGGCCGGCGATAGAGCAGGAGACGACGTAGAAGCCGCGCCCGTCGGCGCAAGGATAGGTCCGGTAGAACGGATCGAGGAATTCCGACAGCGCCGCGAAGGGCAGGTTCATCGGCAGCCCCTCGGCCGCGCGGCGGTCAAGCTCGACCTCGCGCGGGGACTTGTAGCGATCGGGATAGGCCTCGATCTGCTCGCAGTTGTAGATCAGCCCTTCCAGAAGCGCCGAGGCCAGCGGCACCTCGATATGGTCGCCGCCGTTCCGGCCGCGCGCGGCAAGCGCGAAGAGGACCGACATCGCCCCGAAGGCCGCGCCATAGGCCGAGGCGAGCGCCAAGGGCGTGAAGCTCGGGTTGATGCCCATGAGTCGCCGGTTGAGCCCCATGTCGGTGAACTGCCCGGTCCGCGCCGCGATCACCGCCTCCCAGGCGGCAAGCCCGGCGAGGTCGGTGTCGGTCGAGGCGAAGCCCGGCATGGAGAGGCTGACGATGCCGGGATTGACGGCGCGCAGGTCGTCCGGGCCAAGGCCGAGCCGCTTCATCACGCCGGGGCGGAAGTTCTCGATCACGACGTCGGCGCGCGCGGCAAGATCGAGCGCCGTCGCCCGGCCCTCCGCGGACTTGAGGTCGAGGACCAGCGAGGACTTGCCGCGCGACAGCATGTCGGCCGCCGGCGACTTGAAGCGCGGGCCGCCGGGCGGGTCGATGCGGATCACCTCGGCGCCCATGTCGGCCAGCATCATGCCGACGAGGGGGCCGGCCAGATACTGGCCGAAATCGAGGACGCGGATGTGAGAGAGCGGGCGTTCAGCCATCTGGTTCCCCATATGCTCGGTTGTTTCGCGAAGGCCGGAGCCTGCCGGAAAGGGGTAATGCGCGAATCGAAGGCTGGACACTGGACAAAACACTGGCGAGACGCCTAGGTCTTGTTATGGACGCGCTGACCCGAAACGTTGCCGGATCGCTGAACGCACTTTTGGTGCTTGAGTGCGCCGTGCGGTATAGCAACTTCTCCATGGCAGCTCGCAAACTAAACCTGAGCCAGCCCGCAGTGTCGCGCCATATCGCGACACTGGAGGACCGGCTGGGGCAGTCGCTCTTTCAGCGCGACAACAACAAGCTCACCCCGACCGCGAGCGCGCGCCGTCTGGCCGACGCCGTTGCGCTCGGCTTCGGCCATGTGGACCGGGTGTGGCGCGACATCTCCGCCCCGCCGGAGCGCGACGAGGTGGTGCTGGCCTGCACCTTCGGCCTCGCGGAACAATGGCTCATGCCGCGGTTTCCGGGGTTGCGGGCTGCCATGAAAGGGGCGCGGGTGCGGGTGGTCACGACCGACCAGCTCGGCGACATCGACCTCGGCCGCGTCGATGCCGCCGTGGTCTGGAACGTCGAACAGGCGCCGGACCGCCCGGCGCTGCCGCTCATCCCCGAGGAGGTGTTTCCGATCTGCAGCCCGGACGTTGCGGCGCGCGAGCTGCAGGGTCATCCGGGCGCGGCGGCGGCCGTCGATCCGAAGTGTCTAGAAGACCTGCGCGCGGACCGGTTCCTGCATTTCGATGTCGGCAGCTCGGGTTTCCTGACCTGGGACGGCTGGTTCGCAAGGACCGGGCTGAAGCCGCCGCGCTTCGACAAGGGCGCGACCTTCGACGCCTATCCGTTCCTGCTGCAGGCGGTGCTCGCCGGAGAGGGCGTGGCGCTCGGATGGCGTGGCCTCGCGGACGAGCTTCTGGCCCAGGGCCGCGTTGTGCGGGTGGGGCCGACGGTGGCGCATCGCGAGACCGCCTACTACCTGCAACACCGGCCGATCCGCGACCCCGACGGGGCGCTCGCTCGGCTGGTGGACTGGTTTCAGGAGCAGGTGTCGCAAGGCTGAAGGTCCATGAGACCGAGGGATGGGTGGCGGAAGCCGGGGTGACCGGCTGCCGCCTGACGCGGGTTACGCCCGCTGGCCGACGTGCCGGCCGGCGCCCTCCGGCCGGGGAAGCCCGGCATGGGCGGCGGTGAACTCGGCGAGCTTCGCGGCGATGTCGGGCGCGGGTTCGCTGCTGCGCCTTGCGGTCAGGTCCATGTGCAGAAGCAGCGTCTCGACCGTCGCCGCGAGCGCGCCGTCGCCGCGTTCGAGGCGGTGGAAGAGGTGCATCTTCTTGCCCTCCCCGCCGAGAACCTGCGTGGTGACGCGCAGCCGCTCGCCCGCCTTCACCTCGTCGAGGAAGCGTACATGGCTCTCGACGGTGAAATAGCTGCGCCCGGCCGCGACATAGGCGGCATCGGCGCCGATGATTTCCATGAACCGGTCGGTCGCCTGGGCGCCGGCCTCTAGGTAATGGGTCTCGTTCATGTGGCCGTTGTAGTCGGTCCAGCTCGTCGGAACCTGCCGCTCGACGGTGACCGGAAGCGTCGCGCCCTTCGGCTCGGCGAAGGTCGCCTCGTGCGCTTTGAGGACGCCGCCCGCGCCGCTGCCGGACTTGCGCAAGGCCCGCATCATGCCGACGAGGTTGTCGTCGCGGAGCCGTTCCAGCTCGCGGATCGAGAGGTGGCCGGACTGGGCGTCGGACTGGCCGGCGATCAGGTCGACGAGGTCGTCGTTGAACTCCGGCACGTCCATGAGCTTGGTCCAGGGCCACTGCAGGCAGGGGCCGAACTGGGCCATGAAGTGCTTCATCCCCGCCTCGCCGCCGGCGATGCGGTAGGTCTCGAAAAGGCCCATCTGCGCCCAGCGGAGGCCGAAGCCCATGCGGATCGCCTCGTCGATTTCGGCGGTGGTGGCGACGCCGTCCTTCACCAGCCAGAGCGACTCGCGCCACACGGCCTCGAGCAGGCGGTCGGCGATATGGGCGTCGATCTCCTTGCGGACGATCAGGGGGAACATGCCGATCGAGCGCAGGATCTCCGCCGCGCGGTCGGTCTCGGACGCCGCGCCCACCAGCTCGACGAGGGGCAGGAGATAGACCGGGTTGAACGGGTGCGCGACCACGGCGCGGGCGCCTTTTTCGTTCAGTTCCGAGGGTTTGAAGCCGCTGGTCGAGGAGCCGATGACCGCCGTGGCCGGCGCCGCCTCGCAGAGCGCGCCGAGCACCCTGTGCTTGAGGTCGAGCCGTTCGGGCACGCTTTCCTGCACCCAGTCCGCGCCCGAAACAGCCTCGGCCAGGTCGGTGTGGAAGCTCAACCTCCCCTCGGCGGGCAGCGCCTTGTCATAGAGCGCCGGCAGCGAGCGCCGGGCGTTCGCGATGACCTCGCCGATCTTGCGCTCGGCTTCGGGATCGGTGTCGAACACCGAAACGTCCCAGCCGTTGAGCAGGAAGCGGGCGGCCCAGCCGCCGCCGATCACACCCCCGCCGATGATGCTCGCCTTGCGTGCCATCAGATGTATTCCCTTCGAACTGGCCGGTCTGCCCGCGATCGGCAGAGCGTCGGCATAACGTATGGCAAGTGAAACCGCCGGGCCGTCCGCCCGTCAGCGCGCCTTCGGCGCCCGCTTGGTCAGCCCGAGCTTGGCCCGCACCTCCTCGGGCCCGATCACCCGCGCGCCCATGTTCGTCACCACGGTCGCGGCGCGCTCGACGAGCTGGGCGTTGGTCGCCAGCACCCCCTTGTCGAGCCAGAGGTTGTCCTCGAGCCCGACCCGGACATTGCCGCCCGCGAGCACCGCGGCCGCGGCATAGGCCATCTGGTTGCGCCCGAGCGCGAAGGCCGAGAAGGTCCAGTCCGAGGGCACGTTGTTGACCATCGCCATGAAGGTGTTGAGGTCGTCCGGCGCGCCCCAGGGCACGCCCATGCAGAGCTGCACCAGCGCGGGACCGTCGAGCACGCCCTCCTTCACCAGCTCCTTGGCGAACCAGAGATGGCCGGTGTCGAAGGCCTCGATCTCGGGCTTGACGCCCAAGTCGGTCATCATCCGGCCCATCGCGCGGAGCATGCCCGGCGTGTTGGTCATCACGTAATCGGCCTCGGCGAAGTTCATCGTGCCACAGTCGAGCGTGCAGATCTCGGGCAGGCAGTCGGCGACATGGGCGACGCGCTCGGTGGCGCCGACCATGTCGGTCGCTCCGGCATTGACCGGGAACGGGCTCTCGACGCCGCCGAAGACAATGTCGCCGCCCATGCCGGCAGTGAGGTTGAGCACGACGTCGACCTCGGCGTCGCGGATCCGCTCGGTCACCTCGCGGTAGAGCTTCAGATCGCGCGAGGGCTTGCCGGTCTCGGGGTCGCGGACATGGCAATGGACGATCGCCGCCCCGGCCTTCGCCGCGTCGATCGCCGACTTCGCGATCTCGGCGGGCGAGCGCGGCACATGCGGGCTGCGGTCCTGGGTGCCGCCCGATCCGGTCACGGCACAGGTGATGAAAACGTCGCGGTTCATGGAAAGCGGCATCGGAATCTCCGTTCTTTCTGGGTCAGGCGGCCAGTTCGGGCCGGTTCCTGAAGGCGTCGAGGGATTGCGGGTTGGCCAGTCCGCCGAGGTCGCGCACCGGCTGGTTGTTGACGGCATCGCGCACCGCGAGCTCGGCGATCTTGCCGGAGCGGGTGCGCGGGATCTCGGGCACGTCGAGGATCACGGCCGGGACATGGCGGGGCGAGGCGTGCTGGCGGATCCGCGCCCTGATCTCGGAGCGGAGCGCGTCGTCGAGCCGGGCACCCTCGGCCGGCACGACGAAGAGCACGACGCGGACGTCGTTGTCATGGCTCTGGCCGACCACGACGGCATCGGCGATGCCGGGGATCGCGTCGGTCTGGCGGTAGATCTCGGCGGTGCCGATGCGGACGCCGCCGGGATTGAGCGTGGCGTCGGAGCGGCCGAGCACCTCGAACCCGCCGGTCGCGCGGCGGATGGCGAAGTCGCCCTGGCGCCAGAAGGCGGGGAACCTGTCGTAGTAGGAGGCGCGGTAGCGCGCCTTGCCGGGATCGTTCAGGAACCGGGTCGGCATCGAGGGATGCGGCTGGCGGCAGACGAGCTCGCCCGGCGCGTCCAGGACCTCCTGCCCGGCCTCGTCGACCACCGCCGCGTCGAGGCCGAGCGTCGGGCCCGGGATCTCGCCGGCATGGACCGGCAGGGTCGGCGCGCCGCCGATGAAGGCGCCGAGGATGTCGGTGCCGCCGCAGATCGAGGAGAGCTGAACGTCGGGCTTCCAGTCGGCGTAGACATGCTCGCTGCCCGCCGTCGAGAGCGGCGAGCCGGTCGACCAGACGACGCGCAGCGCGGAGAGGTCGTGGCTCGCGGCGGGCTTGAGGCCGGCCTTGGCGGTCGCGTCGATATACTTGGCGGAGACGCCGAAATGGGTGATCTGCTCGGCCGCGGCCAGATCGAAGAGCCGGTCCTGGCCGGGATGCATCGGGTTGCCGTCATAGAGCACGATCACCGCCTCGGAGGCGAGCCCGGCGACGAGCCAGTTCCACATCATCCAGCTCGTCGTGGAGTAATAGAACATCACGTCGCCGGGGCGGAGGTCGGCGTGGAGCTGGTGCTCCACCATCTGCCGCAGGAGCGCGCCGCCGCCGGCATGTTCGATGCATTTCGGCCTGCCGGTCGTGCCGGAGGAGAAGAGGACGTAGAGCGGATCGGAAAAGCCGAGCGGCTCCGGCGCGCCGGGTTCGGCGCCGGCACCGAGGAAGGCCGCGTAGGCCACCATGCCATCCGGCGCCTCGGCGCGGTCGAGCGTGACGACATGGGCGAGCGAGGGGATGCGACGGGCGATCTCCGAGAGGACCGGCGCCACGTTGTAGTCCTTGCCGCCGTAGCGGTAGCCGGTGACGCCGAAGAGCACCTTCGGCGCGATCTGGCCGAAGCGGTCGACGACGACATCGGCGCCGAATTCGGGCGAGCAGGAGGACCAGACCGCCCCGACCCAGGCCGTCGCCAGCATGCAGGTGACCGCCCCGGCCGCGTTCGGCAGGAAGCCCGCGACATGGTCGCCGCGCCCGACCCCCGCGGCGCGGAGCGCGGCGGCGAGCCGGGCGACCTCGACCTTGAGTTCGGCGCGGGTCAGGACCGTGCGGTCGCCCGCCTCGGAGACGGCGACGAGGGCCGCGCGGTCATCGGCGTGGTTCAGGAGCGTCTCGACGACGTTCAGCTTTGCGCCGGGAAAGAAGCGCCAGCCGAGCGGATCCTCGGCGCGTTCGACGGCGGTGCCGCCTCGGGTGCCGACGAGGCCGCAGAAGTCCCAGGCGAGCGGCCAGAACTCCTCGGGGCACTCGACCGACCAGCGATGGAGGTCGGGATAGGCCGCGACCTCGCGTCCGGTGGCGGCCACCTCGCGCGTGAAGCGGGTGATCGACGCCGCCGCCGCCCGTTCCGGTTCCGCCTGCCAGAGAAATCTGCCCAACGCCGCGCCTCTTCGATGATCCGACGGCGAGTCCGACGCCGTTGCTGGAGCGGGACATTAGGCTTGCTTCCGTCGCCTGATCTGTCCGATAGTGACAATAAATTTTCCGATAGTGCCAAATGAAGCCCCTCAACGTCACGATCCTTCTGTTCGACGGCTTTTCGAACATGGTTCTTGCCTGCCTCCTGGAGCCCCTGCGCGCCGTGCGTGACCAGGTCCGCGGCGGCATCACCTGGTCGGTGATCACGCCGGGCGACCGGCCCGCGATCAGCTCGAGCGGGCTCAGCATCGCGCCGGACCGGCCGCTGGCCGGTGTCGGACGCGCGGACCTCATGATCGTCATCTCCGGCTACGGGTTCCGGGAGCATGCCACCAAAGCCTCGTCGGCGCTGCTCGTGCGGCTCGGCCGGCAGGCGGATCTCATTCTCGGCGCCGATACCGCGGCCTGGCTCCTGGCCGAGGCGGGACTGCTCGCGGGGCGGACGGCGACGCTGCACTGGCAGGTACTGTCCGATTTCGCGGAGACCTTCCCCGACACGCAACTGTCCTATGCGCGCTTCGTCAAGGAGGGCCGGGTCTGGACCTGCGGCGGAGCGTCGACGGCGCTCGACCTGATGCTCGCCTTCATCGGCGAGCGCTTCGGCCCGGCGCTCGCCTTTGACGTCTCGACGATGTTCGTCCTCGACGCCGAGCGGCAGGGCAGCGCCGGGCGCGGTCCGAACCGGCTGTCGGGCAAGGGATCGGCGGCGCTGCGGCGGGTGCTCAACCACATGATCGAGACGATCGAGGCGCCGGTGCCGCTCGAGGCATTGGCCGCGAAGGCCAACCTGACGCCGCGGACGCTGAACCGGCTGTTCCTCTCCGAACTCGGAATGCCGCCCGGCCGCTACCACCAGTTCCTGCGCCTCTCGCGCGCCCGCGACCTCGCCGTGAACACCGATCTCAGCCAGCGCGAGATCGCCCTGCGCTGCGGCTTTTCCGACGCCGCCGCCCTCGGCAAGGCGTTCACGCGTCATTTCGGGTACAGCATCGGCAAGAACCGCACATGATCGGCGAGGGTATCCCGGAGCGCGCCGGGACCTCGCTCCGTTCCGAGGTCCGGGATGCCGAGTTGCGCCAGCGTGCACCTTGCCGTCTTCACGCCGCTCGGGTCACCGAGACAGCAGAAGGGTCCGCCTTTCGGCGGACCCGCATGTCCGGAGATCCGAAGCTTACCGGTCCAAGAACCGCTGCGCACTCGGCAGCGACTTCATCAGGACGTAGTAGGCGATGCCGGCGGGCAACAGGCTCGCATACCACGACACGCTCGAGAAGGTCAGTGCGGCGACAACGCCGATCGCCATCGCGATCACGGCGGCCCAGTTGATGCCGCTGTAGGGCCCCTCGGGATCGTAGAGCTTGTCGAGGTCCAGAACCTGCCGGCGCAGCACGAAGTAGTCGACGACAAGGATCGCGAAGATCGGGCCGAGGAACGCGGAATAGGTCTGGATGAAGAGGCTGAGGCCAGCCGCGGATTCGTCTTTCACGAGTTCCCACGGGAAGGTCGCGAAGGCGAGAAGGCCGACGATCACTGCCGAGGTGCGGAACTTGATCTTGAACACGTCCATCAGCGCATAGGCCGGCGGCACGACGTTGTTGAGGATGTTCGTCGTGACCTGGGCGAAGGCGATGAAGAGAAGCGTGATCACGAGGAGCGGCTTGTTGTCGACTGCGCTCGAGAACACCTTGATAGGATCGACTTCGCCCGTCGCCCCGGAGACCATGAGGCCGATGAGGCCCATGAACAGCGTCGCCGGAAGGATCGAGTTGGCGTAGATCACGACCTGGCGCACCGGTCCGACGTTGCGGCGCAGTTCACGCGAATAGTCGGACACGTTCAGCATCATCGTCGAGTAGATGCCGAGGAAGAGCATGGTCGCCCCCCAGAACGGCGCGCCCCAGGTGCCCTCGACGTTCACGAGGTTGGCCGAGATCTCCTCGCCGTATTTGCTGATCACGCTGAAGAACATGTAGATCAGCGAGCCGATGATGAAGACCGAGCCGATGTTCTCCAGCCACTTGATCCCGTGGAAGCCCAGAACCGAGAGGCCGATCTGCAGGAACTGGAAGCCGATGAAGAAGACCACGATGTTGTCGTAGCCAAAAAGCGTCGCCGATACGAGGTTGAGCGCCCCGGCGCCGATCCAGCTCTGGAAGCCGAACCAGACGATGGCGGGAACCGAGCGCACCAGCGCCGGGATGCGGGTGCCGGTGAAACCGAAGGCCGATCGCGCCTGCACCATGAACGGGATGCCGTACTTGTGGCCCGCCTGACCGTTGATCATCAGCGCAAGGCCGATCACCGTGCAGCCGATCGCGATGGCCACGAAGGTCTGCAAGAGGTTCAGCGTGCCGACAAGGCCCGATCCGATGGTGAACGTGCCGATGGACACGCAGCCGCCGAGCCATGCGAACAGGTAGGACCAGGGGTCCATGATCCGGGTTTCCTGCGGCGCGAGGCTCTCCTCCCCGATCGCCTTGTGCTCGATATGGGTGACGTGATCGTCGGGCAGTGGCAGTCCCGGATCCGTCGCAGCTTGGGTCGCAGTCATTCTCTCCTCCGTCGTCAGACTACTTCATGTTTGGGCGGGCATAGGCATTGATCTTGCTGGTCTTCAGGCCGCAGCCGACCAGCGCCTCGATCATCCGTGTCGCGACGCTCACGCCGTCGATGACCGGAATTCCGGTTTCCTCGCACAGCCAGGCGGTCAGGTCCGCCATGCCGGCGCAGCCGAGCACCACGGCCTCGCAGCGGTCCTCCTCGATGGCGCGCAGGATCTCCTCGCGGATCTTCTCGCGGGCGTTGGAGCCCGGCTCCTCCAGGGCCAGGACCGGAATCTCCGCCGACCGTACGCGGCGGCACTGGTGCGACAGGCCGTAGCCGTGGACCAGCCGCTCGATCACGGGAACCGAGCGCGGCAGGGTCGTGACCACCGTGAACGAGGTCGCGAGCATGCTCGCGGCCTTCACCGCGGCCTCGCAGATGCCAAGGACTGGCCCCGACGCGATCTCGCGGCAGGCGCCGATGCCCGGGTCATCGAAACAGGCGACGACGATCCCGTCCACGCCATGCTCCTCCGCCTGCCTTACGCAGGACAGCAGCGCGGGAACCGACATCGCCTCGTCGAAATGGCCTTCGATGCTGGCCGGCGCGCCTGCCGCGGTGGCGCCGGTCACGGTAACGCCGGAACTCGCCACGCGGCTTGCGGTCTCGATGATCTTGCGGGTCATCGACTCGGTCGAATTCGGGTTGACCACCAGGATGTTCATCAGGTTCCCTCTCATTTTGTTAACACTTATTGTTAACAATAATTGATAACAATGCAACATAATCTTCGCGCGCATTGTCAAGGCCTTGGGCGGTCCCTAAGTTCTCGCTCGGATGCAACGTTGGCAGGGAAAAGGATGAGCGACTCGCCCGAAGACACGATCGTCGCCGCCGTTCTCGATGCGATCGCCGAGCAACGGCTGCCAGCCGGTGCGAAGCTGGGAGAGCAGACTCTAAGCGACCTGTTCGACTGCAACCGCGCCAACGTGAGGCGCGCTCTGGCATCGCTGGCGGCTCAACATGTGGTGGAGTTGCGCCCGAACCGCGGCGCCTTTGTCATCACCCCCTCCCCGAAGGAGGCGCAGGACATCTTTCAGGCCAGGCGCGCGCTGGAAAGGACAATTGCGCGGCACGCGGCCGGAAACGCCTCGAGTGAGGATGTTGCCTGTCTGCGTCGGAACATAGTGGAAGAGACGCGGGCGCGCAGATCCGGCGACAAGCCCGCCGAACTGCGGCTGTCTCGCCAGTTCCACATGTACCTTGCCGGGATCGCCGGGAACAAAGTGCTGGAGCGGTTCCTGTCCGAGCTAACGATGCGAACCACGCTCATTCTCGGCCTCTACGCGAGGTCGGGCGGATCGCACTGTGCAGAGGACGAGCACGACCGGATCGTCGATGCGCTGGAGGCGGGCGACGCCGAGCAACTGGTGGAACTGACGGACGAACATCTGAGACATCTTGAGGCCGGGCTGAACTTTCGCAGTCCCAAGTCATCCTCCAATCTACGAGATCAACTCCTCGGGACGGCCGGTATCAGGCCTTAGAAGAGCATCGGTCACCACCGGCAAGCAGCGGCGCGCACCGCTCCGGGACGTCATCGCCGCCGACAGCTTCGCCCGAAGACTCAAGAGCCTCGGCAGCTTCAAGCCCTGCGAATACATCCCAAGGTCCGGGCGGCCGATCCAGACCGGCTCATCGTCGGTCCGGACCACCGGGTGCAGGGGTTGAGCCCCAGACAACCTGAGCGATTGCCCGGCTGCTTGAACGCGTACAGGCGGCGCGGGCGGCATCGCGCTCGGAAGCACCTGACACGATCCGCGTACCTCCAATTTCCCGTTCGTCGATCCCGCGTCATGATGATACCCTTTCCGGGCCCCGCTGCGCCGCCTGACGTTCAC
>NZ_JAPDOG010000057.1 GCF_026013545.1 Defluviimonas salinarum | reverse complement strand
AACGCCCACTCATCGTCCGACATCAGGTCTCGTGCCAAGCTGGTCTCCATCGCAGATACCAGCTTGAATCATGATCAGGCGTCCGTGTGAATCCCTTTTGTCAACAGGCCCTAGCGTCGCTTGATGTCGAAACCTGACCCGTTCAAATACTTCAAGACGAGCCGCGAGATCATCCGCCTGGCGGTGATGATGTACGTGCGCTTCCCGCTCTCGCTCCGTAACGTCGAGGACCTGCTGCACGAGCGTGGCATCGACATAAGCCATGAATCGGTCCGGTTCTGGTGGCAGCGTTTCGGACCGATGTTCGCCGCCGAGATCCGCAAGAAACGTGCCGAGTGCTTGCGTTCTGGGCCGCAGTGGCAATGGCATCTCGACGAGATGTTTGTGAAGATCAACGGCGAGCGGCACTATCTCTGGCGGGCCATCGACCAGGAAGGCGAGGTCCTCGAGAGCTTCGTGACCAAGACGAGGGACAAGAAGGCGGCATTGAAATTCCTCAAGAAATCAATGAAGCGCTACGGTCGACCGCACATTTTCGTCACCGACAAGCTGCGCTCCTATAGCGCCGCATTGAAGGAGGTCGGTGCGGCCGACCGCCAGGCAACTGGTCGCTGGCTCAATAATCGGGCGGAGAATTCGCACCTGCCGTTCCGACGACGAGAACGGGCAATGCAGCGGTTTCGGCGGATGCGCAGTCTGCAGATGTTCGCCGCCGTCCACGCCTCGGTCGTCAATCATTTCAGTCAGGAACGCCACCTCTACTCGCGACAAAACTTCAAGCTCAACCGCACCGCCGCTCTCGCCGAGTGGCGTAAACTCGGCGCGGCATAAAGGGCAGCGTTCCTGCCCTTGTCGAGACGAGTTTGAATCTGTCTGACAGCACCTTCTCGAGAGCTTCATGATCAAGACGCGGGACAAGAAGGCGGCATTGAAATTTCTCAGGAAATCAATGAAGCGCTACGGCCGGCCGCACATTTTCGTCACCGACAAGCTCCGGTCCTACGGTGCCGCGCTACGGGAGGTCGGCGCGGCGGACCGGCAGGAAACGGGCCGCTGGCTCAACAATCGGGCTGAGAATTCGCACCTGCCATTCCGACGACGAGAAAGGGCGATGCAGCGCTTCCGGCGCATGCGAAGTCTGCAGATGTTCGCTGCCGTCCACGCCTCAGTCTTCAACCATTTCAACTCGGAGCGTAGCTTCTCCTCGAGGGCAAATTTCAAGAAGAACCGCGCCGCCGCTCTCGCCGAGTGGCGTCAACTCGGTGCCGCATAAGGGGCAAGCTCACTGTCCATTCGGAGACTGGCTCGAATCCGTCTGACAGCTCCTCATCGGTCGTTCCGTCATTCTGCTGCGGTGGCAAGTTCGATGACGGTGTCCTGTTTCACTGGTTCCGTTTGCTGCCGCGGCACGCGGTACCACAGAGCGTATAAGGCGGGCAGGAAAAACAGGGTCAGCAGGGTTGCCACCAGCAGGCCGCCCATGATGACCATTGCCATCGGCCCCCAGAACACGGAGCGTGACAGCGGGATCATCGCTAGAATCGCGGCCAGCGCCGTCAGCACGACAGGTCGCGCGCGATGAACGGTCGCCTCGACGATGGCGCTGCGCCGATCAATCCCGCTCCGAACCTCAGCCTCGATCTGGTCGACCAGGATCACCGAGTTGCGCATGATCATGCCCGCGAGCGCAATCTGGCCGAGCAGGGCCACGAAGCCGAAGGGCGCACCGAAGAGGTTCAGCGCCAGCGATGCCCCGATGAGTCCCAAAGGCGCCGTGATCAGGACGATGGCCAGCCGTGAGAAGCTTTGCAGTTGCACCATCAGGATGGTCAGGGTTGCCGTCAGCATGATCGGGAACATTGCAAAGATCGACCCGTTGCCCTTCTCGCTCTCCTCGATCGTGCCCCCGGTCTCGATGCGATAACCGGCTGGCAGGGCATCCTTGATCGGCTCCAGCAGCGGCAGGATCTGGCTCGAGACCTGCGGGGCTTGGACACCGTCAACGATGTCGGCGCGAACGGCGATTACCAGATCGCGGTTGCGGCGCCACAGGATCGGCTCTTCGAACGAAGGTTCGATCCGCGCCACCTGCGAGAGCGGCACCGGCACGCCGTTGCGGCTCACAACCGTCAGATTTCCGAGACCGCTGGCATCAAGTCGTTCGCTGGACACAGCGCGGGCAACGACCGTCACGATGTCATTGCCATCGCGCAACTGGGTGACGTCCAGGCCGTTGACGAGCGTCTGCAGGCTTTCGGCCACGTCCTGCGGTACCAACCCCAGGGCGCGTGCGCGGTCCTGGTCGATGACCAGACGGATCGCAGGCGTCATCTCGTTCCACTGGAGGTGTGGGTCGCGCACATCCGGGTTCGTCCGCATCGCGTCCCGCACCTGAGTTGCAATCCGGCGCACCTCGGTCGCGTCGTCGCCAATCACGCGGAACTGGACAGGATGTCCGACGGGCGGGCCGAAATTGAAGCGGGACACACGAACGCGCGCGCCGGAAAGGGCACCGTCGCTGATCGCTGCCTCAAGGCGCTTCTTGATCCGTTCGCGCGCCTCCGTGTCCTTCGACAGGATCACAGTCTCGGCAAATGCCGGGTTCGGAAGCTCGGGATTCAGCGCGATCCAGAAGCGAACGCTTCCCCGGCCAATGTAGCTCGTCGAGTGAATGACATCGGGGTCCTCGGCCAGAAGCTCTTCTGCCTCCTCGACCATGTTCCTGGTGGCCGTGATCGAGGATCCTTCCGGCAGGCGCATCTGCAGGAACAATTCCGGCCGCTCGGAGAGCGGAAAGAACTGCTGCTGAATGTTTGTGAAGCCTAGGATGGCGGCAACGAACAGCCCGGCGGTTGCGGCCACCACCTTGATCCGGTGGCGGACGCTCGCGTCGATCGCCGCACGGAGGGCACGATAGATCCGGCTCTGGTAGGGCGTCCCGTTGCCATGGCTGCTGGCCACGTTCGGCAGGAACTTCATCCCGAGATAGGGCGTGAAGATCACCGCGACGAACCAGGAAACGATCAGCGAAATCGCCACGACCCAGAAGATGCCGCCGGAATACTCGGCAACCGCAGAGCGGGCGAAGGCAACCGGGATAAACCCCGCTGCCGTGACAAGCGTTCCGGTCAACATCGGGAAGGCGGTAATGTCCCAGGCGGCGGCGGCCGCTTCCGCGCGGCTCCAGCCCTGTTCCATCTTCACCATCATCATCTCGATGGCGATGATCGCATCGTCGACCAGCAGGCCCAGGGCGATGATCAGCGCGCCAAGGGTGATCCGGTTCAGGTCAATTCCCATGACAGCCATTACCAAGAAAACGATCGCCAGCACCAACGGTACTGATAGCGCCACGATCAAGCCGGTTCGCAGACCGAGCGACAGGAACGAGACCAGCAATACGATGCCCAATGCCTCAGCAAAGGCCTTCACGAACTCGGCGATGGAATGTTCAACGACCTCTGGCTGATCGGCGATCTGCTCGACATCGAGCCCGACCGGCAGGCCTGTGCGAATGTCGGCCATTTCCGCATCGAGTGCCTCGCCCAGCGCGATGATGTTGCCGTTCTCCACCATCGAAACACCGATCCCGATGGCCGGCAATCCGTTCTGGCGCAGCAAGCTGCGCGGCGGATCGATGAACCCCCGCCGCACGGTCGCAATATCGCCCAGCCGGAACACACGGTCGCCGGCGGCAACGGGCACCGCCTCGATCGCCGCGACGCCATTGAGCGCGCCGGTCATGCGCACCGGTATTGCGCTGGCGTCGGTCTCGAACTGGCCCGCGGGCGTCAGTGCGTTCTGCCGTGCGAGGCTGTTGTAAATGGCGCGCGGCTCGATGCCCAGCGTCGCAAGCTTCACGTGGCTGAATTCGACAAAGATGCGTTCGGGCTGGGTGCCGATCAACTCGACTTTGCGCACGTCTTTTACGCGCAGCAAGCGCTGGCGGATATCTTCGCCGGCATCCTTGACCTGTCCGATATCCAACCCGTCGGCGGTCAGCATGTAGACCACCGAATAGACGTCGCCATACTCATCGTTGACTTGCGGTCCAAGAACGCCACGTGGCAGGCTTGGACCGAGGTCGCCGAGCTTCTTGCGAACCTCGTAGAACAGATCCGGCACGTCCTCTGGCCGCGTGGCGTCTCGAAACACGACATTTGCCGCCATGAATCCGGAGGTGGTGTAGGTCTCGATCCTGTCGAGATTCTCCAGTTCCTGAAGCTTCTTCTCGATTGGATCGGCAACCTGGTCGCGCATTTCTGCGGCGGTCGCGCCGGGCCATTGGGCCGACACGATCGCCACCTTGATCGTGAAATCGGGATCCTCCGCGCGCCCGAGGCGCAGGTAGGACAGCGTGCCAGCCAGTGCCAGCATTATGATCAGGAACAACACGAGGGCCGGGTGCCCGACGGCGAAGCGGGAAAGGTTGAAGTCTTTCATGATTCTTCTCCGTTCAGAACGGGCCGAACCGGCTCGCCGTCCGCAAGCTTGTGTGTGCCAAGCACGACGACCTTCTCGTTTTCGCTCAGACCGTCGCTGATCCACACGGTGTCGGCGCCAAAACCGGCGATCGTGACGTCGCGCGTCTCAATCCGCTCGTTCGGACCGACAACCCAGACACTCGCTCCGCCGTTCCCGTAATGCAGTGCCGCTAACGGCAGTTCGGCGCGGCGAGCCTGTCCGTCCCTGCTCAGCCAGACCGTGGCGCTCATTCCCAATGCCGCGGAGCCCGTGGGGTCTTCAAGGCGATAGCGGGCCTGAAATGTTCTGGTGATCGGGTCCGCAATCGGCGACAGTTCCTGCAGAAACGCGGTGAGGCGTTGCTCCGGGCTGGACCATAGTTCAACGGTTGCGTTAGCGTCACGGAATTCGGAAAGCAGGGCTTCCGGAATGGCAATTACCGCCTCCCGCTCGCCGTCATTTACAGCTTCGACGATGGGTTGCCCACCCGCTACCACCTGTCCGACTTCGACGAACTCACGGGTGATCACGCCACTTTCGGCGGCGCGTAGGGTGGCGTAGTCGAGCTGGTTTCTTGCCAGTTGCACGTTGCGGTCCGCTCTCAGTAACCTCGAACGCGCTTCTTCGGTCGCCGCTGTGCCCACATCCGAGGCTCTGTCAGTCGCCCAGCCGCCGGATTTCAGGGACTCGATCCGAGTCAGGTTCTCCGTTTCCGTCGCGAGCGCGATCCGAGCCGCCGACCGCTCTGCCTCGGCGGACTCGAGCTGCAATTGCAGATCGGTGTCGTCCAATTTGGCGATCACGTCTCCGGCGGCGATCCTGTCGCCAACGCCAACCAATTTCGCTCCCACCTTGCCGGCGACGCGAAAGGCGAGCTGCGATTCCGTCTTTGCTGCAATCGTGGCAGGAAAGCTCCGGACCGCGCTGCCGCGGGACATCTGAACTGCGGTGACGAGTACCGTTCTGGCAACGGGCTGTATTACTTCCTGTTGCGGCACCGCTGCACGGGCACCGGTTCGTGAGAGGTGCTCTGGAAGAAGAACTGCGGACCCGGCGGCCAGGCCGAGTCCTGCAATGGTCGAGGCGATCAAAACTCCGGGTCGCATGGGGGCTCCTTGATGACTTTCAAAGATTGTGAGCTAAAAAGTGACGATTGTCAAAAAACGTCATGTAACAATTGTAACACGTCAAACGGTAGACGTCGCGGTGACACCGCACTATGTTTGTGGAAACGAAGGAAGAAACATGATCGAGCGTGAGATCGAGACCTCGGACCCACCCGCAACAGGCAGGCCGGGGATGCGTACCGGCACCGCCAAATCGGCGGCCACCGACGCAATGCACGACCGAATCGTGGAGACGGCCAAGCAACTGGTTCGACAATTTGGCTACCAGAAGACCACCGTTGCCGACATCGCCGCCGAACTCGACATGTCGCCGGCCAATGTCTATCGCTTTTTCTCTTCCAAGGCGGCGATCTGTGAGGACGTGGCGCGCAAGCTTGCCGCCGACGTTCGCGAGAAAATGCGCGAAGCCGCGGATGATCCTTCGTTGGGTGCCCGCGAGCGGTTACGTCGACTGGTTCTTGCCAATCACCACGAGATCGTGAATCGCTGCATCGCTGACAAGCGGACCCACGCAATGGTCCATGCCGCGGTCGAGAACAACTGGAGCGTCGTGCAGGAGCACCAGGAAAGCATCCGCCAGATGATCGCCGAGATCATTTCCGACGGGATCGACGCCGGAGAGTTCAGCGTGTCCGATCCGGAGGCTGCCTCGCATTGTTTCCAGGCAGCCCTTATCTCGGCCTGCCATCCCGTCATCGTCGAGGGCAGGTTGCGTGCCGGAGAAGACATTCAGCCCACTCTCGATCCCTTGCTCGATTTTGCCCTTCGGGGTCTGGGGTCGCGGGAACCCTCCGGCGGCTGAGGCTAACTTCACGCGCGAATGATGGGTGCGGTTCGTTGAGCCAACGGTAAGAGCGCTTCTGTCACGAATGCCCCGTCGGAAGAATTCAACTTCCCGGCGAATGCGTTTTCAGGCCAGGGCAAACTACTGGCTCGACTGGACGAACGGGAACTGAAGCGGTTTGGCAATGCGCGATGCCGCAACCGTGGGACAGCAGTTTCGACTGAAGCTCAGTTGTGCGCAAATTCCGGCAATTGTCCCCACACCAGTTCGAACCGGTTAACTCATTCAGAATCCCAAGTCCCTGAACGCCTTCCACATTCGGCCATTGTGTTGACCTTCGGCATACGGAAAGGACCTGAAGTATTCCTCGGTCGTGATATCGGGGCGGCGTTGCCGGACCCTGTCTGTCCACATCCGGGCATTCTCGTCATTCCCCGCCAGATGGTGTGCAGCACCAGCCAGCATGGCGATCAGGTAGTGCGTTCCCGGCGCCTTGGCCGCGCGATCAATCCATCTTGCGCCTTCGGCGAAGTTTCCCTCGCAAGGATGCGTGTTTCCCTGGTTGGCCAGCATGGCATAGTGGAGGGGGTCGAGCGGGCTCAATACCATGGCGTTGCTGTTCAAGGCGCGTGCAGCGGCGCCTTCACCATTCATCATCATCAGGGCTTTCGCGTAACTTCCCTGCGCAAAATTCGGCGAGACATCCGGGCTACGACTCATCCAGGCGATGGCTTGTTCGAGATCGCCGTTGAGCCATTGCACCCGGCCCATGCAATAGTTTGCAAAGGGATCGAGGAAATCGAGTTCCAGGCTTTTGTCGGCGGCAGACCGGGCTAGGTTCATCGCATCGGTATCCCGGCCATAATGCATGAAGGCGCTCTGAAAGGCCGTGAACGAAAGGCCCGCATGCGCCCGGGCCAATCCGGGCTCTTTTTCGATAGCCTTCCGGAACCGGGCTTCTGCCGCGGAGTTATCGATCCGGTTGAACCGGTAAAGGTGGCGAAGGCCAAGATGGAACTCCGCCCACGCATCGAGGTTGCTTGACGGCCGGATCTCGGCGGCGCTCGCTTCGGCCATGGGTATCCGGATTTCCAGCGCCGTCACGATTTCCGCCACAATCCGGGACCGGATTTCGTGAATGCCATCGATCGGCGCCGAGAACCGTTCGCTCCAGATCACTCGGTCTGATGCGGTCTCGGACAGTTCGACATTCACGAACAGGGTTTTTGCCGCAACCTCGATCAGACCGGCGAGCACGTATCGCACTCCTAGCGCCGAACGTACGGCTGACGGATCCGGGATCTGGGCACGGAAGCGGAACGAGGATCCGCGCGCGATGACCGCAATCCACCTCAGGCGGGAAATGGCTGAGATGATTTCGGCCAGCAAGGCATCGGCCAGCGGGGCGTATCCCGTTTCGGCCCCAAGGCTGGCGAACGGCAGTACGGCTATCGACGGACGTCCTTGGAATCCGCCCGGATAATCGGTGGGGAGCTCGTGTTCGCCCGGGCTGTCTCTGCGAACCCTGACCTCGGCCACGCAACGGAACCCGCGGCCATGTACCGTTCGGATGATAGACTGCCGCGCGCCATCATCCCCCACCGCCTTGCGGGCTTCCTTGACCGCGGTCGAGATCGCGCTGTCGGAGATGAAACGCGCGTCCCAGACCCGTTCGACCAGTTCGTCCTTGGTGACCAACCGATCCGGATTGCTAGCCAGCGGAGCTGTCAGACGGATTCGAACCAGTCTCCGAATGGATCGCACCATCAAACCGTGGGATCAAACATCTAAACATAACGTCGGACCAAATCAGAGGAGGCATTCCAGCACCGAATTGTGACCCAGGTGACGCCGTAAAGAACTAGCAATTTGAGGTTGCCTGATCACCCAAGATCTTGAAACAGTGAGTTCACGACCGGCAAACAACGAAAGTTTTGGAACAGAACTTCGCATCCCATCCGATTGTATCAATTCGCAAAACAATTGACCCAATTCAGACCGTAATTCGCCGATCCACATTGCCATATTATCGAAAATTTGGTGCCGTGAAGTCGGGAGGGCGCCAGAAATTGGATGGGGAGAAAAGATATGCCCAGACCAGCAGGCGGTGGAAAAGGCGGAGGCAACGGCGATACCGGGACTGTGTTTGCCGTGCTTGGCCCAACGTCGGATGGCACGGGCCTATTTGGCACGGGCGACCCGTCTCGAGCCATCACCATTACAGCAACCGATCCCGCAACTGGGACGACTTGGATCGGAACCACGGCAACGTGGTACGAACAGGATGGCACCTGGTACTGGTCAATCGACTACGGGTCGCTGAACAACACGCAATATGGTTCGGATACGTTCGACGACGAGAGCGGCGACTTCACGGTTGTTGCGTCCTACGAGGACGTCAACCCAAAGAACGGCCGAACAAAAACCGTCTCGACGGAACCCTACAACCTGTCGATTGAAGGTGTGGACACCGAAGCGCCAACGGCGAGTGCCCCAGTGCTCTTGCTCGAGTCCGATAGCGGCTTTCCGGGCGACGGAATCACAAACGACACTTTGGCCACCTTCCGGATCGCCTTCGATCCGACCGTTCGGGCCGGAGATACAGTCGATCTTGTGGTCAATGGTTCCGTCGATGTCACTAGGGTGCTGACCCAGGCAGACATCGACCAGGGCTTCGTCGATCTGACGACAACGGGAAGCACCCTTGTTGAGGGCTCGAACGCCGTTCTCGCGCGCCTCTCCGACAACGCCGGCAACCAGAGCGACACGTCCTCAACCGACATCGTGCTCGACACGACGCCACCTGCCGCCACGATCGACGCCGTCCTTGCGTCGGACGGGTCGGCCGATCCGGATGTTCTGGTCTCGGACGGCACGCCTGTCCTGACAGGTCAAGCCGAGGCCGGCGCGACCGTTTCGCTTCGCGAGGCGAATGGCACCCTGCTCGGATCCACGGTCTCGACGGACGGAAGATGGACGATTGAGTCAACAGCGCTTTCTGACGGAGCGCATCTCCTTCATGTAATCGTCACCGACGTGGCCGGAAATTCGTCGCAATCGGACGACTTCCAGTTGACGATCGATACAACGGTGGAATTCGCAGAGATTTCCGGGATCGACGAGGACACTGGTATCGTCGGAGATGGCGTTACATCCGATGACACTCCGATCCTCCAGGGCATCGCGGAGCCCGGAGCGACTGTCATGGTGTACGCCGTCGTCGACGGAGCTCCCGATCTTACATCGTCGGTCACAGCGACCGTTCAGACCGACGGCAGCTGGACGGCAGATCCCGGGATCCTCGCGGAAGGCACACACGTCTTTCGTGCCTTGGTGAGGGATACGGCCGGCAACGAAGCCTGGACGAGCGATCTCTTGATCGAGATCGACACGGTCGTGACGGATGCGGTCATTGTCGAAACTCTCGTCGACAGTGGCAGCGTGCCGGATTCGCTCGCGATCGCAAACGGCGGATCGACATCGGATTCAAGTCCAATGCTGCGCGGAACGTCCGAGCGCCTTTCCCGCATCGAGGTTTTCGTCGACGGGGTCTATGCCGGCGAAACGACCGCCGATGCTAGCGGGCAGTGGAGCTATTCGTTGTCTGGCCTCGCGGAAGGTACGCGGGCCATTTCGCTTAGGACCACGGATCTCGCCGGAAACGTGTCGGGCGACCCGACCGGACCCTCAGATTTCACGATCGTCGTCGAACCCGCTCCCGAACCCGACATCGACCCTCTCTATGCGGAGCAGTGGAACCTCGGGATGCTCGGCGGTTTGGAAACTGTCTGGCAGGACTACACAGGTGTCGGCGTCGTTGTCGCCATCTACGACGACGGAATCGCCTACGATCACGTAGATCTCGACGGTAATTACGACGCAAACCGACACCTTGTCTGGAATGGTTCGGTTCTCGACCCGCTTCCCGTGGCGGAAGAGGAAGCCCGCCATGGTACCGCCGTTGCGGGTATCATCGCATCCGAGAAAAACGGCGAAGGAACCATCGGGATCGCCTACGATGCAACGATCGTCGGCGTGAACATCTTCAGCGGTCCGGCCTCGATCAACAATACGACCGACCTCTCCGGATTCGAATACGCGATCGCCGAAATGGACGAATTCGACGTCGTGAATCACAGCTGGGGTGCGGCACCTGTCTATCTGAACGACACCGTTGCTTCGACACTGGCATATCTTGCAGCCGTCGAGGAAGCGGTGACAATTGGCCGCGACGGGCTTGGGACCATCGTTCTCAAGGCCGCGGGCAACTGGGCCGACAGTTCGCAGGGCGACGCCAACGATGCGACGCGGTTTTCGATCACCGTCGGCGCCTACGATTCCGACGGGGACGTGTCCTGGTACTCGAACCGCGGCGCCAATATCCTGATCTCGGCGCCGTCAAGCGGACTTACGGTCGCCGACGAAGAAGGCAATCTGCTTCCCGAAAGCAATCTGAGAATTCCGACGACCGACCGCGACGGCAGCTATGGCTACGCCGACGGCAGTTGGAGCTCCGCCTACGCCACGAGTGGTTTCGGCGGAACATCCGCGGCAACTCCGACGGCCGCCGGAGTCGTGGCGCTGATGCTCGAAGCGAACCCCGATCTCGGATGGCGCGATGTCCAGAACATCCTCGCCCAATCCGCGGTCTGGACCGGTTCCGAAATCGGCGTCCTGAACACGGCAACCGAACTCGTTCCGACCGATCTCGACATCGACGGGGTCTTCGAGTCGCTGGTCGAGACACCGGTCGAATTCTTCGCTGGAACGTGGAACGGCAGCCAGACTTGGAATGGCGGTGCAATGCACTTCTCCGAAGACTACGGATTCGGAGCGCTAAATGCACATGGCGCCGTCCGCATGGCTGAGGTTTGGGGTCTCTTCGGCTCGCCCCAAACTTCGGAGAACGAGGCGCACTTCTCCACCGGCACCATGGCCCCGGATGGGCTCAGTGTCTCAGGCGCGGGCGACACAGCGAACTGGACATTCGACTATTCCGGTCCGGCAATGGATCTGGAATACGTCGATATCGCGATCCAACTGAGCACGACCCTGATGCAGGAAGTGTCACTGTCCCTGACGTCTCCGGACGGCACGACGGTCAGTCTTCTCGATCTACCGATCAATGACTACACGCCGGCCTACGATTTCCTGGGGCTGATTCTGCTTTCGGTCGACGTCACATGGAATTTCGGTGCCAATGCCTTCCGAGGAGAAGACCCGAACGGGACGTGGACGGTCACGCTCGAGGAAAATGACGTTTCCTTCGACATCGACAACTACGGCACCGAGTACGATGGAAACGCGATCGACGCCATTTCCCTGGACTTTTACGGATCTTCGGGAAGCGTCGTTTTGGACGATGTCTATACCTATACCGATGAAATGCTCTCGACTGGTCTTGCGGCCGAAATGGGTCGGGTGGTCATAGATGATGCCGCAGGTACCGACTGGCTGAACCTCGCGGCGATGACCGCAGACGTCGACCTCGATCTTGCCTTGGGCATGACCGCGGACGATGGCAGTGGCCCAGTACAAATCGCCAGCTTCGCAACGGGCACCTCCATCGAGAATGCTGTCTCGGGCGACGGAAATGACATCCTTCGCGGCGACGACGGCAACAATGTCCTCGTGGGTATGCGTGGCAACGACACGCTCGAGGGTGGGGCAGGAAACGACGAAATTTCCGGCCATTTCGGGAGCGATGTCTTGTCGGGTGGACTTGGCGCCGACATCTTCCATTTCGACCTGGGGTACGGTGACGATGTTGTTCTTGATTTCAACCAGTCCGAGGCCGACGTTGTCTGGTTGTTTGGCTTCACGGAAACTAGCTTCGATCAGCTTTCCTTCGGTGTCGTCGGAAACGACCAGGTTCTGAGCTTCGCGAGCGGGGACAGTCTGACATTCGCGGATGCTGCCGACCATACATTCGCGGCCGACGATTTCTGGTTTGGCGACCAAATTCTTGCGTGATGTGAAAGTCGGGCGGTGTCAGAGCAACTTGTCATATAGCGACGCATAGGGTCTTGTCAGAAAAACCCGACTTGATGAGAACGGCGGTGAGTGATCAGCCCCACCTGAGTGGTCCGATTTGATTGTTAGTGCATGACTGGCCTCTGGTCCATCGGGATGACGGATTCAGGGGCCGGCGGGCGGTAGCCCAAAGCACTGTGGGGGCGTTTCGTGTTGTAGTGTTTCCTCCATTGCTCGATGAGGATCTTGGCCTCTCGGAGGCTGTAAAAGACCTCGCCGTTGAGCAGCTCATCCCGGAACCTGGCGTTGAAGCTCTCGCAGTATCCGTTCTCCCAGGGTGACCCTGGTTCGATGTAGGCCGTCCTGGCACCGACGGCGGCAATCCAGTCCCGGACCGCCTGCGCGAC
>NZ_JAPDOG010000056.1 GCF_026013545.1 Defluviimonas salinarum | reverse complement strand
GAACGCCCACTCATCGTCCGACATCAGGTCTCGTGCCAAGCTGGTCTCCATCGCAGATACCAGCTTGAATCATGATCAGGCGTCCGTGTGAATCCCTTTTGTCAACAGGCCCTAGCCCGCAGTCGAGCTAAACTCGTCCCGAGATACCGCGAAGTCGGCCCCGAACGACTTACCCTCCTGTGCCAGGGCCGCGCCGGAGCAGATCATTGCAAAGCAAAGTCCCGAAACAAATCTGAGCATCGTCTATCCTCCTCCAGGAAGTGCGATGAGCCACTTCTTCAAATGTAACTTACCATACTTTCGGTGGTGTCAGACCAATTCGAACTCGTCTCCACAAGGGCAGGATCGCTGTCCCTTATGACGCGCCGAGGCCGCGCCACTCGGCGAGAGCGGCGGCGCGGTTCTTCTTGAAATTTACCCTCGAGTAGAAGCTGCGCTCCAAGTTGAAATGGTTGAAGACGGAGGCGTGGACGGCGGCGAACATCTGCAGACTTCGCATCCGCCGAAACCGCTGCATTGCCCGTTCTCGTCGTCGGAACGGCAGGTGCGAATTCTCCGCCCGATTATTGAGCCAGCGACCAGTTGCCTGGCGGTCGGCCGCACCGACCTCCTTCGATGCGGCGCTATAGGAGCGCAGCTTGTCGGTGACGAAAATGTGCGGTCGACCGTAGCGCTTCATTGGTTTCTTGAGGAATTTCAATGCCGCCTTCTTGTCCCGCGTTTTCGTCACGAAGCTTTCGAGGACCTCGCCTTCCTGGTCGATGGCCCGCCACAAGTAGTGTCGCTCACCGTTGATCTTCACGAACATCTCGTCGAGGTGCCATTGCCACTGCGGCCCGGAACGCAGCCGCTCCGCCCGGTTCTTGCGGATCTCGGCGGCGAACATCGCGCCGAAACGCTGCCACCAGAACCGCACCGACTCATGGCTTATCTCGATCCCGCGCTCGTGAAGCAGGTCCTCGACGTTCCGAAGCGACAGCGGGAACCGGACATAGAGCATCACTGCAAGGCGGATGATCTCGGGGCTGGTCTTGAACCACTTGAACGGGCTGGGTTTGGTCATGGCCGGACGCTAGCCGCCGCCTTATCACATCTCAAGCCAAGTTTCCCTGACAGGACCGTCTGCCAGCATCGATCGTTCAATTCAGTCATCTAAAAATCCCGCAAGCAATGCCCCGACTTCGGCGCGGCGTGAATACATCACAAGATGACCCGCATCAAAGACCCGGAGCCTCGCGTTCGGCAGCAGCGCGGTGAGCAGCATCTGATTGGTGATCGGGATCAACAAGTCCAGTGCCCCTCCGATGATCTGGGTGGGCGTCTTCAGATCGCCAAGCCAGGACACACTGCTCCAGGAGCACAGGGCCTGAACCTGAGCTGCATAGCCCTTATAAGTCGGGCGGATCGCATGCATGGTGTATTCTCGGAAGAGCGCTGGTTGCAGGATTGCCTCGCCGCCATACATGAAGGGGCCGATGAAATTTCCGTAGGCCTTGTTCGCATAGCGCAAGGGAAACATGATCTCGAAAAGTGCTACAGGCGAGCCCCACCAACTGACGATCCCTCCCGCCGAGGTGATGGCCAAGACCAGCTTGCGCACGCGGTCCGGCTGGTCTCGGGTGATCTGCTGCGCCACCGCGCCGCCCCAGGAAATGCCCATCACGTCGAATTGCCCGACGCCGAGTTGATCCAGGACCTCGCCCAACATGGCGGCATGCTGTGGGATCGTGGTCACATCGCACGGAACGTCCGACCGGCCTACCCCGGCCGCATCGAACGCGATGATCGGCCGGTCAGGAAGCTCATGCAGCAGCGGGTAGAGAATTTCGACGGACTGCCCGAGACCATTGCAGATCACCAATGGCACGCCCGGCCGATCCAGATCCCGGGTATAGACCCGCAAAGCAACGCCGCCGGCAGAAAGCATCCGAAACCGGCCGTTTTCGGTGGCATTGGGCGTATGCGGCACGTACTACCTCTTCAAAAGCCCGGATCTCGCCGTTGGGCGGCCGGAAACTCAACCGTCCTGCGGCACTTCTTCCAGCACATATGCCCCCGGCGCCGCAGCTCGTTCGGGATCTTTCGGGTTGCCCGGGGCGCTGCGTTCGTCGGCCCCGCTGGTCCTGTCCAGCCACCCGAGCCAATGCGGCCACCAGCTGCCTTCGGTGCGCTCGGCCGAGGCGCGCCATGCCTCTGCCGGGCCCGATCGGTCACCGCCCGCCAGAAAGTGGCGCCGACTCCCCGCCGGATGGTTGATGACGGTACCGGAGACATGGCCGCCGGAGGTCAGCACGAACTCGGTTACGTTCGGCAGGAGTTTTGTGGACGAGTACGACGTCGTCCAAGGTACGATATGGTCGCCCGTTGCCGCCACGAAACAGCAGGGAACGTCGATTTTGCCGCAATCGACCGGCTGGCCCAGCAGGGTCAGTGCGCCGGGCTCCTTCAACCTGTTGGCGTGATACATTTCCTCGACGAAGAAGGAATACCACTTCGCGGGCAGGTTCGAGGTGTCGGCGTTCCAGTAGAGGATATCGGAGGGCGGAGGGTTCTGTCCCTTGAGGTAGTTGTTCACGACAAAGCCCCAGATGCTCTCGTTCACATGCAGCATCGCCATGGCCCGCGCGATATCCCGTCCCGGGGCCACCTTGGCCGCGCCAAGCCGCTGCTTGTAGGCCGCGATCTGGGGCTGGTCGATGAACACCTTGACTTCGCCGGGGTCGCTGAAATCCAGCAACGAGGACAGGAACGTGGCCGAGCCCACCAGGGATTTCTGCGCCGTCGGCATCACCGCCAGAGCCGCAAGCAGCAACGTGCCGCCATTGCACCAGGACAGAAGGTCGAGCTTCTCCGCCTTCGCGATGTCGGCGGTGGCGTCCATGGCGCTCATTACGCCCCGGGTGATGTAATCGTTCCAGTCGTAGTCCCGGGTCTCGGGGCCGGCATTGCGCCAGGAGATGATGAAGACGGAATTGCCCTTCTCGAGCAGATACCGGATCATCGATTTCTTTTCGTTGATGTCGAAGATGTAGAACTTGTTCACGCAGGGCGGCACGATCAGGATCGGGACCGCGCGCACCTTCGGCGTTACGGGCGTGTACTGGATCAGCTCGATCAGCTCATTGCGATAGACTACCGCACCGGGCGTCGTGGCCAGGTTCTCGCCGACTCTGAATGCGGTTTCGTCGGTGGTGGTGATGTAGCCCTTCTCAAGGTCCGCAAGCATGTTCCGGAACCCGTCGACCAGGCTCTTGCCGCCGGTTTCCCTGGCCAGCTTGAGCACTTCGGGATTGGTCATGGCAAAATTGGACGGCGAGAGATTGTCGGCGGTGACACGGGCGTAGAAGCTCAGCTTGCGTTGTTCATGCGCGGGCAGGCCAGCTTTGTCCGCAAGATCCACCATGGCCTTGGACGCCAGTTCGTAGGACTGGCGCATGAGCGGAAAGATACCTTCGTTCCAGGCCTCGTCGCCGAACCGGCGATCCCTGCTCGGTTCGACATGCGCCTGCTTGCCCTGCAGACCGGATAGCCAGAGGTTCGTCATCTCGGATTGGTAGGACGACCATGTCCTGACCCATTCCCCCCAGGCCTCGGCGTTCGGCGCCGCCATCGCCTGCGCCGCCTTCGCCCAGCCATCGGCCAAATCGGACAGTTGCGACGGCTCCATCCCGGCGAAGAGCGGATGCGATCTGGTGGCCGCGAGCATCATCTCCGACAGCTTTTTCATGACATCCTGGTCCATCGCTCTCTCCTTTGTTCTTCCATGATCACCTGCGCCCGCGGTCCACCAGCAACTGCCGCGACACGATCAGATGCATGATTTCATTGGTGCCTTCGAGGATCTGGTGCACCCGCAAGTCGCGCACGATCTTCTCGATCCCGTAATCGGCGAGATAGCCGTAACCGCCATGCAGCTGGAGCGCGTCATTGGCTACCTCAAAGGCCGCGTCGGTCACGAATGTCTTGGCCATGGCGCAGAACTTCGTCGCGTCATGGGCCCTAGTGTCGAGCTTCCACGCCGCCTGCCGCAGGAAAATCCGCGCCGCCTGCAGCTTGATCTCCATGGCTGCCAGGCGGAACTGAAGCGCCTGAAACTGGTCGATCGTCTTGCCGAATGCCTTGCGCTCTCCGGTATAGTCCAGCGCCGCCTTCAGGGCTGCCTGCGCGCCGCCGAGCGCGGAGGCGGCGATGTTGAGCCGCCCGCCGTCAAGACCGGCCATGGCATAGGTAAAGCCGCGGCCTTCCTCGCCCACGAGGTTTTCCGCAGGGACTTCGCACGCGTCGAACTGCACCTGTGCCGTCGGCTGGGCCTTCCAGCCCATCTTGCGTTCCAGCCCGCCAAAGGACAGGCCCTTGGCGCCGTCCTCGACGAGCACCGCCGATATCCCGCGCGGGCCATCTTCGCCGGTGCGCACCATGGTCAGGTACACGTCGGAATAGCTGCCGCCCGAGATGAAGGCCTTGGTGCCATTCAGCTTGTAGCCCCCATTGGTCCGCTCGGCGCGGGTGCGGAGTGCCGCCGCATCCGAGCCGGAACCGGGTTCGGTCAGGCAGTAGGAGAACAGCTTCTCCATGCTGCAGAGTTGCGGGAGCCACTTCTGCTTGGTGTCTTCCGAGCCGAACTTGTCGATCATGCCGCCGCACATGTTGTGAATCGACAGGAGCGACGCGACGGCGGGGCAGGCCATCGACAGCGCCTCGAAAACCAGCGTGGCATCCAGCCGCGACAGGCCGGACCCGCCATATTCTTCCGAGACATAGATACCGCCCAGTCCCAGTTCGGCGACCCGCGGCCAGAGGTCCTTCGGGATGGTTCCCTGATCTTCCCACTGCAGGGCGAATGGCGCGATATGGTCCTGACCGAAAGCAAATGCCATCTCGAAGATGGCGCTCTGTTCCTCTGTTAACGCGAAATCCATGAGTTCAGCCTTTGTGTCAATTCGGGCATCGCGGCTATAAGCCGGGCAAGAAGACCGGGTTCCGCGGCCTGAAAGGTTGGTGTCGCACCGACCGGCGCGTTGATCGTGATGCTCCGGTCTCAGATGTGGATGGCATGTCCCAATGCTTTCAGCGCCGCTTCCTGGAAGCCTTCGCTCTGGGTTGGATGGGCATGGATGGTGCCCGCAATGTCTTCGAGACGAGCCCCCATTTCGATGGCGAGCGCAAAGACCGCCGCGAGCTCGGACACCCCTCCGCCGGTTGCCTGAACACCGAGGATCACATGATCGCTGGCCCTGGCGACCACGCGGATAAAGCCGCTGTCGTTTTCCATCGTCATGGCGCGACCGTTGGCGGTGAAGGGAAACTTGCCGATCTCGATATCGCGGTTCAGAACCAGTTCTTCTTCGGGGGTGAAACCCGGCGTGACGATGTCATGTCCGAGTTCCCTCGCCTCGTCCGGCGACAGGCCCGCGGTCACGATCTCGGGATCCGTGAAGCACACCGCCGGGATACATTGCTTGTCCCAGGCCTGCGGGCCGCCGGCAACGATCTCGGCCGTCATTTCCCCCTGCGCGATCGCGCGATGCGCCAGCATCGGTTCGCCCGTAACGTCGCCGATGGCATAGACATCGCGCATCGACGTCTGGCAACGGTCATCGATCTCGATGAACTGGCCGTTCATTTTCAGCGCCAGTTCGTCCAGCCCGCAATCATGAGTCCGCGCCTTGCGTCCGACGGCAACGAGAACCTTGTCGAACGGCAGTTCGGTGCTGTCGCCACCTTCCAGCGTGACTCGCAGCGCGTCCTTCCTGGCGTTCAGCCCCTCGGCCTTCGTGTTCAGCATCACGGTGATGCCGAGCGCCTTCAGACGGTCGGCAACGGGCTTGGTCAGTTCCGTGTCGTATTGCGGCAGGATGCGCGAGGTGAACTCCACCACGGTGACCTCCGCCCCCAGCTTGGACATCGCGGTGCCGATCTCGAGACCGATATAGCCACCGCCCACAACGACGAGCCTTTTCGGCACCGATGTCAGCGCCAGGGCCTCCGTGGAAGAGATCACATCGCCCCCGAACGGCAGGGACGGAATCTCAAACGGCACCGAGCCCGTTGCAATGACGATTTTTTCGGCGCGAATGAGCTGTTCGCCCATATCCGTCTTAACGATCACCGATTTGCCATCCCGGAAACGGGCATGGCCGATGATCGCCCGCACCCCGGCCCGTTTCAGCAAGGCAGTGACACCGCCGTTCAGCCGGGCGACGATGCCGTCCTTCCAGGCGACGGTTTTCTCCAGTTCGATCTTCGGCTTCTGAACGGAGATCCCGAGATTGTTGTCGCGGGTGAATTTCACCGCATGCGAAAACTCATCGGCCGCATGGATCAGCGCCTTGGAGGGGATGCAGCCGACGTTCAGGCAGGTGCCCCCATGGGCCTTGGCCTCGACGATGATCGTGTCCACGCCCAGCTGCCCCGCCCGAATGGCACAGACATAGCCGCCCGGGCCGGAGCCGATCACCAGCAACTTGCAGTTAAGTTCTTCCATGATCAGTCCTCCAGCATCAGCAGCGCAGGCGTTTCGAGAAGTGTCTTGAGTTTCTGGACAAAGACCGCCGCGTCCCAACCGTCGATGACGCGGTGGTCAAAGCTGCAGGAGATGTTCATCTTCTGGCGGGGCACGAATCCCTTGCCGTCCCAATGCGGACGCACCGCAATCTTGTTGATGCCGACGATGGCCACTTCCGGGTAGTTGATAATCGGCGTGGTGGCCAAGGCCCCAAGCGCCCCGAGCGACGTGATCGTGATGGTCGATCCGCTCAGGTCGTCCGCCTTGGCCTTGCCGTCGCGGGCCGCGCTGGCCAGACGGCCAAGTTCGGCCGCACTCTCCCACAAGGACATCGCCTCGCAATGACGCACGACCGGAACGATCAGCCCACCCGGCGTCTGGGTCGCAATGCCGACATGCACCGCTTCAAACTTACGAAACATGCCGGCGTCATCTTCGAAATGCGCGTTGATGTTGGGTTGCGCGGCGACCGCATCCACGATCGCGCGGATCACGAAGGGCAGGATGGTCAGCTTGCCCTTGGTTTCGGCCCTAGCCCGGTTCAACTGGCCGCGCAGCGCTTCAAGCTCGGTGACATCGACCTCTTCGACGATGGTGATGTGGGGGATGCGGGACTTCGACAGCGCCATGCGCTCTGCGATCTTGCGGCGCAGGCCGATCACCCTTTCCTCGGTTTCACCGCTCCGCTGCGGACGTTTGGCGACGCTTGCAGCGACCTGCCCGCCGGTCTGGTGGAAATGGGTCAGATCCTCATGGGTGATCCGCCCGGCCGGACCGCTGCCCATGACCCGACGCAGGTCGACGCCAAGCTCCCGCGCGCGCTTGCGCACGGATGGCGTCGTCAAGGGTCTTTCGCCTTCGGCGCGGCGTTGTGCGCCGGCTGGAGCGGTTGCCGCCTTCGGCGCCGGCCTAGGCGCCGAGGCCTCCGGTCTCGGCTTGGGCACGGGTTTTGACGGGATCGACGGAGCCGGCGCGGCGGCCGTGGCAGGCGCGGTCGAAGCCAGTCTCTTCGCGACATCCTCGACCGTCGTGTTTCCCGCGCCGTCCACTTCGAGCAGGATCAGCGTGCTGCCGATGGCCAGCGTGTCTCCAACGCTGCCGCCGAGATAAAGCACCTTGCCCGACGCATTGGACGGGATCTCGACCGCGGCCTTTTCGGTCATCACCTCGGCGATGATGTCGTCTTCCTTGATCTGAGCCCCGACCGAGACGCTCCAGCCCGTCAGCTCGGCCTCGGCAATGCCCTCGCCGACATCAGGGACCTTGATCTCAAAAAGCCCCTTGCCGTCTGCCACCTTCAAGTCGAACCTGGGCGCTGGGGGCGCCTCCGCAGGTCTTGCGGCGGCCGGGGCAGGCGCTTTGACGGCGGATGCCGCATCCGACGCGGCGGCCTCATCGGGGCTTGTGTTACCCTCGCCCTCGACTTCCAGCCGGATCAGATCGGCCCCGATGGCCATGGTGTCACCGGCCGCGCCGCCCAGCCAGACGACCCTGCCCGACACGGCCGAAGGGATCTCGACGGCGGCCTTGTCGGTCATCACCTCGGCCAGAGGATCGTCTTCCTTGACGACATCCCCGACCGCGACATGCCAGGCGCAGAGTTCTGCCTCTGCGATGCCTTCGCCGACATCGGGCAGCTTCATGGTGTAGAGCCCCATTTACGCCTCCATCAGTTTTAGCATGTTGCGCCCCACCCGGTCGGGCCCTGGAAAATAGGCCCATTCCTGCGCATGCGGATAGGGCGTGTCCCAACCCGCCACCCGCAGCACGGGCGCTTCGAGGTGATAGAAACATTCCGCCTGGATCTGCGCGGCAAGCTCGGCACCGAAACCCGAGGTTAGTGTCGCCTCGTGCAGGACCAGGCAGCGCCCGGTTTTCTGGACCGAGGCCATCACCGTTTCGGTGTCGAGCGGGATCAGTGTGCGCAGGTCGATGACTTCGGCGTCGATGCCCGTTTCCTCAGCCGCCGCGATCGCCACATGGACCATGGTGCCGTAAGTGACGATGCTCAACTCCTGGCCCGCGCGAACCACGGCAGCCTTGCCAAGCGGCACCTCGTAATAGCCGGGATCGACCTCGCCCAGCGGGTGGGTTTTCCAGGGCCGGACAGGACGGTCATGGTGGCCATCGAACGGGCCATTGTAGAGCCGCTTCGGTTCGAGAAAGATCACCGGGTCGGGATCGGCTATCGCTGCCAGCAAAAGCCCCTTGGCATCCTGCGGGTTCGACGGGATGACGGTCTTGAGCCCGGCGACATGGGTAAAGAGCGCCTCGGGGCTCTGGCTGTGGGTCTGTCCGCCCCAGATGCCGCCACCCGTCGGCATGCGCACGACGATCGGGCAGGTGAACTCACCGCCCGATCGGTAGCGCAGGCGTGCCGCCTCGGAAACGATCTGGTCATAGGCGGGGTACATGTAGTCGGCGAACTGCACCTCGACGACGGGTTTGAGCCCGTATGCCGCCATGCCGATTCCGGCACCGACAATCCCCAGCTCGCTGATCGGCGCGTCGAAACAACGCGAGCTGCCGTACTTTTGTTGTAGCCCCGCGGTGCAGCGGAACACGCCGCCGAAATAACCGACATCCTCGCCAAAAACGACAACATTCTCGTCACGCGCCATGGCCAGGTCATGGGCGTTCTGGATCGCCGCGATCATCGTCATCTGAGTCATGATCAATACCCCACTTCGTGGCGTTGCCGGACCAAATGCGGTGGCATCTCGGCGTAGACGTCTTCGAACATGTCGCGGGGCGACGGCACATGGCCCGAGTTAAGCGTGCCGATGGCCTCGGCGCGCTTCTGGCACTCGATCACCCTGTCGGTGATCTCGGCCTCGGCCTGCTTGTGGCGTTCCTCCGTCCAGACGCCTTTCCCGATCAGGTATTTCTTGACCCGGTCGATGGGATCGCCCAGCGGCCATGCCTCGCTCTCGGATTTCGGGCGATAAGCGCTGGGGTCATCCGACGTGGAATGCCCGCCGGCGCGATACGTCACGTGCTCGATCAACGTCGGCCCGAGATTGCGCCGTGCCCGCTCGACCGCCCATTTCGCCACCGCATGCACCGCGAGATAGTCGTTGCCGTCGACCCGCAGCGACGGGATGCCAAAGCCGTGACCGCGGGAGGCGAACGTGTGGGCGCCGCCGCGGGCGATCCCTTGAAATGTGGATATGGCCCACTGGTTGTTGACGACGTTCAGAACCACCGGCGCGGTGTAGGTGGACGCAAAGACTAGGGCGGCGTGGAAATCGTTCTCGGAGGTCGATCCGTCGCCGATCCAGGACGCCGCGATCTTGGTATCGCCCTTGATGGCCGAAGCCATGCTCCAGCCGACCGCCTGGATATACTGGGTCGCAAGATTGCCCGAGATGGTGAAGTAGCCGTGCTCCTTGGACGAATACATGACCGGCAGCTGACGCCCGTGAAGCGGGTCCGCTTCGTTGGAAAACACCTGGCACATCATGGTTTCCATCGGATAGCCCGATGCGATCAGCAAACCGGCCTGCCGATAGGTGGGAAAGTTCATGTCCCCCTTCTGCAGGGCCCGCTGAAACGCGCAGCTGATTGCCTCTTCGCCGAGGTGCTGCATGTAGAACGAGGTCTTGCCCTGGCGCTGCGCTGTCATCATGCGGTTGTCATAGATGCGAAGGGTCATCATGTCCCGCAGGCCTTGGGCGATCTCGTCATCGGTGAGACTGCCGGCCCAATCGCCTTGCGCCGCACCCTCGTCGTCCATCACGCGGATGATGGTGAAGGCCAGATCCCGCATCGCTTCGGCTTGTTCGTCGACCGCCGGCCGCCGCACGGTCCCCGCCGCGGGAATCTCGATGCCGGAAAAGTCCGGCGTGTCGCCGGGTCTGCATTCAGGCTGTGGAACCTTCAGCGAAAGCGGGGGCGTATCAGTCATGACGTCCTCGATCTGAGTGGGATTGCGGGAACAACGGCCTCACCAACTAAGTTGCAGTTGCGAACGGGCGGATGCGTGGAGCCCGGCCCGAGTTCGGGATGCCCGCGTCCGACCGCATTGACCGCGGCGAAAAAGCTGCCCGGTCCGGCGATGCCAATGCCGGTGGTTCGGCGGCCCGGCCTCCTGGCACCGCGAACCTGTGATTGCGGGCGAACGCCGTTTCGCGCCGGTATCCGCGTTCGCCGTGCAAACAGTAAGCCATCGCCCCCCTGCCTTCCAGCTGCGCAACGCGTGCTGCCTCGGCTGCAACATCATGGAGACGTATTATCCGTTTCGGCATCAAATTTCTGCCCGTTCTTCGAAGGCAACCGCCGAGAACGCGCGCAGATATTTTGCCTGGCGAGCAAAAACTAAAATATTCGTTCGATCGTTTTTTGCCGGCAATCAGCACTACAACATGTCGGGCACGAATCCGGTCTCGTTCTTGAAGCATTTCAGAGAAAAGGATGACCGGGAGTTGCGCACACCCTTGATGCGGTACAGTTTCTTGTTGAGGAAGTTCTCGTATCCCCGCGTCCCGTCGACGGCGACCTTGATGAAGCAGTCGTATTCGCCGGAGGTCAGGTGCACTTCCAGCACCTCGGGTATCTTGCTGAGTTCTTCACAGAGCTCGGCGATGCGCGTGACTTCATCGCGCGCCGCCGAAATCTCGACCAGGACGATATCGGAATAGCCGAGCAGGCGGTGGTTGATCACCGCGTTGTATCCTTCGATGTAGCCGTCGCGCTGCAGGCGCTGCACGCGCTGCCAGCATTGGCTGGTCGAGAGGGCAACGAGCTCCGACAGCTTCGTGTTCGGGATATTGCCTTCCCTCAGCAGGGTGCGAAGGATTCGGATATCTGTCGAGTCCAGAGGTTTCACGAATTTTCTTTCGTCATGTCGCGGTCTGGCGAAACCAGGTTTTGAATGTGCGCGATACTCTTTGTAAATTCCAACAGTCATTCTGGCAATGCGGAGGTAGAACAAGCGGCATCCGGTCGGAAGAGAAAGTCGCAACTTAGGCGTGCGGCAACACGGCTTTCACCGTTCCGTCCTTGCCACATGAGGGTCAACACATGAACCAGGTCGTCACCAAGCCGAATTTCGCCATCCGTGAACTCGAGCCCCGCGAGGGGTACGAAAGACTGGTCGAGGCGCGGGACGAGCAGACCGGGTTGCACGCCCTGGTGTCCATCCATTCGCTGCGCCGCGGGCCCGCGGCCGGCGGCTGCCGGATGTTCAACTACGCCAGGATCGAGGACGCAATCTACGATGTCGAGCGTCTGTCGCGGGGCATGACCTACAAGAACGCTGCGGCCGATCTGCCGCTCGGCGGCGGGAAATCGGTGATCATCGGCGATCCCAAGACGCAAAAGACGCCGGAACTGATGCGCGCCTTCGGTACGTTGATAGAATGTCTGGCAGGTGATTACTACACCGCCGAGGATGTCGGCGTGTCTCCGCAGGACATGGCGTATGTGGCGGAAAGAACCTCCTATGTCGCGGGTCTTGAAGGCGGCGAGTTCGCCAGCGGCGATCCGTCGCCGGTCACCGCGCGCGGTGTGTTCCTGTGCCTGAAGCAGACCCTGAAACATCGCCTTGGCTCTGACGATCTGACCGGCAAGACGGTCGCAGTTCAGGGGCTTGGCCATGTCGGCATGAGCCTGGCAGGAATGCTGCACGCGGCCGGGGCCAAGCTGATCGTGAGCGACATCAACGATGCGGCCGTGCGCGCGGCGGAAGTCGATTTCGATGCCATGGTTGTTTCGCCGGACGACATCTTGCGCCAGGACGTCGATGTCTTTGCCGGAGCTGTCAGACAGATTCGAACTCGTCTCCACAAGGACAGGATCGCTGCCCCTTACGCCGCGCCGAGTTGACGCCACTCGGCGAGAGCAGCGGCGCGGTTCTTCTTGAAATTTGCCCTCGAGTAGAAGCTGCGCTCCGAGTTGAAATGGTTGAAGACCGAGGCGTGGACGGCGGCGAACATCTGCAGACTTCGCATCCGCCGGAACCGTTGCATCGCCCGCTCCCGTCGTCGGAAAGGAAGGTGCGAATTCTCCGCTCGGTTGTTGAGCCAGCGGCCCGTTTCCTGCCGGTCCGCCGCGCCGACTTCTCTCAGCGCAGCACCGTAGGAGCGAAGCTTGTCCGTTACCAAGATGTGCGGCCGACCGTAGCGCTTCATTGTTTTCTTGAGGAATTTCAATGCAGCTTTCTTGTCCCGCGTTTTCGTCACGAAGCTTTCGAGGACCTCGCCTTCCTGGTCGATGGCCCGCCACAAGTAGTGTCGCTCACCGTTGATCTTCACGAACATCTCGTCGAGGTGCCA
>NZ_JAPDOG010000055.1 GCF_026013545.1 Defluviimonas salinarum | reverse complement strand
ACTGGCGCAGGGTCGCAACCCGTTACGACAGATGCGCCAAGACCTTCCTTTCCGCCGTCGCACTCGCCGCAACCGTCCTGTTCTGGCTTTGACGATCAATGAGTCTGGAGCCTAGGAAATGGTGTCGAGCTTTGAACAGCCGTGCGTCGCCATCCGCCTGCACGCCGTGGCGATTGAACGTATCCAGCAGCCTGACGGCTTCCAGAGACATTGAGCTGTTAATTTCTTTCGTGCCGGTCGGTTCTTCGATGCCGATCAGGCCGCAGAAATGACTTACAATTGAAGAGTTTGGAAAATCCTCCCGTCGAAACCGGTAAAGTTTCGGAGCCGGGTCGTCAAACAGTTCGAAGTATTTTTCGAACCGCGAGCGGTAATTCGGATGTGGCACATCCGTGATCTTCGCGCCGCTCTTGATCAATTCCTGAGTCTCTGAAGACACGAAGCTCACGGGGTCTCGCACATATGCGATGACCGTGATCCGATTGCAGTGCTGTTTCAGGAGCTCGCGGAAGGACTCGACTTCGTCCTTCTCCAGATAGCAAAGATCTTCTCCTGAAATGATCAGTTTCCTTCGATCTTTATCAAGTTCCGCCAGAAGCTGCTGCTTCCACATCCCGGCGTTCTTCAAGACATCATCCTCGCTGACGCCGCGCCTGCGATGAATGTGATACGATGCCCGAGACTCCGAAAAGATCGTGTAAATCGGGATGGAATGGTTCTCGTGGTGCAGGTGGGCATACCGGATCTCACCGTCGTCATAACGGTTCAGGCTGGACTGGATGGACGTCGATCCGGTCTTGTGCATGCCGATATGAAGGACGATTTCATCGATCGGCATGTTCAGGCGTCCGGGTTGTGTTGAGAATCGTCATCGTCTGTCGTTTCAAACTCGAGTCAGAGGTGAAGGCCGCAGGCGATCGACCCGAACCCGAACTGGCCCGCCTCGATCGGTCGGTCCGGCGGCCGCCCGGGTGCATCACTGGCGTTCGCGCTCCGGCTGGAATGGCCGGCATAGCGGTTCCAGGCCGGGAATCCCATCGTCGTATCACCTCCGGAGCCGGAGGCGGTCGACAGGGCGATGCGAGCGGCGTTCTCCAATGTGGCATCCAGACCAAACCTCCAACTTTTCGGCCGCTATCTCAAGCACCAAGAAACAGTGCCCGCCCCGGAAACGGCGTCGCCTCGTGTCTGCCCCCGAGCCCCCCGCTCGGGAGGTTCCGACGGCGCCAGCCACGCGGGCTTGTGCTCCGTTGCAACCGTCGGGCGCAACTGCAGTTGCGGTTCGTCATTGCACAGGGGGCGGCCGTGTGATCGGGTGCCGGTCGCGGAGGGCAGGAAGGAAAGGTCTTTCTTTGGGCGAAGGGCGCTCGGACGAAACCGGAGGCGTTGCTCCGGAAAAGCGGGACGGTTTCGCCGAAATGCTCCGTCGCGTGCGGCGCGATGGGCCCTTCCGCGTCACGTTCGTGCTCGTCGAGGGCTTCTCCATGATGGCCCTGAGTTCCGCGGTCGAGCCGTTGCGCGCCGCGAACCGTCTTTTGGGGACGCAGCGCTATGAATGGACGCTCGCGGCGGAAAGCGCCGGTCTCGTCGCCGCCAGCAACGGCATCGAGATCATGGCGCAGCACGGGGTGGACAGGGCCCCGGAAACCGACCTGACCGTTCTGGTGGCGAGCCTTTTCCCGATGGATTACCAGGCGCCGCGGACATTCGCATGGCTGCGGCGGCTCAAGGCCCGCGGGCGGCTTCTCGGCGCCATCAGCAGCGGGGCACTGCTGCTGGCCCGCGCCGGGGTTCTGCACAACACCCGGGTGACGATTCACTGGGAGACGGCGCGGGAGCTGGAGAAGGCGTTCCCGGATCTCGTCGTCTCGCAGGAACTCTATTGCTGGGATCGGGGCATCCTGACCGCGGCCGGGGGTGCGGCTTCGATGGACATGATGCTGGCGCTCATCACGCAGATCGACGGGGAGGATCTGGCGATCGATGTCGCGAACCAGTTCCTGCATGGCCCGATCCGCCCGTCGTCGCATGCCCAGCACGAGGACCTCCGCTGGCGGTTCCGGATCACCGACGAGCGGCTTCTCGCCGCGATCAACATCATGAGGCGCCGGCTGTCCGACCCGGTCCGGATCGCCTCGATCGCCGAACAGGTCGGAATTTCGGAGCGCCAGCTGGAGCGCCTGTTCCTGGCCGAGGTCGAGAAGCTGCCGTCCGAGTTCTACATGGGGCTCAGGCTGCAGGCGGCGCGGGGGATGCTCCTCGCCTCGACCGAGTCGCTCGAGACGATCGCCGAGCAGTGCGGGTTCTCGAGCCTCGGCCACTTCAGCCGCAGCTTCAAGGCGCGCTTCGGAGAATCGCCCTCGGTGGCCCGGCGGCGGCGTCCGCGCGGGCATGGCGGATTCGTGCAAGAGGATGGCGAAGTCCCGTAACGTCCAGCGAAACGGGGCGGCGTATCTCCCTAGCGAACCTGCCGAGGCGGACTGTCCGGCGGGTCGGGGGGAGAAATGGAAATACTCAGCTTCATCGCGAACAACTGGTCCGTGATCCTCGGCCTCGCGGCCGAGCATATCTGGATCGTCGCGGTGGCCGTGGGCCTGGCGATCCTGACCGGGGTGCCGATCGGCATCGCCATCACCCAGAGCAAGCGCGTGGCGGACGCCGTCCTCTACGTGGCGTCGATCATCGTCACGATCCCCTCGATCGCGTTGTTCGGCCTGATGATCCCGCTTCTGTCGACGATCGGGCAGGGGATCGGCTGGCTGCCCGCGGTCATCGCGATCCTGCTCTATTCGCAGCTTCCGATCGTCCGCAACACCTACACCGCCATCACCAATGTCGATCCGGCCCTGCGCGAGGCGGCGAAGGGAATGGGCATGACGCCGCTGCAGCGGCTCCTTCAGGTCGAGATTCCGATCGCCGTGCCGGTCATCATGGCCGGGGTGCGGACCGCGGTGGTGATGAACATCGGCGTGGCCGCCATCGCCGCCTACATCGGCGCGGGCGGGCTCGGTGTCCTGATCTCGCGCGGGATCTCGCAGACCGATCCGCGCCAGCTTGTCACCGGCGCGATCGCCGTCTCCCTCCTCGCCATGGCCGCCGACTGGGCGCTTCTGAAGCTGCAGAAGCGCCTGACCCCGGCCGGATTGAAACGCTGACGCGCTCCGACGAAGGACCACCCGAATGATCCGTCTCGAAGACCTCACCAAGACCTTCGCCACGCCGAACGGCCTCGTCGTGGCCGCTGACAAGGTGAACATGGAAGTGCCCACGGGCGAGATCTGCATCCTGCTCGGCCCGTCGGGATGCGGAAAGACCACCGCGCTCAAGATGATCAACCGGCTGATCGCGCCGACGAGCGGCAGGATCCTCATCAACGGCGAGGACACGTCGAAGCTGAACGACATCGAGCTGAGGCGGAACATCGGCTACGTCATCCAGCAGATCGGTCTCTTCCCGAACATGACGATCGAGGAGAACATCTGCGTCGTCCCGAAGCTCGTCGGCTGGGACATGAAGAAGGCCAAGTCGCGGGCGGCCGAGCTTCTCGACCTCGTCGGCCTTGATCCGCGACACTTCCTGCGGCGCTACCCCAAGGAGCTTTCGGGCGGTCAGCAGCAGCGGGTCGGCGTGATCCGCGCGCTCGCGGCCGATCCGCCGGTCATGCTGATGGACGAGCCCTTCGGCGCCATCGACCCGATCAACCGCGAGATCATCCAGGACGAGTTCCTGAAGATGCAGGCAGCGCTGAAGAAGACCATCATGTTCGTCAGCCACGACATCGACGAGGCGGTGAAGATGGGCGACAAGATCGCGATCTTCCGCGCCGGCAAGATCGAGCAGTACGACTCGCCCGACCGCATCCTCGCGCATCCCGCCAATGCCTTCGTCGCGGATTTCGTCGGCGCCGACCGGACGCTGAAGCGCCTGCGCCTTGTGACCGCGGAGGAAGTGGCCAGGGCCGACGCGGCCTCTGCCGCCCGCTCGGCCTCGGTCGCGGACGTGCGCCAGTCGCTGGCGTCGTCCGGCGAGCGGATCGCGGTCGTGATCGACGGCGACCATCACCCGGTCGGCTTCGTCACCGCCGACGAGCTTCAGGGCGCGTCCGGGCGGATCGGCGATTTCGCCCATCCGCTGCCGGCCAGCGTTCCGGTCCGGGCCGACCTGCGCGCCGTCGTCTCCGAGATGTTCGCCCACGACACGATGTGGCTCGCCTGCACCGACGACAACGGGCGCTATGCCGGGGTCGTGACGCAACCCGCGGTCACCGCCGCCTTGCGCGCGACCTATGGCGGCGCGAATGCCGGAGCGGCCTGAGATATGAGGCACGCAATCGCACAATCCATCGGCCTCGGGCGCGCCGCCATGCTGGCAGTGGGGCTGCTGGCCGGCCTCTGGGTGGCCAACTCGGGTCTATTGGACCAGATCATGGTCTATTGGGACGACATCGCCTTCCTGTCACGCCAGCACATGGTGCTGGTCGCCGCCTCGGGCGGCGCGGCCATCCTCGTCGGCGTCCCGGTCGGCATCTGGCTGTCGCGCCCCTCGGCCGAGCGCTACGCCGAGACCGTGATGCAGGTCTTCAACATCGGCACGACGATCCCGACGCTCGCGGTGATCGCGCTGTCGATGACCATTCTCGGCATCGGCTTCCCGCCGGCCTTCTTCGGCCTCTTCGTGGCGTCGCTCCTGCCCATCGTGCGCAACACCTATGCCGGGCTTCTGGCCGTGCCGTCTCACTTGAAGGAGGCGGCGACCGGCATGGGCATGACGCCCATCCAGATTCTGTGGCAGGTCGAGCTGCCGAACGCGCTCTATGTGATCTTCTCGGGGATCCGCACCGCGCTCGCGATCAACGTCGGCACCACGCCGCTCGCCTTCCTGATCGGCGGCGGCGGCCTCGGGGAGCTGATCTTCACCGGCATCGACCTGATGGACACCGGCATGCTGCTCGCCGGGGCCGTGCCCACCGCCATGCTGGCGGTGCTCGTAGACTTCCTGATGGGCCAGGCGCAGCTGCGCCTGATCCCGAAGGGCGTGAACCCGCTTCGCTGACGCGCGGCGATCCCATTCCAACGTGGAGAAGACGGAATGAACATGACTATCAAGACCGCCCTGACCGGACTGGCATTCGCCGGTTTCGCGATGACCGCCCAGGCGGCCGACATCGTCGTCGGCGGCAAGAACTTCACCGAGCAGCAGCTCCTCTCGTCGATCACCGAGCAGCTCCTCGTGGCCAAGGGCCACAGCGTCGACAACCGCGCCGGCATGGGCTCCGCCGCCGTCCGCGAGGCGATGGAAAGCGGCCAGATCGACGTCTACTGGGAATACACCGGCACCTCGCTCATCACCTACAACAAGGTCGAGGAGAAGCTGAACGCCGAGGACACCTATGCCCGCGTCAAGGAGCTTGACGCCGAGAAGGGCATCAGCTGGCTTGACGCCTCGGCCGCGAACAACACCTACGCGCTCGCCATGCGGGCGGCCGACGCCTCCGAAAAGGGGATCACCACGCTCTCGGAACTCGCCGCGGCGGTCAACGGCGGTCAGGAGATCTCGTTCGGGTCCAACGCCGAGTTCTACGCGCGTCCCGACGGGCTGAAGCCGCTCGAGGTCGCCTATGGATTCGAGTTCGGCCGGGCGAACGTCAAGCGGATGGATTCGGGCCTTGTCTACCAGGCACTGAAGGACGCGCAGGTCGATGTCGGGCTGGTCTTCGCCACCGACGGCCGCATCCCCGCCTTCGACTTCGTCGTCCTGAGCGACGACCAGGGCTACTTCCCGGCCTACGCGCTGGCGCCGGTGGTCCGCACCGAGGTGCTCGAGGCGAACCCCGAGCTCGGCGATCTCCTGAACCAGGTTTCGGCCAAGCTGGACGACGAGGTGATGGCCGCCCTCAACGCCCGCGTCGACGTCGAGAAGGTCTCGATCGAGAACGTCGCGGCCGACTTCCTCAAGGAAAACGGTCTCATCTGACAGGCTCCCTCCGGGAGGCGGACGCCGCCTCCCGGATCCCCCTTGTTTCGAAGGCAGGAAGATCATGTCGACCGCTCAGAAGATCAAAGTCGGCGCCGCGCAGTTCTCCAGCGAGATCGGCGACGTGGACGCCAATATCGACCGCCACCTCCACTGGATCGCCCGCGGACACGAGGCCGGGCTCGACTTCCTCGTCCTGCCCGAGCTATCGCTGACCGGGCATTACGGGCCCGACCGCCTGCTGACGGCGGCGATGACGCGCACCGATCCGCGGCTGATGCAACTCGCCGAGGCCGCAGGACCGATGGCGGTGTCCGTCGGCTTCATCGAGGAAGGGCCGGCCGCGCAGTTCTACAACGCGGCCGCGGTCCTGAAGGACGGCAAGCTCGTGCACCTGCACCGCAAGGTGAACCTGCCGACCTACGGCAAGCTCGAGGAAGGCAAGCACTACGCCTCGGGCCGCTTCGTCGAGACCTTCGGCCTCGCCGGGCGCTGGACGGCGGGCCTCCTGATCTGCGCCGACGTCTGGAACCCGGCGCTCACCCATCTGGCGTTCCTGCAGGGCGCGACGCTTCTCACCTGCCCGGTGAGTTCGGGCATCGAGGCCGTCGGTGCCGATTTCGACAATCCTGCCGGCTGGGCGCTGACCTGCCGGTTCTACGCGATGATGTACGGCGCGCCGGTCATCATGGCCAACCGGACCGGAACCGAGCACGACCTGCATTTCTGGGGCGGCTCGCGCATCATCGACCCGTTCGGCAAGGAACTGGCCGTCGCCGGAACCGAGGCGGAGCTGATCACCGCCGAGCTCGATTACGACGTGGTCCGCCACGCCCGCCACCTCCTGCCCACGGTCCGTGACAGCAACATCGCCCTCGTCCTGCGCGAGACGCAGCGGCTGGTGGAGACGCTGGGCGTCCCGGACTTCGTGCGCGAAAACCACTAGGGGCAACCGAGATGCACGACTTCTTCCTGAGCGACGAGGACCGCGCCTTCCGTGCCGAGGTGCGCGACTTCATGGCGCGCGAGCTTGGTCCCCGCGTGGACGCGATCGAGAAGGACCAGGACTTTTCTGTCCAGCTCGCCGTCGCGCGGGCTTTGGGCGAGGCGGGCTACCTCAAGGTCATGTTCCGCGACCTTTACAAGGGAAACCTTGGCAAGCCCGGCCTGACCCATGCGGTGATCGTCTCGGAAGAGGCCGCCTATCTGAACTACGCGTTCGAAACGACGATCGCGACGGCCCTGTCCTGCGCCTACCCGATCCACGCCCATGCCCGTCCGGCGCTGCGCGAGCGCTACCTGACGCCGATCCTCGAAGGCCGGGCGGTCGGCTCGATCTGCATGACCGAGCCCAATGTCGGCTCGGACAGCGCCGGCATGGAGACCCGGATCCGCTTCGACGAAAAGACCCGCGAATGGGTCATAGACGGCTTCAAGCGGTATATCTCGAACGCCTCGAAGGCCGATGTCTACATCGTCTGGGGCATCACCGATCCCGATGTCGCGCCGCAAAAGGGCATGACGGCGATCCTCGTTCCGGCCGGCACGCCCGGCCTCTCCTTCCCGCGCACCTATGAATTCATGGGCCGGCGCGGCTCGGTCGTCGGCGAGGTCACGCTGGAGAACGTCCGCGTGCCCGAGGAGAACCTCCTCGGCGAGGTCAACGCCGGTTTTCGCATCATGCTCGGTGCCTTCAACTTCGAGCGCGTGATCCTCGGCGGCTCCGGCCTGGGCGTCGCGCGGTCGGCCTTCGACCTCGCGCGCGACCATGCGCAGACCCGCGAGAGCTTCGGCCAGAAGCTCGGCCAGAAGCAGCTGATCTGGGACATGATCGCGCAGATGAGCTGGCGCATCGACGCGGCCGAGCTTCTCACCCACCGCGCCGCGAAGATGTATGACGCCGGGATCGACGGCAAGGAACTGATGCGCGAGGCGAGCCAGACCAAGCTGGTCGCGACCGAGACGGCGGTGTTCTGTTCCGACCGCGCGGTGCAGATCCTCGGCGGCGACGGGGTGACGCGGCAGTATGGCCGGGTCGAGCAGCTCTACCGCGACGCGCGGGCGCTGCCGATCGTCGGCGGGACGTCGGAAATGTGCAAATACCTGATCGCCGCGCGGGAAATGCCGGCGATCCGGCCCAATCTCTGACCCTTCGGAGGGGAAACGCGATGCATATCGCACGCCTGCTGGAAGCTTCCGCAGACCGCTACCCGGACCACCTCGCGCTGATCTTCGAGGACCGCCGCTGGACCTATGCCGAATGGCTCGGCCGGGTGCGCCGCTTCGCGCAGGCGCTCTCGGATCTCGGGGTCCGGCCCGGCGACCGAGTGGCGTTCTACGTCTCGACCTCAGAGAACTCGGTGACGACCTATTTCGCCTGCCAGATGCTGGGTGCCGTGGCGGTGCCGATGAACTTCCGCCTGTCGCCGGGCGAGGCGGCCCATATCCTGCAGGATTCCGGCGCCCGCGTTCTCGTCTATGGCCGCAACCTGACCGAGAACGCGCTGAAGGTCGCCGGGCAGGTGCGCTCGGTCCACGACTTCATCGGCTGCGCCTATGACAAGGCGAACATCCCCGACGGCCACCACCATTTCGACACGCTGGCCGAGGAGACCGTCGACCGGCACGAAACGCGCCCGATCCCCGCGAGCGACGCGATCTCCTCGCTGGTCTATACCTCGGGCACGACGGGCCGGCCGAAGGGCGTGATCCACACCCATGCCAACGACATCGCCATCGCGATGAACTGCGTGATGGAATACTCGCTCAGCCATGCCGACAGCGCGCTGCACATCGCGCCGCTCTACCATGTCGGGGGCATGCAGGCCTATTTCATCCCGCATCTCCTTGTCGGCGGCACCAATGTCGTGATCGGCCGCTACGAGGCGGAAAAAACGCTGGAGACCATCGCGTCCGAGAAGATCACCACGCTCTTCGCCGTGCCGACCCAGATCCAGGAGATGCTGTTCCACCCGCGCTTCGCCGAGTACGACGTCTCGTCGCTCCGGCTCATCACCACCGGCGGCGCGGCGATCTCGTCGACGACGATGGAGCGGGTGATGATGGAGTTCTGCCCCGGCATCTTCAACGGCTACGGCATGACCGAGGCGTCGCTGACTCTTGTCCTGCATCCCGAGGATGCGCTGCGCAAGCTCGGCTCCTGCGGCAAGCCGACGCTGATCTCGGAATGCCGGATTATCTCCGACGACCAGGGCCGTGAGGTGCCACCCTCCGAGACCGTCGAACAAGGCCGGATCGGCCAGCTCATCGTGCGTGGCGCGCAGGCGATGGAGGGCTACTGGAACAATCCGTTCGAGACGCAGAAGAAGCTGAAGGCGGGCTGGATCTATACCGGCGACCTCTTCAGCCAGGACACCGACGGGTTCTACTATTTCCACGGCCGCGCCGACGACATGATCGTCTCCGGCGGCGAGAACATCTACCCGCGCGAGGTGGAGGAGGCCCTATACCGCTGCCCCGGCGTGCAGGAAGCCGCGGTGGTCGGGCTCGCGGACGAGAAATGGGGGCAGGTCGTCACCGCCTTCATCGTGCGATCCGATCCGGCGCTGACGGCGGAGAAGCTCGACGCCTTCTGCAAGACGGGCGATGATCTTGCGCCCTACAAGCGCCCGAAACGCTACGAGTTCCTCGACGAGCTGCCCTTCAACCCGAGCGGCAAGGTGCTGAAGCGCGAACTCGTCGCCCGCTACAACCCGCCCGCGGCGGCATGACAGGAGTCCCGGACATGACCGACAAGCTGATCTACGAGCAGGACGGCCACGTTGTCACGCTCACCCTCAACATGCCCGAGGCGCGCAACCCGCTGACCGACCATGACCTCTGCGATGCGATCGTCGCCGCGATGGCGCGCATCTCGGCCGACCAGAGCGTGCGGGTGGCGATCCTGACCGGCGCGGGCAAGGCGTTTTCCTCGGGCGGCAACCTCAAGCACATGAAAGACAAGCAGGGCACGTTCGCAGGCGATGCGGTCGCGGTGAAGGACGGCTACCGGCTCGGCATCCAGCGCGTCGCGCGGGCGATGTGGGACTGCGAGGTTCCGCTGATCGCCGCCGTGAACGGCCCGGCTTATGGCGCGGGCTGCGACACGACCTGCCTGTGTGACATCCGCATCGCCTCGACCCGCGCGACCTTTGCCGAGAACTTCGTCAACGTCGGCCTGATCTCGGGCGACGGCGGTGCCTGGCTCCTGCCGCGCCAGGTGGGCCTCAGCCGCGCCGCCGAGATGACCTTCACCGCCGACCCGGTGGACGCCGAGACCGCGCTGGCCTGGGGGCTGGTGTCGAAGGTGGTCGAACCCGAGGCGCTGATGGACGAGGCCCGCGCGCTCGCCGCCCGGATCGCCCGCAACCCGCCGCGCCAGCTCCGCATGGCCAAGCGGTTGTTGCGCGAGGGGCTGAACACGCGGCTTTCCTCGGTGCTGCAGCTCGCCGCCGCCTATCAGGGGGCGTGCCACCAGACGGCGGACCACGAAGAGGCCGTCGACGCGCTTCTCGAGAAACGACCCGCCGCCTTCGACGGGCGCTGACCCGGCCACCCAACCCACAGGAGTTGAATTCATGTCCTCGCGCTTCATCGACTTCCTCCACCAGACCGACGCGTCGAGCCTGCCCGACGAGGTGCTGGACCTCGGCCGCCGCTGGCTTCTCGACCTGATCGGCGTCGCCGCCGGCGGGGCCGGGACGCGGATGTCGCGGATCATCCGCGACCACGCCGCCGGGCATTTCGGCCCCGGCGCCCGACGCGCACGGATCCTGTTCGACGGCCGCGCCGCCAGCCCCGCCGGTGCGGCGCTGGCGGGCGGCGTGACCATCGACGCGCTCGACGGCCATGACGGGCACAAGCTGACTAAGGGCCATGTCGGCTGCGGCGTCTTTCCCTCGCTGCTGGCGGTGAGCGAGGCCGAGGGCCGGCTCGACGACCGCGCCTTCCTCGCAGCGCTCGTCACCGGTTACGAGATCGGCACCCGGGCGGGCATCGCGCTCCATCGGACGGCGCCCGATTACCACACCTCGGGCGCCTGGGTGGCGGTGGCCGCCGCCGCGCTCGGCGCGCGCGTGCTCGGCCTCGACGCGGCGCAGAGCCGCGAGGCGATCGGGATCGCCGAGTATCACGGCCCGCGCAGCCAGATGATGCGCTGCATCGACCATCCGACGATGGTGAAGGACGGCTCGGGCTGGGGCGCGATGGCGGGCGTGTCGGCCGCCTACCTCGCCGCCGACGGCTTCACCGGCGCGCCCGCGATCACCGTCGAGGGTGCGGATGTCGCCGATCTCTGGGACGATCTCGGCACCCGGTGGCGGATCGCCGAGCAGTATTACAAGGCCTATCCGGTCTGCCGCTGGGCACAGCCGCCCCTGCAGGCGGTCCTGAACCTGCGCTCGGAGCACAAGCTCACCTCGGGCGATGTCGAACGGATCGAGATCACCACCTTCCATCAATCCCGGCGGCTTGCCACGCGCGACCCGAAGACCACCGAGGAGGCGCAGTATTCCACCGCCTATCCGACCGCCGTGGCGCTGGTGCGCGGCCGGGTCGATCCCGTCGACGTGGCCGAGGCGAGTTTCGCCGACCCCGAGATCCGGCGGCTCGCACAGTCGATGACCGTGACCGAAAGCGACGAGTACAACGCCGCCTTCCCCGCGCGCCGGATCGCCCATGTGGCGCTCGTGCTGAAGGACGGCCGCCGCTTGCAATCCGAGCCGACCGAGGCGCTCTACGATCCCGAGGCGCCGGTCGACATGGCGACGGTCCGCGCCAAGTTCCGCGCCTATGCCGGGCCGGCCCTGGGCACCGACCGCGCGGCGGCGATCGAAGCGGCGGTCGATCGGCTCGGTGACGGCGGCGGCATCGCGGGCCTGATCGAGCTGGTCCAGGCGCCGGCGGCGGAACCGGGCGACGTGGCAGCATGAGCGGACTTGTCCAGTACGAGGCGCGGGACGGCGTCGCCGTCCTGACGCTCGACCGGCCGGAGCAGCGGAACGCTGTCAATGCCGCGCTCGCCGCCGACCTGCGCGACGCCGTGGCGCGGTTCGAGGCTGACGACGCGGCGCGTGTCGGTGTCCTCGCCGGCGCGGGGCGGGTCTTCTGCGCCGGGATGGACCTCAAGGCCTTCCTCGGCGGCGAGCGGGACGCGATCCTGTTCGCAGAGAACCGCTTCGCCGGCTTCGTCGACGCGAAGCGCACCAAGCCGATGATCGCGGCGGTCAACGGCGCGGCCCTTGCCGGCGGGCTCGAGATCGCGCTGGCCTGCGACCTGATCGTCGCGGAGGAAGGCGCGGTCTTCGGCCTGCCGGAAGCGGGCATCGGCATCTTCGCCGTCGCGGGCGGCCCGTTCCGCCTCGCGCGGCGCATCCCGCCCGGCCGCGCGCTGGAGCTCGCGCTGACCGGCGCGTCCCTCGGGGCGGAGGAAGCGAAGGCGCTTGGCCTCGTGAACCGGCTCGCTCCGAAGGGCGAGGCCGTCGCCGTGGCGCGGGCGCTTGCGCAGGAGATCGGACGCAATGCGCCCCTCGGCGTCTCGGCGACGCTCCGGCTCACGCACGCGGCGCTGCTGGAACGCGATGCGGAGCTTTTCGCCCTGTCGGAAGAGCTCTGGCCTGCCGTCGCCGCGTCGCGCGATGCCGAAGAAGGACCACGCGCCTTCGCAGAAAAGCGGACGCCGAAATGGGCGGGACAATGACCCGATACGCCAAAGATAGGATCACCGGATGAGCGAGGCAGCGATGACCACCGAGAAACGGACCACGGGGCGCCGGGCCAGAGCCGCCCGCGGCGGAGGGGCGATCTCCCAGCTTGAATTCCGGGACGTCCAGAACCCCTACGCGCCGCTGGAACTCGCGACGCCCGATCAGGTCGAGGCGATCCACCGGACCTCGATGCGGA
>NZ_JAPDOG010000054.1 GCF_026013545.1 Defluviimonas salinarum | reverse complement strand
GGAGGATTGGGCTCAAGCCCCCTGCGAAGCGTCAACTCGACTCGCTCCGGAGCGGCTCGATGCCGCCGCGGAGCGACCGGAAATCCCCGTCTCTTCAGGGCGGGGAAGATGTTAACGTAGTCGACCTCGACAAGAAAGCCATGGCCCCAGTCGGCGCCCCAGTGGTCCTCGATCCTCGCACGCACCCAGGCCTGAACCTCGTCGCGCAAGGTTTGCAGGTCGGTTCCGCGAAGTGCGAGATCGCGAAATACAGGGTGTTCCGCTTTCGTCGTGAACTCCATCTCTTCGCGGGAAGAGTGCAGGCTGATTGCCACCTCGAGACGCTTGCCGTCAGGCAGGCTGAAGCGCCAGGTGTCGATCTTGCGGCCCGCATCGGTGCGGCTCTGGTCGATCTCGGCATGCGGTTTCATGGGGCTATCTCCGGGAGTATCGGGAACAGATCAGGGCGCCGGCGCGTCGCCGTCAGGCTCGGGTTTCAGGCGGCGGCCCGCCTTGTAGGCCTCGGCGCAGGCGCGCCCCCAGGCCTCCCATTCAGCCCTCCGGCTCCGGACCCGGAGGGCCGCCTCGCGGGCCGCCGCCTCTCCGGTCTCGGTCGGGCGCCACAGGCGCATCGGCCGGGCGCCCTCGAAGGTTACCTTCGTTACCTGGCGGATCCAGCCATTCTTCCTGGCCTGGCGGTGGGCGGGCTTGAACGCGGCTTCGGAGGGCTCGAAGCGGGCGCGCATGGCGCCGTCCTCCTTCACATATCTGGCCATCACGATGTCGATGTTCGTCGGCGGCGGCGGCAGGCGACGGCCGATGAGCCTTTCGGCCGGGGTCATTTGACGCGGCATCGGCGGTCCCTCCGGGTTCAGATCGCGGGAACCGCGACAGCCTCGTCCTCCGGCTCCTGAATAGCCAGCGGCGCGACAGCGGGTGCGGCATCGATTTCCGGACACCAGGCAGGACCCCCGACGCCGATGCCTGCCGCCTTGCGGCTGCGCTCGATCTCGCGGGCGAGCCAGTCCCGGGCATGGGCCGGGTCGGACCGTTCGAGCGGCGGGCAGAGCCGGCTCGTCGCGATCTCGACGACATTGCCTTCGGCGACCTTGCGGGCCAGAAGCTCGACCGCGAGAAGCCGGTCGTCGCGGATCTCTCCGGGTCCGGCGTTGAGCCGCACGGACATCGCCGCACCGCCCAGCATCGAGAAGCGAAGCGCGTCACCGATGGCCAGGCGCAGATCCCGGTCGGACATATGCGCGAGATCCGGGTTCGCCAGCCTGCCTGCCGGTTCCGAGACCTCCTCCCCGGAGGCCAGGATCAGCCGTGCGGCGAGCTCGGGAAGCCAGTCATGGACGAGCACCCCCTCCGAGCTCGCGCCGCGCGTCGAGAGATCCGGAACGACCGGCGACTGACCGCGGCATTCGCGGCGGATCTGGCGCGCGATCCGCATGATCCCGTTGGCGGCCTCGACGGCACTTCCCCGGAAGGTTACCTCGGCGGCGCGGAGCTTCAGGGCATCGAGCCTTGCGTCGCGTTCCCTGATCTGGTCCAGGCGTGATGACATTCCGATCTCCTTTTCCCCTGATCGGGACACGTTATGATGATGATGCGAAAACCGGGAAGACCGATGATCAGCCGCGCTTGCTGCCGAGACGATGATCGAGATATTCCCGGAACCCGCCGAAGCGCCGTACCGCGATCTGCCAGGCGGCATAGTCGTGGCGGATCGCGACGGCCGCGAAGGCGAAGAAGAAGATTGTCAGCGTCACCCCGCCGAGAAGCGACACGAGGCCGTCCGCGGACAACATGAAGAGAAATCCGATAACGAGGTTGAGGGCCGCGCCGGCGGTGTGGATGAAAAGCGCCCGCAGGTGGTGGCCACGGATCGCCTCGATATCCGCTTCGCCGAGATCGCCTGACCTGACCATATCGGCGAAGCGTGCCTGCCCGCCATCGGCATGGCGTCCGTTGTAGCCGGCGAGGAGGTCTTCACGGTCGAGCCTGGCCGGCCGCAGCGCCTCGCGGACCGCCGATCCGGCCATGGTGAGGTTCTTCCGGGAATTCTCGATCATGTCAGGATGGCGGACCTTGCGGATCCCCCAGGTCGCGACCCGTTTTCCAAGACGTGGCTTGGTGTCGTTACTATTGCTCAAGATCTTCCCCCGATCTGTCTGCCGGCCGGCCTCCGGGAAACCCGGAACCGGCCAAATGTGACGGTTTTCGCAATTTTCGGTCAGCTCGCCAGGAGTGACCGGATCTGTCCCGGCGTGATCGCCGGCACCATGTTCGGCGTGGCCCAGGGCATCAGGTAGATCTCCGGAATATCCTGGACCGGTGTGCTCGAGGACTGGATATCGGCCGGGTCGTGGCAGCCGCCGGCTGCAACGCGGCGCATCATATGATCGTTGTACTCGTCCGGGCTCATGCCATGCGCCGCGGCGATCGCCGGATCGAGGCCTGCCGCGGTGAAGCCGGACGCGGCCCACTTGTTGAAGCCGCCGGCGCCAAGCATATGTGCGGCTGCGGCCGCGCCGCCATCGGAAATCGGGACCCCATTGATCATCTCGCCGGCCGTGTACGAACCGGAGATGGACGCGAGATTGGACTGGGTAAGTCGACTGAGCGCGGTGTCCTGTGCGGCCATGTTCGCCATGAACTGGTCACGGCTCCAGACCCCGTCCTGACCCGTCCAGACCACGCCATCCCAACTTCCGGCACCGGAAGGCGGATGCTTCGAGGCGGACTCGTCAATGTAACCGAGCGACGCCAGCGTGCCGTAAGTGAACTGGTAGGCGCCGGTCGCGGTGCTGCCAGGGTTTGTCGCGAATTGTCCGTCGGCGCCCGCCTCGAAGCCGTAGATAACGTCGGCGTAGTTCCCGCCCTCGGAGCAGGCCGAGCCCTCCTGCGCGGCGGCGACGGCGGCCTGGGCCAGGCATATCGCCGCGGAGGCGAGGAGACGCGCCATTTTATGAGTACCAATCTTCATTATTCGCATTTCCTCATGACGCCCGGGGCGTGGCCGCCCCGTCTCTCATCGTATTTCGTTGACCATGTAACCGGCCGGGACGACGTCGATCACCTGGACACCCTTGCCGTCCGGCATCGGGAAGATCCGCGGCATGTCGGCGCTCGCGCCCTCGAGGATGAGGGCGCCATCGCTACCATAGATCAGGTAAGGGGTGCCCCAGGTCCCGGCTGCGTAGTAGAGCCCGCCGACAAGGAAGATGCGCTCGTCCGCGCCGTCACCGTTGAGATCGAGCGTGTAGCGGTCGACCCGCATCTTCTCGGTCTCGGTGTACTTCGAGCTGGCCGCGATCAGCGCGAGATCCTCGCCGCTGGCCGTGTCGGAGCGCGCACCCTGGAGAAGGTCCCCCCAGGGGTAGATGCCCGCGCCGCCGCTGTAAGCCCATGTGACACCGTCGGAATTCACCACCGCGCCACCACCCTCGGTCTCCTCGAAGCCGACCTCGCGGGCCGAGCCCACGCCGACCTCGGTCCAGCCGGCGTCGGTCAGCGCCACGAGACTCCAGTCGCAAAGCCCGTCAGGGCAGTCGCCGCCCAGCTCGACCAGCGCCTCGGGCTGACCGCTTCCCGACATGTCGAGGAAATGGGTCTCGAGGATCTCGCGCCCCGCGGCCACCGCGTCGATCGCCTCGAGAAGGCCGGCCGGCGGCTCGAAGCCGGAAGCCGCAGCCTCCGCCAAGGCGGGGAAGGCAGCGAGAAGCGCCAGGGACGAGGCGAGGAAAAGCCTGGATTTCATCGGGTAAGCCTTTCAGGTGCGGATGGCAAACGAAAACGAAAAAAGGATATTCGAAAAAACAACGGCATGCAATCAGAAGCTCGGAGCCTCGGAACGGTGCGCAAGCAGGTGATCCCTGAGCCGCGCGACGAGATCCGGGACATCCGGCGGAAGCATTCTGCCCTGCATCAGGACCCCGAGGCCGTTGCGGTAAAGCAAGGGCTCGACCGCGAGAGCCTGGTCGGCAAGGAAGTCATGGCCTGGCGCCCCGGAAACCGCGACATCGGCGAGAAGCCGTCCGTATCGGTCGACCGATTTGCCGTCCGGATTGCGGCGCGGTTCGACGAAAAGCGCCCGTCCGCGGCAAAGCGCCCGCATGTAGAGTGTCGCGGCATGCCCGGGATTTCCCTCCCGCGGATCGATGCCGATCGAGCGCAGGATGGAATCCGTCGCATGGGATTTGGGCTTTTCCGGTGAGTTGACCGCGTAAAGACGGATCCGGAACGCCTCCTCACGCTTTGCGCCCGCCGATGAGCGGGCGAGCACCATGATGGTGTCTCCGTCGACGATCCGGTAATCGGACGGGCGCAGGAAGAACGGCACCTGGGGGCGCCGCTGCATCGCCGGATGGAGCTCAGAGGCCCGGAGATATGGCGGGGTCTTCATCCGCGATCTCCGGGCCAGAACGCTCAAGGCGCAACTCGCGCAGGAGGTTGAGACCGGCATGAACCGGAACCTCCGGGAATTCGTTCACCTCGAACGCGGCCCGCGCCGGCGCACGGATCTCGCCCGGTGCGCCCATATGGGCGAGATCGCCAATGCTGTCGTAAAGAACCGCCTCACCCGTCTCGGCCATCCCGCGGAACGCCAGAAGCGCATCGGAGTGGGTATCGGTCTCGACATAGAGGGCCACGCCGTTCGGCGTCTCGAGGAAGAAGGCGGTCTCGCCGTCGATCAGCGCCTCGTCGGCGGGAAGCCTCCCGGCGGGAAGCTTCGCGAGGTCGCTCACGAGGAACACCGCGAAGACGATCTGCTCGTCCTCGGACGATTTTCCGTCGTAACGGATCAGCACGGCCGCTTCGCGCCCGCCCATGAGCCGGTCGGGAATTGGCGCCGGGAAAAGATGCGCCCGCGCGAGACCCCCTGTTCTTTTCTGCAACTGCAGCACCTCAGTTCTCCGTCAAGGCTTGTTTCTGCTCGCGATCATCATGCGGCCCCGCCATGAAAATGCCAAACAGGCGCCAGAAAAAAATCCGCCCCCCTTTCTTCCACAGAAATCCGGCGTGACCCAGCCCGGACGCACGATGACGATCTCCCGGGCTGTCTGCGAAAATGCTATTGTCAGGTGAGAAAATTGTGATGGGCGCGAAAATGCTCTCGAGGCGAACCCTGATGACCGGAATTGCGGCGACCGTGGCGGGGCCGCTCATGCCAGCCTATGCCGCCACCACCGGGATCGAGGCCGAGGCCGAGAGGCCGGACCGCCAGGGCAGCCGGCTCGATCGGCTCGTTCCGCTGATCGAGCCCTATCTCGACCTGTTCAATCCGCACACCCAGGAGCGGTTGAAGGTCCGGTTCTTTGGCGCCACCGGCTACAACATGTCGGGGATCAGGGATCTCAACTGGCTCTTGAGGGACTGGCGCCGGGGCGAGATGGTCCAGCTCGATGTGCGCCTGTACTGGGGCCTCGCCGCGATCCGCTCCGCATCGCTCAAGGACGGGCATTCCGGCGAGATCACCGTGAACTCCGGCTTCCGCACGCGCCAGACCAACGACAAGCTCCGGCTCGAAGGCTACCACACGGCGCCCAACTCGTTCCATATCAAGGGTCGGGCGGTCGATTTCACCGTCGATGGCGGCAAGGTGGAGGATGTCGCCAAATACGCCGAATGGCTCGAAATCGGCGGTACCGGCCATTACCGCGGCCGGTTTGTCCACATCGATTCAGGTCGCAAACGGCGTTGGTTCGGCTAGTCCGGTATTGAACTCGAGCGGCGAGGCCTCGTCCCGCGGCGCCGACATCGCGATGCCACCGGCCTCGCGGCCGGCCTGCCCGGACAGGAGCGCCTCGGACAGGGGGCCGCGCATTTCCTCGGGAACTTTCGCGAACCAGGCAAGTACCCGGTGGCGCGCCCGCTCCGACAGCGGCGCCGCCTCATCCTCGCTGAGCCGGTTGCCGGCGTTTTCCATGGCACTCTCGATCATCCGGCAGGTCGCCGGGTTCCAGACCGACCGCGGCATCCGGCGCAAGGCCGCCATTCCCGCCGGGCTTGGTCGCGGCGGCAGGGGGAAGACGCCCTCCTCGATATCGCCGCTTTCGATCGCGGTGCGCAGGTGCGTGGCATAGGTCGACGGCCGGCCGAGACCTTCGGTGGCCATAAGGTCGAGAAGTACCGATTCCGTCGGCCAGGCCCGCACACCGGTCGAAAGGCTGCGCGTCCAGGGGAAGTTGAACCCCTCCTCGCGGACCCAATCGAGATCCTCGAGTATCTCGGCCTCCTGCGGATCGATCCCGGCGATATTGTCCGCCCGCCACATGCCGCGCTCGAGCGTGATCTCGCGTGCGGCCTCGAAGGCGCGGCGCGCCACGAGCGTCACCATCAGATCGCGCACCCCATCACGGTCCCAGCCGCCTACCGGCTCGCGGACCGGGCGCCGCACCAGCTCGCGCAGGCGATCCGAGTTCGCCGTGGAGAGCGGCAGGACCGGATGGAGCGCCTCGTGGGTATCGGGGATCCGCCCAGCCCCGCCGCGAACCCGGCCCTCGGTGCTCAGAACCTCGGTCTCCAGCCCGGCAAGACCGCAGGCGAAACCCATCATCACGACACGCGAGGCGCTTTCGGCGGACATCTCCCGGCCATCGGTCCTGGGGTAGGATATGAGGCCGTCCTGGTAGGCGTCCTGCAATCCACGCATCGCCGCCACCGCGGAGACGCCGTGATGGCGTGACGCATAGGCCAGAGCGTCCGCGGTGTGGAATGGGCGTACGGTGCCGATCCGCGGCGCAACCGCGGCGCTCAGCGACATGATCGGGCGCACCGCGCCGGGAACAAGCAGGCCAGAGAACCGGCGCGCCAGCTTCGCGAGCGCCTCGATACGCGACGGATCCTCATGTCCGGTCAAGGCAACCCGCGACACGAAGGGCCGGCCACCGACGGCGGCGCGAGCCTGGAAGGTGATCTCGCCGGTCTCCGGCCGGTCGAGGAGCCGGTCGGGGGCGCGGTTCAGAAGCAGCGTCGCGCCGAGAACCGCGGAGCGGACCCGGCCCACCGGGACCCCGGCCAGTTTCGAGAAGGTTGCACCGATCCAGCGGTCCGTCACCGCCCTGGCGCGCCCCTGCACCGCGTCCGATACGATCCGGCGCTCAGCGATCCGCGTCGCGGCGGCCAGGGCGGCCCGGACCCCCTCATTGGTGATCGGACCAGGGCGGACACGCACGACCCGGCCGGAGCGGGCGGGAAACCGCGCCAGGATGAGGCCGATCACGTCATGGGCGATGACGTCGCCCTCGACGTCGTTGTCCATGGCAATGATGATCGGGCAGGTCTCGGGGGTCTCGGAAATGGCTGAAAGGATGCGTTCAGCCCGCTCCGGATCCGGCTTGCGTCCCGGGTCGAGAAACTCGCCGGCCCGGACATCGATCCCGAGCGGGAAAAGGCGGTCGGGGAAATGGCAGACATGCCCGCCGGTCGCAACGACCCGGGACGGCATGCCGATCGCTGCCGTTATCCGGGCCCAGGACTTCGCCTTGCCGCTCGCCTCTATGATGATCAATGCCTGCATTTCACGCTCGTCTTTTGCAGGTGAGTGTGAGAGCGGTCAAAGAAAAAACAAAAGGATTTTCTCAATAATGAAAACCGCAAGACAAAGGCCCCGCGGATGGCGGGGCCTTCTTTGCGTCTTGGCGGCGATCAGCGGCCGGCCGCCTCGAGGGCCTGGACACGGGCGTCGAGCTCCTGGATCGCCGCGATCATCGGGGCGATGAGCTGGGTGTAGTCGACCGCCTTCAGGCCCGCCTCGTTGGTCTGAACGACCTGCGGATAGACCTCCTCGACCTCCTGGGCGATCACGCCCATCGCAGCGCGGTGGTCCTGCTTCCACTCGTAGGTCACCGGGCGGATCTTGCGCAGGCCGTTCAGGCCGTCGGTGCCCTCGAGGGTCTCGATCTTGTCCTTCAGGCGCTTGTCCGAGAAGTAAAGATAGACGGACGAGAAGAACCGGGTGGCGTAGAGGCTCCCCTCGTAGTTCAGCCGGCTGCCGGTGTTGACCGGGTTGATCGCGGCCGAGTTGAACTGGCCGTTCGGGTTCGCGGCGTTGCCGGCATAAGCCATGACACCCGAAGCAGCACTGCCACCGGCGCGGCGGATCTGGTCGGCGTTGAGTGCCATGGTCAGGTCGGAGGTGAGATCGCCGCCGCCGTTGAGACCGGCGCCGGTGTCGACCCGGCGGGTGCTGAGCACCACGTTTCCGCTGAGCCGTGCATCCGGGACCGTCCCGCTCGCCAGGCTGCTTGCGTTGAGGTTCGCCAGGCCGGAGCCGTTACCGGCGAACTGGCCGGCCATCGGCCTGATGTCGCCGTTCTGGAGCAGGCCAAGCTCGGCGGTAACCACCGCCGGGCTGCCCGTGAGGCGGGTGCTGATCCGTAGGGAGTCGTCCGTGCCGGCACTGTAGACGTAGCCGACGGCGCTGCCGCTGCCATCAAAGAGGCCCAGGACTCGGTTGCCGGCATTCCGCAGGATGAGGGCGTTGTTGAATGTCGCCGACCCGGTAACGCTGAAAGCTCCGGTCACACCGACACCGCTGGTGTCCGCGCGCAGCCGCTCGACGCCGGCCGTGGTGATGCCGACGATGTTGGAGCTGGGCGTGTAGACGCCAGTATCGAGGTCGCCAGACCAGGTGAAGGATGGTTGGGTCACGCTGTCGGCACCGATCCCCTGGAACCCTCCGCCACCCACGGAGGTGGCGTTGAAGGTCGGGCCTGTGACCGTCGCGGAGAAGGTCTTGGCGCCGCCGATCGACTGGGCGCCGGCGGTACGCACGACGGTGCCATCGACAGAGAAGGCACCGGCCGCGAGCGCCAGGCCGTCACCGGCCGTATAGGCGGCTCCGGCGATGGCACCGTCGACGTAGGACTTGTTGGCCGCATCGGAGGCCAGGGTCGGGGTGCCGAGGTTCTGCAGGCGCTGGCCGCCGGCATTGATCGTGCCGGTGAAGGTCTTGATGCCAGCGATGGACTGGTCGCCGGTGGTCCTGATGACGGTGCCGTCGACCGAGATCGTGCGGTTAGCCGAGAGATCACCGCCGCCGGTCAGGCCGGAGCCGGTCGCGATCGTGCGGGTCGTGTCGACTTTGCCGGAACCGAGAGCGTCAACGTAGGACTTGTTGGCCGCATCCGTCGCCACGGTCGGGGTGCCGACGGCCAGCAGGCGCTGGCCGCCGGCATTGATCGTGCCGGTGAAGGTCTTGATGCCGGCGATGGTCTGGTCTCCGGTGGTCCTGAGAACAGTCGCATCGACCGCGAGCGTGCGGTTGGCCGAAAGATCGCCGCCGCCGGTGAGACCGTCGCCCGCGGAGATCGTGCGCGAGGTGTCGACCTTGGCGGAACCAAGCGCATCGACGTAGGCCTTGTTGGCCGCATCGGCCGCCGCGCCGGGGGCGGCGACGTTGGTGACGGCGTTGCCGCTCATGTTGAGGGCGCCGGCCGCGATGTGGTTGCCGAGGTTATCGCCGCCCGCGGCACCGATCGCCGCATCGACATAGGCCTTGTTGGCCGCGTCGGTAGCGACGGTCGGCCCGGCGAGGTTGAGGATGCGGCCGCTGGTCATGTCGAGCTGGTTGCCGACCGTGACGGTGTTGGACACGCTGAGGCCGCTCGTGGTCACCCGCATGCGCTCGGCGCCACCGGCCGTGAAGCCGATGATGTTCTCGGCCGCACGGAAGAGACCGGTATTGTTGTCGACGGCCCAGCCGAAGGAGGGCAGCGTGGCCGTATCGGTGTCAAGCGCGCGGAAGGAGAGGGGGCCGGTCGAGGTGAAGCTCGCTCCGGTCACGTTCTGGGTGAAGGTCTTCAGGCCATCGAGGCTCTGGTCGCCAGCAGTGCGCACGACCGTGGCGTCCACGGCGAGCACGGTGCCTGTCATCGTGAGGCCGTCGCCTGCGCTGTATGCGCCACTGATGATGCCGTCGACATAGGACTTGTTCACCGCATCGGAAGCCAGGGTCGGAGTGCCGAGGTTCTGCAGGCGCTGGCCGCCGGCATTGATCGTGCCGGTGAAGGTCTTGATGCCGGCGATGGTCTGGTCGCCGGAGGTCCGGAGCACCGTCGCGTCGACCGCGAGCGTGCGGTCGGCCGAAAGATCGCCGCCGCCGGTGAGGCCGGAGCCGGTCGCGATCATGCGGGATGTGTCGACCTTGCTGGTTCCGATCGCGTCGACATAGGACTTGTTGACCGCGTCGGTCGCAGCGGTCGGCGCGCCGAGGTTCTGAACCCGCTGGCCGCCGGCATCGATCGTGCCGGTGAAGGTCTTGATGCCGGCGATGGACTGGTCGCCGGTGGTCCGGAGAACGGTCCCATCGACCGCGATACTGCGGTTGGCGGCGAGGTCACCGCCGCCGGTGAGGCCATCTCCCGCAGAGATCGTGCGGCCGATCGCCGCGTAACGGGCATCACCGAAGCTCGTGTCGAACGAAAGCGTCCGGTTGGCGGAAAGGTTGCCGCCGCCGATGAGTCCCGGACCGGTCGCGATCGTACGCCCCCTCAGCGCATAGCGAAGATCACCCCAGGCCGTGTCGAACGACAATGTGCGGTCGGCAGTGAGATCACCGCCGCCGAAAAGGCCGACGCCGGCCATGATCTTGGTTGCCCGGAGACCGGTCACCTCGCCCTGGAGCGGCCCGACAAGCGTGTCGACGTAAGCCTTGTTGGCGGCATCGGCCGCGCCGGCGGGCGCGGGGAGGTTCGTTACGGTGAAGCCGGACATGTCGACATTCTGGGTCGCGACATGATCACCCAGATCATCGCCGTTCGCAGCGACATAGGACTGCATGTAGCTCAGGTTCACCGCATCCGATCCGACACCCGGAGACTGCAGGCCGGTCACCCGGTTATTGCCCATGTCGAGATCCTGGGTGGCCTGGTGGTCCCCAAGATCGTCGCCAGCCCCAAGCACCGCTGTATCGACATAGGCGCGGTTCGCCGCCTGGTCGGGCGCAACCGGAATCGGAAGATTGGTGATCGTGAACCCGTTCATGTCGAGCGCCTTGGCCGCGACGTGGTCGCCCATGTTGTCGCCGTTCGCCGTGACATAGGCCTCGAGATAGGCGAGGTTGACCGCATCCATCGGATCGACCGGGTCGCCGAGGTTGAACAGCGCGAAACCGTCGAGGTTGAGGTCCTTCTTGGCGATGTGGTTGCCAAGATCGTCGCCGGGCAGAACCCCGAGCGAGTTGGAAGGGGTGAAAGCCGGACGGCTCAGGGTCTCGACGGAGGAACTGCCATCCTGCCGGAGCTCCGCGTGGAGCGGAGCCGCGGCAGCGGTCAGGATCGCCGTGCTGGCGAACAGGGATATGCGAGCCTTCCGTGCCATGAGAGCCTCTCGGAGCAATACACAATCATCGATTTTCAAGTGTATCCGGAGGTGCGAAAAACTGCAAATTAATGTTATTCGCACAATTCCTTGCAGGCAATACTTTAACCTGAACCCGGCGCCTGAGGCGCCTTCCTGTGGGCCGCCAATCTTTAATATACGGTTTTTCGCAAATTCTGACTAGGGTGCCCCGAACAAGAAAACAGGAATACGAAATGAGACTGACGCACGAACAGCAGGACATCCGCGACCACTCGGCCGGCATGGGGTCCTCCGACAACCTCAAGGTCATCGCCTTCGCCGGCGCCGGCAAGACGACGACGCTGAAGGCGGTGGCGTCAGCCAAGAGCCAGCGCGGCGTCTACCTCGCCTTCAACAAGGCGATCGCCGACGAGGCCAAGCGCAAGCTCGCGATGACGCGCTGCACCGCGGCGACGATGCACGGCCTTGCCTATGGCGCGGTCCGGGAGGTGATCGGATCGCCTGTGACCCACAACGCGCGCTCTTTCCGCGAGACCGGGATCATGAGCCGATTTCACATCCCCAAGGTCGAGGGCTGGAACGACTACCGTGTCGCCTCCGCGGTCTGCCGGGCGCTGGCCGCGTTCTGCAATTCCGACGACCAGGATTTCGACATCCGCCATGCCGAGGAGGCGCTCATCTCCTCGATCGGGGATCCCGAGCTGATCCGGGACCGCGAGCGGCAGGAGCATGCGCGCGACACGCTGCGGCTCCTTTCGATGCCTATCCTGCAGATGGCCGAGACTTTCTGGGGCCATTCCGTGGAGCGCAACCAGTACAGTCACGACATGTATCTCAAGGCGCTCGATCTGGACGAGAGCCTGCGGGCCGACGCGTTCCGCTCGTTCCGCTACCTGATGGTCGACGAGGCTCAGGACATCAACCCGGTACAGCGTTCGATCATCACCAAGACCGGCCTGCCGATCATCGCGGTCGGCGATCCCTACCAGCAGATCTATTCCTGGCGCGGGGCCGAGAACGCGCTCGCGCTCCTGCCCGGCAAGACCATGTATCTCACCCAGTCGTTCCGCTTCGGTGAAGGCATCGCCGAGGTCGCGCGCCACATCCTGCAGACCCGCCCGGACGGCGGCCCGGCCCAGCGGCTCACCGGCGCTGGCTCGGGCGACATCTCGGGCCATGCCGGCTCCCGCGCCGCCATCATCTGCCGCACCAACATCGGCATGATCGAGGAGGCCCTCAAGCTGATGCACAAGAACATCAGCCTGCATGTCGACAACATGGCCGGGCTCCTGCAGGACGTCCGCTCCGCCCAGGCGCTCTTCGAAGGCCGGACGAACGATGTCGTCTCGACGGACCTCAAGCAGTACGAGAGCTGGGATGAGCTGAAGGTCGAGGCGGAGGAGGGCGACCAGTCGCTCGGCAAGATCGTGAACCTCGTCGAGGGCAATATGGTCCCGCAGATCGAGCGCCTCGCCGAGCACCAGCGCCAGGGCGCCGGGAGCGCCACGGTGATGATCTGCACCGCGCACCGCTCCAAGGGGCTCGAATGGCCTGCGGTCCAGCTCGGCAGCGACTGGAAGGATATCGACGCCATGACCGGGCGGTACCGCAAGAGCCTGACCCAGTCCGACAAGCACAAGACGCTGGCGCTCGAGGAGTGGAACGCTCTCTACGTGGCCGCGACCCGGCCGATCATGCGCCTGCAGGGACATCAACGCATCCTCTTCCCCAAGCCGAAGCTGGAGGAGGACTATGCGCCTGCGGACCTCTCCGAGGAGCGCGGGCGGACGGCGCCGGCGCAGCCCTGACCAGGCGGCCCGCCGCCGGCCTCAATAGCTGTGGGTCGATCCCATAACGAGCACCTTGACGAGATCGCTCGCGGCCGGCATCGCGTTCATGCGGCCGCAGTCCTCGAGTGCCTTCTCGTAGACATAGCCTTGCGCGCCGTACTCGTTCAGGATCGCGATCTCGCGAACCCCAGGGAGATCGATTCCGCGGAGCGGCCCGAAGCAGATCCCGGTCGTGATCGTCGCGAGATAGATCTCGGGAGTGATCCGGCGCTGCGGCAGGACCGCCGTCAGCACGCCGTTCTCAACAGTGATCCGTTTGGGTCCCCACATCTCGAGAAGGGCGGCGGCGTTCTCGCTCGCGCAAGCGAGCGCGGAGGACGCGAGAAGGCCGAGGATCGTGGCGATTGAGCAGATTTAGCCGCAACCCCCTTCCTTCAGGGAGGGGTCGAGGCGTCTGTTTTCTTCCCGCCGTCTTTTCTCTTCCCGCGCGGCGGCGCGGCGCACCGCGCCGATCCTGATACGGCCGGGGGCGTTCTGGCTCTCGACATAGGCCTTGACGACATCGAGCGGCGCGCCGCCGCAGGAGACGACGCAGTAGCTCGGCGACCAGAAGGCCTCGCCCCAGAGG
>NZ_JAPDOG010000053.1 GCF_026013545.1 Defluviimonas salinarum | reverse complement strand
TGCTGCGCGACCTTGCTCGCAGCGTCACGCGGCCCGGCCTTCTTCGCTGCCGATGAGTGTCCCATGTGGCGATCCTCCTTGCCCAAAATAGCACGGCAAGAAGATTAAGTGGACACTCAAACAGTATTGGCGCAGGGGCCCGAGGCGAGCAGCAGCTTGAGGACGTGGAGGTAGCTCCGGTTCGCGTTGTAGCGGGCAGCGTGCCACCGACTGTAGGCGGCAAGGTTCTCTGACGCGGGACCGCGGAAGAGCTTCATGAGGGCACGGAACGGGCTGATCAGGGCGTTCACTGTGTTGATGCGGTGGCTGCGCGGCGTGCGCTTCGATCGCCGCCCGACGTTCAGCACGAAGTGGTGGATCCGTTCGTCCTTCGCGATCCGCTCGTAGGTCGCGTGGCCGTCGGTGCAGAGCACCGCGTCGCGGGCCACTACAGGCAGCAGAGTGCCAGAGATCGCCGCCTGGCGCGCGTCGGCGGTGGCTTCGATGGCCGGTGGCCAGCGCGGTCCACGGCGCCGAGAAGCTTCTCTTCCCAAGCCCTCCATCCGCCCGGAGGCGTCCTGGACGCAGCGCCACGGCGCAGATAGCCCTGCCATCGCAGGCGCGGCGGCGCGGGGGTGTTCGCGGGGTCGCGCCGGCGCCGCACCCACTCTCGCAACCCTTCGCGACGCTCGCGCTGGTAAACTTCATCAGCCTCGATGATGCCGGCGAGTGTGCCGTCGGGCTCTGTCGTCAAGGCACGGATGATTGACTGCAATCATGGGTTCGACGTCGGTTCCATCACGCCGAGCGTCACCGGCGTCGAAGTATTCAGGGTGGCCTCAAAAAAACATCACAATGCCAGATAGTTGCAAGCTATTCACCAAATCGGCGCAGTCATGAGGTTCGGAGAATATCGACCCTGAGAGACCGCTTCCGGGCCTTCTGACACCAGGGCCGGTGCTCAGCCCCGCCCGCATAACCCTCGAAAACAACGGGAAATTCCGGAGGACGCCGGGCGCGGAGAAACCGTTCCCAAAGGCAAGTGGCGGAGGGGATGGGCCTGACGTCGAACCTTCTCTGGCCTCCAAGACATTGATTTCTTTGTATTAACAACTCTGGCTCCATCCCAAATCAATGATGAGCAGTTCGCCGCCCCGTGCGGCTGCGGACTCACGGTTGGGACTGCTGCTGTTGCGATTTCGCGATGTGCCAACGTTGGGCCGCGATCATGGTTCGGTTGACCGCGACTTGATCTTCCTGCTTCCTCAACGCCCGCCGCGCGCCTCGAGGGCGGTCGGGTCGTCGGAGGAAATCCGGAAAGTGAGTGCTGTGGGCGCAATCTGGGCCATTGCTGGGGTCCTGCTGTACGTCATGCAAATGATGTCGGTGTTCACACCCGGATCAGGCGATCAACGGCCGGCGCCCCGGCGGCCAGCCCCCGGCAAGGGCCCGGCGAGAGCAGAGCTGACGCTGGCCGCGGGCGATGAAGCATCCCTGTGTCATCTGGAGGAACGGTTCTGGACCGAGGGCGCAGAGGGTGCGCGCCGGATGACCGCAAGGGATGCGGTCAAAGGATGCGGTCTTTGTCTTTCCGTTCCCCGCCGGCATACTGCAGGGTGATGCGCTCTGGAGAGAAACGGACGTCGCCCAACGGTGGCGCTCCGTCGTGATGAGCGAGCGCTACGTGTCGATACACGGAAATGTTGCCATTCTGGTCTATCGCGTGTCCGCCGAACGCAGCGGCGATCCGATCTGCGAGGCGCTCTGCACGTCGATCTATCTGAAGGATGAGGGCCAGTCGCTGCGCCTGACGCATCAGCAGACAATCTTGGGCTGAGGCCCATTGCGCTCACGCTACCGGCTGGTGTCAGGCCAGTGTCTGCACCCAGCCGACGGCGTCGGCCATGACCGACTGCATGGCGGCGTCGATGCCGGCGATCAGCGCGACCGTGCTGTCGGATATCACCGACGTTGTGGACTCGAAGCGTCGCGTTCCGGCGATTTCGCGGCCGGCCTCGCGGATCACGGTCATCTGCAGCGCGACATGGATCTGGGCCGAGGCAAGGTCCGGGCCGGTCAGCTCGGCCTGGAACGCCTGGATCTCGCACATCAGCGTGTAGTCGGGCATGAGCCCCGCGCCCACCCGGCTGACCAGCCGGAATCCGCCGCGGTTCAGCAGCGAGTTGACCAGCAGCGTCTGCACCATGGCCGGGGTCGGTTCCGACCAGCGCGCGTCGGGCAGGTACTCCGCCTGCAGCGGAGAGATCTTGATCAGGACGCGGTCGGTGGAGAGCTCGCCCCCGGATGTCGGCATCTCGACGACCAGATGGCGCGTGCCGCCGGGCTGCGGCTGCACCGGGCCGAGCGGCGAGAGCGTGTAGGTGTCGAGCGGATCGCTGGCCCTGGAGACCGCGGACACGGCGCTGCAGCCGGAGAGGCCCGCCATGGCCGCGAACGACAAAAGGGAGCGGCGCGAAAGGGTCATTGGGACCTCCTGTAATCCGGTGTCTCGTTGCCCAGAAGAAACCGGCCGGGATCGCTGCCGATCTTGCGGGCGAGGGCGTCGAACCGCGCGATCACCCCGCTTGCATCCGCGATGAGGGCGCTGATCTGCGTCGAGAGCCGCGGCAGATCGTTCTGAGTGGCGCGGCGCAAGCCGTCCATCGCCGCACCCGTGCTGTCGGCGGCGGATCGCAGATCGGCGACCAGCGCAGGCATGTCGCGCTGCAGCAGGCCATCGGTGGCCGCCAGCCCTGACTCGGCTGCAACGAGGGCCGCGTCGAACCGGGACAGGCTCTCCTCCGCGCGGGTGGCCAGGGCATCGATGCGCCCGGTGGCGTCCCGAATGTTGACGAGGATGCCCGCGACCGCATCGCGGTTCTCGGCGGCGGTGAAGCCCCGCACCTCGGTTATCAGGGCCTTCGCCTCGGCAAGGAGTTCGGGCCCGGTCACCATCAGGTCCTGCACCACCGACTTCTCCGAGCGGATCACCGACACCTCGGCGGGAGGCACCGGCTCGAGAGGTTCGGCATCGGCGCTGCCACCTTCCAGCGCGATGAAGGCCACGCCCGTCACCCCCTGCGAGGCCAGCGTCGCGACCGTGTCGGTCCGCACCGGCGTGCTGGCGAAGATCTCGATGCGCACGCGCACCAGCGATGGGTCGTCGCGGTCCAGCGCGATGGTGAGAACCTTGCCCACATCCACGCCGTTGTACCTGACCGCGCCGGTCGTGCTGAGGCCCGCGACGGTGCCGAAGAGGATGTCGTACTGCGCGTAGGTCCGGTCGAGCTGGACCTTGGCCAGCCACAGCACGAACCCGAGCGCGGCCAGAAATCCGACGATGGTGAAGAGGCCGATCAGCACGAAGCGCGCGCGGGTTTCCATCAGCCGGCCTCCGTCCCGAATGCCGCATGGGCGCGCGGTCCGTGGAAATAGGACTGCACCCAGGGCTCTTCGACCTCCAGCATCTCGGCCATCGTGCCGGTCACCAGCACCCGGCGCTGCGCCAGAACCGCGATCCGGTCGCACGTGGCCTTCAAGGTATCGAGGTCGTGGGTCACCAGGAACACCGTCAGGCCCAGCGCCTCGCCCAGCGAATTCAGGAGGGCATCGAAGGCCGACGCGCCGATCGGATCGAGGCCCGCCGTCGGCTCGTCGAGAAACAGGATCTCCGGGTCCAGCGACAGGGCGCGGGCCAAGCCGGCGCGTTTGCGCATTCCTCCCGACAGCGAGGCGGGATAGAGGTCGCCCGCCTCCGGAGGCAGGCCGACCATGGAAATCCGCAAATCGGCCAGCACCGCGCGGGTGGGCGCATCGATCGCCAGGCGCTCGCGTATCGGCGCCTCGACATTCTCGCGCACGGTCAGCGCCGAGAAGAGCGCGCCGTCCTGGAACATCACGCCGGTGCGTGCGCTCACCGCCGCCCGGTCGGCTGCACTGGCCCCGAGCACATCCGTGCCCAGCATGGTGATCTGCCCGGCACTCGGCGTCTGCAACCCCACGATGCTGCGCAACAGCACCGACTTGCCGCTGCCCGAGGCGCCCACAACCCCCAGCACCTCGCCCCGCATCACGTCGAGCGACAGGTCCTCGTGCACCACCGTGGTGCCGAACCGGTTTGTCAGTCCGCGGATCGAGATGACGGCCTCGCCTTCCATCACACCCCCCAGAACGCGAAGAACACCGAGAAGAGCGCGTCCACCACGATCACGAGAAAGATGGCGACGACCACCGCGCGCGAGGTTCTCATGCCCAGCGATTCCGCGTCGCCCTTGACCAGGAAGCCTTGCTGGCAGCCCACCAGCGCGATGATCACCGCGAAGACCGGTGCCTTGGAAAGACCCACCAGCGCCTGGGTCGCGCCGACATTTGCCAGGAGCTGGGTTTGGAACTGACTGGGCGAGATGCCAAGCTCCATCCAGGCCATCAGCCCGCCGCCGAACAGCCCGGCGAGATCCGCGACAAATCCCAGCAGCGGTAGCAGGATCACCAGCGCCAGCAGGCGGGGCAGCACCAGCAGCTCGATCGGGTCGAGGCCCAGCACACGCATGGCGTCGATCTCCTCGCGCATCTTCATCGACCCGATCGCGGCGGTGAAGGCAGAGGCCGAGCGACCGGCAACGATGATCGCGGTGAGCAGGATGCCCAGCTCGCGCAGGATCGAGACCGCGATCAGGTCCACGACGAAAACTTCCGCTCCGAACTGGCGCAACTGCGTGGCCCCCTGGAACGCCAGCACGACGCCGATGAGGAACCCCATCAGCGCCACGATCGGCACGGCGTTCAGCCCGACCTCCTCCATGTGGTGGACGAGCGCGGTCAGCCGCAGCCGTTTCGGACGCAGAAGCGTGGTCGCCAGCCGGGCCATGACCAACCCGGTGAAGCCGAGACCCTGCGCGCTTGTGGCCAGAAATCCTTCGACGGCCGCGCCGAGACCCGCCAGCACATCGCCTGCCCGCTGTCGCGCCTTGCGCGGCCGGACCATGCGCCCGGGCGGCAACGCGGCTTCGACCGTGCGCAGCAGCAGGTCCTGCGCGGGACTTGCGGCCTCTATGCGCAGCTTCCGATGGCCGAGCAGCATCCAGGCTCCGGCGGTATCGAGTGCGGTGACGGCCGAAAGATCGACCCGGGTCGCCGGTCCCGCCCGGTCGAGCAGGGCGCGCACCTCGTCGAGCGTGTCCAGCGTCACCGGCCCGGTGAGGGCCAGGCCCGAGGACGGCACAGCGTCAGCCATCAATGCCCATCGAGCCGATCCCGCCGAGCAGGCCGAAGCCGCGCAGCAGCCAGAGAACGACCACGATCACGACGACTACGTTCAGGATCGACTTTATTTTTCGATCCATGGGGACATAGGTGTTGATGGCCCAGAGGGCGACGCCGACGACGACCAGCGTCACGACCAGGTTGATGAGTGACATCATGGGACTCCTTGCCCGCAGATCCGAGGTACGGCGAGGGAACCCCCGCCCTTTCTGGCGTGTGTCAGGATCGTGAACCGCATCACGGCCCGGACGAGGCTGAACCTTGCGCCTTGCCAACCATTCATGCGGATTTCGTCGCTCGGCGCGCTCACATGGATCAGTTTCGTCAAGGGATTGCGTTCCAGGTTGTTCCGCGGTTCGAAATGTCGCGCTACGACCTCGCGGCGACGCGTGGGGACTGATCCATGGTGTGTCGCCAGATCGACAGCCGGCTATTGTCGATTGATCGGATGTCCAATTGCGGATCATCCAACTGGCGGCCCCCAATGAACCGAATCATCTACCTGGTCGGACTCGTCGTGATCGTCCTGGTCATCCTGGGATTTCTCGGGCTGCGCTGAGATCGGCACGCGAAGGGTTCCGTCGCCGGGACTCGAGAACCGAAACGGCTGCTCCCGGTCGATCGAGTCCGGTGATCGCAGATGTGAGCCCCGGCACCCTCCGGCGCGATCCACTCATATCCGGAGATACGGAATGACCACGCCTCTCACAGCCAACGCCAAAGCCGCCCTGTCGCCCGACGATCTCGGCCACCAGATCGAGGTCCTGCGCGCAGACCTGGTGAAACTTGCCGCAACCCTTTCGGACGACGTGTCCGAAGGCATCGGCCAGGCCACGCACAAGGTCGGCCAGACCGGCCGCGACGCGCAGGCCTCGGCCACCAACGCGGTGCTGGGCCATCCCCTGACGGCCGTGGCGATTGCTGCGGGCGTCGGCCTTCTGCTCGGCCTTGTCGCGCGCAAGGCCTGAACCGTCATGGCGTTGCCGTTGCTCTCGCCGCTTCGCGATCTTTTCTCCGCACAGGCCGACGATTCCGCTCGGCGTGTCGCGTTGGCAGTCGCCACGCTCTTTCTCGGGGCGGTGGCCGTGTCATTTCTGGTCGCATCGGGCATCGTCGCGTTGACAGCCGCAGCCGGATTTCCGGTTGCGGCGCTTGCGTTTGCCGCGCTCTTTGCCGTGCTCGCGCTGGCCCTGCATCTGATCGGCCGTGCGCAATCGGCCCGACGGGCGGCACGCATTGCAGCGGTGCGCAGCCGTGCCACATCGGATATCGTGCTGGCCACGGCACTGGCCCGGACCGCGCAGCCGCTATTGCCGCTGGCCGCCTTTCTGGCGACTTTCGCCTTGGGGCGTCGTTTGTGACAGAGGGGCGGCGGCGTTGAGCCGCCCGGCGAAGGCGACTGCGACAATCAGCGTCGGCGTCGCGACCAGCGCACCGCCGGCAGCCCACAGCCAGGCTCCGAAGGCAGTCGCCACGAAGACCGCGATCGGAGCGATCCGGATACCTGCATGACGAGGCCACGGGCCACGACTCGGGCGAAGGCATGACCGGCTGCGGCGCGACCCATGCCTGGGCCGTCATCTTTGTCCCGGGTGCGGGCTGTGTGCAGTTCGGCCCCGCCCACCGAATCATCGCCAGCCGGAACCTGATCTGCGTGGCGGCGAGCTACACGCCATTGCAGTCGCTTCCGGTCGTCTCGTTGAAGCCGGGTACAGTGAACGGTCTGCTGACCACCGAAACAGTCTTGCTCGTCAGATCTTCCATCGACGTGTTCCTCCATACTGCCGCTGCGGGTGGTTCGCGCCCCTTTGAGAATGGGGCGCGTGGCTCGTGTACGTCTCAAGATGTCCTGGACTTCGCTGGCGCTTCCTTGCCGGCGGCCTTGGGCTCGTTCGCCTTGGCAGTGGGCTTCGCGGTTTCAACAAGCTTCGGCTTCATCGCGGCCACTGCCCAGGCGGTCATGTCCTTGAAGGACATGTCATCGATCCTTTGATTGTCCGGCGCCAACTCCTCGTCCATGGCGGACCGGGATGCTCGGCATCGGTACTGCCTGTATGGGGATTGGCGACCTGATTTGCGATGGCGTACCGAAAAGGAAGCCAAGGTGGGTCAGGTCAATTCATCCGTCCAGACCTTGAACTCCGTCAAGGTGTTCTGACCGAATGTCTGGGTCAAAGGGACATCGGCGGCATCGCGACCGCGCGCGATCAGAATTCTCGCAAGCCGCGGCTTGTTGTTCCGCGGGTCGAACACGTGCCACCCTCCAGAAAGGAAAACCTCCATCCACGCGGCAAAATCCCCGGGTGGATGAGGAAGAGGTTCCCCGATGTCGCTCAGATATCCGGTGCAATAGCGGGCCGGAATGTTCATGCAGCGACACAATGCGATGGCGAGATGGGCGAAGTCGCGGCAGACACCCTGCCGCTCGGCCAAGGTCTGCGACGCGGTGCGCGTCGCCTTCGCCTGCATGTAGTCGAAGCGGACATGTCCGTGCACGAAATCACAGATCGCCTGGACGCGGGGCCAACCGGGGTCCGTGGTCTCGAAAAGGCGCCACGCCTCCTCCGACAGAAGGTCGGTGTCGCAATACCGGCTTCCCTGCAGAAACACGAGGGTCTCGAAAGGAAGATCCTGGACCGCGTGCTGCAGCGCGCCCGGGGATGCGGGATCGGGCTGGCCCGTATCGCGGAAGATGCCATCCGTCGACAGGCAGAAGTCGCCCGCCGGAGCCAGGACGCGCGTGCACCAGTTGCCGAAGCCATCCCGGTAGCTTTCAAGCGGCACGCTCGGCGACGTAACGAGATAGTCGGCACGCTCCAGATCGCCGAAGCGCGAGTAGTGCACGTTCAGCAGCGCGATCAGCGGCGTCGGTTGCGGGAAGCTGTATCGCAGACGGCACCCGATGCTGACCCGCATGCCGGACACTCGGCCGTGCCTGGTCATGTCATGATCATCTTGCAAGGATGAGCGTCCGATGCATCGGGCCAGTGCCATCCTGCGCAAGGACGGGGAAAGCCAGCGACGCTATCATTCCAGCCACGATGGCCAGCCTCGAGGTCAACCTTGCCAGCGGCTGTCTCATCGCCGCTCGCTCCTTGGCGGACCAGAGTCCGCCGGTTGCCCCGCGTGTCTTCGATGACCCAAGCGTGAGCGTTCCGGTGAGCCGTCGCGTGGGCGCGGGCGGCGGCGGGGCGCCCCTGGAATTCGGTCTCGTTGGCATGCCTTCGTTCTCGGCCACCTGGATCGAGAAGTCCCGTGGGACTGTCGGATGAGTGCTACCGGTCATCGGAGGGACAGCTTGTGCAAGGCCGCAGCGGCAAGGGCATGCTCCTGTTGGTGGTAGTCGCCGAGAAACTTGCCATCGACCTGCACCTCCCAGATGCCGTTTCTTTCGCGTACCTGAACTCCACCTCGCTGAGCTGGCCGGTCCATGAAAGACCCCTTTTCTCCTCTGCTTTTCGGTTGCTCGGGTTGCTTGTCGGTCATTTCCGGCTCCTTCGCGTTGGGCGCGCGCTCCTCTCCGAGGAGCATCACGGCGCGTATGAATTCTTCCGCGTAGTCGTCGGTTTCGCGGTGGTCGTGTTCGTGGCGGGCCATACTCATCGGCTCAACGAACCGTTCTCTCAAATGATCGATGAACCGCGGCTCTGTGCGGGCCATGTAGGCGATCAGAGCTTGCAGGATCCGTTCATGAGCCAGAACGCGCCGTTCAAGATCGGTCGTCTCTGCGGCCGTCCTGGTAAGATTTTTCACTGATGTCATGGCGTATCATCCTTCACGCTGCGTGCTGTGACGCTGGACGTCGTGTGCTCGAGCGTGGGCAGGCAGGCCGTCGCCTAGTCGCGATCCAGCTCTTGCCATCCACCTTAAAGCCAGTCGGACATCGGGTGCTGACGCAGGTTAGGGGCACCGAATTTAAGTGGGTGTGTCTTGCTCAGAAGCGGACAGAAACCGACCGCGGTGGTCCAGGTGTCATTGACGTGCTTCCCGATTGATACCCTCTATTCATGCTTGAAACCTTCCAAAATGAACCTATCGGCCTGCTTCGACCTCCGTCTGAGTCAAGATTGGCGTCGCGGGGTCTTGCGCTGGTCGGGCCCTGCCGGTTGACGCCACGCCACCGTCGCCCGGGTCGCTGCCGGGATCGAGGAAGGGGTTTGCCTCGCCCTGCATGCCGCGCAGGAACTGGAACAGATCGCTGTCCGTCGTCAGGACAAGCGTTGTGTCGTCCGAGATCATGTCGCCGTAGGCCTGCATGGTTCGGGTGAAATCGTAGAATTCGACCGAAACGGCATCGACATTGTAGGCGCCCGCATAGATTGCTGCTGCTGCGGCATCGGCGGCACCGCGGATTTCCTCGACGGCGCGATAGGCTTCGGACTGGATCTTGTTCAGATCCCGCACCCTGTTGCCTTGAATACGGGCCGCTTCACCGTTGCCTTCGGACAGGAATCTTTCGGCGATCTGCCGGCGCTCCGAGATCATGCGGTCATAGATCTTGGGTCGCACGCTCTCATTGTAGTTTATGCGCTTGAAACGAATATCGAGAAGCTCAATCCCGAAGACGCGCACCTTCTCCGCCGCCGCCTCGAAGATCTGCTGCTCGACCAGCGCCCGCCCCTTCGTGATGGGAACGAGGGCGCCAATGTCCTGCGCAAGTTCCTGATCAGTCAGAAGCGTGTCCCGAAGCGGCGTCCGGCCCCTGGTCGTGCGCACAATCTCGATAAGTTCGTGCTTGGCGACGGCGTTCCGCGTCTCGCTGCCGAGGATATCATCGAGGCGCGACTGGGCGCTGCGCTCGTCGCGCAGGCGCAGAAAGTACTGCAGAGGATCGGTGATCTTCCAGCGCGCGAAGAGATCGACCGAGATATAGAGCTTGTCTTTGGTGGGCATGTCCGATGGCGAGCCGTCCCACTCCAGAACCCGGCTGTCGATCCGGTTAACCTCCTGAACGAAGGGGAGTTTCAACTTGAGACCGGCCTCGGTGATAGGCGCACCGACAGGCTTGCCGAACTGGGTGATGATGGCCTGTTCGACCTCGCCGACCGTGTAGACGGCGGATGACGCAGCGACGACCCCGGCAACCGCGATCCCCGAGGCAATAAGCGAAAGGGTCTTCATGGTTGCTCTCCTGTCTGTCGATCCAGGTTCAAAAGCGGCAGGATGCTTGCCGTGGACCCGTCGACAATGATCTTGGAGCCAATTCCCGGCAGAACATCCTGCAGGGTTTCGATGTAGATCCGGCGCCGGGTCACCTCGGGGGCCTGGCGGTATTCCGTCAGGAGCGCCGTGAAGCGTGCCGCATCGCCCTCGGCTTCGTTGATCCGCCTCAGGCGATAACCATCGGCTTCGCGAATGCGCTGGTCCTTTTCGCCTTCGGCCAGAGGTATGACGCGGTTGTATTCGCGGCGGGCCTCGTTGATGATCCGCTCCTTCTCTTGTTGTGCCTGGTTGACCTCGTTGAACGAGGCTTGAACCGGCTGGGGCGGATTGATGTCCTTCAGCTGTACCTGATCGATGCTGATGCCCATCGCGTATTTGGTCGCGAGCGCCTGCATCTTCAGCAGGGCTTCGCTTTCGATTTCCTGGCGCCCGACGGTGATCACCTCGTCGACTGTGCGGTCTCCCACGACTTCACGCATGACGGACTCCGAGACGTAACGCAGGGTCGCGCTCGGCTCGCGCACTTCAAACAAGAACTTCCGGGGTTCGGAAATCCGGTACTGCACCACCCACTCCACGAGCGCGGCGTTGAGATCGCCAGTCACCATCTCGGTCTCGCGGCGACCGTCCGTCGGGCTCTGATAGGGATCGGAGCCACCCGGAGTCGTGAACCCGAACTCCTGTTTCAGCTGGCGCTTGACCGGGACCAACGTGGTCACGTCGATCCCGAACGGAATCTTGAAGTGCAGCCCCGGAGGGACCTCGGCCGCGTACTTCCCGAACCGTTGGACAATCGCAACGGAGTCGCTCGGCACCGTGTAATATGAGGTCCACGCCCCAAACGCCGCAAGCGCAATGGCGGCCCCGATTGCAAGACGCTTCACCGGTGGCAGACCGTCCGGCAGGATGCCGTGCAGCCGATCCCGGCCCCGCCTGAGAATTGCATCAACCTCAGGGGGAACACGGGTCTGCTTGTTTTTCCAAGGTCCGCGATCTTCCGGTCCATTGTCATCAGAAGACATCGCAAGCTCCTATCTCGGTTTTGGCACTCGGGGCGATGCCTGGCTCGCGCGTTTGACGGTGCGACCCGTTTTGCGCCATCACATCGTCGGCTCTGAACGGCATGACCTCAGAGGTCCAGTTCCTTCAGGCAGGCTTGCGCAATGTCTCGGTCCGGGGCATCGGTTCCTGGCATCGTCGCCCAGCCGGCGGTCATGAGAGCGTCGCGCCTCTGGTAGGTCGAGGCTGCCCGGATCGCTGCAAGCTTGTCCGCCCGAGCCGGGTCTGACCGCGCCATGTCGAGGCAGACCGGTACCATTGAGGCGACGACATCGTTACGGGACATCGCCATCGCCCTGTCATTCGCGGTTCCGCCTGTCACCCAGCCGCCCCAAGTGAAGCCGACGACACCGACACAGACCGCGCCGATCAGCGCGCCATAGATGCCGGGTTTGAGCCATTCGGGAGTGTTCATTTCAATGCCTCCTGCGGGGAAAGCGCCGCCTCGCTGTGATTGTTCGTTCCATTTGTGGTCGCATCCCGGCTCAGCGCCTCTTTCAGGTCGCTCTCGGTTGTCACCCGGAGTTCAGTTCTTCCCGCATGAGCACCCTTGCCGCGCACCGTCAGGTACGTCGCCGTCCGTCTATAGGCCTCGAAGCTGAGGCCCTGGAGGAGCTCCTCTTCGACAAGAACTTCGTAGTCGCCGGCGGGCAAATCGCCCGGGTATCCCGGCAAGATAAACGGGTTTGAAAACGTCACTGTCGATCTGGTCGACCGCATGTTCATCTCTGGTCTCCGCGATGTTGGCAGATCCGTCGCTCACCACTGTTGACGGCCCCTTGGAGGCCGGGACGGACCAGTCGAACGATTTATTCTCTTGTACGTCGAGATCGTCCGACTGGCGCTGACGCATGTTAGTCTCGGGCCCCGAACCGGTTGCGACCTCCCTGAGGGCAGTCGCCCCCCACTGACCTGTGTAAGGGCGGCGAGGCCGACCTGCGCGTATCCTTTGGGAAACAGGGATGATCTGCATTCCTGCAACCCTTGAAAGGATTGGCGATGGCCGACCCCAATTTTCTCAACCCGCACCCGCCCGAGTTCGATCGGTTTCTCTATGCCTCGGTCGTCTCCACGCTCGCGCGACTCGACCTCGATCCATGGAAGGAAACCGCTGTACTGGTCACGCTGGGGCGCGACGCCGCACGAGCGCGGTTGGGAACGCTGCTTGCCCGATTTCGGGATGTTCCCCCGCTCGCAAGCGATCACGGCAGGGTCGCACGAGACCTGAGCCAGCTGCTTCCCGAGGCGCGTTGCCGTCATGGCGGCAGGCTGGGCGACGGTTCCAGGAACGGAGGCTCCGGACCGAGACATTGCGCAGGCCTGCCTTGTGTCGCTCGAGTTCTGAAAGATCCAAATCGGTCACCAACTCGCGCATGAAAGACGATAGAAGCTATGGAACCTGCAACGACGCACCCGAAAACCCAACCGGAGACAACTGATCTCGAACGGCGAGTGCTCGCCCATGAGAGGGTCCTTCAGGCGCTCATCGCCTACATGTCTCGTTCGGAACCGCGTTTCGTCGACCATCTGAGAGAACGGTTCGTGGAACCGATGAACATGGCGCGGCACGAACACGGATACCGGGGTGCTGACGACTACGCTGAAGAGTTCATTCGCGCCGTGATGCTGCTTGGAGAGGCGCGCGAGCCCCGGTTGTTGGAAAATGAAGCGAAGGTTGGATTGACGCGATCGCCGCAAGAGCAATTGCGCCCAGAACACTCCCGAAAGCGATCCACCCAAGGTGATCGAGTTCAGCTCAGAGAGCGGAATGGGATGTGGGAGGTACAGGTCGACGGCGAGTTGCGCGGCGACTATTACGAAAAGAGACACGCCCTTGCGGCGGCGGCCTTGCTGAAGCTGTCCCTTCAATGACGGATGGCGCGCAACCGACCCCGCCGAAGAAGTACCCGATACAGACTGCCGAGAACGAGGGTATGCGGCCCAAACCGGATCAGGTCGAGCGTTCGGAACGGGTGCGGCCCGTCGCAGGAGAAACCGGGTGTAGGGGAACGCTCCCGGCGCGGTGACTCCGGCGCCGTGACGAAACTGAACGGCCGTGGGCCGGAAGGGAACCGTTATGAAACACGATAAGGCCCTAAAGAAAAAGCCGCTGGCACAACTCGTGGCGAAGCTTCGACATCTCTACTCCGGTTTGCGCGCAACCCAGACGGATAGTGATGTGCTGAGTAGGAAACAAGCACGTCAAACCCCGCGGGATAGTTCGTCAATCCAGGCGGCGGAGAACGAAGGAATGTCGAAACGGGCTGACCAGAACGCGCCGAAAACCCGCCACCAGCGACAGATTCCGATACACCACAGTGCCCATCCCGGCGATTGAGCGAGAAACCGACATGCCAGCTGAAGACAACGGCCCGGTACTGTCAGAGGAATCGAGTCCGGGCGCCTTTCCCTGTCCCCTTTCATGAAGGGAAGGCCCAAAATATTGTTCTGTAGTGGAAAACACCTTGCAGAGCGTCGACAAGACCAACAGCCGAGCCGCGCCCAGTCTAACAGACGAGGTTTATCTGACAACACCGGCGCGAGGAAGCTGTGTGCTGACCGAAGGCGCCGGCCAATAGCTCTGGCCGGCATTATCGGCTCGGAGGAGTTCGCGGGGCGAGACCGGCGGGAAGGGCTTTGATAACGTGAGCGTGCGCGGATAACGTAAGCGTGCGCGACACACGCGTTTCGGTCGGCATGCATGGCAACCTCGCGCCGCGGACGCCTGCATCTCCGCCAATCACGTTTCGTTATGAGCCTAAAATGTCGAGGGAACTTGGGTCGATCTGTCTGTTAGTGCTTTATTCGAGAGGGCGGAGGACGCGACCGGAAAACCATCAGCGGTGAATGTGTATAACACTGAGGATGGGTCGATCGATCTCATGACGGGCTACGAACCCTATCTCGCGCTCGCAGTTGTTCTTCTGCTGTTTGCAGCCTTTCTCTTCGAGCGCTTCGCACCGGACGTAGCCGCTGCGGGGGCTGCCGCGCTGTTTATCGTGTTTGGGTTTGTCCCCACGAATGAGAACGGCGGAGCAATAGTCGGCCACGGTAGCGGCGGGATGATCCGGCTGCGGGCGGCGTAAAAGTCGGCCACTTTTTGCCCTTTCTGGCGACAGGGAGGGTGGGAGGATTTT
>NZ_JAPDOG010000052.1 GCF_026013545.1 Defluviimonas salinarum | reverse complement strand
TCGCTGCAGGTCTGCTGTCGGCCGCGCTTGCCGTTCGGCACGGCATCCCAGTTCATCGCGGGGTCGAACCAGATCGTCAGCGACCCACGGCGCTTGAGCGCTTCGTTATAGGCTGGTCAGTTCGAAGTCTTGTAGATCGCGGGTGTCGGTCTGCTCATGCCACCCACCTACCACGCTGGATTCACGAGATGAATCCCTCTCGAGATTTATGCAACATTTGTAACCGCCCCTTGCGCAAGAGGAATCTTCAGGATTGATTTCGGCGCATCGTCGGGTGCTGACATGTGTCCGGCCTCTGATGCGACCAGCTACATGCCGCGGGCCCGTATGGTGTTCGAAGGTCGGGTCCGGATCAAAGCCGCGTGCTCGTAGGCACTCTGTTGCACACTGGATCTCCCGATCCCGTCTCACGACCGTTGCGGCAAACCGCTCCTTGCCCTCTTCCGCTCCGACGTCCTCGCGACTGCCGGACGACTTACGCCGCCGCAGTTGGAGACCGGTAGACTTCACCCTTCGCCATCAGAGCCCAGACGATGCGCGCCATCTTGTTGGCCAAGGCGACGCGCACCAGCATTGCTGGTTTGCGTGTCAGCATTCCCGCCAGCCAGGTGCCCGGCCGGGCGGTGGCATGGACATGCCGCTTGATGATGACGCTGTTGGCGCCGATGATCAGCAGGCGCCGCAATGATCGCTCGCCCATCTTCGTCGTCGCTCCGAGGCGCTGCTTGCCGCCCGTCGAGTGTTGTCGCGGCACGAGGCCGAGCCAGGCGGCGAAGTCACGACCGCGGCGGAATGTCTCTGCTGGCGGGGCCAACACCGCGATGGCGGTGGCGATCAGGGGCCCGATGCCGGGCACCGTCATCAGCCTTCGGGCCACTTCATTCTCTTTGGCCCGACGGGCGATCTCAGCGTCAAGCTTGCCGATCTCGGTCTCAAGATGGGTGAGCGCCGCGACCAGCACTTTCAACGTGGCGATGGCATCGGCGGGCAGGCCACTTTCCGGGTCCTCGACGAAGGCTATCAACCGTGCGGCATTCGCCGCGCCCTGCGGCACGATCTGCCCGAACTCGCCCAGGTGGCCGCGAAGGGCATTGATGGCCTGCGTTCGCTGCCGGATCAGAAGCTCGCGAATGCGGAAGACCATCGCAGCCCCTTGGGTCTCTTCACTCTTCACGGGCACGAAGCGCATTGTCGGTCGCAACGCCGCCTCACAGATCGCTTCGGCATCTGCCGCATCGTTCTTCTGGCGCTTCACGAAGGGCTTGACGTAAGCGGGCGGGATCAGCTGCACCTCATGGCCCAGCTTGCCGATCTCGCGGCCCCAGAAGTGCGCACCGCCACAGGCTTCCATCGCGACGACGCAAGACGGCAGCAGGCTGAAAAAAGAACACCTGCGCTCGCCGCAACGTCCTGCGCAGAACCGCTCGGCCAGCGACATCAGCTCCATGAACCTGGAACACATTCTTCGCCAGATCGAGTCCGACCGTGATAATCTCCGACATGACCGCTCTCCTTTGTGGATCGTTGCAGACCCACCTTGGCACGTTGATGCCGTCGGGGGCGGTCACATCATCACAGCCTGCAAACATGCGACCCCACACGGTGATCGCGGAAAGAATCGTAGAGTCCGGCACGCATCACGGAGCGCACGAAAATCAGCCCTTGACCTCCGCGATTAGAGAACGGTCCGGACCGTCACCGAGAAACGTGGCGGCAGATGCTTTGCTCTCTCGCCCGCTCCCTGAGCCACCTCTTTAGGCCCTCGACCTCGGGAAGCAGTGGACCGGTTCTTTCCGCCGTCAGCAGATACACGCCCTGTTTCGACGCGATGGTTTGGTCCGTCGCCCGCACGAGGCTGCCGGATCGCTCGAAATGCTCGGCGAAGGTCTCGGCCAGGAGACAGAAATGCGGGCCGTTCGCAGCGATCGTGGCCGCGGCGACGGAGCTGTCGGTGTGGACATGCGATTTCGGCTTCGGCATCACCGTGTCGGGCGCATGGGCTGCGAAGAAGTCGTGCCACTGATCCTCGAGCCCGACAATGTGGACGAGCGGCCGGGACGCGAGGTCGGCCACGTCTAGCGACTTTCCCTCGGCCTCGAGCGTTCGCGGTGAGCAGAGTGGAACGAGCGGGTCGGTGAACAGCAGTTCCGCCCGGTAACCCGCCCAATGCCCGTATCCAAGGCGGATCTCGACGTCGGTGTCGTCGAGCGCGAGGTTCTCGGCCCAGACCGAACTGTGCATCCGGATCTCGATCCGGGGATGGGCGGCAGAGAAACGGCTCACGATCTCGGCAAGCCAGAGAGCGGAATAGGTGAGTGGCGCGCGGATCGTGAGCCGGCTGGCGCGGTTGAGGCCGAAGATGCTCGTCGTCGCCCCGAGGATCTCGGCAAAGGCACTGCGGATAGACGGGAGGTAGGCCTTGCCGTTCTCGGTCAGCCTGAGCCCGCGCGGCAGCCGCTCGAATAGCGCGTAGCCGAGATGGCGTTCGAGTGCCCGGACGCGATGGCTCACGGCGGATTGCGAGATGTTCAGTTCTTGCGCAGCGGCCATGAAGCTCTCGTGGCGCGCGGCGGCCTCGAAGGCCTGAAGCGCCGGCAACGGCGGCAGTGCGGTGGGATTCCGGGGCATCCAGCCTCCAACTTTCGTGGGTCTTAGGGCGCAAAGAGTTCTTTTGACGAAGTCATGTCTGCGTCGCATCGTCAAGCAGAACCAATCAGGACGGAAGGATACTGGGATGCGCGTGGGGTTCATCGGTCTGGGCAATGTCGGCGCCAAGCTCGCCGGAAGTCTGATCCGCAACGGCTTCGACGTCATGGTGCGCGACACCGATGAGGCTGCGGCGAAATCGCTGCTGGAAGGGGGCGCCCGCTGGGCCGAGAGTGGGCGGGCGCTGGCCGAGGCCTGCGACGTGATCGTCACTTGCCTGCCCTCGCCGAAGGTCTCGGCCCAGGTGCTTGAGGAAAAGGACGGCGTGCTCGATGGCATCACCCCGGGCAAGATCTGGCTCGAGATGTCGACGACCGAAGCGGCGGACGTCCAGCGCCTCGGTGCGCAGGTCGAGGCGCGGGGCGGCATCGCCATGGACAGCCCGGTGTCGGGCGGTTGCCATCGCGCCTCGACCGGCAATATTGCGATCTTCGCAGGCGGCAGGCGCGAGGCCTTCGAGAAGGTCCTGCCGCTCCTGACCACGATGGGCCGCCAGGTCGTCCATACCGGCAAGCTCGGCTCGGCCTCGGTCCTCAAGGTGATCACCAACTACCTCGCCGGCGTCCAGCTTCTGTCCACCGGCGAGGCCTTCATGGTCGCGAGGAAGGCCGGCGTCGATCTCGCCGTCGCCTATCACGCGATCCGCGTGAGCTCGGGCAACAGCTTCGTGCATGAGACCGAGGGCCAGCTGATCCTAAACGGCAGCTACAACATCAACTTCACCATGGATCACGAGGTGAAGGACGTCACCCTCTTCGACGATCTCGGCAAGTCGTTCGGCGTGCCGCTCGAGCTGTCGCCGGTCTGCGTCGCGGCGATGAATGACGGTCTCAAACGCTACGGCCCGCGGGTCTGGTCGAGCCAGGTCGTCAAGCGGCTGGAGGACGATTGCGGCATGGACCTTCGCGCTCCCGGCTTCCCGGAATACCTCGTCGACCACGAACCCGAAGGCAAGGGCGCCGAAGTCGTCGTTGAACACCGTCGCGGCTACGAGTAGCGGCGAAGCGCGCGCCGGGGGAACGCTCCCCCTCCCCGGCGCGCGCGCTTTTTCAAGGAGAGACAAGGCCATGGATAAATCGCACAAGCCCCGCTGGACCAGCTTCGAGAACGCGACCAAGAAAGATTTCCTGGCCGTGATGGACTACGAGGAGGCGTATAACGCCGCTCTTCCGGACCGGATCCTCGCCGCGATCCGGTCGCTCGACGAAGAATGGACACCCTATCCGCTGAACCGCTACCAGCACAGCCTGCAAGCCGCGACACGAGCGCACGATGACAAGGCCGACGAGGAAATCGTCATCGCCGCGCTCGTGCATGACGTCGGCGACATCCTGTCGCCCTACAACCACGGCGAGCTCGCCGCGGCGATGATGAAACCCTATGTCAGCGAGCGGACCTACTGGATCCTCAAGCATCACTGCGTCTTCCAAGGCTACTACTACAACCACTTCCTCGGTGGCGACCGCAATGCCCGCGAGAAATACAAGGGCTCGCGCTGGTACGAGGACGCGATCTATTTCTGCCACACCTACGATCAGTGCGCCTTTGACCCCGACTACCCGACCAAGCCGCTTGAATTCTTCGAGCCGATGCTGCGCCGCGTCCTGAGCAAGGGCTGGGGCCACATGGAGCTCGACGAAAAACGCGAAGACGTGGCCTGATGGAACTTGGCCGCTACTATATCGGCGGGGCGTGGGTCGAACCCCGCTCTGCCCGGGACTTCCCCGTCCTCAACCCCGCGACCGAAGCCCGGATCGGCACGGTAGCTCTGGGCGGGGCAGATGATGTCGACGCCGCGGTTGCCGCGGCGCGCCGGGCATTCGAGGGCTTCTCCCGAACCGGCCGCGACGAACGCATCTCGCTGCTCGAACGGCTTCTGGCGCTGAGCGAGGAGCGCCGCGAGGAGCTGGCTCAGGCGATGACCGCCGAGATGGGCGCGCCCATCACAATGTCCCGCGCCGCGCAGGCCGAAGCCGCGGTCGGCCATCTCGGTGCGGTTCTCGACGCGCTCAGGGCGCAGGAGGCGCGCGTGAGCCTGCCCAACGGAGACGTGCTCGTGCGCGAGCCGATCGGGGTCTGCGGGCTGATCACGCCGTGGAACTGGCCGATCAACCAGATCGCGCTTAAGGTTCTGCCCGCTCTGGCGGCGGGTTGCACCTGCGTGCTGAAACCCTCCGAGCACACGCCGCTTTCGGCCGCGGTCTACGCACAGATGATCCACGACGCCGGGTTTCCGGCCGGGGTCTTTAACCTTGTCCACGGCGATGGCCCGACCGTCGGGGCCGCGCTGTCGCGCCATCCGGACGTCGACATGATCTCGTTCACCGGCTCCACCCGCGCAGGCGTGGCAGTGGTGCGCGACACCGCAGAGACGGTCAAGCGCGTGACCCTGGAACTCGGCGGCAAATCCCCGAACCTCGTTTTCGCCGACTGTGACCTGAAAGAGCGGGTCACGGCCTCGGTGCGCGAATGCATGTTCAATACCGGGCAGAGTTGCGATGCGCCGACGCGCATGCTGGTTGAGCGGCGCTGCTATACTGAGGCGCTGAACATCGCGAAATCCGCGGCCGAGGGTCTCTCGGTCGGCGATCCGGCGCGCGAGGGCGACCATATCGGCCCGCTCTTCGATCGCACTCAGTTCGAGCGTGTGCAGGCGATGATCCGCACCGGCATCGAGGAGGGCGCCACGCTTCTGGCCGGCGGTCTGGGCCGGCCGGAGGGCTTCGATCGGGGATGGTTCGTGAAGCCGACGGTCTTCGCCGATGTCCGCAACGATATGGCGATTGCGCGCCAGGAGATCTTCGGGCCGGTTCTCGTGATCATCCCTTTCGACGCCGAGGACGAGGCCGTCCGCCTCGCCAACGACACGCCCTACGGGCTCGCCGCCTATGTCCAGACCGGCAACCTCGCGCGCGCCGAGCGGGTGGCCGCGCGCTTGCGCGCGGGCGCTATCCATATCAATGGCGGCGCCTTCAACTACGGCTCGCCGTTCGGCGGCTACAAGCAATCCGGCAACGGTCGCGAAGGCGGCCTGATGGGGATCGAGGACTACCAGGAAGTCAAGACGCTCCATTTCGGATGACGAGAACTCAACGGCCATTAGGGAGGAAACAATGACCGCACGTGAGGATTTAGTCCGGCCCCTCGTCGAGAACCTCGCACGATCGGCGCGCAGGGATGCGATGTCCCGGCGGGAATTCATCGCGACCGCCAGTACGTTCGGGGCCAGTGCCGCGGCGGCCTATGGGCTGCTGGGACTGAAAGCCCCCGTTCACGCACAATCCAGCATACCGCAAAAGGGCGGTGTTGTCAGGATCGGAATGCGTGTTCTGGCGTTGACGGAGCCGCGTCTGCAGGACTGGGATCAGGCCAACAATGTCAGCCGGCAGTTCCTTGAACCGCTGGTGCGCTGGGAGTTGGACTACAGTTTCAGCGGCGTTCTTCTGGACAGCTGGGACGTCAGTGACGACGCAAAAACCTACACGCTGCATCTGAGGACGGACGCGCTCTGGAACAACGGTGACGCCTTCACGGCCGATGACGTTGTCTTCAATATCGAACGTTGGTGCGACAAGACGGTCGAGGGCAATTCGATGGCGTCGCGCTTTGCTGCGCTTGTCGATGAAGAAACGCAGAAGGCGCGGGCAGGTGGTATCGAGAAGATCGACGACCACACTGTTCGCCTGAACCTGCCGCGCCCCGACATCACCTTGATCGCGGCAATGGCGGATCACCCGGCACTGCTGATTCACCCGAGTTTCCAAAACAGCATCGTGGACACTCCGATCGGGACCGGGCCTTTCGAACTGGTATCGCACGAGGTTGGGGTCAAGGCCGTACTAAAGCGCCGTGAGAGCGGCTGGTGGGGCGGGCAGACTCATCTCGACGGCGTCGAATTCATCGATTTCGGCACGGAGCCGATGGCCATCGTATCAGCATTCGAGGCCGGTGAGATCCACGTCAACGACGAGACGTCCGGCGACATCATCGAGGTTCTCGACGCGTTGGGCCTGGTGCGAAAGGAAAAGCCGACGGCCGGTACCATTGTCGCCCGGATGCGTTCAGACAGTGCGCCTTATGACAATCCGGACGTCCGCCGCGCCGTGCAGATGGCGGTGGACAACAGCGTCGTGCTCGAACTCGGCGTAAACAGCGCCGGTGTCGTCGCGGAGAACCACCACTGCGCCCCGTTCCATCCCGAATATGCGGATATCGGCGCACCCGAATACGATCCGGTAAAGGCGCGGGAGATGCTGATAGCGGCGGGTCATGCAGAGACCGAACTCGAACTGATCTCGCTGGACGGCGACTGGCGCCAGACCACAAGCGACGCAATCGGCGCGCAGCTCCGGGACGCCGGCTTCAACATCAAACGCACGATCATTCCCGGCGCGACATTCTGGAACGACTGGACGAAGTACCCGTTCTCGACGACCAACTGGGGCGCCCGTCCGCTGGGCGTGCAGGTCTATGGCCTAGCCTACAAATCCGGAGAACCGTGGAATGAATCGGGATTCTCCGACCCGGATTTCGACGCGAAACTCGAACAAGCCCTGGGCATCGCCGATGCCGAAAAACGGCGTCCGCTGATGGCGGAGATGCAGCAGATCCTGCGGGAAGCCGGGGTCATCATTCAGCCATTCTGGCAGAGCCAAAACCTGCACCATGTCCCGCAGTTGATGGGTTACGAAAGACATCAGCAATTCGAGGTGCGCCTCGACAACGTGTGGCTGGAAGAAGCCTGACCCAGAAAAGCCGTGCGCGCCCTTTCAAGTTTTTGCGGCGCGCACGTCCTCCGGGCGGCTTTATTTCGTTGGCACTCGTGTTTTCGCGAGTGCCGTCACAAGCGAATGGCGGCTTCATCCCGCCCTGCCAGTTGATCGGCGTGGAACAGGTGTTCAGTCCCGGCATCTGGTGGATCGGGTCGACGATGAATCTTTCGGGTTCTGATGCCCAGATCTTGCAGATGTATTCATAGGGCGTCAGGCCGCTGAGGGTCTTCAGTCTTCGGGCGAAGTTGTATGCTGCCATGAAGTCTGCGAGATGCGTCCGCAACTGATCGTGCCCGTCAAAATGGAAGCGCTTGACGGTTGCGTCCTTGATCGTGCGGTTCATGCGCTCGACCTGGCCGTTGGTCCAGGGGTGATTGATCCTGGTGAGCCTGTGCTCGACGCCGTTACCGAAGTCTGGAACCCAGTTTCGCGGCACCCGCGGAGCGGCGGGCGGTTTCTCAGTGAGACAGGATTTCGCAGCAAGCGAAAACTCCACCGCGCAAGCAGTAAAGCCGAACCTCGGCACAACCCAGTTCAGGCCGCCCGACGCGACTTATGGAAAGCGCTGGTACTTGTCGATCCGCCCGTTGGCAAAGTCTCGCAAATGGTTCATCAGCGTTGCCGCTTGACAAAGCGCGTCCTGCTCGTCCCTTGCGATGATCGCCTTTAGCAGGTCGCAATAGATACGCTTGGCGGCGCGCTGATCTTTCTCCGTGAGATAGTAGCGCCAAAACCGGCGGGACAGTCCCTGGGTCGTCCTCAGGGTCGCCGATACGAACTCATTCTTCGACGCCCCGGCAATCGCCCGGTGGATTTCCCTCAGAATGGCCATGAAACTGTCCCGATCATCATCGGCGATCGCCACGATCCGGGTGCGGATGTCCGAGAAGAGGCGCAGGTCGTCATCGGTCATGCGCTGCACGGCCTTCTCGATCGTCAGCCGTTCGATCGGTTCGCGCAATTCAAGCAGCTTCAGCATCGCGACCGCGTCGATGCCGGGAATCTGGACGCCGGCCCGCGAGATGCTCACGAGGTTTTCGCCGGAAAGCCGCAGGAGCGCCTCCCGGACGGGTGTGCGGCCGAGATCGAGAAGTTCGCAAAGCTCGGCTTCCTGAAAGACCGCCCCGGGCGGCAGTTCGCAGTTGATGATCGCCGTTTCAAGACGTTCGGCGGCGATGTCCGCCTTGGTCATTCTCGGTTGCGATACTACGTTCATGCCACTTGTCTTGTGCAGGTCACGACCTCCGGGTTCAGGGCAACTCCAAGGCCGGGTGTGTCCGGGACCGCGATCATACCATCTTCGCCGACCGGGGCCAGTCCCACCGCCAGCCGGTTGCGCAGAAGCGCCGGACTCGTGGAATACTCCACCAGCTCGGGTTCGAGACGGGTCGACAGGAACTGGAGGTTCGCGGCGATGGTGATGTCGGAATTGTAGCCGTGCGGCACGATCCGGCGCGGTCCGAGCATCGCGGCCAGGCGCGTCATCTCGCTCAACCCGCCGAACATGGTGACATCGGGCTGGACGAAATCGAGCGCCCCTGCATCGAGGAACGGCGTGACCTCCCTGCAGGTGGTGAAGCCGAGATCGCCGACGCCGACCGGAATGCGCGTCTTCTGTCTCAGCCGCGCATGATCGGCGATATTGCCAAGCGGGAACGGCGCCTCGATCCATTTGAAATCAAGCTCCTCCAGCAATGGCAGGAAGCCCTCGATCTCGTCGAAACGGGTGAATTCCTGCGCCACGTCGAGCATCAGGTCGCAGGCGTCTCCCACCACCTTGCGCAGATGTGTCAGGTTGAGGCGCACGAGCGGAGCGTCCTGCCACCAGGGATCGACGCAGATCTTGAGCGCGCGAAAGCCCCGGGCGCGCAGCGCCTCGGCCTGGGCGGTGATGCCATCGGGCGTATCGGCGAGCGGGTAGATCGTCGCATAGACCGGCAGCCGGTCGTGGCGCTTGCCGCCCAGCAAGGCATGGACCGGCACGCCCCTGGACCGCGCGAAGAGGTCCCAGATCGCGATGTCGAGCGCGCTGATCGCGTGCAGCACGGCGCCGTGGCGGCCGAACCACTGGGTGCGGCGGTACATCTCGTCCCAGAGCCGGCGCGGATCGTCGAGTTCCTGGCCGGTGAGGATCGAGCCGAGCCCCTCGGCAAGGCTGTTGTAGGTCGGCATCTCGACGATCGCGCGCAGGACCGAGGGCGGGGTGTCACTCTCGCCGATGCCGCAGAGCCCATTGTCGCCATGCACGACGACGACGGCATTCTGGTAGCTGCCTTCGAAGCGGTTGTAGCTGGCGCCGGGGTCCTGAAGGCACAGGACCTCGACGCGCTCGATCCTCACGGTCATTTCAGGGAGAACGCGCGACGGGCATAGACGAAGGGTTCGATCGCGTCCCAGTCCAACTCGATACCGAGCCCGGGCAGGCCGCTTGCCGCTACGTTGCCCTCGGCGTCGGGTCGGATCACCTGGCGGGCGCCGAACTCGTATTTTTCGAAGGGCGTCGCCTGTTCGAAATAGTCGCAGTTCGCATGGGCGAGCATCAGGTGCAGGTTGGCCGCCTGGGTGATCGTGTAGCCCCAGCTCTGGACCTCGCATTTGGCACCGTGGGCGCGGCTGACCGCCATGCCGTCCTCGGCCCCGGTGAAGCCGCCGATCCCCGTGACGTCGAAGCGCGAGCGATACCAGGCGCGGCTTTGCAGGGCGAGTTCGATGAGATGCAGGTTCGGGATCGAATTCCCGCCACAGATCACGTCGAGGTCGAGCAGGTCGGCAAGTACCCGGTAGCCGTTGAGATCGGTATCGGGCAGCGGCGCCTCGAAGAACTCCCAGCCAGCCGCGTCGATCACCCGACCGATCTTAACCGCCTGGTCGAGCGTGTAGTTCGCGTCCGCATCGAGGCTCCAGCCGACCTCCCGGCCGCGGAACGCTTCGTTGAGGGTGCGGACGAGCCGAAGGTCATCCTCGAAGCAGCAATAAGGATGGATCTTGATCGAGCGGTAACCCGCGGCAAGCATCCGTTCGCAATAGTCGATATAGGACTGATCGTCTGGCAGGAGCGGGCTGGAGGCATAGGCGCGGACCTTCTCGCGCGCCGCGCCGAACATCTGGTAGAGCGGCAGGCCGAGGGTCTTGGCCTTGCCATCATGCAGCGCGATGTCGAAGAGCGAGGTCGCGACATGGCCGAGCGGGACGTAGCGGCTGCGCATGTCGGCATAGGCGACGGGGATGGCGAAGACGCTCTTGCCAAGGACGAAGGGCGCCATCAGCGAAGCCGCCGAGAAGACCGTGCGGTCGAATTCGTGCTCGGTATAGGCGGTGGTGCCGGCGAGCGCCTCGATCCCGTTGGAAAGATGCAGGCGGGCGAGGATCATTGCCTCGTACATCGGTCCCAGATGCGAGGACCAGGTGACCTTCTCGCCGTCGGGTCCGACGGCCAGAAGTTCGATGCGTTCGACGATTGGGGCGGACATCAGGGCCTCGCGGGGCTGAAAGGGGGTGGGGAAGCGCGGCGGCGGACCGCCGCGCCTGGGGGTCTCACTCGCTGTCTTCGTTCATGAACTTCACGGTGGTGATCATCATGCAGATGAGGATCAGCATCACCGGCAGGCCGACGAGGACCGAGGCGGTCTGCATGGTCTTGAGCCCGCCGAGGAACAGCAGCGTCAGCGGCAGTACGGCGATCGCGCCGCACCAGAACAGGCGGTTGCCGCGCGCCGGCTCCTGGCCCTCGTCGAGCTGCCTGGTCGAGGCGCAGGCCATGACGTAAGCGGCCGAGTCGAAGGTCGTGGCCAGAAGCACGATGCCCGAGACCGCGACGGCGATGAGCACGATGGTGGCGCCCGGCAGGGTCTTGAACATCGCGATGATCGCCGGGGCGACGCCATCGTTGTTGACGAGGTCGACCATCGGCAGCGCGCCCGAGATCTGCAGGTTGATGCCGTAGCCGCCGAGCACGATGTAGAAGAAAGCGCAGCCCGCCGTGCCGAAGGTCAGCATGCCGACGATCACCTCGCGCACGGTGCGGCCCATCGAGATCCGCGTCACGAACATCCCCATGAACGGCGCATAGGCGACCCACCAGGCCCAGTAGAACACGGTCCAGGCCTGCGGGAAGCCGGAGGCGCTGACCGAATCGGTCCAGGTCGAGAGCGTGATGAAGTTCGACAGGGCGTAGCCGAGCGAATCCATCCCGAGCCGGGCGATGAAATGCGTCGGCCCGACGGCGAGGATGTAGACGATGATCGCCAGCGTCAGCAGCGTGCCGATATAGGACAGCCGCTTGATCCCGTTTTCAAGGCCGAGGCCGCTCGACAGCGTGAAGACCGCGGTACAGGCGACGATGATTCCGACATCGATCGTGGTGCTGGGCGCCACGCCGAGGACAGACGCCACCGCCCCGCCGATCATCGGCGTTCCGAGGCCGAGCGAGGTCGCCGCGGCGCCGAGGATCCCGAAGATGAACATGTAGTTGATGACGGAGCCGACAGGCCCGTCGACGAGATCGCCGAGCGCGCCACGGCAGCTCTCGCTGACCCGGTAGATATGCTTCTTGCGGACATAGTAGATGTAGGACATCGCGATCGCCGGCACACAGTAAAGCGCCCAGGCGGTCGGCCCCCAGTGGAAGATGCCGTAGGCCTGGCCGACGACATACATCTGCGGTGTGTTCGGCTCGATCCCGAAGGGTGTCCAGGCGTAGTGATAGGCCCATTCGGTGCCGCCCCAGAGGACGAGGCCCGAGGCGATGCCGGCGAGGAACACCATCGCGCCCCAGGCCGACCAGGTGAACTCCGGCGCCACGTCCGCATCGCCAAGCCGGATCGCGCCATGGCGCGAGAAGGCCAGGGCGACGAGGAACACGAGCGAGACAAAGGCGACGCCGAGGAACGCCCAGTCGAAGGTGCCGGTCATCCAGCCGAAGAGACCGTCGATGACCGTCTTGCCGCTGTCCGGATAGGCGATGAGCGTTCCCGCGATCGCCATGATGAGGCCGATGCTGATCGCCAGCATCGGCATGTTGGTTTCGACGCGCACGGCGCCGGGCTTGGGTAGTGACACGTCCGTTTCCTCCACTAGACGTTCGATATCAGGTGCGGGCCATCAGGTCGGCGATGTGTGCGCCGTCGATCTGACGGAATTCGACGCCGTCACGGATCGAAAGATCCGTGGCGATGGCCGCGGCGCGGCCGTATTCGAAGCACTGGGCGGTGACGCGGGCCGAGGCGAGCGCCTCGTGCTCGGCCGACAGGCAGCGCCCGGCGACGATGACATTGCGCCCCTCCTTCGGCACCAGCGTTCCGAAGGGCACGTCGTAGTAGTCGTCGATCAGCCACTCGGTCTTGGGCTTGGCGCCGTAATGCAGCTCGATCGGCCAGCTCGACCGCGCGATGGAGTCGCGGCTCTTGCGCTTGCCCACGACATCCGCGTTCATCAGCCGCGCCATGCCGTCGATGGTGCGGGTCTGGCGCACGCCGACCTCGCCGCCGTAGTCGATGAAATAAGCCGCCTCGCAGCCCGGCACCTCTTCCTTGAGGAAGGCGAAGAAGGCGCGCGCCTGGTAGATCGCGAACTGCTCGGCCTCGGAATGGTCGATCGGGTCGGTGACGTCGAGCGCGCGGCCGTCGAAGCCGGTGATCTTGGTCGCGTTGACCAGCACCTCGCCGGGATTGACGGTCGGAAAGAGCCAGACCTTCTTGCGCAGAAGCTCGTCGCGCGCCTCGAGCCTTGCCACCACCTTCGCCGGCGAGATCGTGTCGTCGCCCCAGAAGTCGAGGAAGCGGGCAAGGTCGACATTGCCGATCTTGAACATCATCGTCGGATTCTGGATCGCGCCGTTGTTGCCCTTCGTGGTCGTGAGCCCCATGCCGACGACGACATCGGCGTCGCCCGAGGCGTCGATCACGCGCCGCGCCGCGACCCGGGTGAAGCCCGACTTGGTGTGCAGGACGAGCCCGGTGACGGCACCGTCCTCGGTGACCACGTCGACGACGGTCGTGTGGTAGAGGATCTGCACGCCCGCGCCGCGCAGAAGGTCGGTCGCGACCTTCTTGTAGGTGGCGCAGTCATGGGTGGCGACCCAGGTCTTGCCGTAGATCTGCGGCTCGGTCAGCCCGCCGTCGCGCGCGAGCGCGTCGCGGAACCGCTCGGCGAAGCCGAAGATGATCTGCTGCGGCTGGGCGGCACGGGGATCCTCGACGGCATTGTAGAGCCCGCAGATCGTCCCGGACATGCCGGAGACGGCGGCGCCGCCGCAATAGGCGAGACGCTCGACGATGAGCGTCCGGTGCCCGGCCTCCGCCGCAGTGACCGCCGCCGCGATACCGGCCGGGCCCGCGCCGACAACGACGACATCGAACGTGCCAAGGCTCGGGACCGATTGGCGGGCCGCATCCGGCAGGCAGGTAAGGTAAGCGCGCATTTCGTTCTCCATGTATTCTTAATATATTTACGGCATATACTGATTGAGAGATGAGCTGTTTCCGACATGGAGTGGACAAGAAACGCCCGGAAACCTCCCAAAATGGCGCACCGAGATCAGCTTTGCCTGGGTACAAGAGGGGATGTCACGGCGCCCAGCCGTCTGAGCGCCCCGACTGAATTGGCGTACCGCGATGGTTGAGAAACGGAGACCCAGAGATGGTGAGCAACCGACATAAGCCGGAAGAGCTTGTCACGAAGCTGTGGCCGGTTGACGCCCGGTAGGCGGGGACGGGTCCGGGCGGCTGGCCACTTCGGAGGTCGCAGGCTTCGAATGGGGCAGCTGGCAGCTCCCGCATCGCGGCAAGGTCCGCTTTCAGCCGTTCACCGATGCTGGCCTGGTGGCCGCGCCGAACATCGCCCTGCCGTTTGTGGCACTGCTCTCCGAGGTAAGCGTTGAACGCTTCCCAGTCCGGAAAGGACTGCCCTGAGCCCCGTATCTTCCTCCAGTTTTTCGGTAGAGTCCGCTCCAACGAGGAGACGGATGTCAATCCCGGCGCAAAATTGGTCGGCGTAGCGGCGGAATAGTCCCCAACGGTTGGGACTGTCGCGCGCCTTGGCGCGTGTGCTCGCCACAAAGCTGACGCGCGGCAAGGCGCACTGGCCGAAGGCCAGTCCGGGCAGCATCGATCGTTGTGAGATCAGGTTTGGGCCTTGCGGCTCTGGCGCAGCCTGAAGCTGTCGCCGTTCATCTCGAGAATGTGGACATGGTGGGTCAGGCGGTCGAGGATGGCGCCCGTGAGGCGCTCGGATCCGAAGACCTCGGTCCATTCGTCGAACGGCAGGTTCGATGTGATGATGATCGAGCCGCGTTCGTAGCGCTGCGAGATGATCTCGAACAGGAGCTCGGCGCCGGTCTTGGAGAGGGGAGCGAAGCCGAGTTCGTCGATGATCAGCAGATCCTGACCGGCGAGGCCCTTCTGGAAGCGCTGCAGCCGGCGGTCGTCGGCGGCCTCGATGAGTTCGTGGACCAGGCTTTAGGCCGTGGTGAAGCGGACCTTCAGGCCCTTCTGACAGGCGGCGAGGCCGAGCCCGAGGGCAACATGCGTCTTGCCGGTGCCGCTCGGTCCCAAGGCGATAACGTTCTCGCGACGATCGACGAACTCGCAGCGCGCGAGTTCCATCGCCAGCGCCTTGTTGAGCGTGGGGATTGCCTTGAAGTCGAAGCTGTCGAGGCTCTTCGTGGCGGGGAACTTCGCCGCCTTGATGCGGCGCTCGATCATCCGGCGCTCGCGCTCGATCA
>NZ_JAPDOG010000051.1 GCF_026013545.1 Defluviimonas salinarum | reverse complement strand
AACAACTGCGGCAAGGCGCTCGATATCGCCCGCATGGCGCGCGACATGCATGGCGGCAACGGCATCCAGGAAGAATTCCAGGTCATGCGCCATGCGATGAACCTCGAGACCGTCAATACCTACGAAGGCACGCACGATGTCCACGCCCTCATCCTCGGGCGCGCGATCACCGGGCTGCAGGCCTTCTATTGAAGCTGGGCGCCGCAAGAGGCCGCTGAACGGAGGACCCGTGCGTGGAGCTTAAAAGGAACCTTGTCGGCGGGAACTGGGTCGAGGGCGAAGATGCCACCGAAAACCGCAGCCCGTCGAACCTGGCAGATGTCGTCGGGCTCTATGCCCGCGCCTCGGCCGATCAGGTCGCGGATGCCGCAGCGGCGGCGCGGGCCGCGCTTCCGGTCTGGGCCGGGGCGAGCCCGCAGATCCGCGCCGATCTCCTTGATAAGGTGGGCGCCGAAATTCTCACCCGGAAGGACGAGATCGGCCGCATCCTGGCGCGCGAGGAGGGCAAGACGCTGCCCGAGGCGATCGGAGAGACCGTGCGCGCGGCGCAGATCTTCCGCTTCTTCGCCGGCGAGGCGATCCGGGTGGCGGGCGATGCCGTCGCCTCGGTGCGTCCGGATGTGGATGTCGAGGTCATGCGCGAGCCGGTCGGTGTGGTCGGGCTGGTGACACCCTGGAACTTCCCGATCGCGATACCGGCGTGGAAGATCGCGCCGGCCCTGGCTTACGGCAACACGGTCCTCTTCAAGCCTGCCGACCTGACGCCGGGTTCGGCGCATCTCCTGGCGGAGATCATCCATGCGGCGGGCGCTCCGGCGGGGGTCTTCAATCTCGTGATGGGGCGCGGTTCGGTCGTCGGCGATGCCATCGTGAGGCATCCCGAGATCGACGCGGTGTCCTTCACCGGCTCGGTCCCGGTCGGACGGGCGTTGGCGGTCGAGGCGGCGCGCGGGCTGAAGAAGGTCCAGATCGAGATGGGCGGCAAGAACCCGATGGTGGTGATGGACGACGCCGACCTCGATCTCGCGGTCAATGCCTGCCTGAACGGTGCCTTCTTCTCGACCGGGCAGCGCTGCACCGCCTCGTCGCGGCTGATCGTGCATGAGGCGGTTCACGACGAATTCGCGGAAAGACTCTCGGAGGCGATGATGGCGCTTCGGGTGGGCGACGCGCTCGACCCCGAAACCCAGATCGGGCCTGTCGTGTCGGCGAGCCAACTCGACAGCAATCTTGGCTATGTCGAGATCGCCCGGTCGGAAGGCGCCACCGTTATCGGCGGCGAACGGCTGGACGGCCCGGCGGACGGCTTTTACCAGCGGCCCGCGCTCTTTGTCGGCGCAACCAACGCCATGCGCACCAGCCGCGAGGAGATCTTCGGCCCCTGCGCCAGCGTTATCAGGGTCGGGGATTTCGACGAGGCGCTGGCGGTGGCGAACGACACCGAATTCGGCCTCTCGTCGGGCATCTGCACGTCGAGCCTGAAACATGCGCGCGAGTTCCGGCGCAGGTCGGCCGCGGGTATGGTGATGGTCAACCTGCCGACCGCGGGCGTCGACTATCACGTTCCGTTCGGCGGCCGGAAAGGATCGTCCTACGGGCCGCGCGAACAGGGCCGCTATGCGGCGGAGTTCTACACGGCAGTCAAGACCTCCTACAGTTTCTCGGGGTGACAACGATGGCGAAGGACGCAATCCTGGCGATCAATCCGGGCACGACGACGACCCGCTGCGCGCTCTACGGCATCGACGAAGGCGGCTTGCGGCTGATCGCGGAGCAGAATCTCGACCATGACGAGGGGCGGATGGCCGGGTTCGCCGGCATCGCCGACCAGCTCGATTACCGCGACGGCTGTGTCCTGGCCTTCCTGCGCGAAGCACTGGGAACGCATCGACTGGTCGCCGTGGCCGGGCGCGGCGGGATGCTTACACCGGTGCCGTCGGGCGTGATCGCGGTCAACGAGGAGCTTGTCGATTTCGCCCTGTTCCGGCCGGTCTACAACCACGCGAGCAATCTCGGCGCGCCGCTCGCCGACCGCATCGCGCGCCGGTACGGCGTGCCCGCTTTCGTCGTCGATCCGGTCAGCGTCGACGAACTGCCCCCCGTCGCGCGGGTGTCGGGCTTCGAGGAATTGCCGCGGTTCAGCTTCGTCCATGCGCTCAATGTCCGCGCCTGCGGGCGTAGGCTCGCCGCCGAGCTGGGCAAGCCCTTCGAAGAGTTGCGTGCAGTCGTGGCGCATCTCGGCGCCGGGTTCTCGATCGCGGCGCTGATCGGCGGCAAGATCGTCGACAGTTCCAACCGCATGGAGATCTCGCCCTTCTCGCCGGAACGCGCGGGCGGCCTGCCGCCGCTGCCGCTGATCGAGCTTTGCTATTCCGGCAAGTATTCCAAGCAGGACCTCCTGGCCAGGCTCTACGGGAAGGGCGGCGTCTACGGCTATCTCGGCACCAAGGACATCCGCAAGGTCGAGGCGATGATCGAGGCGGGCGACGAACGCGCCCGGCTTGTCCACGACGCGATGCTCTATCAGACCGCCAAGGCGATCGGGGCGATGGCCGCGGTTGCCGAGTTCGATCTGGACGGGATCGTGCTGACCGGCGGCCTCGCCAACAGTTCGCGGGTCGCGCGGGTTCTCACGCGCAAGGCGGAACGCATTGCCCCGGTGCATGTCTACGCCGGCAGCGACGAATGTCTCGCGCTGGCGGAAGGCGCATTCCGGGCGGTCTCGGGGCACGAGACGCCGATGCAATGGCCGGTCGCGATGCCGGCGGAGGTCGTCTGATGCCGGTTCGGAGCTTCGACGAACTGCGGGGCCGGGCGCGCGACCTCGGTCCGGTGCGGCTTGCAGTTGCGGGCGGCAACGATGCCAGCGTGCTCGAGGCGATCATTCAGGCGGTAGGGGAAGGTCTCGTCTCGGCCGTTCAGGTGACGGGCGACGCGTCTGCGATCGGGGCCGCCCTGCCGGCGGCACTTCACCCCGTCGTGCAGTGCGTCGAGGCCAGCGATGCCGCCGATTGCGCAACAAAGGCGGTCGCGGCGGTGCGTGAGGACCGGTCGGATGTGCTGATGAAGGGGCATGTCGACAGCACCGCCTATCTCCGGGCGATCGTCAGCCGCGACACCGGCATTCGCGCCGGCGGTGTCCTGTCGAACGTGACGGTGGCCGCGATGCCATCCTGGCCGAAGCTGATCGCGGCGACCGACAACGGCATCCTTCCCGCACCCGACCTGGACCAGAAGCGGCAGATCGTCCTGAACACGGCGGCCCTGTTCCGGGGGCTCGGCGTGAGCCCGGTGAAGGTGGCGGCGGTGGCAGCGACCGAGAAGGTGTCGGCGGAGCTGCCCGCCACGGTGGACGCGGCGGCGCTCGCCAAAGAGAGCCGGGCGGGAAATCTGCCGGGCTTCGTGATCGACGGTCCTTTCGGCTACGATGTCGCCGTCAGCCGCGACGCGGCGCGGGCGAAGGGGCTGGACGGCTCCCCGGTCGCCGGCGACGCGGACCTTCTTCTCTTCCCGACGATCGAGGCGGCGAATGCGGTGGCGAAATCCTGGAAGTTCCACGGCCAGGCGGAAACCGGGTCGATCGTTCTTGGCGCGAGGGTTCCGGTCATGCTGAACTCGCGTTCTGACAGCGCGGCGCGGCGCATCAACGCGCTCATCCTTGCGATGGTGGCAAGAAATTCGGGCGGAGGAACGACATGACGGTCCAGACGGTTGGAGTGATCGGTGCCGGGCAGATGGGCAACGGCATCGCCCATGTCTTCGCCGCCGCCGGCTATGACGTGGTGCTGAACGACATCTCCGCCGAAGCGCTCGCCGCCGCGATGGCGAAGATCGAGACGAACACCGCGCGCCAGGTGAGCAAGGGCCAGCTTGACGCTGAAGCGCGCGACGCGGCTCTGGCGCGCATCCGCACCACAACCGATCTGGGCGAGCTTGGCGGCGGCGATCTGATCATCGAGGCCGCGACCGAGCGGGAGGAGGTGAAGCACAGGATCTTCGCGGCGCTCCAGCCTTCGCTCGGGCCCAGAACGATCCTGACCTCCAACACCTCGTCGATCTCGATCACCCGGCTCGCCGCGCGGACCGACCGGCCGGACCGCTTCATGGGCTTCCATTTCATGAACCCGGTGCCGCTGATGAAGCTGGTCGAGCTGATCCGGGGCATCGCGACCTCTGAGGAAACCTACCGGGAGCTCAAGACCATCGTCGGCCGGCTGGGCAAGACCGCCGCCAGCGCCGAAGATTATCCCGCCTTCATCGTCAACCGAGTCCTGATCCCGATGATCAACGAGGCGGTCTATGTGCTTTACGAGGGTGTCGGCAGTGTCGCCAGCATCGACGCGTCGATGAAGCTCGGCGCCAACCACCCGATGGGCCCGCTCGAACTGGGCGACTTCATCGGGCTCGACACCTGCCTCTCGATCATGAACGTGCTGCGCGACGGGCTTGCCGATACCAAGTACCGGCCTTGTCCGCTGCTGGTGAAATATGTCGAGGCCGGCTGGCTCGGCCGCAAGTCGGGGCGCGGGTTCTACGACTATCGCAGCGGCAACCCTGAGCCGACGAGATAGGGTGCCTCACCCGTCGCGCCGGCTCTCTTCGTGCCGGCGCTGGAAATCCGAGGGCGTCAGCCCGAACTTCGCCTTGAAGAGCCGCGCGAACTGCGCCTGATCGGAGAAGCCGAACCGATAGGCGATCTCGGCGATCTTGACCCCATTGGCCGCCTCGAGCCGGTCGCGCGCGGCGATCAGCCGCTGGTCGCGGATCTGCTGGGACACGGTGCCGTTCACGTCCTTGAACAGATCGTGCAGGTAGCGCTTGGAGATGCCGCATCCCTCGGCGATCAGGTCCGGCGACAGGCCGGGTTCCTTGAGATTGGCGCGGATGAACCGCTCCACCCGGCCCAGATGGGCCGCGCGCACCGACGAGACGCCGCTTTCGGCCGCGTCCGATCCGCCGTCAAGCGCGAGGCCGAGCAGTTCCAGCAACTGCCGCCCGATCGTCTCCGCCGCCGAGGCGCCGATCTCGGCGATCTGGCCTTGCGCATGACCGACCATCGTGGCGAACAGGCTCGCGGTTCCGGAAGTCGCGTCGATGACCCGGGCGCAGTGCCGATCCGGTTGCCGCACGCGCTCGGACAGTGCCGACCTGCCGACCTTGAGCACGAAGAGGTCGTTGGGCTTCTCGTACATGAAGCGATAGGGCTCATCCCCGCGCTCCAGGATGAAGCCGCCGGGGTCGCAGCGCACGTCCTTGCCGAGTTGCCGGAACTCGACCGACGAGGCGCGCGGGATGGTGACCAAGTACTCCTCTTCGCGCGCCTCGCTGATGTGGCTGCGCCGCCGCTCGTAGTTCACCGGATCGGAGGTGAGACGGGACAGGCCGACATGGCCGAGCGGCGTGCGCGTCAGCCGCCCGTTGAATTCCAGCGGGTTCCGGAAGTGGAGCTGCAACGGAAAATAGGCATCGGCAATGACCGCGTTCCATTGGCTGGAACGGTCCTGCTGGGGCGTCTGCGCCGTGGAGAAGCGCAGCTGCGACGTCATTCCCTTCCTCCTCCGATCGAGAGCGGCACAACAAACTTACGTTGCGGCGGCCGTGGCGCAAAGAAAATTTCGCGGGACTGCGCGGAGGCGCAAACTGTTATGCGCTCTGCGTCAAGACCGCGCACGACCGGCGCGGCAGTCTAATCCCACAAGATCGACGTGCAGGAGGAGCATGCCGGATCGGGGGATGTCAGCTTGGCCCTGATTCCGCGCGCCCTTTGCACAAACGCAAAGGACAACGACCATGGCTCAGAGAGATGTCGACCCGATCACCCTGTCGGTGGTGCGCGGGGTTCTGGAGACGACGCAGCGCGAGATGACGCTGGCGCTCGAAAAGACCGCGCGGAGTTCGGTGTTCAACCTCGCGCACGACTACTCCACGGCGCTCTTCAACCACACGCCCGAGATGATCCTTCAGGGCCAGGACATCCCGATCCATCTCGGCAGCCTGATCCCGGCGATGAAGGCGGTCGACCGGTTCTTCGGCGGCGACATCCATGAAGGCGACCTGATCCTGCACAACGACCCGGACTATGCCGGTAGCCACATCATCGACACCTGCATGTATTACCCGGTCTTCTACCACGGCGAGCTGGTGTTCTGGACGGTCTGCAAGGGCCACCTGACCGATATCGGCGGCCCGGTTCCGGCCGGCTACAACCCCGAGGCCAAGGAGATCTACGCCGAGGGTCTGCGCATTCCCCCGATCAAGATCTGGGACAAGGGCGTGCCGCGCAAGGACATCATGAACATGCTCCTGACCAACATGCGCGCCCGCCGCGACCAGGAAGGGGATTTCAACGCGCTGATCGGCGCCTGTCAGGTCGGCGCCCGCAACCTGATCGCGCTGATGGACAAGTACGGGAAGGAGACGGTGCAGGACTGCATCGAGGAACTCCTGTCGATGGCCAACCGGCACATGAACAGCCTGATCGCGAAGGTTCCTGACGGCACCTACAAGGGCACGGCGGTTCTGGAGGATGCGGGCCACGGCTTCGGCGATTTCGACATCACCGCGACCGTCACGATCAAGGGCGAGAGCTGCCATATCGAGATCGCGAGCCCGCCGCAGATCCCCTATTTCATCAATTCCTACGAGGGGAACAGCTATTCCGGCGTCTATCTCGGCCTGATGATGTTCGCGCAGTTGCCGCCGCCCTACAACGAGGGGCTCTACCGCAACGTGACGGTGGACATGGGGCCGAAGGGCACGCTCTGCAACGCCAAGCCCCCGGCGCCGCACATGAACTGCACCACGACGCCGATGGAGACGTTGACCGACGCGGTGCGGCTCGCCTTCGAGCAGGCGGCGCCCGACAAGGTCTCGGCAAGCTGGGGTCACGCCAACGGCTGCAACATCGCCGGCTGGGACACCCGCCACGACGAGGAATACGTCACGATGGTGCTGGCCTCGATCATCTCCGGGGCGGGGGCCACCAACAGCCAGGACGGCTGGCATGTCAGGGGGCCGGAATGCTGCTTCGGCGCGCTCACCTCGGGCGATATCGAGATGCTGGAGCATTCCTACCCGATCATCATCCACCGCTACTCGATGATGACCGACTCGGGCGGCGCCGGGAAGTTCCGCGGCGGATCGGGCGCCTGCTGGGAGGTCGAGCCCTTGGACAAGCCGATGACGCTGATCACCTTCGGCGAAGGCCGCCGCATCCCGGCGATGGGCGCGGGCGGCGCGCGCTCGACGATGATCGAGCCAAAGGTCGGACGGCTCGAGATCACCCGGAACGGCAAGACCGAGATCATCACCGACAACGTGATCGAGACCATCCACCCCGGCGAACGCGCCGCGAACAAGAACCCCGGCGGCGGCGGCTTCGGCAACCCGTTCGAACGTGACGTGCTGAAGGTGGTCGAGGACATCCGCGACGGGCTCGTCTCGGTCGAGGGCGCGCGGCTCGACTACGGCGTCATCATCTCCGACCCCGAAACGCTGACCGTGGACGAAGCCGCCACGGCCAGGGCCCGCGCGGCCGCCTGAAGCCCCTGACAGGAAAGGACAAGACCATGCGTACCCAATATCGTCTGGGCATCGACGCCGGCGGCACGTTCACCGATTTCATCCTGGCCGACAAGGATGGCGGGGTGCAGATCTTCAAGGTCCTCTCGACCCCGAACGAGCCGACCAAGGCGATCCGCAACGGCCTCGCGCTCATCACCGAGGAGACCGGGATCACGGCCGAAGAGATCGTGTCGAACTCCGATCTCTGCATCAACGGCACGACGGTGGGGCTGAACGCCCTGATCACGCACAACGGCGCCAAGACCGGCCTGATCGCCACCAGGGGGCACGAGGATTCCATCGAGATCCGGCTCGGCCACAAGGAGGACGGCTATCGCTACGATCCCGACTATCCGCCGGCGACGATGCTGGTGCCGCGCCACCTGCGCCGCGGCGTGTCGGAGCGCGTGATCTCCGATGGCTCGGTCAAGACGCCGATGAACGAGGACGACGTCCGCGACGCCTGCCGCTATTTCCTCGCCGAGGGCGTGGAATCGGTGGCCATCAGCTTCGTCTGGTCGGTCCTGCATCCCGAGCACGAGAACCGCGCCGCCGAGATCGTGCGCGAGATGATGCCGGGCGTGCGGCTGACGGTGGGCTCGCAGCTTTACCCGCAGGTGCGGGAATACACGCGGACCTCGACCGCCATCGTGAACGCCTATCTCGCGCCGATCCTGCAACGCTATGTCGACGCGATCGACGCCTATTTCCGCGAGCTCGGCTCGAAGCATCCGGTGCGCTACTTCCAGTCGAACGGCGGGCTGGCGCTCGGCAAGGTCGTGTCGGACCAGTCGGTCTACGCGATCAATTCCGGCCCGGCTTCCGCGCCGCAGGCCGCGCTCGACGTGGCGGCGCCCTGGGGTGACAAGAACATCATCACCTGCGACATGGGCGGCACCTCCTTCGACATCACGCTGACGAAGGACGGCAAGGCCAACGTCAACAAGAACATCGACTTCCTGCGCTACCGCATCGGCATCCCGATGATCCAGGTGGAGACGCTCGGCGCCGGCGGCGGCTCGATCGGCTGGATCGACTCGATGGGGCTGATGCAGATGGGGCCGCAATCGGCGGGTTCCGAGCCCGGCCCGGCCTGCTACGGCCAGGGCGGCGAGGAGCCGACCACGACCGACGCCAATCTGGTCCTCGGCTATCTGAATGCCGATGGCCTGGTCGGCGGGCGCCTGCCGCTCGACGTGGACAAGGCTCGCAAGGCGATCAAGACGCGCCTCGCCGACCCCCTCGGCATCTCGGTCGAAAAGGCCGCCTACGGCATGTTCACCATCGTCAACAACAACATGGTCAACGCCATCCGCCGCGTCTCAGTCGAACGCGGCTACGACCCGCGCGACTTCGTGCTGATGGGCGCGGGCGGGGCGACGGGCGCGCATATCACCGCGCTCGCACGCGAGATGGGCATTCACAAGGTGCTGGTCTCCAAGCTCGCCTCGGGGCTCTGCGCTTACGGGCAGATCATCTCGGACGTGAAGTACAATTACATGGCGCCGGCGCCGTTGCGGCTTGAAGGCGCCACGGCGGCGAAGACACTCGACGACCTGTTCACCGGGCTCGAGGCGCGCGGCCGCGAGGATCTCGCCGACGACGGGTTCAGCGAGGAGCGCATCTCGATCCGCCGCTCGCTCGATATGCGCTATGTCGGCCAGGTCCACGAATGCACGGTCGAAATCGATCCGTTCGAGGTGACCGAAGCGTCGCTCGGGCAGATAAGGGCGGCGTTCCATGCCCGTCACAAGGAGCTTTACACCTATGACGAGCCGCACAGCGCGGTCGAGGTGGTCAATGTCGAAAGCACCATCGCCGGGCATGTGGACAAGCCCCAAAGGATGAAGATCGCCGCCGGGAAGGGCGCGGAAAGCGCGCTGAAGGGCACCCGCCCGATGGTCTTCTCGACCGAGGGCACGGCCCATGCGACGCCGGTCTATGACGGCTCGGCGCTCGGGGCGGGCGATACGCTCGCGGGCCCGGCGGTGATCGAGGAGGTCACCACCACCATCGTCATCGAGCCAGGCTGGAAAGTGACGCTCCACGACAGCGGCGTCTACCTGCTGACCAACGGCGCGCTCGTGTCCGCCGCCAAGCCGCGCAGGGAAAAAGCGCTGGTCGAGGCGTGATCCGGTGGCTGGCCGCGTGCGACATGACGGGCCCTCCCTCGCGACCGATGGGGTGACGGTGGCCTTCGGCGGGTTCAAGGCCCTGACCGATGTCTCCCTCGCCGTCACCCCGGGCGCGGTTCACGGGCTGATCGGGCCGAACGGCGCGGGAAAGACGACGCTCGTCAATGTGCTGACCGGGTTCCAGGCGCCGACGCGCGGGGCCGTGACACTGAACGGCCGCGATGTCGGCGCGCTCTCGGCGCATGAGCTGCGCCGCGCCGGGGTCGCGCGGACGTTCCAGGCGGGGCGGCTCTTCTCCGGGCTCGACGTCCTCGACAACCTCGCGGTGACGGGCGTCGGCCTCGGCCATACGCGCCGCGCCGCGGAGACCGAGGCGTTCCGGCTCCTCGACTGGATGGGCGTCCCGCATCTGGCTGAAAGGCCGGCGGCGGGTCTGCCCTACACCGACGAACGCCGCGTCGGCATCGCCCGCGCGCTGATGTTCGCGCCCGCCTTCCTGCTGCTCGACGAACCGGCCGCCGGCATGTCGGAGGCCGAGGCCGCCGACCTCGCGGCGCTGATCGTGCGTGTGGCGGCGGATCTGAACACCGGCGTTCTCCTGATCGAGCACAATGTCGGACTCGTGCTCTCGGTCTCGCACCACATCTACGTGCTCGATGCCGGCCAGGTCATCGAGGAGGGCGACCGCGATGTAATCGTCGCCAGCAAACCGGTGCGCGACGCCTATTTCGGCGCCGATCAGGAGGCCGCGTGATGTCCAGGCTTGGCGTTTTCGATGTCTCGGTCCGCTATGGCAAGGTGCCGGCGCTCACGGATGTCACGCTCCACATCGGCGAGGGTGAGCGGATCTTCATCTCCGGCCCGAACGGTGCCGGCAAGTCCTCGCTCCTCAAGGCGATCAGCGGCGCGGTGCCGACCGCGCACGGACGGATCGAGCTCGACGGCGACCTCCTGACCGGGCGGCCGCCCGAGGCGGTCGCGCGGCTCGGCCTCAGCATGGTGCCCGAGGGGCGCGAGATCTTCGGCCGCCTCACGGTCGAGGAGAACCTGCGCGTCGGCACCGGCATCCGGCGCGACGCCGATGCGGTCGAGGGCGACATCGCCGAGATCTACCGCGCCTTCCCGATACTAGCGGAGCGCCGCCATGCAAGCGCCGGGGCGCTGTCCGGCGGCCAGCAGCAGATGCTGGCGATCGGGCGGGCGCTGATGACCAATCCCAAGCTGATGATGGTGGACGAACCATCGCTCGGCCTCGCGCCGAAGATCGTCGACCAGGTCTACGACACGCTGGTGGCGTTGCAGGAGGAACGCGGCCTCACGCTTCTGATCGTCGAGCAGAGCTCGGTCCGGGCGGGGCGCGTCGGCGGGCGGATGATCCTCCTGCGCGGCGGCCAGGTCGTGGGCGAGGGCGACGCGGCGGCGTTCGCCGACAAGGACGCGCTGACGGAGGCGTATTTCGGCAAGACAGGGAAGGAGGCGGCGGAATGAACACGGCAGCCCAGCTTTTCTTCGACGCGGCCTCGCTCGGCGGCATCTATGCCATGGCGGCCCTGGGAATCGCGCTGATCTTCGGGGTGATGAACCTCGTGAACTTCGCGCATGGCCAGTACATCGCCTTCTGCGTCTTCGCGCTGATCGTGCCCTCGACCGACGCGGTGGCGGTGATGTTCCTCGGCCGCGCGCCGGCCTTCCTGCTGATCCCGCTTCTGCTCGCCGTCGGCGCGGCGGCGGCGGTCGCGTCCGAATACGCGGTCTTCCGGCACCTGCGGAAGGCGACGCCGGTCGCGATGATGATCTCGTCCTTCGCGCTCGGCTTCGTGATCCAGAACGCGCTTCTGGCGACATATGGCGGGCGCCCGAAGGCGATCAGCCTCTGGCCCGAACTCAACACGCCGGTGACCGTCATGGGGGCGAGCGTGCCGCTTCTCCAGCTCATCGTGATCCTGGCGACGCTGACCGTCGTGGCGGGGCTCGCGCTTCTCCTCAAGAAGACGCGGATCGGGCTCGAGATGCGCGCGGCGGCCGAGAACTTCACCATGGCCCGGCTGCTCGGCGTGCGCGCGAACGTCGTGATCACCGGGGCCTTCGCTTTGTCGGGCGCGCTCGCCGCCGCCGTGGCGCTGATCATGGCGACGCAGACCGGCGTGGCCGATGTGCGGATGGGCGGGCAGATCATGCTCGTGGCCTTCATCGCGACAGTGATCGGCGGCCTGGGCTCGCTACCCGGCGCGGTCGCTGCCGGGTTCCTGATCGGGGCGGTCTCGGTCCTCCTGCAAGCCTACCTGCCGCTCGACGCGCGGCCCTTCCGGGACGCCTTCCTCTACACGCTCGTCATCGTCAGCCTGCTGGTGCGCCCGCAGGGCCTGTTCGTGCCGAGCTCAGCCAAGCCGAGGGTCTGACCGATGCCGGGCAAGCACATGCAAAACCGTCTCCTCGCCCATTCGACGCCGCTGATCCTAGCGTTGATCCTTCTGGCCTTCGTGGCCGGGGTCGCGCTGACGGGCGACAGGGCGCTGGCGCGCATGGCCGCCGAGACCCTGGTTCGCGTCACGCTGGTGGTGGGCTTGTGGATCTTCGTCGGCAATTCCGGCGTGATCAGCTTCGGCCATGCCGGGTACATGGCGATCGGCGCCTATTGCTCGGCCTGGCTGACGCTGAAGCCGCAGGCCAAGGCGCTGTTCCTGCCCGACCTTCCGGTCTGGCTCGCGAATGCCGAATGGCACGTCTTCCCGGCCGCCATCGCATCGGGTTTCTTGGCGGCTTTCGTCGCGCTGATCTCCGGGGCCGCGATCCTGCGGCTGTCCGGCATCGCCGCCTCGATCGCGACCTTCGCGTTCCTCGCCATCGTCTACACGGTCTATTCCAACTGGGAAGGCGTGACCGGGGCGACATCCTCGGTCGTCGGGCTCACGCGCTATGTCGGGCCGTGGGTGGCGCTGGCCTGGGCCGTCGCGGCGATCGTCGCGGCCAATCTCTACGCCAATTCCGCCTCGGGCCTCGCGCTTCGGGCCACCCGCGAGGACGAGGTCGCCGCCCGCGCCTCGGGCATTGACCAGTACCGCCACCGCCTGTTGTCGCTCGTGATCAGTGGCTTCTTCACCGGCGTCGCCGGGGCGCTCTTCGGCCACTCACTCGGCGTCCTCAACCCCGACAGTTTCTACCTCGGCATCACCTTCATCGCGCTGGCGATGCTCGTGGTCGGCGGCATCGGCAGCCTGTCGGGCGCGGTCACGGGCGTGCTGGTCCTGTCACTGCTGATCGAGGCGCTGGTGCGGCTCGAACAGGGGATCACGATCGGCGAAGCGGCCCTCGCGCTCCCGAGTGGCGCGCAGGAGATCCTGATCGGCATCGTCATGATCCTCGTGCTGATCCTGCGCCCCGCCGGCCTGACCGGAGGCGCCGAGTTTCGCCTTCGGGCGCGCACGCCCCGGCTTTCCTTCGACCAAGAACAAACGACCACCAACTGAGGAGATACCCCATGCATCGCTTGCTGATTGCCTCGACACTTGCGCTGGGCGCTGCCGCGCCCGCAATCGCGGCCGACGACATAACCATCGGCTTCGCCATCGCGACATCCGGCTGGATGGAAGCCTACGACACCCCGGCCGCCACCGCCGCCAAGATCCGCATCGACGAGATCAACGCGAATGGCGGGCTCCTGGGCCGCCAGATCGCCTGGGTCGAGGCCGACACCAAGACCGACCGCGCCCAATCGGCCAAGGCTGGGCTCCAGGTGCTCGACGAGGGCGCCGACATGATGGTCGTCAGCTGCGACTACGATTTCGGCGCGCCCGCCGCGCTCGCCGCGGAATCGGCCGGCATCAACTCGTTCTTCCTCTGCGCCGAGGACGTCAAGGCCGGCATCCAGGGCGTCGGGCCGAACAGTTTCTCAGGTTCCGTCCTCGCCGCCGTTCAGGGCGCCACGATGGCCGAGTGGAGCCACGCCAGGCGCGAGGCGCGGACGGGCTATGTGCTGCTCGACACCACGATCGAGTACAACAAGGGCATATGCACCGGCTTCGACTGGATGTTCCCGCAGCTCGACGGCACCGAGATCGTGGGCCGCGACACGTTCAAGAACGACGACGCCTCGATCGCGAGCCAGATCACCCGGATCAAGGCGCTGCCCGAGGAGCCGGACGTGATCATGCTCTGCTCCTACATCCCCGGCGCGGCCTCGGCGGTGCGCCAGATCCGGGCGGCGGGTATCAACTCGCTGATCCTGAACGGCTCGGCCGTCGACGGCTCCTACTGGCTCGATGCGACGCCGGGGCTTTCGGGCTTCGTCGTGCCGGTCCAGGGCTCCATCTACGGCGACGACCCGCGCCCCGAGGTCGAAGCCTTCAACGTCGCCTATGAGAAGGCCAGCGGCAGCCGCCCGGCGAGCCAGTACGCCTATCCCGGCTACATCCTGATCGACCTCTGGGCGAAGGCGGTCGAGCGCGCCGGGTCGCTCGACGGGGCGGCAGTGACGGCCGAGCTGGAAAAGATGAAGGGCGAGGCGACCGCGTTCGGCGCGCGCAGCTTCAGCGGCGAGCTGCATCACCAGAACTCCGCCGAGATGCAGATCGTCGAGATCAGCGACGGCAAACCCGCCGTGGTGGACAGCTGGACGATCAGCGAGCCGGTGCCGCTGCAGCAGCTTCTGAACTGAGGGCGATCGCCGGGCGTTTTGCGGAACTCGCGCTTGTGGCGCGAGTTCCCGTTTCGCCACAGGCGCAAGGCCGCGTGAACGATCTCGGCGGCGCCGAGGGTGGAGACGCGGTCTTTCCGTGCGATCGGATGAGGGTCTCGGCGATTTGGCGGTCCGCGTTTCGTGAGGCGATGCGCTCGCCAAAATCCGGAAGCGCCGCATCGAGGGCATGCCGTCACCAAGACGCGAGACAATACGTCAGCATTGAAACTCCGCAAGCAAGTTATGCGCAGGCAAGGCCCCGGCAATTGCTATGCAACGGACAAGCTGAGGTTCTACGGTACTGCCTTGAAGGATCTGGATGTCGCCGACCGGTGGGCAACTGGTCGCTGGCTCAACAGGCGAGCCGTATAGTCCCACCCGGCATTCCGACGGCGACACCGAGCAAAGCTCCGCTTCCGGCGCCTGCGACGCCCCGGGGAAGTTCGCCGCCGCCCATTCCGGCCTGAAGGATCGGCGCATGGCAGCGGAACAGGCCGCGAGGCGGCGTCCGCGAAGCGACCTCGCGGGCATTCAGTCGCGGCTCTTCTCCGCCTCCAGCAGCATGTCGATCATCTTCGTGGAATGGGCGAAGGCCGCGCCGGCGCGCATCTCGGCCGCCACCCAGACCGCTTCCATCAGCTGCTCCGGCGTCGCGCCTTCCCGCCGCGCCGCCTTCACATGCCCCTCGATGCACCAGGGACACTGGGTGACATGCGCGACCGCCACCGCGATCAGCTGCTTGGTCCGGCGGTCGAGCGCGCCCTCGGCGAAGACCGCCGCGCTGAAATCGCGGAAGGCGTCGTCAGGCGCCGGGGCCAGGTCATGGCGCCGCTCGGCATGGCGGAGGCTCGCCTTCGGGATCCGCAACTCGGTCATCGCCTATCTCCCCAGATCCGGGCGCCCGGCATCGGGCGCCGACAGTGCACTCTCGAAGCGCGGGAACAGCACCTCGTTCTCGAGCCGGATATGCGCCTCGAGATCGGCGAGGAACGCCCTCAGCCCGTCATAGAGCGCTCGCCAGGTCCGGCAGGCGCCGTCGGGCGGGGCAAGATCGCCGGTCAGGGCCAGGATGGCCGCCGTGTCGGCGGCGTGGCCGTCATGGTCGGCGCGCATCGCCGCGAGCGGAGCCACGATCCCCTCGACCCGGCCGGCACGCAGCGCCGGAAAGAGGATCCGTTCCTCCTTCTGCATGTGCAGGTCGAGCGTTCC
>NZ_JAPDOG010000050.1 GCF_026013545.1 Defluviimonas salinarum | reverse complement strand
CGTGCCGGTCCGGATCGAGGACTACTACGGCACCGGAATCCTCCTCGCCTGCGTCACCCATATGGGGCATACGCTGCCGCGGAATCTCAACTTCGGCCTTTACGACTTCGTGAGCGCCGATCTGCCGATGGTGAGGAGCCCGCTGCCAGTGACAAACGGCGAGGTGCGCCTGCCCGACGATTGCGGCCCGGGCCTCGGCGTCGAGGTCAACGAGGAGATCCTTGGAGCACCGGTCGCGGAAATGGCCCTGTGATGCGGGACGCTCTCAAGGGCAACGCCAGGCTCACGACGACGATCGCATGCGCTGCGGCAAGAGCGCGTGCAGCCACACGCGCCAATGCCACGCGAGCGGCTTCGTCCTCCCCAGAAAGGAGACGGTGCGGTAGGTGTGGATGATCCCTTGCGGGCTTTTGCAGTTCTTTGGATGCCGCACGGCAGCCTTCGCGTTCCGGACGTTGGAGCAGGATATAGGACGGTCTGTTGTAGAGGCATGTCGTGTGGACCGCTTCGAGAGACATCATTTATGCACCTTGTCGGCACGCCGGAAAACGGTTCAGGTGCCTGAAATACGTCAGCGGCGGCGAGACGAACCAGAGCGTGCGGGAGCGGCGTTCCGCCACGCGTTTGATCCCTTGCAGCGCGGACAGATCCGCTGCCCGAACCCCTCGCTCCAGAAGGCGGTGCCGCAGCGAAGGCAACGACGCTCTTGCGGCACATCATTGCGTGCCCGCGCCTGAATCGTGTCCTGTTTGGTGAATGGGGTCATGGGTTTTCAGCTTCTGCCTCGATCAGGCGCGCGAGATCACCGAGTGCGCGCTGGATGAGTTTCTGGCGTCTTGCGTCCTGAGCCTCGGAAGTCTCGGAATAACGACGTATCAGATATTGCGCTTTCACGGCCGCCTCGTGCCAGTTGGCGGCAGGCTCGGCAAGAAGTTGCGCTTCCAGTTCTTCCTGCCGTTGGCGGAGCGCGTGCTGATCTGCCTCGAAATCTTTGAGTGAATGTCGCCGGATATCGGTTGCCATCCTGCTTTCGGTACTGCGTCTCGCGTCAAGATACACCGGATCGTCGGTCATAGTTTTGTCCCCGCGGCCACCGACATTCCGCCGGGGCGCAGGAACCCGAGCTGGGACGTGCAATCCGCCTTGGATGGCATTCCTTCGTTCTCGGCGGCCTCGATCGATGAGCGGATCGAAGGGCGATCGGTCAGAGCTCCGGGAGCGAGATTTCGGTTCTGCTTGTCGCGGTCGGGGTCCGGTGCGCGCGCACAACCATAGAGGTTGCGAAGCTGACTTTCGGAGACACCGTCGGCTTTCATCACAAGGCGCACCATCGGATCGGCCAGCATCTCTTCGACAAAGAATTGCGTCAGCTCTTTACCGGAAAGCTTGTCCTTGGCGCGGGCCCTCTCCAGATCGGCCAGAGACACGGTCAGGCTCCGCGTCAAACCGGGATGGGACATCCGTGGATTCAGATGCACCAAGACCGAAGCCTTCCAGCCTTCCGGATCGAGATGGTCGGGCGGCGAGTTCAGTTCGGTTTCGATGTCATATTCTCCCGCAGGAAGGACCTCATCAAAACCGGAAAGCCTGAATGGACGGGAAAAAACAGCTATGCTCTTTTCGATGTTTCGTTCCATGATCTGTCTCCTGGTATGACGGTGTCCCAATATTGCGCGTTACCCCGGCAGGGTGCTCGTCAACGCAGCAAGGCGTCTTCCTGACGGGCGGCGTTTCGGATGCCGAGGGCGCAGCAGTTCTGGTGACCGTGAGGCTTCTGACAGACATCGTGCGATCCTTTTCGTGCGGATATTGGCGCAAAGGGATTGGCAGGTCATTTGTGCCCGCGAAGGCGGCGAAGATGGTGCGTCGCCCGTACAGAGTGTGGCGCCGAAGAACCGCGACCCTTCAGTGTAAATCGGTCGGATTCCCCGGACGCCGCCCGGCCCGCTGTGTCACGATGCCTCGAGTTTGAGCGCGGCCATGCAGGCCTGCGCCAGATCTCGATTGGCGATTTCGGTGCCGGGGACCGTCGCCCAGCCGGCGGCGATCACCGCGTCACGCTGCTTGTAGCTCGCGGCGCTGTTGATGGTGGCGAGTTTCGCAATGCGGTCCGGGTCTGCGCGTGACATTTCAATGCAGACTGGAGTCAGTGCGGTGATCACTTCATCCTCTGCCAGTGTGCGTGCCATCTTGTTGGCCGTTCCACTCGTCATCCAGCCGCCCCACGAAAATCCAACGACCATGATGACAACCGCGCCGATCACGCCGCCGTAGATTCCGGGTTTCAGCCATTCGGGAGTATTCATTTCAAGTCCTCCTGCGGAGAAAGCGCCGCCTCGCTGTCGTTGACGTCCCTCGGGATGTTCCGACCGTGGGTGATCGCCAGCTCCATGTCCCGCTCCGAGACCGGACGCAGTTCGGTACGACCTGCGTGCTCACCCTTGCCGTGAATGGTCAGGTATGTTGCGGTCCGTCGGAATGCCTCAAAGCTGAGGCCCTGAAGGCATTCTTCCTCGATGACGACTTCGTATTCGCCGGCGGGTAGTTCGTCCGGGTAGCCCGGCAAGACGAATTCGTCAGGAAACGTCACCGTATATGTGGACGTCCGCATGTTCATCCCAAGCCTCCGCTATCTTAATGAAAGTCGCTCAACTACCAGGCGCCGCAGGTTCCTGAAGGCCGACACGCAGCAAGGCCTGATGAGTGTCATGACTATAGTCTACTAAAGGGCGACCCTTACTGATCGGTGTTAGCTAGGGGCAGTTTTCTTGCTTTCCGGATACAACCTCGGCCTGTCGCCCATGTCCAAACCAGCCGGCCCACCACATCGCTGATCTGCGTAAGGGCGCGGCGGAAGCGCAGCCGATAACATCAAAGAACCAGTTGTCGGCATCTTTCGGGCGACTGGCGCCTCTATGGTCCCAACGGAGGCTCGTCATGGTTGGGTCTAAAGAAGTATTGGAGCGTTGTATGTCGAGGCTGGACGTTCTTCACCCGGACGGAAGCGACTTTGACCGGTTTCTGTACGCCTTCGTTGGCGAAGACCAGAACGGGTCGGCCGTTACGGTGCTCTCCGCACTCGCCAGGCTTGGCTTCGATCCCTGGGAAGAGGCGGCCAGACTTGCAGATTCAGGGCCGGACGCGGCGCGCGGACGGCTAGGGGCGATACTTTCGGGGTTCAAGGATATCCCCGCGCTCAGCCTCGAACACGGTGCGGTCGCCGCGAAACTGGCCGTCCTGTTGCCTGCTCCTCTGCCTAACCGCATACCGGGCCTGACAGTTCCCGTGATGCCGAACTGGCCGCCGGGCTCCTTCACACGCGCCCTGCTGGTTGTGTTTTTCCTTCTGGTTCTGGCGCGGGTCTACGTCCTGGCCAATTCGGGATGAGCTGTTCGGATGTCGGATATCGAGCGACCGGACCGGACGCATTTCAGGCAACGGGAGGGCGGACGACCATACGGTATGCGGCACCGCGACGGGACCACGCAGAACGGTTCTGGAGCGATGAATTGGACAATATGCAGACGGCTGCCGCCGCCGTGATCCTTCCCCCACCTTCCCCGACGTCAGACCTTAATACCGAGACCCGTGCCGGTCAGGCTAACCTGCGTCAGTGCAGAGATCGCGCCAAGCCCGCTAGCTGACCTGTGCCCGGCGAGTATTTGGCGGGCACGTTTTTTCCGAGTACTGAAGATTTCCGAGTACGGAAGAAGCGTGAGGGCGTGCAGACGACAATTGGTGGGTATTGCCCTCACGCTTCTTATTCTCGGAACGTCCAGGACAGGACATCCCATGACACCCGAAATCAACAAGGCCGCCGACAAGATGAAATACGTCAAGACCAACTGGGACAAGGCGCCCGATGGCCCTACGAAGGACGCGGTCCTGAAGCACTGCCAGGCCGACGAGAAGGCTCATACGGCAAAGAACGATGCCGAGACCAACAAGGAACTCGACGCGGCCACTCACGCCCTCGCGTGACACCCGACGTCTGGGCTTTTGACCGGGTCGCCCTGCTTGATAGGAGGCCGGCCCCTAAGCGTCAACTCGCCAGCAACCTCTTGACGAATCGGACGCAACGAACATGGAACTTATGCCGCCGCGTACAGCCAATCCTGGCCCAGCAACAGCTTGTGAAGGAAGACCCGAAACTACCTAGGCTAACATGTGTCAGTGCGCCACCAAAGCAGGTTGGCGATAATGCCCGAAGCTTAACGAATCCCCGTTTGGCTACGGTTTTCCTAGCAGTCGTGAAGGACTAGAGATCAATCGATCTCAATCGTTTCATTTCTCCATAATTTCGGCGACTTGGGAGAACCCAAGAAAGGATACAATTATGTTTTTCGTAAAGATTCTTTCCTCCGGTTTGGAATTCGTGCGGAGTTTTGCCCGGAAGTGTGGACGTTTGGCCGCGTCATCGGCACTCCTGGTGTTCGGCTTCACGGCCGCAAGTTTTGCGGAAGGTGATGCTACCACAGCAAAAGCCGCCGAGCTCCAATCGGCGCCGTATGTTCGGGCATGTACGCAATTGGAGCTCTCAGCGGAGCTTCACGCGAGCGAATGTGGGCGCCTCAGCGTCTCAGAAGTAACGCTTCGCTTGAATGCCCTTCAAGGCAACGGCGAGCGCAACTGATGTAACCGGCCGGATTGGGCCGCAGTGGCCGCGATGATCTGTGATAGGCTCGCGGCATGGAGATTGACCGAGACCGGATCGACGACGCCGTTCTGGGCCTGATGTGGTTGACGCTGCATGATGAGCGGCGGGCTTGGAAAGGCTTTGACTGGGAGTGCTTGGGGCGGTTGCACGAGAAGGGGCTGATTGCCGATCCGGTCAACAAGACGAAGTCGGTTGTCTTGACGGATGAGGGGCTGAGGTGCGCCGAGGAACTCTTTCGAGCGATGTTCACGCGGCCTCGGCCTTGACGGTGCCCATGGGCTTCCAGTTCCAAGGCAGAAGCTCATCGATCCGATTGATCTTGTGGTCGTTGATCCGGGCGAAGATATCGGCGAGGTAGGCCTGCGGATCGAGCCCGTTGTCCTTTGCGGTCTCGATGATGGTCATCGCGGCGGCCAGCGTCTCGCCGCCGGCATCCGAGCCCGCGAATAGAAAATTCTTTCTGCCCAATGCTATAGGCTTCATCTTCCGCTCGGCCGGGTTGTTGTCGATTGCCACGCGACCGTCGTCGAGGAACAGGCGGAACGACTCCCAGCGGTTCAGCCCGTAGCGGAACGCCTTGGCCAGATCGCTCTTTCCGGGAATGCGCTTGAGCTGCTCCTCGGCCCAGGCCCTGAAGGCCTCGACCTTGGGTTTGCTCCGGGACTGACGCGCAGCACGGCGCGCCTCAGCGCTTTGCCCTGTGATCTCGGCCTCAATGTCGTAGAGCTCGCCGATCCGCTTCAGGGCCTCGAGCGCGATGGCGGAGCCGGTTCCCTTGTGGACGTCGAAGAAGTCTCGTCTGAGGTGTGCCCAACAAGCGGCCTCGCGGATCCGCGGCTGGCCGTCCTCGTCCGGTACACAGAGCGATTTGAAACCGGTATAGGCATCGGCCTGGAGGATCCCGCGGAAACCGGCGAGATGCTTATGGGGATGCTCCCCCTTGCGATCGACCGAGAAGAAATAGGCGCTGCTGGGTGGCGCCGCTCCGCCCCAGGGCCGGTCATCTCGGAGGTAGATCCAGATCCGCCCCTCCTTCACGCCCTTGCCGATCCCCTCGTTGCGCTTCGAGGGATCGAGGACGCGGACGGTGGTGTCGTCGGCATGCAGCCGGTCGGTCTTCATCACCTCCGTGCGGATCCGCTCGACCAGCGGCGCCAGCACCCGGATGCCCTGACCGCACCAGTCGACCAAGGTCGAGGACGGAATGTCGGCGCCCATCCGGGCGAAGATCTCCTGCTGGCGATAGAGCGGCAAATGGTCGTCGAATTTGGCGACGAGGATATGCGCCAGCAGCGCCGGCCCCACCATGGCGCGCGGGATCGGGCGCGACGGCGCGGCAGGCTGAGTGATCTTCTCGCAGCGACGGCAGGACTTCTTCAGCCGGGCCGTCTCGACCACCTTCAGCCTGGCGGCGATCAGATCGAGGATCTCACTGACGTCTTCGCCGACCAGGCGCAGGGCGCCGCCGCAGTCGGGGCAACTGTCGCCGGGATCGAGCACGATGCGCTCGCGCGGCGTCGCGGCCGTCACCCGCGGCTTGCGGCGGCGCGGGACGGTGACCGTCTTGCCCTCGGCGACCGACGCAGTGACCGCGTCATCCTCTTCGGGCGGCATCTCGGCCTCACTGCTGGCCTGGCTCACCTCGAGGTTCTCGAGCGCCAGTTCCAACTGCTCGATCTCGCGCGCGATCTTCTCCGAGCTCTGGCCGAACCGCTGCTTCTTCAGCCGGGTGATCCGCAGCCGCAGCGCCTGCACCAGCGCTTCATGGGCCCGCAGGCTGACCTTCAGCCTTGCAACCGTCTCTTCCACCTTCGCGTTCTCCGCCTGTAAAGCCGCGATCATCGCCTTCAAGGCGGCCGGATCGTCGGGCAATTGGGCGGTGGAGGAGGACATGCGGATGTCTATCACGACAGGCAAGAATGGCCAATAAAATAAAGCAAAAACAGATGGATAATCAACCAACCCGGGCCGGCGGCGCGCCCCAGTCTGGTCGTCGCCAGTCGATTCCTTCCCAGAGCATGGCCAGTTGCGCCGAGGTTGGCCGGGCCACCCCGTCACTGGCCGAGGGCCAGGGAAAACGTCCACGGGACAGGACCTTGTAATAGAGACAAAATCCCTGACCGTCCCAATACAAAAGCTTCACCCTGTCACTCTTGCGTCCGCGAAAGGCGAAGACAGCGCCACCGGTCGGCTTCTGTCGCAGAACGTCTTGGGCGAGCGCTGCGAGGCCCGCAATCCCCTTCCTCATGTCAGTTGTGCCGCAGGCCAGGTAGACCCGCACACCGGTGCCAGGGCCGATCATGCCGTCTCCACCAACCGGATCAGTCGCGCCAGATGGCAATCCTCAACGGGGCCATTGCACAAAAGTCGGCGCCCGTTGCGCAGCACGATCTCCAGCGTGGACACCGACGGCCCCGCTGCCGCTCGCACCTCAGGTTCCGGCACTGGAGAAAGGTCGACCGGCAGAAACACAGCCCCCTCGGATCGCGGCCACATTCCCTTGCGGCGCAGCTCCCGCCGCCACTGGTAGATGTGCTGTCGCGTCAGGTCTTCCTCCCGCGCCACATCCGAAACTGTCCGGCCGGCTATGCCAACCCGCGCGAGGATCGCCAGCTTCTCCTCATCAGACCATCGCCGGCGGCGTTCCACACCCAGCACTTCACCCTGCCGCATTCAATCTCCAAGCCGATACGACGTCGGTAACGACGTCAATAACGACGTAGCCTAAGATCTGAAGACCACACTCGGAAGGCGGTCCAAAGCGGCCGGTTACCAACTGATCGCTTAGCCGCGAAGACTGCGCCTTGTGAAAATTTGAAGGTCTTTAACTAGATCTGCCATGGCCGCCCCTCTATCAAAAGGGCGGCCATTGTCACTTGAGAAGCGGGCCAGTTTGATCCAGATAGGCCGGATCGAAATCCGCCAGTGCCACCAGACGTTCATAGTCATCGAAGGTCACGTGACCGTCCCGGAATGTGACCAGCCCGGCTTCCCGAAGCTGTCGCAGGACACGATTGACGTGGACAGCACTCAGACCCAGCGCATCGGCGAGGTGATATTGTGTCAGTGGGCAGTCATATCCCGCCTTGCTGCCCATCCCCACCAGAGCCAGCCGGACACCGAGTTCCAGCAGGAAATGCGCCATGCGGGCATTCGCGTCGCGGCGTCCGATGCATACCAGATGCTCGACCACCATCGCTTCGTCCCTGCTTACCGCCCATAGAACCGCCATCGCCAGTCTCGGCGTGTGCGCGAAGGCCTCCAGAAGGTCGCTCGCCAGCACCTCCGCTGCCTGGATATCAACGACCGGTTCGATGCTGTGATCGGATGTGTGCAGAAGGACGCTGCGCAGGCCCAGAAAATCGCCGGGGATCTGGAAATCGACAATCTGCCGCGATCCATCCGGCTGGATCTTGTAAGAGCAGACCCAGCCTTCCGAGAGGATATAGGCCGCCTGATCGGACTGCCCCTGATGCACCAGATCGCGCCCCGCGACAAAAGACCTGCGCCTTTGGTGCAAACGGTCCAACACCGCAAGCTCTGCGTCCGAGAGGGCTACAAAGGCGGAAAGCTTCCGAGTGAGAGGACTGTCTTGGATAATGCTCAACGGCGCCTCCCAGGGCGGGCAATGAATTAGTGGGAAATCGGCGCACGGACTGCTTTCGATCAGCCCAACTTACAGCATTTTCTGAAAGATTGGGAACGTAGATCAGACCAGCACGGCGCCATGATCCCTTCGCAGCATCAAGGAGATTCTCGAAATGCCCTTCCAGACGGACTATTCCGGAATCGCGGCCCTCTCGATCTGCGAGGCGCTCCTTCTTGCGATTAGCGATCACAAGCTGCTCCCCGAACGCGAGATTGCCGGAGTTCTCAGAGACGCTGCCGCAACCCACGAAAACGCGGTCGGCACGGCCATAGAAATGGAGACGCACCGAGTTGTCGCTGGCCTCATCCACCGGATCGCTACCGGCAATAGTGTGCTTCGTCAGTCGTGAAATATACAAATCAAAAGAACATGTTTGTACGAAGCCTATTGCCTCGGCGTGCCCTCTTCATCCAGAGCGACGAACACAAAGCCTCGCAAAGACGCACTTCATTGCATCAATCGCTGCGCATTCGACCAACGTCTCTTCTGGGCAAGCGGCACTGCGGCGTATACGCCTGCGATGAACAGCCGGATCGGGCCGACAGGGCCGTCACTGTCCCTTCGGTGTCACGTCCTTCATCCCCTTCTGCAACAGCAGCGCCACTTGGTCGACAGTAAACTTGAACCCCTGTCCATCCGGGATACGTTCGGCCGAGACGGGGTATTTGGGGCGGCGGGGGGCGATGCCCGTGATCCTGAACAAATCGCGCCCTGTGCTGAACTGGCGGCCGAAATCGGTCGGCGACAAACCGAATGCTTCGGCCAGCGCCTCGAAGCGCAGTCTTTCCGGGTCGAGCAGGGTGCCGTCAGGCAACGGAATCGACACACGGACGGCAGCATCGAAACCCCAGCACAACTCCATGCCGGTGATTTCCTTCGCCTCGACCACCAGACCGTGGCGGCCGGCGACGTCCTGGCAAGCCTTCAGCATCTCCTGTTGCAGCCGCCGGCAGAGCACCGGTGTAAGGTTTCGAGGGGGTTTGGCATTTGGCATGGCGAAGACAGTTCTTGGGATCGCCACCAGTGCTAGCCCATGAGCCGGTCGCGATCAAATCGGCATCGGCGCGGCGCCCTCATTTCTACCTGCTAAGGCGCCGTGCGCCGGGCGTTCCGGCCCAACCATTTGATCTTTCTGTCCGGAGCGCCCCTCCCTGCCCCAATTCCACCTTCCGCCTGTATTCCGGTCCCTGCGCCGTGGTCCGACTTGATAGTGGCACGGGTCTATGCCTGTGTCCTGGAGCAAGGAGGCGGGATGCATGGTCAAACGACTGAAACTCAACGAGAAAACACTACGCGAGGCGGAACCGAAGCCCGACGTCAGCTATCAGATCTTCGACACGGAGGTGATCGGCTTCGCCGCGCGGGTGCAGGCCTCGGACGCGCGGACCTTCACCATCGACTACCGGCACGCGGGACGGCAGCGGCGGATGACCATCGGGCGCTGGCCAGAGTGGAGCGTGACGGCCGCGCGCGAACGCGCCAAGGAGCTGCGCCGGGCCATCGACGAGGGGCAGGATCCCCTGGCGGCGCGGGATGAGTGGCGCGGGGCGCCGCGTGTCACGTGATCAGCCCCACCTGAGTGGTCCGATTTGATTGTTAGTGCATGACTGGCCTCTGGTCCATCGGGATGACGGATTCAGGGGCCGGCGGGCGGTAGCCCAGAGCACTGTGGGGGCGTTTCGTGTTGTAGTGTTTCCTCCATTGCTCGATGAGGATCTTGGCCTCTCGGAGGCTGTAAAAGACCTCGCCGTTGAGCAGCTCGTCCCGGAACCTGGCATTGAAGCTCTCGCAGTATCCGTTCTCCCAGGGTGACCCTGGTTCGATGTAGGGCGCGCTGTCATCGCAGCGGATCGAGACCGGCGAGGAAGTGGCCATCCTCGCCGAGGCCGACAAGTTCGTGGAGTTCTTTGAGGACCCCGACGCATCGGATCTGGCACAGGATATCCGGGCGCGGTGTTTCTCGGGGCAGAACGACCTGATGCGGGCACTCCAGGATGTGGTCGCCGAGAAGCGCGACGAACTTGTCCGGGCGGCACCTTACTCCGAGCTCGACGAAGTCAACGAGTTCCTTGGCTTCTGTGCGGGCATCATCTGCGACGGGCTCATCCTGAAGGCCGAGGCAGAGGCGATGCTCGCCCGCTTCCACGCGAGCATGGTCTTGTCCCGTTCGGTGGTCTACCGCGACCTCTGGCGCGCGCTTGAGGCGGCCCTGGCGGACAAGATACTGACCGAGATCGAGTCAGAGGAAATCCGTGAATGGATCGCGCTTCTCGTGGGCGACGGCTTCGCCGATACCGGCCTGCCGAATATTGGCAATGTGGCGCAGTTCGATACGCCGATCATCGACCCGGCCGAGGTCGACCTCGCCGGCAGCTGTTTTGTCCTGACCGGCCCGATGCAGATGGGCGCGCGCAGCTTCATCATCTCGGAGATCGAGCGTTGCGGCACAGTCGCGTCCTCGACCAGCCGGAAGACTCGCTACGTCGTCATCTCGCAGACCGCGTCGAAGAACTGGCGCACGTCGCATTTCGGCACCAAGATCGAACGGGCGAAGGGGCTGATCGCCGAGGGCTACCAGCTCCGCTTCGTTTCCGAAACGGCCTTGGCCAAGGCCATTGCACGACACGAATGCCTTTGATGACAACCCGATCTCCGACACGCGCCGGGGCAAGGCGAACCGAAGATGTGGCGTACCCCTCAGGCGTCCCGATCGGATCGTTCCGGTTCATCGCCCTGGACGTGGAGACCGCCTGCAGCGATGCCGCGAGCATCTGCCAGATCGGCATCGCCTCATCCAGCACAGCGGATTTGACCGGCGCGCCATTCATGGCGCCTATGCTGCGTTTGGCCGCGAGTCGCCGCGCTGGAGATGGGGAGACAGCGTCCGGATCGCCCGTCGCGCGTGGCCCGAGTTCTTGGACAACGGCGGCCATGGCCTTGCGCATCTGAAGCAGCGTCCGGATCTGGACTTCGATCACCACGACGCTGGCGAAGACGCCCGCGCCGCCGCAATGGTGGTCTTGCATGCCGAGCGACGCACACAACTGGTATTCGAAACGCTACTTGGCAAGCAGCCACTATGACGGCCTGGCCGGCCCTTTCCTGACCTTCATTGTGATTTGGGGCGCCGCAGTGCAGCCTCTGCAAATCCGGTCATGGTGGGCGCAGCGTCCCTCGGCCGACGGACATCAGCTTTGCCGGGCCATCGCCGGAACGGAGCCATGGCAGCGAGCCGACCAGAATGACCGGGTCTCAGCCAATCGTCGCCATGCTCGTCGTGAACCACCAGATTTCTTGAGCCGCGGCTGGATTGCGAATTGGCATTCGGGCGGGTACCCACGGCACCGGCATCTAGGAGACGCGCCATGAGCAGTTCGGATCAGGACCTCGATCGCCTCGACGAGCTCTTGTCGGCCTTGCCGCAGGAAAATCTTCCGATGAGCTTGAGCGAGCTCGACGGCTATGTGACCGGCATCCTTTCCTGTCCCGACCTCATCCCGCCTTCGGAATGGCTTCCCCATGTCTGGGGGGAAACCGGTCATGCCGGTTTTCCCGACCTGACGACCGCCGATGCAACGATCTCGGCGGTGATGGCGCATTACAATGCTGTCGCCGCGGAGATGACAAGGACCCCCTGGATCGAACCGATCTACGAGGTGGATCCGAACAGCGATGAGACACTGTGGGAGCCTTGGGTCGACGGGTTCACCCGCGCGATGCGGCTGCGCCCCGAGGCTTGGGAAAAAGTGCTTGAGCGGGCCGATGAAGAGACGCGATCGTCGCTGATCTTCCTGCTCGCCCTGCAGGACGTTTACGAGGGAACCAGCGCGTTCACCGAGGAAGAGATCGACGAGATCGACCTCGAAGCCCCGGATATGATCCGGAATTGCATCGCTGCGATCCTGCTGGCCTCGCGCCCTGCCCTCGTCATGAAGGCCGAAAACCGGTCCCGCGCGTCCATTCCGCACAAGCACCCGGGCCGAAACGAACGCTGCCCATGCGGTTCAGGTCGAAAATACAAGCAGTGCTGCGGGAAAAACTGACAAGCTTGGTCGCATAGGTAACGGACGTTCACTCGCCGAGCGCGGCGGCGACGAATGTGTCGAGGCCCTCTAGATAGCGCCCTTCGCTGACGAGAAAGCCGTCGTTGTGCCCTCCTCGGATTTCTAGAAACTCCTTGGGCGGGCGAGCGGCAGCATGGAGCCTCACGCCCTGCTCGAAGGGGATAATCTCGTCATCGCGGCTGTGAATGACCAGCACGGGGCAGGTCGCGGACTGTAGGAATTCGGCAGCCGGGAAACGGATGCGCGCCAGCCACCGCACCGGAAGCCAGGGGTATATCCCGGCGCCCAGGTCGGGAAGCGAAACGAAACCGCTTTCGAGGATCAACGCGCCGGGCTTTTGCCGGCCCGCCACATACGCCGCGACGGCCGCGCCCAGCGACCGGCCGAACAGGACGATCCGGTCCGGGGGAGTTCCCATCTCCTCGGTCAGATGGCGCCAGACCGCGTCGGCGTCGCGGTAGATCCCGGCTTCTGAGATCTCGCCCGCGCTTTGCCCGTAGCCGCGATAGTCGAAGATCAGGGTCGCGAGGCCGAGTTCGTTGAAATGCCGCAAGGACTCGAGCCGGTGCGAGATGTTACCGGCATTGCCATGAAAGAACAGGACCGTGCCGCGGGGATCAGATGCCGGCACATGCCACGCGACGAGGCTGACCCTGTCTTCGGTCAGGATGTCGAGCCGCCGAAAGGCCAGCCCGATACTGTCCGGGTCGGGGCCGAGCGCACGGGACGGCACGTTGGGAAAATACACAAGCCGCGATTGAAAGACGAACGCGGCAAGAAGCAGCGCGCCATAGCACGCATCGATCAGCATCGCGGTCCCAACGACCGCGCTCAAGGATCTCCGCCTGTCCACCACAGGATCATGTCACCTCTTGGAAACTACTCAGAAAAGCTGCCAGATTCACGCCACAGGCGAAAGCGCCACGGATGACCGGCTGACGTCGTCGGGGGACCGCCAACGGGCAAGGACGGCTCTTAAGCGACATTCGTCGGTGTATATCGCGCTGCAATGCAGCTTCCCCAAAGCCGCCGTTGGCACTCATTCACAGCATTTCCGCCGGTCGACCGGTCGCAGAGCGGGAAAAGCCGCCGGCGACCTAGTCCGTCATGTGCCACGCATGGCCGCCAATGCGATCGTTGAAACGCCGGCCGAGCGTTTTACTCCTTCAGGAACCGCTCGACGATCAAGTTGAACGTCTCTGGCATCTCGAGGTGAAAGGCGTGACCTGCGTTCGGTGCAATGAAGAGCTGGGCCTTGGGAATCTTTCTCCACATCTCGATGGACAGGTCGGGGTGCGTGGAGCGATCGCCATCACCGCAAACCACGAGAGTTGATGTCGTGACATCCCCCAACCGGTCTCTGGCCTTCCAGGGATCCCAGGATCTGAGGTGCACGAACGCGCCGTCCGTGTTCGAACGCGCGCCGGCCTTGAGCGCGAAACTGAACATCGGGTCATCTTTGTCGCGTTGGAACCATTCTGCGGCGATGCCAGCCGCAAACGCCTCCATACCCTTTTCTTCGAGCTTCCTGACGCTGCTTTCGGTCGATTCAAAGCGGTCCGGCAGGAAACCGTCGGGACAGCCTCCGTAGAGAACCATCTTTTCCAACAGATTTCGATGCCGGAGGCTGATCTCAAGAGCGATCATCGCCCCAAGCGAATGGCCAAGAATTGAAAACTTCTTCAAGCCGATGGATTTTACGGTTTCCAGCACAAGCTCACTTTGCTCTTCGACGGTCGGCGGCACAGCTATGTCATGGCTTTCGCCGAAGCCGGGAAGGTCAATGGTCGTGACCGAAAAGTCGTCCGACAGATGATCGGTCAACGGGCCGAAGATCAGCCCGCTGCTCAGAAATCCATGGACCAGCAGGACATCTGGCCCCTCGCCTCGGCGATTCCAGCTCAACATCATGTCTTCCCGCATCAAGTCTGCGTCAACAGACTGCAGTCAGGGAGATACTGGGGCTCGTCGAGTCGTGCGTCTAGTGCGAATGATGGGCCACGCCTGAATATACGATCGGTCCGTAGAGCGCTTGTTGCAATGCTGACAGGGCGTCCGGCCGATTGCCCAGCGAGAACACGGCATGCTCAATCGAGGCCCTTCGCTCAGCCGACAGAACCGGTGCAGTAAACGTGTGGAACTTCTCGACAATACCGTCTCGTAAAATTGGGTTGGAGTGTTCGCCCGGCGCGCGGACGATGCCGGAGTCGCATGTGCGGCCGTCGAATGTGGTGAGGATCGTGCGACCGAGACGATCGGCTGGGAAGTTGGCGTTGCAGTGCGGACATTCGGCCACCGTGGTCACTGATACAAGCCGTGCGATCTCTGGGTCATGGAAGGTCTTCCCCGAGACCTCATGGGCGCCGAGTGCGCCGCAGACCAGAGCGGCGGCAACCGGATAGTCCAGACTGTACTGCGCCACGGCGGTGGTCTCCGGAATCCCGCGCGCGAGGCGCGTGGCTTCGTGGAAGCTCTCAACGTGGATCGACGCAATGTCGGAGGCTTGGAGATGGTGCGCCGCGCGCAGATCTAGCGCGGCCTTGACCGGCGCATGCGCCCATCGGCATATCGGATAGAGCTTGATGTTTTGCCTATCCGTCAACCACGTGTGGCCGAGATCTTCCCAGTAGTCGGATGCGTCGTCGCCTTCCACTGTCACGGCTGGCGCGCCGGAGTAACCCATTAGAGCCAGTTCCGCCGCCGAGACGCCGACCATGGCACCCCATCCCGAACCATCATGCAGCATCGTGGGATTGCCGATCTCGCGCATCATCTGGCTACGCGGGCCATGATACTCCGCGATTCCAATCGCATGGCGCAGGATATCGGGGTGCGGATTGAGCAATCGAACGCCGAGCGCGGCGACGGCGAGTGACACCCAAGCGCCGGACGTATGGTAATCGGACACCGTGCCGTGCAACGCTAGGCCGGCGCGGCATGCGATTTCGTATCCGACGACCAGAGATGTCAGGAAGTCTTCCCCGGTCAATTCGCCCTTTCTTTCTGCAAAGGCCAGGAGACTTGGCAGAAGACCGCACCCGGCATGGCCTTTAGCGGCACTATACCCATCATGTGCATCAAGGCTGTCGATCTGCGTCGCACCGGCATAGGCGGCGCCGACAAGACTCGCGCAACGTCCATCGAACAAGATGCGTGCGCGTGCGTCATCGGCGCCCGCGCTCATCTGCCTGACCGCCATTTCCCGCCCGATTCTCGCGGCCTCGATCTGTGCCGCCGCCGCGCTCACCCCGATCAGGTCGAGGCAATAATCCTTCACGCGCTCACGCGTGCGCAACGGGATATCGTCATATCGAGTGCGAAGCGCGAAGTCGGCAAAGGCGCGACGTCGTGCAGCGTCGAATGGCATAGCGTCTCCTCGCGGTACGCTTGAACGTGACGGGTCTAAGGTTATGCCACCTTGGGCGGTCTTGGCCCAACGAGACTGTCACCAACACGCGTGCTTGTCGAGACGCCCCATCCGTGGCGCACATCGTCAAATGCCCATGTCAAGCACGTGTTCCGACATGAGCGACGTTTCGGGGGCGGTTCGATCTGGGCTCACACCGGCCGATCTCCGCTCCGCGGCGGGCGGGGGGACGTTCCGAACAGACGCTGGCCTGCGCGGACGGCCCTGAGCTGCCATTCACGAGGCGGGCTGTCGCGGCGGTGCAGCTTCCCCGAACCAGTCTTTCGCGGCATCCTGCAGCATTGGCTAACAGGCCAAAGTTTGCAGCGCGGACTTTCCTGCCGTGCATGATACTCGGTCGAAGATCTGCTTTATAGGCAGCCCGTGAGGCTTTAGAGCGGGTGCAGATGTATTGTTATGTCGACGAGAGCGGGAACACCGGAAACCAGCTCTTCGATCCGGCTCAGCCCGTCCTCTACTACGGCTAATCTCGTCGAAGACGAATCTTGATGTCTCTGCCGAGCCACTGCTTCGACTAGCTCGTGCGAAGCTCGGAGTGGAGCGCCTTCATGCAAATGAGCTGGGCGTCGGTCGGCTCTCAGAGGTCGCGTTGAGCCTTGGTCGCTTCGCGCTGAAGCGCGACGTGCGGTTCTCGCTCTACAAGGTGGTGAAGCCCGACCACGCCATCATCACCTTCTTCGACCAAGTCTTTGACGCCGGGCTCAACGAAGCGGTTCGATGGGACCACTACTGGACACCATTGCGGTACGCCGTCGTCGTCAAGGTCGCCCACCTGTTCGACGAAGAGACCGCATAAGCCGCTTGGGCGGCACGAGTGGAGACCAACCCCGCACGAGCTGCGGAAGCTCTGCAAAGGCTGTGCGCGACGCTTCAGGGCCGTATCTGTCGCCTAACGGATGCTCGCTCCCGCGAACTGATCTCTGGTGCGCTGACCTGGGCCGCTGCGAACCCGTTCGAGATCAGTTACGGTGCCGGGAACAAAGATAGCGCGCGTCAGATCTCCCCGAACCTCGTGGGCTTTCAGCAAGTGCTCCAATCGGTGGCCACTCAGGCTCAGAAGCAGTCTCGGCAAGTCCGCCAGATCGTCGTGGACCGGCAGACCCAGTTCAATCGGGCGCAAGGCGAGCTGGCCGACATCTATCGGCGCCTTCGAGGCCGGAAGCATCCCATGGGCCCCGGAATGCCGGAGATGGACATGACAAACATGCCGGAGGCCCCGCCGGTCTTTCGACCGGGTGACGAGAGCGCGGGCCTTGAGTTGATCGATGTCGTGCTCTGGGTCGCGAAGCGGTGGCAGGAGGGTAAGCCTCTATCCCCGGAACTGGGGAAGATGTGCAACGCCTTCGCTAAACGCGGCGGCATAGACGAGGTATCGCTTAGCGGGCTGGAGCGCCGGTGGAGCTTCCTTTCGTCCCTGCCAGATCCCGACGGCCCATTACCTGATGATCTAACGAAGCAGATCGCCAGATGGGAGGACGAGCGAATACAGGCGGTGATAAGTTGTTAAAGCCGCCATTGTCAACGGCGGCGTAAAAACCGTCCACGTGGCGGAGCAAAACTCGGCCAGTTGAGCGTGCATGTCGTTGAGTGTGGGGAACGCGTCGCGCCCCGGCAGACGCGCTCTTCACAT
>NZ_JAPDOG010000005.1 GCF_026013545.1 Defluviimonas salinarum | reverse complement strand
TGTCAACGGCGGCGTAAAAACCGTCCACGTGGCGGAGCAAAACTCGGCCAGTTGAGCGTGCATGTCGTTGAGTGTGGGGAACGCGTCGCGCCCCGGCAGACGCGCTCTTCACATAGCTGGCGGCTGCCGGGGCGCGTTGGTCCGTCAGGACCAATGCAGTGCTGGCTTCAGTTCGCTTTGACGTTGTTTCGGGCGCGGCTTTGGGCGAGGCGATAGCTGTCGCCGTTCATCTCGAGGATGTGGACATGGTGGGTCAGCCGGTCGAGTAGCGCGCCGGTGAGACGCTCGGAGCCGAAGGTCTCTGTCCATTCATCGAAGGGCAGATTGCTGGTGATCATGGTGGCACCCCGTTCGTAGCGTTGCGAGATCAGTTCGAACAGCAGCTCGGCGCCGGTCTTGCTCAGGGGCACGAAGCCCAGCTCGTCGATGATCAGAAGCTTGTACCCCGCCATCTGCTTCTGCAAGCGCAGGAGACGCCGCTCGTCGCGGGCTTCCATCAGTTCATGCACCAGGGCGGCGGCGGTGGTGAAGCCGACGGCGATGCCCTTCTGGCAGGCCGCCAGCCCGAGACCGAGGGCGACGTGGGTCTTGCCGGTGCCGCTCGGGCCGAGGGCGATGACATTCTCGCGCCGCTCGATCCATTCCCCGCGGGCGAGTTCCAGGACCTGCATCTTGTTGAGCCTGGGGATCGCCTTGAAGTCGAAGCTGTCGAGGCTCTTGGTCGCCGGAAACTTCGCCGCCTTGATGCGGCGCTCGATCATCCGCCGCTCGCGGTCGATCAGCTCGAGTTCCACCAGCCGGGCCAGGAAGCGGACATGATCCTGCCCCTCCGCGGCGCACTGGCGCGCGAGCTTGTCGTATTCCCTCAGGAAGGTCGGCAGCTTGAGCGTCTTCAGATGATGGGCGAGCAGGAGATCGGGCGCGTCGGTCATCGGGCCTCCTCCGAGATCAGGCACATGTAGCTGGCCGCCGAGGTCTTTCCGACCTCGGCCCGCGGCAGGTAGGGATAGACGTCGAGATCGAGCTTCGGCGGTCGCTTCTCGACCTGACACAGCACCAGATGCCTGACGGCATCGAAGCCGATGGCCCCCATGCGCAGGGCCGTCTTCACGGCGGCATGCAGATCGTCGACCTCGAAGGCCTCCAGCAAACGCAGGACCTGGACGAACTCACGCCGCCCCGCCTTGAGCATGCGTGCTTCCATAAGGCGCCGCAGGGTTGCGAACTCGGACGGCAGCCCCCAGCCCGCCAGCGGCGCGGCCTGGTCCAGGGCATTGATCTTCTTCTCGATCAGCGGAAGGTAGTGGACTGGGTCGAAGGTGACATCCTCACGTTCATAGCAACGCGGATGGCGGGCGATGACGGCGCCCCCGCAACCGATCACCACCTCATCGACATAGCCCCGCAGCCAGACATCGCGGTGTCCATAGGCGACCGGCACGGAATAGTCGTTGGTCTTGTAACGCACCAGCGCCTGCGAGTTGACGCGCCCGCTTGCCTGATCGCAAGCGTCAAAGGGGGCTGGCGGCAGCTCCGCCATTACGTCGAGATCCCGGGCAAGGCGCGCGCCGATCGTCTCGGTGTGCCCACGCAGAATATCGCCCTGACGCTTGCGGCATTGCTCCTCCAGCCACGCGTTGAACGCCTCCCAGGAGGGGAACCGCGGCACCGGCACCATGAAGTTGCGCCGGGCATAGCCGACCAGTCCCTCGACGCTACCTTTGTCATTGCCCTTGCCGGGGCGGCCATAGCGGTCACGGAGCAGGTAGTGTGACAGGAACCCGCTGAACAGCTTGGCCCGCTTGCGGGTGCCGTCCGGCAGGATCTGCGCCACCAGGCAACGATCGTTGTCGTAGAGCACCGACACCGGCACCCGGCCGAAGAAGCCGAATGCATGAACATGCCCATCAATCCAGGCCTCGGAGGTTGCCGCCGGATAGGCCCGGACGTAACAGGCATCGCTGTGCGGCAGATCGAAGGCGAAGAAATGCGCCTTCCGCTCGACACCGCCAATGATGACCAGCGCCTCGCCGAAGTCCGCCTGGGCATGCCCGGGCGCATGGGCCAGCGGCACGAACATCTCGCGCCCGCGCCGGTCATGCTCGCGAATGTAATCCTTCACGATCGTGTAGCCGCCGGTGAAGCCGTGTTCGTCCCGGAGCCGTTCGAACACACGCTTGGCCGTGTGCCGCTGCTTGCGGGGGACGAGGCGGTCCTCTTCCAGCCAGGTGTCGATGATCTCGGTGAAACCATCCAGCTTCGGGCGCTTGATCGGCACCTTGCGCCGGTAGCCGGGCGGGACAGAATATTCCATCATCTTCTGCACGCTGTCGCGCGAAATCCCGAAGTGATGCGCCGCCGCCCGCTGGCTCATCCCCTCGGAACAGGCCAGCCGAACCTTGCGATACAAGTCCACGGTGAAAATCCTCCCACCCTCCCTGTCGCCAGAAAGGGCAAAAAGTGGCCGACTTTTACGCCGCCCGCAGCCGGATCATCCCGCCGCTACCGTGGCCGACTATTGCTCCGCCGTTCTCACCCGTGGTTCTGGTTCCGAATCCCCAGGATCGTGGAGAGATGGATCTCAACACTTACAGTAAGGGGCTGGGCCCGCGTGCCATCCTTCCGCTTCGTGAATGCGTCCATGCTATGGCGCATGGTGGCGGGCTCCGATCTAACACTATAGCTTACGGGCGATCCAGGAGACGAACTCCGGCGGATCGACTGACAAGGCGCGCGCGATGCGGAGCACGACGGGCATCGTCAGGTCAGACAGGTCGCCCTGATAGAGGCGATCGAAGGTCTCGACCGGGATATCCGCGCGTTCGGCAAGTTCGTTGCGGAAGAACCCCGTGTTGTCGATCAGATGCTGCAAGCCTTCTCGAATTGGCATATCGGCAAAGGCATCATTTCGATCGGCATAGCCATCTGAGCCGCTATCGGATGTCGGCACGTATCCGCGACGCCCCTTAAGCCATGCTTCCGCCACCTCGGCTCGGAGGCTGGCAGGACGTCCTTCCGTCTTTATACTGTCAAGGCTCAACGCCGATCTCACGGCAGCCTCGGTCATGTTAGCCAGGAGGCAGAGATCCCGGATCGTCAGGGCATCTCCATGGAGCAGGTTCATGCGTGCCAGTGCCATGTCCGCGACGTGAGACAGCTTGCTGTCGATGCGGGCAACGGGCGATGTAACGCCTTCCCAGTCGCCCCGAGCCGCACCGGCACGGTAGGCCGCCAGATCCATGCGGTCGTCCTCGGTGAACAAGTGGCGATCTCCGACCTGAAATGCGAAATCATAGGCGCGGCGAAACGTCTGAGTGATCGGAAGCGCCGACACGTCAATCTGGTCGACATACAGCGTCCCGCTTTCGTTGGGGCCGAACTCGGCCTCGAAACCCAGCATCCGGATCCCGTCCTCCGGACCTCCTTCCAGTGCCGCCTGTGATGCGCTGCACCAGCGTGCCGCCCGCAGTTCGTAGGTGAGGTCCTCGAACGAGAACGGTGTCTGAAAACTTTTGATAGGGTCGCGTCTCATGCGTCTTCTCCAGCGCGCAACATTTGAACCTGGTTGACCAGCGCTTCTCTTGCTGCCCGAAGTCGCTGGGCCTGTTCCCGCTGCTGGGCATTCTTGGGTGCGTTTCGTCCCGTGAACAAGCCAATTGGCCCATTGTTGGCGCCACTCGGATGCGGGAGGCCGCTCAGGACCCTCGATCTCTCGAGGCGGCCGATGCGGACCATGTGATCCAGAGCGGCGGTCGGCTTGGGGCCAAGCGGCAGCCAGAGCGCATTCGGCAGGGCTTCGATCTCTTCCCCCAAGCCTTGCTCCATCATCCCACGCAAGTGAGGGGTGCAGATCATGTCGGGCGTGCCATTGTAGTTCTTACCCCTCCAGAAGACCGGGTTCCGGAGCGCGGAGGTGAAATGAACTGCGGTGGCGTCAGCGCGGAACAAGGAGCCGGAGGACTCGATGCCGAAAAGTGCCGGAAGGCCGATGATGTCGAGCATCCCGATCAGGTTCGAACGTGTCGATCCTCCGCTGAAACTGGCTTGCTGCTTCGCGATCCGCAGGGCGTCTGCGGTTCCGAGACCCGCCCGCAGGCATGCGCGTGCGGCCGAGAGGGCAGCATTGGCCTGGGCGGCTCCCGGGGTGATCCCGACGATGACGAGTCGCGCCGTTCCGGCGATGTGCTCGAACGGGGCGTAGATCGTCGTGAGGCAATTTTCCCGGGACAGCGTCAGTTGTTCCCGAAGTTTCGGGTCGTCGAGAGGCTGGCTCGCGCTGCTGTCGATCAGCGCCGGGACGAAGCATTCAAGAAGGGGAGTGTTGGCCAAGGCGAAATACCCTCTGTGAGTTTGATCAGCTAATCCGAAGTCGACGCGTGCTGTGCGCCGCGGTGATGACAGCGCCTTCATCGCTGACGACGAGGAATGCGCCCATGTGGCGTTCCAGCCATTTTCCGGCGTGGGAACCGAGATCATCGGTCGCAAGCTCCAAGGCGCGCCGATCAAGCCAGAAACACGCGGCACGTCGGCTCCTGGATTCGGAGCCGTAGGCATAGATCACGTCGCGCAGCTTCGCGGAAATCGATCGCTGCTGGCAGCGAGCTTCAGCGTGATGGGTCAGTTGCTGGGGCATCGGCGTCTCCATGCGTCATGAGCCAATAACACCATGTTGGCGTTATTGGTCAATAAAAAATGATAGAGCCATGTTGTCTATATTTGTTATAGCGCTCAAACTCGAAAGTCTTTGCGAATACCACAAAAATCGTCGGCAACGGCTCGAAAGCGCTCTGTGATCGCCAGTCTTCGGCAGGTGCTTGGACTCGTGGGGTGGCATATCGGCACAGGTAAGCTGTCCCAAGGGGCGGACATCCCGGAACGCGACGAGTTCGGATACCGCCGAAGAACGCATCGAGCGAAGCCGCAAGGATTGCCGGGGCCTGCATGAGCTTCGCGAACCGGAGTCGATGCTCCGGTGCCTGCTTGCAATAGTCCCGAGATAGACCTTGCAATCGACTGCTTCCGAAGCCTCAATCGTGTGCCGTTCTATCGCGGGGGCTGGCCTTTGCGAGCGCCGGCATCCAGCGAAGTATTTCGTCAACGGATGTGAAGTGATGTTAGATGACTCTGTGATCTTTCTCGATTTCGAGGCGGCTTCGCTCCAGGGATGGCCGGTCGAAATCGGGCTTTCATGGCTCGCGGAGGGCAAGGTACGAACATGGGCGTCGTTGATCCGGCCACGCCCGGATTGGTCCGACGATCTCTGGGATCCGGCGGCGGAGAAAATCCACGGAATATGCCGCGCGATGCTCGACGAGGCGCCTTCAGCAGATCAGATTGCGGCCGAGGTGCTGTCCCGGATCAGCGACCGGATTTTGGTATCTGACGCGCCGGAATTCGATGCACGCTGGCTTGAATGGCTGACCGGAGAGCGCATCGAGGTGGAGCTGTTTGGTGTCTTCGCATTCAAGACCGTGAGCAGCAGGGGATTGCCGCCACTATTTGACCGGCTTGCACGCTTGAAAGTGCCGCATCGCGCCGGTCCCGATTCCGCACGGTTGGCGAAAGCCTGGCATCATGGGCTGCGGGCATCGGGAACAGGGCTGGACTAAACTACGCCTGGTTGAATGCCGCAGCCTGAGAAGCCCCTTCGCAATAACCACTGAAACCCGATCGCGCTTGAATCACATGCCGGCGATCGCTCCATCAGGCTCGTGGCTCGACGTCCTTCCAATGCCTGTGAACCGGCAGGTCCCGCGCGCGCCGAGCGGCGTCACCAAATGACACGGGAAAATAGTCCCAGACATCGACGCCGATATTCACGCTGTTGGCTGATCCCCGCCAATTGCCGTGCACATGGCCAAACAAGTGTAGCGCCCCCTTCCGCGCGTGATTCCAGGTCATCATCGGATAGTGGCAGAGCGTGATCGGTATCTCGCTTGCCGGATCCTCCACCTCCGCCAGGAGTGCCACACTGTCCCAAGGGAGCGAAAGTGTGAGCGGGCCATCATGATTGCCGATGACAAGATGCCGCCGTCCCCCGGGCAACTGACCGAACAATTTCAGAAGCCAGTTGCCGTCCTTCGCTTTCGGCCCAAAGGCGAAGTCTCCCACAATCCAGAGATCGTCGGTCGGTCCAACCTTGTCCCACAGTCGTTCGAGCAACACGGCTTCCATGTGGTTCACGTCCCGGAAGGGGCGGCCTGCGTTGCGGACGATGCTGTCGTGACCGAAATGCAGATCGGCGACATACCAATGCGTCATTCACGGTCTCCGGAAGGGTTCAAATGCATGTGGTTGTGATCCGGGTCAAAAGAGATTCGAGTCGAGAGTACGGGTTACGTCGCGGATTGACGGGCCGATCGATCAGGCTGTTTTGGCTTCACCATAGTTCCGGATTACTTGAAAGCGTTTCCGTGTGCCGGACAGAATCGGATCGAGCACCTTTCCCGGGAAATCCGCGGGCAGATCATTCGCAACACGGTCGAATACGTCCTCTTCGATTTCCAGGATCCGTTTGAACGCCTCGGCCGGGAGCTCTTCGCCGCCGAACCGCGTACCGGTTTCGAAGAAATGCCGGGGATGGATCTGATCGATCCGGTAGTATCGGTTCTTTCCCGAGACGGCCATTGCGACCTGCATCTGCTGGTGTCGGATCTGGCCAGCGGAAAGAGTCGGCTCGGCGCTCATGATGTCGTAGAGGGGCGTCATCCTGAAGCCGCCGGTATCGAGGAAGACCGAGAAGTTCTTGGCATGTCCGTCGGTCGCGCCGATCATCCAGAAGAAGATCTGTGCCGCGAAGAACGTTGTCCGGTCCGGCAGAGGCGTTGCCGACCCCTGAAGCAGGTTGAGGGAGGCAGCTATGCCTGGCCCTCCATCCTGCTCGTATTTGAAATGGGACGGCACCCCCAGGGCCTGGCAGAAATCCTCCTGGGGGCGTCTCAGCATGCGGCCGTCGCGGGCAAAGGTCCGGTCGAAGCGCTCGATGACGAGGGCATCGGTTTCGCCGAAGCGTTCGATCCAGGCATGATTGACCTCGAAGCCGAAAGCGGCCGCGAGCCTCAGGCAGAGGAACTCGTTTTCGAGGCTCGTCGTCATGTCGATGCCGTGCTGGACGGTGCCCATTCTCTTCTTGAGGATATGGGTGGTGGGCGTCAGGCCATGCGGGATGTGCCAGGCGCCATCGCGCCGCAGGAGCGCGGTCTTTTCCTGGGCACCTGCAATTGAGATGCGGAACGCCTGGTCGGGGTCGAGACCGAGGGGATGTGCCTCGAGATCATTGAGCAGTGCCTCAATAGCGCCGTCGTCTATGGTGGCGCTGTCGAGCCGGAATGGATCACCCGGATCTTCGCCATCCGGAACGAATTGCATGGCACCCACGCAATCTCGTCCGATGGCGGCCAGGAGCGAATGCGGGTCCGTCCCGTCGGCCCCCATCCTAGCGGCAACGGTCTTGCGGAGCTTGTCGTTGTCCGGCAGGAGATTGTCGAAGACCGCAATGACATGGCCGCCGTGCTGGCGTTCCGGCCTCAGCGGCAGGGAAAGGGAGACCTGGAATCTGTGCTCCCAGTTCAGCCAATCCTCATGATAGGTGAAGGCGATCGCTCCGTCGGGTTCGCGTAAGAGCATGCCGACACGGCGTCCGTTCAGGTAGATGGCCAGGGCAACGCTCTTCGATCGACGGCCCATCAGAAGATGTCCTCGATCCCGGGAGGATTTCCTTGCAGGCTTTGGCCCCGCGGCAGGATGATGCAGTCGAGATCAAGGGCCGCAAGGAGTGCGAAGAGGGTCGGGGCGGTGGGGTTCGTTGCTCCCGTCTCGATCGAAGAGATGTGATGGGCCTGGAGGCCCGACCGGCGAGCCAGATCGGCCTGGGTAAGCTTTTTGGCCTTGCGGGCGTCACGCAGGACGTGACCAAGCTCCTTGACGGAGCGCACCGTGGCCGGGCGGATCAAGGGTTGGCTTTGGGTCATTTCGTACACTTTTCTGTAGGTTTTCTCGATATACAGTGTAGTGTATAAAGATCGTATGTACAATAGTCTGTATAAAATTCAAAAATACACAGTAATGTAGAAAGCGAGCCGTTCAGATGACACTGGCAAGAGTCGATGGACCACCGTCAGCCTTAGCGGCCACACGCGCCAACCACGATTGACGGGCATCCGACGCCGGGCTACACGTCACCGCATGAAAACCTCGATGATCATCACTCAGCGTTGGTGGCTGGCCCCTTAATAAGGCGGCCGGAGTTTTCATTCATCCCGAGGCCGCCGCATGGGCGGCCTGATGTTTTCCTGGACCCACTCATGCGGCGCCTCCTCGCTCCCAGAGGACACACTCATGACAAGACCCATCATCCTGACCGGGGATCGCACGACCGGTCCTCTCCACATTGGCCACTATGCCGGATCACTTCGAAACCGTTTGCGGTTTCAAGATGACCATGAGCAATTCCTGTTGCTCGCCGACATGCAGGCCCTCACAGACAATGCGCATGACCCGGCAAAGGTCCGCAGAAATGTGATGGAGGTCGCGCTCGATTACCTGGCCGTTGGCATCGACCCCGACCGAACGACGATCTGCCTGCAGTCACATCTTCCGGCGCTTGCCGAACTCTCCATGCTCTATCTGAACTTCGTCACTGTGGCCCGGCTGGAGCGCAACCCGACGATCAAGGACGAAATTCGGGCGCGCGGTTTCGGACGCGACATCCCGGCCGGATTCCTTTGCTACCCGGCGGCCCAGGCCGCAGATATCACGGCTTTCAAGGCCACGGTGGTGCCGGTCGGCGAGGATCAGGCGCCTCTCATTGAACAGACTAATGAAATCGTGCGCCGGATCAATTCCGTCGCGGGCCGCGATCTTCTGCCGGAAGCTCAGGCCATCATCCCCCGGAGCGGACGTCTGCCCGGGGTCAACGGCAAAGCCAAGATGAGCAAGTCCGGCGGCAACGCGATCCCGCTCTCGGCCACGCCGGACGAGATTTCCGCCGCCGTGCGCGCGATGTTCACCGACCCAGATCACCTGAAGGTCGAAGATCCCGGCAAGGTCGAGGGCAATGTCGTCTTCACCTATCTCGACACTTTTGATGAGGATGCCGCGGCTGTTGAGGACATGAAAGCCCGCTATCAACATGGTGGTCTTGGCGATAGCCGAATCAAAAGGCGGCTCGACGATGTTCTGCAGGCCCTGATCGCTCCGATCCGTCAACATCGTGAAGAGTTGTCGAGAGAACCGGATCATGTTCTGGACGTCATCCGCCGGGGAACGGAAAAGGCGCGTGACCGCACCGAGGCCACGAAACGCGAGGTGTTGGAAGGTATCGGATTGTTCGTGATCTGAAGCCCGATATTCCAGGAGTTGGCCCGCTGTGCGGACGACGTTGCCGTTTTGCAGGATTGTACGATTTAGCGAGACATCTTCGACAATCTTCGTTTCGGAGGGGGAGGATCTATTCATGAACAGCGATCAGCGGCACGCTCTACTTGAAAAATATACATCTGAAGTTATATTTGTCGCGGTGGAAATCAAAGAATGCATTGTAGATGCGGTGGGGGATCATACAGAAGGGACGTTCAGGCGATCGGCAAGCTCGGTCTGGACTGCAGCGAAGGACATACGTGCTTATCGAAGAGCCAAAGAACCCGACCCGGACATTCAGCCCCGTCTGGATGAAAGCCGCGGATTGCTCGCCGATTCGCATTAGATCTAACCGCTCCGGATACCGGGCTGTTCCCGCACCCGCCTCGCGATCTCTCTTGAATGCCCTGACGTGCTGAACGGCTCCGTTCTCCTTCATGGCCCAGTGCCGAACCATGAACGCGGCTGCAGCGCGGCATCGAGCCCTACCGCGAAGCAATTTGGCCAGATCAATCCTGTATGGGAGCCTGCAAAATGAACCCCAACTGCCTGCAAGAAAAAATGCTGGACGTGATCCCTGGCCTCAGGGAGTCCCTGGATGCAAATGCCGCTAAACGCAACCTGGCGCTTGCCTTGCGCACCGTGCGGAAGCGAGTCGGCCTCACCCAGAAAGACATCGCGGGGAAAATGAGCGTGAGCCAGGCCGCCATCTCAAAGCTGGAAGCGCCCACGGGATCGATGCCCATGACCGATACCATTCAACGCTATGCCGCAGCATGCGGTGTCGTTGCCGTGATTGGCTTCCACCTGCCCTCTGGCACGGAGAGTTTCGAGGAGGACGAAATTGCAGCGGCGATGATTTGATGCCCGATCAGTCAGGCATCCAGAATCGGATGAAATTCATCGGCATCCTGGTTCTTTCCGTGCCCACCTGGTCGCTGAACTTCCGCGAGAAGAGCCTCCACCAGATCGAACAGAAGATCTTCAGCTGGGGAGGCAAAGAACCGAACCGCCTTGATGCGGCGCTCGATCATGCGCCGTTCCGGTCGATGAGTTCCAGTTCGACCAGGCGCGCCAGAAACTGGACGTGATCCCGCCCCTCGGCGGCGCAGATCCGGGCCCGCTCGTTGTATTCCCTCAGGATGGTAGGCAGCTTCAGATTCGCCAGGTGGTGGTTCAGCAGGATCTGCCGCGCATCTTTCATGACGCTCCGTGCGATCCAACTATCGGGAAACCGACAGTTCTGCGTGTCGAAACCGGCCGCATGCAACGGGACGGGTTCAAGTTCTACCAGGCTGACAATGGCGTTTGGCTCACCGATCAGGTTCCGCCGGACTATCTGACATTCGGCACCGTGTGAGGCAGCCCATGTCTGTGGTCGCTCTGTCCGCAAAAGCGGTCGATCGGCGCTCCATGCCTTCGTGCCGCCCATTCAGACGCGGCACGGGTCACTCACATTCCGGGCGGCAAGCGGAGCATCAGAGTCTGGGATCGACCGGCTCGCTCTCCAACCCCAGCACCCCGAGCGCGCATTCGTGGATCTGCCGCAACGGCTTGCGCTCCACGAAACGGCTAAGGCCCTCAAGCCCGAGCCGGAACTCCCGGTCGGCGAGTGAGAACTTCCGCATCAGGCCGCGCTTGCGCAGGCGTTCGATGTTTTCGGGCAGGTCGTAGTCGGGGCCGTAGATGATCCTGAGGTAGTCGCGGCCACGCACCTTCATCGCGGGTTGGATGAGGCCCTTCTCGCCCTTCACGACGAAGGTGTTTGGTTTGAAGACCATGCCCTCGCCGCCCGCACCGGTGTGGTCGAGCCACCAGTCGATGACCGCCTTGCGGTCTGCCTCTGACGACGGGTCGATGCGGCGCCAGCCGGTCGTCCGCAGGATCGGATCGGCGGCGCAGAGCGTCGCGAGCGTCTCCATGTGCCAGTCGTGCGGCCGGTCAGTCAGCACCCGGCCTTCGGCGGCGAGGATGTGGAAGGGCGCGATCCGGTAGTCCTCGATCGAGCTGGCGTCCCAGCAATAGCCTTCGATCGTGCGGCCCATCGCCAGCGCGTTGGCGCGGCGCGTTTCGGCACGGGCGCGAAGGCTTTCAAGACCTTCTATGTCCTGCGCCGCATCGAGTGCCTCGATCAAGATCTCGGCCGACGTCCGGGCTGCCGCAACGGTTGGGTAGTATTGCTTGCGCAAGAGTTCCTGCGCCTTTGCCGACCAGGGCATCAGCTCGGCATCAAGCAGGAGCCAGTCGGTTTCCAACTGGTCCCAGAGGCCCGCTTTGCCGACTGCCTGGCCGATCCGGGCCACGACGGCGGCTTCGAGCGCTTCGTCGTTGAAGAAGGCGCGGCCGGTCCGGGTATAGATCACGCCTGCCTTGCCAACCTCGGTCCCGAAGCGCGCCGCCGCGGCATCGGCATCCCGCGCGACGACGATCAGGGCGCGCGAGCCCATGTGTTTTTCCTCGACGACGAGGTCGGTCACGCCACGCGTGGCGTAGAAGTCGAGCGCCTGCTCCGGGCGTTCGAGGAACGGTCCCTCGGGCGCGGTCGGGCAGGCGGCCATGGTCGGCGGCAGGTAGATCAGCCAGCGCGGATCGACGGCGAAGCGGCTCATCACTTCAAGGGCGGCGAGCGCGTTTTCCTCCGGGATCATGACGGTCCCGCCGAGGCGGGTCTCGATCCGCTGCTTCCGTGCGTAGTCGTCGAAATAGAGAAGCCGGTCATGATCCTGCTGCGCGGTGCGCCCGGAACCGTGGTCGAGCGGCTTCGCCGGTTCGGAATATTGCCGCGCCGCCGGGATGGAGACGGTTTCCCGCTCGGGCCAGCGCAAGGCGGTCAGCTTGCCGCCGAAGACGCAGCCGGTGTCGATGCAGAGCGTGCCGTTCAGCCATTCCGCCTCGATTGTCGGGGTGTGGCCATAGACCACATCCGCTTCGCCGCGATACTCGCGGGCCCATTCAAGCCGGACCGGCAGGCCGAATTCATCGACCTCGCCGGTCGTCTCGCCGAACATGGCAAAGCTGCGCACGGCGGCCGAACCACGCCCGTGCATCTCTGCCTTCAGCCCGGCATGGGCGACAACGAGCCGCCCACCGGCGAGCCAGGCATGCGATCGAAGGTCGTAGATGAAATCGCTGACCTCTTTGCGGAAGGCCTCCGAACAGGCGCTCAGCTCGGCAACCGTGCGGTCGAGGCCGTGGGTCTGCTTGACGTCGCGGCCTTTCAGCCATTTCGACAGTTTGAAATCGTGGTTGCCCATGACACAGTGGCCGGAGCCCTCGGCGCACATCCCCATGACAAGCCGCAGGCAATCGACGTTGCGCGGGCCACGATCGGTGATGTCGCCGACGAAGTAGGCGCGCCGACCCTCGGGATGGCGCGCACTCAGGAGGCTTTCACCCGGCGCGTAGGGGTCGAGGTCGTAGCCGAGCCGGGTCAGCAGGTCGGTCAGTTCGTCGAAACAGCCGTGGATGTCGCCGATGATGTCAAAGGGGCCCTCATCGTGGCGCAGATCGGTCCAGAGCGGCTCGCGGGTGATCTCCAGAGCATCGACTTCGGCGGGCGCGTTCATGATGTGAACCTGCCGGAAGCCCTCCTTCTGCAAACCGCGCAGCCCGCGCCTCAGCGCCTTCGAATGATTGCGCGCGACATGCGGGCCGAAGTCCCGGTTGGCCCGTCCCTGATTGCGCTCGTGACAGAGGTCGGGGTCGATGTTCAGCACCAATGCGATCGGCAGGGCATGGTACTGACGCGCGAGTTGCACCAGTTCAGCCCGGTCGCGCGGCTGCACCGAGGTTGCGTCGATCACCGTGAGCTTCCGGCGCCGCAGGCGAATGCCCGCGGTCAGACGCAGGAGTTCGAACGCATCGCCGCTCGCGGCCTGATCGGTCTCGTCATCCGAGACGACCGCGCGGCAGGCATCCGACGAGACGATCTCGGTCTCGAGGAAATGCTTGCGCGCGAAGCTGGATTTGCCTGAACCCGTGGGTCCGATCAGGACGACGAGTGAGAAGTCGGGGATCGATATTTTCATGTCAGTCCCCTTCGACAAGCCTGCGGAACAAGGCCGTCGCCGCGTCGCGGTGATCCCCTCTCGCCGGATCCTCGGTTGCGGTCCGGGCCAGTTCGAATTCCGACTGGATCAGGTGGTCGATCTCCGCGATCCGGGCACCGGTGCCGATTTCTTTGGCCATCGCCTTCGCCTCGAGCAGGTCTGCGATCCGGCCGGTTGTCTCCCGGTCGAGGTCGAGCCCCTCGATCAGCGCCTGCAGGTTCATCGGCGGGAGCCGATCGGGTTGCAGACGCAGCCAGCGCAGGGCCAGTGCGGGGCGCAGGATGTAGAAGTACTTCTTGAAGTTGACCTCCTCCGCATCGCCCACATGTTTGCGCCATTGGCCTTCGCCGAGGCTCAGGTAGTGGTAGCGGCAGGCGATCTGGTGCGTGATCCGTTCGGCCAGTCCATGCAGCGCCGTGCAGGCCGGTTCGTTCCAGCGATAGCGGATCGGGCCCGACAGCCATTCCAGCATCACGGGGTTGGGCTTCAGGAGCAGGTTCAGTGCCTTGCGCAGGTCCCAACCGGCGATGTCCAGCTCGTCCGAGATCGGCAGTTCGATCACGTCGCGGCCCGGGGTGAGCGACAAATACCAGTCGCGCCGGTTCACATAGACAAACCGCGCATCGTAGTCGCTGTCGGGCGAGGGAAACCCCCAGGCCCGGCTGCCGCTTTCGACCGCGAAGAGGATGCGGACGTCGTGGTCGCGCTCGATCTCGTCAAGCTTTGCCGAAATGGCGGCGTGGACGGTCTGGTCGATTGAAGGAACGAAGGCCGGAAGGGTCATGCAGCGCCCTCCCGTGTGAAGACACACATCTGCGACGGCGCGCCGTGGGTGGCATCCTCCGGGCCAAGGGGCCGAATGTCGGTCGCGTAGCCATGGGTCGCCGCGACACGGCCCGCCCAGTTGGCGAACTCGGTGCGGGTCCACTCGAATCGGTGGTCGCCGTGACGGAGCGTGCCAGGCGCCATGCCTTCGAACAGCACATTGTAGTCGCGGTTCGGGGTCGAGACCACGACCATCCCCGGCCGCGCATCGCCGAAGAGCGACAGTTCCAGCGCGGCAAGGCGCGGCGGGTCGATATGTTCGATGACCTCCACGAGCGTCGCCGCGTCGAACCCCTGCCAGCGGCGGTCGCCATAGGTCAGGCTGCCGAGCTGAAGCTGGACCCGCTCGCGCAACCGGTCGCCGGCCTCGTCGAGATGCAGCCGCCGGGCCGCGGTTTCGAGCGTGCGGACCGACGGGTCGACGCCGAGGACGCGCTCGATCCCGCGCTCCCGGATCAGGCGGCGGATCAGTTTTCCCTCGCCACAGCCAAGATCGAGGACGGTGCGCGCCCCGGCCGCAAGGATCGCGTCCCGCACCGTATCGAGACGCAGGTCATGGAGCCGGATCGGCTTTTCCAGCTTTTCCTCGCCAGTATCCGCCGCGCTCTCTTCCTCGACCTCCTCGTCGATCGTTTCCGACAGCCGCTCCAGCGCCTGTTCGACGAGGCTCCGGCGATGCTTCAGGGCCCGGCGGGCGATCAGTTCCTTCGCCGGATGCGATGGCAGCCAGTCGCCACCCTTGGCCAGGAGCTTCTCGATCTCGGCCTTGTCGATCCAGTAGTGCTTGGCGTTGTCGAGCACAGGAACGAGAACATAGAGGTGATTGAGGATCTTGCTCAGCCTGGCGGTGATCGTGAGATCGAGGTCAAAGACTGCCCGCCGGCCGGTATCGTCAAGCGTCTTCGCGTCGAATTCGTAGCCGAGCGGACTGAAGAGTTCCTCGATCACGTCGATCCCACCGGACACCGCGACGGGCGCGATGCGGATGCGGAACGGCAGCGCCCGATCGGCAAGCGACTGCCGGTCCTTCGACTTGCCCGACATCGTCTGCCCGATCACGCGTCCGAGCGCGACCGACAGGAGCGAATTCGCCGCATAAGGGCGATCGTTCACATACTGCGCAAGGAGGCCATCCGATTGTTCGTTCTTCCCCCGCACCAGCGCAACAGGATCGACATCAAGATAGATGACGGCGCGGGCCTCGGCCTCGGACACCTTCGGGAAGAAGATGCTGACCTTGCCCTGGGCCGTATCACGTTCGTGCAGATGCCCGGGATGCTTGTGCAGGAGGAAGCCCAGATCGCTGGCCGCGTAGTCGCTGCCTTCGGGGGCGTAAAGGGTGAGTTCCAACTGCATTCTTCAACTCGCAACTGCGGTCCGGGCAGATAACGGGATCACCGGCAGGCATTCAAGAGGATGAAGGCATCTGAAGATCGGCCATTTGAAGCTTCTTGAAGCTCAAATGCGCATCGGATCGGCGCCGTGACCCAGACGCGGAACATGCTGTCGGTTCTGGACTGCCAGCTTCGCCTCGCACCACGCGCTGGGAAAACCGGTCGCCTTCCGTCACGGGAGATCATCCGGCAACATCACCGGGAGAACCGGGCAGTCAAGCCGTACACGTCCGGAGACCGCCGGGATCCGTTACTGAACTCGTGGGAGATCAGGATCGGTGGGTGACAGCGTGACTGAGGTGGCCGGATCCGCGGGTCCGGCCGATTTGGGAAGAACCGGCAATTCCGGAGACGCCCCCCCGAGAAGATTGGTTCGATTTGACTTTTCCGGAAAAAGAAAGTCTGGTATGGTTTTTCCAATTGGTATCAATGTTTTGGCGCCACCTGAAGTGCGCAAGATATCAGGCCAATAGCGAAATGTTATGCGCAAAACGCGCGCAATGTTTTGGGCTATGACTATCCGGAAAGCCTAACTAATCCGTAGGCTGCCGCGAACGATTACGCGCACCCCTACAGCGAGTGTGGGTCCTATCGCGACCGAGTTCTGCGGTCGCGTGGATGCTGGTCCCGATCGGGTGGCCTGGTTCAGGGGCCAACAGCCGGTCTTCGCCGGGATCATTTCCAAGGCAGCGTCACCTTTGCATAAGGGGTGACGTGATACTGCAACGCCGACAGTCGCGCGCCGGCGACTTCCGGACAGGCACTGGAGCCAGCGGCCAACACCTCGGCTCCGTGCTCGACGGGTGGGTTCGTCGGGTCGCAAAGCGACCCAACTGAAGAGGCTCTTTTGCAAAGCGCATCCAGCAGGCGAACCGAGTGCAGCATCGGGCATGGGAGAGACACCAGCGCCTCGGCAACCCCTTCTTCGGCACTGTCCGCTTCATTGGCGGCGCGCCAGGCGCGATCCAACTGTTTGAATGTGATGACCAGCTGAGCGATGCTCTGCCCGGAATGGGCGATCGCGTTATCATGAAAGACGATCGCCGCCGCGACGCCCCAGGCTGGCCGGTCCGCGATGGCCAGTTTGCTGCCCAGTTGCCAGAGCGCGCCGTCATTTTCGCCATGAACCATGGCGGCCTCCCAGGCCGTGCGGGCAAGGGCGAGATCTGCGGCATCTCCACTGTCTTGATATGCCTCCAGGTGAAGCTGCGCCTCGATGCGTCGCAAGGACGGGTCGAACGGGTTGTCGGGCGCCAGTGCGGCAATATGGGCAAGGACCAAGTCTGATGTTTTTGCGCGCAAATCGGAACGCATGGTGAGCGAGGCGATCTGGTCAGCGATGATCACATAGGTTTGGAGGTCCGTCGTCGCGGGCAGCGCGCTGTGGTGCCATGCGATCAACTGGTCGGGCTGCCAAGTGGTCGGGTTCTCGGCAAATACAGCGTGTTTGGCGCGCGCCCAGTCAAGCTCCGGGTCGTCGATCTGCTTCAACGCCTCGGCCGCCGCCGCGTACACATCTCCGACAAGACTATGGCGCATGGCCGCTTCGACCACGCACCTGTCGACGCCGTAGTCGGCAATCAACCGCACAAGTGAAAAGCACAAGCCGACCGCGGTCCGCTCGCGATCGGGAGACCATCCCTGGGTCGCTGCGATAATGATCCGGATGCTTTCGGCCTCCGGCGCTGACGCCATCATGAGGTCGAGCATCTCGCCGAACCTGCCTGGATCCGGAAACGCTTCACCCAAGCGGAACCAGGCATCCTGGGCGGGCGTATAGTCATCCGAAAGCGCGAGCGCCTCGCCGATGAGACGTCTGGCGTCTTCCCTTGCCGCGCTCCAGGCCGCCAAGCCGAACGGCGAAACCGGTTCGTGATAGCGTCTTTCCAGGTTGCCGGCCGCTTCCAATATCTTGATCGTGCGCCATGCTGCGGCCGTCGCGGCATAGACCGACTCCGGGTAGCTTTCTTTCCAGCGCATGATCACCGCTCCCCGTTCAGGATGCGTGGTCTCAATCAGGTGCGCATGCACGTCGCGGAGAGTTCGTGCGCTACCGCCTTTACGCTGCTCGTCGTGAAGGGCGCCCAGCGTTTGCTCCAGTCCCTGTATGTCACCGGCATCGAGAAGAGCGCGTACCTGCTCAACAGGTTCCTGCGCCAGAGACGGCTGCGCAAGCGCGAGGAGCAGCAAGGTCAGTGCAGAACGGATCATAGGTCACCTGAGAGGAAGTGCGAAACGGGTACCGGCTCGAATGCGAGTTCCTCGATCGGTGCTGTCCGCTCCCAAGCGCAGGCATCGGCGCTGGTCATGATGCGTTTAACCCCCATCGTGTCCTCAGTATTCCAAGCGGAGCCGTCGCAACCAGGATCGTCCGGCCGGTAGTCGCAGATATGTTCGTAAAGCCGCTGCGCGCGAAACATCGGGCACAGCACGACACCGTCGCCCAAATCCGACAATGTCGCCCAGGGTGGGAGCGGGTCGGATTCGCTCGCCAGTTTGTGCATCTGGCGGAGATAAACGAGATAGGATCCGAGCTCGGCAGGGCTATGATTGCTGTAGTAGATCTGATTGACCTTGTAGGGTCCGATCAGTGCGGGCCTGGCCGAATTCCCTTGATAGCCTTCCAGTCGCTCGCCCGCCCTCCAGGTCTCAGGCAGGTAGGCTCCGTGGACCAGCATCGCGCGCCACAGCTCGTTCGCTTCTTCCATCTGGTCGGGCCCGTCGCCTGGCCGCACCAAGTCGAACATCGAGGTTAGAATTCGGCCGAGGATACGATAGTTCTGCGGATCGTCCGGAAGCCGTTCTCTGAGTGTTTCCAGCAATGCCTCTTCGGCTTCGATCTCGAAGAAAGGCTGCTTGAACAGGAACGCAATCGTGCGCAGGGAGCTGTCGAAGTGGTCGATTGACACGTTGGGCCCCAGCGTAGCCATAAGGATCCGCATGGACTCTTCGGCCGCTTCTGGCTTTTCGCGCCATTCATTCAAGTATGCGTTCGCCCGAGCAAAGTCGAGAAAGTCGTCGTCACTCTGCTCAAGTGCCGCGAGTGCGCGTTGCCTCAGCTCGCCGCCATGTCTGCTGCCGAACGTAATGTAGATCAGGCAAGCTTCTTCATCGAACTCGGCAAGCCGGTCGATCGCATCCTTGCAGAGACTGAGTTGCTCTCCGAACCCGCCGCCCCACATTGGCGAGAGAGCCGCCAGCCCGAGCGTTAGGGTGTGGCGATCTGGCGCGACATCGAGCGCGTGATCAACAATCGCGGGCACCATGGCTTGGCCACCAAGGTACTGGGCGAGAACGATCGACAGATCGAGCGCCGGCACGAAGTTCGGATCCTCGGATAGAGCACGCCTGACCATGTCCTTCGACAGAAAAAGCTCTTCGCGATGTGCCGCCATGGCCTCACGAGATGTCCGCCCAACGAACTGCGTCCCCCGGTACAAGTCCGCACGGTGGAAGTGTGTCCAGGCAAGGGCGGCCGCGGCAAAGGGCGAGTCCGGATATGCTGCGAGCCAGGCCCCTTGCTGCGCGAAGCGGTCGCTATTCGCCGTTACAAACAACGCCCCATAGAAATCGCGCAATTCGGAGAAGTCGCGCGTCTCAAGCGCCGTTTCACTCAATCCACCGATGATGGATTCGACTGTCGCGAAATCACCCGCCGCCAGACCTTGACGCGCGTCATTAACCGATGTCTGAGCCCCCGCCGGTGCGGTAACAAGTAAAAGTACCAAAATGGCGATTGAATGAAATCGCTCCACAATTACCTCGCGAACGCACTCACCACTACTCGCCTCAAAAGCTCCGATTGAATCGTGGCAAATGTGTGGCGGCAGCGAGGGACGTTCGCCAGGGCGTTGTTGCCAATTCGCGCTTTAGGCGTGACTTCCCCTTTCCCCGATCCGGTCAGGCCACGCGGACGATTTCGGCGGTGCGGAAGCCTCCCGGGAACCGTGGATGATACAGCCAGCTACATGCGGTCGGTTCCTGACCTGCTCCTCGATTGGCCAGCAGGCTTCGGCAGGGAAGTGATAAGGCGCTGGAAGCACTCTTCGAGGAAGGGACAGACAGCATCGCAGCGCCTTGGCCGATGGTATCAGCAACTCTTCTCGTTCTCCGGCCCCGCATGCGAAGGTGCTGCAGGAGCGTGTTGTGTCGACGGTCGCCACGAACTTCGGGAACCCCTATGCGCAGAGGGGAAACATCCTCGACGAGCGCTGGATTTCAGCCGCCGAAGCGGCTCGGCGCCTGGGTGTACGAGCCGAGCGGGCTGTCGCCGCCGTCGCGGCGTACCTCGCCAGCGCAAAGCGGTTGGGGTGCCTTGCTGATATGCGCTCCGGGGTGCGAAAGGCGGACATTCGCTGCCGAGATTACGAACGGCCGAATTGGTGTCGTCTGCAGACTGGCGGCTGATAATGTGGGATCTCAAAAAGGGCGCACCCGCTAATACTGAGCGTCCGCTATGGATACCGGCGAGCGAAGCCGCGAGGCAGATTGGTATCCGCGCGGAGCGTCTTGTTTCGGCGGTGTCGGCGCGAGGTCGAGGGTCGCGTGTCCCGGAAGGGGATCGGCCATCGCCATAGCTCGGTGCGCGAGTCCGTCATTCGGGAGATTCAGGTCAACCGGCGTGATTATCTCACTGGTCTCGAAACGGGCGAGATGCTTGGCCTGTCGAAGAACCAGTTTCGGCTCTTTGTGGCCGCCGGACTGCACCAGTCCTACGCTCCATCCGATCGCCCGGCGTTGACCGATGGCCCCTATCGTCGGTCCGAGATCCGTACGCTCGTCTACCGGATCATCGGGCGCGCGCAACCGTCCGATGACGACACGATCGCTTCCACGAGATCAATCTGCGTCGCACGACGGACCGAAAGGCGATCCTGGCCGCCGACAATGCCATCGCGACGGGGAAACTGCGCTGCGTACCGCCGAGGGAGATCGCACGCCTCGGTGATCTCCGTTTTCCCGCGCGCGATGCGCTCGCTATTACGACATCGGTTTCTCGGCATGTCATCCTGACCGCCAACGATGTTGCTGCGGCGATCGGTTGCAAGGCGCAGTGCGTTGCGCATCGGTGCAAGGAAGGTCTCTTTGCCGCAGACTGCCGGGAAACAGCGGGCAAGATCACATTCGCGCCCTCACCGGATTCCTGTCACGCTACACCCCGCTTTCCGTTCTGGCGCGGCAGATGTCGACGTCTTCACAGCATCTGAAGAAGCGGTTGATCGATGCGGGCCTCGTACTGCCCGGCAGTTTCCTCGACGGCGCCGTTCGCAGGGGGCCACCTTGTGAGAATCGTCGATCTGACGAAGTCTATGACCGCGCAAGCGGTGAGCAAAGGGAGCATGCGATGCTGCCCTTGTCGGCTGCTATCGTGGCGCATCGCGCAAAACTCCCGCAATGGGTGGTCACAGACCTGACCGTCAAGCGTCAGGAGCAGCATTGTGAGCCGGGACAGCAGATTTCTTAGCCCGATCTTGCGGCATGCACCGGAGCGGATCGGCCTGCAACTCGACAAGAACGGGTGGGTGTCGATCGACAGTTTGTTACGCGATATGAAGCAGTCTGGACAGCCGCTTACGAGAGGGCCGCTCGATGAGATCATTACGACGAGTGACAAGCAGCGTTTCACGATGTCTGACGACGGTTTGAGGTCAAGGGCTGCCCAAGGTCATTCGATCAAGGTCGATCTCGATCTGCCGCCCGCAGAGCCTCCGGAGGTTCTCTGTCGCGGAACCGCGCGGGCAAATCTCGACCGGATCATTGCCGAGGCTTGCTGCCGGGGCAGCGGCGTCATGTCCACCTGTCACTCGACCCCGAGACCGCCGGCGCCGTCGGGCGGCCTCATGGCAAGCCCACGGTATCACGTGTAGAGGCCGGCAGGATGCATCGAGACGGCCGTGTATTCTTCCTGGCCGACAACGGCGTCTGGCTCACTGGAAATGTTCCGGCGGTGTACCTGACGTTCGGGATCGCATGAGGTCGACAACGCGCAGGTTCATCCGATCAGCGTCGCCCATTCCAGGCCGAAGCGCTGAAGATACTTCCTGAGGCGGTCGGCGTCGTTTGTAGTCTTGCGTTGCTTGCGCGAGACGGAGAACAGTTGACGGCCGGCATCGCTCAGGCTGGAGGAGCGTCGGCAAGTGCGGACAACTTCCGAAAGCTGCACGCGGTCGAAAGGGTCGATGGCGGCTGCGGCGTCACCGAGGATATCTGCGAGCAGGCGATAATCGTCGTCCGCATCGGCACCCTGCCAGCCCTCCCGGAGGCCCTCAATCTCCTCCTCGACCATTGCGCGGGTGATCCGGCCGCGCGGGGCGAGGGTGCAGAGCCGGCGGATCGAACTGCCGAAGTCGCGGAAATTGCCGGGCCAGAGCGTGGCGGGATCGCGGGCAAAGCGCAGGTATAGGTCGCGCGCATCGGTGTTGAACCCGACCTGCGCGGCAAGCTCGCGTTCGGCACGAGCGAGTTCGTAGATCAGGTTCGCCTCGATATCCTCGCGACGCTCTCGCAGGGCGGGCAAGCGAAAGCGCCACATGTTGAGCCGCGCCAGAAGGTCGGGGCGGAACCGGCCCTCGGCCGTCAGCCGCACCGGATCGCGGCTGGTGCCGGCGATGACCTGGAAGCGGCTCGTGACTTCGTGATCGGAACCGAGCGATAGTAACGCCCAGTCTCGATCGCATGGAGAAGGGCGGCCTGTTCGTCCATCCCCAGTTCGTCGATCTCGTCGAGAAAGAGCACTCCACCGCTCGCCTCGTGCAGAAGCCCGCCGCGCTCGCTCCCCGCCTGCCCGGTATGGCTACGCCTTTGCCCGAAGAGCGTCGCCAGCGCCAAGCTGCCGCGCAGGGTGGCGCAGTTGATCTGCACAAGACGCCCATTCACCCGCCGCCTTTGCAGCTTCAGTTCGTAGATCCGCTGCGCCAGTTCGGTCTTACCGGTGCCGCTTTCGCCTAATAGCAGGATCGGCGCATCGGACGTGCCCGCGACCAGTTCGGTCCGGTCGATGACAGCGTTGTAGGCCGGGCTCTTCGTCTCGATCCCGCCTTTCAGCAAGTCGCTGTATTCTGTGGATCAGCATGCAAAATTGACTCCCATCTTGGGGTGATCGGCGTCCAAAAGTGACCCCCCTGATATTTCTGATCAGAAGCTTCCTCAAAGACATGAGGGAGCAGTCAGGGGATGTTGGTTGTGGAGACGATCGCGAAGATCAGGCGCGCGCATTTCGTCGAGGGCAAGTCGATCAAGCAGATCTGCCGCGAGTTGCGGTTGTCGCGGAACACGGTGCGGAAAGTCATCAGATCGGGCGCGACCGAGTTCACCTATGACCGCACGACGCAGCCGCGTCCGAAGATCGATCCCTGGCGGTCCGAACTGGATGACATGCTGGCCGAGAATGCCCGACGGCCGAAGCGGGAACGCCTGACGCTGATCCGGGTCTACGAGGAGCTGCGCAACCGCGGCTACGGCGGCGGTTATGATGCGGTGCGGCGCTACGCGGCCAGGTGGTCGAAGGCGACACAGGAGGCGTCGGCCAGCGCCTATGTACCGCTCATCTTCGATCCGGGCGAAGCCTACCAGTTCGATTGGAGCCATGAGATCGTGATCCTCGACGGCGTGACCACGACGGTCAAGGTCGCCCATGTCCGTCTCTGCCACAGCCGTATGCCGTTTGTGCGGGCCTACACAAACGTTGGGAAAGCTTAGAAGAACGTAACCTACTGGATTACCGTTGATCGCCCTGCCGCCTCAAATAGTCGAGGTTAATTGATCCTCCTCCACGTAGAGGTCGTCCTCCGATTGATGCCCGAAATTCCGCCCAGCGCCGAGGTTGAGGCTCTTTGTTTTGGCGTTGCGAATCTGACAACTGACGCCGCGTTGGCGCGGCTGCTCGCGCCCGCCGCTCAGAATCTTCTTCCTGTTCGACGATGCGATCGTTGGGACTTGGACTAAGATCACATGCTTGGAAAGATGTGCGAGCAGACCTCCTCGATCACCATCAAGCAAGCGAACACAGAGAAGAATGACTGGCGTAACTTCCTCTCGTCCGTTTGCTCAACTGGAATCCGAGCACGTTGTTCAATCACCAAAAGGTGGACCAAAAGGTGGACTGAGAAAATCAAAAGCCACGCAACTGTTTGATGTTGCGTGGCTTTTGTCTGGTAACTGGTGCCGGTGAAGGGACTCGAACCCCCGACCCCATCATTACGAATGACAGGGGCTGGACGCCAACCGCCTTGATAAATCAGTGTTTTCTCTAGGCCGTCTGCCTCGTTGCAAGGATGTTGCAAGACCGCATCAGATCAGCGGGCCGGTCCCTGTCGCACGACCGCGCGCCTTCCGCTCGCGTTCTTCTAGCACTTCGCGCCACATCTCATAGGTTGAAGCCACCATCTGCTCCAATTCCTCGCGGGAGTAGAGTTCGACGCCCTCGTCCGTGTGAAGCCTGACTGCGCGTCGATCATCGGACGGGTCGCCAAACTGGACGATGGTCAACCGCACGTCGGCAAAGTCCTCGTCAGCCGCCCGGATGCGCTCGTGCATCATCGAGAAGGCGAACCGGCGACCCTCAGCGGTCAAGCCTCTGGTGCGGCGCGGTTCAATGAACAGGGCGCTTGCCTGCTCGTCGATGGCGAGGATCATGGGGAGCCAGAGGGTGATCTTCTGCCCCATGCCCATCGACAGGGGGAAGAACTCTTGCTTCCGCCCATAGACCCGGCCAGACGCCGCAAAGTCGTGCAGGCCCAGCGCAACGCGCCGGTTGTAAGTGAACTCCTCATCCGACCGGCTGCGCTTGCGCAACTCGGCCTCGATCACGGGCCACGGCGTCGGCTCGGCTGGACCCAAGTCGAGATCGGGCTGGATGTTGAAGATGTCAGAGAAGCAGCCGCGCACCGGCTTATAGGAGAAGGTCGAGAAACCGCCCTTCATCTGCTCCAAGCTCTTGCGCTTCATGTCATCGCGCTGGGGCGCGATGCGCGCAAGGTCAATGTCAGGCAAAAGGCGTGTCGTCACTAGGCGGTTCTCCTGCACGAGGATTTGTGCCGACCGACACCTTATGGTGGCGGAATCGGTCGATGATCACATCATCCGGTATCCGCATCCCAAAAGCAACATCTGTTCGCGCTTTGTCCACCACCACCGACCAAGGCGAGTCCTTCGCGTGCGACAGATCGACAAGCCGTCCGGGTGGGAGGTGCCCGTAGGACCGCATTACGTCAGACACGAGGTCGATGATTTCCATGTCTGTCGGCTTTGGCAGGTCGCGCGTCTTGCCGGTCAGCGGGTCTTTCGCGACCGCCCGGTTGATGATCGGCGCAGCACCCGACGGCTTGAAGGCTCGATAGACGGCAGGATGCACGGGACCGTACTGCCATGCCTCGAAGTAGCCCGACACGAGCGGGCGCTTCGTCTTGGTCAGGTGGATGCCGTGAGCGAAGTAGAGCAGCTTCTGGAGGGCAAGGTTCGTGATTGTCCAGCCGCGCCGATCCGCCTCGTCGAGCATGAGGTTCGCGATTGCCCTCGGATCGTATGGCCCGCTCATGACCTCATGCCTGCCGCCCTCGAAGTTCCACTTTTGTTCGGCATCATGCCGCACAACGGGGTGATTTGGCAACGGCATGATGGATGGTGCCCCAAGACGGACTCGAACCGCCGACCTACTATTTACGAAACAGTTGCTCTACCAGCTGAGCTATTGGGGCCTCGCGTCGGATCGTTTAATCGACCGAGCGCAGACGTGCAACAGCAATTGAACGCTGTTGCTCGCTCTGCTACCACTTTGTCATGGCAGACAATAACCGCGGACGAGACATTGGCAAGCTGCGCGTTCACGCACCTATGGAGCGTGACCCTGTCAGCCTGTCCGAAGCGGAGGCCGCCGCCGAACGGAAGCGGATGCTTGATCTGCGCACCGTGCTGCGCAAGCTGGAGCCGGACATTCGTCGTCACTCGGCCCTTTTCGACTCGGGAACGGTCAAGACGCAGAAGGACCATGACAAGCTGCGCGACTTGGTCCTGCGTGCCATCAGCCTCGGTGGTGAAGACAAGCTGCCGGTCGCGCTGCTCGACGAGGTCGGCTTGAAGTCCGAACCTAATCCGACAGTCCAAGTGGAAGACGATGGCAAGGCACCGTTCTAGACGGAGGCTTTTGACTTTGTCGAATCTTCGGTGATTCCGGGCGTAGCGCGCTGTAACCCCTTGCTCGAAGCTACACCTTTAAGGATAGTTGACCCCCAAGGGCCATAGGGGGAATCCTGTGAGATATTTGAATAGCAGCACAAAGAATGCTGAAGACGCTTTGGGTCATTGGGTTCAGGCAGAACAACCTCAAGAAATTACTGCGCTGCGCATTGCGTCAGGCTATTTTAAGATCAATGGTCTGAGCGCCTTCAAGGCGATAGTCGACAAACTGACATCCTCTGCTGGCGAGCTAACTGCCGTTTTGGGCGCGAATGAAAAGGATACTCTGATCTCGGACATTGAGGCGCTTATAGACCTAGTGAAGCACCCTCGACCACATTCCAAGATTGCATTGATTGGTTTCTCAAATGCTCTTTTTCACCCAAAGATCTACCATCTAACCCGCACTGACGGCAGTCAATTTGCTTATGTTGGCTCCGCCAACCTCACCCCTCCCGGCATCACAGGGCTGAATATCGAAGCTGGGTTACTGCTCGACACAAGGAGTGGTGACAGTGCGGGGACGCTTTCTGAAATCGCTTCATCTATTGATTGTTGGTTTGAGGAACCCCTTTTGGGCGCTGCGAATATTATTGGAGGAAAGGCTGACCTTGCACAGCTCGTCACCGACGGGTTGCTAGGTGTGACACCACCACCTAGGACAAGTTCCGGCGGTGCGGCAAGTGGCACATCAAAACGGCCCTCGCTGAAACCCCTCATTTCGCCTACGGCAATAGTCTCAGCAAAAACGTCCTCCGCACCGTCCCAGCCTGCCGCACAATCGAGCCCCGTAGCGGCAGGTTCTACTCCGGCTACAGCACCAGCAATTCTGGACGTACTGATTGCCGAGGTGGGAAAAGGTGATCGCTGGAAGCAAGCGAACTTTCCGAAGCAAATCATGGAAGATTACTTCGGGGTTGATCCACTAGCGAACGAACACATAAATCTGATCCCGATCAATAATGCTGGAGTTGCGTCCCCGCCAGTCGACACTCAAGTAGTTCACGTCAAGAGCGTAAATTTCAGAATTGAGCTAACTTCAGTATCTGGCGTTGCCTATCCAGCCATTGGAAAACCGATTGTTGTGTTCCGTAAAGTTAGTGCGAAGAATTTCCGATACCACGTCTATATGCCGGGAGACACCAGTCACGCAGATCTAGATGCCTTTCTTGGTGCAAATTACTCAGGTCCGGGCCACCACCTAAAGCGCGTTGCAACACAAAAAGCCACTCTAGACTCGATGGTCCCTCCTGTGAATGTGTGACAACCTATTTGCAAAGAAGCAGAAATTCAGCCTCCCTTGCGATCTCCTTGTTCAGGTCGCTTCGGTTTAGCCTAGAGTGAAAAAACTCTCCCACCGAAACCAACTCAACTTTCGCGTAGTATCTTCCTGCAATTTCCTCGACCGCCCCCATTTCCATAACCCGTGGGTGCGCGTCCTTCTCTGCGGCGTAAGGAGAGTAGGAGACGACGATTGGCATATCTTTCTTTGCTACCCCTGAGAACAACTCATCGAAGGCCTCAGGAGCTTGGCTTCGGATGCAGAACGGCGATTGGTGTCGATCCTCCCGATACGCCCCGCGACTTGGGCTTGTCTTGCCTCGCACTGTGTTGGAGGAAATAGCGGGATCATCACGAAGAGCCATCGTCTCTAACACATGATAAAACCGGCTGTAATGGTCGCGGGTGTAAGGGGGGTCCGCATAGACAACACCGCCGTCAAATGCCGTGCTAGCCATGAAATCTCTGTAGTCAGACCTGATCGCGATACTGCTATCAGCAGCATTGGGTTGTGAAGCGTACTTTTCAATAGAGTTCGTGTATGCGCTCAATGTGCTGCGGAGCCGGTCTCTCATTGCGAGATTAACAAGCCCTGGCTTAATGGACCCTAGTTTACTGCGAGGTCTTATCGGCTGCGCAAACTGCTTTCCGACTGTATTGACCAATTCGCTGGCACTTGAAAGTGCGGCAGCAACAAGGGTTTCCCGCTCCAACTTTTCGGAACTGTGAGCGAAAGCTAGAATTACATCGAGGTCCGCAGCCTGTCGATACGAGAAATATATCCCACCAAAGTGCCGCAGAACCATGGATGCTTGTGGATCATGACCTGTCAACGCTGAGATTCGCTTTTTTGCCTCGTGGAAGGCTTTGCGAACAAACTTGTTGGCAATTTCAGTATTGGCGGTCATAAGTGACCCGGCTTCTATCATGTCAGCTAGAAGCAACGCGTCACCCCGTGACGCCTGATCAATTGCCTCTACTTCCAGTTCAATCAATGGTGCTGCCGCAAAATGCACCCCAAATGATTCCGAGGAGTCCGTCAGATCTTGAATGTCGCGTTTGACTGACTGCGTGTCGACTTGAGCAGGATGCAGAAGTGCACTACAGATTATGCGCGAGTATTCCTGAATGTCTACTGCTGTAACTGGCCTCGTATTTGCTAACCATCTTGAAACGGTGCCGGAACCCGCGAAAAGGTCGTAGACCCTAGCATTAGGCTCAGAAACAGCGTCGAGCGCCTCTCCGATGCTTGCGAGCGCCCGAAGCTTGCTCCCCAAGTAGTGGATGGGACGCCAAGGTTCGCCGCTGGCGGGCACCGTGGGTGTATCACGAGGCGTGGCTGTCGCCACGGAAGCCGGTTTCATGTTGTTCGATTCTCGACCATTGTGTAGGCCAACAACGTAGACGAGGCAGCCGAGAAGCCCAAGCCCTCTTCTCGGTGCCCAACGCGCCGGTTTGATTGGAGAAATGATGCCCGCCCTAGCCCTTTCCCTCACATCAGACGGCTCTTTGCTGGAGGTCCCGGACCTGAGACTCGGTAGCAAGGGACCAGAGTCGATACTGTTTCACGGCGACAACGACGCAGTGCTCGATGAGGTTAGCCCCACGTTTGATGGAACCGTCAAATGCATCTACATTGATCCGCCCTACAACAATATGGAGTCCTATACCCACTACGACGATAGGGACGATCACGGCGAGTGGATTGAGCGTTTGACTCGGCATGTCGAGCGATTGAAGCCGTTATTGCGTGACGACGGCAGCATTTGGATTTCAATCGACGACCGGCAGGTTCACTATCTGAAAGTTGCCCTCGACGGCGTCTTCGGTAGGGAAAACTTTGTCTCAACGATCATCTGGGAGCACCGGAAAACCCGAGAAAGTCGTCGTGTGTTTTCCAACAATCATGAGTATTTGCTGGTCTACGCAAGAAACGCTTTGGCCTTCAAGAAATCCCGGAATCGCTTACCTTACGACTCTGAGGTATTAAAGCGGTTCAAGAACCCTGACAATGACCCAAGGGGCCTTTGGCAATCCATTTCCCTCAATGTTCAAGCGGGACATGCGACCGCTGGTCAGTTCTATGAGATTGTTTCGCCCAAAGGCAAAAGACATTCGCCGCCGCATGGCCGCTGCTGGATGTATACCGCAGAGAGAGTTCGCGAACTTGTTGCAGAGAACCGCATCTACTTTGGAGCAAAGGGCGATGCGGTACCACGACTTAAGAGGTTTCTTTCCGAAATCGACGGCGGCTTGACCCCACACACTTTATGGAGAGCCGATGAAGTCGGCACGACGGATTCGGCTAAGAAGCACACCATCAGCATGTTTCCCGATCTTTCCGTTTTCGATACACCAAAACCCGAGGAATTGATTGATAGGGTTTTCACTATTGCGACGAATCCGGGCGATCTCGTTCTTGATAGCTTTTTGGGGTCCGGCACTTCTGGTGTGGTGGCCTTACGCAAAGGCCTGCGCTTTGTTGGCATTGAACAGGGCGCCCATGTCATGACGCATTGTCATGCCAGAATCAAAAGGGAGTATCGGCCGTCTGTTGGGCAGGTTCGATTTATGCGGCACTCGAATACCGCGCGAACTGATTGAAGCCAACGCGATTTTCAGCGCTGACTGTCTTACTCTATCTATCGATTGTTTGCCGCCCTTTCGACTTGTCGTAAGCAGGCGGTTACATCTTCCACGCCACCAGCGTTCCAGATCGCATCCCGCAAGAGGAACTTGTAGCTATTTGTATGTTCGATGTAGGTCGACTTCTCGCGAACAACGCTCACCGGAATCAACGCTGCTCGCATAACTTGGTAGTCATCGTCGAAGAGTACCGCCGCGAGAATGTCGAAACCATCGAGATCACGGATGGCAGAAAGTTGCCGCGACCCATTGCGTCGGTGAATACGTCGCCCCTTGATCTGAAAGCGAGTCCCATCATCGCCCTTGGCGTCAAAGGATTTAGCGGAATTGCTTTCCTGCACCCAGCCAAAAGAGGTGCAAAACAAATACTCGGCCAAGTCGCCAGTTGGGTTGTTCGCTGATCGGAGCACATTGCGCTCGCGCAATTCCTCCATGATCGCCGCGTGCAGGGCGAGCAATTCAGAGATACTCTTGGATTGAAGGTCGCGCATCGGCCCGGAACGTAGCAAATTCCCCCGGGTGTGGCAGCCCTATTTGCGAGAGGTTCGGCCTCGGGTCACCTCCGGCAGGGTTTACCAGAACCCCTGCAACTTCCGCACTTCCATCTGGCGGGGCGCAAGGTGCGTTTCCCCGAGCAGCGCGAGCGCAGCGGCAATCGCCGTATCCGAGTGGTGGCCTTTACCGCCGCCTTGGAGGACCGGGTTCCCTGCGCTCGTGAAGGTCAACTCGAAGGCCGCGATTTCCTGCAACAACTGGTCCCGTCCCGGCAGATCGTGGGCAATGACGCAGGAGCCGTTCTCAATCTGGGTCGCAAGGTTTTCCAGAAGCAGGTTCTTGCTGCATGTCACCTTCGACCCGTCGCGCGTGATCGTCGAGCCAGCCGTGATCGTGACGCCGGTGCAGCGCACAGATGCCTGATGAAAGAGCGACACGACGGGGCCGCCCATGCCGCTTGCGTCGCACAGCAGGTTCCAGTGTTTGAGTTTGCGGAGCCGCGCGACCACCATGTCCACGAGGTCGGTATAGTCCAGGTTCTTCACGGTCTCCGTGTAAACGATGGAGTACTGCGGCTGGGTCAACTTCTGCTCGAAACCCCGGCCCGTGAAATAGGGCTTCGACTCGGCCTTGATGATGCAGAGCGCGGAAGGGTCCGTGTAGCGGCCCACGTCAAGACCCACGGAAAACCGCCTGAAACCGACCGCCTGATACATGGCGACCGCAGGGTCAGCCGAGGATGGCAGGACAAGCGAACCGTCTTCGCGTTCGATGATCTCAGAGGACAAGGGCTTTCTCCGTGTTGTCGGTCGCGCGGGACAAGGTGTCCCATGAAATGAGTTGGGTACCGTTGCCGGATAGAAACTCGCAGAGGTGTTCTTGCCGGAAACGGAAATCGGCCATGAAGCGCCGGTCGTATTCGACCTTCGAGAGAACATCCGGGCGGTTCGAGTCCACGGAGCGGGCGAAGATGATCCGGGCTTTCTTCTCCGAGAACACCTCCCAGAAGAATCCCTGCCGCCCGTTCGGCGTCGAGATCATCAGGGTTCTGCCCGTGCTGCGCCTCATGGGCAGAAGCGCCGTGATCGCCTCATCCTCGTGGAATGCCGCTTCGTCCAGAATCAGCGTGTCGCAGGTCATGCCGCGCGCGTTGTCAGTGGCCGGGATAGAAATGATCCGACCCCCGTTCATCGTCTCGATTTCCGTCTGAACCTGCCTCACGACCTTTGGCGCAAAGGGGTCCGCGTTCTTGAACTCGACAACGCGGCGCAGCAATTCCGTGCTCTGGCGCAGCGACGGGCAGGCAATCAGAACAGTCTTGCCCCTCGTCGCATCATCCCAAGCCAGCGCGGCGATTGCCGTTGACTTGCCGATCTGGCGCGATGCGACGCAGCAGAGCATCGCGTCTTGCGGATCGTTCGCGGGGTCAGAGCGCAGGATTTCCACCTGAAACGGATCAGGAACCCCGATGGCCGCGCGAAACCGTTCGACCGGGTCGAGGCTGACCGTCAGGCCAGCGAGGAAGTCCCGGACGTTCGCGGCAACCGTCATTCGGGCAGGCCCTTCGGATTGACGACTTTCAGCCGCCCCATTTCCGTGAGGAAGTCGGCCTTCGCGTCCGGGTGGCGTTCGAGGACTGCCAGAATCACCCTGCGCAGTTCGAGGAAGGCCGGGCTTTCATGCAGGCCGAACGTGATTTCCACCTTCTTGTTCAGCTTGCCCTGCATCTCGCTCAGCGCCATCAGCGACTGCCGAAGTTCTTTCAGGGTGCCAAGCTGCAAGATGCGGTCTTCGTCACCCTTGGCCGCGTCGAGCAGGGCTTTCAGTTCGCGCAGGACAAACTTGAGGTCTTTATCGGTGTCAGCACCGAGTTCGTTGACGAGGTCCGCGTTCTGCATCGCGGCTGCGATCTTGGAATCGTGCGCCGCGCGGGCGATGATCTCAAGGCGTTCTTCCTCCTTGACGGTCGCCATGTAGCGCCCGACCGACGTGTCAGCGATCCCGAGGTCTTGCGAGACCTTCCACATGGAACGGCGTCCGAGAACAATGTCCCGGACGATCTCGTCACGCTTCGCCTTCGGCAGCAGGTCGATCTTGTGCTTGCCGGCCATCGGTCAGGACTCGTTGCCAGCGTTCGCCGCCTGCTCCATCAGCGTGAACTTCCGCGCCGCGTGTTCCGGCAGGTCTTCGACGTTGCGGAAGGTCTTGACCGTGTAGCCCTCGCGTTCGGCGGCGAGGCGGCGCTGCACTATGCCGCTGCCGGTCTGCATGTCGGCCCGGACATACCGGACGCGCTCGTGCTCGTCGTCGAAGGTGAAGACCGTCGATTTCATGATTTCCGGCTGGCCGGTGTTTCGGCGCGTCGGGTCTTCGCTGGTTTCGATCACGCGCAGGGGCACGCCGCGTTTCTCGGCCTCCTGCTTCGCCGCGCGGTACTTGACCGGGTTTCGGGCGTCCTCGCGGGACAGATAGACGCCGGGTTCGGACTGCGCGCCGCCAAGAATCCAGTTGCCTGCGGCGTCCTGAATGAAACCGGCGTTTTTCATGGTCCGCTCTTTCTCCTGCTTGGAGAGCATGGCCATGAGGTTGTCGAGCGAGGCGTTCGGGTCCGGCTTCTTCGCCTCGGCCAGCTTGCCGAGCAGTTCGTCGTTCTTCTTCTTGATGCCGCCGATTTGCGCTTCCACGGATTCCGCGATCTTCGGCAGGATGGCTTCGATGAGTTTCGGCGCAAGCGCGGCGATCAGGGCTTCGGCGTGCTGGTCGTTTTGGTCGGGCATGTCGGTTCCTCTCTGAACAAAGACGGCGGGCAGTTCCGAGCTTGCCCGCCGTCCTCGTTCACCAGAGAGGGAGCAAGCCTGACCCGCCACAAGGCCACGCTAAGTCCTTGCCGTGGCGTCCAAAACCGGGAAACAAGGTGCCGACGGGATGGACCTGATTTAGGCCGATGCGATGCCATAGAGCCAGTCGTCTGCCGGATCACGAGGCGGGCAAAGCCAGGGCTTCGCTGCGCGCTTCGTCTCTCTGATCCTGCCTGACTTTGTGACCGGGGGCGGCGGTGGGGGTGCTGCCGGTGCAGGCGATGGCGCGACCTTCTTCGTCACGATGCGATGCAGGCGCGGCTGTTCTGGTGCAGGTTCGTCGGCTGCGGGCGCCTTCGGGCGTTCAGCGCGGCGACGCAGACGTTCCGCGTGGGCGGCTGCCTCGAAGGCTTTCTGGTCTGTCCACAGGGCGCGGGCCTTGTCGATGCCGTTCGCCCGCACGTCGCCCAGATAGGGCATGTCGCCGCCGTCCAGAATGGCCGTGATGGTCTCGCGCACCTCGTTCGGGTCTCGGTCGATCACGAGGCAGATTTCGGCGCGCATGTTCGCCCAAGGCCCGCTTGCGTCAGTCAGGAAAGCCAGCGCTTCACGGCGGATCAGGTCGCCTTCTTTCGGGTTTGACGAGGAAGGGGTGCCCGCGAACAGATCGACGACCGCCTGCTTCATGACGGCGAGGTAGAGTTGGGTTTCCTCGTAGGCGGTGGTCAAAACGGTCTTCCCCCGGTGATCCGGTATGCACCGGGAGCGCCGTCGTCGCGCGGCCCCGGCCACGAATGGCCGACGCGCTGGCCGTTCGAGGGGTTGGCTTCCTCGGCCACCTTGCGCTGGTAGCCGGTGGGTTGGTCGTCCCAGAAGAAGGTGACGGCTGCACCGGCGCGGCGCGCTTCGAGAAGGGTCGCGTCAGGCATCGTGCAAGGCTCCGGGCAGCAGAATGTTGGCTTGGGCACGTTCGGCCTCGGTGGGCGGGCGCTGCCAGTGGATCAGGGGCACGTCGTCGCGCTGGCTGATGGCCGACACGCGGAGACCGTGAGCGCGCAGGGCGGTGAGGCGGTCGTCAGGCTTGGGGGCGGGCTTGGTCTTCCTCATGCGAGCACCATCGGCAGGGCGTGCTGGTATGGGATGGCGAACCGTCCGGCGTTGGTGGTCACGTCGATGCCGTCTTCGGTGCGCACGAGGGCGGCGGGACCAACTGCCAGTTCCTTGGTCGCCGGGGAGGCGAGGATGGCGCGCAAGCCGTCACGCAGGGCGGCGGCTGTGATGGTCAGGGGGAACAGGGTGTTGGACGAAACACTCGTCGCCAAGATGGCGCAGCGGTCGCCTTGGTCTTGGATGATGATCTGCATGGGGACACCTGAGAGGCGCGCACTCCGAAGGTCTAAGGACGAGACGGGTCGCCCTCGGAGCGCGCTTAGGTTGGCCAGCCGACCCGTGCGAACGTCATAAGCGCCGCTGCGGCAGAGGTGTTGCCCGCTTTCAGGTAGCGACCGGCGATCACCTCATTCTTTCGCCTGCGCTGCACTGACCGCGTGGCTTGGGCGTAGAAGGCGGTTTGTGCCGCTGCCCTGTGTCGGGTCGGAAAAACCAGAGACGCCGCCTAGCGCCGCAGCTCTGCCGCGCGCTTGCGGTATGTCGTCGGACATGCCTGCTGCATGGCGCAGCGCAGGGGCACATTCCGGGGTCGTGCCTGCCATGTCGTCGAGCAGGTGGAGCGGGCGTATCTCGCCGCAGAACCATGTGCCAGTTTGCAATGGCTGAGGCGTTGCAAGGAGGCGAACCAGAATGCCGCTTGGCGCTCAATCGGTTAGGGCGCTAGCCCCGGTCATTACGAATGACGTGCTCTACCAGCTGAGCTACACCGGCATCCTTCTCGGTCACGGCCACGAGGCGACCGTACCTTCAATCCCGCGCAGGTTCTCCTGGCCTCGCGTGTCCTGGCGGGCCTTTCGGCCGTTGCGTCTGACGCGCTCGCCCAACCGATCTGCACCGGGTTGGTGGCGGGCTGATAGCATCATCGCAGGCGGGTGTGTAGCCCTAAATTTGCGCTTTCCGGCCAACTTCCTCGTCGAGGATCAGCGCGTCCTCCGCGCAGTCTTCGCTGTCGTCGCTTTCCGCCCCATCGGACGGCTTCACCTCTGCCTCGGCCGGGCTGCCGACGATCAGCGGCAGCATCTCGGAGCCGTTCGGCATCTGCACCGCGCTCTTCGGCGGCTCGCGCCAGCTCAGCGTGTCGAAGCCGCCGCAGTTGTCGCAGGTCGGCGCCCAGTCGGCCTGGATGTTGTGGCACTTGTCGCAGACCCATTGCGGGCCGCGGCTCGCGGTCAGCGCCCGCGTCAGCCAGCCGCGCACGAAGGCGTCGTCCTCGCCCTCACCACGGGCGATCGCGGCGCGAATGGTCAGGCTCCGCGCGGTCGGATGGGCCTCGGTCAGGTCGCCGAGCGCGCGGCGAGCGGCCGGGAAATCCTCGGCCGCGATCAGAAGCTCAGCCCTGAGAAGCCGGGTTTCCTCGTGGTCGGGATGCAGCGACAGCAGCGTGCCGAATCGCTTCAGCCGCTCGGCCGGGTTCTCTTCCGGCTCGATCGCCGCGAAGGCGGCGGCGAGGTCGGGATGGGGCTGCGCGTCCCAGGCCTTCTTCAGCACCCGCGTCGCGTATTTGGGCTTGCCGGCCTGGACGTAACCCTGCGCGGCAAGAACCGCGGCGGGGATGAGGTCGGGCGACAGGCGATTGGCCTCGATCGCCGCCTCGCGTACCTCGATCGGCGCGTCGTCGGAAAAGACCTCCTTGGCCTCCTGCAGCGCGAGAACCGCGTCGCGCCGGCGGTGCACGTCGCGCGGCAGCAGCCCCTGCTTGAGCTTGGTGCCGAGCACCTGGCGCGCGCCCTTCCAGTCGCCTTTCGCGGCCTGAAGTTGCAGGAGCGTGTCCTGCACATCCTCGTGCTTCGGCTTCAGCGCATAGGCCTTCTCGGCCAGCTTCAGCGCGGTCTCGGTATCGCCCTCGGCGAGCTTCTGCTTCATCAGCCCGCGCACCCCGACAAACCGGGTGCGGTCGTCGGCCAGGAGGCGCTTGTAGACCTCCGCCGCACGTTTCGTATCGCCGGTGAGTTCGGCGGCCTGCGCCGCGATCAGGTTGGTCAGTTCCGGCCGGCGGAGGAACTTCTCGGCCCGCGCCGCCTGCGACGTCGCCAGCCGGCCTTCGCCCGAGGCGACCGCCATCAGCCCGTCGGCCAGCGCCTGGTAGCCCTTGCGCTCGCGGTTGCGGTCGAAATAGCGGCTCACCGCGGTCTCGTCGCCGTTGAGGAAGCGCAGGATCGCGACCAGAAGGCCGGCGATCTTCAGCGCCAGCCAGAGCAGCAGGACCAGCAGGAGAACCCCAATCACCGCCTGGACCGGCCCGAGGGTGAATTCCATGTTGGCGAGCGTGATGCGGATGCCGCTGCCGGTCTCGGCAAGATAGCCCGCGCCCAGGGTCAGTGCCGCGACAACCGCGACGAAGATTACGATCTTGATGAAGGACCAGATCATCGCAGCCTCACTCCAACGCGTTTCCGATACTCGTCACCGCAGCCTCCGCCGCGATCCGCCGCTCGGCACGGGCGATCCATTCGGCCATGCGCGCGAGCCCGTCCTCGGGCAGACCCTTGAGCTCGCCGATCGCCGCGGCCAGATCGCCGGCTCCAAGGGCGGCCTCGGCGCGCGACAGGACCGCATCGGGATCGTCGCCGGCCCGCGGCGACAGCGACCGCGCGCCGGACTGGCTGCGCAGGAAGGCGCCGATACGGTCCATTGTTCCGCCGCCGGCGGTAGCCTTGATCGACACGGCCAGCGCATCGCGCGCGGCGGGCGGGAAAGCGTCGCGCAGCGCGGCGAGCGTCGGGACGCCCAGGGACTGGTCGGTCAGTTCCTGCGGCACCTCGACCCCGGCAGCCGCGAGTTCGGACAGGCTGCCGTTCAGGGTTGCGCCGGTGTCGAGCGCGGTCTGGATCCGGCTCAGGGCAGCCCGGGCGGAAGCCTGCAGGGCGACCGACTCGGCCTCCTCACGCAACCGCCTGGCGTCTTCCTCGGCGGCGGCGAAGCGGGCGGCGGCAGCTTCCGCGGCCGCGGCGATTTCCTCGCGCGCCGCCTCGTTCGCCTTGCGCTGCGCCTCGATCTCCGAGCGCATCTGCGCCATGTCGCGATCGAAGGCCTCAAGCGCGGTCGCGGAGGCGGCGCCGCTTGCCACCGGGCGTTTCTCGATCGCGGCGAGCCGCGTGTCGAGCGCGCCGATCCGCTGCGCCTCGTTCACCAACCGGTCATCGAGCGCGCTGACCGTCTGGCGGAAGGCGTCGAAATCCTGCGCGAGCTTGGCGGCGCGGGCCGCCTGCGCCTCGGCGGCCTGCGCCGCAGCGGGATCGGAAGCGATCGCGGTGATCTCGTCGGACAGCGCCGAGATGCGCGCCTCCTGCTGGCGGAGCAGTTCGGTGAGCGCGGCGAGTTCCTCGCCGGACTGTGGGGCGGTCAGGAATTGCGGCAACACATAGGTCGCGGCGCCGAATCCGAGGCCGGCGGCGACGACGCCGCCGAGAACAAGGGGCAAAAAGCCGCCGCGCGCCGGCGTCGATGCCGACTCGCTCCCCGAGGGCGTAATGGCAGCGGCGGTCCGCTCCGGCTCGACCTCCGCCGTCGTGTCCGTGGATGCTTCAGCGCGCGTATCGGACGCGTCAAATCCGGTCTCGTCGTAAACGGAAGTCACCGCCGGCTCTTTGGGCGGGTCGGTCTCGTCCTTGTCCGGAGCGGTATCCGTCTCCGTTTCCGACTCGGCCTCGACTTCGGGTGTGTTTTCGACAGCGGTCTCCTCGTCTAATGCCGGAGGCTCCGAAATGTCGGCCTGCGGCGATTCTTCCGCCGCCGGTTCAAGTGGCGCGGTCGTCTCTTCGGCGCTGCTTTCGGTCGACGCTTCTGCCTGACCCTCGGTCTCGGCCGGCTTGGCGTCGTTTCCGCTGGTTTTCTTGCGCGCTCTGGCCACCGGCAATCCCCCTTCGCGATTATGACGGAAACGGGCCAAAGTCTGCACCGCCCACTTACGTCAATCTAGAGGGCAAGGGCGGGCCCCTCAACCCGTCTTGGCTGCGGCAATGAGCGCATCGAGCGCGTCGAGCATCGCGGCTGCATCGGGCGTTTCCGCCGTGTGCAGACCCTGCGGCGACAGCGCCGCGGCGGCTTCGGCGATCGCGGGGCTCATCGCCGCCACCCAGAGCGGCGCGGCAGTGCCAGCAATGGCGGCGGCGGCAAGCCGTGCCGAGCGCGGCGAGAACAGGGGAAGAAGTACCGGGGTCGTTTCCCGCAGAGCCGTCGTGGCGGCATCCGTAGCCGGGCAGGAAATCTGATCGTAGATCAGCACCGATACAGTGTCTATTCCGGCGGAGTTGAGGCTTTTCGCCATGTCCCGGGCGACATGGACCGGACGCGGCCAGAGCAACCTCGCCGCTTCGCCGGAGGTCGCGATGGCCCGTGCCAGTCCCTCGGCGTCTCCCGGGCCGGCGCGCGTGGAGAACCCTGCGGCGCGGGCCGCAGCCTCCGTCCTCGTCCCGACGCACCAGGCCCTGCCCCGGCCTCCCGGCGTCAGCCGTGCGAAAGCCGCGACGGCGTTCTCCGAGGTGAAGACGAGGTCGCGGCCGTCGTCGGGCAAAGGACCGGGATCGAGGAACCGAATTTCGGTCAGCGGCGAGACGATAACCGGCCAGTCGGCCCCGAACCGGTCGCGAAAGGCGTCCGAAAAGCGCCGCGACTGCGCTTCGGGCCGGGTCAGGAGCAGGATCGGCCGGTGTGATTCCAAGGCGCCCTCGGGATTGTGCGGCTCTCCTGCCGGTGTTACCTGCCTGCTATGCCTCACGCAACCGATGGCACGATGCGCGAACCGATCACGATCCTGGGCCTGGAGAGCAGCTGCGACGACACCGCCGCCGCCGTGGTCCGGTTGTCCGGCGGAAAGCCGGAGATCCTGTCCTCGGTCGTCTATGGCCAGACCGCGCTCCATGCCGATTTCGGCGGCGTCGTGCCCGAGATCGCGGCCCGCGCCCATGCCGAGAAGATCGACCTCTGCGTCGAGGACGCGCTGGAGGCGGCGGGCGTGGCCCTTGGCGCCATCGACGCGGTCGCGGTGACGGCTGGGCCGGGGCTGATCGGCGGCGTGCTGGCCGGCGTGATGTGCGCCAAGGGGATCGCGGCGGGGACGGGTCTGCCGCTCGTCGGCGTCAACCACCTTGCCGGTCATGCGCTGACGCCGCGGCTCACCGACGGGCTGTCCTTTCCCTACCTGATGCTCCTCGTCTCGGGCGGCCACTGCCAGTTCCTGATCGCCCATGCGCCCGACCGGTTCACCCGGCTCGGCGGCACGATCGACGACGCGCCAGGCGAGGCCTTCGACAAGACCGCGAAGCTCCTCGGCCTGCCGCAGCCCGGTGGCCCGGCGGTCGAGGCAGCGGCGCGGGCGGGCGATCCCGCGCGCTTCACCTTTCCGCGGCCGCTCCTTGACCGGCCGGGCTGCGATCTGTCGTTTTCCGGGCTGAAGACTGCGCTCCTGCGCGCCCGCGACGCGGTGGTCGCCGAGAAGGGCGGTCTGACCGAGCAGGACCGCGCCGATCTCTGCGCCGGGTTTCAGGCTGCGGTGTCCGAGGTTCTGGCCGAGAAATCGCGCCGCGCCATCGCGGAGTACCTGGCGCTGGATCCGGCCGAGCCGGTCTTGGCGGTGGCGGGCGGCGTCGCCGCGAATGGCGCGATTCGGGCTGCATTAGAGACTGTTTCGGCGAAAAGCGGGCTGCGCTTCACGGCCCCGCCCCTGGCGCTTTGCACCGACAATGCGGCAATGATCGCCTGGGCGGGGATCGAGCGGTTCCGGCTCGGGCTCATCGACGATGCCGATCTGGTGGCGCGGCCGCGCTGGCCGCTCGATCAGAGTCAGCCTGCGCTGATCGGTTCGGGAAAGAAGGGGGCGAAGGCATGACGATCGCGGTTCTAGGAGCCGGCGCGTTCGGCACGGCGCTTGCCGTCGCGCTGGCGCGCCATGGCGCCAGGGTCATGCTCTGGGCGCGCGATGCGGATCAGGTCGCGCGGATGCAGGCGGACCGGATGAACGCCCGCCGCCTGCCCGGTGTGAGCTTTCCGAAGCCACTGGAGGTGACCGCCGATCTGGCGGCGACCGAAGCGGCCGATATCGTGCTCCTCGCAGTGCCGATGCAGCAGACCGCCGGGCTTCTTGCCGCCGAGGCGCGACGGCTCGACGGCCGCGCGCTTGTCGCCTGCGCCAAGGGGATCGACCTCGTCTCGGGGCGGGGTCCGACCGCGATCATCGCCGAGACCTGCCCTTCGGCGCTTCCCGCCGTGCTGACCGGGCCGAGTTTCGCCGCCGATATCGCCCGCGGCCTGCCAACAGCGCTGACGCTCGCCTGCGCCGACGACGCGCGCGGCGCGGTATTGCAGGCGGCGCTGGCGACGCCGGTGCTCAGGCTCTACCGCAGCACCGACTGCACGGGCGCCGAGCTGGGCGGTGCGCTCAAGAACGTCATCGCCATCGCCGCCGGCGTGGTGATCGGCGCCGGGCTCGGCGACAGCGCCCGCGCGGCGCTGATGACCCGCGGCTTCGCCGAGATGAACCGGCTCGCGCTGGCGCTCGGGGCACAGGCCGAGACGCTTGCCGGGCTCTCGGGTTTCGGCGACCTGGTGCTGACCTGCACCTCGACGCAGTCGCGCAACTTCCGCTTCGGCCATGCGCTCGGCGCGGGCGAGGCCTTCGACGCCGCGACCACCGTCGAAGGCGCCGCGACGGCCAAAGCAGTGTCTGTTCTTGCCGAAAAGCACCGGCTCGATCTCCCGGTCGCGGCCATGGTCGCGGCCCTCGTCGACAACCGGATCTCGGTGCCCGACGCCGTTTCCGCCCTGCTCTCCCGTCCCCTCAAGAAGGAATGACCATGCTCTTTGCCGTGATCTGCCGCGACAAGCCCGGCCACCTGCAGACCCGCCTCGATACCCGCACCGCGCATCTCGGCTATATCGAGCAGACCGGCATCGTGAAGATGGCCGGACCGCTCATCGAGGCGGGGGAGATGCGCGGTTCGCTGATCGTTCTGGAGACCGACAACCTCGCGGCAGCAGAGGCCTGGGCCGCGGGCGACCCCTACAAGGCGGCGGGGCTCTTCGACAGCGTCGACGTGATCGAGTGGAAGAAGGTGATCGGCTGATGGCCTACTGGCTCTTCAAGTCCGAGCCCGACACCTGGAGCTGGGACCAGCAGGTCGCCAAGGGCGCTGCCGGCGAGGAATGGAACGGCGTGCGCAACTATCAGGCCCGCAACAACATGCGGGCGATGAAACTCGGCGATCTCGGGTTCTTCTACCACTCCAACCAGGGCAAGGAGATCGTCGGCATCGTCGAGGTCTCGGCCGAGAGCCATCCCGACAGCACCACCGACGATCCTCGCTGGGACTGCGTCGACATCCGCGCGGTGAAGCCGCTGGCCCGGCCGGTCACGCTGGAGCAGGCGAAGGTCGAGCCGCGGCTGGCCGAGATGGTGCTGGTGAACAACACGCGGCTCTCGGTTCAGCCGGTGGCCGAGGCGGAGTGGAAGGTGATCTGCGAGCTTGGCGGGCTATAGACCGCGGGCGTTTTCCCCGGCATCATGCGGGCAGGGGAAAATGCGCGAAAGGTCAAAGGGATGGCTTTCTTCAGTGTGATCGTCGCGGCGGCCGCGGCCTATGCGTTCGGCGCCTTCTGGTACATGAAATGGTCGAGCCAGTGGGTGGCCGCGACCGGGATCAGCGTCGATGCCGACGGCAGGCCGCGCAACAAGAGCGTCGTGCCCTATATCATCGCCGGCATCGCGATGCTGGCCGTCGCGGGCATGATGCGGCACATGTTCGGAATGGCCGGGATCGACACGCTCATCAAGGGCCTGGTCTCTGGTTTCGGGCTCGGCACCTTCGTAGCGCTGCCCTGGATCGTCGTGAACTACGCCTATGCCGACCGGCCGCGGCAGCTGATCTATATCGATGGCGGCTATGCGGTGATCGGCTCGACCATCATCGGCGCGGTGCTCGGCCTGTTCTGAAACGACGAAGGGCCCCGGCCACCCGACCGGGACCCTCCTCCACCCCAGTGCACCCCTGCACCGTGCGAAACTGAAAAGGTCTCGGCCGTCCTGGCCTGTAGTTGAGACCCTAGATGGCGTCGCGGATTCGGGCAAGTTCCGAATGTCGACAATATCGTTCAAAACCAGCGCGTTACGGTCAGGTTCGCTTAACGGATCGGCGCGCGTCAGGCGTAGACGGCTTCCTTGCCGAAGTGCTTGACGAGCATGTAGTAGACGACGGCCCGGTACTTGTTGGTCTCCGAACGCCCATAGGTGTCGATCACGGCGTTGATCGCATCCATGAGATGCGGCCCGTCGCCCAGCCCGAGCTTCTTGACCAGGAAGTTGTTCTTGACGGTTTCCAGTTCACCCGCCTGTGTGGCGGCCACGGTCGAGGCATCGGCATCGTAGATCGCGGGTCCGCACCCGATGGTGACCTGTTCGAGAAGCGCCATGTCCGGCACCATGCCGCACTTGGTCTTCAGATCTTCCGCATACGTGGCAATCAACTCGTCGCGTCTGCCCATGGCCATCTCCGCTCTTGCAAATCCGGTATGATATTCCGGGTCATGGCCCCCCGGGGAAGCCGCCCGCGCGGAGGTTAGCGTCGAATGGGCCGTGCGGGCAAAGAAATTTTCCCGAATCGCGAAATGACGGAACGGAACTTCGGTCAGAGACGCGAAAACCGGAACAATGTCACGGGAGGAAAGGGGGCCGGAACCGGCCCCCTTCGGTAGTCAGTAGCGGTAATGGTCCGATTTGAACGGGCCAGCGACGGTGACGCCGATATAGTCGGCCTGCTCCGGACGCAACTCGGTCAGCTTGACGCCGATCTTGGCCAGATGCAGCCGCGCGACCTTCTCGTCGAGGTGCTTGGGCAGGATGTAGACGCCGGGCTTGTAGTCCTTGCCCTTGGTCCAGAGCTCGATCTGCGCCAGCACCTGGTTGGTGAAGCTCGCCGACATCACGAAGCTCGGGTGGCCGGTGGCGTTGCCGAGGTTGAGGAGCCGCCCCTCGGAGAGAAGGATGATCCGATTGCCCGAGGGCATCTCGATCAGGTCCACCTGGTCCTTGATGTTGGTCCACTTGTGGTTCTTCAGGCTAGCCACCTGGATCTCGTTGTCGAAATGGCCGATGTTGCCGACGATCGCCATGTCCCTCATCTCGCGCATGTGCTCGATGCGGATGACGTCGCGGTTGCCGGTCGTGGTGATGAAGATGTCGGCGGTCGAGACGACATCCTCCAGAAGCACGACCTCATAGCCGTCCATCGCCGCCTGCAGCGCGCAGATCGGGTCGATCTCGGTCACCTTCACCCGCGCCCCGGCGCCGCGCAGCGAGGCGGCCGAGCCCTTGCCGACATCGCCGTAGCCGCAGACCACGGCGACCTTGCCGGCCATCATCGTGTCGGTGGCGCGGCGGATACCGTCCACCAGCGATTCCTTGCAGCCGTACTTGTTGTCGAACTTCGACTTGGTGACGCTGTCGTTGACGTTGATCGCCGCGAAGGGCAGGAGGCCCTTCTTGTGCAGGTCATAGAGCCGGTGGACGCCGGTCGTCGTCTCCTCGCTCACGCCCTTGATCGCGTCGCGCTGCTTGGTGAACCAGCCGGGGCTTTCCTCGAGCCGCTTGCGGATCTGGTTGAAGAGGCAGACCTCCTCCTCCGAACCCGGCGTCTCGATCAGGTGGGTCTCGCCGTTCTCGACCCGCGCGCCCATCAGGATGTAGAGCGTCGCGTCGCCGCCGTCGTCGAGGATCATGTTGGCGGTGCCGTCCGAGAACCGGAAGATCTTGTCGGTATAGGCCCAGTACTCCTCGAGCGTCTCGCCCTTGACCGCGAAGACCGGCACGCCGCTTTCGGCGATTGCCGCGGCGGCGTGGTCCTGGGTCGAGAAGATGTTGCACGAGGCCCAGCGCACCTCGGCGCCGAGCGCGGTCAGCGTCTCGATCAGCACCGCGGTCTGTACGGTCATGTGCAGGCTGCCGGCGATCCGCGCGCCGGCGAGCGGCTTCGCGGCGCCGAATTCCTCGCGCAAAGCCATCAGGCCCGGCATTTCGGTCTCGGCGATGTCGAGCTCCTTGCGGCCGTAGCCGGCAAGCGAGATGTCCCTGATGATGTAATCCTTGGCCATGCGCGTTTCTCCGGGAAAATTCGAGTTGGCGGTCAGATAGCACCGCGCGGGCCGGGCGGCAATCAATGCCCTGACCCGTGCGCCCACAATCCCGGAATGGCCGCGGAGAGGTTTGCGCCGTCAGCCCGACGCCGGTTCGGCGTCGTCGGCCGCATCGGCGGCGGAGGGTGGCGTGAGTTGCCAGTACTCTCCTGAGGCAACGAGACAGCTCATGCCGTTCGGGCGCGTAATGATGATCGAAAAGGTGCCGGTCTCGGCCGAACTCCACAATTCGACGAGCCGCTTGGAGCTCTGCAGCCCGGCGCCTGTCAGGCTCTCGCTGTATTTGCGCGACAGGGTTTCCGTCATCTCGTCGCGGTCGGCGCAGGAGAGCTGCGACTGCGCGAGGGCCGGGGGCGCCATCGCGGCGGCGCCGAGGATCATGGCCGAGGTGAAGATGCGTTTGAACATGGCGTTTCCTTTCCGTTTCCGGCGGTCCGCCATGCCGGGCGGCGCCGCCCGCGTTGCAGAATGCTGTGAAGGAGAGATATGGGTGATGCACCGTCGTCGCCATTAACGACGCGACACAATTCCGCGACCCCGCGCGAGCGGGCCCGACCGACAAGGACCGAAGACCGATGCCCCCGAAACCCGCCCGTGCCTGGCAACGCATGCTGTCGGGCCGCCGGCTCGACCTTCTCGACCCGACGCCGCTCGACGTGGAGATCGAGGACATCGCGCATGGCCTCGCCTTCGTCGCGCGCTGGAACGGCCAGACGGTCGGCGATTTTCCCTATTCGGTGGCCGAGCATTCGCTGCTGGTCGAGGAGATCTTCGCCCGTGCGAATCCCGGCATCGCGGCGCGCTGGCGGCTGGCGGCGCTTTTGCATGATGCGCCGGAATATGTCATCGGCGACATGATCAGCCCGGTGAAGGCCGCCGTCGGGCCCGGTTACGAGGCGCTGGACGAGCGGCTGTCCGTCGCCGTGCATCTGCGGTTCGGCCTGCCGGGCGAGCTTCCCGCCGCGATAAAGACGGCGATCAAGCATGCCGACCGACTCTCGGCCTGGCTCGAAGCCGTGCAGATAGCCGGCTTTTCCCGCGCCGAGGCCGACCGTTTCTTTGGCGTGCCCGATGCGATGACGGTGCGGGGCCTGTCGATCCGGCTCCGCCCGCCGGTCGAGGTGCGTGCCGAGTTCATCGCCCGGCACGCGGCCTTGATGAAGGAAGTGTTTGCCTGACACCTCACCGCCAAAGCCCGATGTCGCGCATCAGGTGGTCGTCGAGATCGGCGAGTTCCCGGCGCAGACGGCGGCGCTCGGCATCGCGGTCACGAGTCGACGGGCCGCGGTTCTGGAACGTAGCGATGCGGAAGGTATCTGCAAGAACGGTTAACATTTTTTTGTCCTCCGACTGGATTTGATGGAGAGAAAATAGCTATTATGAGGGAAAACAGCGAGTCAGAAGGATTTCTGATCTGTTAGTAGAGCTATCATATGCCTGATCTGGACTGGCTTCATTTCCCGCCGCTTCCGGCGCTTCGCGCCTTCGAGGCGACCGCCCGGCTCGGCGGTTTCAGCGCGGCGGCGCGGGCACTCAACGTCACCCATGCCGCGGTGGCCCAGCAGGTGCGCGCGCTTGAGGCGCATCTCGACCTTGCCCTCCTGCGCCGCGACGGGCGGGCGGTCGCGCTGACCGAGGACGGCGCCCGGCTGGCCGCTTCGCTGTCGGAGGGGTTCGGCGCGATCCAGGCCGTCCTGGAAGAACTGCGCGAAGGCGGGGCGGATCGCCCGGTGACGGTGACGCTCACCCCGACCTTCGCGAGCAACTGGCTGATGCCGCGGCTCGGTCGGTTCTGGTCCGAGCACCCTGAGGTCGCGGTCTCGCTCCGCCCCGATCCGCGTGTTCTCGACCTCCGGCGCGAGCGGATCGACTTCGGCATCCGTTTCGGCGAGGGCAGCTGGCCCGGTGTCGAGGCGACCTACCTCACCTCGGCGCGCTACATCGTCGTCGGGGCGAGCAGGCTGTTTCGCGGCCCCGGGCCGCTGAGCCTTGAGGAGATGTCGCGGCTACCGTGGATCCTCGAACCGGACTGGCCGGAACAGCGGCAGTGGATCGCCTGCTGCACCGGGCTCGATCCCGACCGGCTGAACATCACCGAATTCGCCACCGAGGAGCTTGCCCTCTCGGCGGCACGACAGGGATACGGGCTGCATATAACGAGCGCGGCACTTGTCGAATCCGATCTGCGCGCCGGCGAGATGCGGATCGCCGTCGAGACGGAGGACGACAATCCGGGCTATTACATCGTGACGCCGCCGGGCCCGCTGCGGCGCCCGGCACGGATTTTCATGCGCTGGTTGCTGGCGAATGTTTAAATCGCGAGATCATCGAGCGATTTGCCGGCCTTGAGCGCGGCTTCGACCCAGCGCGGCCGGCGTCCGCGTCCGGTCCAGGTTTCCGAACGGTTTTCCGGATTGGCGTATTTCGGCTGGGCGGGTTTTCTTTTCTTGACCGGCTCCACCTCGACCAATTCGGAAAGCGAGAAGCCCATGGCCTGGGCCTGTTCCTTGATCGCGGCAAGCGCCTCGCGCTTCTTGCGCTCCTCGTAATCGTCGATCTTTTTCGTGACCTGCGCCTGAAGGGCCTTGAGCTCTTTCAGCGACATTGTATCGAGATCAGTTTTCACGGAGACGCTCCCTAGTTTCTATTCACGTATTCGGGCCAGATGGGATGGATCCCCGATATACCTTGATCGGTACTAGCGCCTTATTCGTTGCGTTTCCAGTTTATTTAGGGCTGCGTTTCGCCAATATCCTCTGAAGCGTGCGCCGATGCATGCTCAGCCGCCGCGCGGTTTCGGAGATATTGCGGTCGCAAAGCTCGTAAACGCGTTGAATATGTTCCCAGCGGACGCGGTCCGCGGACATCGGATTTTCCGGCGGCGGCGGATGGCTCTCGCTGCGCGACAGCAGCGCGTTGGTAATGTCATTGGCGTCGGCGGGTTTCGACAGGTAATCGACCGCGCCGATCTTCACCGCAGCGACCGCCGTCGCGATCGCGCCATATCCGGTCAGCACCACGACCCGGCAATCGGGCCGCCGCTCGCGCAGGACTTCCACGACGTCGAGCCCGTTGCCATCACCGAGCCTCAGATCGACGACCGCGAAGGCCGGCGGGCGGGACTGGGCGATGGCACGGCCCTCGGCAACGCTTTCGGCGGTTTCGGGTCGAAAACCACGCTTCTCCATCGCGCGCGCCAAGCGGCTGACGAAGGGCGCATCATCGTCGACCAGGAGCAGCGTCCGGTCGGGTCCAAGTTCGTCAAGGTCGTCTTCGGCCATGGTTTCCCCGCATTCGGTTTCACCCGGTTCTAGGGTGTCCGGCGGCGGTGGTCAATTTCACTCCCGCGCGGCCTCGACGAAGCAGGCGGTCCGGCTCGCGATGTCCTCGGGCGTATCGTCGCGCGAGAAAAAGTCGGCAAAGCCGATTTCCGGCAGCATCAGATAGGTCTGGGTCATATGATCGACCAGATAAAAGTCGTCGCCGGGACTGTCGGGAACCTTGAAATAAGTACGGTAGCTCTTGGCGACCGTGTTGATTTGTTCATCGGTTCCGGTAAGGCCAATCATTCGCGGATGAATATAATCGGTCCATTCCTTCAGAACCTCGGGCGTGTCGCGCTTCGGGTCGACGGAGATCATGACCGGGGTGACCTCGTATCCCATCTCCTCGAGGATATCGACGGCTTCGGCATTTCGCCCGGTATCGGCCGGGCAGATATCCGGGCAGAAGGTATATCCGAAATAGACGAGGCTCGGTTTCGTGAGAACATCGCGCTCGGTCACGCTGCGCCCGTCCTCGTCGGTCAGGGTGAACGCTCCACCGATCGCCGCGGCGCCGCCGGAGATCCGGCTCTCCCGGCAGGCCTCGAACCGATCGGCGCCATTCACGGTGACCGCATAGATCGCGACCAATCCGATCGCCACGGCAGAGACCGCCGCGGCGGCGTAGGTTCTGGTCGATATCGGCATCTCGTTCCCCCGGTTTGAGCGGCGCCATTGATCGCGCATCCGGCGCCGACTATCAATCGGTAGCGTCGGAATGCGACAACAGGACCCGTGATGACCCAGCCGGACCCCGGCACCCCGACGCAAAGTCCCGGACCCGACCGCATGGAGCGCATTGCCCACAGCGACTGGGTTCGGCTCACCACCCTCGTCCTGCTGCGCTGGACCGCGGTCTTCGGCCAGGCCGCGGCGCTGCTGGTCGCGTGGAAATACTACAGCATCGACCTCGACCTCGGGCTTTGCTTCGCGGTGGTCGGCTCGGCCGTCGTCGTCAACCTCGCGGCGATCTCGATCTATCCGCGCAACAAGCGCCTGACCGAAACCGAGGCGGCGCTGACGCTCCTGTTCGACACCTCGCAACTCGCGTTGCTGCTGTTTCTCACCGGCGGGCTCAACAATCCCTTCGCGCTCCTGATCCTCGCACCGGCGACGATCGCGGCGACGGCGCTGCAGACCCGCGCGACGGTCTTCATCGGGATCGTCACGATCGCGCTCGTGACCCTGATCGCCTTCGTGCACATGCCGCTTCGGACGATCGACGGCAGCCCGGTCGTGGTTCCGCCGATCTTCGGCTTCGGCTTCTGGCTCGCCATCGTCATCGGCGTGGTGTTCCTCGGCCTCTACGCGCGCCGCATCGCCTCCGAGATCCATTCGATGGGCGATGCGCTGCTTGCCGCCCAGATGGCACTGGCCCGCGAGCAGAAGCTGACCGATCTCGGCGGAGTCGTCGCCGCGGCCGCGCACGAACTGGGCACGCCGCTCGCCACGATCAAGCTCGTCAGCACCGAGCTTGCGGAAGAACTCGCCGACAGGCCGGAACTGCGTTCGGATGCCGAGCTGATCCGCCAACAGGCGGACCGCTGCCGCGACATCCTGCGGTCGATGGGCCGGGCCGGGAAGGATGACCTGCATCTGCGCAGCGCGCCGCTCGCCGCGGTGCTGCGCGAGGCCGCCGAGCCGCATCTCGGCCGGGGCAAGACCCTGGCGTTCGACATCGGCGACGACCCGCAGGCGGACCCGCACCAACCGGTGATCGCGCGCCGGCCCGAGATCATTCACGGCCTGCGCAACCTGATCCAGAACGCGGTCGATTTCGCGCGCGAGCGCGTCTGGGTCGACGCGTCCTGGACCGATCAGACCGTGACCGTGCGGATCGCCGACGACGGCGACGGCTTTCCGCCCCATCTCATCGGCCGCATCGGCGATCCCTTCATGCGCCATCGGCGCGACGAGATCCGGGCCCAGCGGCCGGAATACGACGGGATGGGCCTCGGGCTCTTCATCGCCAAGACGCTGCTCGAGCGGACCGGCGCCCGGCTGCGCTTCGCCAACGGCGCCGATCCGTTCCTGTCGGAGGACGAGCGCCCGGCCCGGAGCGGCGCCGTCATCGAGGTGACCTGGCCCCGATCGCGAATCGAGGCGGTCCGCTCCGGCGGGCTCGGGGAGAACCGGCGGATCGATACCTAACACCCGCCACCAATTCGCCCAATGGTTGTAATATTAACGCCTCTTTGACGCATTAGGCGAAGTGTACCAAGAGAGAAAGGTTCTCCGGGGAAGAAGCGAGTTGGTGATGATTGAACTGTTTGCCCAGGCTGCCATCCTCTTTGCAACATCACTCGGTTCGGCCGTCGCCGCGTTGTTCTTGTTGTCGTTTCTTCCTCAGCGCCGCAACCCGGCGTCCAGCCTGTCCGGGAATATCCGCGCGCTCGAGCAGGCGGTGTTCCTGTTTGCCGATGACGAACTGATCGATTCGACCCGGTCCGCGCGCGATCTGCTGAAGGCGATTCCGGGTTCAGGCACGGAATGGCAGCGCCTGCACACATTCCTCTCGCAGCGGGTCGACGGCATCGACGACGCTTTCGCCAGCCTGCCTGACCGAGGGGAGGTCGAACTCGAGAGCCGTGGCGAAGCCGAGATCCGCGTCTCTGCGGAATGGCTTGACGGGGTGACGCGCGTGACGATCACCGATCTTTCCGCCGAAGGCCAAAATGTCGTCGTGGATGCGTTGAGCCATCGCGCGGAGCGCCAGGAACTGGAGGCTCTGCGCGAGACTCTCGCGGCCGCGCCAATGCCGGTCTGGCGCACGACAGCCGAGGGCGCGGTCAACTGGGCTAACCCGGCCTATCTCGACCGGATCACCGAGCAGCGCGGGGTCGAGAAAGGCGGCCTGACTTGGCCGCTGCCGCCGCTCTTCGCCGCCGCCACGGCGGAGACGCACGAACCGAGGCGTCAGAAGCTGTCCACCGGCACCGGAAAATCCATGCGCTGGTACGAGTGCCACAGCGTTCCGGCCGCGACCGGCACGCTGAACTTCGCCCTTCCTGCCGATCGCGAGGTGAGGGCTGAATCTTCCCTGCGGGAGTTCCTGCAAACCCTCACCAAGACCTTCGCGCATCTTCCGATCGGCCTCGCGGTTTTTGACCGCAAGCGCCAGCTCGCGCTCTTCAACCCGGCGCTCGTGGACCTGACCTCGCTCGGCGTCGATTTCCTGTCCTCGCGACCGTCGCTCGTCTCCTTCCTCGACCGCCTGCGCGAAGCGCGCGTGATTCCCGAGCCGAAGGACTACCACGGCTGGCGCCAACAGATGTCGGAACTGGAGAAAGCTGCCGAATCCGGGCTGTACGAGGACACCTGGACCCTGCCTTCGGGCCAGACCTACCGGGTTACCGGTCGTCCGCATCCCGACGGCGCCGTTGCCTTCCAGATCGAGGATATCAGCTCCGAGATCGCTCTGACGCGCCACTTCCGATCCGAGGTGGCGCTCGGCCAATCGGTCGTCGACACTCTGCGCGAGGCGATCGCGGTCTTTTCGACGGCCGGTGAGCTGATCCTGTCGAATGCCGCCTACGATCGGCTCTGGGGCGTCGAAACCGGTTCGACGCTCGGCACCCCCACGATCGCGGACTCGAGACGGATCTGGCAGGGACGCTCGGAGCCGACGCCGGTCTGGGGCGAGATCCGCGACTTCGTCGGCGCGATCGGCGAACGCACCGTCTGGTCGGCGGAGATCAGCCTCGCCGGAGGAGAGCTGCTCGGCTGCCGCTGCGTGCCGCTCGCCGGCGGCGCGACGCTTGTCGGCTTCGTGCGCAGGGAGGACGACGGGGCGGGAGGACGACCGCGCGAGGGCGGCAGGGCCTCGGCCGCGGCGCTCGATCTCGCCACGCTCTGACGCCGCCGCAATCGCCTTGCGGGCCGGCCGCCAGCCGGTAAAAGTCGGCGCATGACCGATGCCCGACCCGATCCCGCCGCTGCGACCATGATCCTGCCGACACCGGAGGCGACGACCGCGCTTGCCGAATCGCTGGGCAAGCAGCTCGGACCCGGCGACGTGATCCTGATCGAGGGGCCGATCGGCGCCGGAAAATCCCATTTCGCCCGCAGCCTGATCCAGGCGCGCCTGCGCGCTGCCGGACGGATCGAGGATGTTCCGTCACCGACCTACACGCTCGTCCAGGTCTACGAGGTGGACGGCACTGAGATCTGGCACGCCGACCTCTATCGCCTGACCGCGCCGGAGGAGGTTGCGGAACTCGGGCTTGACGAGGCGTTCGAGACCGCGATCTGCCTCGTCGAATGGCCCGACCGGCTGGGCGATTATCGTCCCGGCAGTGCCCTGACCCTGCGGCTTTCACCCTTGCCCGAAGGAGAGACCCGACGGGCATGCCTCTCGGCATCCGGTCCGCGATGGGCTCCGGTTCTGGCTCGGCTCGCACTGGCCAAGGCAGACCGGCATGGCTGACCGCGCGGATCTCACCCAACGGTTCCTCGCCGCCGCAGGCTGGGATGGCGCGGACCGATCCGCCCTCGCCGGCGACGCCTCGGCCCGGCGCTATGAACGGTTGCGGCTGGACGGCCGCCCCGCCGTGCTGATGGACGCGCCGCCCGAGCGCGGCGAAAGCACCGAGCGCTTTGCGCGGATGGCGGACTGGCTTTCGGGTCAAGGTTATTCCGCCCCGGTGGTCCTCGCAGCCGATCACGGCGCTGGGTTCCTGCTCCTCGAAGATCTCGGCGACGCGCTCGTGGCGCGGCTCGTGGCGGAAGATCCGGCGCGGGAGCGCCCGCTCTACACGGCGGCGACCGATTTCCTCACCGACCTCCACCACCACGCCCCGCCGGACTTCGTCGCGCCGCTCGACGGCCCGGCGCTGGCGGCACTGGTGACGCTCACCCCGCGCTGGTATCTGCCCGGCATCGGCGCGGCCGAGACGCCGGCCGCGTTGGCGCTGCCGGAGCAGATCGCGGAAACGTACCGCCGCCTCGCCGACCCTGCCTTGGTCACCGCGCTCCGCGACTTCCACGCCGAGAACCTGATCTGGCTGCCCGAGCGGCAGGGCCACGCCCGGCTCGGCCTCCTCGACTTCCAGGACGCGGTCGCGGCGCATCCGGCCTACGATCTCGTGTCGCTGCTGCAGGACGCCCGCCGCGATGTGTCGCCCGAGACTGAAACGGCGATGCTCGCCCGCTACACCTCCGCGATCGGGCGCGACGCCGACCAGTTCGCCGCCGTCTACGCCCTTCTTGGCGCCCAGCGCGCGCTCAGGATCGTCGGCGTCTTCGCCCGGCTGACGCTGCATTTCGGCAAGCCGCATTACCTCGGCTACCTGCCCCGCGTCTGGGGCTACCTGCAGCGCAACCTCTCCCATCCCGCGCTGGCGGACCTCGCCCGGACGGTGGCCGAGGCGCTGCCCGAACCGACCCCGGAGCGTGTGCAAAGGATCAAGGACCAATGCGGCAGCTACCCGACGCCCTGATGCTCTTCACCGCCGGCCTCGGCACGCGGATGCGCGCGCTGACCGCAACCCGGCCGAAGCCTCTGATCGAGGTCGCCGGACGGGCGCTCGTCGACCATGCGCTCGCGCAGGCCGACGGCGCCGGGATCGGGCGCATTGTCGCAAATCTCCATTACCTGCCCGGCCAGATCCGCGCCCATCTCGCCCACCGGCCGGATTTGAGGTTTTCGGACGAAACAGAGACGATCATGGAGACCGGCGGCGGGCTTCGTCACGCGCTGCCGCTGCTCGGTCCCGGCGCGGTCTTCACGCTCAATACCGATGCGGTCTGGACCGGGCCGAACGCGCTCGCCCGGCTTCGTGCAGGCTGGGATCCGGGGCAGATGGACGGGCTCCTGCTGCTCGTGTCGCGGGAGCGGGCGACGGGCCATACCGGACCCGGCGACTTCGACCTCGATGCCGAGGGGCGGCTCAGCCGCGGCCGGGGCTTCGTCTATACCGGGGCGCAGATCCTCAAGCCCGACGGCCTCGCGGAAATCCCCGACCTGGTGTTCTCTCTGAACCGGCTTTGGGACCGGATGCTCGCCGAAGGCCGGCTCTACGGTGCCGTTCATGCCGGCGGCTGGTGCGATGTCGGGCGGCCCGAGGCGATCCCGCTTGCCGAGGCGCTTCTCGGTGAGGCGGCACGCGATGTTTGAGCCTTCCGCCGCGCCGCGCCTCTTTGGCCTGCCGCCCGGCGCCGACTTTCCCGCGGCCCTCGTCTCCGGCCTCGTCGCGAAGATGGCGGACCAGCCGCCCGAGGCGATGGCGCGGGTCACGCTCTACCTCAATACCGGGCGGATGCTGCGCCGGGTCCGGGCCGAGTTCGACCGCCACGGCGCCCGGTTCCTGCCGCGGCTGCGGCTCGTCACCGATCTCGGCCGCGATCCGCTCGCCGGGCTGCCGCCGCCGGTGCCGGCGCTGCGCCGACGGCTGGAGCTGGCGCAGCTCGTCGCGGGCCTCATCGCTCGGCAGCCCGATTTCGACTCCGGCACCGCCGCGATCGACCTCGCCGACAGCCTCGCCCGGCTGATGGCGGAGATGCAGGGCGAAGGCGTCGCCCCCGCCGCGCTGGAAGCGCCGGACCTCGCCGAGAATCATGCCGCGCATTGGGAGCGGAGCCTCGCCTTCATCCGCATCGTCGCGCGCTACTTCGCCGACGACGCCGTGCCGGATGCCGAGGCGCGCCAGCGCCGCGTCGTCGAGGCGCTGGCCGAACGCTGGGCCGAGGCGCCGCCGGACGAGCCGATCCTGATCGCCGGTTCGACCGGCTCGCGCGGCGCGACGCTTGCGCTGATGGCGGCGGTTGCGCGGCTGCCGCAGGGCGCCGTGGTGCTGCCCGGCGTCGATTTCGACATGACGGACGCGGCGTGGAACAGTCTCTCTTCCGGCCGGATTCCGGTCGAGGACCATCCGCAATACCGGTTTCTGAAACTCGCCGAAACACTCGGCCTGCCCCCCGGCGCGATCCTTCCCTGGCCCGGCGCCGCGCCGGATCCGGCGCGCAACCGGCTGATCTCGCTCGCGCTGCGGCCCGCGCCGGTCACCGACCAGTGGATGGCGGAGGGGGCCGGTCTCGGCCCGCTCGCGCCCGCGGTGGAAAGGCTCTCGCTGATCGAGGCGCCCTCGCCGCGGGCCGAGGCGGTGGCGATCGCGCTGCGGCTGCGCAGGGCGGCGGAGGAGGGCCAGCGGGCGGCGCTGATCTCGCCCGACCGGATGCTGACCCGGCGAGTCGCGGCGGCGCTCGACCGCTGGGGGATCCTGCCCGACGACAGCGCCGGCCAGCCGCTCGCGCAATCCGCGCCGGGCCGGTTCCTGCGCCATGTCGCGGGGCTTCTCGGGCGGCGGCTCTCGGCCGAGGCGCTGCTGATCCTGCTCAAGCATCCCTTGACCGCGACCGGCTCGCATCTGCGCGGCGACCACCTGCGCTTCACCCGCGATCTGGAAATGAAACTGCGCCGCAGCGGGCCGCCCTTTCCCGAAGGCGCCGATCTTCGCTCTTGGGCGGAGGCGCGCGGCGAGGCCGGGCGGATCGCCTGGGCCGTCTGGATCGGCGGCTGGATCGCCGGGCTCGATGCGGCCGAAAAACGCCCGCTTTCGGCATGGACAGAGACGTTTCTGGCGCTTGCGGGCGAGATCGCGGCCGGTCCGGGCGGAAGCATCGGCGACAGCGAACTCTGGCGCGAGGAGGCAGGCCGGGTCGCCCTCGCGGCGATGGAGGAGTTGCGGCGCGAGGCCGGGCATGGCGGCGATTACGGGCCGGCGGAGTTCGCCGACCTGATCGCCGCGCTCCTCGGTCAGGGCACGGTCCGCCGCATCGAGGGCACGCATCCCCTGATCGCGATCTGGGGCACGCTCGAGGCGCGGGTGCAGGGCGCCGATCTGGTGATCCTCGCCGGGCTCAACGAGGGCATCTGGCCGGCACTGCCCGCGCCCGATCCGTGGCTGTCGCGGCAGATGCGGCTGAAGGCCGGGCTTCTGTTGCCCGAACGTCAGGTCGGTCTCTCGGCGCACGACTTCCAGCAGGCGGTGGGCGCGCCCGAGGTGATCCTGTCGCGGTCGATCCGCGACGACGAGGCCGAAACCGTACCCTCGCGCTGGCTGGCGCGGCTGACGAACCTGCTCGACGGCCTGCCGGAGCAGGGCGGGAAGGAAGCCTTGGCCGATATGCGGGCGCGTGGCGCGGGCTGGCTTGGCCTTGCCGCCGCGCTCGAGGCGCCCGAGACCGCGACGGACCCCGCCCGTCGCCCGGCACCGCGCCCGCCGGTCGACGACCGGCCGCGTGAACTCGCGGTGACCGGGATCCGCACGCTCATCCGCGATCCCTACGCGATCTATGCCCGCTACATGCTCCGGCTGAAACCGCTCGACCCGCTGCGCGCCACGCCCGATGCCCGCCAGCGCGGCCAGGTGCTGCACCGGATCGTCGAGGAGTTCATCCGCAGCCGGCCCGAGGGTGAAACCGAAGTGGCCGCCCGCGCCCGGCTGATGGCGCTCGCCGAAACCATCCTCGGCGAGGAGATCCCATGGCCCAGTGCGCAGCGAATCTGGCTCGCCAAACTCGGCCGCGTCGCCGACAGCTTCGTCGCCGCCGAGTCCCGCCGCGAAGCGCGGGGCGTGCCGGTGATCCTTGAGAAGAAAGGCTCTGTTCCGCTCGAATCCGGCCGCTTCACGCTCAGCGCCAAGCCTGACCGGATCGACCTACTCAATGACGGAAGCGTGCATATCTACGACTACAAGACCGGTCGCCCACCGAGCGACAAGCAGGAGGAGGCGTTCGAGAAGCAGCTCCTGCTCGAAGCGGCAATGGCCGAACGCGGCGGCTTCGCCGATCTCGGCCCGCGCGCGGTCGAGGGGGCGACCTACATCTGGCTCGGCGGCGATGGCGGCGAGAAGCCCTCGAAGATCGACGACGCGGTGATTGCCCGGACCTGGGCCGAACTTGAAAGGCTCATCGCCGCCTACCGCCGCCGCGAGACCGGATACGCCTCGCGCCGGGCGGTGTTCGAGGCGCGGCGCGACGGCGACTACGACCACCTCGCGCGGTTCGGCGAGTGGGAGATGGGCGACGGGCCGGAGCCGGAGGATGTCGGATGAGGCGCAACGACGCGAGCGCGGCCCAGGTCCGGGCCGCCGATCCGGCGCAATCGACCTGGCTCTCGGCCAATGCCGGCTCCGGCAAGACGCGGGTGCTGATCGACCGGGTGGCGCGGCTCCTGCTCGGGGGCACCGAGCCGCAGAAGATCCTCTGCCTCACCTATACCAAGGCGGCGGCGAGCGAGATGCAGAACCGGCTGTTCCAGCGGCTCGGCGGCTGGGCGATGCTGCCCGAGCCGGAGCTGCGCGAAGCACTCAGCGAGCTCGGGGTCGATGCACGGATCGACGCCGAGACGCTCTCCCGTGCGCGCCGGCTTTTCGCCCGCGCGATCGAGACGCCGGGCGGGCTGAAGATCCAGACGATCCATTCCTTCTGCGCCGCGTTGCTGCGCCGCTTCCCGCTCGAGGCGCGGATCTCTCCCGGCTTCGCCGAACTTGACGACCGAGCCGCGAAGCTGATCCGCGAGGAGATCCTGGAGGAGCTTGCCGCCGGCGTGGATATCGCGGCGGTCGATGCGATCACCGCGCATTTCTCGGGCGACGACCTCGCGGGCTTTCTCGCCGATTTGTGCCGGAACAGTGACGCTTTTTCTTCCCCGCTCGCCCGCGATGGGGCGCTCGCGCTTTTCGGTCTGCCGACGGGATTCGCGGCTGCCGACCTCGTGGCCGAGGCCTTTATGGGCGGCGAGGCCGAGGTCATCGCCGCGCTCGTGCCGCTGCTCGCCGCCAGCGGGCCGAAGGACGCGAAGGCGGGGCTGAAGCTCGCGGGCCTGTCGTTCGATCCGCCGGGTCTCGCGACGATCGAGGGGCTGGAAGGCGTGCTGCTTTACGGCAAGGACGCCAAGGCTGGCGCCTTCGCCGCGAAGATCGGCGATTTCCCGACCAAGGGCCTACGCGGGGGTCCGGCGGCCGCGCTGATGCCGCGGATCGAGGCGCTGATGCGGCGCATCGAGGCCGGGCGCGACCGCCGGATAGCCCTTCTGGCGGCCGAGAAGACCGCCGCGCTCCACCGGTTCGCCGCCGCCTTCCTGCCGCGCTATGCCCAGCGCAAGGCTGCCGCCGGCTGGCTCGACTTCGACGACCTCATCACGCGCGCCGCCGCGCTGCTCTCCGACCGCTCGGTCGCGGCCTGGGTGCTGTTCCGGCTCGACGGCGGCATCGACCACATTCTCGTCGACGAGGCGCAGGATACCAGCCCCGGCCAGTGGCAGGTGATCGAGCGGCTGGCCGAGGAGTTCACCGCCGGCGAGGGTGCGCGGGGTGCCGCGCGGACGATCTTCGTCGTCGCAGACAAGAAGCAGTCGATCTATTCCTTCCAGGGCGCCGATCTCACCGCCTTCGACGCGATGAGGGCGCATTTCGCGGCCAAGTACGCCGCCGTTTCCGTCGGGTTCCAGCAACAGGAGCTGATGCATTCGTTCCGCTCTTCGGACGCGATCCTGAGGGTCGTCGACCTCACCTTCGACGAACGCGTCAACCGCGGGCTCGGCGGCTTTGCGAAGCATATCGCCTTCAACAGCGGCCTGCCGGGCCGGGTCGACCTCTGGCCGCCGGTGCCGAAGGCGGAAAAGCCCGAGCCCGAGAACTGGTACGACCCGACTGACATCCTGCCCGAGGACCACGAGACGGTGATCCTCGCCCGCCGCATCGCCGCCGAGATCCGGCGGATAATCGAGACCGGGGTGCAGATCGTCGCGAAAGGCGCGGCGCGGCCGGTCCATGCTGGCGACTTCCTGATCCTCGTCCAGCGCCGCTCGGACCTCTTTCACGAGATCATCCGCGCCTGCAAGGCCGAGGGTCTCGACATCGCCGGCGCCGACCGGCTGAAGATCGGCGGCGAGCTTGCGGTCAAGGATCTCTCCGCGCTCCTGCGCTTCCTCGCCACCCCCGAGGACGACCTGTCGCTCGCCGCGGCCCTGCGCTCGCCGCTCTTCGGCTGGTCGGAGGCCGAGCTTTACGACCTCGCGCATGGAAGGGGCGAGCGCGTCTTTCTCTGGACCGCGCTCCGCGAGCGCGGCGGCGATTTTCCCGAAACGCTCGCGGTGCTCGATGATCTGCGCAAGCGGACCGACTTCCTGCGGCCCTACGATCTCGTCGAGCGGATTCTGACCCGGCATGACGGGCGGCGGAAGCTGCTCGCCCGGCTCGGGGTCGAGGCCGAGGACGGGATCGACGCGCTCCTCAACCAGGCGCTCACCTTCGAACAGGCCGAGGTGCCGAGCCTTACCGGCTTCCTCGTCTGGCTCGAGGTCGACGAGGTGGAGATCAAGCGGCGGCTCGACACCGCCTCGAAGGCGATCCGGGTGATGACGGTGCATGGCGCCAAGGGGCTCGAAGCGCCGATCGTGATCCTGCCCGACACCGCGAAACGCCGTGACGAACTGCGCGACGAGATCCTGATCCTCGACGGCAGCCCGGTCTGGAAGACCCGCGACGCCGAAAGCCCGGCGGCGATCGGCGCGGAACGGGCGCGCCTGATCGAACGCCAGCGCGAGGAGCGGATGCGGCTTCTCTATGTCGCGATGACGCGGGCGGAGAACTGGCTCATCGCCTGCGGCGCCGGCGATGTCGGGCAGGGGGCCGAGAGCTGGTACGGGCTCATCGCCGATGCGGTGGAGAAGGCTGGCGGTGCGGTCCTGCCGGGCGGGGTGAAGCGGTTCGAGCATGGCACTTGGCCGGCGAATGCGGCACCTGACGCGGCCGAGGCCGAACTGCGCCCTGTAATCCCCGGCTGGGCCCGCGATCCCGCGCCGGTTCCGGCCGAGGCGGAGAAGCCGCTGTCGCCCTCCGGGCTCGGTGGCGCCAAGGCGCTTCCGGGCGAGGCGGGGCTCGACGAGGAGGCGGCGAAGCGCCGTGGCACCTTCCTACACCTCCTGCTCGAACACCTGCCGCTCTGGCCCGAGGCCGACTGGCCGGAGATCGCCGCCGCGCTTCTCGTCTCGGGTGAGGAACCGGGCGATCCGGGTGAAACAGAGACGCTTCTGGCCGAAGCGAGCGGGGTTCTCGCCGCCCCCGGCATGGCGCCCCTGCTCGCCGCGGGCGCGCTGGCCGAGGTCGAGGTGACGGCGCGCCTGGCAGAGCTCGGCGGCCGCGTCGTGCATGGCACGATCGACCGGCTGCTCATCGAGCCCGACCGGGTGCTCGCGGTCGATTACAAGTCGAATGCCGTCGTGCCCGCCGCGCCGGAACTCGTTCCCGACGGGATCCTGCGCCAGATGGGCGCCTATGCCGCGATGCTCGGCCAGATCTATCCCGACCGGCGGATCGAGACCGCGATCCTCTGGACGCGGACCGGGCAGGTGATGCCGCTGCCTCCCGAGATCGTGAGGGAGGCGCTGCTCGCGACTACCATCCCTTGACGCGCTCCATAGGCGCCCATACTTTCTTGCGAACGCATTCCGAATTGGAGACTGAATATGGCCACCGTCGCCGTCACCGACGCCACCTTTGACTCCGAAGTCCGGCAGTCCGCCATCCCCGTCGTCGTCGATTTCTGGGCGGAATGGTGCGGCCCCTGCAAGCAGATCGGCCCGGCGCTCGAGGAGCTGTCGGAGCATTACGCCGGCAAGGTCAAGATCGTGAAGGTGAACGTGGACGAGAACCCTGATTCGCCGGCCCAGATGGGCGTGCGGGGGATTCCGGCGCTGTTCATGTTCAAGGACGGCCAGATCATCTCGAACAAGGTCGGCGCGGCCCCGAAGGCGGCGCTGCAGAACTGGATCGAATCCGCGATCTGATCCCGTCACCGGGACGGATCACGGGGGCGCCTTCGGGCGCCCTTTTCGTTGCGCCGGTTGCGGGCGGCGGGCCGTGCCGCCATATAGGACCGGACGAACGGAGGGCTTCGATGGCGGACGAGAAATTCCCCGGCTGGCACGGCACGACGATCATCGGCGTGCGCAGGGGCGGCGAGGTCGTTGTCGCGGGCGACGGGCAGGTGAGCCTCGGCCAGACCGTGATCAAGGGCACCGCGCGCAAGGTGCGGCGCCTCAGCCCCGGCGGCCGCGACGTGGTCGTGGGCTTCGCCGGCTCCACCGCAGATGCTTTCACGCTGCTGGAGCGGCTGGAGAAGAAGCTCGAAGCCGCGCCTGGGCAGCTCATGCGGGCTTGCGTCGAGCTGGCCAAGGACTGGCGCACCGACAAATACCTTCAGAAGCTCGAGGCGATGCTGATCGTCACCGACGGCACGACGCTTCTCGTCGTCACCGGCGCGGGCGACGTGCTGGAGCCGGAACATGACGTCGCCGCCATCGGCTCGGGCGGCAACTTCGCGCTCGCCGCCGCGCGGGGGCTGATGGAGACTGATCTTTCCGCCGAGGAGATCGCGCGGAAGGCGATGGCGATCGCCGCAGATATCTGCGTCTACACCAACGGCAACCTCACCGTGGAGACGATCCGTGGCTGAGGAGCCGAAGACCTTCGGCCCGACCGACCTGCGCGCGGCCGTCGCCGCCGGGATCGTGACCGAAGCGCAGGCGGCGGCCGTGACCGCGCTCGCGCATGGCCGGGCGGGCAAGCGCAGGGCGCTGCCGGCGGAGGACGAGCCCTTCGAGTTCTTCAAGGGCTTCGCCGAGATCTTCGTCGCCTCCGGCCTTGCGATCCTGCTCGGCGGCCTCGGGCTGCTTCTCGGCGTGATCGGCGGCGTGACGATCCTGATCCTGATCCCGGCGATCATCGCCGCAGTGGCCTGGTGGATGGCCCGGTATTTCACGCTGAAGCGGCGGATGAACCTGCCGTCGATGGTGCTGATCAGTGCCTATTCCGGCGGAATCTATGTCTCGGCCCTGACGCTTCTCGGCCAGATGGACTTTGGGCTGAAGGGCGTGGCCTTCGCCTCGGCCGCCATCGCGGCGGGCGCCGCGGCGCTTTGGTTCCGCCGCTTCAAGCTGCCCTTTGCGATGTTCGTCTTCGGCGCCTTCGCCCTCATGTCGACCTACGCGCTCTTCACCCGCTACAACCCCGGCGGCGGCTTCGGCAACCTCGACGCATGGGCGCAGAGCTTCGTGCCGCGGGCGAACCTCACCGCCGCGTCGCTCGTCTTCGGCATCGGCGCCTTCCTGGGCGCGATGTGGTTCGACATGAGGGACCCGCACCGGATCGGGCGGCATTCCGCGACCGCGTTCTGGCTGCACCTTCTGGCGGGCGCTGCGCTGGTGAACTCGATCGCCGGCAATATCTGGGGCGCGGGCGGCCCCGGGTCGATCCTGCCCACATCTGCGGCACTTCTGGTCTTCGCATTGATCGCGCTCGTCATCGACCGCCGCTCGATGCTGACGGCCGGCATCGTCTATATTGGCGCGGTGATCTACTGGGCGGTGGCGGGCGACGGCTTCGCAGATGCGATGGACTGGGCCAAGATCCTGATCATCCTCGGCGCCTTCTTTACCGTGCTCGGCACCTGGTGGGTGCCGCTCCGCGCCGCGCTGATGCGCGCGCTTCCCGCATTTCCCGGCAAGGACCGGCTGCCGCCTTACTCGGAGACCCCATGACCAACCTCACCCCCCGCGAGATCGTCTCGGAACTCGACCGTTTCATCATCGGCCAGAAGGACGCCAAGCGCGCCGTCGCGGTGGCGCTCCGGAACCGCTGGCGCCGCAAGCAGCTTTCGGACGACCTGCGCGAGGAGGTCTATCCGAAGAACATCCTGATGATCGGCCCCACGGGCGTCGGCAAGACCGAGATCTCGCGGCGGCTCGCGAAGCTCGCCAGGGCGCCCTTCCTCAAGGTCGAGGCGACGAAGTTCACCGAGGTGGGCTATGTCGGCCGCGATGTCGAGCAGATCATCCGCGACCTGATGGACACCGCGATGATCGAGACCCGCGAGCGGATGCGCGAGGAGGTCAAGGCCCGCGCCCACCAGGCCGCCGAGGAGCGGGTGATCGAGGCGATCGCCGGCGCGGACGCCCGCGAGCAGACGCGCGAGATGTTCCGGACACGGCTGAAGAAGGGCGAGCTCGACAACACCGTGATCGAGCTCGAGGTTGCCGAGGCCGCGCCGCAGATGCCGATGCTGGACCTGCCGGGCCAGCAGGGCATGGGGATGATGAATCTCGGCGACATCTTCGGCAAGGCCTTCGGCGGACGACGTACCCGCAAGAAGCTGACCGTGGCCGAAAGCTACGATCTGCTGATCTCCGAGGAGGCCGACAAGCTTCTCGATGACGAGGCGGTCAAGCTTGCGGCGCTCGAGGCTGTGCAGGAAAACGGCATCGTCTTTCTCGACGAGATCGACAAGGTCTGCGCCCGCGCCGAGACCCGCGGCGCCGATGTCAGCCGAGAGGGTGTGCAGCGCGACCTCCTGCCCCTGATCGAGGGCACCACCGTCAGCACGAAATACGGGGCCGTGAAGACCGACCACATCCTCTTCATCGCCTCCGGCGCCTTCCATATCGCCAAGCCCTCGGACCTCCTGCCCGAACTGCAGGGCCGGCTGCCGATCCGGGTGGAGCTTCGCGCGCTGACGGAAGAGGATTTCGTCCGGATCCTCACCGAGACCGACAATGCGCTGACCCGGCAGTATTCGGCGCTGATGGCGACCGAGGAGGTTTCCGTGGACTTCTCCGAGGACGGCATCAGGTCGCTCGCCCACATCGCCGCCGAGGTCAACCGCAGCGTCGAGAACATCGGCGCGAGGCGGCTCTACACGGTGATGGAGCGGGTGTTCGAGGAGCTGTCGTTCACCGCGCCGGACCGGGCCGGGGACAAGGTCACGGTCGATGGCGATTTCGTCGAGAAGAACCTCGGCGACCTCGCCCGCTCGGCCGATCTCAGCCGCTATGTGCTCTGAGCGGCTGGCGGGACCCGGCGGCTTTGACTATTGATTTCGCGTGGCAGATGCAGGCGGGCAAGGTGCGGATCGTAACGTCTATTCTGGTCATCCTGGCGCTCGCGGCCTGCGAGCCGCGCGGCAGTGTCGTGGTCAACCAAGCCGCGGCGAGTTCAGGCAGGATAGAGACGCTTTTTATCGGCACGACCCGCGGCGCCGACCCGGCAACCGGTGAGGCGTTCGGCAAGGTTCGCAGCCCGGAGACACGGTTCGTCCGGCTCGACGTGGCCATTCCGCCGCAACATGTCGCCGGAGAAATCTCCTGGCCCAAGCCGAACCGCCCCGCCGATCCGGCGACGGATTTCGTGGCGGCCCAGCAAGAGATCTACCCGGACGCGGGGAGCTTCCGCGCGGATCTCGGCGCCGCACTTGCCCGCAACCGGCGCGAACAGCGCGAGGCGGTCGTCTTCGTCCACGGCTTTAACAACAACTTCGCCGAGGGTGCCTATCGCCTCGCACAGATCGGCGCCGACATCGGCATCGAGGGCACGCTCGTCCATTACTCCTGGCCATCGCGGGCCAATCCGCTCGGCTATGCCTACGACCGGGACAGCGCGCTCTTCGCGCGTGACGGGCTCGAAACGCTGCTGCGCGAGGTTGCGGCAGCAGGCGCGGAGCGCATCGTGATCGTCGCGCATTCCATGGGTTCGTCGCTGACGATGGAGACGCTGCGCCAGCTCGCGCTCAAGGACGAGGGCAAGCTGCTCGACCGGGTGTCGGGCGTGATGCTCGTCTCACCCGACATCGACGTCGACGTGTTCCGCGCGCAGGCTCAACGGATCGGCGAACTGCCGCAGCCCTTCGTGATCTTCACCTCAAAGCGGGACAAGGCTCTGGCCCTCTCGGCACGGCTCACCGGGCAGCGCGACCGGCTCGGCAATGTCGGAGATGTTGCGGAGCTTGCGGATCTCAAGGTGACGCTGCTCGACACCACCGCGTTCTCCGAGGGATCGGGCCATTTCAACCCCGGCGAATCTCCGGCGCTCATCGCGATTCTCGGCCAGCTAGCCGATGTCGACAGCGCCTTCGCGCAGGACCGGACGGGCCGGACGGGGCTGCTGCCCGGCGCGGTGCTGACGGTGCAGAACGCGACACAGGTTGTGCTGTCCCCGGTGACCGCGATCTCGCAGATCCAGCCCTAGAAGCGGCGCAGGTAGACGTAGAAGGCGCCGCCGCCGCCGTGCTTCAGATGCGCGGGAGCGATTTGCATCACAACCGCGCCAAGGGGCGGTTGGGTCAGCCAAGTCGGCAGCTGGTGACGCAGTACGCCCATCCGCTGCGGGATCGGACCGGGATCGTCGCGCATCTTGCCCTTGCCTGTGATCACCAGCACCATCCGCTTGCCCGCCGCCTGCGCGTTGAGGATGAAACGGATCAGCTCGGGATGAGCCTCGGCCAGCGTCATGCCGTGGAGGTCGATCCGTGCCTCGGGCTTCAGCTTGCCACGCAGCATCTGCTGGTGCGTGCGCCGGTCCATCCGCAAGGGCTGCGCCGCGAGCCGCTCTTCAAGCGCGGGAACGAGGTCATGCGCCACCGAGAGGGGTCGCGCCGTCTCGCCGATGCGGAAATCCAGAGGGGTCGGATGCGGCTTTCGCGGCTTCGGCTTCGCCTCGGCCTCGTCCGGTCTCACCTTGCCGGGCCGCATCGCGCGGGCCGAGGCGGCGACGCGGCTCCAAAGCTCCTTCTCCTCCGGGCTGAGCCCGCGCGGGCGGCGGCTCACCGGGCAAGCCTTTCGGCCATTTTACGCGGCAAAAGCGTCACTAACCTGCCTGAAATCCGCATGTCGCCGGCCCGGTGCCCGGCCTCGATACCGGTGCCGCAGAAGATGTCGCCGCGCTGCGCGCCCTTGATGGCGCTGCCGGTGTCCTGCGCCACCATCAGCGTCGCGAAGTCGCCACCCTCGACCCAGACCGGGGCCCCGAGCGGAATATGCTCGGGATCGACGGCGAGGCTGCGGAGCGCCGTGACCGGCCGCCCCATCGCACCGATCGGGCCGCTGTCGGGCGGCAGGTCAAGTTCGCGGAAGAAGACGAAGGAGGGGTTGTGGCGCAGCAGCGCCGGGGTTTCGTCCGGATGCGCCCGGCACCAGGCGCGAATGCCGTCGGCGGTGATGCCATCATCCGGCCCGCCCGCGCCGCGGCGGGTCAGCTCCTGCCCGATGGAGCGGTAGGGTTGGCCGTTCTTGGCGGCGAAGCCGAAGCGGCGCACGGATCCGTCCTCAAATCGCACCCGCACCGAGCCCTGAACCTGGGCAAGGAAGGCTTCGACCGGATCGGCGAGCCACACCAACTCGCGCCCGGCCAGAAGATTGCCCGCCTCGATTTCGGCCCGGTTGAACCAGGGTTGGTTGGCGGGCAGATCGGCGGGCGGCGCGTAGAGCGGATGGTCGAAGCCTTCACCCCTTCGGGCACGGCCCTCGATCTCGGGCTCGTAGTAACCGGTCAGGAGGCCCGGCGGCGCGCCGATCTCGACCGGCGTGAAAGAGGCCTCGAAGAAGGTGCGGGCATCGCCACTCGCGGGCGTGGGCCAGTCGGCGCCAAGGAGGTCGGCCGTCACAGCATAGGCGGCGAGGGCCGCGGCATGGTCGTCCGCCGCCCAGCCGGGAAGGCCGGAGAAGTCGAGCAGACTTGCCGCGCGCATCACTCGCCGGTGGCGACGAGTTGCCAGTTGGGATCGTTTTGACCCATCTTGCGGGCGAAGGTCCAGACGTCGCGCTGGCGGCGCACCTCGTTCGGATTGCCCTCGACGATCTCGCCGGACGCGTCGCGCGCCGCCGAAATGAGCTCGCTCGCGAAGCGCACCGTCACCTCGGCCTCGCCGGTACGGCGGTCAAACTCCGCCCGCTGCACCGACACCTCGCGGGTGCCCATGAACTCGGCCGTCACCGTCAGCCCGCGCGAGGCGCGCGTGGCGACGACTTCGGCCAAAGTGTCATAGACTTCCTCGGAGAGGAACGGCTGCACCTTCGACAGGTCGCCCTTCTCGAAGGCCATCAGAATCATCTCGTAGGCGCCACGGGCGCCGGTTAGGAACTCCGACACCGAGAAGCTGGGCTCGACCTGCTTCATCGCGGCGAGTGCGCGCGCGGCATCGCTGCCTTCCTCGACATGGTCGGTGATGTCGCGGTCCGGGCCGCCCTCGATCACCTCGAACTTGCCCTTGCGGGCACCGGGCAACGGCGCGGTCGACGGCGGCTTCTCGAAGCCCTCGCGGGTGCCCAGCACACTCCGCAACCGCAGGATCAGGAAGATCGCGATCCCGGCAAGGACTAGGAGCTGGATAAGGGCATTGGACATTTCGCTGCGCCTCTGATGCCGCAGCACGGACTGCGGCAGGGTTGGTATATTTGCTTCGTTCCCCCTATGTAAGTCACGGGTGGGGTCAAGTCCACTCCACGGACCGGAAAGGAGAGGCCCATGTGGCTGCTGATCGCGTTCCTCGCGGTACCCATGATCGAGATCGGCCTGTTCATTCAGGTCGGCGGCATCATCGGCATCTGGTGGACGCTCGCCATTGTGCTCGCAACCGCGATCGCGGGCAGCTTTCTCGTGCGGATGCAGGGCGCGCTGGCGCTCGCGCAGCTGCGCGGCGCGCTCGGCGAGCTGCGCGACCCGACCGAACCCATCGCCCACGGCGCACTGATCCTTTTCGCCGGCGCGCTTTTGCTCACGCCGGGCTTTTTCACCGACACGGTCGGCATCCTGCTCCTGATCCCGCCGGTACGGGCGGCGGTGCTGCGCTATCTTGCCGCGCGTGTGCGGGTGGAGCGGTTCACCGTCGGCGGCATGCCGCCCCGGCGCGAGCCGCACCGGCCCGACGTGATCGACGGCGAGTATCACGAGATCGACTCCGAGCGGCCGATATCGGACCGTCCCTCGGGCTGGACCCGGCATTGAGGCCCGCGGGCCAAGGTGCTACACCAGCGGCCAACCGGATTTCCTTGGGAGAATTGAACATGGCCGAGAACGGCAACGGGGCTGCAACGACGGAAGCGCCGCAGGTGAAGATGAGCGTGCTGGGGCAGTTCATCCGCGACATGTCCTTCGAGAACATCGTGGCCCAGAAGGGGATCAGCGCCAGCGAGGTGACGCCCGAGATCCAGGTCCAGGTCAGCCTCGACGCCCGCAAGCGCGCGGTCGAGAACCAGTATGAGGTGGTCTCCAAGTTCAAGGTGACCTCGACCAACAAGTCCGACAAGTCGCCGCTCTTCCTGATGGAGCTCGATTACGGCGCGATCTTCCATGTCGAGGGCGTGCCGGAGGAGCAGCTGCACCCGTTCCTCCTGATCGAATGCCCGCGCATGGTGTTTCCTTACGTCCGCCGCATCGTCTCGGACGTGACGCGCGATGGCGGCTTCCCGCCGCTGAACATCGACACGGTCGATTTCCTCGCGCTCTACCGCCAGGAGCTCGCGCGCCGCGCGGCGGCGCAGAAGGCGGCTGAACAGCCGTCGTGACGGCGGCGGCCGATCTCATCCCGACCTGGATCGAGGGGCGGCTCGCGCCCTTCGACAAGCTCGGCGCGCATCTTCGGGGGCTGCGGCACAAGGCGGTGTCGGTGTTCCTGATGGAGGGCGACCGCGTGCTGATCCAGCGCCGGGCGCTCGGCAAGTACCACACGCCGGGGCTCTGGGCGAACACCTGCTGCACCCATCCGCATTGGGACGAGGCGCCGGTGGACTGCGCCAGCCGCAGGCTGCGCGAGGAACTCGGCATCGAGGGCGTGGCGCCGATCTTCGCCGATCAGGTCGAGTACCGCGCCGATGTCGGCGGCGGCATGACCGAACACGAGGTGGTCGACATCTTCACCGCGCGGGCGCCGAAGGGGCTGACCGTCACCCCTAACCGCGACGAGGTGATGGAGGTGCGCTGGATCACCCTCGCCGATCTCGTCGCCGAGGTTGCGGCGTCGCCGGATCGCTTCACGCCCTGGCTGCGCATCTACCTGGCCGAGCATCGCGCCCGGATCTTCGGCGCCTGACCTGGCCCCGGCGGCCGGGGGACGTCGCGTCCCCCGGACCCCCTGCGGAGTATTTCCAGACAGAAAGTGGGGTCAGTCGACCTCCATCTCCTCGACGAGCACGGCCCAGGCGGCGCCGTGCATGTCGCGGTCGGGGCGCGTGCCCTGCACGGCGGGGCGCGGCAGCGAGAGCTTGACGACGTTCAGTTCGGCGATGTCGAAGCGCTTGATCAGTGCGGGATCGGCGCGGAAGCGGGCGGCGATCCTGTCTGTTTCAAGGCCGGTCGAGATCCGTTCGAAATCGACCCTGTTCCGGCAGAAAATGTCGATCGTCAGCCAGAACGGGCCGGCATTCTTGGAGCGTACCTTCGCGGCGATCTGGCCGATCTCAACCATGGCCGACCTCGTCGGTGACGATGCGGAACGGCGCCATCGGGTCGTCGAGCGCCATGACATGGTGTAGGCAGAACTCGTAGAGGGCGCCGCGGCTCATCTCGGCGGGCGAGAAGGGGAAGGCGAAGGTGGGCATCGGCTCGTCCTCGGTCAACGCATGGTGCAGGAGATAGGGATTGAGGATCTTGCCGATCTCGGCGGCCTCGGCTTCGGAGGGCGCGGTGGCGATGGCGAGGACGCCGATTTCGGCGGGGACCGGACCGGGGGGTTCCAGGGGGCCGAGCGTGGCGTCGCGGCCGATGAGCCTGAGTTCGATCTCGAAGGCGTCGGCGGCAAGACCCATCCGCGCGCCCACATCCGCGCGCGCGCGGGCCGCGACTTCGGCCGCCCAGCCAGTCGCGTTCGCGACATAGCGGCGGTCGCGCAGGAGCGTCAGGCTGACGGTCTGGTATCCGGCGATGCGGGCGCCTTCGAGTTTCACGGTATAGGGTCCCGGCCGCCAGACCGAGCCCTCGACCCGCACCCTACGGTCGTCGAGCGCGGCATAGGTCGCATCAGTGACGTCGAGAACGCCGCCCGGTTCGTAGAGGAGGAACGGGTCGGAATTCTCGTAGAGCATATGCGCCGAGACCGTGTAGGGCGTGGCACGGGCGGAAGGAGCCATGGGGTCGACGGTGAAGCCGGTGCCGTCGAAGGTGATCAGGATCGTGCCCGAGGCGGGGTGAGTGGTGGCAAGCGCTCCGCATTCCCCGATCTTCGCGCCGTGCCAGGCGGCGCCCCCATGACAGCCCCGCGCGATCGGCAGGGCGGCGATGATCGCCGTGTCGGTGGTCCGGCCGGCAATGACGATGTCGGCGCCGGTGGCGAGTGCGGCGGCCACCTGCTCGGCGCCGGCGAGGGCGACGATATTGCTGCAGGCGCGGATGGTGTCGGCGTCGATCCCGGGCGCGGCGGGCAGGTCGGTGATCCGGCCTGCGTCGAAGGCGGCGGCGATCTCGGCGGGGTTCTGGCCGGAATAGAGCCGGGTCACGGTGAGTTTCTGGCCCAGCTCCGCCGCCAGGTCCCGGGTGATGTCAAAAAGCCAGTCGACGGTGGCATCGGCCCCGCAGGTGCCCGCCGTGCCGATGATCAGGGGCACGCCTGCCTCGGCGCGCGCCTGCATCAGGTCGCGCCACTCCGCCCGCGTCGTGGCGCGGGAGTATTTCGACGCGGCCCGGCCGAGATAGGCCGGGCCGCTGTCGGTCGAGCCGCCGTCGACGGCGATGATATGCGGCTTCGCCGCGATCCCGCGCGCCAGCGCCGCTCGGTCATAGCCGAGGCCCAGGGCGCCGGTCGGGATCAGGACGCGTGTCTCTTGCATCAGTCCACCAGCTCGTCGGCGTCGCGGATCTCGGGCTTCTTCAATATCCCGCGCAGGAAGATCGGTGCGACAAACCCGGCAATGGCGGCAATCCAGAGGCCGATCGAGATCGGCGAGGAGAAGAGGAAGGTCCAGTCGCCGTCCGAGATCACCATCGCGCGGCGCAGGCTGTCCTCCATGTGGTTGCCGAGAAGGATGCCGAGGATCACCGGCACGGTCGGGATGTCGAGCTTGCGCAGCACGTAGCCAAGGGCGCCGAAGGCGATCATCAGGACGAGGTCGAAGTAGCTTCCGGTCAGCGAGTAGATGCCGACGAAAGAGACCATCGTGACGCCCGGCAGAAGCACCCAGGCCGGCACGGTCAGGACCTTCACGAAGATCTTCACCATCGGCACGTTCATCACCAGAAGCACGATATTGGCGATGAGGAGCGAGGCGATGAGACCCCAGACCACCTCGGGCCGGTCGGTGAAGAGCGTCGGCCCCGGCGTGATGTTCAGCGTCATCAGGAGCGCCAGGAGCACCGCCGTCGTCCCCGACCCCGGCACACCGAGCGTCAGCATCGGCACCAGCGCGCCGCCGGCCGCGGCGTTGTTGCCGGCCTCGGGCGCGGCAACGCCCTTTGGATTGCCCTTGCCGTAGCTTGCCTTGTCGGGGTCGGCCGCCTTCTGCGCCACATAGGCCATAAAGGAGCCGAGCGAGGCGCCCGCGCCGGGCAGCACGCCCGCGAAGAAACCGATTACGGTCGAGCGCAGCATCGCGCCGGTCGAACCGACGATGTCCTTCACCGGGATGGTGATCTTCTCCAGCTTGACACCGATGGCGCTTTCCTTGCCGTGGCTCTCGATGAAGAAGAACACCTCTGCGATGGCGAAAAGCCCGACGATGGCGACGAGGAAGTCCACCCCGTCCATCAGGTGCAGGTTGCCATAGGTGAAGCGCGGCATGCCGGACGTGTTGTCGAGCCCGATCATCGCGATGCCGAGCCCGATGCAGGAGGCGAGCGCGGCCTTGGCCTGGTTCTTCGAGGCGATGCCGCCGAGGGTACAGAAGGCGAGGAGATAGAGCGCGAAATACTCCGCCGGGCCAAACAGATAGGCCACCCGCGCCAGCATCGGCGCCATGATCGCCAGCCCGATCGTAGCGATGAAGGCGCCGACGAAGGACGCCACGCCCGAGATCACCAGCGCATCGCCGGCGCGCCCCTGTTTGGCCATCGGATAGCCGTCGAGCGTGGTCATCAGCGCCGGCTCGTCGCCGGGGATGTTGAGCAGGATCGAGGAGATCCGCCCGCCATACATCGCGCCGTAATAGACGCTCGTCAGCAGCACCAGCGCCGAGGTCGCATCAAGGCCCATTGTGAAGGCCAGGGGAATGAGGATCGCCACGCCGTTCGACGGGCCGAGGCCCGGCAAGGCGCCGATGATGGTACCGACGAAGGCGCCGATCACGGCAAGCATCAGCGTCCAAGGCGACAGCGCGATCGAGAAGCCGAGCGCGAGGTTGGAGATAAGGTCCATGACGTTGTCTCAGCCCATGATGACCTTGGGCAGGCCGGTGAGGCTGAGCCCAAGGAGGAATTTGAAGACCACGTAGAGCCCGGCCGAGAGGCCGAGGCCGGAGAGGATCGCGGGCAGGGGTCGCGGACTGATCTGGTAGCTCAGGATCGCCGCGACGATGGCTGTCGGGATGAGGAAGCCCAGGGGCTTCAGCATGTAGGCATAGGCGACGAGCGCCAGGAGCGCGAAGCCGAGCCGGCCGAGCGTCGGCAGGTCGGGCCATTCCGGGTCCGGATCGGGACGGATCACCATGTAGAGGCCGCAGATCGCGCCAATCGTGCCGATGATGTAGGGGAAGGTCTTCGATCCCACCGGGTCGGCAAGGAAGCTGACCTGGATCTGCGTGGCGCTGGCGACATAGGCCAGCGCCACGAGGATCACGACCAGACCGAAGATCCGGTCGCCGGTGATCACTGGATCACTCCGATTTCCTTGGAAAGCTCGGTCGTGTCGGCCACGACCTGATCGATCCAGCTCTGGAAATCGTCGCCGACCTTGGTGAAGGGCGCGAGTCCGTTCGCCGCCATCGCCTCTTTCCACTCGGCGCTGTCGGCCACGGCCTGAAGCCGCCCGGCCCATTTGGCGAAGGCCTCGTCAGAAATGCCCTTCGGCACATAGAGTCCGCGCCAGTTCACCGCGACGACGTCGAAGCCCTGCTCCTTCGCGGTCGGGATGTCCTCGAAGCCCGGCACCCGCTCCTCGGTCAGGACCGCGAGCGCCCGGACCTCGCCCGACTTGATGAAGCCGACGATCTCGGACATGTCGCCGGTCATCGCCTGGGTGAAGCCGCCGACGGTCTGGGTGATCGCGTCGGCGCCGCCATCGACGCCGATATACTTGACCTTGGTGATGTCGGTGAAGCCGCCGGCCTTCAGCACCTGCAGGGGCTTCATGTGGTCGAAGCCGCCCGCCGCCGAACCGCCCGCGAAGGCGACCGAGCCCGGATCGGCCTTGACCGCCTCGACGAGATCGCCGAGCGTCTGGAACGGGCTGTCGGCCGCGACCACGATCACGCCGGGATCGGCGCCGATCGCGCCGACGAAGCGCACCTGATCGGCGGTCGCCCCGCCATAGGCGTTCTGCGCGAGCCGCGTCGTCGTTGCAGAAGATGCGGCGATGATGAGGTCCTCGTCGGTGTTGCGCTCGTTGACCACGGTCGAGAAGGCGAGCCCGCCGCCCGCACCGGCCATGTTGGTAACCTGCACCGGCTGGTCGACTTGACCGATGTCGAACAGGATCTTGCCGACCTGGCGGCAGGTGAAGTCCCAGCCGCCGCCCGGATTGGCCGGCGCGATGCATTCGGTCGCCCAGACCGACGAGGCCGCCATGAGACCGATCGCGGCGCTCGTGCCGAACACCTTCATTGCCCTGAATGTCATGTATTCCTCCCGTGTGTGTTTTCTTTCCGGACACGCACGCCAAAGCGGCGCGGTGCCGATCCCCTTGCAAGACCCACGATTCGCTGAAAAGCTGACAGCAACCTGTCACCAGGGGGTGGGTGCCTTGCGCTTCCTTCTCGTCGAGGACAATCCCGATCTGGCACAGTCGGTTGCCGAGCGGCTCCGGCTTGACGGCCATGCGGTCGATCCCGCCGCCTCGCTCGCCGAGGCGGGCGACTGCCTCGCGGCGGCATCCTACGACCTCATCCTGCTCGACATCTCGCTGCCCGACGGCGACGGCCGCGACTTCCTGCGCCGCGAGCGCCGCTCGGGGCGCGATACGCCGATCATCGTGATGACCGCGCGCGCGGAGGTGTCGGACCGGGTCGACGTGCTCGACCTCGGGGCGGACGACTACGTCACCAAGCCCTTCGATTTCGCCGAGCTTGAGGCCCGCTGCCGAGCCGTGCTGCGGCGGCGCGGCAATGCGCTGCAAACCGTGCAGCACTATGCCGGGCTCACCTTCAACCCGCTCAACGCAAGCCTCGTCGTCAGCGGCGAGATGCGGGAACTTAGGAACCGCGAGCTCCGGCTTCTCGAAATCCTTCTCGCCGCGCCAGAGCGCATATTCTCGAAATCGCAGATCTGCGACCGGCTGTTTTCCTACGCCGAAAGCGTCACCGACAACGCGATCGAGGTCTATGTCGCGCGGTTGAGAAAGAAGCTCGAAGGCTCCGGCGCGCGGATCGAGACGGTGCGCGGCCTCGGCTACCGGTTGACCGCGGAATGAGGCGCGCACCGCTTTCCCTACGCCTCAGGCTTGTCCTGCAGCTTCTGGGCATCGCCGCCGTGCTTGCCATCGTTCTCTATTTCACCGTCCGCACGGTCGCCGACCAGGCAGCCGAGGCGAGCCAGGACGGCGTGCTCGGCGCGGCGACACTGGCCATCGCCGAGAGCCTGCAAGGCGGGGATGACGGGGTCAGCGTCGATCTGCCCTACGAGGCCTTCTCGATCCTCGGCTCGATCTCGGCCGACCGGGTGTTCTACCGGATCGACGCACGCGGGCTCACACTGACCGGGTATGACGACCTGCCGCTACCGCCCGAGGCTGGCGCGGCGGTGGCGCCGGTCTTCTACACCTCGCCCTATCGCGACACCGAGGTCCGCGTCGCCGCGGTCGCCCGCATGGTGCTGGTGGCGCGCAAGCCGGTGCCGGTGCTCGTCATGGTCGCCCAGACCCGGCAGGGGCAGGAGGCGATCGCCCAGCGCGTCGCCCAGCGCGCCGCCGCGATCGGGCTCGGATCCTTCGTACTGGCGGCAGCTCTGTCGCTGCTCACAGCGGGCAGCGTGCTCGGCCCGATCAACCGGCTTGCCGCCGCAGTGGCGCGGCGGGGCCCGCAGGACCTGCGCGCCGTCGATCATCCGACACCGGTGGAGCTCAGGCCGCTCATCACCGCGCTGAACGGCTTCATCGCCCGGCTGCGCGGCGCGCTTGCCCGGACCGAGACCTTCATCGCCGAGGCGGCCCACCATATCCGCACGCCCTTGGCCACGGTCCGCGCCCGGGCCGAGATCGCCCTGCGCCAGAGCCAGTCGGAGGAGATGCGCGAGTCGCTCCGCGCGGTGATCCGCGCGGTCGAGGAAAGCAGCCGTTCAGCGGGCCAACTTCTCGACCATGCCACCGTCGTCGCCCGCTCCGACCGGCTCGCGGACGAAAGCGTGGATCTCGCGAAGCTCCTCGCCGCCCAGGCCGATGCGTTCCTGCCCACGGCCGACCTCAAAGACCTGACTCTGCGCGTCACCGCCGAACCGGCGCGTGTGCAGGGCGACCGCGCCCTGATCGAGGCGGCGCTTCGCAATCTCATCGACAACGCGATCAAGTATTCGCCCCCGGAAACCATGATCGATCTGGCGCTCCGCCCGGGCGATCCGGTGCTGATCGAGGTCGCCGACCGGGGCCGCGGACTGTCGGGCCAGAAACCGGGGCGGCTCACCAAGCGCTTCGCGCGAGGAGAGAACGCGCGCGACGTGATCGGATCTGGCCTCGGCCTGACCATCGTCGCCGAGGTCGCCGCAGCCCATGGCGGGCGTTTTGACCTCACCGAACGCGAAGGAGGCGGCACATGCGCGCGGCTCTACTTGCCCTCGGCCTGATCCTCGGCATCGCCGGCTCGGCCGCCGGATTCACCGTCGAGGAAGAGGTACGCTTTCCCGCGCCCGGCACCGAACGACGCGAGCTGGCAATCCTGTCGACCACCGACACGGGCGTTCTGAAACCGGTGATCGCGGCGTTCCAGAAGCGTTTTCCGGATGTCGAAGTCCACTACACGGTCGCCAATTCGCAGGAGGTCTTCGCCGCGATCCATGACGAGAGCGCGGCCTTCGACCTCGTCATCTCCTCGGCAATGGATCTGCAGATGAAACTTGCCAATGACGGCTTCGCTGCTCCCTACCGCTCTGCCGCCACCGATGCGTTGCCGGGCTGGGCGCACTGGCAGGACCGGCTCTTTGCCTTCGCACAGGAAAACGTCGTGCTGATCGCCTCGCGCCGGGCGATCGGCGGCCTTTCCCTGCCGCAGACTCGGCGCGACCTGATCGACATGCTGCGCGACGATCCCGAGCGGTTCCGCGGCCGGATCGGAACCTACGATCCCGAACTCTCCGGTGCGGGCTACCTTTTCGCCACGCAGGACGCGCGGCAGTCCGACAGTTTCTGGCGCCTCGCCGAGGTGATGGGCGGCCTCGCGCCACGGCTTTACACCTCGTCGAACGCGATGATCACGGACCTGGAACAGGGCCGGCTCGCGCTCGCCTACAATGTGCTCGGCAGTTATGCCGGGCCGCGGCTCGCCAGCGACGACGACGCGGCGGTGGTCGAGCTGGAGGACTACACGCTGACGCTCCTGCGCACCGGGCTCATCCCGGTCGGCGCGCCCGATCCCGCGCTGGGCGGCGGGTTTCTCGATTTCCTTCTCGGCGCCGAGGGCCGGCGGCTCGTCGGCGAGGAGGCCGGCCTGCCGCCGATCGACGAGGTCGCGCTGTCGCGTGGCCCGCATCTCCGGCCGATGCGCCTCGACCCCGGCCTTCTGGTCTTCCTCGACGCGATCAAGCGGCAGGCGTTCCTGGACGAATGGGCTGCGGCGCTTCAGCAGAACTGACCGCGCACAGTGGCAGCGGATGCGCCAAAAGACGCGCGCGTTGTCGGACTGCGCTGGAAATCGCCGATGATTGCTGCAAGGAATGTGCAGGTAAGGCTTTCGGGTGTGGGGAAACGGGTGAGGCGACAGGCAGGGCGGCTCTTGCGGAATGGCCGATGGGCGATCGGCGGGCTGGCACTTCTGACTGCCTCCCTTCCGGCGCACGCGCTTGACCGCGTGGTATTTGCCGCGCCGGGCGCCGACGAGAGCCTGACCGACGCGCTCCGCGCGGCATCGCTTGTCTTGCAGGCCGAGCGCGAAAAGCAGGGCGACGCCCAGGCGCTCTTCGCCGCCGCGCGCGCCGATTACGGTCGGCTGCTCGGCACGCTCTACGCCGAGGGACGCTATTCCGGCGTGATCCGGATCGCCGTCGACGGCCAGGAGGCCGCCAGGATCGCGCCGCTCGACGCGCCCGAGACGATCCGCGAGATCCGCATCACCGTGGAACCCGGCCCGCAGTTCCGCTTTGCCAAGGCGCGGATGCGCCCCTATGCGCCGGGCACCAAGCTTCCGCCCGATTATCGTGACGGAGAGCCCGCCCGCTCCACCGCCATCGTCGCCGCCGCAGAGGCCGGCGTCGAAGGCTGGCGCAACGTCGGCCACGCCAAGGCCGGGGTCGCGGACCAGACCGTCATCGCCGACCACCGCGAAGCGTCGGTCGACTCCGAGATCCTGCTTGCCCCCGGACCGCGCGTCCGTTTCGGCAAGATGACGATATCGGGCTACGAGCGGATGAATCCCCGCCGGATCGAAAGGATCGCCGGCTTCCCGACCGGCGAGGTCTACGACCCCGCAGAGATGAACACCGTCGCGACGCGGCTGCGCCGGACTGGTGTCTTCCGCACCGTCGCCCTGACCGAAGCCGAAACGCTTGGCCCCGGAGACACGCTCGACGCGGCGCTGGTCGTCGCCGAGGCGCCGTTGCGCCGTTTCGGCTTCGGTGCCGAAGCCTCCACGAGCGACGGCCTCAATCTCTCTGGCTACTGGCTGCACCGCAACCTTTTCGGCGGCGGCGAGCGGCTGCGCCTCGAAGGCGCAGTCGATCAGATCGGCGGCCAGGACGTCAGCCCCGGCTACAATCTCGGCGTCCGCATCGACCGGCCCGCGACCCCGGTGACAGATGCCACCGCGTTCTTCGAAGCACGCGCGGAACGCACCGAGCTTCTCGACCTCGACGTCGATACTCTTGAAGTGACCTTCGGCCTGACGCGCGTGCTGAGCGACAGGCTGAGCGCCGAGGCCGGGCTGTCCTATATCGCCTCGCGCGTGACCGATCCCTTCGGCAACAAGTTGGATTTCAGCGCGTTCGCTCTGCCGCTCTCACTCACCTGGGACAATCGCGACGAACCGCTCGACCCGCGCAAGGGCTACTTTTTCGATGCGGATCTCGCCCCGTTCTACGGCATGGGCAGCACCGGCTCGGGCGCCTATTTCCTGGGTGACGCGCGCACCTATCGCGGTTTCGGCGCCAAGGACCGGGTCGTGCTTGCCGGCCGGGTTCAGCTCGGCACCGTGGTTGGTTCAGCGCTCGCCGAGACGCCTCCTGGCTACCTGTTCTTCTCTGGCGGCGGCGGCACCGTACGCGGCCAGCCCTACCAGTCGCTCGGCGTGTCGGTACCGACCTCGCCCACCACGACGATCGAGACCGGCGGCTTGAGCTTCGCCGGCCTCTCGGGAGAGGTGCGCGCCGGCATCACCGAGAAGATCGGCGGCGTGGCCTTCTACGATGCCGGCTACATCAGCGACGACGGGCTTTTTGGCGGCACCGGCAACTGGCATGCCGGCGCCGGTCTCGGCGTGCGCTACGACACCGGCATCGGGCCGATCCGGTTCGATGTCGGCCTGCCGGTCTCGGGCGGCACGGGTGGCGGTGTTCAGCTTTACGTCGGCATCGGGCAGGCCTTCTGATGCGGCGGCTTCTTCTTTCCCTTCTGGTCGCGCTCCTGCCTCTGGTCGCCCCGGCACAGGAGGAAGAGAGCCCCGAGCGCGACCGCGACTTCCTGACCGGCTTTCTTGAGGACAACCTCTCCGGCCTCGGCCGCACCGTGCGGATCGACGGTTTCGCCGGCGCGCTGTCCTCGCGCGCGACGTTCGAGCAGATGACGATCGCCGATGCCGATGGCGTGTGGCTGACGATCCGTGGCGGCGCGATCGGCTGGAAACGGTCCGCCCTCCTGCGGGGCCGGGTCGAGATCAGCGAGATGACCGCCGAGGTGATCGAGCTGCCGCGTCGGCCCTCGTCGGGCAAGAGCCGGACCGAGGCCTCGGGCTTCGCGCTGCCGGAACTGCCGGTCAGCGTGTCGATCGGCAAGCTCCACGCCGACCGCGTGGTGCTCGGCGAGGCGCTGTTCGGCGCCGCCGCCGAAGTCTCGCTCGACGGGACGATGCAGCTTGCTGGCGGCGAAGGCTCGGCTGATCTGAACGTCACCCGGATCGACGGGCGCGAGGGCAGGGTCTCGCTGACCGGCAGCTATGCCAACGAGACCCGCAAGGCGACGCTCGACCTGCTCGTCGCCGAGGCCGCGGACGGGATCGCCGCCAACCTGATCGGGCTCCCGGGCAAGCCCTCGATCGAGCTTGCGATCGCCGGCGATGGCATCATCGACGATTTCCGCACCGACATCACGCTCTCGACCGACGGTGCGCCGCGCCTCAAGGGCCAGGTGGAGCTGCTTGCCGTGGCCACGGAAGACGGCGTTGCCGAGCGGCGGTTCCGGGCCGCACTCGGCGGCGACATCGCGCCGCTGCTCCTGCCGGAATACCAGGACTTCTTCGGCCCCGATGTCACACTCGAAGCCGAGGGAAGGCGCGCACCCTCCGGCCAGCTTGACCTGACGCGGCTGGTGATCGGTTCACGCGGTGTCGATGTCAGCGGCCGGCTCTCGCTCGCCCCCTCGGGTCTGCCGTTGCAGATGGCGCTGACCACCCGGATCGGCCTTACCGACGGCAGCGAGGTGCTGCTGCCGCTGCCGGGCCAGAAGACATATCTGCGCGCCGCCGAACTCAGCCTGCGCTACAGCGCGGAAAGGGGCGACGGCTGGAAACTCACTGGCGACCTTCATGGTCTTCGCCGCGCCGACCTGACCATTGCCGCGGTCTCGCTCGACGGATCGGGGCGGATCGGCCGGCCCGGTTCGGACGGTGTCGGCGTGACCCGCGTCGGCGGTCATGTCGGGTTCGCGGCCAACGGGATCGAACCCACCGATCCGGCACTCGCCAGTGCCGTCGGACCGGATCTTGCCGGCAAGATCATGTTTCACTGGCAGGGGGGTGAGCCTCTCTCCATCCCGTCCTTCGACGTGGAGGGGCAGGGCTACGGCGCCAGCGGCGGCTTCAACATCGAGACCACCGACAAGGGCCTCACGCTCGGCGGTCGGGTCACCGCCGAGGTCGCCGACATGGGCCGGTTCTCCGGCCTCGCGGGGCGTCAGCTCGGCGGGGCGGCGAACCTCGAGGTCTCGGGTTCCACCGGTCTTCTTTCCGGGGTCTTCGACCTCGAAGGCCGGATCGAGGGGCGCGATCTCAGCGCCGGCCAGGCCGAGCTCGACCGGCTGCTCGAAGGCCTCGCCACGGTCACCGCCTCGGTCAGCCGCGGCACCGAGGGGATCGAGATACGCAGCCTCGACCTGTCCGCCACCACGCTGATCGCCTCGGCCTCGGGCCATCTGGGCAGCGAGGCGAGCGACGTGACCGCGACACTCGATTTCGCCGATCTTGGCGCACTCGGGGCGAAGTATCGCGGCGCGATGAAAGCGGACGCCCGGCTCATCGGGACCGGCAAGCGCCGCCAGATCACGCTCGACGCCTCGGCCAGCGGCCTCGGTATCGGCGAGCCCACTGCCGACCGCCTTCTTGCGGGCGCCTCGACACTCAGCCTGTCGATCGCCGAGGAGGAGGGCCGGGTCGAAATCGATACGTTCGAACTCGACAACCCGCAGCTCCGGCTGGAGGCGACGGGCAGCATCGAGGATGACGTTCGGCGAGTCGACATCGCGGCGCGGCTCAACGACATGGCGCTTCTGGCGCCCGGCTTCCCCGGCCCCCTGACCCTCGAGGGCCGCGTCACCGAATCCGCCGACGGATACGATGTCGACCTTTCCGGCAACGGTCCTGGCGCCACGTCGGCCGATATCGCCGGGCGCATCGCGCGGGACCTCAGCACCGCCGACGTCGGCATTCGGGGCGGTACGCAATCGGCGATCCTCAACCCGCTTCTCGCGCCGCGCAACATCGACGGGCCAGTCAGCTTCGACCTGCGCCTGAGCGGCCCGGTCCGCCTTGAATCCCTCCAGGGCCGGATCGCCCTGTCCGGCGCCCGGCTCGTGGCCCCGACCTTCGGGTTCGAGATGGAAGGGCTCGACGTCGCCGCCGATCTTGCCGGAGGCCGCGCCAACCTTTCGGGCGGCGCCAATGTCCGCGGCGGCGGGCGGATCGAAGTCTCGGGCCCGGTGGCGCTGACGCCGCCCTTCCAGGGCGATCTCACGCTCCGGCTCGCCGGCGTCCGGCTTCGCGATCCCGATCTCTACGAGACCTTCATCGACGGCACTGTCTCGATCGCCGGCCCGTTCCTCGGCGGCGCCACGATCGCCGGGGCGATCAACCTGGACCGCACCGAGGTCCGCATCCCTTCGACCGGTTTCGGCAGCCGACCCACCCTTACCGGGCTGCGCCATGTCAACGATCCCGCCGCGGTGCGCGACACCCGGAAAATGGCTGGTCCGTCCAGCGAGCGCCGCGAAGGCGGGCCGGTCTACAATGTCGATCTCACGGTTTCGGCCCCGGGCCGGATCTTCGTGCGCGGCCGCGGACTCGATGCCGAGTTGGGCGGCACGCTGCGGCTGACCGGAACCACCGCCAATATCGTGCCGTCGGGGCGATTCGATCTCATCCGCGGCCGGCTCGACATTCTCGGCAAGCGGTTCAGCATCGACGAGGGACTGGTGGAGCTGCAGGGCGCGCTGACCCCCTATGTCCGCTTCGCGGCGTCGAGCGAAAGCGACGGCATCACCGCGACGATCGTGATCGAAGGAGAGGCCTCCGAACCAGAGATCCACTTCCTCTCCTCGCCCGAGCTGCCCGAGGAAGAGGTCGTGGCGCAGCTTCTGTTCGGGCGCGGCCTCGACAATCTCTCGCCCTTCCAGGCGGCGCAGCTCGCTTCGGCGATCGCCACGCTGGCGGGGGGTGGCGGCGAAGGCCTGGTGTCTCGGCTGCGCGGCGGCATCGGGCTCGACGATCTCGACGTGACGGCGGCGGAAGACGGCACCGGTGCGCTTCGCGCTGGGAAATACGTCTCCGAGCGGCTCTACACCGATGTCGAGATCGGCTCGGGTGGCAAGAGCGAGATCAACCTCAACTTCGAGATCCGGAAAGGCCTGAAGGCGCGCGGTTCTGTCGATTCCAAGGGCGGAACCGGCATCGGCGTCTTCTGGGAGCGCGATTACTGAAGGCGTCTCAGCCGGTCGTGTTCCTCGTTCACCGCCGCGCCGAGAAGCACGATGAAGGCCGAGATATAGAGCCACATCAGAAGCGCGATCGCCGCTCCGATCGAACCGTAGATCCGGTTATAGGCGCCGAAATTCTCCAGGTAGACCGAGAAGGCCATCGACGCCGCGGCCCAGAGGATCGCGGCGAGCAACCCGCCAGGCGTGATCCACGAATGCGGTGCCGTGTCCATCGTCGGCCCCCAGCGGTAGAAGAGGCCGAGCACGATGAGGACGACGAGGAACATCGCCGTCCAGGGCAGGTAGCGCAGGATGAACCCCTCGACCGGACCGAGTTCGAGGAAATTGAGGATCACCGGCACCATCACGACGGTCGCGAGCGCGGTGAGAAAGACCGCGATCAGGGCGAACGTCATACCGATGGAGACCAGCCAGCGCATGAGGCCTGGCCGGTGCCGGCGGACATGGATCGCGTTGAGCCCGGAGATGAGCGCCGCCACGCCGTTGTGGATCGAATAAAAGGCGATGGCGAGCGAGATGGCCGTGGTCCAGCCAAGCGTCTTCGGCGTGGCGAGAAGCAAGGAATTGAGCTGCGCCTCGATCAGCCCATAGGCGGCGGCCGGGATCAGGTGGCTCACCGAACCGAGGTATTCGCGCATCACCGCCGGGTCGGAAAAGAAGCCCCAGATCGCGATCGTGGCAGCCATGCCGGGGAAGAGCGCGAACATCATGTAGAAGGCGACGCCGGCCGCGATCAGCCCAAGATGGCGATCATCCATCGCGTTCCAGACCGCGAGGATCAGCTGCATGATGTAGACCGTGGTGGTGGCCATCGTCGTCCCCGTTCCGCCGCACCGGTATGTTCGCCCGTCCCGAGCCCGTCGGCAACCCGCAGGCCGGATCGCCGCTGGCGGCCGTATCGCCAGCGCGCGCCCTCCGGTATCACTGGCAACGGGAGGATTCGCCATGCGCCTTGCCGCTGTACTCGCCCTCGCCGCGACGGCCGTGCGTGCCGAGATGCCGGCGCCGGTGTCAGATGCCGATTTCCTGTTGGTGCCGGAGGCGGAATCCCGGCTCGGCCAGTTGCTCTTCTATGATCCGATCCTGTCGGGCAACCGCAACATCTCCTGCGCGACCTGCCACCATCCGCGGTTCGCGACCTCCGACGGGCTCTCGCTCGGACTTGGCGAGGGCGGGATCGGCCTCGGCCCCGATCGCCGCGCCGATCCTGAGAATCCGCCGGAACAACGGATTCCCCGGAATGCGCCGGCGCTCTTCAATCTTGGCGCGCGCGAGTTCACCGTGCTCTTTCACGACGGCCGGATCGAGGCCGATCCGTCGCGACCCTCCGGGTTCAGGACCCCGCTGGAGGAGGAGATGGTCGCGGGCTTCGCCTCGGTTCTGTCGGCACAGACGATGTTCCCGGTGTTGTCCGCCGACGAGATGGCGGGGCATTATCAAGAGAACGACGTCTCGACCGCGGTGCGCGAGGGCCTGATCACCGGGGAAGGCGGTGCCTGGGACATCCTGTCGAAGCGCGTCGCGGCAATTCCCGCCTATCGCGAGATGTTCGCCGCTGCCTATCCGGAGATCGCGGCGGGTCGAGAGATCGCCTTCACCGATATCTCCAATGCCATCGCAGGCTTCATCGCCGTCGAATGGCGGGCCGACGATTCCGCCTTTGACAGGATGCTGCGCGGAGGGGTGCCGCTTGCCGAACGCGCGGCCGAGGGCATGGCGCTGTTTTACGGAGACGCGGGGTGTTCCGAGTGCCATTCCGGACCGTTCCAGACCGACCACGGCTTTCACGCGATGGGAGAGCCGCAACTCGGTCCCGGCAAGGCCGAACGGTTCGAGCGCCATTCCCGCGATACCGGCCGGATGCGGGTGACGAACCGTTCCGAAGACGCCTATGCGTTCCGCACGCCGTCCCTGCGCAATGTCACCGCGACCGGGCCCTGGGGCCATGCCGGGGCGTGGTCAGACCTTGCGGCCTTCCTTGCGCATCATGCCGATCCCGCCGTGGGGCTCGGTGACTACGATCGCAGTCAGGCGGTTCTGCCCGGTCTCGACGCGACGAAGCCCGACTGGGCCGTGCTCGGCTCGGCCGACGAGGTGGCTGAGATCGAAGCCGCGGTGCAGCCGGGCCGGACGCTTTCGTCCGAGGAGATTGCTGCGATTCTCACCTTTCTCGACACCCTCAGTGATCCCGCCGCGATCAAGGGCCGGCTCGGCGTACCGGGGACGGTTCCAAGCGGTTTGCCGGTGGAGCGCTAGAGCCCGAGCTTAAGACCGCGTCCGTCGGGCGCGACCCGGGTGACCCGGTCGAGAGGGATCGAAGCCCACTCCGACTGGGTCCCGTTCGGCCAGATGATGCGAAGCTCTGCAGTGGTCGCGTCGCCGAGCCCGAAATGCACCGGCCCGGCCTGTCCACCGGCGTGACCGCCGCCGACCGTCACCTCGCGCGCCTGTTCCCCGTCACCGGTCCGGACCTCCAGCCACGCCCCGACCGCTCGGGTGTTCTGGGCAAAAACAGGCTCTACTCCGGCCCAATGCCCGGTGATTTCGGTGGCGTTTTGCCAGATCTCCATCGGCGCGCGGCGGTTGACGACGACGATGTCGAGCCGCCCGTCGCCATTGAGATCGGCGAGCGCCGCGCCGCGCGAGCGCTCGGTCGTGGCGATCCCCGCCGCCTCCGCGGCTTCGGTGAAATGTCCGTCCGGCCCCTGCATCAGGAGGTTGTTCGGATCGTTGATCGCATTCGACGGCATCTGGTCGACATTGCCCTTCGCGATGAAGAGATCCGCGCGCCCGTCGTTGTCGATATCGCCGAACTCGGCATGCCAGCCGGTCGAGGGCCTGCCGTCGTCGCCGAGAAACGGGACATGGGCATAGGTGCCGATCTCATAGGGCGCGTCGGTGAACCCCGTGCCGGTGTTGATCTGCAGGAGCTGGTCGCCCATCGAGGTCAACATCACTTCCGGCAGCCCGTCGCCGGTCACGTCGCCGCTGGCGATTCCCATGCCCCAGAGCGAGACCTTCGGCCAATCCTCCTGCCGCTCGACGAGCGGGTTGAGCCGGAACATCTGCTCGTAGCCGCCGCGTACATAATAGTGGCGGTCGTTGGAGATCCTCAGTTCGGGCACACCGATCCGCCGCCAGTCGCTGATCAGCATCGACAGCGCGCAGAAACCGGGCGCGATCACCTCGGGCAGGCCGTAGTGGTGGCCGTTGGGCCGGTAGAGGTCGGATGTATTGCAGGCTCCGAACGGCCCCTCGGGATTGGCCCGGTCCACATAATGGCCGAAGGCGAGGGTCGGCAAATCCTGCCCCGGCTCCCAGGTCGCAGAGAACGCGGTGGTCCAGGCGTCACGCGGCGCAAGGCCCCAGTCGGCGGTCGCATCGGTAAAGCGGCAATCCGGCGCGCCGCGCAAAAGCTGGTCAGTCCCGACCCGCAGCACGGCGAGGTCGAGCCAGCCGTCGCCGTCGATATCTAGGGGATAGGCGCCTGTTACTCCGGTCATCTCAGCCAGCGCGCCCTTGGAAAAGGTGATCGGCTGCCCTGGACCGGGCGTACTGTTGACGAAGAGCCGCGCCGGGTTCGCCCCCCCGGCGGCGAAGAGATCGGGCCGTGCGTCGGCGTTGCAGTCGAGGACCGCGACCCCGCCGCCGACGAAATGCTCCCAGCCGCCGTCATAGACATGCGGCGCGGGCAAGCCCGGGGCGCGGTCGACGAAAACAGGCTCTGCACCGGCCGGAAAGGCGAAAACCAGCGCGGTCAGCAGCGCCCTCATTGCGCCGCGATCTCGCGGCCCGGCGCCAGCAATCCCTCGGTCACCGCCGAGAGCGCGAGCGCCGCCGCGCCATGTGCCCAGAGGAGATCGCCCCAGGCATGGATCTCGATCTTCGGGACGGGACGGCCGGTGTTGAGCGCCAGCGCCTGGATCTCGGCCAGAGTCTCGTTGGCGTAGAGGTAGTCGTAGCGCATCCGCTCACCCGACAGGATGATCAGCTCGGGATCGAAGAGGTTCACGACATTGGCGAGCCCGAGCGCGAGAAACCGGCCGGCACGGTGGAAGATCGAGCGCGCCGCAGCGTTGCCCGCCTTGGCATGGTCATAGAGGCTTTCGAGCAGCATGTTCGTCGACTGCGTCTCGCGGCTGGTCCAGTTCAGCGCGGTCGTCGCCTCGCGGGCGAGCGCGTAGTCGGCGACATAGGCCTCGAGGCACCCGCGCTGGCCGCAGCGGCAGAGCGCGCCGTCGAGCTGCACCTTGGTATGGCCAAGCTCCATCCCGAGCCCGCGGGCGCCGCGATAGATCCGGTGGTTGAGCACGAAGCCCATGCCGACGCCATGCTCGATCGTCACCACCGCGAAATCCGAGAGCCGCCGCCCGGCGCCGAACCAGAGCTCGGCGAGCGTCACGAGGTTGGCGTCGTTGTCGACCCGGACCGGCAGGCCGAGCCGCGCCTCGACCGCGCGGGCAAGCGGCACATGCCGCGCGACGAGGATCGGCGACCAATGCGCCACCCCGTCTGCGGCATCGACGAAACCCGGCACGCCGAGGCCGACGGCGCTCAATGCATCGCGGGTGATTCCGGCCTTGGCGCAGATCCGCGCGAGCAAATCGTCGATCGTTTCGACCAGCGCTGGCAATTCCATCACTTGCGACTGCCGCGGAGCCGCGAGGTCGGCAATGAGGTTGCCGGCGAAGTCGACGATCACGGCGGTGTTCTCGCGCTCCGCGAGCTTGATCCCCGCCACGAGATGCGCCGACGCGCGCACGCCCAGCGCCACGGCAGGCCGGCCGCGACCAGATTCGCCGTCGCGCGGGGCCTGGATCTCCTCGACGAGCCCCATCTCGATCAGCTCGGAGGTGAGCGTGGTGACCGTCGCGGGGCTGATCGCCAGCTCCTTGGCGACCTGAACCCGGGGGATCGAGCCCGCGGCGCGCACCCGTTCGAAGATCTGCTGGCGCAGCGGCCGCGAGGATTCCGACAGCGCCGGGATATGCGGGCCGCAGCCGAGCGAATCAGGCCCCATGCGCTGGCTGTTCCGGGTGTCGCCCTCGGTCATTAATTAGCACGCCTAACTAAAAATAGCCAAACCAGCGGCCCTTCAGCCAGATTCTTGGCGATTTCGGGATGGATTTGGCAGTTTTGTTTCACATATGTACTTTGTCGAACTTATTTTAATTTGACAAGCGAATTTATTCGCGGCAGCCTTGAGGAAGTTCGGCGCAACCGCCGATCCGGGCGTGAGGCCCGTCCAAGGGAGGAGACAATGACGAAAACCTTTCTCGCGGCCGTCGTCCTGACGGCCGGCTTTGCCACATCCGGCTGGGCGCAGACCGTCGGTGTGAGCTGGTCGAATTTCCAGGAGGAGCGCTGGAAGACCGACGAGGCGGCGATGAAGGCCGCGCTCGACGCGGCCGGAGCCACCTATGTCTCGGCCGATGCGCAATCGTCCTCGGCCAAGCAGCTTTCGGACATCGAGGCGCTGATCGCGCAGGGCGTCGACGCTCTGATCATCCTCGGCCAGGACACCCAGGCCGTGGTGCCCGCAGTGCAGGCCGCGGCCGACGAGGGCATCCCGGTCGTCGCCTATGACCGGCTGATCGAGGATCCGCGCGCCTTCTACCTGACCTTCGACAATATCGAGGTCGGGCGGATGCAGGCACGCGCGGTCTTCGAGAAGATGCCGAAGGGCCGCTATGTGATGATCAAGGGCTCGCCCACCGATCCCAATGCCGACTTCCTGAGGGGCGGCCAGCAGGAGGTGCTGCAGGCAGCGATCGACAGCGGCGACATCACCATCGTCGGCGAGGCCTATACCGACGGCTGGCTTCCGGCGAACGCCCAGAAGAACATGGAGCAGATCCTCACCGAGACCTCGAACGGCGTCGACGCAGTCGTCGCCTCGAACGACGGCACGGCGGGCGGCGTCGTGTCGGCGCTGACCGCGCAGGGCATGGCCGGAATCCCGGTCTCGGGCCAGGACGGCGATCATGCGGCGCTGAACCGGGTCGCGGCCGGGACCCAGACCGTGTCTGTCTGGAAAGACGCGCGCGAACTTGGCAAGGCGGCGGGCGAGATCGCCGTCGCGCTCGCCGGCGGCACCGCGATGGAGGCGATCCCGAATGCGGTCAAGTTCACCACGCCCGGCGGCAACGAGATGAATGCCGTCTTCCTCGCGCCGATCCCGGTGACGCAGGAGAATCTTTCGGTCGTGGTCGATGCCGGATGGATCAGCAAGGACGCGCTCTGTCAGGGCGTGAGCACTGGTCCGGCGCCCTGCAACTGATCCCCTGACGCGAAGGCGCGCTCCGGCCGATGGCCGGGGCCCGCCCCTCGGGTCCATCTTCAGAAGGAACGGACATGTCCGACGTGGCCAAGCACGCCCCCCATGAAATCCGCCAGCGCAGCCTTCTCGAGACGCTGGAGATCGACACCAGACTTCTCGGCATGATCGGCGCCTTCGTGGTGATCTGCCTCGGCTTCCAGGGCTGGACCGGGTTCCGGCTGCAGCCGGAGTTCACCGCGAACCCCTTCGCCTGGCTCTCGGACGGCGCGTTCCTGTCGGCGCGCAACATCTTCAACCTGACGATCCAGACGGTCTCGGTCGCGATCATGGCGACCGGTATGGTCTTCGTCATCGTCACACGCCACATCGACCTTTCCGTTGGTGCGCTTCTCGCGCTCTGTTCGGCGGTGATGGGGCTGATGCAGGTCTGGCTGGTGCCGACCGTGATGGGGCTCGGCTTCGGCCATCCGATGGTGGCGCCGATGGCAATGGTCGCCGGGCTCGCCACCGGCACGCTGGTCGGCGCCTTCAACGGCTGGCTCATCGGCTACCAGCGCATCCCGGCCTTCATCGTGACGCTCGGCGGCCTTCTGATCTGGCGCAATGTCGGCTGGTACATGACCTCCGGCCAGACGCTCGGGCCGCTCGACAAGAATTTCCTGCTGTTCGGCGGCTCCGAGGGCACGCTCGGCGCGACCGCCTCCTGGATCGTTGCCGCGATCGCCGCGGCGCTCGCGATCTGGGCGCAGTTCCAGGGCCGCAAGGCCAAGCTGGCGCATGACTTCCGCGTCAAGCCGATCTGGGCCGAGGTGATGATGTCGGCGATCTATGCCGGCGCGATCTTCGGCTTCGTCGCGATCCTGAACTCCTACGAGGTCCCGGCCGGCCGTCTGCGCCGCATCTTCGCGGCCCGCGGCGAAACCATGCCGGAAGGTTACAGCGAGGTCTTCGGCCTTCCGATCTCGGTCCTGATCCTGATCCTTCTCGCCATCGCGATGACCATGATCGCGCGGCGCACCCGGTTCGGGCGCTACATCTTCGCCACCGGCGGCAATCCCGACGCGGCGGAGCTTTCGGGCATCAACACCCGGCTCCTGACGGTCAAGGTCTTCGCGCTCATGGGCTTTCTCTGCGCGCTCTCGGCGATCGTCGCCCAAGCGCGTTTGCAGAACCACACCAACGACATCGGCACGCTCGACGAGCTCCGCGTCATCGCCGCTGCGGTGATCGGTGGCACAGCGCTTTCGGGTGGAATAGGCACGATCTACGGCGCCATTCTCGGTGCGCTGATCATGCAGTCGCTGCAATCGGGCATGGCGATGGTGGGCGTCGACTCGCCGTTCCAGAACATCGTCGTCGGCCTTGTCCTCGTAATCGCTGTCTGGATCGACATCCAGTACCGCAAGCGTACGGGAGCCCTGAAATGACCCAGGATCGCGGAACCCCCCTCGTCGAGCTGCGCGACATCTCGATCGCCTTTGGCGGCATCAAGGCCGTGGATCACGTCACAGTCGATCTCTATCCCGGCGAGGTCGTCGGCCTGCTCGGCCACAATGGCGCTGGCAAGTCGACGCTGATCAAATGCCTCTCCGGCGCCTACCAGGCGGATTCGGGCGAGATCTTCATCAATGGCCAGAAGGCCAGCATTCAGAACCCGCGCGACGCCCGCGCCTACAATATCGAGACTATCTACCAGACGCTCGCGCTCGCCGACAATCTCGACGCCGCCTCGAACCTCTTCCTCGGACGCGAGCTGGTGACGCCGATGGGCTTCGTGGACGAGGCGCGGATGGAGGCCGAGACGCGCAAGATCATGGCCCGGCTCAACCCGAACTTCCGCAAGTTCAACGTGCCGGTCTCCGCGCTCTCGGGCGGTCAGCGGCAGTCGGTCGCGATCGCCCGCGCGGTCTATTTCAACGCCCGGATCCTGATCATGGACGAGCCGACGGCTGCGCTCGGGCCGCACGAGACGCAGATGGTCGCCGAGCTGATCGAGGAGCTGAAGCGCCAGGGGCTCGGAATCTTCCTGATCGAGCACGACATCCACAATGTGATGAAGCTCTGCGACCGGGCGAGCGTGATGAAGAACGGTCAGCTCGTCGGCACGGTGAACGTGGACGAGGTCACCGACGACGACATCCTCGGCATGATCATCCTCGGCAAGAAGCCCGAAAAGGCGGCGTGATGTACCTCGGGCTCGATCTTGGCACGTCGGGCCTGAAGGGCGTTCTGATCGACGCCGACCAGCGCATCGTGGCCGAGGCGACGGCGCCGCTCACCGTGTCGCGACCGAGGGACGGCTGGTCCGAGCAATCGCCCGCCGATTGGATCGCCGCCGCCGAGGCGGTGCTGCGCGCGCTGCCCGAGGCGGCGCGCGCGGCGACCGAGGCGATCGGGCTTTCCGGGCAGATGCACGGCGCAGTCCTTCTCGACCGGTCCGACAATGTGCTGAGGCCCTGCATCCTCTGGAACGATACCCGCGCCCACCGGGAGGCCGCCGAGCTCGACGCCGACCCGGCGTTCCGGCGGATCAGCGGCAACATCGTCTTTCCCGGCTTCACGGCGCCCAAGCTTCTCTGGCTCCGCCGCCACGAACCGGCACTTTTTACGCAGGTGGCGCGGGTGCTCCTGCCCAAGGACTACCTCCGGCTCTGGCTGACCGGAGAGCATGTCGCGGAGATGTCGGACGCCTCGGGCACGAGCTGGCTCGACACCGGGGCGCGCGACTGGTCGGAGGCGCTTCTGGCCGCAACCGGGCTTGACCGCACCGCAATGCCGCGGCTCGTCGAGGGCGTCGCAGTGTCCGGCCGACTTCGGCCGGAACTGGCACGCCGGTTCGGGCTGAGGCCTGGCGCAGTCGTGGCCGGCGGGGCGGGTGACAACGCGGCGGCGGCAATCGGGCTTGGAGTGGTGAAGGCGGGGCAAGGGTTCGTCTCGCTCGGCACATCGGGCGTGCTTTTCGCCGCGAATGACCGCTATAGACCCGATCCCGCGACGGCGGTCCACAGCTTCTGCCACGCGCTCCCGGGCAAGTGGCACCAAATGGGGGTGATCCTTGCCGCCACCGATGCGCTGAACTGGTTTGCGCGGCTCGCCGGAAGCGAGCCTGCCGCTTTGGCCGAGGCGCTCGGCACGCTGAAGGCGCCCGGCAAGACCCGGTTCCTTCCCTTTCTCGGCGGCGAACGGACGCCCCTGAACGACGCCGCGATCCGCGGCGCCTTCATCGGCCTCGACCACGCCACCGATCGCGAGGCCGCGACGCGCGCGGTGCTCGAGGGCGTGACCTTCGCAATCCGGGACTGCCGCGATGCGCTCTACGCGACCGGCTCGAGGATCGACCGGCTGCTTGCGACTGGCGGCGGCGCGAAATCGGATTATTGGCTCGCGGCGCTGGCCACGGCGCTCGGCACACCTGTCGCCCGGCCCGCCGCGGGGGATTATGGCGCCGCCTTCGGGGCTGCCCGGCTCGCGTTCATGGCCGCGACCGGCGCCGGGGCGGAAATCGCGACGCCACCCACCATCGCCCGAACCTTCGAACCCGTCGCGGCGCTCACCGAGGCCTTCGACGCGGGCCATGCCCGCTATCGGGCCGCCGCAACCGCCATCAGGGGGCTGACATGACCCATTTCTTCGACCGAATCCCGAAGATCCGCTACGAGGGGCCCGACTGCACCAGCGATTACGCCTACCGCCATTACGATCCCGACGCGGTCGTGCTCGGCAAGCGGCTCGAGGACCAGCTGCGGTTCGCGGTGGCCTGGTGGCACAGTTTCGCCTGGCCCGGCGGCGACCCGTTCGGCGGCGCGACCTTCGAGCGGCCGTGGTTCGGCGACACGATGGCCCACGCCAAGCTGAAGGCAGATGCCGCGTTCGAGATGTTCGACCTGCTCGGCGTGCCGTTCTTCTGCTTCCACGATGCCGACGTGCGGCCCGAAGGCGCGAGCTTTGCCGAAAGCGTGCGCAATCTTGAGGAGATCGTCGATTACATCGGTCAGAAGATGGCGGGCCAGCGCACGCGGCTCCTCTGGGGCACCGCGAACCTCTTCTCGCACCGCCGCTTCATGGCCGGAGCCGCGACCAACCCGGATCCCAATGTCTTCGCCTATGCCGCGGCGACGGTGAAGTCCTGCATGGACGCGACTCACCGCCTCGGTGGCGAGAACTACGTCCTATGGGGCGGGCGCGAGGGTTACGAGACGCTGCTCAACACCGACCTGACGCGCGAGGCCGAACAGGCCGGGCGGTTCCTGCAGATGGTCGTCGATTACAAGCACAAGATCGGGTTCAAGGGCACGATCCTCGTCGAGCCGAAACCACAGGAGCCGTCGAAGCACCAGTACGACTATGACGTCGCGTCAGTCTACGGCTTCCTCAAGCGGTTCGGGCTCGAGGGCGAGGTCAAGGTCAACATCGAGCAGGGCCACGCGATCCTCGCCGGTCATTCCTTCGAGCACGAGATCGCGCTCGCCGCCTCGCTCGGCCTGTTCGGCTCGATCGACATGAACCGCAACGATTACCAATCGGGCTGGGACACCGACCAGTTCCCGGACTCCGTCCCCGAAATGGCCCGCGCCTATTACGAGATCCTGCGCGCGGACGGTTTCACCACCGGCGGCACCAATTTCGACGCAAAACTTCGGCGCCAGTCGCTCGACCCCGAGGACCTTATTCTCGCCCATGTCGGCGCGATGGATGTCTGCGCGCGGGCGTTCAAGGCGGCGGCGGCGCTGTACGAGGACGGCGCGCTCGAGGCGGCGCGAGCGGCGCGCTATGCGGGATGGAACGATCCTGCGAACCGGACAATGCTGCAAGGTGCGACACTTGAGGAGATTTCGGACCGGGTCCTTCGCGATGGGATCGACCCGAAACCGCGCTCGGGACGGCAGGAGCGGCTGGAAAACCTCTGGAACCGATTCGTGTGAGTCCGCGGCGCTGATCCGGTGCCTCGTTGGCCACAATGGAAGGGATGCGTTTCGGGCCCTGTCGACTCAAACGATTGTCCGCGACCATAACGTATTGATAAAGCGTAATTAAACGTCGAGACGCCATACTGCGTAAGCGACTTCAACCGCGGTCGGCGAAGCTTCGTTCACTCCCGATTAAGCTTAACTGATCCGTAACAACTCAGCCCTTAGCTTTGCGGCATGTCCGGATGCAGAGCCCGACCGGACCCATTGACGAGGGAGTTCTCCGGGATGGCCGCCCCGTATTTCGAGTTCCACAACGTAGCCCCCTTCGATACGCCGCGCTTCTATTCCGCGATTGGAAAGCGCGTGCTGGATGTCGCGCTGGTTGTCCTGGCGCTGCCGCTCGTGCTGCCGCTGGTGGCGTCGGTCCTCTGCCTCACCGCGCTGTCCGGCGGTCGTCCGCTCTACTCGCAAAAACGGATCGGTCGCGACGGATTGCCGTTTCGCTGCTGGAAGGTCCGGACCATGATCCCTGACGCCGAGAGCGTGTTGGCCCGGATACTTCAGGCCGACCCCACCCTTGCAGCGGAATGGGGCCGCACCCAGAAACTGTCCCGGGACCCAAGGATCACGCGGCTCGGCGCGGTGCTGCGCCGGACCAGCCTCGATGAGCTGCCGCAACTTTGGAACGTGCTCACCGGCTCCATGAGTCTTGTCGGTCCCCGTCCGTTCCTGCCGGAGCAGCGGGCGCTCTATCTCGACGGCCGCCAGGATGCGGCCTATTACCGGATGCGGCCGGGGATAACCGGCCTTTGGCAGATCGGGTGCCGAAATCGCGGCTCGTTCTCGGAGCGCGCAAACTACGACACCGCCTATGGGCATTCTGTCAGCCTCGGCACCGATCTTTCGGTACTCGCGCGGACCTTCGGTGCAGTGATGCGCGCGACGGGTGTCTAGCCGAACCGTGCCCAGATCGCGGTGGCGCCCAGCCCCTCGACAAAGACGCGATGCGCTTCGGCCTCTTCGGCGGTGAGCCGCGGGGCAAGCGGCGCGGGCCGCGCCGTCGGGCGCCAGGTCCCGGCGGTGGCGGCGTTGCCGGGTGTGGTGGTTGCAGCCGTCAGCCCAAAATCGGGCTGCCGCCCGCCGATGAGTTCCAGATAGACCTCGGCGAGAAGCTCGCTGTCGAGTAGCGCCCCGTGCTTCTCGCGCGCCGAGTTGTCGATGCCGAAGCGCCGGCAGAGCGCGTCGAGCGAGGCGGGTGAACCAGGGAACTTGCGCCGCGCCATCGCGACGGTGTCGAGCGCGCGGTCCATCGGCAGGAGCGGAAGGCTCGCCCAGCCAAGCTCGGCATTGAGGAACTTCATGTCGAAGGCGGCGTTGTGGATCACCAGCCGCGAATCCGTCCCGACGAAGTCGAGAAATGCTCCGGCGATCTCGGTGAACCGCGGCTTGTCGCGCAGGAAATCATCTCCGAGGCCGTGGACCTCGAAGGCTGCGGTCGGCATCGCGCGTTCGGGGTTGATGTACTGGTGATAGGTCCGCCCGGTCGGAACATGGTTGAATAGTTCGACCGCGCCAATCTCGACGATGCGGTCGCCTTCGGCGGGTTCGAAGCCGGTGGTTTCGGTGTCGAGGACGATTTCACGCATGGCTGTTCCGAAGCTCCGCGATCAGGTTTTGCACAGCCGCGCGGGTTTGATCAAGGCTGCGGGTCTCGATCACATGGGTGGCTCGGGCGCGTTTCTCGGCATCCGGCATCTGCCGCGCGAGGATTGCCGCAAGCTGCGCCTCGGTCATTCCAGGCCGGGCGAGGACGCGCGCGCGCTGGGTCTCGACCGGTGCGGTGACGACAAGCGTGGCGTCGAGCCAGGTCTCGGCGCCGGTCTCGAAGAGGAGCGGGATGTCCAGCACCACGAGGGTCGCGCCGTCGGCCTTGGCCCCGGCGATGAAGGCGGCACGGTCGGCGGCCACGAACGGGTGGACGGCGGCCTCGATCTGCGCGAGCGCGGCGGGGTCGCTGGCGATCCATGCCTTGAGCCCTGTGCGATCGACCGCACCATCGACCACCGCCTCGGGGCAAAGCGTGGCGATCGCCGGAACGGCGGCGCCACCCTTCGCATAGAGACGATGAACCGCGGCGTCGGCGTCCCAGACCGGAACGCCTTCAGCTGCAAACATGGCCGCCGTGGTGGACTTGCCCATGCCGATCGAGCCGGTGAGACCCAGAAGATAAGGCCGCGTCATGCGCCCAGAACCACGTCCCGCGTCGCCTGGTCAACCTCGGGGCGTGCACCGAACCAACGCTCGAACGCCGGCGCCGCCTGGTGAAGGAGCATGCCGAGCCCGTCCACGGTCACGCAGCCAAGCGCCTCGGCCTCTTCGAGCAGCCTCGTGCGCAAGGGCGTATAGACGAGATCCGTCACCACCGAGGATTTCGAAAGCGCGTCGAGCGGCACGCGGAAATCCGGCTTGCCGACCATGCCGAGCGAGGAGGTGTTCACGACGGTGACGGCATCTTCCAGCATCGAACCCGCGTGGACCCAGTCGTGCACGATGACCTTGGCGCCGAACTCCTGCCGGAGCGCCTCGGCACGGGCACGAGTGCGGTTTGAAAGACGGATCTCCGGCACGCCAACCTCGATCAGCGAGGCGATGACCGCGCGGGCGGCACCGCCCGCGCCGAAGACGGCGGCGGCTCCCGATTGCGGCGCCCAGGTCGGGGCGTTCTGCCTCAGATTGGCGATGAAGCCATAACCGTCGGTATTGTCCGCATGAATCCGTCCGTCCTTGCGGAAGATCAGCGTGTTCGCCGCGCCGATCAGGGCGGCGCGATCGGTCACGACATCGGCGAGCGCGAGCACCGTCTCCTTGTGCGGGATCGTGACGTTGACGCCGACGAACCCAGCTTTCGGAAGCGTGGCGATCACCTCGCGCAGATCCGACTGCGCCACATCCATCGGGATGTAATACCCGCGGATGCCATAGGTCTTCAGCCAGTGGCCATGAAGCTGCGGCGACTTCGAATGCGCGATCGGCGAACCGATGACGCCGGCGAGCGGAATGCGGGGATGGTCGGTCATGTGGCGATGTCGCCCCGAATGCCGAGCCAGGTCAAGAGTTCGATGAGCGGCAGGCCGAGAACGGTAAAATAGTCGCCTTCGATGCGGGAAAAAAGGCGCACTCCCTCTTCTTCGAGCTTGTAGCAGCCGACGCTGTGGCGAACGCTGTCCCAGTTTCGGTGGAGATAGGCGTCGAGATAGGCGTCAGAGATGTCGCGCATGGTCAAACGTACAGTGCCGACATGACGCCAGAGCGGAGTTCCGGCCTGACAGACGACCGCTGCGGAATAGAGACGGTGAGTCCGTCCCGCGAGCGCGCGCAGATGGTCGCGCGCCTCGTCGATGTCGGCGGGTTTGGCGAAGATCCGCCCCTCGCAGTCGAGGATCTGGTCGCAGCCGATCACCAATGCGGTGGGGTCCTTCTCGGAGATCTTCCTCGCCTTCATCTCGGCCAGCGCGTCGGCGAGATCGCGACCTCCGGCGCCGTCGGCCTCGAGCGCGGCGCGGATCGCGTCCTCGTCGACGCGGGCGGGGCGGATATCGGGGGCGAGGCCGGCTGCGGCGAGCAATCCGGCCCGGATCTCCGAGCCGGAGGCGAGGACGATTTTCGGGCGACCGGTTTCAGGCATTGGGGACCGTTCTGTGGACAAGGCCAAGGGGAGGGCAGGTATCAATCCGGGGATAAATCGGGTTCCGGACGTTGCTGGCGGAACCGGAGTGGTTATGTCAAGCGCGATGACGGATTATCCACCTGTGCGCCGCACTTACTCAGATCTGGGGAAAACTCTGCCGTGGCGGCACTTCGGGCAACAAAAGTTATCCCCAGGTCAACCGGAAAAGGGGTATAGTTAACGCTTAGAATACAAAGGAGAAAAATTCGAGAATTCGTGCTGATGCGAAAGTTATGCACGGAGCTTTCCTCAGGGTTGTCGGCTTGTGGGTGTCCACTGTATTCCGGGTGTAATCCCTGTCATCCACAGGCCCAAGATCTACTACATCTCTTTTCTTTCCATATTCATTGATTAGGAAGAAACGCGAACGGACGTGAGGGAGCGGGCAGGTGACGGACTTTCTGGTGGCGATCTATCCATGGACCAAGGTGTTCCATGTAATCTCTGTGATCGCCTGGATGGCGGGGCTGTTCTACCTGCCGCGGCTTTTCGTCTATCACGCCGAGTCCGTGGAATCCGGTGGCGAGACCGACCGCCTGTTTCAGGTGATGGAGCGCAAAGTTCTGCGGCTGATCATGAACCCCGCGATGACGGCGACCTGGGTGTTCGGGCTTTGCCTGGTGTTCACGCCGGGGATCGTCGACTGGAGTGCGATCTGGCCCTGGACCAAGGCTGGTGCGGTGATGGTGATGACATGGTTCCATCACTGGCTGGGGTATCGGCGCAAGGATTTCGTTGCCGGGCGGAACAGCCGGACGGGTCGCACCTACCGGCTGATGAATGAGATTCCGACGGTGCTGCTGGTCATCATCGTGGTCTCGGTCATCGTTCGGTTCTGAGCGGAGATTGACTCCGGGGCGTATGCGCGTGTAAGGATCGGCCAAGCCCCGCCGTCCGGCGTGCGGTATTTCCCCTGATGACCCTTCGCGCCGCCCCGAGGGCCGTGCCTGATACGATCGGTTCCCAATGACCCAAGAGCGACTGAACCTTGCCGAACTGAAGGCAAAGAGCCCGGCTGACCTGCTGGCCATGGCCGAGGACCTCGAGGTCGAGAACGCCTCGACGATGCGCAAGGGCGAGATGATGTTCTCGATCCTGAAGGAGCATGCCGAGGAAGGCTGGGAGATCGGCGGAGACGGCGTGCTGGAGGTGCTTCAGGACGGGTTCGGCTTCCTGCGTTCGCCCGAGGCTAACTACCTGCCGGGTCCGGATGACATCTATGTCAGCCCCGACATGCTGCGCCAGTACTCGCTGCGCACCGGCGACACCGTCGAAGGGGTGATCCGCGCGCCCGGCGAGAACGAGCGTTACTTCGCGCTGACCAAGGTGACGTCGATCAACTTCGAGAACCCGGAGAAGGCGCGGCACAAGGTCGCGTTCGACAACCTGACGCCGCTCTATCCCGACGAGCGGCTCAAGATGGAAATCGAGGATCCGACCATCAAGGATCGGTCGGCGCGGATCATCGACCTGGTCGCGCCGATCGGGAAGGGGCAACGCGCGCTGATCGTGGCGCCGCCGAGGACCGGCAAGACCGTGCTTCTGCAGAACATCGCGCATTCGATCGAGACCAACCACCCGGAATGCTATCTGATCGTGCTTCTGATCGACGAGCGTCCGGAAGAAGTGACGGACATGCAGCGCAGCGTGAAGGGCGAGGTTATCTCCTCGACCTTCGACGAACCGGCGACGCGCCACGTCGCGGTGAGCGACATGGTGATCGAGAAGGCGAAGCGGCTCGTGGAGCACAAGCGCGATGTGGTGATCCTGCTCGACTCGATCACCCGCCTCGGGCGGGCGTTCAACACCGTCGTGCCGTCCTCGGGCAAGGTGCTGACCGGCGGCGTCGACGCGAACGCGCTGCAGCGGCCGAAGCGGTTCTTCGGGGCGGCGCGCAACATCGAGGAGGGCGGTTCGCTGACGATCATTGCGACCGCGCTGATCGATACCGGAAGCCGGATGGACGAGGTGATCTTCGAAGAATTCAAGGGTACCGGCAACTCGGAGATCGTGCTCGACCGCAAGGTCGCGGACAAGCGGGTCTATCCGGCCATGGATATCCTCAAGTCCGGAACCCGGAAGGAAGATCTCTTGGTGGACAAGAACGATCTGCAGAAAACGTACGTCCTGCGCCGCATCCTCAACCCGATGGGAACGACGGACGCGATCGAGTTCCTGATCTCCAAGCTCAAGCAAACCAAGACGAACTCCGAGTTCTTCGACTCGATGAACGCCTAATTTATTTAGGTAAAACAATAGGTTATGACCATGGACACGATCTACGCCCTGGCTTCGGCGCGGGGCAAGGCGGGTATTGCGGTCATCCGGATTTCAGGTCCGGACGCCTGGCCCGCGGTCAGGTTTCTCGCCGGGAGTTTGCCGCCGCCGCGACGGGCCGGTCTTCGGAAGCTGAGGCTCGACGGAGAGGTGATCGACGAAGCAATGATCGTGACCTATGCGGCGGGGGCGAGTTTCACCGGGGAAGAGACGGCAGAGCTGCAGGTGCATGGCGCGACCGCAACCGTCGCGGCGGTGCTGAAGGCGTTATCGGAGCGGCCGGGTCTGCGCCCCGCGGACGCAGGAGAGTTCACGCGGCGGGCGCTGGAGAATGGTCGGCTCGACCTTGCGCAGGTCGAGGGACTTGCAGATCTCATCGAGGCGGAAACCGAGGCGCAACGCAAACAGGCGCTGCGGGTGCTGTCAGGGGCGGTCGGGGCGCGCGCCGAAGGGTGGCGCCGCGATCTGATTCGCGCGGCGGCGCTCTTGGAGGCGACGATCGATTTTGCGGACGAGGATGTGCCGGTGGATGTAACACCGGAGGTTCTGGCGCTTATCGACGCGGTCGCCGAGGAACTGCGGCGTGAGATGAGGGGTTTCGGGGCGGCGGAGCGGGTCCGGGAAGGTTTCGAGGTCGCCATCGTCGGCCGTCCGAATGCCGGGAAATCGACGCTGCTCAATGCACTGGCCGGGCGCGACGCAGCAATCACGTCCGAAGTTGCCGGTACGACGCGGGACGTGATTGAAGTGCGTATGGATCTCGACGGTCTGGCGGTGACGTTGCTCGATACTGCAGGGTTGCGAGAGACGGACGACCATGTGGAAAGCATCGGTGTAGAGCGCGCTCTGGCGCGGGCGCGGCTCGCCGATCTTCGGGTGTTTCTGGTCGAAGGTGAAGCTGTGCCGATGATCGAGCCGCTGCCCGAGGATATCGTTGTCAGCGCGAAGGCGGATCTCAGCGCGGGTGGCGGGTCAAGAATGGGTGTCTCGGGAATGACGGGGCAGGGCGTGTCGGAGCTGATTGCGGCGATTTCGGAGCGACTCGGGAAGCGCGCCGGTTCCGCGGGGCTTATCACGCGCGAGCGGCATCGATTGGCAATCGAGCGCGCCGTGGGGTCTATGGAATCGGCGCGTGATGAGGTAAGAAACGGACCGGATCGGGCGGAGCTGGCTGCCGAAAATCTCCGGCATGCCGTGAGGGCGCTCGATTCTCTGGTCGGGCGTGTTGATGTTGAGGATCTTCTCGATGAAATCTTCTCGAGTTTCTGCATCGGCAAGTGAGGAGTGTTTCACGTGAAACATTTTGACGTCGTGGTGGTCGGTGGCGGGCATGCAGGGGTCGAGGCGGCTCATGCAGCGGCGCGGCTCGGTGCTTCGACGGCACTTGTGACGCTGCGCCGAGATGGTATTGGCGTGATGTCTTGCAATCCGGCGATCGGAGGGCTTGGTAAGGGCCATCTCGTCCGCGAGGTCGATGCGCTCGATGGCGTGATGGGGCGGGTGGCGGATAAAGCCGGCATCCAGTTCCGGCTCCTTAATCGGCGCAAGGGGCCAGCGGTCCAGGGACCGCGTGCTCAAGCGGATCGAAAACTCTACCGGCAGGCTATGATTTCGGAGATGGAAGCGCGGCCCGACCTCGTCCTGATAGAGGGCGAAGTCATTGATTTCCGAATTCATGATCAGGGAGTTGCCGGTGTCGTTCTCGCTGATGGCGCGGTCATTGAAGCCCATGCCGTTGTCCTGACCTCTGGCACGTTCCTTCGCGGAGTGATCCATATCGGCGATCAGCGCCAGCCGGGAGGCCGAATCGGCGACAGGCCCTCAGTCCGGTTGGCCGAACGAATTGATGGATTTGGACTTCCGCTTGGCCGGCTCAAGACGGGAACGCCGCCGCGGCTTGATGGACGCACGATCAACTGGGATGGCTTGGAGCTTCAGGACGGCGACGCGGAGCCAGTGCTGTTTTCCTTCCTCAATCGGCGCCCGTTCGCGCGCCAGATCAGTTGTGCAATAACTCATACGAACGAGCGCACCCATGCGTTGATTCGGGACAACCTTTCGCGCTCTGCCATGTATGGCGGCCATATTGAGGGCGTGGGTCCGCGCTACTGCCCCTCGATCGAGGACAAAGTCGTTCGATTTGCCGACAAAACGTCGCACCAGGTATTTCTTGAGCCGGAAGGGTTGGACGATCCGACAGTCTATCCCAATGGTATTTCAACATCGTTGCCGCTGGATGTGCAGGAGTCCTACGTTCGCTCGATCGCCGGGCTTGAAGCCGTGGAGATACTGCAGCCCGGTTACGCGATCGAATATGACTACGTGGATCCCCGCGCGCTGGCGCCGACTCTGGCGGTGAAGCAGGTACCGGGTCTATATCTTGCGGGCCAAATAAACGGAACTACAGGATATGAGGAGGCCGCGGCGCAGGGCCTCGTCGCGGGGCTTAACGCTGGACTCGCTGCGCTGGGCCGGCCACCGGTGACCTTCAGCCGCACGAAGAGCTATATCGGCGTGATGATCGACGATCTGGTAACGCGTGGCGTGACAGAGCCGTACCGTATGTTCACGTCGCGCGCGGAATTCCGGTTGTCGCTGCGCGCCGATAATGCGGACCAGCGACTCACGGGATTCGGTATCGAACTCGGATGTGTCGAAGAAGATCGGCGACAGCGCTTCCTCGGAAAGATGGAACGACTCACCGCGGGCCGGTCGGCGCTGGAGGCGGTTCAAATCACGCCGCGCGAAGCGGCGGAGCGGGGTATCAGCATCAGCCAGGATGGACAGCGCCGTTCGGCTTTTGCACTGCTGTCCTTTCCGGATGTGGATTTTTCGACACTGGAGCGAATCGATCCGGCGCTTGCGGATATCGATCTCGAAATCCAGGAGCAACTCGCACGCGACGCGCTTTACGCCAATTATATCGACCGGCAAAGATCCGATGTTGCAGCGATGCAGCGAGATGAACATCATGAAATCCCAGCAGATTTCGATTATCCGGCGCTGCGCGGATTGTCCTACGAACTGCGCGAGAAGCTATTGCGCGCGCAGCCGAGAACTCTAGGACATGCGAGCCGTATCGATGGCATTACGCCGGCGGCGTTGACGGTCATCTTGGCGGCGCTGCGGCGCGCTGATAAGCAGCGCACGGCGGGGTAGGCGTGGGCGAGATCTTTGACTTCGGGCGGAATGTTTCACGTGAAACATCTAATCGGTTTGAAAACTACGTTTCCATACTCCGGAAATGGAATCCGGCGATCAATCTCGTCGCGCGCTCGACGATCGATGACGTAAGACGCCGGCATCTTGCCGACTCGGTGCAGATCTTCGACTTGGCTCCTCCAGTAGCCCGGACTTGGACCGACCTTGGGAGCGGTGGCGGCTTTCCGGGGCTCGTTGCCGCGATTCTGGCGGCGGACGAGCGCCCGGACCTGAGAGTAACGCTTGTGGAAAGCGATCAGCGGAAGGCCGCGTTCCTTGACACGGTAAGCCGCGAACTCGGCCTCACGACCGAGGTTCGGGCCGAGCGAATCGAAGCGCTCGAGCCGATCAAGGCCGAGGTCGTTTCGGCGCGAGCACTTGCGCCTCTTGCGACGCTTGTGCGCTTTGCTGATCGGCACCTCGCAACCGGCGGTGTCGCCTTGTTCCCTAAAGGCGCGAATCACCAGGTCGAGATCGATCAAGCGCTTGAAGATTGGAAGTTTTCCTATCAAAAGACACCGAGCAGGACGGATCCCGACGCCGTCATCCTGACCATCGGAGGTATCACGCGTGTCTGATCCGACTCGTCCGCCGGGCCCGCGAATCATCGCAGTCGCCAACCAGAAGGGCGGGGTGGGCAAAACCACGACCGCGATCAATCTTTCCGCGGCGCTCGCCGAAGAGGGTTTGAGCGTGCTCCTCGTCGACATCGATCCTCAGGGCAACGCGTCAACCGGCCTCGGCATTGAGCCCGCGCAGCGGGAAAGGACCACCTACGATCTCCTGATCGAAGACGCATCACTGATGGACGTGATTCGCCCGACGAAAGTCGAGGGGCTCTGGCTCTGTCCCGCAACGACCGATCTCTCGTCGGCCGACATTGAGCTTGTCGCGAACGAAAAGCGCAGTTTTCTTTTGCACGACGCGCTGCGACAGCCGGCGATCGACAGTTTTGACTTTGACTACATCCTGATCGATTGTCCGCCTTCGCTCAGCCTGCTCACCGTCAACGCGATGGTCGCCGCACATTCGGTCCTGGTGCCGCTGCAGGCCGAATTCTATGCGCTCGAGGGCCTTTCGCAGCTGATGCTGTCGATCCGGCAAGTCCGGCAAACCGCCAATGCGGATCTGCGGATCGAGGGCATCGTCCTCACGATGTATGATAGCCGGAACAATCTCTCACAACAGGTAGAGGCTGATGCCCGCGACAACCTCGGCGCGCTGGTGTATGAGACGGTCGTGCCACGCAATGTCCGGCTGAGCGAGGCACCGTCCTACGCGGTGCCGGTTCTCGTTTACGACACGATGTCGAAGGGAAGTCTTGCCTATCGCGCGCTTGCGCAGGAAATGCTGGCGCGGCACGGGAAGAGCTAGGAAAGGGCAACACATGTCAGACAGAAAGAGCGAACGGCGCGGTCTCGGCCGCGGTCTTTCGGCCCTTATGGCGGACGTCAATCTTGACCGGGCGGAGGACTCGCTTGGTGACCGCCCTCGGCGGTCAGACGCGCGCGTGCCGGTTGAGAAGCTCGAGCCCAATCCCGACCAGCCCCGCCGGGATTTTCCGCGCGAGCAGCTTGAGGAGCTTGCCGCATCGATCCGCGCGAAGGGCATTATTCAGCCACTAATTGTCAGGCAAAATCCAAGAAAATCAGATAGTTACGAGATTGTAGCCGGCGAGCGACGCTGGCGCGCCGCGCAGATGGCGCAACTTCACGACGTTCCGGTCGTCGTTCGGGAATTCACCGATACCGAGGTGCTTGAAGTCGCGATCATCGAAAACATCCAGCGCGCCGACCTGAACCCGGTCGAAGAGGCGATGGGTTACCGCCAGCTCATGGACCGGTTCGGTCACACCCAGGAGAAGCTCGCGGAAGGCCTCTCGAAGAGCCGCAGCCACATCGCCAATCTCCTGCGGCTGCTGACCCTGCCCGACGAGGTCCAGACCTGGCTGCGTGAAGGTCAGCTGACCGCCGGGCATGCCCGCGCGCTCGTCACCACGGACAATCCCGTCGCCCTGGCACGGCAGGTCATCGCAAAGGGTCTTTCGGTACGCGAAACCGAGCGGCTGGCCAAGGCTCCGGCCAAAACAACCGCACCGCGACAGGCGGCGCGCCCGGAGAAGGACGCCGATACCCGCGTTCTCGAACAGGATCTCTCGGCCAATCTGAAGATGAAGGTAGTGATCGACCACAAGGGCCATGACGGCGGCAATCTGATGATCACTTACCGAACGCTCGACGAGCTTGACGAGCTCTGCCAGATCCTGAGTTCGACTCGCTAGGCCTCAGGCCGCGTCCAAAGAAACAGCAGCACGCCACAGAGAACGACGGCCTGCACGGCCAGCAGCCCGAGGGGCAGGCGGAATGCCGCGGCGAGGCACAGCGCAGCTGCAATCGACGCGCTCGCTATCCACTTTACGCGCCGCGAGACCGCGCCACGCTCCTGCCAGTCCCGGATTGGCGGTCCGAACTGATGATGCGCCACAAGCCAGCCATGCATCCGCTCCGACCCCCTTGCGAAACAGAAAGCCGCGAGCAGCAGAAAAGGGACCGTCGGCACGAGCGGGAGCACGATTCCGGCCGCGGCCAATGCCAGGGCTGCGCCGCCCGCGAGCAGCCAGATCGGGCGGATCATGGCATCAACTCGCGAATTACGGCGTTTAATACGGCACGACCTGCTGCCGTCGCGGCAATTCGCGTGCTATCGCGGCGTAGCATCCCGAGCTCTTCAAGTCGGTCCACGGCGATCTCATCCAACCCGACTCCAGCAAGCTGCGCATACCGGTTCATATCCATGCCCTCGGCCAGCCTCAGCGCCATCATCAGGTATTCGCCGGCCTGATCGGCCTCCGAAATAGCTTCGCGCGGAGACTCTCCGTGGCCTGTCGCCTCGACCTGCTGTAGCCATCTGGAAGGAGCGAGCGGCGTTTCCGTCGCAAACCTCTGTCCTTTGAGCGTCAGCCGGCCGTGTGCTCCCGGCCCGATCCCGGCGTAATCGCCATAGCGCCAGTAGATCAGGTTGTGCCGGCTCTCCGCCCCATCTCGCGCGTGGTTCGACACCTCGTAGGCGGGCATACCGGAGGGTCCTAGAATATCTTGTGTTTTCAGATACATATCTGCCGACAGATCGTCCTCGGGCAATCCCTTCAAACCACCCGCCGTGTGGCGGGCGCCGAAGGCCGTCCCGTCCTCGATCGTCAGTTGATAGAGCGACAGGTGATCCACCGCCATCGCCATCGCTTCGCCAAGTTCCGTCTCCCAAGCGCGCAGATTTTGATCCTGACGCGCGTAGATGAGATCGAAGCTCACCCGCGCGAAAACATCGCGCGCCACATCGAACGCCGCACGCGCCTCCGTGACCGAATGCAGCCGCCCGAGTCGCTTCAGATCAACGTCGTTCAACGCCTGAATACCCATCGAGATCCGGTTGACCCCGGCCTCGGCATAGCCGCGGAACCGCCCGGCCTCGACGCTGCCGGGATTGGCCTCGAGCGTCACTTCGAGATCGTTCGCCATCCTCCAGGTCGCACGCACCTTGTCGAGGATCGCCGCCACCAGTTCGGGCGCCATCAGCGACGGCGTGCCGCCGCCGAAGAATACGGTGTTGAGGATACGACCCTCGGTTTCGCGTCCGACCCGCTCGATCTCCGAGAGATAGGCCCGCTTCCAGCGCTCCTGATCGATCTCGGCCGCGACGTGGGAGTTGAAATCGCAATAGGGGCATTTAGACGCGCAGAACGGCCAGTGCAAATAAAGCCCAAAACCACCGTGCTGCCAGTCTTCCATCAATGCCACTCCGGTCCGACCCGTCTTCACCCCTTGAAGGCGGTGACCTCGATCTCGACCTTCATTTCTGGCCGGATCAGCCCCGCGACCACCATGGTCGCCGCCGGCCGGATCTCGCCGAACGCCTCTCCGAGCGCCGGCACCAGGTCCTCGACCAGCGCGGCATCGGTCACCGTATACTGCACTCGCACCACATCCTCGAGGGTGAATCCAGCCTCACCCAGGACATCGCGGATCGTCGAGAAGCAGTTCCGTGCCTGATCTGCGATTTGCTCCGGCATCGTCATCGTGGCGTAATCATAGCCGGTCACGCCCGAGACAAAACACCAGCCACCCTTCACGACTGCCCGGCTATAACCCATCGTCGCTTCGAACGGCGATCCGGTCGATATCCGCTTCATGCGTCGCTTCCCTCGAAACAGGCAACCAGCTTTCCGAACGCATCAGCGCGGTGACTGATCCGGTTCTTCTTGGCCGGATCCATCTCCGCGAAAGTCATGTCGTAGCCATCCGGCTGGAACATCGGATCGTAGCCGTGTCCTTGGGCCCCGCGCATTGGCCAGACGACCTGGCCCTCTACCTTGCCTTCGAACACCTCGTCGTGACCGTCCGGCCAGGCCAAAACCATCGCCGCCCGGAACCGCGCACGGCGGGGGTAGGGGGCGCCCGCGCGCTCCAGCTCATCCCAGGTCCGGGTCATGGCCTGCACGAAATCCCGCCCCGAAGGCGTCATCGCCCAATCGGCGGTATAGACGCCCGGCGCGCCGCCAAGACCGTCGACCTCGATGCCGCTGTCATCGGCGAGCGCGGGGAGCCCTGTCGTCATTGCGGCGGCATGGGCCTTGATGCGGGCATTGCCGACAAAGGTCGTCTCGGTTTCCTCGGGCTCCGGCAGCCCCATCTCGCCGCCGCTGACGCAGGCGATGCCGTAGGGTTCCAGAAGTGCCGCGATCTCGGCCAGCTTGCCCTTGTTGTGGGTCGCCACCAGCAGCCGCTTGCCCGAGAACTTCCGCATCAGATCGCTGCCTTCTGCGCCTCGACCAGTCGTGCGATCCCGGCCTCGGCGAGATCGAGAAGCCGGCCCATCTCGTCGCGCGAGAAGGTCGCGCCCTCGGCCGACATCTGCACCTCGATCAGACGCCCGCGTCCGGTGAGGATGAAATTGCCGTCGGTTCCCGCCTCGCTGTCCTCGGCGTAATCGAGATCGGCGATCGGCTGGCCGGCATAGATACCGCAAGAAACCGCGGCCACATGATCGACGATCGGATCCGAGGTCACGACCCCGGCCTTGAGGAGCTTGTTGACCGCCAGCCTGAGCGCCACCCAACCGCCGGTGATCGCCGCGCAGCGGGTGCCTCCGTCGGCCTGGATCACGTCGCAATCCACGACGATCTGGCGCTCACCAAGCGCCACCCGGTCCACGCCGGCTCGCAGCGCACGACCGATAAGCCTTTGAATTTCTTGAGTTCTTCCCGATTGCTTGCCGGCGGCCGCCTCACGACGATTGCGGGTGTTGGTGGCGCGGGGCAGCATGCCGTATTCGGCCGTGACCCAGCCGAGCCCGGTGCCCTTCAGGAACGAGGGCGCCTTGTCCTCGATCGTCGCGGTGCAGAGCACATGGGTGTCGCCGCAACGGATCAGGCAGGATCCCTCGGCGTGTTTGGTGACACCCGTTTCGATCGAGATCGCCCGCATCTCGTCGAGTTTCCGGCCAGAGGGTCGCATGGATCGTCCTTTCCTCGCTCTTTCGGCCAGATACAGGCCGCTTGGCCGCGGATGCAACCCCGATTGACGGTTGGGGCCTTGGCTCTTTAACTGTCCCGCACCCATATGGGGAAGGCGATGAGTGACCGAGCAAAGATCCTGGCCGAGATGAACGACCGTTCGCGGGAGGTGTTCCGGCGCGTGGTCGAAGGGTATCTCGACAGCGGTGATCCGGTCGGCTCGCGCACATTGACCCGCGCGATGAGCGAGAAGGTCTCGGCCGCGACGATCCGCAACGTGATGCAGGATCTCGAATATCTCGGCCTTCTCGACAGCCCCCACACCTCGGCCGGCCGGATCCCGACCCAGCTCGGTCTCAGGATGTTCGTCGACGGGTTGATGGAGGTCTCGACGCTCTCGCTCCAGGACCGCGAAGCGATCGATGCGACGACGGGCGGCAAGGAGCCGGGGGTCGCTTCGCTTCTCGACCGCGTCGGCCAGGCTCTGTCCGGAATTACTCACGGCGCGAGCCTCGTGTTGACGCCGAAGCACGAAGCCCCGATCCGCCACATAGAATTCGTGAGCCTCGGTCCCGAACGCGCGCTCGTGGTGCTTGTCTTCGCCGACGGCCAGGTCGAGAACCGTGTCTTTACTCCGCCTCTCGGCCAGACGCCGTCCTCGATGCGCGAGGCAGCCAACTTCCTCAACGTGCTGGCCGAGGGCCGGACACTTTCCGAACTTCGCGTCCATATGCGGACCGAGATTGCCCGGCGCCGTCAGGAGCTCGACGCCGCCGCGCACGCACTCGTGGAAAGCGGGCTTGCGGTCTGGGAGAATCCGGGCGAGGCGACGGAGCGGCTCATCGTCCGGGGTCGGGCGAACCTGATCGACCAGGCCGACGAGGCCGATCTTGACCGGATCCGCACGCTCTTCGACGATCTGGAACGCAAGCGCGACATCGCGGAATTTCTCGAACTTGCCGAGGCCGGTGAAGGTGTGCGCATTTTTATCGGCTCCGAGAACAAGCTTTTCTCACTTTCGGGTTCCTCTCTGGTGGTCTCTCCCTATATGAACGCTGACCGTAAGATCATCGGTGCCGTGGGTGTGATCGGTCCGACGCGGCTGAACTATGGCCGCATCGTGCCGATCGTCGACTACACGGCGCAACTCGTCGGACGGCTCTTGTCCGGGGAGCGCAAGGGATAAGACCATGAGTGACATGAAGAAAGACGAGATTGCCGAGGATCAGGCGCTGATCGGCGACGAGGGACTCGAGATCGACGTGATGGCCGGAGAGCTTGAGGCGCTTCGGGCCGAACGTGACGAGATGCGCGACCGATTCATGCGTGCGCTCGCGGACGCCGAGAACATCCGCAAGCGCGGCGAGCGCGACCGTCGCGAAGCCGAGCAATATGGCGGCTCCAAGCTCGCCCGCGATCTCCTGCCGGTCTACGACAACCTCAAGCGCGCGCTCGATGCGGCCAGCGAGGAAAGCCGCGTTGCCGCCAAGGGCCTCATCGAGGGCGTCGAGCTGACCATGCGCGAGTTGATCAGCGTCCTCGGTAAGCATGGCGTCCAGCCGGTCGTGCCGGCGGTCGGCGAGAGCTTCGACCCGCAACTGCATCAGGCGATGTTCGAGGCGCCGGTGCCCGGCACCAAGGCGGGGGACATCATCCAGGTGATGACCGAGGGCTTCATGCTCCACGAACGGCTGCTGCGCCCGGCGCAGGTCGGCGTCAGCTCGATGCCGAAGTCCTGAGTTCCGGCGTCGAGGGCGGGGGTTTCACACCCCCGCACCCCCGTGGGGTATTTCCGCAATGAAGAAGGGATGAGGTCGCGTCTCAGTCGCCGGTCAGGGCCTTGAGCTCGTAGAGCGCGGCCAGGGCTTCGAGTGGGGTCATCTCGTCGGGATGAAGGGCGGACAGCCGGTCTTCCAGCTGCGACTCCTGTTTGACCGGCCGCGCCGTGGCGGCGGGCGCGGCACTGAAGAGCGGCAGGTCGTCGATCAGCGTGTGCTTGCGGGTTCCGCCCTCGCGTTCGCCTTTCTCCAGCGCGTCCAGCACGATCTTTGCCCGTTCGACAACGGCCGTCGGCAATCCCGCGAGGCGAGCGACCTGCACGCCGTAGCTGCGATCAGCCGCGCCCTTTCGGACCTCGTGCAGGAAGATCACCTCGCCTTCCCATTCCTTGACCGCGACAGTGGCGTTCTCGACCCCGTCGAGCTTGTGCGCGAGCGCGGTCATCTCGTGGTAATGGGTGGCGAAGAGCGCCCTTGTACGGTTCACGTCATGCAGGTGTTCGAGCGTCGCCCAGGCGATCGAAAGGCCGTCATAGGTCGCGGTGCCGCGGCCGATCTCGTCGAGGATGACGAGCGCCCGGTCGTCGGCCTGGTTGAGGATCGCCGCCGTCTCGACCATCTCGACCATGAAGGTGGAGCGACCGCGGGCGAGGTCGTCGGCCGCGCCGACCCGGCTGAAGAGCTGGCTGACGAGGCCGATGTGGGCGCGGCGCGCCGGGACGAAGCTGCCGGCCTGCGCGAGGAGCGCGAGGAGCGCGTTCTGGCGCAGGAAGGTCGACTTGCCGGCCATGTTCGGGCCGGTCAGGAGCCAGATCGCCGGAGTCTCGCCGCTGGTCAGCAGGCAGTCATTGGCGATGAAGGGCTCGCCTGTGCGTTTCAGCGCGCGTTCCACGACGGGATGCCGCCCGCCCTCGATCTCGAAGGCGCGGCTGTCGTCGACCGTGGGTTCGCACCAGTCCTCGCCGCGAGCGATATCGGCGAAGGCGGCGGTGAGGTCGATCTCCGAGAGCGCACGGGCCGCTTGCGAGATGAGGACGGAGGTGTCGAGAACCATCGCTTTCAGGCCGTCATAGAGCCTTTTTTCGATCTCGAGCGCGAGGTTTCCGGCGTTGAGGATCCGGGTCTCCATCTCCGACAGCGGGACCGTGGTGAAGCGCACCTGGTTGGCCGTGGTCTGGCGATGGATGAAGGTCTCGTTCAGCGGCGCCGAGAGCATCTTCTCGGCATGGGTCGCGGTCGTCTCGATGAAATAGCCAAGCACGTTGTTGTGCTTGATCTTGAGGCTCTGGATACCCGTCTCGGTGATATAGTCGGCCTGCATCCGAGCGATCACGCCGCGACCCTCGTCGCGCAGTTGCCGCGCCTCGTCGAGTTCCGGATTGTGGCCGGCCGCGATGAAGCCGCCGTCGCGGGCCAGAAGCGGCGGCTCCGCCACCAGGGCTGCATCGAGATAGGCAACGAGATCGCCGAAACCGACGAGATCCTTGGCGGCGCCGGCGAGCCGGGCCGGTATGTCTCCGTCAAGCCGCCGGGCGATGGAGCCGGCCTCGGCGAGCCCGGCGCGGATCGCGGCGAGATCGCGCGGTCCGCCCCGGTCGAGGGCGAGCCGCGACAGTGCCCGGTCGATGTCGGGCGCCTTCCTGAGATCGGCGCGCAGCGCCTCGGCGAGCCGGGCTTCGCCCGCGAGGAACCGCACCGCTTCGAGCCGCGCGCGGATCTCGGCGAGGTCGCGCGAGGGGGCGGAGAGCCGCCGTTCGAGAAGCCGCGCTCCGCCTGCGGTCACGGTGCGGTCGATCGCGGCGATCAGCGAGCCGTCGCGACCGCCCGAGAGCGACTGGGTGATCTCCAGATTGCGTCGCGTCGCGGCGTCGATCTGCACCGAGCCGCCCGGCATTTCCTTCACCGGCGGGCGCAGGAGCGGCAGCTTGCCGCGCTGGGTGAGGTCGAGATAGTCGACGATCGCGCCCATCGCCGAAGCCTCGGCCCGGTCGAAACTGCCGAAGGCGTCGAGCGTGGCGACGTCGAAAAGCTCGCAAAGGCGTTTCTCGGCCCCGGTACTGTCAAAGGACCCGCGCGAGAGCGGCGTCATCGCGGCCCCGGAATCAGACACTAATCCAGCCAGGTCGGCCTCTTTCGTCTCGCTGACGACGACCTCGCGCGGGCCAAGTCGCGCGAGTTCCGGCGAGAGCCGGGAGATCGGGCAGGGGATCACGCGGAACTCGCCGGTGGAGATATCGACCCAGGCGAGGGCGGCCGTGTCGCGCACCTCGGCCCAGGCGGCGAGGAAGTTGTGGCGCCGTGCCTCCAGAAGCGACTCCTCGGTCAGCGTTCCGGGCGTCACCAGTCGCACCACGTCGCGCGCCACGACCGATTTCGAGCCGCGTTTCTTCGCCTCGGCCGGGTCCTCCATCTGCTCGGCGATGGCGACGCGGAAGCCCTTGCGGATGAGCGTCAGAAGATAACCCTCGGCGGAATGCACCGGGACGCCGCACATCGGAATGTCCTGGCCGAGATGCTGGCCGCGCTTGGTCAGCGCGATGTCGAGCGCCGAAGCCGCCGCCTCGGCATCATCGAAGAACATCTCGTAGAAATCGCCCATCCGGTAGAAAAGGAGCGCGTCCGGATAACGCCCCTTGATCTCCAGAAACTGCGCCATCATCGGCGTCACGTTGCCGTCCTGAGCGTTCACGCGCACCCCCTCGATCCTCGCTGCGACCCTACAAAACCGCGCTCCCGGGGAAAAGCCGCTAATCGGTGCATTGTGACCCGAGGGAAGCGGCGCTATGACGGCGGAAACGATCAAGGAAACGTCGCTTATGGCCCCGAAGAACCGCGTCACGCCCGAAGAGGCGCTTGCCTACCACCTGAACCCCACGCCCGGGAAGTACGAGATCAACGCGTCGAAGCCGATGGCGACGCAGCGCGATCTTTCGCTCGCCTATTCGCCGGGTGTCGCGGTGCCGGTCGAGGCGATCGCGGCCGATCCGGGGACGGCCTATGACTACACGGTGAAGGGCAACATGGTCGCGGTCGTGTCTAACGGCACCGCGATCCTCGGGCTCGGCAATCTCGGAGCCCTGGCCTCGAAGCCGGTGATGGAAGGCAAGGCGGTCCTCTTCAAGCGCTTCGCCGACGTGAATGCGATCGACATCGAGCTCGATACCGAGGATGCCGACGAGATCATCAAGGCCGTCAGCCTGATGGGCCCGACCTTCGGCGGCATCAACCTTGAGGACATCAAGGCGCCGGAATGCTTCATCATCGAGAGCCGGCTGAAGGAGATCATGGACATTCCGGTGTTCCATGACGACCAGCACGGCACCGCCGTCATCTGTGCCGCCGGGCTCATCAACGCGCTGGAACTGTCGGGCAAGCGGCTCGAAGATTGCCGGATCGTGCTGAACGGCGCCGGGGCGGCGGGCATCGCGTGTCTTGAACTGATCAAGACGATGGGTGCGCGGCCGGAAAACTGCATCATGTGCGACACCAAGGGGGTCATCTACCAGGGCCGCCAGGAAGGCATGAACCAGTGGAAATCGGCCCATGCGATCAAGACCGACGCGCGGACGCTCGAGGACGCGATGCGCGGCGCCGACGTCTTCCTCGGCGTGTCGGCCAAGGGCGCGGTGACGCAGGAGATGGTCGCCTCGATGGCGCCGAACCCGGTCATCTTCGCGATGGCCAACCCCGATCCCGAGATCACGCCGGAAGAGGCGCATGAGGTGCGCGAGGACGCGATCGTCGCCACCGGCCGGTCGGACTACCCGAACCAGGTCAACAACGTCCTCGGCTTTCCCTATCTCTTCCGCGGTGCCCTCGACATCCACGCCCGCGCGATCAATGACGAGATGAAGATCGCCTGCGCCGAGGCGCTGGCGAAACTGGCCCGCCAGCCGGTGCCGGAAGAGGTGGCGATGGCCTATGGCCGCAAGCTCTCCTTCGGACGCGACTACATCATCCCGACGCCGTTCGATCCGCGCCTGATCCACGTCATCCCGCCGGCGGTCGCCAGGGCCGGGATGCATACCGGCGTCGCCCGCCGTCCGATCATCGACATGGAGGCCTACGAGCTCCACCTCAAGAGCCGCATGGACCCGACGGCGTCGATCCTGCAGGGCATCCACGCCCGCGCCCGCGCCGCCCAGGCGCGGATGATCTTCGCCGAGGGCGACGACCCACGCGTGCTGCGCGCGGCGGTGGCCTATCAGCGCGCCGGGCTCGGCAAGGCGCTGGTGGTCGGTCGCGAGCACGATGTGGCCGAGAAGCTGACCATCGAAGGCCTTGTCGACGCGGTCGGCGAGATCGAGGTGGTGAACGCCGCCAACACCAAGCATCTCGATACTTACAAGGAGTTCCTCTACGAGCGCCTGCAACGCAAGGGCTTTGACTGGCACGACGTCCATCGTCTAGCCGCCCGCGACCGGCACGTCTTCTCGGCACTGATGCTGGCGCATGGTCACGGCGATGGACTCGTTTCCGGGGCCACGCGCAAATCGGCCCATGTGCTCGGCCTCATCAACCACGTCTTCGACGTGAAGGCCGAGGATGGCGCCGTCGGCATCACCGCGATCGTCCATCGTGGCCGGATCATCTTTCTCGGCGACACGCTGGTGCATGAATGGCCCGACGAGAACGACCTCGCCGACATCGCCGAGCGCGGCGCGCTCGTCGCGCGTGGCCTCGGGATCGAGCCGCGCGTCGCGTTCCTGTCGTTCTCGACCTTCGGCTACCCGGTCTCGGAGCGCGCAACCAAGATGCACCAAGCGCCGCGCGTGCTCGACAAGCGCGGAGTCGACTTCGAATACGAGGGCGAGATGACGGTGGATGTCGCTCTCAACCCCGAACAGATGGCACATTACCCGTTCTGCCGGCTCTCGGGCCCAGCCAACGTGCTCGTCGTACCGGCGCGGCATTCGGCCTCGATCTCGGTGAAGCTGTTGCAGGAGATGGCGGGCGCGACCGTGATCGGCCCGATCCTCACAGGTGTCGACAAGCCGATCCAGATCTGTTCGATGGGCTCCACGGTCAACGATATCCTCAACATGGCGGTGATCGCCGCCTGCCGGCTGGGACAGGGATGACGATCTACAATCTCGGCTCGATCAATATCGACCACTTCTACCGGGTGCCGCATCTGCCGGCGCCCGGAGAGACGCTGGCGGCCGAGAGCTACACGGTGGGACTTGGCGGCAAGGGCGCGAACCAGTCCGCCGCCGCCGCCAAGGCCGGGGCGAGGGTCGTCCATATCGGCGCGGTAGGATCCGATGGTACCTGGGCGGTCGACCGGCTCGCCGGATGGGGGGTCGATACCCGGCACATCGCCCGGCTCGACACGCCTTCGGGCCATGCGATCATCAATGTCGATGCGGGCGGCGAGAACGCTATCGTGCTCTTTCCCGGTGCCAACTGGGCGCTGCCGTTCTCCTTGATCGACGCCGCGCTTGCCGGTGCCGGGCCAAGCGACACGCTGCTCTTGCAAAACGAGACGGCGCATCAGGCCGAAGCGGCCGCACTGGCGCGCGAGCTTGGCATGCGGGTGATCTATTCCGCCGCCCCCTTCGACATCGGCGCGGTGCAGGCCGTGCTGGAAAACGTCACCGTTCTGGCCCTGAATGCCGTCGAGGCGGACCAGCTCGCTGCCGCGATGGGGATCGGGCTCGACCTGATCGACGTGCCGGAACTTCTGGTAACGCGCGGCGCCGAAGGCGCCGAATGGCGCTCGCGGGAGGGCGACCGCGCCGTTGCCGCGCCCGTGAAGGTCCACGCGGTCGACACGACCGGCGCAGGCGACACGTTCGCGGGCTATTTCGCGGCCGCCCGCGATGCCGGCCGCCCGCCGGCCGCGGCGCTGTCGCTTGCCGGCGCGGCGGCGAGCCTCAAGGTCACGCGCCACGGCACCGCCGACGCGATCCCGACGCTCGACGAGGTTGAGGCCTTCCGGGCCTAGTGGGCGAAGGGCGCCGCGCTGCCCCAAAGCGCCTGTATCCGCGCGTCACGGCCGCAGGCCTTGCGGTAGAACTTGTAGGCCTCCGCCTGCCGCTTCGGGCCGCGCCGGGTGAGGACCAGGTCGGTGCCCTTGTAGTAATTCTGGTGGTAGGCCTCGGCCTTGTAGAACGGCTTCGCCTTCAGGATCGGCGTCACGATCTTCTGGCCAAGCGCCAGTTCCGCCGCGGCCTTCGCGGCTTCGGCAGCGTTGCGCTGACCCTGGTCTTTCACGAAGACCGCAGTGCGATAGCTTTCGCCCCGGTCGCAGAACTGGCCACCGGCATCGGTCGGGTCGACCGAGCGGAAGAACATCTCGAGGATCTTCGGATAGCCGATCTTATCCGGGTCGTAGCGGATCTCGACCGCCTCGTAATGGCCGGTGCCGCCGCGGCTGACCTGCTTGTAGGTAGGATTGGCAGTCTTGCCGCCGGTATAGCCCGAGACGACCTCCTTCACCCCTGGCACACTTTCGAAATCCGCCTCCACGCACCAGAAGCAACCGCCCGCGACGATCGCGGTTTCGGTCGCGGCCAGGGCCGGGCTGGCGAGAAAAGTCAGGGCAAGGGCAAGTCTCAGCATGGCGTCCTCCGGTTTGCCGAAGCATGGCGGAACTCGGACCCACGGCAAGTCATCTTCCCGTGAAGCGTCGTGAGCAACCGCCGGTCAGGCGCGATTTCAGCCGGAATAGAGACTGTTTAACCCAGAAGCTTCGCAAGCCCCATCGCCACGCCGAGGTCGCCCGAGACCTTCAGCTTGCCGAGCACCACCCCGGTCATCGGGTTGAGCTTGCCGGTCAGGAGCTTCACGAGATTGTCCTCGGAGATCGTCAGCGTGCAGTCGGTCTCGCGGTCCGACGTCGAGGCGGTGCCGTCGGCCAGCACGATCACCCCGGCCTCGCCGCAGTCGAACTTGAGCGACCCGGAGAAGTTCCGGGTCTCGAGCGTCCTGGCAATGTCGGCGGCGATGGCGTCTAGCGGCATGAGATCCTCCCGGTTGTCCGGAAGGATCTAGGATCGGCGGCCTTCGAGGCGCAACCGGAGCGTTACGTCACGAAGGCCTCAGCCCTTCACCCGCTCATTGCGCGTGGCGATCAGCTTCAGGCGCAGCGCGTTGAGGCGGATGAAGCCCTCGGCATCCTTCTGGTCGTAGGCGCCGGCATCTTCCTCAAAGGTGACGTGCTTCTCGCTGTAAAGCGAGTGATCCGACCAGCGCGCGACGGTCCGGGCCGAGCCCTTGTAGAGCTTCACGCGGACGGTGCCGGAGACATGCTCCTGGCTTTTGTCGATCAGCGCCTGCAGCATCTCGCGCTCGGGCGAGAACCAGAAGCCGTTGTAAATGAGCTCGGCATAGCGCGGCATGATCGAGTCCTTGAGATGCCCGGCGCCCGCATCCAGCGTGATCTGCTCGATGCCGCGGTGGGCTTCCAGAAGCACCGTGCCGCCCGGCGTCTCGTAGACTCCGCGCGACTTCATGCCAACGAAGCGGTTCTCCACGAGGTCGAGCCGGCCGACGCCATGCTTGCCCCCAAGCTCATTGAGCTTCGTCAGGATCGAAGCCGGGCTCATCGCCTCGCCGTTGATCGCGACGGCGTCGCCCTTCTCGAAGGTGATCTCCACCATTTCGGGCGTGTCGGGCGCTTCCTCGGGGTGCACGGTGCGCTGGTAGACGTAGTCCGGCGCCTCGTCGCCGGGGTTCTCCAGCACCTTGCCCTCGGAGGAGGTGTGAAGGAGGTTCGCATCGACCGAGAACGGCGCCTCGCCGCGCTTGTCCTTGGCGATCGGGATCTGGTTCGCCTCGGCGAACTCCAGAAGCCGGGTGCGCGAGGTCAGGTCCCATTCGCGCCACGGCGCGATGACCTTGATGTGGGGATTGAGCGCGTAGGCCGAAAGCTCGAACCGCACCTGGTCGTTGCCCTTGCCGGTCGCGCCATGCGCCACCGCGTCGGCGCCGGTCTCGGCGGCGATCTCCACCAGCCGCTTGGAGATCAGCGGCCGGGCGATCGAGGTGCCGAGGAGGTAAAGCCCCTCGTAAAGCGCGTTCGCGCGGAACATCGGGAAGACGAAGTCGCGCACGAACTCCTCGCGCACATCCTCGATGTAGATGTTCTCCGGCTTGATCCCCAGAAGCTCGGCCTTCCGGCGCGCCGGGTCCAGCTCCTCGCCCTGGCCGAGATCGGCGGTGAAGGTCACGACCTCGCAGCCATATTCGGTCTGCAGCCATTTCAGGATGATCGAGGTGTCGAGACCGCCGGAATAGGCAAGGACGACTTTCTTGGGCGCGGACATGGGGCACTCCGTCGGCGAGGGGGCAATCGCGCCCGCGATTAGCGGAGTTTCGACGCAAGGGCAAGCAACGGGTGCCCAAGCGGGCATCGCTTCCTTGACAGTCGCGCCCGTTCGTGGCCGAAGAGCCGGATCACGAGCGGAGGCACGGTCATGGACGGTTTTGCAAAGGCGGCACGGCAGGCGACCGAGGCGCTGCGGAGCCTGTTCCCGCCAACGCCGCTGCAGCGCAACGACCACCTCTCGGCCCGGTACGGTGCCGAGATCTGGCTCAAGCGCGAGGATCTGACTCCGGTGCGCAGCTACAAGCTGCGCGGCGCCTTCACCGCGATGCGCAAGACGCTGGCCGCCGACCCCGCGCACGGCCATTTCGTCTGTGCCAGTGCTGGCAACCACGCCCAAGGCGTCGCCTATGCCTGCCGCCATTTCGGGGTCCGCGGCACGATCTTCATGCCGGTCACGACGCCGCAGCAGAAAATCGACAAGACCAAGGTTTTCGGGCAGGATAGTGTCGAAATCAAACTGGTCGGCGACTATTTTGACCAGACGCTCGCGGCTGCGCAGCGTTACTGCGTCGAGGCCGAAGCACACTTCCTCTCGCCGTTCGACGACCCCGACGTGATCGAGGGACAGGCCAGCGTGGCGGTCGAGATCCTTGATCAGTTGGGCGAGGCGCCCGATCTGGTGATCCTGCCGGTCGGCGGCGGTGGCCTCGCCTCGGGCGTGACCGGATATCTTGCCGAAGTCGCTCCGCAGACCGACTATCGCTTCGTCGAACCCGCCGGCGGCGCGAGCCTTGCCGCCGCCGTTGCGGCCGGGGAGCCGGTGACGCTGAAGCGACTCAACAGTTTCGTCGACGGCGCCGCGGTGGCCCGGATCGGCGCCGAGCCGTTCGAGCGCCTGAGCTGGGCGCGGGCCGAGCAGATCCTCGCCGCGCCGGAGGACCGGATCTGCGTGACGATGCTGGAGATGCTGAACGCCGAGGGCATCGTGCTGGAGCCCGCGGGCGCGCTGTCGGTCGACGTGCTTCCGGTTCTGGCCGAGACGATCCGCGGCAAGCGGGTGGTCTGCGTCACCTCCGGCGGCAATTTCGATTTCGAACGCCTGCCGGAGGTCAAGGAACGCGCCCAGCGGTATTCCGGGCTGAAGAAGTACTTCATCCTGCGCATGCCGCAGCGTCCCGGCGCGCTGCGCGAGTTTCTCAGCATGCTCGGCCCGGATGACGACATTGCCCGGTTCGAGTACTTGAAGAAGTCTGCCCGCAACTTCGGTTCGGTCCTGATCGGTATCGAAACCAAGAGCGCCGACAATTTCGTCGCGCTGCGCGCGAAGTTCGACGACGCGGCCTTTACTTACCGGGATATCACCGAGGACGAGGCGCTGGCCGAGTTCCTGATCTGAGCATTGCGTTCAAGCTGCGGACGCGCCGGTGCCTGCGCCGGCGGCGAGTCCGGCCATGAACTCGGTCTTGGACGCAAAATAACTTGCGACGATGCGGCCGATGTCGATCTCGCCCGCACGGCCGGTCGCGGCGCGGCGCTCGCCGTCCTGGCACAGCGCGCCGAACTCGGCAAAGCCGAGGTTCCAGGCGCCGCCTTTCATGAAATGCAGATCGGCCTCGAAGCGCGCCGGCTCCGGGGTAGAGCCGAGCCGCCTCACGATCCCCTCGACCTCGTCCAGAAACAGTTCCACGATCTCGTCAAGGCCGTCGGCGCCGACCTCGGCCCGTAAATCGTCCACCCGCGTCCAATTTATCATCGAGCCCATCCCGGCGAAAAATACCTTGTGCCGGAACTCTATGCGCGGAGTCTTGCGGGCAGGTTAACCGGTGGCAGACCCCGACCGCGGGACCCTGTTCAGGCGATCTTAACCTGGCCGGCGCTAGCGTTCCGCGACGACCGGAACGTCCGGGCGAAGGATCATGTGAGTGCAAGCAAGTCCGACCATAGAAACCGGCTCGGCGGGTGCCGCGGCCGCGGTGCGCCGCGTGATGGTGGTCGACGACAGCCGAATGCAGCGGCGGATCCTCAGTTCCCAGCTGGCGCGCTCGGGATACGAAGTGCTCGAGGCCGGAAGTGCTGAGGAGGCGCTGGATATCTCGGCGGCCACCGCACCCGACCTCGTGATCTCGGACTGGATGATGCCGGGCATGACCGGGATCGAGTTCTGCCAGGCCCTCCGCGACCGTCTGCAGAGTGGCTACACCTACTTCATCCTCCTGACCTCCAAGACGGAATCGGCCGAGATTGCCCGCGGTCTGGAAAGCGGTGCCGATGATTTCCTCACCAAGCCGGTCAGCGGGGATGAGCTGCGGGCCCGAATCGCTGCGGGGGAACGCATTCTCAGGATGGAGCGCGAGCTCACCGAGAAGAACCGCCTGCTGTCCTCCACCCTGGATGAGCTTCAGGCGATCTACGATTCAGTTGACCGCGACCTCGTGGAGGCGAGAAAGCTGCAGCAAAGCCTGGTCCGCGAGCGGCACCGCAGTTTCGGCAATGCCGAGGTCAGCCTGCTTCTTCGTCCCTCCGGCCATGTCGGCGGCGACCTCGTCGGGTTCTTCCCGATCAACGCCCGCCGGGTCGGATTGTTCTCGATTGACGTTTCCGGTCACGGCATCACCTCCGCGCTGATGACCGCGCGCTTGGCGGGCTACCTGTCGGGCAATTCTCCCGAGCAGAACGTGGCGCTGGTCTTGACCGAGTTCGGGATCTACGACGCGCGCGATCCGGCGGACCTCGCCGAGCAGCTGAATCGTCTCGTGTTCCGCGAGTTGCAGACCGAGAACTACTTCACCTTGGCCTATGCCGATGTCGATCTCGTGACCGGCCGGGTGGTCATGGTGCAGGCCGGCCATCCCTATCCGGCGATCCTGCGTGCCGACGGGCGGGTGGAATACCTCGGGCAGGGTGGGCTGCCGATCGGCCTTATCGAGGAGGCCGGGTACGAGCCGTTCGAGGCGCAGCTTTTGGCTGGCGACCGGCTGTTCCTGATGTCCGACGGGATCACTGAGGCCGAGAATCAGGCGGGTGTGCAGCTTGGCGAAGATGAGCTCGCCCAGCTGATGACCCTGCGGTCAGGAGTGTCGGGTGCCGCATTCCTCGACGCCCTGATGCAGGATCTGGCCAGTTTCGCGGGCGCGGAATTCGGAGACGATATCTCGGGCGTCTTCTTCGAGTTCCACGGTGCGAAGGCGAACCGGGACTAGAGCGTGCGCAACACCCGCGCGAGGAAATGCCGGTCGCCGCTGTTGCCGAGGATCGGCACCGCTGCTTCGGCGGGCATCCAGATCGCGCTGTGGCCGGGCTCGGTCGGCGGTCCGTGGCGGCGCGCGGGGCGGGCGAGGTAGATCGTGCAGAGCTTCTCGGCCCATTTGTCGTATTCGGGCATGTAGACGAAGCGCCGGAACGCGCCGATGCGGCGCGGCGCGGTGATCGACCAGCCGGTTTCTTCGCGCACCTCGCGGTGCAGCGCCCAGAGCGGCGACTCGCCCGGGTCGATGCCGCCTCCCGGGAGCTGGAACTCCGGATCGGGTTCAGCCTGGTGGGTGAGCAGGACATCCCGGCCGCGCAGGAGGACGGCATAGACGCCGTGCCGCAGCCCGTAACGCTGGCCGCGCACCAGCGGCTCCCCGAATCGCCTTATCATGCTCCGCCCTTGGCCCCGAGGTTGTCGTCCCCATATAGTCGCGGTATGGCAGGGCGCAGGCCACAAGGAAACCCCATGACCAACCTGACCAAGATCGCCTGGGACGATACCGTTCTGCCGTTCCAGCTCGACCGGTCCGATATTCGCGGGCGTGTGGCGCGTCTCGACGGCGTACTCGACCGGATCCTCACCCAGCACCGTTATCCGCCGGCGGTGGAAGCCTTGGTGGCGGAGGCGGCGCTGCTGACCGCGCTGATCGGCCAGACGATCAAGCTGCGCTGGAAGCTCTCGCTGCAGATCCGCGGCGACGGGCCGGTGCGGATCATCGCCACCGATTACTACGCGCCTTCGGCCGACGGCGCCTCCGCGCGGATCCGCGCCTGGGCGTCCTATGACGCGGAGCGGGTGCATCCCGCGGCACCTGGCTTTGCCCAGATCGGCGAGGGCTATTTCGCGATTCTGCTCGACCAGGGTGCCGGCAACGTCCCCTATCAGGGCATCACACCCCTGTCGGGCGGCTCGCTTTCGGCCTGCGCAGAGACGTATTTCGCCCAGTCGGAGCAGCTTCCGACACGCTTTGCGCTGTCCTTCGGACGTTCGACCCTGCCGGGCGAGTCCGAACACTGGCGCGCCGGCGGGGTGATGCTGCAGCACATGCCGAAGGCCTCGGCGCCAATCACCAGCGACGGCGGTAGCGGCGAGGGCGGACTGCTCGCGGCCGAGGACATTCTCGACGGCGAGGAGGGCGAGAACTGGTCCCGCGCCAACCTCCTGCTCGACACCGTCGAGGAGCTGGAACTGATCGGTCCGCAACTCGCGCCGACCGATCTCCTGGTGCGGCTCTTCCACGAGGAAGTGCCGCGGGTCTTCGATGCGCAGTCGGTACAGTTCGGCTGTTCCTGCTCTTCGGACAAGGTACGCGACAGCCTGTCGATCTATTCGGCCAAGGATATCGGTCACATGACCACCGACGACGGCATCGTCACCGCCGATTGCCAGTTCTGCGGCGCGCATTACGAGTTCGATCCCGCGACGCTCGGTTTCGAGGCGACCAGGGCGCCCGATGACGGTGAGTGACCCGCTGTCCGCGGTGCTGCGGGCGCTGGAACGGCCGGGCCGCGACACGTCGGATTACGATCTCAACCCCGGCACGGTGCTGCCCGAAGGCCGCGTGCTCCGGCCGGCGGCGGTGCTGGTGCCGTTCCTCTGCGGCCCGGCGGGGATCGAGGTGGTGCTGACCAAACGCTCGTCGCGGCTGAAACATCATCCTGGCCAGATCGCCTTTCCCGGCGGCAAGGTCGATGCGACCGATGCCGGCCCGGTCGAGGCAGCCCTGCGCGAGGCGCGCGAGGAGATCGGCCTTCCGCAGGGCGCGGTCGAGATCCTGGGCACCTGGGCGGCGCATGAGACCGTGACCGGTTTCTCCGTGACCCCGGTTTTCGGCCGGATCAGACACGCTTTCGAACCCGTGCCGGAGGCCGGAGAAGTCGACGAGGTGTTCTCGGTGCCGCTCGCCCATGCCGCGGACCCGGCGCGGTTCCGGATCGAGGGCCGGCGCTGGCGCGGCGAAATGCGGCGCTACTACGTCGCGCCCTACGGCCCCTATTACATCTGGGGCGCGACCGCGCGGATCCTCCGGGCGCTGGCGGACCGGATGGCGGCATGAGGATCAGCGGCGAATGGCTTGCGGAGGAGGGGGTGCAGCGGGTGCTGCATCTTCTGACCGATGCCGGCCATCAGGCCTATCTCGTCGGCGGCTGCGTCCGCAACGCGCTCTTTGGCCGCCCTGTTGCCGATATCGATATTGCGACCGATGCAGAGCCGTCCCGCGTGGTGGAGCTTGGCCGCAAGGCGCGGCTCAAGGTGGTGCCGACCGGGATCGAGCACGGCACGGTGACGGTCATCGTTGCGGGCGAGCCGCACGAGGTCACCACTTTCCGCCGCGATGTCGAGACCGATGGCCGGCGCGCCAAGGTGGCCTATTCGCGCCGTATCGAGGAGGACGCGGCGCGGCGCGACTTCACCATGAACGCGCTCTATGCCGATGCCGAGGGCCGGATCATCGATCCGATCGGCGGGCTTCCCGACCTTCAGGCCCGCCGGGTGCGCTTCGTCGGCGATGCCGATGCGCGGATCCGCGAGGACTATCTCAGGATCCTCCGCTTCTTCCGCTTCCATGCGCTCTACGGCGACGCCGAGGCCGGGATGGATGCCGAGGCGATCGCCGCCTGCGCTGCCAATTCGGCTGGAATAGACACGCTTTCGCGCGAACGGATCGGCCACGAGATGCGCCGGCTGCTCGCCGCACCCGATCCCGCCCCGGCGGTCGCGGCGATGCGGGCGACGAGCGTTCTCGCCCGCATCCTGCCGGGCGCCGATCCGCGCCCGCTCGGCCCGCTCGTGCATGTCGAGCCGCCCTATGCGCCCGACTGGCTGCGGCGTCTCGCTGCCCTCGGCGGCCAGGACCGCGTGGAGGCGCTGCGCCTGTCGCGTGACGAGGCGCGTCGGCTGGAGATCCTGACCGACGGGATCGGCGGCACGGTGGCACCGGCGGAGCTGGCCTACCGTCACGATGCGGGCATGGCGCGCGACATTGTCCTGCTGCGCGCGGCCCTGCTTGCGGCTTCGCTGCCCGAGGGCTGGGAAGCCGAGGTCGCGAAAGGTGCGGCGGCCGTTTTCCCGATCCGCGCCGCCGATCTGATGCCGGGGCTCTCCGGGCTGGCGCTCGGCGCGCGGCTGAAGGAGCTCGAGACGCGCTGGATCGCGTCGGATTTCAAATTGTCACGGGAACAATTGCTGGGTTGAAATCCGCCGGCCGCTTCGGTCAGGATGCGCGGCATTCCACATTCGAGGGTCCGCAATGCCGCCCGAAGCCTTCCCGGCGCTTGTCGCGCTGGCCATCGCCACGCTGTTCACGCCGGGCCCCAACAACGCGATGCTCGCGGCGTCGGGCGCGAATTTCGGCTTCCGCCGGACCATTCCGCACTGGCTGGGCGTGGCAACCGGCTTCCCGCTGATGTTGCTGGTGGTCGGCCTCGCGCTCGGCGGCCTCTTTCAGGCGAGCGCGATCCTCCGCGAGGCCCTGCGCTGGGGCGGCGCGGCACTGCTCCTGTGGATCGCCTGGAAAGTCGCGACTTCGGGCGGGATAGGGTCGAAAACCGCCGATGCGCGGCCGATGACCTATATCGAGGCGCTGGGTTTTCAGTGGGTCAATCCCAAGGCCTGGTCGATGGCTGTCGCGGCGACCTCGCAGTTCATCCTGCCAGCGGCGCCGATCACCACGGCGGCGATCGTCACCGCGGTGTTCCTGACGCTCGGCCTCGGCTCGGGCGCGACCTGGTGCTACGCCGGGCAGGCGATCGCGCGATGGCTGACCACGGCGAAGCGGCTCAAGATCTTCAACCTCGTCATGGCGGGTCTGATCGTGCTGTCGATCGTGGAACTCGTCCGGCACTGAGACTGTACCACGCACCGTGGTACAATCCCGCGCGTGACAAAGTCGCGCGATTGCGCTATCGGAGGAACGTCAAACGGAGGGTTGCAATATGATGTACGGGATCTTTCGACCGAGCACCTGAGCCGGATCGATCCCGTAGGGGCGGTCCCGCGACGCACCGCCTGTTCCCATATTGCCTCTGACGGATTCACTCCATGTTCCGCTTCTTCGAAAACCTCGTTGACCCCTATGTCAGCTATGAAGAGACCGATACGCCGCCCCGGCACGTGCTCCCGTTCCTGATGGAGTACGCACGGCCGTTCCGCGCGGTTTTCGTCGTCACGGCGATCTTCACGACGCTCGTCGCGATGATCGAGATCGCGCTGATCTGGTATGTCGGTCGGCTCGTCGATCTCCTGAGCAGCGGCGCGCCGGCCGAGATCTGGGCCGCGAACGGCACCGAGTTCATCCTTGCCGCTCTGGCGGTCTTGCTGCTGCGCCCGATCCTCAGCGGCATCGACGTGGCGCTTCTCCACAACACGATCATGCCGAACTTCGGGGCGCTCATCCGCTGGCGGTCGCATCGCCACGTCCTGCGCCAGCCTGTCGGCTGGTTCGAGAACGACTTCGCCGGGCGGATCGCCAACCGGATCATGCAAACGCCGCCCGCCGCAAACGATGCGGTCTTTCAGACCTTCGACGCGGTTGCGTTCGCCGTCACAACCCTGATCGGATCGGTCGCGCTTTTGTCTCTGGCCGATGTCCGGCTCGTCGTGCCGCTCATCGTCTGGATCGCGCTTTACATTGTGCTTCTGCGCTGGACCGTGAAGCGGGTGGGCCCCGCGTCGACCGCCGCCTCGGATGCGCGGTCGGTCGTGACGGGTCGGGTCGTCGACAGCTACACCAACATCCATTCCGTCAAGATGTTCGCCCACGATGACCGCGAGGTCAGCTATGCGGGTGAAGCGATCGAGAATGCGCGAAAGACGGCTCAGACGGAAATGCGACTCATCACCAAGATGGACGTCACACTGACCATTCTGAACGGGTGTCTCATCGTCGCGGTTACCGGGCTGGCCCTGTTGCTCTGGTATCATGGCCAGGCGACGATCGGCCTCGTTGCGGCGGCAACCGCACTTGTCCTCAGGCTCAACAACATGACCTACTGGATCATGTGGGCGACGTCGAACCTCGTTCAGGCGCTGGGCGTTGTGCGCGAGGGGATGGAAACCATCGCGCAGCCCGTCGCGCTGCTCGACCGCACGGGCGCGAAGCCGCTGGACTACCGCGCGGGCCGGATCGAGATGCAGTCCCTTTCGCACCACTACGGGCGCGGATCGGGTGGCCTTGCCGGAGTCGACCTGGCCATCCAGCCGGGCGAGAAGATCGGCCTTGTCGGCCGCTCGGGTTCGGGTAAGACGACGCTCGTGAAGCTCATGCTGCGCTTCTACGACGCCGAGGGCGGGCGCATCCTGATCGACGGTCAGGACATCGCCCATGTCACGCAGGACAGCTTGCGGCGGAAGATCGGTATGGTGCAGCAGGATTCGTCCCTGCTCCATCGTTCGGTCCGGGACAATATCCTCTATGGCCGGCCTGACGCAGGAGACGAGGAGATGATCGACGCCGCGACGCGAGCCGAGGCTCATGACTTCATCCGCGACTTGACCGATCCCGAGGGTCGTACCGGCTATGACGCGCAGGTCGGCGAGCGCGGGGTGAAGCTGTCGGGCGGCCAGCGCCAGCGGGTGGCGCTCGCGCGCGTGATCCTGAAGAACGCGCCGATCCTTGTCCTGGACGAGGCAACCTCGGCGCTCGACAGCGAGGTCGAGGCGGCGATCCAGGAGACGCTCTACGGCGTCATGGAGGGCAAGACCGTGATCGCCATCGCGCACCGGCTTTCGACCATCGCGCGGATGGACCGGATCGTTGTGCTCGACGACGGCCGCATCGCCGAAGAGGGAACCCACGCCGAGCTGCTGGCGAAAGGCGGCCTTTACGCCCGTTTCTGGGAGAGGCAGTCTGGCGGCTTCATTGGCACGGACGAGGAGCAGGAGGCCGCGGAATGAAGATGGGCGACATGATCGACGCCTTTCGCCCCGCCGAAGGCCCTCCGCCGAGAACGCTCGGCGCGTTCCTCCTGTGGTGCCTTTCCGGCGCCTGGGGGCCGCTCGTGCTGGCCGCGATCCTCTCGGCCGCGGCCGGCACGATGGAGGTCTTGACCGCCTGGTATCTCGGACGCGTCGTCGATCTCGCCGGGACCGGCGATGCCGCGACGGTCTTCGCCGATCACTGGCCGATGCTTCTGGGCTTCGTGATCTTCCTCGTCGTGCTGCGCCCCGTCGCCTTCGGGCTTTCGGCCGCGTCGAACTCGATCGTGGTGCAGCCGAACGTGCTGCCGCTGGTGCTCTCCCGGCTGCATCGCTGGACGATGGGGCAGGCGGTCACCTTCTTCGACAACGACTTCGCCGGGCGGATCGCGCAGAAGCAGATGCAGGCCGCGCGGGCGGTGACCGATGTCGCGAGCGAGTCGATCAACACCATCGCCTTCGCGCTCGCGTCGATGATCGGCTCGGTGCTGTTCCTCCTGACGATCGACCCCTGGATGGCGGCGGCGCTGGGCGTCTGGATCATTGCCTATCTCGCCCTGATCCGCGCCTTCCTGCCCCGCGTGCGCGGCAAATCGGCGGCGCGGGCCGGAGCGCGGGCGATGGTGACCGGGCAGGTGGTCGACACGATCACCAACATCAAGACCGTAAAGCTCTTCGCCCATGCCGATCACGAGGACAAGGCGGCCTTGCGCGCAATGTCGGGCTTCCGCGAGACCGCGCTCGATTTCGGGGTGCTCTCGGCCTGGTTCCGGTTGGCGCTGATGACCATTGCCGGGGTGCTTCCGGTGATCTTGATCGGCGGCACGCTCTGGCTCTGGTCGCTCGGCCACGCCACGGCGGGCGACATTGCCGCCGCCGGGGCGGTCTCCATCCGCATCGCGCAGATGACCGGCTGGGTCAGCTTTACCCTCATGTCGATCTATGCGTCGATCGGTGAGGTGGAGGACGGCATCCGCACCCTGACCCCGCCCCATACCCTGACCGATGCGCCCGATGCCGGCCGGCTTCACCAGATCGCGGGCGAGGTTCGCTTCGACGCTGTGAGTTTCGCCTATGGCCGCAAGAAGGGCGGGCTCGACGGGGTCAAGCTGACCGTGCGGCCGGGCGAGAAGATCGGCATCGTCGGTGCCTCCGGCGCCGGGAAATCGACGCTGGTGGCGCTGCTTCTCAGGCTCTATGACGCCGAAAAGGGGCGGATTCTGGTGGACGGTCGCGACGTGAGAGAGGTCACTCAGGAGAGCCTGCGCCACCAGATCGCGATGGTCACGCAGGAGACCGCGATGTTCAACCGGTCAGCACGCGACAATATCCTCTACGGCCGCCCCGACGCGACCGAGGAGGAGATGATCGCCGCCGCCAAGGCCGCCGAAGCGGACGAGTTCATCCGGACGCTGCAGGACCACAAGGGCCGCATGGGATATGACGCGCATCTCGGCGAACGCGGGGTGAAGCTCTCGGGCGGCCAGCGTCAGCGCATTGCACTGGCCCGCGCCTTCCTGAAGGACGCGCCGATCCTGGTGCTGGACGAGGCGACCTCGGCGCTCGACAGCGAGGTCGAGGCGCAGGTTCAGGGCGCGTTGCACCGGGTGATGGAGGGCAAGACCGTGCTCGCGATCGCCCACCGGCTCTCGACCATCGCCGAGATGGACCGGATCGTGGTGCTCGATCAGGGCCGGATCGTCGAGCAAGGCAGCCATGCCGAGCTGCTGGCGCTTGGCGGGCTTTACGCGCGCTACTGGGACCGGCAGTCGGGCGGCTTCATCTGCGTCGAGGAGGCGGCGGAGTGAGGCTGACCATCGAGCGTCTCGGCCATCTCGGCGACGGGATCGCCGAAGGTCCGGTCTTCGTGCCGATGGCCCTGCCCGGCGAGGTCGTCGAGGGCGAGGTCGAGGCCGGCCGCATGGCGAGCCCGAAGATCGTCACGCCGTCGCCCGGCCGGGTCAAGCCTGCCTGTCCGCATTACCGCGCCTGCGGCGGCTGCGCGCTGATGCATGCCTCGGATGCGTTCGTCGCCGACTGGAAGGCGGACGTGGTGCGCACCGCGCTTGCCGCGCAGCGGCTGGAGGCGGAGTTCCGCCCGGTCGTCACCTCCGCCGCGCACTCCCGACGCCGGGCGACGCTGGCCGGGCGGCGGACGAAGAAGGGCGCGCTCGTCGGCTTTCATGGTCGCGCTTCGGATACGTTCGTGGAGGTGCCGGGGTGCCTGCTCCTGCATCCCGATCTGATCGCCGTGATGCCGGTCCTGAGCGAAATCACCATGCTCGGCGCCTCGCGGAAGGGCGAGCTCGCGCTCACTGTCACGCGCAGCGACGGCGGCGTCGATCTGGCGGTTTCGGGTGGAAAACCGCTGGAACAGAGCCTGTTTTCGGCGCTCGCGGATCTTGCGCGCCGCGCTGGGTTCGCACGGATGAGCTGGGACGGGGAGCCTGTAGCCAATCGCCGCCCGCCGGTACAACGCTTTGGCGCGGCAAGCGTCTCTCCGCCGGCCGGCGCCTTTCTGCAGGCCACGGAGGAAGGCGAGGCGGCGCTGGTCGCGGCGGTGCGCGACGCGGTCGGCAACGCGCGGCGGATTGCCGACCTCTTTTCCGGCTGCGGGACCTTCGCGCTGCCCCTGGCCGAGAATGCCGAGATCCATGCGGTCGAGGGTGAGGCAGCGATGCTCGCCGCGCTCGATGCCGGCTGGCGGCGCGCCGAGGGGCTGCACCGGGTCACGACCGAGGCACGCGATCTGTTCCGGCGGCCGCTTATGCCGGACGAGCTGAAGCGGTACGACGCGGTGGTGATCGACCCGCCCCGCGCGGGGGCCGAGGCGCAGGCGCGCGAACTCGCGGGTTCGGGGGTACCCGTCATTGCCGCCGTCTCGTGCAATCCAGTCACCTTCGCGCGTGATTCGCGAATCATCGCTGCCGCCGGCTACCGCCTCGACTGGGTCCAGGTCGTGGACCAGTTCCGCTGGTCGCCGCATGTCGAACTGGTGGCCCGGTTCTCGCGCTGACCGGATTTCCCATCGGCGGAAATCTGCCTGCTTCCGGTACGGCGCAGTTGCGTGTAAAAAGGAAGAAAACAAAGTTGGCAGGCAAGGGCAGTGATCATGTTGAACCGCAGATCATTCGTGTGGATGGCGGCGCTGGGCGCGCTGGCCGGGTGCGGATCGAAATTCCGGACCTACAACGGGCCTGAGGTCACCCGGATCGTCATCTACAAGGGAGAGCGCAAGATGCATCTCGTCAACGGGACGACTGCGCTCAAGAGTTACAAGATTGCGCTGGGCGGCAATCCGATCGGCGACAAGCAGTACGAAGGAGACCAGCGTACGCCCGAGGGCGCCTATCTGATCGACCGTCGCAACCCGAACAGCAGCTACCACCTGTCGCTCGGCATCTCCTATCCGAACGAACAGGACGTTGCCCAGGCCAATGCGATCGGCAAGTCTGCGGGCGGGGACATCTTCATCCACGGCCGTGCGAGGAAGCATCGCAGGCGCGGCAAGGACTGGACGGCGGGCTGCATCGCCGTCAAGGACCGCGAGATGGAGGAGGTCTACTCCATGGTCCGGGTCGGCACGCCGATCTATATCCTGCCATGAGAAAAGGCGGCCCGAAGGCCGCCTTTTTCACTTGTATCGCAATGATTTAACCGCCGGTGACCAGCGTCCACCAGATCTTGCCGCTCGGCTCCTGATACCAGGAGAAGCCGACATCGCGCGCGTTCGGATCGAGGATCACCGCGCGCGTGTCAGGCACGTCCATCCAGGCCGAGAGCGTCTCGAGCTCGGTCTCGTAGGTCTCCGAGATGTTCTCGCCGAGCATCATGCCGGGATAGCCCGCGCGCTGCACTCGCAGGAGCGGCGAGGAACCGTCGGAGCCGAAATGCCACGGCCGGTTCTGCACGGCCATGTCGCGCGAATGGGTCGCCGCAGCGGCGGTAAGCTGCGAATTCAGGTTCAGTGGTGCGGCACCGGAGGCGCCGCGCAGCGTGTTGACCGAATCCACCATGGAATAGGTGACGCGTCCCTCGTCGCCGGGCTTGATCACATATGCCTTGGGCAGGGGGCGCCCGTCAGGACCGACCGCCGGCGGTGTCGTGGCGCAGCCCGCGACGGTCAGCGCGGCGACAAGAAACAGGCCGAGAAGTCTTATCATGGAATGGCTACCTTCGTTTCTGCAATCCCGTCCTTTACAGGCTCGGCCAACGGTGTTCAAACGCGTTCTTGCGCGGTCGGCATGTTCTGACGTCAGAGTGAATTGAGAAACTCGGCCGGTGCCGATAATCTGCGCCGCGTCACGGGCAACGGCCCGCCTAATAACATCGGAACAAGGTGACCTGAGGATGAGCTCCAATCCCACCCGCACATTCAGCCGCCGCGCGGTCCTGGGAACCGCGGCCGCGTTCGGCGCGACGCTCGCGGCGCCCGCGCTGGCGCAGACCGGTCCCGAAACCTACGAGGTCGAGGGCGATATCGGCTCCAACACGCGCCGCAACGTCTCGAGCTTCCGCTCGTTGCAGTGGCAACCCTATTTCAGCAACACACGGAATGGCGCGGTCCTCGTGGACACGACTTCGCGTGCGCTGCACTTCTGGTCTGAAGACCAGACGATCTACCGGCTCTATCCGACCAGCGTGCCGCTGACCGAGGACCTGACCCGTCGCGGCCGGACCGAGATCGTGCGCAAGGTCGTGGGCCCGGAATGGCGCCCGACGCCGGAAATGAAGAAGCGCAACCCGGAATGGCCGGACTATGTCGGACCGGGGCCGGACAATCCGCTCGGGACCCACGCTCTGTACCTGTCCTGGCAGTATTATCGGATCCACGGGACGCACGACACGCGCAAGATCGGCCGTCGGTCGTCGAATGGGTGCGTCGGCCTTTATAACGAACACATCGCCGAACTCTATTCGCTCACGCAAGTTGGCACACAGGTGTTGCTAATTTGACGACAAGCGCGAAACCTTTGGTATTACCCGCTAACTGCCGGTTGCAATGTCGGAATCTTGTGCGCTAGTGGGTATTACGAGGTGAAGTATGAAACCGTGGCGGACCTCACCGCAACTTTCGCTACGGCATAAATGGAGAGAATACATGAAAAAGCTCGCGCTTGCCGCTGCCCTTTCGATTTCCGCCACCACCGCTTTCGCCGGTGGCATGGCTGAGCCGGTCATGGAGCCGGAGCCGATCGTCGAAGAGCAGTCCAGCAGCTCGTCGGCCGGTATCGTTGTCGGCATCCTCGCGCTCATCCTGATCGCGGCTGCTGCCAGCAACTGATCGGACGCACGTCGTTCAAGGAAAAGGCGGTGGCTCGGTCCACCGCCTTTTTCTTTGCCTGACTTTCACATCGGTCAGGCGATCCAGCCTGCCAGATTGTCGGTGATGATCGCCATCAGCGCCGCGATATGAGCGTCGTCGTCGTTGAGGCAGGGGATGTAGGTGAAGCTCTCGCCGCCGGCATGTTCGAAAGCCTCGCGAATCTCGCCCTGGATCTCCTCCAGCGTCTCGATGCAATCGGCCGAGAACGCGGGCGAGATCACCGCGATCCGCTTCTTTCCCGCTTTCGCCAGTTCGGCGACATGCTCCACCGTATAGGGGCGCAGCCATTCTTCAGGTCCGAAGACCGACTGGAACGTGGTGTCGATCGCGCCTTCGCCCCAGCCGAGCCGCTCGCGCAGGAGCCGGGAGGTCTTCTGGCACTGGCAGTGATAGGGGTCACCCTCCATCAGGTAGCGCTTTGGCATCCCGTGGTAGGAGGCGACAAGCACATCCGGTTTCTGATCGAGCCCGGCATAGGCGCGTTCCACCGATTGCGCCAGCGCCTCGATATAGAGCGGATGGTCGAAATACTCCGGCGTGGTTCTGACCGCCGGCTGGCGTTTTTCGTCCATCAGGGCGCGGAAGAACTCATCGTTCGCGGTGGCCGAGGTTGCGCCGGCATATTGCGGGTAGAGCGGCAGGAACAGGATCTTCTCGCAGCCCGCGGCAACCATCCGGCGCACGACGCTGGCCGTCGAGGGATTGCCGTAGCGCATGCAGAACTCGACCATCACGCCGTCGCCGAACCGCGCCGCCGAAGCCTCGCGCAGCTTCGCGACCTGCGCCTTCGTGATCGTCATCAGCGGGCTTTCGCCCTCCTCGTGGTTCCAAATCGAGCGGTAGTTCGCGCCCGAGGTGAAGGGCCGCTTCGACAGGATGATGAGCTGCAGGAGCGGCTGCCATTTCCACGACGGATAGTCGATGACCCGCTTGTCGGAGAGGAACTCGCTCAAATAGCGCCGCATCGGCCAGTAGTCGTAGCCGTCCGGCGTGCCGAGATTTGCGACGAGGATGCCGATGCGCGGCCGCGCCACGGGCGGATGGTCGGCGGGTGCATGGACGAGGCGCCCGTCGCCGGGCCGGTCGATCTGGTCCTTCATGTCCGCTCCCTTGCTGTCCGAGTTCCGAGATAGTCGGATTGGCGCCCGCGTCAATGATCGCCCGGCTTCATGACGGGCCCGAGCGGCGTCTCGGCGGTACCGAGCGCGTCTGCGAGCCGCGCTGCGGCCGAGCCGGGACGGAGCGGTTTTTGCTGGCTCGGATCGGGCGCCCAGCCGGTGAGAAAGATCAACTCGAAGGTCGCAGCGATGCGGCCGTCGTTGGCGGGATAGCTCTCCGCATAGATTCGCGACGCCTCGGGGAAGAGCGCGCGCGGCGTCGCACGGCGGGTGCGGGCGCTGAGCGCGTTGCCCTCGCCCATCGCTCTCAGATCCGCGATCAGGTGGAAGGCGGTGCGGTAGGTCACCGTCTTCTTTACCGCGTCGGCGACCGGCAGCGCGAAGCCCGCGCGCTGCAGGAGCGCGCCGAGGTCACGGATCTCGCCCATCGGCAGGACGCGCGGCGACAGCCCGCCCGAGATCCGGCTTTCGGCCTCGGCGAGCGCGGCGCGAAGTTCGGCAAGGGTGCGCCCGCCGAACATCGCGCCGAGGAACAGCCCGTCCGGCCTCAGCGCCCGCCGGCATTGCACGAGCTGGCCGACCGGATCGTTGGCCCAGTGCAGGCCAAGACCGTGAATCACGAGGTCATGGGCGCCGGGTTCCAGATCCAGCGTTTCCGTATCCTCGACAATCCGCGCGCCGGGCAGGATCGTCGCCCAGGGCTCCGGGAAACCGGTGACCACCACAGGTGCGGTAAACCGTTTGTTAACCTCGCTCAGCCTTTCCTCAATCTCGGCGGCGGCCTCGTCATGCAGGAAGGTCTCGGCGCCCTGGCGTCGGGCGCGGGCGCGGTTGCGGCGAAGTGCGGCGCGGTCGGTGAGGGGCGGAGGCTGGGTCATGATCGGCGAAACTAGAAGCCTTCGGGGCGGAATGCAAAGCGCGCTTGCGGTGCTCTTCCCGCCGCAATGCATCAGCTGCGGCGAGCCGACCGATGCCGATTTCGGCCTCTGCGGCCCATGCTGGCGCACGACACCCTTCATCACGGGCCTCGTCTGCGACCGCTGCGGAGCGCCGCTGCCCGGCGAGGACGAGGGCCGGGCGGAGTATTGCGACGACTGCCTGACGCTCGCGCGGCCCTGGCAGCGCGGGCGGGCGGCGATGCTCTACACCGATAACGGCCGCAAGCTGGTGCTTGCGCTGAAGCATGGTGACCGGCTCGACCTCGCGCGACCGGCCTCCGACTGGCTCCTGCGTGCGGCGCGGCCGATTGTCACGCCGGGCATGCTCGCGGTGCCGGTGCCGCTCCACTGGACTCGGCTCCTGAAGCGGCGTTTCAACCAGTCGGCGGAGCTGTCGAAGGCGCTCGCGCGCAAGGCCGGGCTCGACCATTGCCCCGACCTGCTGCAGCGGGCGCGGCGGACCGTAAGCCAGGATGGCCGCGATCGCGACGGCCGTTTTCGCAATGTCGCGGGCGCGATCCGGCTCCATCCCCGGCGCGGCAATCTGGTCCGGGACCGTGACATTCTGCTCATTGACGACGTGATGACCTCGGGCGCGACGCTTGCGGTGGCGGCCGATGCCTGTCTCGGCGCGGGGGCTGCCTCGGTCTCGGTCCTGGTTCTGGCACGCGTTGCGAAGGACGCCTAAATCCCTATAGTCGCCCCGACCAAAGGATCAGGACCTTCATGCCCCGCGTCGAGATCTACACCACCCCCTGGTGCCCGTATTGCCTTGCCGCCAAGCGGCTGCTGCTCGCCAAGGGCGTCGCTTTCGAGGAGATCGACGTCTCGGGCGACCCCGAGCTTCGCGCCGCGATGATGGAGCGCGCGCATGGTCGCTACACCGTGCCGCAGATCTTCATCGACGGGGCACACATCGGTGGATCGGACGACCTCCACGCGCTCGACCGGATCGGCAAGCTCGATCCCATGCTGGCGGCTTGAGTCATGAAGGCGGCGCTTCTGCAACTCTCATCCAGCGACGACCCGGCGGAAAACCTGCCGGTTGTCCGGACGATGGTGCGGGAAGCCGCCGCTGCGGGCGCCGGATTCGTGCTGACGCCCGAGGTCACCAACTGCGTCTCCTCGGACCGCGACCACCAGACCGCGGTGCTGCGCCACGAGGAGGACGATCCGACGCTCGCAGCGCTTCGGACCGAGGCGGCGGAGCTTCGCCTCTGGCTCCTGATCGGCTCGCTCGCGCTCAAGACCCACGACGCGGACGGGCGATTCGCCAACCGGTCGTTCCTGATCGGTCCCGATGGTGCGATCGCCGCGCGTTACGACAAGATCCACATGTTCGACGTCAAGGTGTCGGAGGCAGAGCAGTACCGGGAATCGGCCGGCTACCGCCCCGGCGCACGGGCGGTTCTGGCCGGGACGCCCTTCGCCACGATCGGCATGACGGTTTGCTACGATGTCCGCTTCCCGCATCTCTACCGCCGCCTTGCCAAGGCCGGGGCCGAGGTGCTGACGGTGCCCGCCGCCTTCAACGACACCACGGGTGCGGCGCATTGGGAATCGCTCCTGCGCGCCCGCGCGATCGAGAACGGTGCCTATGTGCTCGCCCCGGCCCAGACCGGAAGTCACGCCGCACATGGCGGCAGGCAGCGCCGGACTCATGGCCATTCGCTTGCCATAGCCCCCTGGGGCGAGGTCATTTGCGACGGCGGGACCGGGATCGGCATCAGCTATGTCGATCTTGACTTGGCCGAAGTGGCGAAGGCGCGCGGCCGGGTACCCTCGCTTGCCCACGACCGCGACTACGAGGGGCCGTGACCGATGGCGGAAGCAAATGACCCCCTGGCCATTGCGCTCTTCTCCGAGGTCTTCATGGCCGACCAGCTTGCGCGCAACCTCGTGAGCCGGGCGCTGCCGAAAGGGATGGAGCTCAGCCATTTCTCGGTGCTGAACCACCTTGCCCATGTGAACGACGAACGCTCGCCGGCGCAGCTCGCGGATGCCTTTCACGTCACCCGCGGGGCGATGACCAACACGTTGAGCAAGCTCGAATGGGCGGGCCATATCCATATCCGGCCCGATTGGGACGACGCGCGGCGCAAGTTCGTCTCGATCAGCCCGGCGGGAAGGGCCGCGCGCGATGCCGCGCTCGCCTCCGTTGCGCCGATCATCGGCGATGTCGTCAAGGCGATCGGTTCCGACAAGGTGCGCGCGGTCCTGCCGATCCTGCGCGAACTCAGGCTGCGGCTCGACAAGGCGTAAGGGTCAGCGCCGCAGGCCCGCCGCGACGTGGTTGACGGAAAGGTCGCGGTCCGAGATCGACCATTGCCAGCTCACCGGATTGAAGACGAAACCCTTGCGGTCGACCGGGTCAAGCCCCGCCTTCCGCATCTGCCCGGCCAGCTCGTCGGGGGTGATGAACTTCGCCCAGTCATGGGTGCCCTTCGGCAGCCAACGCATCACCCATTCGGCGCCGATGATCGCAGCGAGGAAGCTCTTGGTGTTGCGGTTGATCGTCGAGGCGATCATCAGCCCGCCGGGCTTCAGAAGCTCACGGCAGGTGGTCACGAATTCCTGCGGGTCGGCGACATGCTCGACGATCTCCATCGCGAGGACGACGTCGAAGACCTCGCCCGCGACGGCGAGCGCCTCGGCGGTGGTGTGGCGGTAGTCGATGCCGAGCCCCTGCGCCTCGGCATGGAGTTGCGCGACGGGAATGTTGCGCGCCGCCGCGTCGGCGCCGATGACGGTGGCGCCGAGCCGTGCCATCGGCTCGCTGAGAAGCCCGCCACCGCAGCCGATATCGAGCAGCCGCAAGCCGTCGAAGGGCCGTTCCGACGCCAGGTCGCGGCCGAACTCTGCGGCGATCTGGCGGGTGATGTAGTCGAGCCGCACCGGGTTCATCATGTGGAGCGGCTTGAACTTGCCATGCGGATCCCACCATTCGGCGGCCATCGCCTCGAACTTCGCCACTTCGGCGGGATCGACCGTGTTGGTCTCGGCGTGCATCATCGTCTCCGGCATTTCCTGTCGGACCCCATAGCGGGCCGCTTCGATTGCGTTATATAATTTAATCATGGACCGGGTCGCAGGGCAAAAGCGCGCAGGCGCCTTTCTTTATCCGCAGATCGAACCGTTCGATCAGCGCATGATGGATGTGGGCGACGGCCACCAGATCTATGTCGAACAATGCGGCCACCCCTCGGGCCTGCCGGTGGTGATCCTGCATGGCGGGCCGGGCGGCGGTTGCTCGCCCGCGATGCGGCGCTATTTCGACCCCTCGGTCTACCGGGTGATCCTCTTCGACCAGCGCGGCTGCGGCCGCTCGCGGCCCCATGCCAGCGTCGAGGCGAACACGACCTGGCACCTCGTCGCCGATATCGAGCGGATCCGCGAGGCGCTCGGCATCCGGAACTGGATCGTCTTCGGCGGCAGCTGGGGCGCGACGCTCGCTTTGATCTACGCCCAGACCCATCCCGAACGGGCCCGCCATCTGGTACTGCGCGGCGTGTTCCTGATGACCGAGGGCGAGCTCGGCTGGTTCTATGGCGGCGGCGCCGGGGCGTTCTGGCCCGACCGCTGGGCCGATTTCACCCGGCCGATCCCGCCGGATGAACACGGCGACCTGATCGCCGCCTATCATCGCCGCCTGTTCTCGGGCGACCGCGCCGAGGAGACTCGCTACGCCCGGAACTGGGCGGCCTGGGAGAACGCGCTTGCCAGTGTCGAGCATGACGGGATCGTCGGCGAGGCGCCGGCCGACTATGCCCGCGCCTTCGCCAGGCTCGAGAACCACTTTTTCCTCAACAAGGGGTTTCTCGAGACCGACGGCCAGATCCTGCGCGACCTGCCGAAGCTGCGCGACGTCCCCGCGACGATCGTGCAGGGCCGCTACGACATGATCTGCCCGCCGGTCTCGGCCTGGACGCTCGCGCAGAACTGGGCGCGTGCCGATCTGCGGATGGTCGCGAGGGCCGGTCACGCGCTGTCCGAAGCCGGGATCAGCGCCGAACTGGTAAGGATCATGGACGGGCTTCGGGCCTGAGTCTCACGCCATCGGGATTTGACGCCTGTCGGTTGCGCACCGACACTGCCCTTTGAACCTAAGGGAGAAGCGCATGACTGATGACACCAAAGTCACCATCGAGGCGCGCGAGAACGGTCCCTTCGTGGTCAAGCGGCTGACCCGCCTCAAGGGCGAGGACGGGGAGATGCTGGAAACCAAGTCCGTCACCACGCTTTGCCGCTGCGGCCACAGCGCCAACAAGCCTTTCTGCGACGGCAGCCACAAGCGCGTGGGCTTTCAGTCGGGCGCGGAGATCCCGGCCGCCGGGCGCGACCGGCTGATCGCCTACGAGGGCGAGGAGGTCACCGTCACCTACAACCCGCGGCTTTGCTCCCACGCCGCCGAATGCGGCCGCATCGCCGGGCATGTCTTCAACCCGGCGGAAAAGCCCTGGGTCCAGCCCGACAGGGGAAGCCGCAACGAAATCGAGGCGGTGATCGCCGCCTGTCCCTCCGGCGCGCTGGCGCTCGCGGGGCCCGAGCACCTGCTGCCGCACGGTCGCGCCGAGATCGAGGTGCAGAAGAACGGACCCTACTGGGTGCTCGGCCTCGAGCTTGTCGGCGCACCGCCGGCGGGCGAGGGGGCGAGCCGCGAGAAATACGTCCTCTGTCGCTGCGGGCTCTCGGGCAACAAGCCCTATTGCGACGGCAGCCACCGCGACAAGGGCTGGAAAAGCGGGGGGTAGGGTGGAACGCATCTGCGCTTGCAGACTCACCCCCTTTCGCCTATATCCGCTTCAACAGCGGCGCTGCGGGGTCCAAACTCGCAGCCCACCGGGAAAGATCGACGGGCCGCAGGGCCCGTTTTTTATTGCCCGAAGCCAGGACAGACAGAGACCGATGACCGAACTGATCGCCAAGACCGCCATCGACCGGCGCCTCGCCGAGATCGTGACCCCGACCATCGAAGGCCTCGGGTTCGAACTCGTGCGGATCCGGCTCATGGGCGGCAATACCAAGACGCTGCAGATCATGGCCGACCGGCCCGAGGGTGGCATCGACGTCGACGATTGCGGGAAGATTTCCGTCGCGGTCTCGGCTGTCCTCGATGTCGAGGACCCGATCGACGAGGCCTATCACCTCGAGGTCTCCTCGCCCGGCATCGACCGGCCGCTGACCCGGCTCAAGGATTTCGACGCTTGGAAGGGCTACGAGGCCAAGATCGAGACCTCCGAGCTCATCGACGGGCGCAAGCGGTTCAAGGGTCAGATCGCCGGGACCGAGGGCGACGAGGTGCTGATCGAGATCGAGGAAGGCACGATCGGGCTCAAGTTCGACTGGCTCTCGGACGCCAAGCTGGTGCTGACCGACGAGCTGATCACCGAAATGCTGCGGCAGAAGAAGGCCACCCAGGCCGTCGACGAATCCGCGTTTGACGACATCGAAGAAGAGACTTCCGAGGAGGAGTGAATGGCGATTACCTCTGCCAACCAGCTGGAGCTGCTGCAAACCGCCGAGGCGGTCGCGCGCGAGAAGATGATCGACCCCGGCCTCGTGATCGAGGCGATGGAGGAAAGCCTCGCCCGTGCCGCGAAGTCTCGCTACGGGGCGGAGATGGACATCCGCGTCGCGATCGACCGCAAGACCGGCCGCGCCACCTTCACCCGCGTCCGCACCGTCGTCGAGGATGACGCGGTGGAGAACTACCAGGCCGAGATGACGGTCAAGCAGGCCAAGCAGTACATGGCCGATCCCCAGATCGGCGACGTCTTCGTCGAGGAAGTGCCCCCCGTGGACCTCGGCCGGATCGCGGCGCAGTCGGCCAAGCAGGTCATCCTCCAGAAGGTGCGCGAGGCAGAGCGCGACCGCCAGTTCGAGGAATTCAAGGACCGCAAGGGCACGATCATCAACGGCGTCGTCAAACGCGAGGAATACGGCAACATCATCGTCGATATCGGCCGCGGCGAGGCGATCCTGCGCCGCAACGAGAAGATCGGCCGCGAGAGCTACCGCCCGAACGACCGCATCCGCTGCTACATCAAGGACGTGCGCCGCGAGCCGCGCGGCCCGCAGGTGTTCCTTTCCCGCACCGATCCGCAGTTCATGGCCGAGCTCTTCAAGATGGAAGTGCCGGAGATCTACGACGGCATCATCGAGATCAAGGCCGTGGCCCGCGATCCCGGTTCGCGCGCGAAGATCGGCGTCATCTCCTATGACAACTCGATCGACCCGGTCGGCGCCTGCGTCGGCATGCGCGGCTCCCGCGTGCAGGCGGTCGTGAACGAGCTTCAGGGCGAGAAGATCGACATCATCCCGTGGAACGAGGATCAGGCGACGTTCCTCGTCAACGCGCTGCAGCCCTCCGAGGTCGCGAAGGTCGTGATCGACGAGGAGGCCGGCAAGATCGAGGTCGTGGTGCCGGACGAGCAGCTTTCGCTCGCGATCGGCCGGCGCGGCCAGAACGTGCGGCTCGCCTCGCAGCTCACCGGGCTCGACATCGACATCCTCACCGAGGAAGAGGAAAGCCGCCGGCGTCAGGCGGAATTCGCCGAGCGCACCAAGCTCTTCGTCGAGGCGCTCGATCTCGACGAGTTCTTCGCCCAGCTTCTGGTCGCGGAAGGCTTCACCAGCCTCGAAGAGGTCGCCTATATCGAGATCGACGAACTTCTGTCGATCGAGGGCGTCGACGAGTCGACCGCCGAGGAGCTTCAGGCGCGCGCCCGTGACGTGATCGAGGAGCAGAACCGCAAGGCGCTCGAGAACGCCCGCGCGCTGGGCGTCGAGGACAGCCTGATCTCGTTCGAGGGGCTGACGCCGCAGATGGTCGAGGCGCTGGCCAAGGACGACGTCAAGACGCTCGAGGACTTCGCCACCTGTGCCGATTGGGAACTGGCCGGCGGCTGGACCACCGTGAACGGCGAGCGGGTCAAGGACGAGGGCATCCTCGAGAAGTTCGACATGAGCCTCGAAGAGGCGCAGCACCTCGTGATGACCGCGCGAATCCAGCTCGGCTGGGTCGATCCGGCCGAGCTTGAGGCCGAGGCCGACGAGGGCGAGGAAGAAGAGGAGGCCGAGGCCTGACAAGGGCCTCGGGAGTGACAGCGATGACCCGCGGGGGAAGCGACAAGGTGAGGGACGAGCCGGAACGGCGCTGCATCGTCACGGGCGATGTGCAGCCGAAGGCCGGGCTGATCCGCTTCGTCGTCAGCCCCGACGGGCAGGTCGTCGCCGATCTTGCCGGCAAGCTGCCGGGCCGCGGCATCTGGGTCACCGCCGACAAGGCGGCAATCCAGAAGGCGGCGGCGAAGGGGCTCTTCTCGCGCGCCGCGAAGGCGCCGGTGACGGTGCCCGCGGATCTCGCCGATCTGGTCGAGGCGGCGGTCGCGCGGCGGGTCGTCGACCTCGTGTCGCTGGCGCGCAAGGCGGGCCGCGCGGTCGCGGGGTTCGAGAAGGTCAAGGGCTGGCTGGCCGAGGGCAGGGCCAAGGTGCTGCTCCAGGCCTCCGACGGATCGGAGCGCGGCAAGGGCAAGCTCTGGACCCCGGAGGGCGGGCGCTGGTTCGGCTGCCTGACCTCCTCGGAGCTCGGGCTGGCATTTGGCCGCGATAGTGTGATACATGGCGCGCTTGCCGCTGGCGGACTCTCTGCGCGTGTAGTAGAGGAAGCGGCAAAGCTTTCGGGTTTGCGAAAAGATGACGGCGGAAGGTCCGCCGGGAAGGATACGAAGTCGGCATGAGCGAAACAGACGGTAAGAAACCTCTCGGCCTCGGTGGCGGGCGTTCCGGCCAGGTGAAGCAGAGCTTCTCGCATGGCCGGACGAAGAGCGTCGTCGTCGAGACGAAACGCAAGCGCGTCGTCGTGCCGAAGCCCGGTGCCGCTGCGGGCTCGTCCGGTTCTGCCGGCGCCAAGGGTGCGGGCGATCCGTCGCGCCGTCCGGCCGGGATCTCCGATGCCGAGATGGAGCGCCGTCTGAAGGCGCTGCAGGCCGCCAAGGCGCGCGAGGTCGAAGAGGCCGCTCAACGCGCCGAGGAGGAGCGTCAGCGCGAGGAAGAGCGCGAGCGTCGCCGCGCCGAGATCGAAGCCAAGGAGCGCGAGGATCGCGAGCGCGAAGAGGCGCTGAAGGCCAAGGCCGAGGAAGAGGCCCGCAAGGCCGAGGAAGCCGAGGCCCGCGCCGCCCGCAAGGAAGAGTTCAAGAAGCCGGCGGCGGCGAAACCCGCGCCGGTCGACCCGGCGGCCGTCGAGGCTGCCGCGAGCCGTGCCGAAACCAAGGGCGTCAGCGTCGGTGGCCCGCGCAAGACCGACCGTGAGCGCGACACCCGCGGCGCCGCCACCGACAAGGATTCGCGCGGCAAGGGCGCGCGCGACGACAGCCGTCGCGCCGGCAAGCTGACGCTTTCCGAGGCGCTTTCCGGCGAGGGCGGGCGCCAGCGTTCGCTGGCCGCGATGAAGCGCAAGCAGGAGCGTGCCCGCCAGAAGGCGATGGGCATGAGCCAGCGCGCCGAGAAGCAGTCGCGCGACGTGCAGCTGCCCGAGACGATCATCGTCTCGGAACTTGCCAACCGGATGGCCGAGCGCGCCGCCGACGTGGTCAAGGCGCTGATGAAGATGGGCATGATGGTCAACATGAACCAGCCCATCGACGCTGACACCGCCGAGCTGGTGATCGAGGAGTTTGGCCACCACGCGGTCCGCGTCTCCGACGCCGACGTCGAGCAGGTCATCGACACGGTCGAGGACAAGGCCGAGGATCTTCAGCCGCGCCCGCCGATCATCACGATCATGGGCCATGTCGACCACGGCAAGACCTCGCTGCTCGACGCGATCCGCCAGACCAACGTCGTCTCCGGCGAGGCCGGCGGCATCACCCAGCACATCGGCGCCTACCAGGTGACGACCGAGTCGGGTGCCGTGCTGACCTTCCTCGACACGCCGGGCCACGCCGCCTTCACCTCGATGCGCGCCCGCGGCGCGCAGGTGACGGATATCGTCGTGCTCGTGGTCGCCGCCGATGACGCGGTCATGCCGCAGACGATCGAGGCGATCAACCACGCCAAGGCCGCCAAGGTGCCGATGATCGTCGCGATCAACAAATGCGACAAGCCGTCCGCCAATCCGCAGAAAGTGCGGACCGATCTGCTGCAGCACGAGGTTGTCGTCGAGGCGATGTCGGGCGAGGTGCAGGATGTCGAGGTTTCGGCCAAGACCGGCAAGGGGCTCGACAGCCTCCTCGAGGCGATCGCGCTGCAGGCGGAGATCCTCGAACTCAAGGCCAACCCGGAACGCGCCGCGATGGGTGCGGTGATCGAGGCCAAGCTCGACGTCGGCCGCGGCCCGGTTGCCACGGTTCTCGTCCAGCACGGCACGCTGAAGCAGGGCGACATCTTCGTCGTCGGCGAGCAGTGGGGCAAGGTGCGCGCGCTGATCAACGACCAGGGCGAGCGGGTAACCGAGGCCGGGCCGTCGGTGCCGGTCGAGGTCCTTGGCCTCAACGGCACGCCGGAGGCCGGCGACGTCCTCAACGTGGTCGAGACCGAGGCGCAGGCGCGCGAGATCGCGAACTACCGTGAGCAGGCCGCAAAGGACAAGCGCGCGGCGGCCGGTGCGGCGACGACGCTCGAACAGCTCATGGCCAAGGCCAAGGAAGACAAGAACATTTCCGAGCTGCCGATCGTGGTGAAGGCCGACGTGCAGGGTTCCGCCGAGGCGATCGTCCAGGCGATGGAGAAGATCGGCAACGAGGAAGTGCGCGTCCGCGTGCTGCATTACGGCGTCGGCGCGATCACCGAATCGGATATCGGTCTTGCCGAAGCGTCGGGTGCGCCGGTGATCGGTTTCAACGTGCGGGCCAACGCGCCGGCACGGACGGCGGCGAACCAGAAGGGCGTCGAGATCCGCTACTACTCGGTCATCTACGATCTCGTGGACGACGTGAAGAAGGCGGCCTCGGGACTTCTCTCGGCCGAGATCCGCGAGAACTTCATCGGCTATGCGTCGATCAAGGAGGTCTTCAAGGTCTCCGGCGTCGGCAAGGTCGCGGGCTGCCTCGTCACCGAGGGCGTGGCGCGTCGCTCGGCCGGCGTCCGGCTCCTGCGCGACGATGTCGTGATCCACGAGGGCACGCTGAAGACGCTGAAGCGCTTCAAGGATGAGGTCAAGGAAGTGCAGTCCGGCCAGGAATGCGGCATGGCGTTCGAGAACTACGACGACATCCGCCCGGGCGACGTCATCGAGATCTTCGAGCGCGAGGAGGTCGAGCGCAAGCTCGCCTGATCGCGCCCGCGATTGTGAATTGGAAAGGCCGCCCGGGTTCGGGCGGCTTTTTCTTTGGAGATGTCCGCAAGTCGTGTTGGTCCGCCTTGTGGACCCGGCAGACCTTTGCATGCGCAGCGGATTCATGCCTATGATCGGACCGTTCGCAGAGAATTTTGTTAACAGGCGCCCTCTTTTGCCAAGTTTCAGATCTATCTTGTTGAGCTTGGCAATCCAACTCGCTTGCTTCGTGCAAGCCCAGGCGGATCAATGGGGATCCGTGGTTCTGGCACATTGCTACGAGCTTGATGGTATTTCCTATCAGCAGCATTTCTTCGTCAGGGTATTTCGGACTGAAGTCGGAGGGGGCAGCTCCATTCAGATGCCCGAGAGCGAGATGCTCCCCGCGATTTGCATGCCCTTAACGAGGACCCGGCAGAGTGCATGATCGAGAACAAGAAGGTCGTTTTTGAGACCGTCGATTATCGCGCGCCGACACTCCGAGGCGCATGCGGTCTTTGTGAGCAAACCGGATTTCGAATTACTGTCGATCGCGAAGCTGTCTGGGAAACAAGAAGGCCGGACAAGAGGGGCGATTCGATTTTCAATGGCACAATAGACATGCACAAAGACATGCTGCGTGTCTGCGAAGAACACCCGCCTGCAGCGCTCGGCGTTGATATCCCCTTCGCACGGGACTTTTTCACCTCACGAACGAGCATTCTGGTTTGTGAAACGCACTCTTACTGATTTCCCGAGCACAGCTCTGGGAATGCGATGCCGCCATGTGGCTTTGGGTTCAATCCCGGCCAGCACGATTTGCGGACACCCCACTTTGTTGGCGGATCGTCGCTCGGGTGGCTATCAGAGCCAGTCGCGCAGGATCGGGATGAGCGGGACGTCGGCGGGCGGCATCGGGTAGCTGCGCAGGTCCTTCGGGCGGACCCAGGCCAGTTCCTGACCCTCGCGCGACTGCAGCATGCCCTGCCATTTCCGGCAGGCGAAGAGCGGCATCAGCAGGTGGAAGTCGTCGTAAGCGTGGCTCGCGAACGTCAGCGGCGCAAGGCAGCTTGCCCAGGTGTCGATGCCAAGTTCCTCGTGCAGTTCGCGGATCAGCGCGGCCTCCGGCGTCTCGCCGGGTTCGACCTTGCCGCCGGGAAACTCCCACAGGCCCGCCATCGACTTGCCCTCCGGCCGGCGTGCAAGGAGCACCCGGCCGTCGGGATCTATGAGCGCCACCGCCGAGACGAGGAGCGTTCTCACGACCGGTAGTCGGCGTTGATGTCGATGTAGCGATGCGTGAGGTCGCAGGTCCAGACCGTGCGCGCGCCCTTGCCGAGGCCGAGGTTGACCGAGATCACCAGCTCGTCGCGCTTCATGTAGGCGGCCGCCTCCTCCTCGCTGTAGTCCGGGCTGCGCCAGCCCTTCTCGGCCAGGAGCAGGTCGCCCAGACGGATCGACAGCGTGTCGCGGTCGGCCTTGGCGCCGGACTTGCCGACCGCCATGACGATGCGCCCCCAGTTCGGGTCCTCGCCCGCGATCGCGGTCTTCACGAGCGGCGAGTTGGCGATCGCCATCGCGACCCTGTGGGCGTCGCTGGCGTCGGCTGCGCCGGTGACGCGGACCTCGACGAATTTCGTCGCCCCTTCGCCGTCGCGCACCACCTGTTTCGCCAGATCCAGCATCACCACGCCGAGCGCCTTTTCGAAGGCCTTGGCGGGCGCCGAGCGCATGTCCGCGATCTCGGCGGCTGGGCTCTTGCCGGTCGCCGCGACGATCAGCGCGTCGGAGGTCGAGGTGTCGCTGTCCACAGTGATCGCGTTGAACGAGGCGTCGACCTGGCGCGAGACCATTTTCTGCAGGTTGGCCGAGGAGATCCTCGCGTCGGTGAAGATGTAGACAAGCATCGTCGCCATGTCGGGCGCGATCATGCCGGAGCCCTTGGCGATGCCGGCGATGCGGATCGGCCCGCCGTCGCCCTTGATCTCGGCGGAGGCGCCCTTGGGGAAGGTGTCGGTCGTCATGATCGCGCGCGCCGCCAGCTCGATCCCGCCGGCGTCGAGCGCGGTTCTGAGGTCACCAAGCTTGGCGGTGATCCGGCCATGCGGCAGGGGTTCGCCGATCACGCCGGTCGAGGAGGAGAGGACCCGCGATGACGGGATCGAGAGCGCGCGGGCGACGGCATCGGTGACAGCGTCGACCGACTCCTGCCCGGCCTTGCCGGTGAAGGCGTTGGCGTTGCCGGAGTTGACGACGATCGCCGCGCCCTCCTCGGAGGCGGGCTTCCCGGCGAGCTTGGCCTCGCAGTCGAGCACGCAGGCCGCGCGGGTGGCCGAGCGGGTGAAGGCGCCCGCGATCGCGGTGCCGGGGGCGAGCCGCACCAGCATCACGTCGGTGCGGTTCTTGTAGCGCACGCCGGCCTCGACGGCGGCGAACTCCACGCCGTCGATCACCGGCAGCGCGGGGAAACCGTCCTGCGGGGCGAGCGGCGAGACCGGGCTCGGCTGCTTCACCCGCGCGCTGACCGCTTCCGCACCGGTCGCGACCGCGTCGATCACGGCGTCGACGCCGGCCTCGACAGTCTCGCCCAGGGCCGGCAGGACGCGGTCCTCGATGGTCTTGCGCAGCCGCTTGACCTGATCCTTCAGCTTCTTCGCCTCGGCCTTCCAGTCGTCGTCCTTCTTGGCCATGTCGGTCCCCCGTTCCGGCGTTGTCAGTTCTCGATGAGCGCGGTGTTCTTGAGGATGGCGGGATCGATTCCCTCGACCATCTTCTCGACCTTCGCCGCCTCGGTCAGTTCCGTCACCTTGGCCTCGACTGCCGAGCCCTGCAACTCGCCTTCGAGTTCGGCGCGCACGTCCTCGATCGTCGGCGCGGTGGCGGCGCGGGTCTCGTTGAGCTTGATCAGGTGCCAGCCGAAATCGGACTGGACCGGATCGGAGACCGTGCCGGCCTCCATCGCCAGAACCGCGTCCTCGAAGGGCTTCACCATCATGCCGACGCCGAACCAGCCAAGGTCGCCACCGGCTTCCGCCGAGCCACGATCGGTAGATTTCTCCTTGGCGATCACGGCAAAATCGGCGCCGCCGTCAAGTTCGGCCTTGATGGCCTTGGCCTCGTCCTCGGTCGCGACGAGGATATGGGCGGCGTTGTATTCGGTGCCGGGATCGGTGTTGGCGTATTTCTCGTCGTAGAGCGACTGCACCGCCTCGTCGGTGACCGCAGAGGCGGCAGTTTCCTCGAGCGTGGTGCCGGCAAGGTAGCTGCGGCGCTGGTTGTCGAGGAAAAGCTTGTCGCGCGTGCCCATGTCGGCCTCGGCGGCCTCGGCGAGCGCGGCCTGCTGGATGATCTGGTCGAGGATGCCGTTGAACAGCGTCTCGTCGTCGAGCTGGAGATATTGCGGCGGCAGGCTCTCGCGCAAAGCGATCATGTGGCCGAGCGTGATGTCCACGCCGTTGACGGTGGCGACAACGGTCTCGGCGCTCGGTTCGGCGGCGAGGACGGGCGCCGACAGCGCCAGCGACAGGGCAACAGCGCCAAGGCGGGCGGCTGGTTTCAGCATGATCTCAACTCCTCATCGGGCCGCGCACGGGGCGCGACGTTGACTATCGGACGGCAGACCCTTACATCGCGATGGTCCCGTGAGGGCCGAGCCGCACCCGGTTTCGCAGCCGTTCTAGGCACAGCGCGAGGCAGCGGCAAGGCCGCGTTTCTTCACAGGTCAGTCAGTCGAACCCGAGCGGAGAAAAAATGCTGGGCCTCGGAACAATCGCGAAGAAGGTCTTCGGCACGCCGAACGACCGCATGGTCAAGTCGGTCCGCCCGCTGGTGGTGAAGATCAACGCGCTGGAACCGGAGTTCCAGAACCTCACCGACGAGGGGATAAAGGAGAAGACCGAGGAGCTGGCCAAGCGGGTGCAGTCGGGCGAGAGCCTCGACTCGGTGCTGGTCGAGGCCTTCGCCAACTGCCGCGAGGCGGCGAAGCGGGCGCTGGGGCTTCGGGCCTTCGACGTGCAGCTCATGGGCGGGATCTTCCTCCATCAGGGCAACATCGCCGAAATGAAGACCGGCGAGGGCAAGACGCTGGTCGCGACCTTCCCGGCCTACCTGAACGCCCTCTCGGGCAAGGGTGTGCATATCGTCACCGTCAACGACTACCTCGCCAAGCGCGACGCGGAATGGATGAGCAAGGTCTACGGAGCGCTCGGCCTGACCACCGGCGTCGTCTATCCGTTCCAGTCGGCCGAGGAGAAGAAGGCCGCCTACGAGGCTGACATCACCTACGCCACGAACAACGAGCTCGGCTTCGACTACCTGCGCGACAACATGCGCAACTCGATCGACGAGATGATGCAGCGCGGCCATTTCTTCGCCATCGTCGACGAGGTCGACTCGATCCTGATCGACGAAGCGCGGACGCCGCTGATCATCTCGGGGCCGAGCCAGGACCGGTCGGAGCTCTACAAGACGCTCGACGCCTTCATCCCGGAACTGACCGAGGAGCACTACAAGCTCGACGAGAAGGCACGCAACGCGACCTTCACCGAGGAGGGCAACGAATACCTCGAGCAGCGGCTGACGGAGGCCGGCGTGCTGCCCGAAGGCCAGACGCTCTACGACCCGGAATCGACCACCATCGTCCACCACGCCACCCAGGCGATGCGGGCGCATACGCTCTTTCACAAGGACCAGCACTACATCGTCCGCAATGGCGAGATCGTGCTCATTGACGAATTCACCGGCCGGATGATGCAGGGCCGGCGGCTCTCGGACGGCCTCCATCAGGCGATCGAGGCCAAGGAAGGCGTGTCGATCCAGCCCGAGAACGTGACACTCGCCTCGGTGACCTTCCAGAACTACTTCCGCCTCTATGACAAGCTCGGCGGGATGACCGGCACGGCTTCGACCGAGGCCGAGGAATTCATGGAAATCTACGGGCTCGGCGTGGTCGAGGTGCCGACCAACCGGCCGGTGGCACGGAAGGACGACCACGACCAGGTCTATCGCACGGCGCGAGAAAAATACGAAGCGATCCTAAAGCGAATCAAGACCGCCAACGAGAAGGGCCAGCCGGTCCTCGTCGGCACGACCTCGATCGAGAAGTCCGAGATGCTCTCGGAGCTGCTGAAGAAGGAAGGCATCAGGCACAACGTGCTCAATGCCCGCCAGCACGAGCAGGAGGCGAAGATCGTCGCCGATGCCGGCAAGGTCGGGGCGGTGACGATCGCAACGAACATGGCCGGTCGCGGTACCGACATCCAGCTTGGCGGCAATGTCGAGATGAAGGTGATGGAGGCGCTTGCCGCCGATCCCGAAGCCCATCCCGACGAGATCCGCGCCCGGATCGAGGCGGAGCATGCCGAGGAGAAGAAACAGGTCCTCGAGGCCGGCGGGCTCTTCGTCCTTGCCTCCGAGCGGCACGAGAGCCGGCGCATCGACAACCAGTTGCGCGGCCGGTCGGGCCGTCAGGGCGATCCGGGGCGGTCGTCGTTCTACCTTTCGCTCGAGGACGACCTGATGCGGATCTTCGGGTCCGAGCGGCTCGACAAGGTTCTGTCGACGCTCGGCATGAAGGAGGGCGAGGCGATCATCCACCCTTGGGTGAACAAGTCGCTGGAGCGGGCCCAGGCCAAGGTTGAGGGCCGCAACTTCGACATCCGCAAGCAGCTCCTGAAATTCGACGACGTGATGAACGACCAGCGCAAGGTGATCTTCAGCCAGCGGCTGGAGATCATGGAGGCCGAGGATCTCGAGGAGATCGTCGGCGACATGCGCCACCAGGTCATCGACGACGTAGTGGACCAGTTCCTGCCGCCGAAAAGCTATGCCGAACAGTGGAACATCTCCGGGCTCGACGCCGCGGTGAAGGAGAAGCTGGCGCTCGCGCTTCCGGTCGCGGACTGGGCGGCCGAGGAAGGCGTCGATCAGGAAGAGATGCGCGAGCGGGTCTGCAAGGCCTCCGACGAGCTGATGGCCGAGAAGGCCGAGGCGTTCGGGGCCGAAACCATGCGCCAGATCGAGAAGCAGTTCCTGCTGCAGACCATCGACACCAAGTGGCGCGAGCATCTGGTGACGCTGGAACACCTGCGCTCGGTCGTTGGCTTCCGCGGCTATGCGCAGCGCGATCCGCTGTCGGAGTACAAGACCGAGGCCTTCACGCTCTTCGAGAATCTGCTCGACGGCCTGCGCGAGGACGTGACGCGCAAGCTCGCTCAGGTCCGGCCGATGACCGAGGAGGAGCAGCAGGCAATGTTGCGCCAGATCAACGAGCAGCAGGCCGCCCAGAACGCCAATGCTGCGGCGGCGGCTCCGGTTGCCGCGATGGCCGGGGCGGCGGCGGGATTCGATGAGACGGATCCGGCAAGCTGGGGCGACCCCGGACGTAACGATCCCTGCCCGTGCGGGTCGGGGGAAAAGTTCAAGCATTGCCACGGCCGGCTGGCCTGACGCGGGTTCGTACTGCCGACCGCATAGCAAGACGGACGCACGGCTTAAGGGAATATGCCAACGGCTGCGTATTGATGGCGGGTACCCGGATCGGGGCCCGCCATTTTCACGAATGGTCGTGTGTAATGTCACGCCCGGACCGCGCGACGCAACTGCGGTCCGGGTGCAACGCGCGTATACGCCACGATTGCCGGAGTCTCATGATCCGGGCCGGTTCATCAGAAGTACCCCTCGGCCCGGAAGCTGAGTTCGCGCGATTTGCCGACGATCAGATGGTCGTGGACGACGATCCCCATGACGCGAGCGGCGTCCTGGATCTGGCCGGTGACGACGATGTCCTGCTCCGACGGCGTCGGGTCGCCCGAAGGGTGGTTGTGGACGAGGATGAGAGCGCTCGCATTGAGCTCCAGCGCCCGCTTGACCACTTCGCGCGGATAGACCGGCACATGGTCCACGGTGCCGCGCGCCTGTTCCTCGTCGGCGATCAGCACGTTCTTGCGGTCGAGGTAGAGCACCCGGAACTGCTCGGTCTCCCGATGCGCCATCGCGGTGCGGCAATAGTCGAGAAGCTGGTCCCACGACGACAGGACGGCGCGGTGCATCACCCTGGTTCGCGCCAGCCGGTGCGCCGCCGCCTCGACGATCTTCAGCTCCTGCACCACGGCGTCACCGACGCCCTGCACCTCGGTGAGCCGGTGCGCCGGCGCGGAGAGCACGCGGTTGAAATCGCCGAACAGGTCGAGCAGCCGACGGGCGAGAGGCTTCACATCCTGGCGCGGGATCGCTCGGAAAAGCACGAGTTCAAGGAGTTCATAGTCGGGAATCGCCGCCGCGCCGCCGTCCATGAAACGGGCGCGCAACCGTTGGCGGTGGTCCTTGATGTAGGAGGGCAGCCTGCCCTCGGGCAGCGCGACCGCGAGCGCTTCGTCGCCCGGAAAGAGCGGCATCGGAGCTTCATGAAAGGCGCGAGTCGGTCCCATGCGGCCAGATTCCCGCGTCGTGGTGAAGGATTGGTTAACATGCGCCCGAAAGACAAACGGCGCAGCCGGGGAGCCGCGCCGTCAAATTCAACCTTCTCAGGAGGCCCGGCTCAGCCCTTCATGCCGTCCCAGAAGCTCTTGACCTTGGAGAAGAACGACGAACCTTCGGGGTTGTTGTCCTCGCTCAGGCGTTCGAACTCGCGCAGGAGCTCGCGCTGCTGCGCGGTGAGGTTCACCGGCGTTTCGACCGCAATCTCGATCAGCATGTCGCCGACGCCGCCGCCGCGCAGCGCCGGCATGCCCTTGCCGCGCAGCCGCAGCTGCTTGCCGGTCTGCGCCCCCGACGGGATCTTCACCCGGCTGCGGCCGCCGTCGATCGTTGGCACCTCGACCTCGCCGCCGAGCGCCGCGGTGGTCATCCAGATCGGCACCCGGCAGAAGAGGTTGACCCCGTCGCGCTGGAAAAGTGCGTGTTCGCGGACCTCGATGAAGATGTAAAGGTCGCCGGCCGGACCGCCGCGCAACCCGGCTTCCCCCTCGCCGGCGAGGCGGATCCGCGTGCCCGTCTCGACCCCCGCGGGGATGTTGACGGAAAGCTGGCGCTCCTTCTCGGTACGCCCGGCGCCGTGGCAGACCTTGCACGGGTTCTTGATCGTCTGGCCGAGCCCGCCGCATGTCGGGCAGGTGCGCTCGACCGTGAAGAAGCCCTGCTGGGCACGGACCTTGCCCATGCCCGAACAGGTCGGGCAGGTCTGCGGTTCGGCGCCGCCCTCGGCCCCGGTGCCGTTGCAGATGCCGCAGGCAACCGAGGTCGGCACGGTGATCGACTTCTGGGCACCGCTATAGGCCTCCTCGAGCGTGACCCGAAGATTGTAGCGCAAGTCCGAGCCGCGCTGGGCGCGGTTTCGTCCGCCGGCGCCGCCGCGGCCGCCCATGAAGTCGCCGAAGAGGTCCTCGAACACGTCAGAGAAGGCGCTGGCGAAATCGCCCTGCTGGCCATAGCCGCCGCGCCCGCCGCCGCGCGGACCGCCACCCATTCCGCCCTCGAAGGCGGCATGGCCGAAGCGGTCATAGGCCGCCTTGCGGGTGTCGTCCTTGAGGACGTCGTAGGCCTCGTTCACTTCCTTGAACTGGGCCTCGGCCTCCGGCTTGTCCTTGTTGCGATCGGGGTGAAGCTCCTTGGCCTTCGCCCGATAGGCCTTCTTGATCTCGTCGGCCGATGCGCCGCGTCCGACACCCAGAACCTCGTAGAAGTCGCGTTTCGCCATTCTTCGCCCTCTCGGGGAACGCGCGGGCCGGCCCGACGCGCGTCAGGCCGGCCCCGGGGTTCCGGTCGCGTTACTTGCGCTTGTCTTCGCCCAGATCCTCGAAGTCGGCATCCACGATGTCGTCATCGACGCCGCGCGGACCCTCGTCGTCACCTTCCGGCGCCGCGCCTTCGGCCTGTTGCGCCTTGTAGATCGCCTCGCCGAGCTTCATCGCCGCGTCGGTGACGTTCTGGATGCCGCCCTTGATCTTGCCGGCATCCTCGGACTTCAGCGTTTCCTCGAGCGCGCCGATGGCCAGCTCGATCGCCTCGACGGTGGAGGCGTCGACCTTGTCGCCATGCTCCTCGAGCGCCTTGCGGGTGGAGTGGATCAGGCTTTCGGCCTGGTTCTTGGCCTCCACCAGCTCCTTGCGCTTCTTGTCGCCCTCGGCATTGGCCTCGGCGTCCTTGACCATCTTCTCGATCTCGTCGTCGGAAAGTCCGCCCGAGGCCTGGATGGTGATCTGCTGCGCCTTGCCGGTGCCCTTGTCCTTGGCGTTGACCGAGACGATGCCGTTCGCGTCGATGTCGAAGGTCACCTCGATCTGCGGCAGGCCGCGCGGCGCGGGCGGGATTTCCTCGAGGTTGAACTGGCCGAGGAGCTTGTTGTCCGCTGCCATCTCGCGCTCGCCCTGGAAGACCCGGATCGTCACCGCGTTCTGGTTGTCTTCGGCCGTCGAGAAGATCTGGCTCTTCTTCGTGGGGATCGTGGTGTTGCGGTCGATGAGGCGGGTGAAGACACCGCCGAGCGTCTCGATGCCGAGCGAGAGCGGGGTCACGTCGAGCAGGACCACGTCCTTCACGTCGCCCTGCAGCACGCCGGCCTGGATCGCCGCACCAAGCGCCACGACCTCGTCCGGGTTCACGCCCTTGTGCGGCTCCTTGCCGAAGAAGTTCGTCACTTCCTCGATCACCTTCGGCATCCGGGTCATGCCACCGACGAGCACGACCTCGTCGATGTCGCCCTTGGAAAGTCCGGCATCCTTGAGCGCGTCGGCGCAAGGCTTCATCGACTTCTTGATAAGGTCCGCGACCAGCGATTCGAGCTTCGCACGGGTCAGCTTCATGACCATGTGCAGCGGCGTGCCGGTGTTCTTGTCCATCGAGATGAACGGCTGGTTGATCTCGGTCTGCTGGCTGGAAGAAAGCTCGATCTTCGCCTTCTCGGCCGCTTCCTTGAGACGCTGCAGCGCCATCTTGTCGCCGGTCAGGTCGACGCCATGCTCCTTTTTGAACTCCTCGGCGAGGTAGTTCACGATGCGCATGTCGAAGTCCTCGCCGCCGAGGAAGGTGTCGCCGTTGGTCGACTTCACCTCGAAGAGGCCATCGTCGATTTCGAGGATGGTGATGTCGAAGGTGCCGCCGCCGAGGTCATAGACCGCGATGGTCCGGGTTTCCTTCTTGTCGAGACCGTAGGCGAGTGCCGCCGCCGTCGGCTCGTTGATGATCCGCAGGACTTCGAGACCGGCGATCTTGCCGGCGTCCTTGGTGGCCTGACGCTGGGCGTCGTTGAAATAGGCCGGGACGGTGATGACCGCCTGGGTGACCGATTCGCCGAGGTAGCTTTCGGCGGTTTCCTTCATCTTCTGCAGGATCACAGCGGAGATCTGCGCGGGAGAGTATTTCTCACCCTTCACCTCGACCCAGGCGTCGCCGTTGCCGCCGTCCACGATGTGGTAGGGGACGAGCTTCTTGTCCTTCTCGACCTCGGCGTCGCCGATGCGGCGGCCGATCAGGCGCTTGACGGCATAGACCGTGTTGGTCGGGTTGGTGACCGCCTGGCGCTTGGCCGGCTGGCCGACGAGACGCTCGCTGTCGGTGAAGCCGACGACGGAGGGCGTGGTGCGGGCGCCTTCCGAGTTCTCGATGACGCGCGGCTGCGCCCCGTCCATGATGGCGACGCAGGAGTTCGTGGTCCCGAGGTCGATCCCGATGACTTTGGCCATGTATGTACCTTTCCTTCGGCGATGATGTGGCGCCAGATCCGATCGCGGCCCCTGACGCCGATCCCTAGATTTCGGCCGGGTGATCCCGACCGGCTTCGTGGGGTATATAAGGAGGGGAATCTGACGCTGCAAGCGCCGTGACGGCGGGAAAAACAGGGAAAATCCGTGGAAAATCGCGACCACTCTCCGGCGTCGCCCGTACCGCCCGATCCCACCGCCCGGATCGCGGGCGCGGCCTTGTATGCTCTCTATCTCGACGCAGACGAACAAGCTGCGCTGGTCGGGGATATCCGCGCCGTCGTCGCGGCTGCGCCCCTGTTCTCGCCGCTGACCCCATGGGGCAAGCCGATGTCGGTGCGGATGACCTCGGCCGGGAAATACGGCTGGTACGCGGACCGGAAGGGCTACCGCTACGTTCCGCGCCATCCCTGTGGCTCAGACTGGCCGCCGATCCCGGAGCGGGTACAGGCGGTCTGGCGCCGTCTCGTGGGCGCGGAGCGCGCTCCCGATTGCTGTCTGGTGAATTTCTACGATGTAGATGCGCGGATGGGCCTGCATCAGGACCGTGACGAGGCCGATTTCCGCTGGCCGGTCCTGTCGATCAGCCTCGGTGACGACGCCCGGTTTCGGATCGGCGGCACGACCCGCGGCGGGCCGACGAAAAGCTTCTGGCTTCGTTCCGGTGACGTCCTGGCGCTCGGCGGGGAGGCGCGGCTCGCCTATCATGGCGTCGACCGGATCGCGTCCGGCTCATCGACGCTCCTGCCGAAAGGCGGACGCATCAACCTCACGCTCCGGGTCGTGGACTGAACTGCGAATCGCCACCCGGACAAAGACCGACAGAGCAAGACGCCGGGCCCAATCACGGCCACACTCGCCGGCCCAACTGTCGAAATCCGCGACGGAGCACCCGGATCAGCGCGCCGCGTTCCAGCTCGCTGAGGCGTGTTTGCGGGTCTTGAACTCGCCCATCAGCCCGACGGCGATCAGCGCGAGCGTGAAATAGACAGGGTAGGTCAGCGACGAGTTGTGCGGATTGTAGTTGATGAACACGAAGCCGCGCATCTGGTCGATGATGTGAAAGAGCGGGTTCCAGTCGAACATCGCCAGCAGCGAGAAGCTGAGTGTGTTGCCGACGAACATCTTACCCGAGGCGAACATGTTGACGCGGGTGTAGATCTGTTGCGCGACGCGTGCGAACGCCGGCCACCACGGCTTGATCGCGAGCACGACCATGCCGATCCCGATCCCGTAGAGCCAGGAGAGGATGAGCATTCCCAGCGCGCCAACGGGATCTTCGATCTGCACCGGCGCGTAGGCCATGTGATAGACCCCGAGTATCACGACGATCGACAGGACCTGGGTGTAGAGAGCCGCGAGCGCCGCCGAGCCGATCGCGATGGCGGTGTTCATCGGCGCGTGCAGCATCATTCCCGAGGTCGGACCTTCCGAGCCGATGACCGCGCCCGACGTCTTGATGTTGCACATGAACGTGAAGATGCCCGTCATGATGTAGACGGTGAAATCGCCGCGAATCGCGCTGCCGCGCATGCCGAGCAGGTTGAAAGTTACGATGAAGGCGCCGATGAAGATCACCGTCTGCAGGATGTTGGTCAGAAGCCCCACCAAGGCATTCTTGTGGTTGCGCCGGATCGCGCGCACCGTGCTGTGATAGATGAGTTCGAGGATCGCCAGCGACGAGTTCAGCCGGGATTTCCGCCGCTCTACTCCGAACATGCCGCTCTGCCCGATTCCGCTGATGATGCCTGAGACTGGTGTTTTTTCGCCCGGAAATCTTGCCGATCCCTTAGCGGGCGATCATAAGGTGAACCGCTCTGCCGATCAACTCGCACCGAATGAGGAGATGCCGCCTTGGATTTCGACCGCCTGACAATGGTGATGCGGCGCCTCGCGCTCGAGGCCGGGGACCGGATCATGGAGATCTACAGTTCCCCCGATTTCGAGGTGCGGTCCAAGTCCGACGCGAGCCCGGTGACCGAGGCCGACGAGGCTGCAGATGCGCTGATTTCCGAAGGACTCGCCGAGGCGTTTCCCGCCGTGGCGCTCGTGACCGAGGAGCAGGCGGCGAGCCACGGGCAGGCGGTCTCGACCTTCCTCATCGTCGACCCCCTGGACGGAACCAAGGAATTCGTCCAGCGGCGCGGCGACTTCACCGTGAACATCGCCTATGTCGAGGCCGGCGTACCCTTGCGCGGCGTCGTCTATGCGCCGGCCAAGGGACGGCTCTTCTACACGCTCGGCGATGGCCGCGCGGTGGAGGAGAAGGGCGCCTTCGACAAGGAAGCGCCCGGCGAACAGGTGCCGATCACGGTTTCGGTGCCCGACAACCGGGGCCTGATGGTGGTGGCCTCGAAGTCGCATCGCGACCAGGCGACCGACGACTACATCGCGGCATATGCGGTGCGCGACATGACGAGCGCGGGGTCGAGCCTCAAGTTCTGCCTCGTCGCGACCGGCGAGGCCGATCTCTACCCGCGGCTCGGGCGGACGATGGAATGGGACACCGCCGCGGGCGACGCGGTGCTGCGCGGCGCGGGCGGCGAGGTCGTGCGCTTCGACGACCACAGTCCGCTGACCTACGGCAAGCCGGGTTTCGAGAACCCGTTCTTCATCGCCTATGCGCCGGGTGTTCTTCTGGTGAAACAGTGACCGTTCTCGTCGTCATTCCCGCCCGCTATGCCTCGACACGCTATCCGGGCAAGCCGCTCGTCGCGCTGAAGGGTGCTGACGGCGAGGCGCGCACGCTGATCCGGCGCAGCTGGGAAGCGGCGACGCAGGTCAAGGGTGTCGACCGCGTCGTCGTGGCGACCGACGATGACCGTATCAAGGCGGAAGCCGAGGGTTTCGGCGCCGAGGTCGTGATGACGTCGGAAGCCTGCCGCAACGGCACCGAACGCTGCGCCGAGGCGCATGCGGCGCTTGGCGGCCGCTATGACATCGTCGTCAACCTGCAGGGCGACGCGCCGCTCACGCCGCACTGGTTCGTCGAGGCGCTGGTCGCGGGGCTGCAGGCCGATCCCGGCGCCGATATCGCGACGCCGGTGCTGCGCTGCGACGGCCGCGCGCTGAACGGGTTCCTCGAGGATCGCCGCGCGGGGCGCGTCGGCGGCACGACCGCGGTTTTCGGCGCCGGCCGCCGGGCGCTCTACTTCTCGAAGGAAGTGATACCATATACCGGCCGGCGTTACGGCGCGGACGAGGCGACGCCGGTCTTCCATCATATCGGCGTCTATGCCTACCGCCCCGCCGCGCTCGCCGCCTATCCGGGCTGGGAGACCGGTGCCCTGGAGACTCTCGAGGGTCTGGAACAGCTCCGGTTCCTCGAGTGCGGACGGACGGTTCTTTGCGTCGAGGTCGAGGCGCGCGGGCGGCAGTTCTGGGAGCTGAACAACCCGGAAGACGTCCCGCGAATCGAGGCGATGTTGGCCGAGATGGGCATGTCCTGAGCGCGGCCTGATAGCGCGCCCAAGGTCCTGATTCGGGACACTATACGGTGAAACGGAACACTGTCCGGCGAAAGGCCGCTCCGGGCAGGTGTTTTCGAACTTTTTTCCGGAAACCGAGGGAAAACATCGTATGGTTGTCGTTCGGGATTAGAACCGAGTATCAGTCGACGCAAAGCATACGAACGCAGGGCGACAGGCCCGCGGGGAACGAAACGACGGTGGTTTAAATGAACTCGAAAGTCACGAAAGCAATTTTTCCGGTTGCTGGCCTTGGAACGCGTTTCCTGCCGGCAACGAAGTCGATTCCGAAAGAGATCATGACGCTCGTTGACCGGCCGCTGATCCAGTACGCCATCGACGAGGCCCGCGCCGCGGGGATCACGGAGTTCATCTTCGTGACCTCGCGCGGCAAGAGCGCGCTCGAGGATTACTTCGACCATGCCAACGAGCTCGAGGCGACGCTCGAGGCAAGCGGCAAGACCGCGCTGCTCGAGACACTGCGGGCGACCAACATGGAATCGGGGGCCATCGCCTACATCCGCCAGCACAAGGCGCTTGGCCTTGGCCATGCGGTCTGGTGCGCGCGTCGGCTTCTGGGCGACGAACCCTTCGCGGTGATCCTGCCCGACGACGTGATCGCCGCCGAGAAACCCTGCCTGCAGCAGATGGTCGAGGCGCATGCCGAGGTCGGCGGCAACATGGTCGCCGCGATGGAAGTGGCGCCGGAGAAGGCGTCATCCTACGGCGTGCTCGACATCGGCGAGGACATGGGCTCGATCGTGTCGGTCAAGGGCATGGTGGAAAAGCCGAAGCCTGCGGATGCGCCGTCGAACCTTGCGGTGATCGGGCGCTATATCCTGACGCCCGAGATCATGACCAACCTCGACCGTAAGAAGACCGGCGCCGGCGGCGAGATCCAGTTGACCGACGCGATCGCCGAAGAGATCGCCAAGTCGAACAACGTCTACGGTTTCCGCTTCCGCGGCCAGCGGTTCGATTGCGGATCGAAGGCGGGCTATCTTCAGGCGACGGTCGCCTTCGGGCTGGCCCGCGAGGAGCTGCGTGACGAGTTGCGCGACTTCCTCGTCGGCATCACCGCGATGCAGAAGGCGGCCGAATAGCGTCGATGGACCGGCACATCCTCGTCACCGGGGGCGCGGGGTATATCGGAGCTCACGCCTGCAAGGCGCTCAAGGCGGCGGGCTACGTTCCGGTAACTTTCGACAACCTCGCCACCGGCTGGCGGGCGGCCGTGAAGTTCGGCCCGTTAGAAGAGGGCGACCTTTCCGACCGGGCCCGGCTTGACGAGGTCTTCGCGCGCTGGCGGCCCGAGGCGGTGATGCATTTCGCCGCGTTGAGCCTCGTCGGCGACGCGATGCGCGACCCCGGCCCCTACTGGCGCGTGAACGTGCTCGGCGCGCTCAACCTCGTCGAGGCGGCTCTGGCCGCGGATTGCCGGCGCTTCGTCTTCTCGTCGACCTGTGCGACCTATGGCGACCAGGACGGCGTGATGCTCGACGAGGAGACGCCGCAGGAACCATTGAACGCCTATGGCAAGTCGAAGCTCGCGATCGAGCAGATGCTCGGCGACTTCGGCGCGAGCCAGGGGCTCGAAGCGGTGATCTTCCGCTATTTCAACGTCGCCGGCGCCGATCCCGAGGCCGAAGTGGGCGAGTGCCACCGGCCCGAGACCCATCTCATCCCGCTGATGCTCGACGCGATCGAGGGACGGCGCGCGGCGCTGACGGTGTTCGGCACCGACTATCCGACCCGCGACGGAACCTGCGTCCGCGACTACGTCCATGTGGCCGATCTCGTGGACGCACATGTGGCCGGGCTGCGGTGGCTTGAGGCGGGCAAGGGCTCGCGGGTCTACTGCCTCGGCACGGGGCGGGGGTTCTCGGTGCGCGAGGTGATCGACCAGTCGCGCGCGGTCACCAACCGCGAGGTGCCGGTGACCTTCGGCGCGCGCCGTGCCGGCGACGCGGTGAGCCTCGTCTGCGGCAGCGCGCGCGCGGCGCAGGAACTCGGCTGGCGGCCGGCGCGGTCCGACCTCGCGACGATGATCGCCGATGCCTGGCGCTGGCACCGCTCCGGCGGCTACGACGGGGCGTGACCGCGCTGCCTCTGCGCCGTGCGGCGGCCGGTTTGATCGTCATTCCGCAGTTTACCTGAAGGGTCGCCACCTGTATTGTCCCGTCCCAACAAGAAAGTTCTGTTGGGGCTGGAACTGACGGGCAGGAACGGAAGCGGACATTTCGGCCGCGATCCGGCCAGTTGGTGCAACCTCACCTTAATCAGAATGCGTCAAGGATGACGCGGCCGCCTAATATTGCGGGGCGAGAGGGTCGGGTTGGGAGTCTGGAAGCGATATCGTTTGCGGCTCATGCGCAAGAGGATGCGGTTCCGCGCGTTCCGCAAGCGCCGCGATTTGTCGATGGTGGCGGACCGGCTGCGGCGGATCCGGCGCAGCGACATTCTCGTCGCCGCGGTGCTCCGTAACGAACGGATCCGCCTGCCCTATTTCCTGCGCTATTACCGCGAGCTCGGGGTCGGTCACTTCCTGTTCGTCGACAACGGCTCCGATGACGGCTCGCGCGAGTATCTCGCCGCGCAGGAGGACGTGACCCTGTGGACGACGCGGGCGAGCTACCGCGAGGCGCGCTACGGTGTCGACTGGCTCAACTGGATCCTGATGCGCCACGCGCGCGAGCACTGGGTGCTCGCGCTCGATGTCGACGAGTTCTTCGTCTACCCGTTCTGCGACACGCGGCCGATCCGCGCATTGACCGACTGGCTCGACACCTACGAGATCCGCAGCTTCCCGGCCATGCTCGTCGACATGTACCCGAAGGGCGCGATCAACTCAGTGTCCTATCGCGAGGGCATGAACCCGTTCACGATCGCCGATCATTTCGACAGCGGCAACTACACGATCTCGAAGAACGCCGAGTTCGGAAACCTCTGGATCCAGGGCGGACCGCGGGCGCGGGTCATGTTCGCGGAAACGCCCAAGGAGGCGCCGAGCCTGAACAAGATCCCGCTGGTGAAATGGCGCTGGGACTACTGCTTTGTCAGCTCGACCCACACGTTGCTGCCGCGCTCTTTGAACCTGACCTATGACGAGATGGGCGGCGAAAAGGCTTCAGGATGCCTGCTGCACGCCAAATTCCTGTCGACTTTCGAGGCCAAGGTCGACGAGGAGTTGACGCGGCAAGAGCACTTCGCCACCGGCCGGGAATACGCCGCCTATGCCGAAGCCCTGAAAGAACAGCCCGACCTGTGGTGCAGATGGTCCGAGAAATACATCAACTGGCGCCAGCTCGAGATCCTCGGGCTGATGTCGAAGGGCAACTGGGCATGACGCTCGGTTTCATCATGATGTGCCACACCGCACTCGACCGCGCCGCCCAGGTGGCGCGGTTCTGGGCCGAGGCCGGCTGCCCCGTCGTCATCCACGTCGATCGCCGGGTGAAGCCGCGGGCGTTTCGTGCGATGACCGGCATGCTCGCCGACCTTGGCAACGTGAGCTTTTGCGAGCGCTTCGCCTGCGAATGGGGAACCTGGTCGCTGGTGGCCGCGACCCAGGCCGCCGCGGCGCAGATGCTGGCGCAGCATGCGCATGTCCGGCATGTCTACCTCGCCTCCGGTTCCTGCCTGCCGCTCCGGCCGGTCGAGGAACTCACCACCTATCTCGACGCGCGCCCGGACACCGATTTCATCGAGAGTGTGACCACCGCAGATGTCGGCTGGACCGTGGGCGGCCTCGATGTCGAGCGGTTCATGTACCGGTTCCCGTTTTCCTGGCGCCGCCAAAGGGCGCTGTTCGACGCCTATGTGAACCTGCAGCGGCGGCTCAAGCTCCGGCGCCGGATTCCCGACGGGATCGTGCCGCATCTCGGCTCGCAATGGTGGTGCCTGACCCGCCAGACGCTGTCGGCGATCCTCGACGCTCCCGACCGGCCCGCCGTCGACCGGTACTTCCGGCGTGTCTGGATCCCTGACGAGAGCTATTTCCAGACACTGGCGAGGCGCCATTCGCGGCAGATCGAAAGCCGCTCCCTGACGCTGTCGAAATTTGACAATCAGGGCAAACCGCACACGTTCTACGACGATCACCTGCAGCTTCTCCGTCGGTCCGACTGTTTCGTCGCGCGCAAGATCTGGCCGCGCGCCGACCGCCTCTACCGCACGCTGCTCGCGCCCTCCGAGGCGCAGCCGGAGCGGGCCGAGCCCAATCCGGGCAAGATCGACAGGCTGTTTTCCAGCGCGGTCGAACGGCGGGTGCGCGGCCGGCCCGGTCTTTACATGCAAAGCCGCTTTCCGAGGAATGACCGCGAGAACGGCAGGACCTGCGCACCTTATTCGGTGTTTCACGGCTTTACCGACCTGTTCGAGGATTTCGACCTCTGGCTGGCCAAGACGATCGGCGGCCGCGTGCACGGCCATCTCTTCAGCCCGGAAGGCGCGGAGTTCTCGGGTGGCGCCTCCGTCTTCAACGGCGCCCTTAGTGCCGATGCAACCTTGCGCGACTACAATCCGCGCTCCTTCCTCACCAACCTGGTCTGGAACTCCCGCGGAGAGCGGCAAGTCTTCCAGTTCAGCCCCCGTGACAACCAGGCCTGCAACGCGTTTATGGCCGCCGATCCCAATGCGCAGATCTCGGTGATTTCCGGCACCTGGGCGGTGCGGCTCTGGCAATCCGGCGGCGATTTCCCCGATATCCGCCGCAACGCGGCCTTGCTGCAAAAGCGCGAGGCCGAGCACCTGGCGATCCTGCGGTCGATGCAGGTCAAGGCGCGTGTGCGGAGTTGGACGATGGCAGAGTTTATCGAAAGCCCGATGGAATCCCTGCAACCGATCTTAGACGAGATCCGGCCGCGTGGGGCGCCTCCCTTGGCCGAGGCTCCGCGGATGGCGGACCTGTCAGGATTCCAAGCGTTTCTGCAACGGCTCAAGAACGAGGGCATGCAGCCGACGCTGGTCGGAGACGTCAGTTTAGCCGGCGCGCAACGGCCGGCAGTGCAGGACTGTGCACGCCCCTATCTGGTTCGCTAAGGAGGACGCCGGTTGCGGGGCGATTTCGACTATTTCGTGATCTTTGGCGAGATGCGCACCGGCTCGAACCTGATCGAGTCGACGCTTTCGACGGCTCCGGGCATCAGTTGCCACAGCGAGGCGTTCAACCCGGTCCATATCGGCGGGCCGAATATCGAAGAGATCCTCGGCATCACCATGGCCGAGCGGCAGCGCGACCCGATGGAACTGCTCGACCGGATCCGCAATGCCGAGGGTCTGAACGGCTTCCGGTTCTTCCACGACCACGAGCCGCGGGTGCTCGACGCGATTCTCGCGGATCCGCGCTGCGCCAAGATCGTGCTGACACGCAACCCGGTCGACTCGTTCATCAGCCTGCGGATCGCAAACGCGACCAAACGCTGGAAGATGACCAATGTGAAGCACCGGACCACTTGGCAGCCGGTGTTCCAGTTCGAGGAATTCGAGTCGTTCCTCGCCGAACGGCAGGCGTTCCAGCTCCGTCTGCTCAGCGCGCTTCAGGTCTCCGGACAAACCGCCTTCTACCTTGATTACGACGATTCGCTCCGGGTCGACGTGATCAACGGGCTCCTTCGATTCCTTGGCGTCGACGCGGAAGTCGCGCGGATCTCCAACAAGCTCGTGCGGCAGAATCCCGAGGACATGGAGCAGAAGGTCCGCAACTTTCCCGAGATGGAGGCCGCGCTGCAGCGGATCGACTGGGCCAACCTCTCTCGCACGCCCAATTTCGAGCCGCGTCGCGGGCCCGGCACGCCTCAGGCGGTCGCTGCGGCCGGCGCGCCCCTGCTCTACGTTCCGATCCGCCCAAGGCGGGACGAGGATCTGCGCGCCTGGCTGTCGCAGCTCGGATCGGGTGGTCTCGTTGACGGGTTCAACAATATGACGCTGCGCGCCTGGAAGCGCGACCGGCCGGGCCACCGCAGCTTCACTGTCCTGCGCCATCCGCTCGCGCGCGCGAACGAGGCGTTCAGTGAGGTTCTGACCAGCGACACCTACACGGATATTCGCACCGCGCTGCGCAAGCGACACGATGTGCCGGTTCCGCCCGAGGACGAAATCGAAGGGCTGGGCGACACGGCCTATCGGGCCGCCTTTCTCGCGTTCCTGAGATTCGTGACGGTCAATCTGAACGGCCAGACCTCGATCCGGCAGGACGTGCTGTGGGCCAGCCAGTGGTCCGTGATCCAGGGCTTCGCGCAGTTCGCGACTCCCGACCTTCTGTGCCGCGAGGACCATCTCGTCGAAGATCTTGCCTATCTCGTACGGTCCGTCGGGCTTCATGATGCGCCGACTCCGCCGGCAGCCGGGCCGGAGCTTGCCCTGGTGCCGCTGGCGCGGATCTATGACGCCGAACTCGAGAAGGCGGCGCGCGGCGCGTACGGGCGTGACTACGTGTCTTACGGTTTCGGGAACTGGAGCTCGGGGGCCTGAGCGCCGCTCACGCCGCCTGGGAGGAGCGCGCTTCGGTCAGCACCGCATGGAGCGCTGCGGGATCGTTGTTGGCGCGCAGCTTGACGCAGGTGGCCGGGTCGCGCATCCGGCGCGAGACCGAGGCCAGCGCCTTCAGGTGCTCGACCCCGGAATCCTTCGGCGCGAAGAGGGCGAAGACCAGATCGACGGGCTGGCGGTCGACGGCGTCGAAATCCAGCGGCTTCTCCAGCCGCAGGAAGACGCCGACGACCTGATCCAGGCCATCGATTCGTGCATGCGGCAGCGCCACGCCGTGGCCGACGCCGGTCGGCCCGAGGCTTTCACGCTCCTGCAGCGCGTCGACGGCTTCAGACGCATCCAGCCCGCAGACCGAATGCGCCACTTCCGCAAGATCCTGAAACAGGCGTTTCTTGCTGGTTGCGTGACCGATAACCCGGACCGCCGCCGGCTTGAGAAGGCTCGAAAGGTCCATTTGCCTCTACTGTCTCACGCCGGCGGGCCGGCGCTATCCTAGCCGGCCGACGTATCGATCCAGCCCACGTTTCCATCGTCGCGGCGGTGGACGACACTGACCCCGCCGTTCTTCTCGTTGCGGAACACCAGAAGCGGTGTGCCGGCCAATTCCATCTGCATCACCGCCTCGCCGACCGAGAGCGAGGGGATCCTCGTCTCCATCTCGGCGATGATCATCGGCTGCAGGCTGTCCGGCTCCATGTCCGACGTCTCGCCATTCGCGGCGAGCACATACATGGGCGCGCCCGCGAATTCAACAGGCTCCGTCCGATCGCGGTGATGGTCCTTCAGCCGGCGCTTGTAGCGGCGCAACTGCTTTTCCATCTTCTCGCGGCAGTTCTCGAAGGCCGCGTAGATGTCGGTGGCGTGGCCCTTTGCGGCTGCGGTCAGGCCGGTCGAGAGATGGACCGTGGTCTCGCAACTGTATTCGTAGGCGTCGCGGGCGAAGATGACGGTCGCGTCGGTGGGCCGCTGCGAGAACTTCTCCACGGTCTCGCCCAGTTCGGACTTGACATGGGTCTGCAGAGCGTCACCCACGTCGATCTGCTTGCCACTGATCCTGTATCGCATGACACCTCCTTCTACTTGATGGGTCGGTTCCGGCCCGCCCTTTGCGGCGCCGGTCCGGCGAATGCCGTGTGCTCGGGTCAGGAAATCTTGTCGTTCTTGTGCACCGTCCGCGGCTGGTTCTGTGTGGAAACCTTCCGACGCTTTCGCCCGAACGATGAGGGTATGCGCATGCATTTGCGGTATTTGGCGACAGTTCTGCGGGCGATGTCAACGCCCTCTCTCCTCAACTGTGCACAAATAACTTCGTCTGCAAGGGGCGCATCGGCGGATTCAGCGGCGATCAGCTCACGCATCCGCCGCTGGACGTCGAACGGAGACACACGGCCGTCGGGGCCGTTCAATGCGCGCGAGAAGAAGTGAGAAAGCGGGTACACACGGTTCCCGGCCATGAGCGCCTTGCCCGCCAGTGCGCGGCCAAGCGTCGAGCCGTGCATGGAGAGTGCCGCGGCGGCCTCCGCGCGCGTGACCGGCCGGATCGTGTCATGGGAGCCGAGGAAGAAGGCCGACTGCGTCGTCGCGATGAAGCGGCCGATCCGCAATAGGGTTTCGCTTCGCGCCGCGACTCCGCGCACCATCAGGCTGGCGCGGTCGTAGAGCGCCCTGAGCGCGTCGGTGTCGAGCGTGTCGCGGCGCGCATCCAGCACGCCGAGCCGCGGAAACGCGGAGTGCACGGGCACAACGGAGATCTGCCCCTGCGGACCCGTTTCGACCACGAGTTCCGGCACGATCATCGCCACCATGTCCCGATCATCGCGCACCGGCGCAGAGGACAGGCCGCGCAGAAGACCGGAGATCCGCGTCAACTCGGCGGGCGCGAGGCCGAGTTCGCGGCCAAGCCGGGCCCAGCGTTCGAGCGCGAAATCATCGATCCGGAGCGCGACGGCACGGGCCAGACTGCGTTCCAGCCCAGCCTCGGCGAGTTGCAGCTCAAGGCACTCCGCGAGCGTCCGTGCGCCGATTCCCGCCGGCTCGCAGCGTTGCAAAGCGGCGAGCCCGGCTTCGAGGATGGCACGGGGGAGGCCGGCTGCATCGGTCAGTTCCCCAAGTGGTTGGTCGAGATAGCCGTCCTCCCTGAGCTCGCCGACGAGGTAGAGCGCGGCGGCCTGCTCGACCGACCCGAGCCGCTGCAGCGCGATCTGGCGGTGCAGGCTTTCCACCAGCGATTCCGTCGCGGCGGTGGTGGCGAGCGCGTAGTCGTATGCGCTCGATCCGGTGCCGGGATCAGCGACGGTCAGGAACGGATTCTCGGCCGCCTCCCGGGCGATCTCCTCGGCGAGGGCGGCCGTCGGCAGGCGCAGGATCGCGAGCGACTGGCGCAACTGCGGCGACACCGCGAGCCGCTGCCGCTGCGCGAGGTCAAGCCGGGCAGTCAGCGCCATCGAGGCCCCGATGGCTCAGGAGATCCGGAAACTCTGACCGAGATAGACCCGGCGGACATTCTCATCGCGCACGACCTCCTCGGCGCTGCCGCTCATCAGCACCGCGCCGTCATGCAGGATATAGGCCCGGTCGACGATTTCCAGCGTCTCGCGGACATTGTGGTCGGTGATCAGCACGCCGATGCCGCGGGTCTTGAGGTCGTGGACCAAGGCGCGGATGTCACCGACCGAGATCGGGTCGACACCGGCGAAGGGCTCGTCCAAGAGCAGGTATTTCGGATCGGCGGCAAGACAGCGCGCGATCTCCACCCGGCGCCGCTCGCCGCCCGACAAAGCCAGCGCGGGGGCGCGGCGCAGATGGGTGATGGAGAATTCCGACAGAAGCTCCTCAAGCCGCTCGCGGCGTTTGTGGACGTCGCTCTCGGTGATCTCGAGCACGGCGAGGATGTTGTCCTCGACCGAGAGACCCCGGAAGATCGAGACTTCCTGCGGCAGGTAACCGATACCGAGCCGGGCGCGGCGGTACATCGGAAGGCCGCTCACGTCGCGGCCGTCGAGCATGACCTGGCCGGCATCCGGCGCGATCAGCCCGGCGATGTTGTAAAAACACGTCGTCTTGCCCGAGCCGTTGGGACCGAGCAGCGCCACCACCTCGCCCCGCGCGAGATCGAGCGAGACATCGCGGATCACCGGGCGGCGGCGATAGCTCTTGCGCAGCTGGCGAACCCTGAGACCGGCCTCGCCCTCGGCCACGGTGAGCGTCGACCGGACGTTCATTTCTGCGTGCCCGGCTGGAGGATGGTGCGTACCCGGCCTTCCATCTGGCCGGTTCCGGTCGTCAGGTCGACGGTCAGAACCTTGCCGGCAATAGTGCTGCCCGCCTGGGTGAGAAGCACGCTCCCGGTCATTACCACTTCGCCGGTATCGACCGTGTAGACCGCCTCGTCGGATTCCGCGGCCTCGGTGGCGCTGACCAACGTCACCCCGCCGGTCGCGTGCATCCGCTCGATCCGCCGCTGGTCGCCGGTGGCGTATTCGACCAGCACCTTCGGCGCGGTCAGCCGCATCTCGCCCTGGATGACCACGACATCGCCGGTGAAGAGCGCGGTACCGTCGTTCTGGTTGACCGCGAGTCTCTCGGAGGTGACCTCGACCGGCAGTTCGGGATCGGCCTTGATCCCGCCGAAGGCGACCTCGGCCGTCTGGGCGCGCGCCGCCAGCGGCGCGGCAGCCGCCAGGGCCAAAGCGGCCGTCAGGGCGCGGAAAATCGTCGGCATGCGGGATCCTTCAGTTCGCAGGCTCGTATATCAGTTTCACGCCACCGTTGAAAACCAGAACGTAGCCGGGAGCCTCGCTCCCTTCGAGCGTGATCTGCATCCGGCCGGCTGTGATCGTTCCGAACGGCGCCCAGGCGTCGACGGCGCTGTCGGCGAAAAGTTCGGTCCGGTCGAGCGCGCCGTCAAGACGTTCCGTGACCATCCGGTAGCCGGTCGAGGTCACAATCTCGACACCGCCGCCCAGACGCATGCGCCCGGCGTCGTTGTCGAGCCGCCCGGTGGAGGCGACGAGATCGATCCGCTGCCCGTCCTTGAGATCATAGGCGGCGATCACCGCCTTGGCGTTGGCATTGCCGCCGTCGGTGTCGGGCCAGGCCGTCTCGGCATCCACCGTGACCGCGCCGCCGTCGGAGGTGACGCCGGAATATTGCGGCGCGATCATGCGCCGGTCGCGGGCGAGCTCCTCGACGTCGATGTCGGTGTACGGAAGCGCCGCGTCGGTGTCGATCCGGCGCGAGACGAGGAACAGCGTGGACAGGATCACGAGAGCCGCGAGCGGCAGCGCGACCTTCAGCCAGAAGACCACGCGGGAATGCAGGTTGTCGCGCGCGGCCATCGCCCTAGACCACGCCGGCGCGCAGGCAGTCGTGAATGTTGAGAATGCCGGCCGCGCGGCCGTCGCCGTCCGGCGCCACGACGAAGAGGCAGGTGATCTTGCGGTCCTTCATCAGCGCGACCGCCTCCTCGGCGAGCTGGTCGGGACCGATGGTCCGGGGATCCCGCGTCATCACGTCGCCCGCAGTGTGGTCGAGAAGCCCGTGCATGTGGCGGCGCAGGTCGCCGTCGGTGACGATCCCGGCGAGCCGGCCCGCCGCATCGGTCACGCCGACCACGCCGAAGCCCTTCTGGCTCATCACGAGGAGCGCCTCGGTCATCGGTGTCGCTTCGGGAACCAGCGGCAGGTCGGCACCGTCATGCATCAGGTCGCCCGCCTTCAGGAGCTTCGCGCCGAGCTTGCCGCCGGGATGGAAGGTGCGGAAATGCTCGGGCGTGAAGCGCCGGTGCTCCATCAGCGCTACCGCGATCGCGTCGCCGAGCGCCAACGTCATCGTTGTCGAGGTGGTCGGCACGATGCCGGTGCCGCAGGCTTCCTCGGCGCGGGGCAGGACGATCGCCACGTCCGACTGGCGCAGGAGCGTCGACTCGGCCCGGCTCGCGACGCCGATCAGCGGGATGCCGAACCGGCGGGTATGGGCGATGATGTCCGAAAGCTCCGGCGTTTCGCCCGAGTTCGACAGGACGAGCGCCACGTCGCCCTCGGTCACCATGCCGAGATCGCCGTGGCTCGCCTCGGCGGGGTGGACGTATTGCGCGGGTGTGCCGGTCGAGGCGAGCGTCGCCGCGATCTTGCGGCCGACATGGCCGGACTTGCCCATGCCCGAGACGATCACCCGGCCCTTGGCGTCGAGGATCAGCCGGATCGCGGCCGCGACGCTATCGCCGAGCGCGGCAGCGAGCGCATCGAGGCCGCGTGCCTCGATCTCGATGACGCGGCGGGCGGTGGCGAGGAAGATCTCGGGCTCGGTCATGGCTCAGTGGGTAAAGATGTCGGCGGTGTCGTCCCAACCGAGCAGGTCGAGCGTCGCGCGGGTGGGCAGGAAGTCGAAGCAGGCCTTGGCCAGGTCGGTCCGGCCCTCGCGGGCGAGGCGGGCGTCGAGCTCGGCCTTGATCCGGTGCAGGTAGAGCACGTCCGAGGCGGCATAGTCCTGCTGCGCCTCGGTGAGTTTCGCCGCGCCCCAGTCGGAGGTCTGCTGCTGCTTGGAAATGTCGATGCCGACAAGCTCCTGCAACAGGTATTTCAGCCCGTGGCGGTCGGTGAAGGTGCGGATGAGCTTGGAGGCGATCTTGGTGCAGTAGACCGGCGCGGTGGTGACGCCGAAGGCGGCTTTCAGCGCGGCGATGTCGAAGCGGCCGAAATGAAAGAGCTTCAGCACGTTCGAATCGGTAAGGAGCCGCTCCAGATTGGGCGCGCTTTTCTGGCCTTTCGTGATCTGGACGAGATGCGCGTTGCCGTCGCCGGCCGACAGCTGCACGACGCAGAGCCGGTCTCGGCGGGGATCGAGCCCCATCGTTTCGGTGTCGATTGCGACAACGGGGCCGAGATCGAGCCCGTCGGGCAGGTCGCCCTGATGAAGTTGCACCGCCATATCCCGTCCTTTGCTAGCCGTGCCTGCCAATAAAGCCTGGCGCGGCCCCGCGCAACATGGCTTGCCCGGAAGTGGGGGCCGGGCGGCGGCGGTGCAAGGGGGCGTAGCGGTCTACTTCTGGAGCGATTCGAGGTAGAGCGCGAGCGACAGCGTGCGGCCACGCACTTCGAGCACAGAGCCGTATGGGTTCGCCGGCCCCGGCTCGCTCGAGGCGAAGACGCGCCCGAAGACCGGCATCGGGCCGCCGTGGGCACGGATTCCGGTGCGCCCGTCGATGATGTGGATCACCTTCAGCATCGGGAACTCGCCGTCATTGGCCTGCGCCAACAGTGTCAGGTTCGGCGAGGGAATCGTCATGACATTGGCCATGTCGCCGTCGCCGAGCGCGTTCGCGCCGTGGCAGGCAGCGCAATAGTCCGCGTAAAGCGCCGCGCCGACATCCCCGTCCTGCGCCCCCGCCGCGGTCGCCGCGCCGAGGCCAAGGGCCATGCAGGCGGCGCTTATCATTGCAGTTTTCATGTCAACATCTCCCCGGTTACACGCGATTCCTCGGGGATAGGGTAGCGCCGCCGCCGCGTCCGGGACTGATCGGGATCACTCGCCCCGGCGGGCGCTCAGGCGCAAAGCCGCTCGCCGTCGCGGCCGGTGATCGTCGCAGTGACGATCGTGCCCTCGGGCTGGTCTGTGGCGAAGTCGACCTCGGTGAACTGCTCGGTGCGGCCGAGGCGCGGGCCTTCGGTGAGGATCCGGTGGCTGCGCCCCTGCTGCGCGACGAGATGGCGCGACAGCGCCGCCTCGCCCGCGGCGCGGAGCTGGGCGGCCCGCTCCTTGATCGCGGGGCCATTCACCTGCGGCATCCGCGCGGCGGGCGTACCGTCGCGGCGCGAGTAGGGGAAGACGTGGAGGAAGGTCAGTCCGCAGTCCTCGACGAGCTTCAGCGAATTGGCGAACATCGCCTCGGACTCGGTCGGGAAACCCGCGATGATATCGGCGCCGAAGACGATGTCGGGGCGGAGCCGCCGCGCCTCCTCGCAAAAGCGGATCGCGTCGTCGCGGAGGTGACGGCGCTTCATCCGTTTCAGGATCAGGTCGTCGCCATGCTGGAGCGAGAGGTGGAGATGCGGCATGAGGCGCGGCTCGGTGGCGATCGCCAGCATCAGGTTATCGTCCGCCTCGATCGAATCGATCGAGGAGATGCGGAGCCGGGCGAGGTCCGGCACCAGCCTGAGGATCCGCATCACCAGATCGCCGAGCCGGGGCTGGCCCGGCAGGTCGGCGCCCCAGGAGGTCAGGTCGACCCCGGTCAGCACCACTTCGAGGAAGCCCTTGTCGACGAGCCGCCGGATCTGGTCGACCACCACGCCGGCCGGGACCGAGCGCGAATTGCCGCGCCCATAGGGGATGATGCAGAAGGTGCAGCGGTGGTCGCAGCCGTTCTGGACCTGAACATAGGCTCTGTGCCGGCCGAATCCGTCGATGAGATGCCCGGCGGTCTCGGTCACCGACATGATGTCGTCGACCATCACGCGCTCGGTCTCGCCGATCAGATCGGGGGCCTTCAGCGCGCGCCAGGTCTCGGCTTGCATCTTCTCGGTATTGCCGATGACGCGGGTTACCTCCGGCATCGCCGCGAAGGTCTCGGGCTCCACCTGCGCCGCGCAGCCGGTGACGATCAGCACCGCCTCGGGGTTCTCGCGGCGGAGCTTGCGGATCTCCTGCTTGGCCTTGCGCACCGCCTCGGCGGTCACCGCGCAGGTGTTGACGATGACGGCGCCCTCGATCCCTGCCTGTTCGGCAAGCTCCTTCATCGCCTCGGTCTCGTAGGCGTTGAGACGGCAGCCGAGGGTGGAGAAAACCGGCGCGATCATGCGTGCGCGGCGAGGAATTCGGGTGCGAGCCAGCCGTCGAAGACCCTCGCCGTCGGGCCGGTCATCCAGACCCCGTCGTCGCGCCAGTCGATCTCCAGCGTGCCGCCGTCGAGGTCGAGTACCACATGCCGCCCGGCCAGGCCCCTGAGATGCGCCGCGACCGCGGTGGCGCAGGCGCCTGAGCCGCAGGCGAGCGTGATGCCGGTGCCGCGTTCCCAGACCCGCATCCTGAGCCGGTCGGGGCCGGTCAGGCTTGCGTATTCGACATTGGTGGCCCTGGGGAACAGGGGATGATGCTCGATCTTCGCGCCCTCGCGGGCAAGGTCGATCGCCTCGGCATCGTCGACGAAGAAGACGCAATGCGGGTTGCCCATGCCGACTGCGGCCGGATCGCCCGGAATCGGCAGGTGCAACAGGTCGCTCGGCTCCGCGAGCGGCACGCCGTCCCAGTCGAGGATCGGCGCGCCCATGTTGACGCTGACGAGCCCGTCGGCGCGTCGCGTCGCGGCGAGCGTGCCGCGCGCGGTCCCGAAGCGGACGGAGTCGCGGCCGAGCCCCGCCATTACCAGATCCGCGACGCAGCGCGAGGCATTGCCGCAGGCGCCGGCGCGGCTGCCGTCGTTGTTCCAGAAGTCGAGCGTGAAATCGGCACCCTCGGCGTCGCGGATCTCGGCGAGCTGGTCGAAGCCGACGCCGCGATGACGGTCGCCGAGTGCCGCAGCGAGCGCAGGCGTGGTCACGGGCTGTCGCCCTCGTGAATCGAGGATCACGAAGTCATTGCCCGCGCCGTGCATCTTGATGAACGGCAGGCCCTGGGGCGGCTGCATCTGTCTCATGGCGCGCATATACGCCGCGCGAAAGGATTTTGCCAGTGGCGGCTTCTTTTGCTCTTGACCACCCCGAGCGGGGTTCATAAAGAGGCGCCCTGTGATGGGCCCGTAGCTCAGTTGGTAGAGCAACTGACTTTTAATCAGTGGGTCACAGGTTCGAATCCTGTCGGGCTCACCACTGTACTCGCCACCGGCGCAACAAGCGGCCACGGCGAGACGCCGTTGCAGCTCCCTGCGAACCGATCCAGAGGACCTGGCGTCCGACAAGGCATTGATTTGGCGCCGTCGGGCAATCCGGCCGCTCGTTTTCCTCACACCATCCGAAACCCGCGTCTCGCGCTATTCCTCCAGCTCGGTCGGTGTCCATCCTTCGCCGGGATCGTAAAGCGTGATTGCGAAACCCTTGTCGAGCGTTTCCTCGCCGAGATCCGCCTCCAGGATCGTGCCGTTCTCGGAAGCCATGAAGCTGTGCACGCCGGATGCGCCGTAATCGGCCGGGATCGCGAGCACCGCGTGGCCGCCGATCATGTTGCCGTTGACGACATAGCTCATCTCGCCGCCGGGGGCGTTCTGGGTTTGGCCGGTCAGGATCCGGAAGTAGTAGCCCTTGTAGGGTTCGGGCGGAACGTCCTCGGTCCCGTCGTTGAACCCGTCGAGCGAGGCACGGGCGCCGGCCTCGCCGATGGGACTGTCGTCCCCCGGCCAGTAGAGCCCGTCCCGCTGACCTTCCGAAGACACCACGGATTGCGCGAATTCCATCACGCCGTCGCCGTCGTGATCGGTCAGCCGGTACTGGATCTGAAGGTCCAGATAGGCGTCGAGCAGGGTCATCACCTCGATCTCGTTCATGCCGATCTCGCGGGCGGCCATTTCCACCCGGCCTGCCTCGACGTCGAATGACCAGCCGGCGTCTCTTTGCGCGAGGGGGATGGGAAACGGCCAGCCGTCGGTACCGAGCTCGAGCACGACGCCGCCGTCTTCCTGCGGCACGAAGCGGTAACCCTCCGCGTACATTTCGAGGAACTGCCGGCGCTGGCGCCTCAGTTCCTTGCCATCCTCGGAAAAGAGATCCTCCGCCTCCTCGCCGAAGACCGCGAGGATCGCTGCGCGGTCGCGGTCCTCCACGGCCGAGATCAGGGCGGACAGCGCGTCCTGCGGGGCGTCGTAGACGGCCGGGGCGGCAAGCGCGGAGGAGGTCGTCGCGACGGCAAGCAGACAGGCCGCTGGCAATGCAGGCATCTTCATGTCATCTTCTCCTCTTGATCTGCGCCGAGCCGCCCTTGTTGCCGCGCCGCGATGCGGCTTTCGTATTCTTGGCGGGCGCGGTTTTGTTCAGAGCACTGTTCCTTTTCGCGGGTGCTGCGGACTTCGCGGGCTTCTTGGGCCCCGATCCGCTCTTTGCGATCGGTTTGGAGGCAGATGGCTTTCGGGTCGCAGAGGACCGTACACCCCGGTCGCCGGACTTGGTCTTCCGAACGGCGTCGGCCTTGCGGTCGGGGCTGACCTTCGATGGTCGATCGACTTGCGGGAGATTGCCCGCCCTGTCGCGGTCGGTCCTGCGGGATATGTCGCGGGTTCCCGTCCGATTGCCGATCGAGCTGCGCAACTCGTCTTGCCTCGATGGACGTTTGTCGATCTTCAACTTGGTGTTGCCGGATTCGTTCCGGTTCCTCTCGATGCGCTGCTTGGCCTGGATCTGCCTGCTGTTGTCCGGCTTCCAGGCGATCTTGTCCCGGTCGATATCGACCCTGTTCCCGATGTTGACATTGCCGTCGACGTCGATGTCGATGTTGGGATTGCGGATGATCGGTTGACCGTTCCAGCCACCGCAATTGCGGCAGCCCCAGTAGTTGTTCCAGTCGTCGTCATCGTCGAAAATCTCGTCGATGATCGACACGGTTCCCCAGATCATGGCGCCGGTGAGCAGGACGCCACCGACATCGCTGAAGACCGTGTTGTGATCGTATTGCGGAACATAGACCACTTCGGGATTTGTCGGCTGGATGATGACGGTCTCCGCCTGGGTGGTTTCGTCGCGGGTCACCTCCACCGTTTGCTGCTCACCACTGACGAGCACCTGGTTGTTGATCGCCGACTGGCGCATGGTCTGGATGGCGCTCATGACGTCGTCGCTTTGCACCAGCATCGCGTCGCCCATCGTCTCGGTCCACTCGATGTTGTCGGCCATGTCGCCGATAACGTCGGGAAACGCGGTCGCGAGAACCTGTACGCTCATGTCCCAGTCCGTGGCCTCGATCTCCTGCTTGAGCGCGTCGGGGTCCGCATCGGGATTGGACTGCAGGAAATTGTCAGCCTTGATCACGTCGAGCGGCGCGGTCGCGGCGATGAGGATTTGCATGAGAAGCGTATCGGGATAGAGCGCGACAGGCGCGACAAGGGACTCCAGCTCTGTCTGTGTGAGCAGGGCTTCGGTGTCCGCGACGGCGGCGGTCGCGTCTCCGGTTTCGGTTCCGGTCGTTTGCGCAAGTGGTGCGGTTGCGAAGGCCAGCCCGGCGGCCACAATGCACACGGATTTGATATTCATCAACGTCCTCCCTGATAGGTGCCGTGGGCTTGAGCGCCATTTCTCGATCGGCAGACGAGAAGGTTATAAAAGTCCAGTTTGCTGTTCGGTTTTGTTCGAATCTGAGCAGTGTAGCATCTTTTTTTGCCATGAGGACTCGGACGTTATGCCGGAGGTCACGAACGCCGCGCTGGGCTGCCGCCGACCCGTGCGGGCATAAACGCGGAAGGCCGGCCGCGAACAAAAAAACCCCGCCGGGGGTGCAATCCGGCGGGGCAAGGTTGTGCCGTGGTACTCCCCACAGGCACCGGCGGTAACGTGTTTCTCAATGCGGGCGGGCGTCGTCCATCTCGGCCCGGATCTGCTGGCGCAGAAGGTCGATCGGCACCATCTTCCCGTCGCGCTTGAAGTGCCAGTAGGTCCAGCCGTTGCAGGATGGTGCCCCTTCCAGATGCGCACCGACCTGGTGGATCGAGCCCTTGACGTCATTGCCAATGAGGGTGCCGTCCGCGCGCACCTTGGCCTTGAAGCGGTTGCCGATCGAGTAGAGTTCCTCGCCCGGGCGCAGCATGCCACGCTCCACGACCTGGCCGAAGGGCACGCGCGGTTCGGCGCGTTTCGACTGGCTCGTCTCCAGCGCCTCGCGGTCGAACTTGCGGATCTTGGCGATCCGTTTCGCCGCTGCTTCGCGGTAGCTCTCCTCGCGTTCGATGCCGATGAAGTCGCGGCCGAGCATCTTGGCGACGGCGCCGGTCGTGCCGGTGCCGAAGAACGGGTCGAGCACCACGTCGCCCGGATTGGTCGTGCCGACGAGGATCCGGTGCAGAAGTGCCTCGGGCTTCTGGGTGGGGTGCGCCTTGTCGCCGTTCGAGTCCTTCAGCCGCTCATGGCCGGTGCACAGCGGGATCACCCAGTCCGAGCGCATCTGCACGCCGTCGTTCAGCGCCTTCAGCGCCTCGTAGTTGAAGGTGTACTTGCCGGCTTCGGACTTCGAGGCCCAGATCAGCGTCTCATGGGCGTTGGTCAGCCGCTTGCCGCGGAAGTTTGGCATCGGGTTCGACTTGCGCCAGACCACGTCGTTGAGGATCCAGAACCCCTGGTTCTGCAGTTCCGCCCCCATGCGGAAGACGTTGTGGTAGGAGCCGATGACCCAGATCGCGCCATTGGGCTTCAGGAGACGGCGGGCGGCGGCGAGCCAGTCCTTCGTGAACTTGTCATAGGCCTTGAAGCTGTCGAACTGGTCCCAATGGTCGTCGACCGCGTCGACCTTGGAGTTGTCGGGGCGGTGCAGGTCACCGCGAAGTTGCAGGTTATAGGGCGGATCCGCGAAGATCAGATCCACCGAGCCCTCGGGCAGCGAGCGCATCACCTCGATGCAATCTCCGGCCAGAATTTCATTGCGCGGAAGCCCCAGGGCCCCCTTCACCATCGTCTTCGTCATCGCTGCCTCATCCCCGGCGTTGGCGCCGTTCTTGTTGCTTCCAAGATGAGTCAGGACCGATTCGCCGTCAAATTCTTTTTTGAATCAACGGCTTATGGTTTGGTCTTGATACAAGATATGGTGCACCGGCTTGAACGAACGTCTATGGTGTGGGGTCACACCGAGATTTCGGAGCGCCTCGAGGTGGTCTTTGGTCGGGTAACCGGCGTTTCTTTCCCAGCCGTAGCCAGGATGCTGTTGCGCCAAATCCACCATGATGCGATCGCGCCACACCTTGGCGACGATCGAGGCCGCCGCGATCGACTGCGACCGCGCATCGCCCTTCACCACCGCCTCGGCCGAAAGCGCGAGGTCGCGTGGCAGCCGGTTGCCGTCGACGAGCACATGGTCAGGCGCTTGCGCCAGCCCGGCGACCGCCCGGCACATCGCCAGATGGCTCGCCTGGAGGATGTTGAGCCGGTCGATCTCCTCGACGCTCGCCTCGGCCACGGCGACATCGGCCCGCGCCATGATCTCGGCCGCCAGTGCCTCGCGCCGGGCCTGCATGAGTTTCTTTGAATCGTCGAGACCGGGCGGAATCCTCAGCGGATCAAGCCGCACGGCGGCGGCGACGACCGGGCCGCAGAGCGGTCCCCGGCCGACCTCGTCGACGCCGGCCACATAGGTCAAGCCGCGCGCGAAGGCGGCCTCTTCGAAGCTGAAATCGGGTGTGCTGGTCATGCGGCCACCTTGCGCGGCGGGGCGGCGGGCGCAAGAAAAAAAAGGGCGGGTGATGATCACCCGCCCTCAGATCCGGCTTCGGTGCACAACATTAACCGTCGCCGACTGCTCGACCGGCCCGCGCTTCAGCGGACTCGTGCGATCTGGAACCCCCGGCTCTGGAGGCAATTCGTGCCGTAGACCGTGCGGTTGCCCCAGCGGTCGCGGATGCGGAAGGCGCAATTGTCCGGCAGGCGGTAGCCGCGGCCGAACTCGGCCAGGCAGCGCGCCGACACGACGTCGCGGCGGCCGTGCCCGCTGCGGATCGGGAACACGCATTGCGCCGGGATCAGTTGACGGCGCGCGTGGCCATAGTGCTTGTGCCGCTTGTGGGCGTGCTTGCGCTTGTAGACATGCCGGTCGTCGCGGTCGTCGAAGTAGCGACGGTTGTCGTCGTAACCCCGGTAGGGCCGGTAAGGCTGATAGGACCGGCTCGGCGAGGCATAGCCATAGGACTTGCGCTTGTTGGACTCGTTGAGGATCAGCCCGAGCGTGATGGCGCCAAGCGCGAGGCCGAGCGCCTCGTCATTGTCGAGCGCGGCGGCCGGCGTGGCCACCATGGAGGACAGGGCTAGGGCGGCGGCGGCAGCTGCGGCGATCAGTCGATTCATCATCGTGGATCTCCTTGCTATGAGGTGGCGGGCAGGGCGCGATGCCGCCCGGGTCATGGCCGAAACTGGCGCCGGCTGCCCGGGACAAGCAATAACGCCACCTTGCTAGCGGATAACTCCGGCGCGGCACGGCTTTGTTATTGATTAGCCTTTTGCGCCGTCGCAGGTTGGCGGCATGATGAAACGCATGGCACCCATCCTCCTGGCGCTCGCCGCCCTGACGCAGGCCGATCCGGCCTCCGCCGCCTGCCGCGTCGAATACAAGGCGAAGCAGGACAATCCCCTGCGCCTCGATTTCGGCACCGCGCAACTGCCCGACAGCGCCTGCGCCTCGAAAGAGGCCGCCGCCAAGGCACTGGCGCCGAGACTGAAAAAGGAAGGCTGGACGCTGCTGGCCATTGTGTCCATCCTTGGCGGCGGATAACCGCACCGGGGACAACGAATTGGCCGAGATCACCAGCGTGACAACCGAAGCCCTGCGCTCCGGCAACCGGGTCGTGGTCTGGGGCATTGCCGGAATCGTCGGCATCCTCGCGCTCGCGGCCGTGTTCCTCTTTCTGTCGCTCCCCGACGCCAACATCTTCAACGCCCGCGTCGAGCGCATCTTCATCGAGAACGACGCGCTCACGACACGCGAGCAGATCAAGCTCCTCGAGGTTCTCGCCCAGTCCGGCACCGCCTTCGCCGAGGTGCTGACGAGCTACCGGATGGTGATCTTCGTGCTCCTGCTGTTCGCGACCGGGCTTCTGATCGCGGCGCTCGTCTTTCTCGTGATGATCGTCGCTCTCAACAAGCGCATGGGCGAGATCGAGCGTCAGGGCATCCAGATCTCCTCGCTCCTGATCAGCCGGGCGCAGAACGCGGTCGTGCTGAACAACATGGAGTTCAAGCTCACCCCCGCCGCGGTCGAGACGCTTTCAGTCCTCGCCGAGGCGCGGATGGACGACGACGTGATGTCGGGTGCCGAGATCGAGGCGGTGATCTCGGGCAAGAACGCCGCCGATTGCGACGAGAGTGCGGGCGCGATGCGGATCAAGCGGCTGAGGGATGCACTAGGCAACCAGATCGTGTCCGAGCTTCTCGTGAAGAACATCGCCCGGCGCGGCTACATGCTCGCGGTCGACAAGGATACGATCCGGATGATCTGAGCCCTTGCGCAGGGCGCGGCCAAGCCGCACTTGCGCGTGAAGGTCCGCGGAATTATACCGACGCTTCCACTTGCCGACCGGGGGGCGCGCGTGATCCAGACACCCTTCTATCTGATCGACAAGGCGAAGCTGCTTCGCAACATGGAGATCATCGACCGGCTGCGCGAGGGTTCCGGCGCCAAGGCGCTCCTGGCGCTGAAGTGCTTCGCGACCTGGTCTGCCTTCGACCAGATGCGCGAGCATATGGACGGCACGACCTCCTCCTCGCTCTTCGAGCTGCGGCTCGGGCGCGAGAAGTTCGGCAAGGAGACCCACGCCTATTCCGTCGCATGGGCCGATCACGAGATCGCGGAGGCGGTGGGCTACGCCGACAAGATCATCTTCAATTCGATCGGTCAGCTCGAACGCTTCGACAACCAGTCGGCGGGCATCCAGCGCGGGCTGCGCCTCAATCCCCGCTTCTCGACCTCCGGCTTCGACCTCGCCGACCCGGCGCGGCCGTTCTCTCGGCTCGGCGAATGGGACGCGACGAAGATCATGGCCGTGATCGACCGGATCTCGGGCTTCATGATCCACTACAATTGCGAGAACCGCGATTTCGACCTCTTCGACCACCAGCTTTCCCGGATCGAGGCGGAGTTCGGCGACCTTCTCGAAAAGGTCGAATGGGTCAGCCTCGGCGGCGGCATCCATTTCACCGGCGAGGGCTATCCGGTCGACGCGCTGGCAGCCCGGCTGAAGGCTTTCGCCGGGAAGTTCGGCGTGCAGGTCTACCTGGAACCGGGCGAGGCCGCGATCACCAACTCGACCTCGCTCGAGGTGACCGTGCTCGACCTTCTCAACAACGGCAAGGATCTCGCGATCGTGGACAGCTCGATCGAGGCGCACATGCTCGATCTCCTGATCTACCGCGAAAGCGCCAAGCTGCCGCAGACCGGGGATCACGAATACCAGATCTGCGGGAAATCCTGCCTGGCCGGCGACATCTTCGGCGAGGCGCGGTTCGAACGCCCGCTCGCCGTCGGCGACCGGATCTCGGTCCGCGACGCGGCCGGTTACACGATGGTCAAGAAGAACTGGTTCAACGGCGTCAACATGCCGGCAATCGCGATTCGCGAACTTGACGGGACCATCCGCCTGGTTCGCGAATTCGGCTATCAGGATTACCAGGACAGCCTCTCCTGAGGTTCCATTCCCCGCCTGACGAAGGGAGACACACCGAAGTGAAAAAGAACGTGCTGATCATTGGCGCCGGCGGCGTCGCGCAGGTCGTGGCGCATAAATGCGCGCAGCATAACGACGTGCTGGGCGCGCTGCACATTGCCAGCCGGACGAAATCGAAATGCAACGACATCATCGCGAGCGTCCACGAGAAGGGCGCGATGAAGGTCGCAGGCACGTTCGAGGCGCATGCGCTCGACGCCAAGGACACGAGCGCGGTGGCGGATCTCATCCGCAAGACCGGAAGCCAGATCGTGATCAACGTGGGCACGCCCTACGTCAACATGTCGGTCCTCGATGCCTGTATCGAGACCGGTGTCGCCTATATGGACACCGCGATCCACGAAGATCCGGCGAAGATCTGCGAAACCCCGCCCTGGTACGCGAACTACGAATGGAAGAAGCGCGAGGCCTGCGAGAAGGCGGGCGTGACCGCGATCCTCGGCGTCGGCTTCGATCCCGGCGTGGTGAACGCCTATGCGCGGCTCGCCGAGGACCAGTATCTCGACACGATCACGGAAATCGACATCGTCGACATCAATGCCGGCTCCCACGGCAAGTATTTCGCGACGAACTTCGACCCCGAGATCAATTTCCGCGAGTTCACCGGCACGGTCTATTCCTGGCAGGGCGGCGAGTGGCGTGAGAACAGGATGTTCGAGGTGGGCAAGGAGTGGGATCTGCCCGTCGTCGGCAAGCAGAAGGCATATATGAGCGGCCATGACGAGGTGCATTCGCTCGCCAACCGCTATCCCAAGGCGGACGTGCGGTTCTGGATGGGCTTCGGCGATCACTACATCAACGTCTTCACGGTGCTGAAGTCGATCGGGCTGCTTTCGGAGCAGCCGGTGACGACCGCCGAGGGGTTGGAGGTCGTGCCGCTGAAGGTCGTGAAGGCCTGCCTGCCCGATCCGGCGAGCCTTGCGCCCGGCTATACCGGCAAGACCTGCATCGGCGATCTGGTGAAGGGCACCAAGGACGGCAAGCGGGCCGAGGTCTTCATCTACAACGTCGCCGACCACAAGGAAGCGTTCAACGAGGTGGGCAGCCAAGGCATCTCCTACACCGCCGGCGTTCCGCCGGTCGCCGCGGCGATCCTGATCGCCAACGGCTCCTGGGACGTGAAAAAGATGGCCAATGTCGAGGATCTCGACCCGAAGCCCTTCATCAGCCTCCTGAACCGCATCGGCCTGCCGACGCGGGTGAAGGATGCCGAAGGCGACCGTGCCGTCGATTTCGGCTGAGATCGCCGCTCCGAAAACAGCGAATGGCGGCGCCCCGGCGCCGCCATTCGCGTTTCCGACCTCGGACTGGGGCTATCCTGCAGCCTGCGCGCCCTCAACTCTTGTAGGGATCCTTCGGCGCCCGGTCCTGCGAGAGCGAGCCCTGTCGCCGCGCGATCAGCACCTCGATCGCGTCGGCGAGGTGGATCTCGGCGATGTTGTAGTCGCCCCGTTCGACCCGGATCCGGTGCGCCTCGTGCAGCACGTCGGCATGGCTGTAGCCGAAGGGCGGCTCGAACCTGTAGGCGGCGAGCTCCACCAGAAGGCCCAGCGGATCGCGGAAATAGATCGAATCCATGAAGCCGCGATCCTTCACGCCGGAATGGCTGACGCCGCGTTCGTCGAGCCGCTCGACGGCTTGCGAGAAGCTCGCCTTGGAAACGGCGAAGGCGATGTGGTGCACCTCGCCCGGCAACGGCCGGCGCGGCGTCGGATCGGCCGCCCGGTCCTCGTTGGTGAAGACGGTGATGAGCCGCCCGTCGCCGGGATCGAAATAGAGATGCCCTTCGCCCGGATTGTCGAGGTTGGGCTGATCGAAGACGAAGGGCATGCCAAGCAGCCCTTCCCAGAAGTCGATCGACGTCTTGCGGTCCGCCCCCATCAGCGTGATGTGGTGAACGCCCTGAGCCTGGATCTTTCGCATGGCCACCTCCGAGGATCGGATCTTAGCAGCTTCCTCCCGCGGCAGAAACGAAAGAGGCTGATGCCGGTCCGCGGGTTACATTTGCTTCGGTGCTGTCACGGCAGGCCGGTGGCGCGGGAACCGTCCGGGCAACAAAAAACCCTCGGAAAATCGAATTTCCAAGGGCTTTGGAAAGACTTGGTGCCCAGGAGAGGCATCCAATCCCTATATCTTGGCGCCCCACCGCGCACTGGATCTGCAATAAAGTAGAGAAAAATAAGCACTTACCTGTTTCACCCCGTTCCAACCTGCCCCAGTATACCCCATATGTTGAGGGTGGACGAAAAGGGGGACAGGGATGAGCCGAGCGCTTCACAAGCTGACTGCCCAAACAGCTAAGGCCGCTGCGCCAGGAAAATACTCTGATGGCGGCGGGCTTTGGCTTCACAAGCGACCGGACGGCGGCGCGCAATGGGTGTTGCGCGTGTCGATTCACGGTCGTCGGCGCGAAATGGGCCTTGGGGCTTTCCCCGACATCTCCTTGAAGGGCGCGCGCGAGTCGGCGGAGAAGTGGCGCGCGTTGGTCCGCGAAGGTCTGGACCCGATCAAGGAACGTGACCGCCAGCGCCGTGATTCGGCGCGCAAGCTGCACCTCCTGAATGATGTGGCACTTGATGCCTTCGAGAGCCGCAAGGCGGAACTGAAGGGCGACGGCAAGGCGGGCCGGTGGTTCACCCCGCTTGAACTCCACGTCCTTCCGAAGTTGGGTAAGGTGCCGGTCGGTGACATCGACCAGAAGGACATCCGCGATACGCTCTCGCCGATCTGGCACACGAAAGCCGACACCGCGCGCAAAGCGATGAACCGGCTGGCGATCTGCTTACGTCACGCGGCAGCGCTGGGCTTGGACGTCGACTTGCAGGCAACGGAGAAGGCGCGCGCACTCTTGGGCAAGCAACGCCACAAGGCGACGAACATTCCCGCGCTGCCCTGGAAGGACGTGCCCGACTTCTATCAGAGCCTTGACGGCGGTTCGGTTACAGAACTCGCATTGCGCTTGCTTATCCTGACGGCTGTGCGGTCCTATCCCCTGCGCCATATCCACGAAAGCCAGATCGAGGACGGCATCTGGACGATCCCCGCAGAGGCAATGAAGGGCCGCGTGGGGGCGACGACTGATTTCCGGGTTCCGCTGTCCTCTGAGGCGCTTGCGGTCATTCAGGAAGCCCGCAAGTTCGCCCGTGACGGCTTCCTCTTTTCCGGCGTTCGCAGGGGTGTAATCTCCGACATGACGATGAGCAAATTCATGGAGCGGCGAGGGATGGATGAGCGCCCACACGGGTTCCGGTCCTCATTCCGGGACTGGACCGCAGAAGCGACGAAAACGCCGCGCGAAGTGGCCGAGATGTGCCTTGGGCATGTGTCGGGCAGCAAGGTTGAGCGCGCATACAGGCGCACGGATTTCATGGAGCAGCGGAAAGTGTTGATGGCTCGGTGGAGCAGCTTTGCCTCCAGCCCGAGGGATGGTGTGGTCAGCCAATTTTCGGGTGCGGCAGCACGATGACGACGAAAGACGCAAATTCTGACGACGAGTTCGCCAAGCGCTTCGGCCGGTTTACTCTTCAACCGGCAACTGGCGGCATCAGTAGCCATGCCCTACCCCAATTTATTCCGGGATCAGATAACGATTACGCGGTGCGAGTAGCAGGTAAAGTGGGAAGTGCGTATGCATGGGAACCGCAATCGACTGCGCGACAGGTCGGCATTGACCTCTGCCTTGATACGCTTCGCCAAGGGTGCTGGGCAGGGGGAAATTCGTTGCCGAGGCAACAGCGGAAGCGGGTTCGCGATGAGATCGGGGAAGGGGCTTTTCGAACACTTTGGCGAACTCTAACGTTCGACAGCCCGATCAAAGAAGAACTCTCTAAACGGCGCAGTTGGGGTGATTTTCGTAAGGTTTGGAACTGCGCGATTACCGCATTCTGGTGTCACCATTTCGAAGAGCCTTTTAGCAAGAACTGGGTCGCCGCATGCGCTCTTTTCAAACTGTACGGACGGCGAGACGAAATCACCTTTGGCTTTCTGTGCTCTGAACTCGCGCAGAAAATTTCGCACGAAGAAGATGCAATGCGCGGGGCTGGTACGGTCAGTTCTGCTCGGCGGGGCGGACATGCAGCTAGCCAAAAACGTGCGTATAGCCGAAATCAGATCCTCTTGGAGATGTCCGGTCTGATTCATGGAGAGGGGCAGGCGGTAATGAGTGCCGCCCGCAAAGTTGCGCGGCGGACCTGCGCCGCGTCGCCCGAGGCGATCAGACGACTTTGGTATCGTCACCAAGAAAGATAGTTGTGACACTGCGCGCCAGTGTCACAGCATGCTTGGTCCATATTGATTCCGTGGAACAGCACGGAGCACCAACATGCACTACATTTCTTTCTACGAGCTGCGATTGAAGCTCGGCGGTCGCGGTCGAACGACTATCTACCGCGACATTGAAAACGGGTGGCTTCCGAAGCCAATCAAGATCGGCTCCAGACTCTATTGGCGCGAAGCCGACGTCGAGGCCGCAATCTCGAAACTGGTGAAATGAGAACGACCCCGGCCTTGGCCGAAACCAACGGCGCGGGGTCGCTGCTGTTCCCTGGTAAGAACGTCGGCAGCATATGCCCAGCGCCTTTCACTTACAATCGAAAGGCAATCTGATGAACTCAGGACATTGGTATTCCCGGCCGTCTCAGGTCTACTGGGCATGCAAGGCGCTCTTGGATGGGCGCACGATCAGCCACAGGACCGAGATCCGCGAGGTGCGCGGCTGGCGGTTGGGAGCAATCATCTTTCGGCTCAAGAAGCGGTACGGCTGGCCCATAGAGGCGGAGTATCGCGGCTCGGAGAATGTCGCGCACTATTTCCTCAAGGCAGGAACCGATCCGCATTCGCTGCGCTACCCGCCGAGCGCGCGGGCGCTCTCCCCTGCGGAGGGAAAGTGATGGATCGGTTCCGCATCACCCGGCTCCGCCTCACGCTCGGGCTTACCGAGGCTCAAGCCCGCCTTCTGGCGTCAATGATCTACGGAGAATGACATGAGGCACGATGAGGTGAGCATTCAGCGTAAAGGCGACAGGTGGCACGTCCTCGTTCGTAGGGGCGTCTACAGCGCCACGGAGGCCGCATGGCTGTCTCTAGGGGGCTGCGGCGATCTGAGGACCGCCCTGCGCCTCTGGCTGGCTATCGTCGGCGGAGACGCCGGGAGATGAGCCGCAAGACCTACAAGCAGAAGAAGAAGGGGGCTGGGCGGTTCGTCCAGCTTCCCCACTGGATCTTGGCGACCGAGGCTTGGTCAAGCCTCAAGCCCGGTCCGCGCGCGCTCTACATCGAACTCAAGCGCCGCTACACCGGATCGAACAACGGCAGAATCCGTCTGAGTCATCGCGAGGCGGCGACGGCGCTCTCGGTCACGCGCAATACGGTCGGCGCTTATTTCGAGGCGCTTATTGAGCACGGCTTCATCCACATGACGCAGGCCGCGCACCTTGGCCCGTCCGGGATCGGTTTGACATCGGAGTGGGCGCTTGAGGAGTACCCGACCGACGACCTGAAGCCCGCCCGCATGACGTTTGTAAGGTGGCGAGAAAAGCAGAATCCCCGCCCAAAAAATGGGACACCCCGTCACGATATTCGGGACACCTCCTGCGGTTCGGGCGTGGATTCGAGCGGAACCGTCCCGAATTTTGGGACGTGAAAGGGCGACACCGCGAGATGCGCGTCACAGAAACCGGGACATATATACATCTAGCCAGGGGCAGGGGATTTGATGGGCGTGAAACTTAGCGGCAAAGCACTGGCTGCGAAGCGCATGGCGGCGGGCCTGAGCCAGCGGGAACTCGCACGCCGGGCGGCCATCGATCACCGGGCGGTGCAGTACTGGGAGAACTCGACCGCTCTAGATCTTTACGGGTACGCGGTCAAACGCATGGTCGATGCGCTGGGCTGGCGAATTTCCCCGCACCACTACGCGCGCGCGCGTTATGGGGTCTTATCGGATGGCGAAGAAGCTGCCCTGTTCCTGGACATCATCCGTGCGATGCCGAAGCGGCTGGCGATGGCCCTCGTAGCGCCTCGCGTCAAATGCGGGGCCAAGACCCGGAAGGGCACGCCATGTCGCGCGCTATCCGAACCGGGCCGACGGCGGTGCCGGTTTCATGGTGGGTTGAGTACCGGCCCTCGAACAAAAGAGGGCCGGAATAGGATTGGAGCGGCGCAGCGGCTGCGGTGGCAGGCATCAAAGCGCCAATAACTAAGCCTCTGGCTTGAGCACGTAACCTGTAGACGTTCCACAAAGCACGTCTGCCGCCTTTGGCAAACTCTGCGTACCCGGTCCTACCACGACACCAAGCTTCTCTTGCTCTTTGGTGCAGGTCGGCACCGTGATCTGGGTATAGCCTGCGTTCGCCATACATTGCCCAAATACGCGCTTTCGCAGATCCAGATTGGCGTCGTACGAATAGACTTGGCCGCCATACGTCTGTCCGCCGGTGACGTTCCCCCCGGTGGTGTAGCAGTTCACTGAGTAGCCATAGCCATAACAGCTAGTACTCGACGGCGTTACGTAGGTTGGCGTGGTGTATGTGGGCGTCGTTCCGACCTTCATGGCGGTCGGTACTTTGTTCACCGCATCCACCTCGCAGTTCGTATAGTCATTTTGTCGCCGCGCGACACTCCCACCATCTTTCCAATACTCAGACTGAGATGTGGGCTGACAGCCTGCCACGGCTATCACTGCGAAACACGCAGCCAGCTTCAATTTCATAGAGATACCCTTCTACACGCCCCCTGCCGCGCAGGCTCTAAGGGCGTGGCGACTTTTTCAAGCGATTCCGTCAGGACATATTCGCGCATGCGGCGACTTTGATCGGCGCCCCAAGGGTGGACAGAAAGGGGGATGGTTTCGGGTTAAATTCCGGAAATCTAAGTTTATCAATAGCTTGTGCGATAAAGTGGTGCCCAGGAGAGGACTCGAACCTCCACGCCTTGCGGCACACGGACCTGAACCGTGCGCGTCTACCAATTCCGCCACCTGGGCAGGTGTCGTGACGGGCGATGTATAGGGGCCGCGATGCACTGTCAACGGGGTCCGGCACGAATCCCGCCTGCGATCATTCGCGCCTTGTTCACAACGTCGCGCGGCGCTAATCAGGGGCAAGAGCGGATGATTGCCGGAGGCTTGCCCATGTCGAAACTCGTAACGATCTACGGCGGTTCGGGATTTCTCGGGCGGTACATCGCAAGGCGCATGGCCAAGGAGGGCTGGCGCGTCCGCGTCGCCTGCCGCCGCCCGAACGAGGCGCTGTTCGTCAAGCCCTACGGCGCCGTCGGCCAGGTCGAGCCGGTCTTCGCCAACATCCGTGATGACGCATCGGTGCGGGCCGCGATGAGCGGGGCAGACGCGGTCGTGAATTGCGTCGGCACCTTCGACAAGGGCGGCCGGAACAACTTCGAGGCGGTGCAGGCCGAAGGCGCCGCGCGGATCGCTCGAATCGCCGCCGAGACCGGCGTCGGGACCATGGTCCATATCTCGGCCATCGGCGCAGACGCGCTGAGCGACAGCGATTACGCCCGCACCAAGGCCGATGGCGAGGCTGCCGTGCGGATGCATTTCCCCGAGGCGCTGATCCTGCGCCCCTCGGTCATGTTCGGCCCCGAGGACGGGTTCTTCAACCGCTTCGCGTCGATGTCGCGCCTCGGGCCGATCCTGCCCGTGGTCGGGGCGGCGACGAAGTTCCAGCCGGTCTATGTCGACGACGTCGCCAAGGCCGCGGTCAGGGGCATCCTTGGCGAGGCCCACGGCACCTACGAGCTTGGCGGCCCCGAGGTCGCGAGCTTCCGCAAGCTGATGCAGGACATGCTCGCGGTGATCAATCGCCGGCGCCTCGTGCTCAACATGCCGTTCTGGATCGCGCGGATCATGGCCTCGCTGCTGGACTTCGGCTCGGTCGTCACCGGCCGTCTGGTCAGCAACAAGGTGCTGACGCGCGACCAGGTAAAGAGCCTGCGGCGCGACAACGTCGTTTCGGACGAGGCCAAGGGGCTGGCCGATCTCGGGATCGCCGCGACCCCGTTCTCTGCGGTGGTGCCGGATTACCTCTGGCGGTTCCGGCCCTCGGGCCAGTATGACGCGATCAAGGCCTCGGCTAAGAACCTGCGCCGGCACGGCTGAACCGGCTCCCGGCGTCACGCCGACCGCGGGCTCGGGTTCCGCGGGTTTCGGGTCGAGCATCTCGAGTATCACCGGTTGGTCGCACTCTACGACAAGCTGTCCGGCGCCTCGAATGTCTTGGTCCTGTCGCAGGAAAGCCCGAAGGCCGACATGGATGGCGCGGCCAGTCGGACCGCGTGTTTCGCCGGGCACCGAGATGCCGGCAGCCGCGCCCCGTGCGAGACGCCCTGCGGGGATGTGGCCTTGCCGGCCGGAGGCGCCAACCCCGAGGCCGCCGCGGGCTGAAGGACGCCTGACGGCCGCTGGCACTCGAGGATTGCCGGGGGCGGAAGGGCGGCCGACCTTGCCTCCACGCCGGGCCTTGGCTAGGCTCGCTGCCGGTTCGGTTCTGGCCAGCAAGGAAATCCCCGACAATGAGCGACACCACGCTGAGCGCCCTGCTGCTGGGCCTTCTCGAAGGGCTGACCGAGTTCATTCCGGTCTCCTCGACCGGCCATATCCTGCTCGCCGGGCATTTCCTCGGCTTCGAGAGCGCGGGCAAGACCTTCGAGGTGGTGATCCAGCTCGGCGCGGTACTGGCGGTCATGGGTGTTTATGCCGCGAAGATCGGCCGTACCATCGTCGGGTTGCCGAACGACCGCCATGCGCAGCGGTTCGCCGCCTCGGTGCTGATCGCCTTCCTGCCGGCGGTGGTCGTGGGGGTGCTTGCCCATGACGTGATCAAGACCGTGCTGTTCGAAAGCCCGCGGCTCATCGCCTCGATGCTGATCCTCGGCGGCGTGGTGCTGCTGATCGTCGATCGGCTGCCGCTGACGCCGCGCCATCATGATGCCGAGCGGTTCCCGATCCCGATGGCTTTCGGGATCGGGGTGATCCAGTGCCTCGCGATGATTCCCGGCGTCTCGCGCTCGGGGGCGACGATCGTGGGGGCGCTGGCGCTCGGGGCCGACAAGAGGTCGGCGGCGGAGTTCTCGTTCTTCCTGTCGATGCCGACGATGGCCGGGGCCTTCACCTATGATCTTTACAAGAACCGCGACGTGCTCGACCTCGGTGCGGTGTGGGAGATCGCGATCGGCTTCGCGGTCGCCTTCGTCGCCGCGGTGCTCGTGGTCAACTGGCTTCTAGGCTATGTCAGCCGGCACGGATACGGCCTCTTTGGCTGGTGGCGAATCATCGTCGGAACGGTGGCTCTGGCGGCTTTGAGCATGGGGTTCTGATGGATAGGTATCATTTGCTGACCTAATTTAGGTCAAAAAACCTGCCCCAAAGCCGGCCGAGCTAAAAAATCCTCAAATTATGTCAGTCATTCTGACTTTTATTTCCGAAGCCACGGGAGTAGCAATGCGCACCCTGCATTGCCTGCCCGAAGGATGTCCCATGGCCCAGAACCGCATGCTCCAGTTCGTGACCCGCGCGCGCGAGATGCCGGAAAAGCGTGAGGCCAGTGTCCGCGCACAGGATTTCAGCGAGATTTACCGCGAGTTCGCCGCCGCCAAGGCGGCCGAGCAGGCGGGCCGCTGCTCGCAGTGCGGCGTGCCCTACTGCCAGACCCATTGCCCCCTGCACAACAACATCCCCGACTGGCTGCGCCTGACCGCCGAGGGCAGGCTGCAGGAGGCCTACGAGCTTAGCCAGGCCACCAACACCTTCCCCGAGATCTGCGGCCGGATCTGTCCGCAGGACCGTCTCTGCGAGGGCAATTGCGTCATCGAGCAGTCGGGCCACGGCACCGTGACGATCGGCGCGGTGGAAAAGTACCTGACCGACACCGCCTGGGACAATGGCTGGGTCAAGCCGGTCAGGCCGGCTACCGAGCGTACCGAGAGCGTCGCGATCATCGGCGCCGGGCCGGGCGGGCTCGCCGCGGCGGACGTGCTGCGGCGGCGGGGCCTGCAGGTCACGGTCTATGACCGCCACGACCGCGCCGGCGGCTTGCTGACCTACGGCATCCCCGGCTTCAAGCTGGAAAAGGACGTGGTGATGCAGCGCATCGCCCAGCTCGAACAGGGCGGCGTGCAGTTCGTGCTGAACTGCAACGTCGGCGAGGACATCAGCTTCGACGCGATCCGCGGCAAGCATGACGCGGTGATCATCGCCACCGGCGTCTACAAGAGCCGCGACCTTTCCGGCCCGAACGCCACCGCCGCGGGCATCGTCCGGGCGATCGACTATCTCACCGCTTCGAACCGCAAATCCTTCGGCGACGAGGTGCCGGAGTTCGACTCCGGCGAGCTCGATGCCAAGGGCAAGCGCGTCGTCGTGATCGGCGGCGGCGACACCGCGATGGACTGCGTCCGCACCGCGATCCGCCAGGGCGCGCAGTCGGTGAAATGCCTCTACCGCCGCGACCGCGCCAACATGCCGGGCTCGCAGCGCGAGACCGCCAATGCCGAGGAGGAGGGCGTCGAGTTCGTCTGGCTCACCGCGCCGAAGGGCTTCACCGCGGGCGACGCGGTCGAGGGCGTTCTGGTGCAGCAGATGCGGCTTGGCGCGCCGGACGCGTCGGGCCGGCAGTCGCCCGAGGTGATCGAGGGCGCGGATTATGTCGAGGACGCCGATCTGGTGATCAAGGCGCTTGGCTTCGAGCCCGAGTACCTGCCGAAGCTCTGGGGTTCGGAAGGGCTGGAAGTGACGCGCTGGGGCACGGTGAAGGCCGATTTCCGCAGCCATGCGACCAGCCTGCCCGGCGTCTTCGCGGTGGGCGATATCGTGCGGGGCGCGAGCCTCGTGGTCTGGGCGATCCGCGACGGGCGCGAGGCGGCGGAAAGCGTGCTCGACTACCTCGCCGGGGCGCAGGCCGTCGCGGCGGAATGAGCCGGAGCGGCGCGGTGGCGGCGTCCTGTCGGCAAAACGTATGGCATCCGGTCCGTTTACCGGATCCGAGGATAGGTTAATCGGTCAGGTCCGCTGACCCGGAGGATGAAGGAAGTCTGAACGTGACACGGATCGGCGCGATCATCGGCCTCGGCGTCCTGGCGCTCGGCCCGGCCCTGCCGGCGTCGGCCGGCGGCAAGTTCAAGGCACCGGAGGGCTGCGAGGTCTTCACCACGGTCCAGCTTCGCGGCTGCCAAGTCTCGCAGCACTATCGCTGCGAGAAGGACCAGCCGGGCGACCAGTGGGCGGTCTATCTCGACCAGGACGGCCCGTTCTATGCCAGCCGCGTCGATGCCGAGACCCGCTGGGTCGAAAGCTACGACCTGACCACCGGCGAGCGCGACACGATTCTGTCGGAGGCCGATCCGGCCTCGTTCACCATGTTGCTCGCCACCGGGCGCGACGATTACGACTTCCGGATCAAGAGCTCGACCGGCGAGGTCCGCCATTACACCGGCTGGGACACGCTGACCGGCGAGGCGGTGACGATCGACGGCGTGGTGCTGGAGCGCACCCGGTTCGACCTGACCGCGGAGGCCGAGGACGGCACGGTGCTGTGGCACCGCTCCGGCCAGCAGTTCGTGCATCACGACTGGCGGCTCTTTTTCGCCGACCAGGAGACCTTCGAGGCCGGCTCCGGCGAGACCGAGAGCCGCACCGACACGCCGGTCGATTTCGCCTTTCCCGGCGACAAGGGCTTCCTCGCGACCGAGCCGAGCTACGACTGCAACATGACGATGACCGAGGCCGTGCTGCCGCTCGATGGCGAAGGATACCGGCAATGAGCGGCAAGACCCTGACCGGGCACTGCCTCTGCGGCGCGGTGACCGTCACGATGGAGCCGGCGAAGCCCGAGCTCAACGCCTGCCATTGCGGCATGTGCCGGCGCTGGACCGGCGGCGTCTTCATCGAGATCGACGCCCGGCCCGGCACGCTGACGGTGGAGGGGCCGGTGCGATCGTTCCGGTCCTCGGACTGGGCGGAGCGGGCCAGCTGCGCGACCTGCGGTTCGCCGCTCTGGTACCGGCTGACCGATCCGAAGGCGGATTTCCACGCCGTTTCGGCGGGGCTCTTCGACGATGCCGGGGGCTTCCCCCTGACCAAGGAAATCTATGTCGACCGCAAGCCCGGAGGCTTCGCCTTCGCCGGCGACCACCTGCGGCAGACGGAAGCGGAATTTCTCGCCTCGATCGGGCTGAGTGCAGAAGGAGAAGGCCAATGACGCGGTTCGATGCAGAGTGGATGGCGGCCGAGGAGGCCAAGCGCCAGTGGATGGCGGAGAACTCGCTCTACCGCGCGGAGGACGAGCATTCGTCCTGCGGCGTGGGCCTCGTGGTCTCGATCGAAGGCAAGGCCTCCCGCAAGGTCGTGGAGAACGGGATCGACGCGCTGAAGGCGGTCTGGCACCGGGGCGCGGTCGATGCCGACGGCAAGACCGGCGACGGCGCGGGGATCCATGTGCAGATCCCGGTCAAGTTCTTCTACGACCAGATCCGCCGCACCGGCCACGAGCCCGACATGAAGGCGCTGGTCGCGGTCGGCCAGGTCTTCTTGCCGCGCACCGATTTCGGCGCGCAGGAGAGCTGCCGCACGATCGTCGAGACCGAAGTCCTGCGGATGGGCTATTACATCTACGGCTGGCGCCATGTCCCGGTGAACACGGAAGTGCTGGGCGAGAAGGCCAATGCGACGCGGCCCGAGATCGAGCAGATCCTGATCAAGAACTCCAAGGGCGTCGACGAGGAGACCTTCGAGCGCGAGCTCTACGTCATCCGCCGGCGGATCGAGAAGGCCGCGGCGACCTCGGGGATCGCGGGGCTCTATCTCTGCTCGCTGTCGTGCCGGTCGATCATCTACAAGGGCATGATGCTGGCCGAGCAGGTCGCGGAGTTCTATCCCGACCTCAAGGACGAGCGGTTCGAGAGCGCCTTCGCTATCTATCACCAGCGCTATTCGACCAACACCTTCCCGCAGTGGTGGCTCGCCCAGCCGTTCCGCATGCTCGCCCATAACGGCGAGATCAACACGCTGAAGGGCAACCTCAACTGGATGAAGAGCCACGAGATCCGCATGGCCTCGGCGACGTTCGGCGAGCAGGCGGGCGACATCAAGCCGATCGTCGCGCAGGGCTCGTCGGATTCGGCGGCGCTCGATGCGGTCTTCGAGGTGCTGGTGCGCGCGGGGCGCTCGGCGCCGATGGCCAAGACCATGCTGGTGCCCGAGGCCTGGTCGAAATCGGCCGTCGAGATGCCGAAGGCCTGGCAGCACATGTATGCCTATTGCAACGCGGTGATGGAGCCGTGGGACGGGCCGGCGGCGCTGGCGATGACCGACGGGCGCTGGGTCTGCGGCGGGCTTGACCGCAACGGGCTCCGGCCGATGCGCTATGTCATCACCGGCGAGGGGCTCCTCATCGCGGGGTCCGAGGTCGGCATGGTGCCGGTCAACGAGGCCGGGGTGCGCGAGAAGGGCGCGCTCGGGCCGGGGCAGATGATCGCGGTCGACATGGTGGAGGGCAAGCTCTACCACGACGCCGAGATGAAGGACAAACTCGCGGGCGCGCAGCCCTACGCGGACTGGCTGTCGAAGGTCGTCGATCTCAACGCGATGATGCACGACGTGCCGGAAGTGGCGCTCTTCGAGGGCGCCGAACTGCGCCGGCGCCAGATCGCGGCGGGCTATTCGCTGGAAGAGCTCGAGCAGGTGCTGGCACCCATGGCCGAGGACGGCAAGGAGATGGTGGCGTCGATGGGCGACGACACCCCGGCGGCGGTGCTGTCGAAGACCTACCGGCCGCTGTCGCACTTCTTCCGGCAGAACTTCTCCCAGGTCACCAACCCGCCGATCGACAGCTTGCGCGAAAGCCGGGTGATGAGTCTCAAGACCCGGTTCGGCAACCTCAAGAACGTGCTCGACGAGGACAGCAGCCAGACCGAGATCCTGGTCTTGGAAAGCCCGTTCATCGCCAATGCCGAGTTCGACGAGATGGTGCGCCAGTTCGGCGCGAGCGTGGCCCATATCGACTGCACCTTCGCGGCGGGCGGCCAGCAGGACGCGCTCCGGCAGGGGCTGGAGCGGATCCGCGCCGAGGCCGAGGACGCGGTGCGCTCGGGGGCGGGGCATATCGTGCTGACCGACCAGCACCAGGGCGAGGACAAGGTGGCAATGCCGATGATCCTTGCGACCTCGGCGGTGCACAGCTGGCTGACCCGCAAGGGGCTCCGGACCTTCTGCTCGATCAACGTGCGGGCCGCCGAATGCATCGACCCGCATTACTTCGCGGTGCTGATCGGCTGTGGCGCCACCACGGTCAACGCCTATCTCGCGCAGGATTCGATCGCCGACCGCGTGCGGCGCGGCCTGATCGAGGGCACGCTGGTCGAGGCGATGCGGCGCTATCGCGACGCGATCGACGCGGGCCTTCTTAAGATCATGTCGAAGATGGGGATCTCGGTCATCTCCTCCTATCGCGGAGGCTTGAACTTCGAGGCCGTCGGGCTGTCGCGCGCGATGGTGGCGGAGTATTTCCCCGGCATGCATTCGCGGATCTCGGGGATCGGCGTCAGCGGCATCCAGCACAAGCTCGAAGAGGTTCATGCCAAGGGCTGGACCTCGGGCACCGACGTGCTGCCGGTCGGCGGCTTCTACAAGGCGCGCCGCTCGGGCGAGAAGCACGCCTGGGAAGCGCAGACGATGCACATGCTGCAATCGGCCTGCGACCGGGCGTCCTATGACCTCTGGAAGCAGTATTCGGCCGCGATGCGGGCGAACCCGCCGATCCATCTGCGCGACCTTCTCGACATCAAGGCTTTGGGCCGGCCGGTGCCGATCGAGGAGGTGGAATCGATCACCTCGATCCGCAAGCGGTTCGTGACGCCGGGCATGTCGCTCGGCGCGCTGAGCCCCGAGGCGCACAAGACGCTCAACATCGCGATGAACCGGATCGGCGCGAAGTCCGATAGCGGCGAGGGCGGCGAGGACCCGGCGCATTTCGTGCCCGAGCCGAACGGCGACAACCCCTCGGCCAAGATCAAGCAGGTGGCCTCGGGCCGCTTCGGCGTGACGGCGGAATACCTCAACGCCTGCGAGGAACTGGAGATCAAGGTCGCTCAAGGAGCGAAACCCGGCGAGGGCGGCCAGCTTCCGGGCATGAAGGTGACGAAGCTCATCGCGCGCCTGCGTCACTCGACGCCCGGCGTGACGCTGATCTCGCCGCCGCCGCACCATGACATCTACTCGATCGAGGATCTGGCGCAGCTGATCTACGACCTGAAGCAGATCAACCCGCGCGCCAAGGTGACGGTGAAGCTGGTGGCCTCCTCCGGCGTCGGCACGATTGCCGCGGGCGTGGCCAAGGCCAAGGCCGACGTGATCCTGATCTCGGGCCACAATGGCGGCACCGGGGCCTCGCCTGCGACCTCGATCAAATACGCGGGCCTGCCGTGGGAGATGGGCCTGACCGAGGCGCATCAGGTTCTCGCGATGAACAAGCTTCGCGACCGGATCACGCTCCGGACCGATGGCGGGCTGCGGACGGGTCGCGACATCGTCATCGCGGCGATGATGGGAGCCGAGGAATACGGCATCGGCACCGCCGCGCTCATCGCGATGGGCTGCATCATGGTGCGCCAGTGCCAGTCGAACACCTGCCCGGTCGGCGTCTGCACCCAGAACGAGGCGCTTAGGCAGAAGTTCACCGGCTCGGCCGACAAGGTGGTGAACCTCATCACCTTCTACGCCCAGGAAGTGCGCGAGATCCTCGCCCAGATCGGCGCGCGGTCCTTGGACGAGGTGATCGGGCGGGCGGATCTTCTGAGCCAGGTGAGCCGCGGTTCGGCGCATCTCGACGATCTCGACCTCAATCCCCTCCTCATCACCGTCGATGGCGCGGAGAAGATCGTCTACGACCGCTCGAAGCCCCGGAACGTGGTGCCGGATACGCTCGACGCCGAGATCATCCGCGATGGGGCGCGGTTCTTCGAAGACGGCGAGAAGATGCAGCTTTCCTATGCGGTGCGGAACACCCACCGCACCATCGGGACGCGGGCGTCGAGCCTCATCGTGAAGAACTTCGGGATGCGCAACGCGCTGCAGCCGGACCACCTGACGGTGAAGTTGACGGGCTCCTGCGGTCAGTCCTTGGGCGCCTTCGCGGCGCCGGGGCTGAAGCTCGAAGTGGCGGGCGATGCCAACGACTATGTCGGCAAGGGCCTCTCGGGCGGTCTCATCGTGGTCAGGCCGCCGATGGCCTCGCCGCTTGAGGCGTCGGAGAACACGATCATCGGCAACACCGTGCTTTACGGCGCGACCGACGGCTATCTCTTCGCCGCCGGCCGCGCGGGCGAGCGCTTCGCGGTCCGGAACTCGGGCGCGAAGGTGGTGATCGAGGGCTGCGGATCGAACGGCTGCGAGTACATGACCGGCGGCGTCGCGGTCATCCTCGGCCGGATCGGCGCGAACTTCGGCGCCGGCATGACCGGGGGCATGGCCTATGTCTACGATCCCGACGGCAAGTCCGAGGAGCTGATGAACCTTGAAAGCCTCGTCACCTGCGCGGTGAGCCACCCGCATTGGGAGGCCGAGCTCAAGGGGCTGATCGAGCGCCACGCGGCCGAAACCGGCAGCGTCAAGGCCAACCGCATCCTGCAGCACTGGGAGAGCGAGCGGGCGAACTTCCTGCAGGTCTGCCCGAAGGAGATGCTGGTCCACCTGCCGCATCCCCTGAGCGCGGACGCCGAGGCGGTTCCGGCCGAATAGGCGGGCGCGCCAAGATCATCGGGGCCGGGCGGAGTGCCCGGTCCCGTGCTTTCCGGCACGGCACTTTGCCGGAAACGGGTAGCGATGCCCGACCGAAAGTGGGGCTTTGGCAACACTTCCTTGACTTTCCTCCCGGATATTCCGTTGGACGCCGCGAGCGCTTATTCTCATCGTGACGGCAGTCGTGTTCGTAACGGTGGGAGGGGTCGGAAGAATGGCCACGTTCACTTTGACGGCGCAGGACGTGAACGGCGATCCGCTCCAGTCGGGCGGGAACATAAATATCGTCACCAACGCCTGGACGTCGCTGACCTTTACTGATGTCGACGGCAAGCTCGGCACGGTGCAGCCTGGCGAATATGTCTCGCTCGACGGCGGCACGACGCAGCTTACGTACGCGTTTCTCGGGTTCGGAAATGTCCGTGGCGATCCGACGCAGCAGGCGGGTTTCATCCGCGTCGATCTCGGTGACGGCACGTTTCTGACCTTCGCCATCGACATGAATGCCGATGCCGACGACACGCCGGATCTCCAGAACGGCAACACCCAGCTGAACATCGATGATCTCGTCGTGAGCCCTCCGGCGCCCTGGCCGGTGCCGCCCTGCTTCACGCCGGGCACGCTGATCGCGACACCCGACGGGCCTCGGAAGGTCGAGGAGATCGGCGTCGGCGATCTTGTGACGACCATGGATCACGGGGCGCAGCCGGTGCGCTGGGCAGGACGGCGGCGGGTCGGCGGCATGGACCGCTTCGCGCCGGTACGGATCTCGGAGGGTGTGCTTGGCAACCGCCGCGCGCTTCTGGTCTCGCCGCAGCACCGGATGCTGGTCAGCGGCTGGCCGGCCGAACTTGTCACCGGTGAGGGCGAGGTGCTGGCCGCGGCCGCGCATCTCGTCGGCATGCCCGGCATCGCTCGCGCGCCGATGGCTGAGGTCGATTACCTGCACCTGATGTTCGACCGCCACGAGATCATCTTCGCCGAGGGCGCGGCCACCGAAAGCTTCCATCCCGGCGAAGTCGTTCTGGAGAGCGACCGGGCGCTCAGGGAGGAGATCCTGGCGATCTTCCCCGAGCTCGCGACGGCCGCGGCGCGACGCCGTTCGCGCACGGCGCGTCCGGTGGCCAACGCGCGCGAGGCGCGGCTCTTCGTGGCCTGAGCTGGCGGGAATGGCTTGACCCCGGGGGGGCGGCCGTGGCTATGGTTCCGGCAATGGCGAAGGGCAGGTCAACAGCAGGGAAACCACCGCGGAAGGCGGCGCCGAAGGGCGCGGCAGCGGTTTTGGCGTTGACGCCGCGCGACCTTCTGCGCTGGGCCCGGCGCGGGGTTGCGGGCGTGGTCGGAGGGTTCCTGTTCCTGGTTCTCGCCTTCACCCTCATCAACCCGGTCATGACGCCCTACATGGTCGCCGAAAGCTGGCGCCGCGGCGGCATCGCCCGCGACTGGGTGCCGATCGAGGAGATCGCGCCGGAGCTGGCCCGCGCGGTGGTCGCGGCGGAGGACGCGAATTTCTGCCTGCACTGGGGCTTCGACATGCGGGCGATCCGCGCCGCGCTCGACGAGGGGTCGGGGCGCGGGGCCTCGACGCTCAGCCAGCAGGTGGTGAAGAACGTCTTTCTCTGGCAGGGGCGGAGCTGGCCGCGAAAGGCGCTCGAGGCGCTGATGACGCCGGTGGTGGAACTGGTCTGGACCAAGCGGCGGATCCTCGAGGTCTATCTCAACGTCGCCGAGACCGGGATCGGCACCTTCGGCGCCGAGGCCGGCGCGCAACGCTATTTCGGTGTTTCGGCAAGCGAGCTTGGCGCCGGGCAGGCGGCGCTGATCGCCGCGACGCTGCCCGATCCGAAGGGCCGCAACCCGGTCCGGCCCTCGGGCTTTCTGAAAAAGCGCGCCCGCGCCATCGGCGAGGGGGCGGCGACGATCCGCGCCGACGGGCGTTCGGCCTGTTTCGAGGATTGAACCGCCGGGGCCGCGCCGCTATCACCGGGGAGATTGCAACCGAGTTCAGCCCATGACCCGTCTTTACCACGTTCCGCTTTCGCCCTTTTGCCGCAAGGTGCGGCTGACGCTTGCGGAGAAGCGGATCGAGGTCGAGCTGGTCGAGGAGCGCTACTGGGAACAGGGGCCGGATTTCCTGCGCCGCAACCCGGCCGGCAAGATCCCGGTCCTGCGCCATGACGGGCGGGTGATGTCGGAAAGCCAGGCGATCTGCGAATATCTCGACGAGACCGTGCCGGAACCGCGGCTGATGCCGAAGGATCCCGACGCGCGCTACGAGGTGCGCAGGCTCTGCGCCTGGTTCGACGACAAGTTTCATGACGAGGTGACCTCGAAGCTCCTCTACGAGCGGGTCAACAAGAAGGTGATGGGGCTCGGCTATCCCGAGTCGAAGAACGTCAAGGCGGGCGCGACGAGGATCAAGTACCACCTCGACTACCTGAGCTGGCTGCTCGACCAGCGCCGCTGGCTCGCGGGCAACGAGATGACGCTGGCCGATTTCGCCGCCGCGGCGCATCTGTCGAGCCTCGACTACATTTCGGACGTCGACTGGAACCGCAGCCAGAACGTCAAGGACTGGTATGCCAAGATCAAGTCGCGGCCCTCGTTCCGGTCGCTCCTCGCCGACCAGGTGCCGGGCTTCCCGCCGCCGCCGCATTACGCGGATCTGGATTTCTGATCCCGGCCGCCGGGGGTTTCACACCCCCGGACCCCCGTGGAGTGTTTTCGGACAGAAAGTGAGCAGGAGCATGGATATGTCCGCGCTCAAGGCACGGATCGCGGCACGGGCGCTGGAGGAGGGATTCTCGGCGGCCGGGTTCTGCGCGCCAGGGGCGATCCCGGAGGCGGCGGCGCGGCTTTCGGCCTTCGTCGCGGCCGGCCGGCACGGGCAGATGGGCTGGATGGCGGAGCGCATGGGCTGGCGCGGCGATCCCGCGGCGCTCTGGCCCGAAGCGCGGACGGTGATCATGCTGGCCGAGGTCTATACGCCGGAGGCCGATCCGCGCGAGGTTCTGGCGGAGCGCGACCGCGGTGCGGTCAGCGTCTATGCGCAGGGCAAGGATTACCACGATCTGGTGAAGAAGCGGCTGAAGCGGCTCGGGCGCTGGCTGATCGAGGCGGCGAAAGAGGGGCCGGCACCGGAGATCAAGGTCTTCGTCGATACCGCGCCGGTGATGGAAAAGCCGCTCGGCCAGGCGGCGGGGATCGGCTGGCAGGGCAAGCACACCAATCTCGTCAGCCGCGAGCTCGGCAGCTGGTTCTTCCTCGGCGCGATCTTCACCACGCTCGACCTGCCGAAGGACATGGCCGAGGGCGACCATTGCGGCTCGTGCCGGGCCTGTCTGGACGCTTGTCCGACCGCGGCCTTTCCGGCGCCCTATGAGCTCGATGCGCGGCGCTGCATCTCCTACCTCACGATCGAGCACAGGGGCCCGGTGGCGGAGGAGTTGCGCGGCCTCGTGGGCAACCGGATCTATGGCTGCGACGACTGTCTTGCCGCCTGTCCGTGGAACAAGTTCGCGGCGGCGGCGCGCGAGATCGGCTACCAGCCGCGGGTCGGTGCGCCGGAACTGGCCGAGCTCGCCATGCTCGACGATGCGGGGTTCCGGGAGCGGTTCTCGGGCTCGCCCATCAAGCGTATCGGGCGTGACAGGTTCGTGCGCAACGTGTTGTATGCAATCGGAAATTCTGCTAATCTGGCGCTCTGGCCGGTGGCGGGGGCGCTTTGCGACGATCCCGATCCGGCCGTGGCCGACGCCGCGCGCTGGGCCGTCGCCCGGCTGGCGGAGTGAGGCCGGAGCGGGACTTAGGAGGGCATTGGGGGTGGTCATGTGGCCGATTCGGCCCCATGCTGGACTTCGCCCCGACGCCTGGGGGCAGACGAAACCGAAGGAGGAGGAGAGTATGAGCCGGCATGCCGTCGACCGTCGGAAATCACCCGAAGGTGGCCGTCTGAAGAACTATGTCGAGGTCGAGAAGACCCATGGCGAGGAAGGCACGCATCCCGCCACCAAGGCGCTGCACGAGCGCACCACCGAGCGCAACAACGATGCGAAGCTCCGCGAGTATCTGAGGATCGAGCGCGGCCACCAGGCCTGACGGGTCCAAGGCCGGACCGGGCGGTCACTCGGCCGTTCGGATCAGCCGGGCGATCGCGTCGAAGCCGCGGGCCTCGGCATGGGCGAGAGGCGTCGTGCCGCCGCGATCCGCGATCGCGGGATCGGCGCCCGCCGTGATGAGGGCTTGCACCACCGCTTGGTGGTTCTCCCCGCCGTCGCCGAGGATCACCGCCTCGATGAGCGCGGTCCAGCCGAGATTGTTAACATGATCGAGCGGCGCGCCCGCCGCGATCAGCCGGCGCACGACCTCGGCATGGCCGAGATGGGCGGCGGCGATGAGCGCGGTGCCGTCATAGGGGCTGGTCGTGAGCCCCGGATCATTGCCGAGCGCGATGGCGAGCGACATCAGGTCCGGGTCGTTCGCGACCGCGGCGATGGTGACGGTGTCGTAGGCGTCGGCATCGAGCGCGTTCATGTCCGCCCCGGCCTCGGCCAGCGCGCGGAGAGCTTCGTCCTGCGAGGCGAAGGCGGCGACATGGGCCGGGGTGCGGCGGCGGCCGTCGCGGGCGTTGACGTTCGCGCCCTGGGCGGCGAGGCGGCGGATCGTGGCGACATCGCCCTCTTGCGCGGCGCGGTGGAGCCCGTCGTAGGCGGCGATCTCGGCCGCCGAGGGCGCGGTCTGGGCGGCGGCGGGCAGTGCCAGCATCGCGAGTGCGAGGATCAATCCGAACATGGTGCCTCCTGTCGTTTCGGCGGTCTTGTCGGCCCGCCCGCCTGCGTCCATATGAGAGCCGAACAGGACGAGGGATACCATGATGACGCCGCGCGAACGAGTTTCGGCATTTCTTGAGACACCAACCGTGCGCAATGCGATCATCGGGGTGATCCTTTTCAACGCGGTGATCCTCGGGCTCGAGACCTCGCAGGTGGTGATGGCGCGGGCGGGCGGGCTTCTGCACCTGCTCGACACGCTTTGCCTGACGGTCTTCGTGGCCGAGATCGCGGCGAAGCTCTATGCGCGGCGGCTCGGGTTCTTCCGCAGCGGCTGGAACCTCTTCGACTTCGTCATCGTCGCGGTGGCGATGGCGCCGGCGGCACAGGGCTTCGCGGTCCTGCGGGTGCTGCGGATCCTGCGGGTGCTGCGGGTCATCTCGGTCACGCCGCGGCTCAGGCGCGTGGTCGAGGGCTTCATCTCGGCGCTGCCGGGGATGGGCTCGGTGTTCCTGCTGATGGGAATCATCTTCTATGCCGCCTCGGTGATGGCGACGAAGCTCTTCGGCGCGAGTTTCCCGGAGTGGTTCGGCACGCTTGGCCGGTCGGGCTACTCGCTCTTTCAGGTCATGACGCTGGAGAGCTGGTCGATGGGGATCGTGCGGCCGGTGATGGAGGTCTATCCGCTGGCCTGGGCCTTCTTCGTGCCCTTCATCCTGATGACCACCTTCGCGGTGATGAACCTCGTCGTCGGCCTCATCGTCAACTCGATGCAGGAGGCGCATGGCGAGGAGGAACACGCGATGACGGATGCCTATCGCGACGAGGTGCTGACCCGGCTCGCCGCGATCGAGGCGAAGCTCGATTCCAGCCGGATGGACCGGACCGGCTGAGGGGGCTCAGGCGCGCTTGGTCGCGACGCTCGCGACGCCGAGAACCTCGAGCACCTTGGCCTCGATCTCGGGCGCGTTCATGCCGGCGGTGGCGTACATGTCCTCGGGGCTCGCCTGGTCGATGAAGGTGTCGGGCAGGACCATCGAGCGGAACTTGTAGCCGCGGTCGAAGACGCCCTCCTCGGCGAGGAGCTGGGCGACGTGGCTGCCGAAGCCGCCGATCGCGCCTTCCTCGATGGTGATCAGCGCCTCGTGGTCGCGGACCAGCCGCAGGATGAGGTCGCGGTCCAAGGGCTTCGCGAATCGGGCGTCGGCCACGGTCGGCGCGAGGCCGCGCGCCGCGAGGGATTCGCGCGCCTTCAGGACCTCGGCGAGTCGGGTGCCGAAGGAGAGGATCGCGACGCGGCCGCCGGTCGCGACGATGCGGCCCTTGCCGATTTCGAGCGGCGTCCCGCGTTCCGGTATCTCGACGCCCACGCCGTCGCCGCGCGGGTAGCGGAAGGCGGAGGGGCGGTCGTCGATCGCGGCGGCGGTGGCGACCATGTGGACAAGCTCGGCCTCGTCGGCGGCGGCCATCACCACCATGTCGGGCAGGTTGGCGAGGAAGGCGATGTCGAAGGCGCCGGCATGGGTGGCGCCGTCGGCGCCCACAAGGCCCGCGCGGTCGATCGCGAAGCGCACCGGCAGGCGCTGGATCGCGACGTCGTGCACGACCTGGTCGTAGCCGCGCTGCAGGAAGGTCGAGTAGAGCGCGCAGAAGGGTTTAAGCCCCGCTGCGGCGAGGCCGGCGGCGAAGGTGACGGCGTGCTGTTCGGCGATGCCGACGTCGAAGCAGCGTTTCGGGAAGCGTTCGGCGAAAAGGTTGAGGCCGGTGCCGTCGGGCATCGCCGCGGTGACCGCGACGATCTTGTCGTCACGCTCGCCCTGCCGGACCAGCGCCTCCGCGAAGACCCTGGTGTAGGAAGGCGCGTTCGAGGGTGCCTTCTTCTGCTCGCCGGTGATGACGTCGAACTTGGCCGTGGCGTGGCCCTTGTCGGCGGCGCGCTCGGCCGGGCCGTAGCCCTTGCCCTTCTTGGTCAGCACATGGAGGAGGATCGGGCCGGTGGCGCGTTCATGCACCGTGCGCAGCACCGGCAGGAGCTGGTCGAGGTCATGCCCGTCGATCGGGCCGATGTAGGAAAACCCGAGCTCCTCAAAAAGAGTGCCGCCGATGGTCATGCCCTTCAGCATCTCCTTGGCGCGGCGGGCGCCTTCCTGGAAGGGCTCGGGCAGGAGGCTGATCGCGCCCTTGGCGGCGGCCTTGAACTCCTGGAACGGCGCGCCGGCATAGAGCCGCGAGAGATAGGCCGACATCGCGCCGACCGGCGGCGCGATCGACATCTCGTTGTCGTTGAGGATGACGAAGAGCCGCTTGCCGAGGTGGCCGGCATTGTTCATCGCCTCGTAGGCCATGCCCGCCGACATCGCGCCGTCGCCGATCACGGCCACCGCGTCGCCCGCCTCGCCGCCGAGGTCGCGGGCGGCGGCGAAGCCGAGCGCGGCCGAGATCGAGGTCGAGGAATGGGCGGCGCCGAAGGGGTCGTAGGGGCTTTCCGAGCGCTTGGTGAAGCCCGAGAGCCCGCCCTTCTGGCGCAGCGTGCGGATCCGGTCGCGGCGGCCGGTGAGGATCTTGTGCGGGTAGCACTGGTGGCCGACGTCCCAGATGATCTTGTCGCGCGGTGCGTCGAAGACCGCGTGCAGCGCGACCGTCAGCTCCACCACGCCGAGGCCGGCGCCGAGATGGCCGCCGGTGACCGAGACGGCCGAGATCGTCTCGGCCCGGAGCTCGTCGGCGAGGCGGCGCAGGTCGCGGTCGGAGAGCGCCTTGAGATCGGCGGGAACCGTCACGCGGTCGAGCGTCGGGGTGTTCGGTCTGTCACTCACTTGGGCGCCTGCTTGCGGTTTCCGGCCGGTTTAGACGGAATCGGGGCCGGGAACAATCGCCTTGGCCCGATATGGCCCGCGCTCAGGCGTCGCGGTCCACGACGAACCGCGCGGCCTCGCGCAGCGCCTCGGCCTTCGCGCCGTAGGGTTCGAGTGCCGCCTCGGCCTCGGCGACCAGCGCGCGGGCGCGGGCCTTCGCGGCCTCGAGGCCAAGGAGCGAGACGAAGGTCGCCTTGCCCGCCGCCGCATCCTTGCCGAGCGCCTTGCCGGCCTTCGCGGGGTCGCCCTCGACGTCGAGGATGTCGTCGGCGATCTGGAAGGCAAGGCCGAGCGCCTTGGCGTAGGCGGCCAGGGGCGCGGGGTCGGCCGCGGCGAGAAGCGCACCCGAGGTCGCGGCGAAGGCGATGAGCGCGCCTGTCTTGCCGGCCTGGAGTGCTGTGATCTCGTCGAGCGTCAGGGCGCGCGGCGCGGTCTCGGCGGCGATGTCGAGTGCCTGGCCGAGCACCATGCCCTCGGCGCCGGAGGCCAGCGCCAGCGCCCGGACCAGCGCGATCCGGCGCTCGGCGGGGCCGAGGGCGGGGTCGCAGAGAAGCTCGAAGGCGAGAGTCTGGAGCGCGTCGCCGGCGAGGACCGCTGTCGCCTCGTCCCATTTGACATGGATCGTCGGCTGGCCGCGGCGGAGATCGTCGTCGTCCATCGACGGCAGGTCGTCATGAACGAGCGAATAGGCGTGCAGAGCCTCGACCGCGGCGGCGGCGGGCATGGCGCCCTCGGCCGCGATCCCGTGCAGCGCCGCGCTTTCAAGCACAAGAAACGCCCGGAGCCGCTTGCCACCCTGAAGGGTGTAACGCATGGCCTGGACGACGGGCACCTCGGCCCGGCTCGCAAGGGCGGCGTCGAGCGCGGCCTGCACGCCCGCCTGTGCCGCCTTCAGACGATCTGGGAACACTCAGAGACCTTCGACAGGGGTGAGGCCGTTCGGCTGGCCGTCGGGGCCGAGCGTGATCTTCGCGACCTTCTCCTCGGCTTCCTTCAGCTTCTTCTCGCAATGGGCCTTGAGCTTCGCGCCCTCTTCATAGAGCGCGATCGACTTCTCGAGCTCGACATTGCCGGATTCGAGGTCGCGCACGACCGTTTCCAGCGCCTTCATCGCCTCTTCGAAGCTCATCTTCCCGATCTCGCTCATGCGCCCCGCTCCATCAGCACCTTCACATGCTGGGCGACCGAAGCGCCCAGCGCGTCGAGATCATAGCCACCCTCCAGGGAGGATACCACCCGGCCCGCGCAGGTCTCCTCGGTGAGGTCGCAGATCGCATGGGTGATCCAGGCGAAGTCGGCCTCGGTCCAGTTGAGGCCGGCGAGCGGGTCATCGCGATGGGCGTCGAAGCCGGCCGAGACGAGGATCAGCTCAGGCCTGAAGGCGGCGACGCGGGGCAGCGCCGCCTCCCAGGCCACGCGCATCTCGTGACCGCCCGAGCCGGGGCCGAGCGGAAGGTTGACGATCTGGCCATGCGCGCCGGTCTCGTCCGCCGCACCGGAGCCGGGATAGAGCGGCATCTGGTGCGAGGAGACGAACATCGCGCGCGGCTCGTCCCAGAGAAGATCCTGGGTGCCATTGCCGTGATGGACGTCGAAATCGAGCACCGCGACGCGGGACAGCCCGTGATGGTCGAGCGCGTATTTCGCGGCGATGGCGACGGTGCCGAAGAGGCAAAAGCCCATCGCCCGCGCTCGCTCGGCATGGTGGCCGGGCGGGCGCATCGCGACGAAGGCGTTCGCGGCCGCGCCCGAGAGCACCGCGTCGACCGCCGCCTCCGCCGCGCCGACGGCGCGCAAGCCGGCCTCGAAGGAAGCGGGCGCCATGAAGGTGTCGGGATCGAGCTGCGCCCAGCCGGTGCCGGGCGAGGCCTTGCGGATCAGGTCCAGATAGGCTGGCGTATGGCAGCGCAGCACCTCCTCGGCGGCGGCCAAGGGCGAAGTACGGCGGTCGAGCCCGGCGAATTCGGGATCGCGAAGCGCCGCGTAGATCGCTTCGAGCCGCTCGAGGCGTTCGGGATGGCCGGCGGGGGTGACATGGGCGAGTCCCGCCTCATGGGTGAAGAATGCCGTGCTCACCGGACCAGCCCTTTCATCTTGCTTCAAATATCCGCGCCGAAGGCCCGGCCGGCCGCGAGACCGGCCGGTCCAAGGTCATTCCGGCGCCAGCATGTAGCCCGCGCCGCGCACCGTCTGCAGGTAGCGCGGCTGTTTCGGATCGGCCTCGAACTTGCGCCGGAGCCGGGTGATCTGGACGTCGACCGCGCGTTCCTGGGCCTGGCCGCCGTCGCCCTTGCCGCCGCCGCCGCGGCCGAGATCCTCGACGAGCTCGGTGCGGCTCACCGGTTCGCCGGCGCGGCCGGCAAAGATCCGCATCAGCGCGGCCTCGGTCGCGGTCAGCCGCACCAGGCTGTCGCCGCGCCACATCTCGCCGCGGTCGACATCGTAGCGCACGTCGCCGAGATGCAGCACCTTCGGCGCCTTTGGCTCGGCCACCGTGGGAGTGCGGCGCAGGATCGCGTTGATCCGCAAGAGCAGCTCCTTCGGCTCGAACGGCTTGGCGAGGTAGTCGTCCGCCCCGGCCTCGAGTCCGGCGATTCGGTCTGCGGTCTCGCCGCGCGCGGTCAGGAGCAGGATCGGCGTCGTCATCTTCTCGCGAAGGTCGCGGGTCAGGCTCACCCCGTCCTCGCCGGGCATCATCACGTCCATGACGATCAGGTCGAAGTCGAGCCCCTTCAGGAGCCGCCGCGCATGGGCGGCGTCGCGCGCGGTCGAGACATAGAAGCCCTGACGGGCCAGGAACTTCTGCAACAGCCCCCGGATCCGCTCGTCGTCGTCGACGATGAGTAGATGCACGTCGTTCGGCGCGCTCATGCGGTGTGGTCCTTCATCGACTGGTAATGGCGGCGGATGTCGGGATCCATCATCGCCTCGAGCACCTGGCGGAACCCGGCCACGGCGGCCGGGCCGGCGGCGCGGTAGGCCGCGCGCATCCGGGCGCGCTGGGCGTCGGAGAGTTCGCGTTCCAGCATCGCGCCCTTCTCGGTCAGGTGGAGATGGCGTTCGCGCTTGTCGCGCCGGCCGACGCGGCTTTCGACGAGGCCGTCCTCCACCAGCGTCCGGAGCACCCGGTTCAGTGACTGCTTGGTCACGCCGAGCATCGTCAGGAGCGTGTTGACCGTCAGCCCGGGCTGGCGGTTGATGAAATGGATCGCCCGGTGGTGGGCGCGGCCGTATTCGTAGTTCTCGAGAATCCGGTCGGGATCGGCGGTGAAGGCGCGATAGGCGAAGAACATCGCCTCGATGCCCTTCCTGAGCTGTTCGTCGGTCAGGAACAGCAGGCTTTCGCCGCCTTGCGTTCCCGGGCTGCCCGCCGCCATTTCCGCGATCCTCTGTGTCTGTCGTCCGGTTCCCGCCGATTTTATGTCAGCTATGTTGACTTTCCAAGAATCAATTGCTAGCCGTTGCCGGAAATCGCGCAATATTATGTCCGCATCGGACTTATTGCGCGCAACATTTGGAAATCGGCGGGGCCGAGGAGGGCAAGATGGCTGGTGCCTATGACGATCGCGACGGCAAGATCTGGATGGATGGCAAGCTCGTGGAGTGGCGCGACGCGAAGGTTCACATCCTGACCCACGCGCTGCACTACGCCTCCTCGGTCTTCGAGGGCGAACGCTGCTACAACGGCAAGATCTTCAAGAGCTCCGAGCATTCCGCGCGGCTCTTGCGCTCGGGCGAGCTTCTCGACATGCCGATCCCCTATTCGGTCGAGGAGATCAACGCGGCCAAGGAAGCGGTGCTGAAGGCCAACGGCTGGGACAACGCCTATGTCCGCGCGCTGGCGTGGCGCGGGTCGGGCGAGGACATGGGTGTCGCGGCCAAGCGCAACCCGGTCCGGCTCGCGGTCGCGGCCTGGGAATGGGGCAGCTATTACGGCGACGCCAAGATGAAGGGCGCCAAGCTCGACATCGCCAAGTGGCGGCGGCCGGATCCGGCGACGATCCCCTGCGAGGCGAAGGCGGCCGGGCTTTACATGATCTGCACGATGTCGAAGCACGCCGCCGAGGCCAAGGGCTGTTCGGACGCGATGATGTTCGACTACCGCGGCTATGTCGCAGAGGCGACCGGCGCCAACATCTTCTTCGTCAAGGACGGCGAGGTGCATACGCCGAAGCCCGACTGCTTCCTCAACGGCCTGACGCGCCAGACGGTGATCGGGATGCTGAAGGACATGCAGGTCAAGGTGCATGAGCGCCACATCATGCCGGAAGAGCTCGAGAGCTTCGAGCAGTGCTGGCTGACCGGCACCGCCGCGGAGGTCACCCCGGTCGGGCAGATCGGCGACTATCACTTCGAGGTCGGCGAACTGACGAAGCGGGTCGCGAGCGAGTACGAGAAGCTCGTGCGGGCCTGAGGTGTGAAAGGAGGCGGGCTTTCGCCCGCCTCTCGTTCAGGCGTTCTCCTTGATCCACTTGGTGATTTCACCGGAGTGGCCGCGCCAAGCTGCTTCGCCCTGCAACTTAGCAACGAACAGCTTATCATTTGCGTCCAAGCACGAACTGAGGTTATCCCGCACTTGCACGCAGTTGTTGCTCGTTGAGATTAGCCATACAGACTGTTGCAAGTGGCACCAGCCCGGATATGCCTTTATCTTTTTGATTAGGCAGTCGTAGTTCTGACCTTGATTCAAAAGGTCATAAGTCACCATCAAAGTCGACATTTGTCGCTCCGTGTTAACGACAGCCGCCTTGACACAAAGTCGAAGTGCTGATCCACTCAGCGTGCATCCACGACTAGGCCCGCAGCGACTGTCTAGGTCTGTGCGGCTTGAGGGTTGTACGCCGTCGACGCCCGCCAGCGTCGGCGGCGACTCTCTCTCAAGGTCGCTTCAAAGATCACAGCGAATCGTCGGGGGGTCAAGAAATCTCTACTAGATTTCGGTCTATCTACTAGACACCCACAAATTGTACCGCAATGTAGCGTGAGATACTCGTCGCAGACCGGGGTCAGCCGGTTGCGTGCAGGAGCGCGCGGAGTCCCGCCCGGTAATCGGGATAGGCGAGCGCGACCCCAAGGTCGCGCTTGATCCGGTCGTTCCGCACCCGCTTCGATTCCGCGTAGAAGCTGCGGGCGAGCGGGGTCATCTCGGCCTCGTCGAACGGCACTTCGGGCGGCAGTGGCAGGCCGAGGAGGCGCGCGGCCTCGGCCAGCACGTCCTCGGGCGGGGCGGGGTCGTCGTCGGCGAGGTTGTAGACGGCACCGGGGTCGGGCCGGGCGATCGAGGCGGCGAGCACCGCCGCGATGTCTTCGACATGGATGCGGCTGAAGTACTGGTTTTCCCGGATGATGCGGCGCGCGGTGCCGTTCCGGACCTTCTCGAACGGGCCGCGGCCGGGGCCGTAGATTCCGGCGAGGCGGAAGATGTGGAGCGGCAGGCCGCTGCGTTCGGCGAGGGCTTGCCACTGGCTTTCGGCCAGCACCCGGATCCGGCCGCGCTTCGTTGTCGGCGTGAGCGGCGTCGTCTCGTCGACCCAGCCGCCCTGGTGGTCGCCGTAGACCCCCGTCGTCGAGAGGTAGCCGACCCATTGCAGATGCGGCGCGGCGGCGGCGATCGCGTCGGCATGGGCGGCGAGGACCGGGTCGCCCGCCTCGTCGGGCGCGATCGAGACGAGGACATGCGTGGCGCGGGCAAGTGCGGGCTTGAGATCGTCGCCGGGCCAGATCAGCGCCTCGATGCCTTCCCGACGGAGCCGCTCGGCCTTCTCGGCGCGCCGGGTGGTGCCGATGATCGTCCAGCCGTCGAGCCGGCGGGCGAGGGCGGCGGCGGAATAACCGTGGCCGAGGGAGAGAAGCGTCGCTGTCATGGCGCGACTATCCGGCGCGACCCCGGCCGGCGCAAGGGGGCGCGACAATGCGCGCCCACTTGACGGCGGGCCTTCGCGATGGCTGGATGCGGGCATGGGAGACCAGGATCAGGAACTCGACGCCGCCTATGCGCTGAAGACGCCCGAGGATTCGGTGCGGCTCTATGGCGACTGGGCGACGACCTATGACACCGATTTCGCGGCGGCGATGGACTACCGCTCGCCTGTCGAGGTGGCGCGCGCATTTGCGGGGCTCGGGGGCGCGGGGCCGGTGCTCGATGTCGGCGCCGGGACCGGGCTGGTCGGCGAGGCGTTGAAGGCGGCGGGGATCGGACCGGTGGACGGGCTCGACATCTCGGCCGCGATGCTGGCCGAGGCTGCGGCCAAGGGCGCCTACCGGGACACGATCGTCGCGGACCTGACGGGCAAGCTCGACCTGTCCGACTCGGCCTACGCCGGCGTGGTCAGCGCGGGCACCTTCACCTCGGGCCATGTCGGGCCGGAGGCGTTCGAGGAGCTTCTGAGGATCGCCGTGCCGGGGGCCATCTTTGCGGTCACGGTGCACAGCGCGGTCTATGAGGCCGGCGGTTTCGCCGCCCATTTCGCGTCCTTGGGCCCCAGGGTCGCCGATTTCCGCACCGTGCCGTTCCGGGTCTACGGACCGGCCGCAGAGGGCGAACACAGCGACGACATCGGCTGGATCGTCAGTTTCCGGAAGGCATGATGGACGACGCCACGCCCCGGCCGGGGATCACCATCCGCTACTGCACCCAGTGCAACTGGCTTCTGCGCTCGGCCTGGCTGGCGCAGGAACTGCTGTCGACCTTCGGCGAGGAACTGGGCGGGGTGACGCTGATCCCCGGCAGCGGCGGCGTGTTCGAGATCCGCGTCGACGGCGAGACGGTCTGGGAGCGCAAGCGCGACGGCGGCTTTCCCGAGGCGAAGGTGCTGAAGGCGCGGGTGCGCGACCGGATCGCGCCGGGGCGCGATCTCGGCCATATCGACCGGGCGGGGGGGTAGCCTCATGTCCTTCTCGATTACCGACGCGCTCTGGCTCTTCCTGATCCTCTCGGCCCTGCAGCCGATGATCGCGCGCAAGATCACCGACATGCGGCGGCTGGCGATGATCTCAGAGATCGAGAAGCAGCGCGGCAGCCGGGTGATCCTGATGGTGCACCGGCAGGAGACGATGCGGCTCCTGGGCTTTCCGCTGGTGCGCTACATCGACATCCAGGACAGCGAGGATGTGCTCCGCGCGATCCGCATGACCGACGACGACATGCCATTGGACATCGTGCTGCACACGCCGGGCGGGCTCGTCCTCGCCGCGTTGCAGATCGCCCGCGCGGTCGAGGCGCACAAGGGCAAGGTGACGGTCTTCGTACCGCATCACGCGATGTCGGGCGGCACGCTGATCGCGCTTGCCGCCGACGAGATCGTGATGTGCGAGCATTCGGTGCTTGGGCCGATCGATCCGCAGATCGGACAGTATCCCGCCGCCTCGATCCTGAGCGCGGTGGAGCGAAAGCCGGTGGCGGAGGTCGACGACGCGACGCTGATCCTTGCCGATGTGGCGAGGAAGGCGCTCGACCAGGTGATCGGAGCGGCGACGGCGCTTCTCTCGGTCCGGATGCCGAAGGAGAAGGCGGCGGCACTCGCCGGGACGCTCGCCTCGGGGACCTGGACCCATGACTATCCGATCGCGGCGGCCGAGGCGGCGGCCCTCGGCCTGCCGGTCACGACCGCGATGCCGGAGGAGGTGCTGACGCTGATGACGCTCTATCCCCAGCCGGTGCGGCAGTCAGGCGGGGTCGAGTACCTGCCGGTGCCGCGCGAACGCCCGGCGCGGGCGCCAAAGAGCTGACGTGCCGGGCCTTGCGAGGCCCCGGGCGATCTGTCACGGTTCGGCATGACGAAACGCAGCGATTTCCCCGAACCGAGACCCGCAACCAGCCACGAGGCGAAGCCCCGGCGGCCTAAGCCGGGCCGGGCGGGGGGCGGGGGAGCCAGCCCGATGAACGTGCCCGACCATGCGCCGACCCTGATGCCGAAGGCGGCCGCGCCCGAGGCCTTCACCGATGCCGCCTCGGCGGTGGCGCGGCTCGAGGCGCTCTATGCCCAGGCAACGCGGTTCCTCTTCGACCGCTTCAACGAGACGCTGTCGGGCGCCCGGCCCGAGGCAAGGATGCGCGCCTTCTACCCGGAGGTGCGGATCACCACGACGAGCCATGCCAAGGCCGACAGCCGCCTGAGCTTCGGCCATGTCGCGAGCCCCGGCACCTATACCGCGACGATCACCCGGCCCGACCTTTTCCGCAACTACCTGATCCAGCAGCTCGAGCTTCTGATCCGCAACCACGGCGTGCCGGTCGTGGTCGGCCCCTCGGCGACGCCGATCCCGGTGCATTTCGCGGTCGCCTCTAACCCCGCGGTCTCGGTGCCGCAGGAGGGGGTGCTCGACTTCCCGCTGCGCGACGTCTTCGACGTGCCGGATCTCGCGACGACGAGCGACGACATCGTCAACGGCACCGCGAAGCCCAATCCCGACGGTTCCGGCCACCTCGCGCCCTTCACCGCGCAGCGGGTGGACTATTCGCTCGCCCGGCTCTCGCATTACACCGCGACGGGGCCGGAGCATTTCCAGAACCACGTCCTTTTCACCAACTACCAGTTCTATGTCGACGAGTTCGAGGCCTTCGCCCGGCAGGCGCTGGCCGATCCGGGCTCGGGCTACACGAGCTTCGTGTCGCCCGGAAACCACGAGATCACCGATGCCGATGGCGGCATCCCGGTGCTGCCGAAGATGCCGCAGATGCCGTCCTACCACCTCAAGCGGCGCGGCGGGCAGGGGATCACGCTGGTCAACATCGGCGTCGGCCCGTCGAACGCCAAGACCGCGACGGACCATATCGCGGTGCTGCGCCCCCATGCCTGGCTGATGGTCGGCCACTGTGCCGGTTTGAGAAACAGCCAGTCGCTGGGCGACTTCGTCCTCGCCCATGCGTATCTGCGAGAGGACCGGGTGCTCGACGACGACCTGCCGGTCTGGGTGCCGATCCCGGCGCTCGCGGAGATCCAGATCGCGCTGCAGGAGGCGGTGGCGGAGGTCGCCGAGGTCGAGGGATTCGAGCTGAAAAGCATCATGCGGACGGGTACCGTGGCCACGGTCGACAACCGCAACTGGGAGCTTCGCGACCAGACCGGGCCGGTGCACCGGCTGTCGCTGTCCCGCGCCATCGCGCTCGACATGGAAAGCGCCACGATCGCGGCGAACGGGTTCCGGTTCCGGGTTCCCTACGGCACGCTCCTTTGCGTCTCCGACAAGCCCTTGCACGGCGAGCTGAAGCTGCCGGGCATGGCGACGGATTTCTACCGCACCCAGGTCAGCCGGCACCTCCTGATCGGGGTTCGGGCGATGGAGCGGCTGCGCGACATGCCGCTCGAACGCATCCACAGCCGGAAGTTGCGCAGCTTCGAGGAGACGGCGTTCCTCTGAGGGCGTGGCAAAACGGCCAGAATCCCCGAAAAACCGCGAAAATCGCTTGCTTTGGGCCACAAAAGATTGTGTAGCAACACTACATGACGCTTAATGGCGCAGAATAACCCCCATCCGAGGGGTCACAGTGAGGAGACATACATGTCGAAACCGATGACCAAGACCCAGCTCGTCGCCGCTCTGGCCGAAGAGATGGGCGCCGATAAGAAAACCGCCTCGGGCGCGCTGGACGCGATCGCCTCGGTCGTGACGCGTGAGGTAGCCGCCGGCGGCGCCGTCACCATTCCCGGCATCGGCAAGGTCCAGTGCCGCGCCCGCCCCGAGCGCCAGGTGCGCAACCCCGCCACCGGCGAAACGATGATGAAGCCGGCCGACAAGGTCGTGAAGGTCTCGATCGCCAAGGCGCTGAAGGACACCGTCAACGGCTGAGTCCCGCGCGGACGCCGCCACCATCGCTTGGGCCGCCTTCGGGCGGCCTTTGTTTTGGGCGGCGGGCGCGATTGTCCGTGATCCGTCGGCAAACCGGACGGGGCGGCGTGTCAGGCAAGCTCGGCTGATACCCACCTTTTCTCACGTCCGGTACCGTATCATTTCAGGTCGTTGTAGGCCGCCGGCACATTCAGCCCCGGATGGACCCAGCCAAAAAGCGCATAGCCGCCGTAGTCGGGCAGCGTCACCCGCGCCACGGTCTCCTCCAGGCTGAGCCCCTCGTCGACCGCGGCCTGTACCCCGTCGCGCACCGCGCCGAGATAGTCGACGTGCCAATGGATCGCCTCCATCCCGGTCACCGGACCATGCCCCGGCACGACGCGGGTATCGGCGTCGAAAGCGGCATGGACGCTCCGCAGCGTCTCCAGCGTCTCGACGAGATGGCCGTCGAGCAGCCAGGGCAGCGCCGGCTTCTCGGCGACGACCGCGTTGCCGGTCCAGAGCACCTTGGCCGCCGGCACCGAGACGAACAGGTCGCCGCCGGTCTGCGCAAAGCCGAAGTCGCGGATTTCGACGGCGATCCCGCCGAGATCGACCGCGAGATGTCCGCCCGCGCCGACGAGAAGGTCGGCGGTGACGGGTGCGACCTCCTCAATGCCGCGCCCGGCGCCGAAATTCTGGATCATGAAGGCGCGGTCAGCCTCGAAATGTTCCCCGATATAGGCCGCCGTTGCCTCGTGCTGGATGATTGAGACCTCCTCGGGCACGAAGGCGTTGCCGTAGGAATGGTCGCCGTGAAAGCTCGTGTTGACGAGGTAGCGCACCGGCCTGTCGGTCCGCGCCGCGATCAGGTCGAAGAGCTGGCGATTCAGCCGCTCGTTGAGCATGGATTCCACGACCAGCACCGCATGCTCGCCGATGACGAAACCGCCGGTCGTGGCGATCGGCGCGCCCTCGGCGGCCATCCCGGCCGCGCCTTCGGGCACGACGGCGAAGACGCCGTGGGCGAGTTCCTGGGCTTCGAGGACCACGGTGTTGCCGTCCCAGACCGGATCCTGAGCGCTGGCGGCGCCCATCGCCGCGGCAAGGAACGCGGCGGCGGCTATGACGTGCTTCATCTTTTCCTCCTTCAAGGGCAAGGCAGCCTGCTGCTGTCCCGACAGGGTAGCGCATCGACCCGAAGATAGGAGTCGCGCAGGCACTCAGCCTGTGTGCGCAGAAGAACAGATTGCGGCATTATCTGCTTGATCCGTGCGGCGATTGGACCGCATCGAGATCAGCTGAACCCGTCGCCGCGACAGGCCGGGCAGCGCGAGACCTTGATGCCGAAGCAGCCGGTGCAGCGGTCGAACTGCGGGTTGCCGCGGTGGTCCGCCCCGCGCGCCACTTCGCCCTTGCCGCCGCAGATCGTGCAGGGCACCCGCCCCGTGCCGTGGCAGCGGTGGCATCTGCGTTTCACATCGGGAGTCTGGCTCCCGCCGGGGCTGGGCTTCTTCATCGCTCGTCCGGTTCCTTCTCGGCGCCTGTCCTCGAGTCTCTGCCCCGCAGGAAACCATGTGGGGCCGCGCCTGTCACGCCGCTCACGAAATATTGGTTTCCCGGCCGGGATCGTGTAGGGCGGCGGCAGGGTGGCCGGAGGGACGGAATGGACATACGCGCGATCTTCATGGGCCTCGCCTTCGCGCTGATGTGGTCCTCGGCCTTCACCTCGGCTCGGATGATCGTCGCCGACGCGCCGCCCTTGACCGCGCTGTCGCTGCGGTTCCTGATCTCGGGGTTGATCGGCGTCGGCATCGCCGGCGCGATGGGGCAGAGCTGGCGGCTCTCGCGCGGCCAGTGGCGCTCGGTCGCGGTCTTCGGCCTCTGCCAGAACGCGCTCTATCTCGGGCTCAACTTCGTCGCGATGCAGTGGGTCGAGGCCTCGCTTGCCGCGATCATCGCCTCGACGATGCCGCTGCTGGTGGCGCTGCTGGGTTGGCTCTTCTTCGGCGAGAAGGTGCGGCCCCTGGGAATCGCCGGGCTTGTCGCCGGGGTCGCCGGGGTCGCGATCATCATGGGCTCGCGCCTCACCGGCGGGGTGAGCCTGCCGGGTATCGCGCTCTGCGGCGCGGGGGCCTTGGCGCTCGCGGTGGCGACGCTGACGGTCCGGGGGACGTCGTCGAAGGGCAACGTGCTGATGATCGTCGGGCTGCAGATGTTCGTCGGCGCGGGCGTCCTCGCGGTGGCGGCGGCACTGACCGAGAGCTGGCAGGTGAACTGGACGCCGCGGCTCGGGCTCGCCTTCGCCTATACGACGCTGGTGCCCGGCCTGATCGCGACCTGGGTCTGGTTCCGGCTCGTCGACCGCATCGGCGCCGTGCGGGCCGCGACCTACCATTTCCTAAACCCGTTCTTCGGCGTTGCTGTGGCCGCGGTCCTGCTCGGGGAAACGCTCGGGCTCGCCGACATCGTCGGCGTCGTCATCGTCGCGGCCGGCATCCTCGCGGTGCAGCTCTCGAAACGCGCTCCGGCGCCAGTCGTGGCGGTGGCGCGCTAGCCGGAGGCGCCCGCGTCCTCGGCGAAGCGGGCAAGCAGCCAGTCCTCGAAGAGCGCCGCCTCGGGGCGGGGCCGCCGCGCCGTGGCGGGGCGCATGAGGTAATGTGCCTGCGGAAACTCGACCGGCTCGCCGACGATGGCGACGGCCCGGCCGGCGCGCACCGCGCATTCGGCGAAGCGGGCGACGACGCAGGCATGGCCGCCTCCGGCCTCCACCAGTTCGAGCGCGGCAATCGAGGTGTCCACGGCGAAGCGGTGGCCGGTGCCGTCGCTCTCGATTCCCGCGGCGGCGAAGTAGCGCCGCCAGTTGTCGTCATGGCCGAGGATGTGGATCAGGGGACCGGCATCGAGATCCTCGGGACCGCGGATCTGCGAGGCGCTCCGCGACGCGGTGACCGGGACGATGGCCTCGGTCGAGACCTTCAGCGCCTGGGCATCCGGCCAGTCGCCGTGGCCGAGCCGGATCTCGACATCGACATCCTCGCCAAGGGTCGAATCCGCCCAGATGTTGGAGACCATGCGGATGTTGATCTTCGGATGGGCGCGGGCGAAATCGGGCAGGAGCGGGGCGAGCCAGAGCGCCGCGGTCGATATCGGCAGCTTGACGACGATGGTCTGCTTCGCCGTCGGGCCGAAGAGGCTCGTCGTGGTGCGGCCGATGTCTGAGAGCGCCTGGCGCACCGTCGGCAGGTAGGCCTTGCCGAGATCGGTCAGGTCGAGACCGCGCGCCTTGCGCGTGAAGAGACGGCAGCCGAGCGCGGATTCGAGCGCCTTCATATGCTGGCTGACGGCGGTCTGGGTGAGGCCGAGTTCGCGCCCCGCCTCGGTGAAGTTCAAGAACCGCGCCGCCGCCTCGAAGGTGCGCAGCCAAGTCAGGTTCGGCAGGCGGTGCATCTCAGAAGACCAAAAAAATCTTACCCCTAATAGCCAAATATATTCGTTATTCTTTCTACACGCCAGTACCTAACCTTGCTGCGATGAGCCCGCCGCCAGATCGGCCGGGACGCGGACAAGGGGAGCGCGAATGAAAGTCGGATTCATCGGTCTTGGCAACGTGGGCGGCAAGCTGTCGGGGAGCCTTCTGCGGAACGGCGTAGACCTCACGGTGCATGACCTCAACGCGGCCCTCGTGGCCGATTTCGTCAAGCGCGGCGCCAAGGCCGCCGAGAGCCCGGCGCAGCTGATGCGCGACTGCGACGCGGTGATCACCTGCCTGCCCTCGCCCGCCGCCTCGGATGCGGTGATGGCCGAGATGCTGCCCGAGGTGGGCCCCGGCAAGATCTGGATGGAGATGTCGACCACCGACTATGCCGAGGTGCAACGCCTCGGCGCCAAGGTGATCGGACAGGGCGGCGCGGCGGTCGACTGCCCGGTCTCGGGCGGCTGCCACCGAGCGGCGACCGGCAACATCTCGATTTTCGCGGGCTGCGACCGCGTCACTTTCGAGCGGATCCTGCCGTTCCTGACCACGATGGGCCGGCGCATCCTGCATACCGGGCCGCTCGGCTCCGCTTCGATCCTGAAGGTCGTGACCAATTACCTCGCAACCGCGAACCTCGTCACCTGCTGCGAGGCGCTGGTGGTGGCCAAGGCCGCCGGCATGGATCTCAATACCGCTTACGAGGCGATGAAGATCTCCTCCGGTACCTCCTTCGTGCACGAGACCGAAAGCCAGGTGATCCTGAACGGATCGCGCGACATCTCCTTCACGATGGACCTCGTGAAGAAGGATATCGGCCTCTTCCAGGAGGTCGCCGACCGCGCCAAGGTGCCGCTGGAGGTGAGCCCCGTCCTCATCGACATCTTCAATGACGGCATCGCCCGCTACGGCGACCGCGAATACTCGCCGAACATCATCAAACGGCTCGAGGAGGCGACCGGCCTCGACATCCGCGCGCCGGGCTTCCCGCCCGAGATGCTCGACGACGAGCCGGAGGAGCCGGGCTACGAGGTCATCCCGCAGAGCGCCGACCGGCGCGTTGCGGCCGAGTGAGGATCATCCCCATGACCGACATCACCGCCGAACCCAGTCGCGCCGCAGCACCCGAGCCCGGCGCGATGAGCCGGGAATGGCACTGGCACCCGGAGCTGCCGGTCCGGCACGCGCCCTACTGGCACTGGCCGCCGAGGCCGCTCAAGCTCGCGAAATGGCTCTGGACGAACTACCTGCAGGTCTCCGACCGCTCGATGTTCCTCGCGTTCGCCTTCGTGGTCGCCTTCTGGCTGCAGCCGGTGACCGCAGAGCAGGCCACCTTCCAGCCCGGCTGGATCGGCTGGGTGCTCTTGCGCAACTACCTTTCGCTGATCGTGGTCGCCGGCGGGCTGCACTACTGGTTCTATGGGATCGACGGCCAGGGCAAGCGGCTGAAATACGACCCGCGCCCGATGTCGAAGCGCAAGAACGCGCTTTACAAGTTCAACTCGCAGCTTGCCGACAACATGTTCTACAACCTCGCCTCGGCGGTGCCGATCGTCTCCGCCTACGAGGTCGTGTTCCGCTGGCTCTATGCCAACGGCACGCTGCCGACGCTGGGCTTCGCCGAACATCCGGTCTGGTTCGTGCTCGTCTTCCCGCTGCTGGCGCTGTGGCAGAGCCTGCATTTCTACGTCATCCACCGGCTGATCCACTGGCCGCCGCTCTACCGCCACGTCCATTCGGTGCATCACCGCAACGTCAATCCCGGCCCGTGGTCCGGCAACTCGATGCATCCGGTGGAAAGCGCCGCCTATTTCAGCGCGCTATTGCTGCTCGCGGTCCTGCCCGCCCATCCGGTGCATTTCCTCTTCCTCACCTACTGGCTCCTCCTCGGCGCGGCCTCGTCGCATTCGGGCTACGAGGGGATCTGGGTGAAGGACAAGTCGCGGTTTTTGATCGGCGCTTTCTTTCACCAGCTCCATCACCGCTACTACGAGTGCAACTACGGCAATTCTGAAATGCCCTGGGACAAGTGGTTCGGCACCTTCCACGACGGTTCGGAGGAGGCAACGCGGGAAACCCGCGACCGCAAGCGGCGGATGCACGGGCAATAGGCGCAGCCAACGGAGGACAAGCCATGGCGAAAATCACTTACATCGAGTTCGGAGGTGCGGAGCACATCGTCGAGGTGCCGGACGGCAGCACGGTCATGGAAGGGGCGCGCGACAACGGCGTACGCGGCATCGAGGCCGACTGTGGCGGCGCCTGCGCGTGCTCGACCTGTCATGTCTATGTGGATCCGGTTTGGGTGGACCGGCTTCCGGCCAAGCAAGCGATCGAGGCCGACATGCTCGACTTCGCCTATGACCCCGATCCGCATCGCTCGCGCCTCACCTGCCAGATCCGGATCAGCGCGGACCTGAACGGCCTGCGGGTGTTCATGCCGGAAAAACAGATCTGACCGCAGCCGGGGCCGGGCGCACGCGGCCGGCCCCTTCCCTCGCCCGCCCGCTACCGCCTCACGACGCCCCGATCGGGCCCCGCGCGCCGCCGGTCTGCGCCCGGTCCAGAAGCAGGTGGTCGAGGATCACGCAGGCCATCATCGCCTCTCCCACCGGCACAGCGCGGATGCCGACACAGGGATCGTGACGGCCCTTGGTGACGATCTCGCTTTCCTCGCCGGAGATCGAGATCGTCTTGCGCGGCGTCAGGATCGAGGAGGTCGGCTTCACCGCGAAGCGCACCACGACGTCCTGCCCGGTCGAGATGCCGCCAAGGATGCCGCCGGCATGGTTCGAGGAATAGGCCGGGCGCCCGTCATTGCCCATGAAGATCTCGTCGGCATTCTCGACGCCGGTCAGTTCCGCCGCCGCCATGCCGGCGCCGATCTCGACGCCCTTCACCGCGTTGATCGACATCATCGCGGCGGCCAGCTCGGTGTCGAGCTTGCCGTAGACCGGCGCGCCGAGCCCCGCCGGTACGCCCGAGGCCACGACCTCGACCACCGCGCCCACCGAATTGCCGGACTTCCTGAGTTCGTCGAGATGCCCGGCCCAGATCGACGCCGCAGCGGCATCGGGGCACCAGAACGGGTTGTTCTCCACCTCCGCCATGTCGAAGCGGTCGCGGTCGGCCCTGAGCCGACCCATCTGCACCATGTAGCCCGTGATCCGGACCTCGGGCGCGAGCAGCTTCAGCACCTCGCGCGCGATGCCGCCGGCGGCCACCCGCGCCGCCGTCTCGCGCGCCGAGGAGCGCCCGCCGCCGCGCGGGTCGCGGATCCCGTATTTCTGCCAGTAGGTTATGTCGGCATGACCGGGGCGGAACCGCTGCGCGATCTCGCCGTAATCCTTCGAGCGCTGGTCGGTGTTCTCGATCATCAGCTGCACCGGCGTCCCGGTGGTCCGCCCCTCGAAGACGCCGGAGAGAATGCGCACCGCATCCGGCTCGCGCCGCTGGGTCGTGTACTTCGACTGCCCGGGCTTCCTGCGGTCGAGCCAGTGCTGAAGCATCGCCTCGTCGACCGCCACGCCCGGCGGGCAGCCGTCGACCGTCGCGCCAAGCGCCGGCCCGTGGCTCTCGCCCCAGGTGGTGACGCGGAAGAGATGTCCGAACGTGTTGAGGCTCATGGGCGGGCTCCTTTGCCTTCGCGGCATAGCGAAGCCCGCGCCCCCGCTCAAGCATTCTCCCGCCCCGCCCCTTCATCTTGCCCGAAATATCCCGGGGTGAACCCCGGATCTGATCCAGGGCGAGGGGCAGCGCCCCTCCCTTCGCGTTTCCGCTTGCGCCGGGCCCCGCCGGCGCTATGGTGCGCCCCACCTCGGGGTGCCCTCGATCCAGGGCTGAGATGCGGCGACGCGAACCCGTAGAACCTGAACCGGTTAAGACCGGCGGAGGGAAGGTCCGGCCCCGCGCCACCACCATCTCCGCCCGCCTGACCATTGGAGGATGAGAGATGAGACATTCCCTGATGATCGCGGGTCTCCTGTGCGCCACCACCGCCGCCGCGCAGGACAAGCCCGTGCTGACCGTCTACACCTATGACAGCTTCGTCTCCGAATGGGGGCCGGGACCGCAGGTCGAGGCCGCCTTTGAGGCCGAGTGCGGCTGCGACCTCAACTTCGTCGCGTCCGGCGACGGCGCGGCGCTGCTTGCGCGCGTGCTCCTCGAAGGCGACAGCACCGAGGCCGACATCGTGCTCGGGCTCGACACCAACCTCACCGCGAAAGCCGCCGAAAGCGGGCTCTTCGCCGAGCACCCGGCGCTCGACGTGAACTGGAGCCTGCCCGTCGACTGGGCCGACCCCATCTTCGTGCCCTATGACTGGGGCCAGTTCGCCTTCGTCTACGACAAGACGAAAACCGAGACTGTCCCGACCGATTTCGAGGCGCTCGCCGCCTCCGACCTGACAATCGTGATCGAGGATCCGCGCTCCTCCACCCCCGGCCTCGGGCTTCTCTACTGGGTCAAGCAGGCCTATGGCGAGCGCGCGCCGGAGGTCTGGGCGGGGCTCGCCGACAATGTCGTCACGGTGACGCCGGGCTGGTCGGAGGCCTATGGGCTCTTCCTCGAGGGCGAGGCCGACATGGTGCTCTCCTACACCACCTCGCCCGCCTATCACCTGATCGCCGAGAGCGACGACACCAAGGCCGCGGCCCCCTTCACCGAGGGCCATTACCTGCAGGTCGAGGTCGCCGCGAAGCTCGCCGGCACCGACCAGGGCGCGCTGGCCGACCGCTTCCTCGCCTTCATGACCTCGGACGCGTTCCAGTCGATCATTCCGGAAACCAACTGGATGTACCCGGCCGTCACCCCGGCGGCCGGCCTGCCCAAGGGTTTCGAGACCCTGATCCGGCCGGAAAAGAGCCTGCTCTATTCCGCTACCGAGGCCGCCGCGATCCGCGACGCGGCACTTGCCGAATGGCAGACCGCGCTCAGCCGCTGAGCCGCGGCCTCGGCGCCGGTGCTGGGATCGCGGCGACGCTGATCCTCGCGCTCACGCTCGGCACGCTCGGCGCGGTGATCCACCGCGCCGGGGGGTTCGGCAGCCTCGGGCCGGCCGATTGGGCGGCGCTGCGCTTCACCGTGACCCAGGCGGCCCTTTCGGCGGCCCTCAGCCTCCTCCTTGCCATCCCCGTCGCGCGCGCGCTGGCCCGGCGCCGGTTTCCCGGCCGGGGCGTCCTCATCACGCTCCTTGGCGCCCCCTTCATCCTGCCGGTGATCGTCGCGGTGATGGGGATCCTCGCGATCTTCGGTCGCGCCGGGCTCCTGAACGACGCGCTCGCCGCGCTGGGGGCGGAGCGGGTCTCGATCTACGGGCTGTCGGGCGTCGTCCTCGCCCATGTCTTTCTCAACCTGCCCCTCGCGGTGCGGCTCCTCCTTCAGGGCTGGCGCGGGATCCCGGCCGAGCGCTTCCGCCTCGCCGCCGCGCTCGGCTTTTCCAGCACCGACATATCCCGCCATCTGGAACGGCCGATGCTGCGCGCGCTCGGCCCCGGCATCTTCGTCACCATCTTCCTGATCTGCCTCACCAGTTTCGCGGTCGCGCTGACACTCGGCGGCGGCCCGAAGGCGACGACGGTCGAGCTTGCGATCTACCAGGCGTTCCGCTTCGATTTCGACCTCGGCCGCGCCGCTCAGCTCGCGAGCCTGCAGCTCGCGCTCTGCGCCGCGGCGACGCTCGCCGCCGCCCGCCTCACCCTGCCCGCGGGCTTCGGCGCCGGCCTTGACCGTGCGCTCGCCCGGCCCGATGCGGCGACGCTTCCCCTGAAGCTGCAGGACGCCGCCGCGATCTCGGTCGCGAGCCTCTTTCTCCTCGCGCCCCTCGCCGCCGTGATCCTCGCGGGCCTGCCACGCCTCGCGACGCTCCCCGCCCCGGTCTGGGAGGCCGCCCTGCGCTCTCTTCTCGTAGCGCTCGCCTCGACGCTCCTCGCGCTCCTTCTAGCGCTGCCGCTCGCGCTCGCCATCGCCCGGACCAAGGGGCGGCTCCTCGAAACCATTGGCATGCTGCCCCTCGCGACCTCGGCGCTCGTCATCGGCACCGGCCTCTTCCTTCTCCTCCGCGGCCTCGCGAGCCCCGCCGCGCTCGCGCTGCCGGTCACCGCCGCCGTAAACGCGGTGATGGCGCTGCCCTTCTGCCTGCGGGCCCTGATCCCCGCCGCGCGCGACCTCGAAACCGATTACGGGCGGCTCGCCGAAAGCCTCGGGCTCTCAGGCGCCGCGCGGCTCCGGCACCTCACCCTGCCGCGGCTGCGCCAACCGCTCGGCTTCGCCGCCGGGCTGACGGCGGCGCTCTCGATGGGCGATCTCGGCGTCATCGCGCTCTTTGCCGATGCCGAGCGGGCGACGCTGCCCCTGCAACTCTACCGGCTGATGGGCGCCTACCGTATGGCCGACGCCGCCGGTGCGGCGGTGCTGCTCCTTGCCCTCAGCCTTGCGCTCTTCTGGATCCTCGACCGCGGAGGCCGCGCCGATGCTCAGGCTTGACACCCTCGTCATCACTCAGGACGACTTCCGGCTCACCGCCGATTTCAGCGTCGCCGCCGGCGCCCGCGTCGCGGTGATCGGCCCCTCCGGCGCCGGCAAGTCGACGCTTCTGTCGGTGATCGCGGGCTTCTACCCCGCCGCCAGCGGCCGCGTCCTCTGGAACGGTGCCGACATCACCCGGCAGCCGCCGGCGCGCCGGCCGCTCTCGATCCTGTTTCAGGACCAGAACCTCTTTCCCCACCTGACCGTGGCCGAGAACGTCGGCCTCGGCCTGCGCCCCGACCTCCGTCTCTCGCCCGCCGAACGTGCCGCCGTTACCCGCGCGTTGGAGCGCACCGGCCTCGCCGGGCTCGAGGCGCGTCGGCCCGCCAGACTCTCGGGCGGCCAGCAGAGCCGGGTGGCGCTCGCCCGCGCGCTCCTGCGTGCCCGGCCCCTGATGCTGCTCGACGAGCCCTTCGCCGCCCTCGGCCCCGCGCTCAAGGCCGAGATGCTCGACCTCGTGGCCGAGATCGCCGCCGAGACCGGCGCCACGGTGCTGATGGTCAGCCACGATCCCGACGACGCCCGCCGATTCGCGCCGGAGACGATCGTCGTTGCCGGGGGCATCGCGCATCCGCCCCGCCCGACCGCCGCGCTCCTCGACAGCCCGCCGCCCGCGCTCGCCGCCTATCTCGGAAAATGAAAACGCGCCCCCGAAGGGACGCGCCATATCTTCTTCATTGCCCCAATACCCCGGGGGTCCGGGGGCAGCGCCCCCGGCGCCACCGTGTCAGGCCTGGACCTTCTTCTTGCCCTTGTGGGGCGCCCAGAGCCGCTTGTTGGTCAGATAGAGAAGCACGGTCAGAAGCCCGATGAACAGCACCGCGACGAAGCCCGCCTGCTTGCGTGCCATCATCTTCGGCTCGGCCGCCCACATCAGGAAGGCCGCGACATCCTCGGCCATGTGATGAGCCGAGTTGTCGTGCCCGTCGGCATATTCGACCTGCCCGTCCGCGAGCGGCGGGCTCATCGCGATCAGCCCGCCCGGGAAAGCGGAGTTCTCATAGAACGTCGTCCCGGCCTGCTCGACCTCATGGCCGGTATAGCCGGTGAGGATCGAGACGATGTATTCCGGGCCGCCGATGCCGCGGAGGAACTGGTTGATGCCGGTGCCGTAGGGCCCGTGGAAGCCCGCCCGCGCCTTCGCCATCAGGCTCAGGTCGGGCGCGTTCTCCAGCGCGGATTTCGGGAAGAAGTCGTTCGGCGTGGCCTCGCGCTCCTCTCCGGTGTCCTTGTCGATCGCGGTGAACTGGGTGGCATAGGCGCGCACCTGGTCTTCCGGCAGATGCGGCCCGCCCTCGTCGGACAGCGAGCGGATTGGCACCAGTTTCATGCCGTGGCAGCCGGCGCAGACCTCGGTATAGACCTGCAGCCCGCGCTGGAGCTGGTGCTCGTCATATTTCCCGAACGGGCCCTCGAAGGAGAAGGCCACGTCCTCGATATGCTGCTCGCCGCCGCCGGCCGCGAGGGCCGCGCCCGAAAGCGCCAGGACGGAGGCCGCCGTGATTGCGATTTTCCTCAGCATCTCAATCGGTCCTTTCCGTCACTCGGCCACGTGGGCCTTGGCGCCGTAATGCGCGTTGAAGTCGTCCTCGATCGTCGCCGGCTGGGCGGTCGGCTTCTCGATCACGCCAAGAAGCGGCAGGATGACGAGGAAGTAGGCGAACCAGTAGGCAGAGGCGATGAGCGAGATCCAGGTGTAGATCCCCTCGGCCGGCTGCGCGCCCACCCACATCAGCACGACGAAGTCGATGATCAGGAGGTAGAACCACCAGCGGAACATCGGCCGGTACTGGCCCGAGCGCACCGAGGAGGTGTCGAGCCACGGCACGATCGCCATGACCGCGATCGACCCGAACATCGCGATCACGCCGAAGAACTTCGCGTCGACGATGCCAAAGGTGATGAACTGCACCAGCTGCACCAGCCAGACGTCGCCGGTGAAGGCGCGCAGGATCGCGTAGAACGGCAGGAAGTACCATTCCGGCACGATATGCGCGGGCGTCGCCAGCGGGTTCGCGGGGATGTAGTTGTCCGGGTGGCCGAGATAGTTCGGCATGAAGCCGACAATCGCGAAGAAGACCAGCAGAACGACGCCGAGCGCGAAGAGGTCCTTGATCACGAAATACGGCCAGAACGGCAGCGTGTCCTTCTCAGCCTCGGCCTTGGAGCCGCGGCGGACCTCGACACCGGTCGGGTTGTTGTTACCCGTGGTGTGGAACGCCCAGATGTGCACCGCGACCAGCGCCGCGATGACGAAGGGCAAGAGGTAGTGGAGCGAGAAGAAGCGGTTCAGCGTCGCGTTTTCCACGGCCGGCCCGCCGAGGAGCCAGGTCTGGATCGGCTCGCCGATGCCCGGAATCGCGCCGAAGAGGCCGGTGATCACCGTGGCGCCCCAGAACGACATCTGGCCCCAGGGAAGCACGTAGCCCATGAAGGCGGTGCCCATCATCGCGAGGAAGATCAGGATGCCGACGATCCAGGTGATCTCGCGCGGGGCCTTGTAGGAGCCGTAGAAGAGGCCGCGGAAGATGTGGATGTAGACGGCGAGGAAGAACAGCGAGGCGCCGTTGGCGTGAATGTAGCGCAGCATGTGGCCGCCGTTCACGTTGCGCATGATGTGCTCGACCGAGGCAAAGGCCTTGTCGACATGCGGCGTGTAATGCATCGCGAGAACGATGCCGGTGACGATCTGAAGAACGAGGCAGAAGGCAAGGACGATGCCCCAGATCCACCACCAGTTGAGGTTCTTCGGCGTCGGAATCATCAGCGTGTCATAGGCGAGGCTGACGATCGGCAGGCGGCGGTGAAGCCACTGCTCGAAGCCCGTCTTGGGCTCGTAATGGTCGTGCGGAATACCAGCCATGGTCAGTCCCCTCAGCCCAGCTTGATCGTGGTTTCGTCGGTGAAGGCCGCGGTCGGAACCGGCAGGTTCTCGGGCGCGGGACCGCGGCGGATGCGGCCCGACGTGTCATAGTGCGACCCGTGGCAGGGGCAGAACCAGCCGCCGAAGTCGCCGGCGCCGTCGCCGAGCGGCACGCAGCCGAGATGGGTGCAGACGCCCATCATCACCAGCCATTCGCCGGCCTCGTCCATGGATCGGTTCTCGTCGGTCGCGGGCGCCCCGGCCGTGCCGTTGGCGTTGCGCGCGTCGGCATCGACGAGCTCGCTCACGTCGACGGCACGGGCGGCCTCGATCTCTTCCGCGGTGCGGCGGCGGATGAAGACCGGCTTGCCGCGCCACTTCACGGTGAGCTGGGTGCCGGTCTCGACGCCCGAGATGTCGACGAAGATCGACGACAGCGCCTGGACGTCGGCGGAGGGGTTCATCTGGTCGACGAGGGTCCAGACGGCTGCGCCGCCCGCAACCGCGCCGGCCCCGGCGGTGGCGTAATAGAGGAAATCCCTCCTCGTGCCGGTATGGTCTTCTGCTTGGGACACGGAAACATTCTCCCTTTCCTGACCGGATGACCGGCCCTGCGACGAACGGGCCGCAGTCTCCCGCAGCCTTCCCGGGCGGTTATTAGCGGCCAAATTCAAGCCCGTCCAGCGGACAATCGGGCGCAACGCGGCACTGTGACGCAACCGCTGCAGGGGCGCGGGGCACGCATCGCGCTGGATTCGGCGCGCGTCGGCCGCGGCCTCAGCCCTGCGGCTCGGTCGCGGCCATGCTGGCGCGCCGGGCGAAGCCGTCGTGCCAGGCCGCGAGTCGCGGACGGCCGGCACGCCAGTCGCGCTGGCCGTGGCGGAAGTCGAGATAGGATAGCGCGCAGGCGGCGGCGATCTGGCCCATGTCGACGGGACCGCCGAGATGATCCATCCAGCGCGCCTCGAGCGTGTCGAGCGCGCGGGCGATCTTGGCCCATTGGGCTTCGGTCCATGCCTCGTAGCGCTTGTCCTCGGGCCTCAGCCGCGACTCGTAGAGCATCAGGATCGCCGCATCGAGGATCCCGTCGGCGGTGGCCTCGAGCGTCAGAACCTCCCAAAGGCGCGGCTCGGGCGGGTAGAGCCGGCCGCCCGCGCGCGCGTCGAGATAGCGGCAGATCACCCGGCTGTCGTAAAGCGCCGGCCCGTCGTCGCGTTCGAGCGCGGGGATCTTGCCGAGCGGATTCTGCGCCACCGGCAGCGAGCCGGGATCGAGCGGCCCGCCGGTCGCGGCAACGATCTCGACATCGGCGGTCTGGCCGGTCTCGTGGAGGGCGACCACGACCTTGCGCCCGAAGGGTGTCGTCGGCGAATGATAGAGCCGCATTCCGGGCGCTCAGACCTTGCGGAGCCGGAACCGGCCCAAGGCGGCGGCGTCGATCTCGACCGCGGTGCCGCCGAAGCGGACCACCCGGCGGAACCGCGCCGCGGCATTGGTCTGGCCGCGGTCCTGCGGACGGTGGACGGCGAGGCCTTCGTCCATGTCGTCGAGCGCATCCTCGGCCCGCTGGTCGGTGCGGCCCTTGCGCAGCGCGCGGCGAAGCCCGTAGGCGGCGACGGCGAGCGCGCCGTAGCGGATGGCGAAACCGGCGATCGGGGCGAGCGGCAAGGGCATGGGATCCTCCTGAGGCTGTGCGACGATGCTAGGGGCGGGGGCCGGGCCTGTCCATTCAAGTTTCCGCGTCCGGCTTGCCGCGCCGGCCGGCCGCGTTTCCCTTTTGCCCGGCTCCGTGCCATGATTTCGTAAAGGTTTAGGCGGCATGCCGGGGCGCGTCGGCAACCGGTAAGAAACGAATCGTTTGGCCGTGATGGGGCACCGTTCTATAACTGACCGGCCGGTCGGTTAATGAATGAGAAGGGGTCTGCGAGGCCCGGATCGGGAGGAGGCGGGAATGGCCGAGGCGTTCATCTGCGATGCCGTTCGCACCCCGATCGGGCGTTACGGCGGGGCGCTGGCGGGGGTCAGGGCCGACGATCTTGCCGCGCTGCCGCTCCGAGCGCTGATGGCGCGCAATCCGGGCGTCGACTGGGCCGCGGTCGACGATCTCATCTATGGCTGCGCAAACCAGGCGGGCGAGGACAACCGCAACGTCGCGCGGATGGCGGCGCTTCTCGCCGGGATGCCGGTGGCGGTGTCGGGGACGACGGTCAACCGGCTCTGCGGCTCGGGGATGGATGCGGTCGGCATGGCGGCCCGCGCGATCCGGGCGGGCGATTGCGATCTGGTGATTGCCGGCGGGGTCGAGAGCATGAGCCGCGCGCCCTTCGTGATGCCGAAGGCGGAGGCGGCGTTCTCGCGCGCCAACGTGGTCTACGACACCACGATCGGCTGGCGCTTCGTAAATCCGGCGATGGCGGCGGCTTTCGGCACCGATTCGATGCCCGAGACCGCCGACACTGTCGCCGCCGAGTACGGCATCAGCCGCGCCGATCAGGACGCCTTCGCGCTCCGGAGTCAGCGGCGCTGGGCCGAAGCTGCCGAGGCCCGGCGCTTCGCCGAGGAGATCGTGCCGGTCGAGATCTCGCAGCGGAGGGGCACCCCGATCGTCGTCGCGGCCGACGAGCATCCGCGGCCAGAAACCGACGCGGCGCAGCTCGCCCGGCTGAAGGGCATCAACGGGCCGGAATTGTCGGTGACGGCGGGCAATGCCTCGGGCGTCAACGACGGCGCGGCGGCTCTGATCGTCGCCTCCGCCGATGCGGCGAAGGCGCAGGGGATTGCACCGAAGGCGCGGATCGTCGCGATGGCGGCGGCGGGGGTGGAGCCGCGGATCATGGGGATCGGGCCGGTGCCGGCGGTGCGGAAGGTCCTCGCCCGCGCCGGGCTGACGCTTGGCCAGATGGATGTGATCGAGCTCAACGAGGCCTTCGCGGCACAGGCGCTCGCGGTCCTGCGCGAGCTTGGATTGTCCGACGACGCACCCCATGTGAATCCCAATGGCGGCGCGATCGCACTCGGCCATCCCCTGGGCATGAGCGGCGCCCGGCTGGTCACCACCGCGATGTACGAGCTTCGCCGCCGCAATGGGCGCTATGCGCTCTGCACGATGTGCGTCGGTGTCGGGCAGGGCATCGCGCTCATTCTCGAACGCACCTGAAGGGAGGCGAAGATGTACGCCCAGATGGTCAAGACCGAGGCGAAGCGGGTGAAGAGCCGCGAGGAGATGACGCCCGAGGAGGCGGCCTTTCAGGACCGGATCGAGGCCGGCGAGAAGATCGAGCCGAAGGACTGGATGCCCGAGGGCTACCGAAGGACGCTGATCCGCCAGATCGGCCAGCACGCCCATTCCGAGATCGTCGGCCAGCTTCCCGAAGGCAACTGGATCACGCGCGCGCCGACGCTGGAGCGCAAGGCGATCCTGCTCGCCAAGGTGCAGGACGAGGCGGGCCACGGGCTCTACCTCTATTCCGCCGCCGAGACGCTGGGGGTGAGCCGCGACGCGCTGATCGCGAAGCTCCATGACGGCTCGATGAAGTATTCCTCGATCTTCAACTACCCGACGCTGACCTGGGCCGATATCGGCGCGGTCGGCTGGCTCGTCGATGGGGCCGCGATCATGAACCAGGTGCCGCTGCAGCGCACCTCCTACGGGCCCTACTCCCGCGCGATGATCCGCATCTGCAAGGAGGAGAGCTTCCACCAGCGGCAGGGCTACGACATCCTGATCAAGATGTGCCTGAAGGGCACGCCTGCGCAGAAGGCGATGGCGCAGGATGCGCTGAACCGGTTCTGGTATCCCTCGCTGATGATGTTCGGTCCCTCGGACAAGGACTCGGTCCATTCGGCGCAGTCGATGGCCTGGAAGATCAAGATCAACACCAATGACGAGCTTCGGCAGAAATTCGTCGACCAGACCGTGCCGCAGGCCGAGTACCTCGGCCTCACCGTCCCCGACCCGGATCTGACATGGAACGAGGACAAGGGCGGCTACGATTTCACCGAACCCGACTGGGCGGAATTCTACGCCGTCCTTGCCGGCAACGGCCCCTGCAACAGGGAGCGCATGGCCGCCCGCGTCGCCGCCTGGGAGGACGGCGCCTGGTTCCGCGAGGGGCTGATGGCGCATGCGCGCAAGGCCGCCAAGCGCGGCGTCGCGGCCGAATGAGGAGGGTATGATGTCGAGCGAATGGCCCCTGTGGGAAATCTTCATCCGCGGTCAGCACGGGCTCAACCACCGCCATGTCGGCAGCCTGCACGCGCCCGATGCCGAGATGGCGATCCGCCATGCCCGCGACGTCTATACGCGGCGCAACGAGGGCGTCTCGATCTGGGCGGTGAAGTCCGACGATATTGTCGCCTCGGCGCCGTCGGAGAAGGGGCCGCTCTTCGATCCGTCGAATTCCAAAGTCTACCGCCACCCGACCTTCTTCGACATTCCCGACGAGGCGGGGCACATGTGATGGCCGAGGCTGACCTGTTCGAGTTCCTCACCCGGATGGGGGACAACACGCTGATCCTCGGCCATCGGGTCTCGGAATGGTGCGGCCATGCGCCGGTGCTGGAGGAGGACATCGCGCTCGCCAATACCGCGCTCGACCTCATCGGCCAGACCCAGCTCTGGCTCGGGCTCGCGGCGGAAGTCGAGGGCAAGGGGCGGACGGCGGACGATCTGGCGTTCCTGCGCGATGCCGGGGCGTTCCGGAACCTCCTCCTCGTCGAGCGCCCGAACGGCGATTTCGGCCAGACGCTGATGCGGCAGTTTCTGTTCGACGCCTGGCACCATGCGATGCTCTCGGCGCTCTGCCAGTCGGCCGATCCGCGGGTGGCGGCGATCGCGGAGAAGGCGGTGAAGGAGGTCGCCTATCACCTCGAACGCTCCGCCGATCTGGTGATCCGGCTCGGCGACGGCACCGAGGAGAGTCATGGCCGGATGCAGGCCGCGCTCGACGACATCTGGCCCTATGCCGGCGAGATGTTCCTTGCCGACGCCACCGACGCCGCGATGGCGGAAGCCGGGGTCGCCCCCGATCCCGCCGCGCTGAAGCCGGTCTGGCAGGCGACGGTGGGCGAGGTCCTCTCGGACGCCACCCTGACCGCGCCCGACACCGATTTCAGCCATAAGGGTGGTCGGATCGGCATCCATACCGAGCATCTGGGCTACATTCTCGCCGAGATGCAGTTCCTCCAGCGCGCCTATCCCGGCGCGGTGTGGTAAGCCGATGCGACCCGAACCCGACCGGATCTGGCGCTGGCTCGCCGAGGTTCCCGACCCGGAGATCCCGGTGATCTCGGTCACCGATCTCGGCATCGTCCGAGACGTGGAATGGCAGGGCGAGACACTCGTCGTCACCGTCACGCCGACCTATTCGGGCTGCCCCGCAACGACCGCGATCAACCTCGACATTGAGGCGATGCTGCGGGCAAAGGGCATCGCGGACCTGCGCATCGAGCGCCGCCTCGCGCCGCCCTGGTCGACCGACTGGATCTCCACCGAGGGGCGCGAGAGGCTTCGCGCCTACGGCATTGCCCCGCCGATCGACGGCACCGCGCCGGACGGGCGCACCATCGCCCGCGCGACCCGGCTCTCCGGTGCCAACCTGACGGTGCCCTGCCCGCGCTGCGGCTCGGCCAGTACCGAGCGGATCAGCCAGTTCGGTTCCACCCCCTGCAAGGCCGCCTGGCGCTGCAAGGATTGCCTTGAACCCTTCGACTACTTCAAATGCCACTGAGGAGGCCGGACCCGGCATGGCGCGCTTCTACCCCCTGACCGTCACCGACCTCCGCCACGATACCCGCGATGCGGTGGTGGTGACGCTTGCGCCGCGCGAGGCCGACCGCGCCGCGTTCCACTTCCTGCAAGGCCAGTACCTCACCTTCCGCCACGCCTTCGACGGCGAGGAGCTGCGCCGCTCCTATTCGATCTGCTCGGGGCTCGACGACGGCACGCTCCGCGTCGGCATCAAGCGGGTCGAGGGCGGCGCCTTCTCGACCTGGGCGAACGAGGAACTGGCCGTCGGCGCGGTGCTGGAGGCGATGCCGCCGATGGGCCGCTTCCATGCACCTATCGAGCCGTCTCAGGCCCGGCACTACCTCGGCTTCGCCGGCGGCTCCGGCATCACGCCCATCCTGTCGATCATCCGGACCGTGCTCGCCCGTGAGCCGAGGTCGCGCTTCACGCTCGTCTATGCCAATCGCCAGATCAGCTCGATCATGTTCCGCGAGGAACTGGAGGATCTGAAGAACCTGCACCTCGGCCGGCTCTCGATTCTGCATGTGCTGGAGACCGAGGCGCAGGAGATCGAGCTCTTCACCGGCCTCATCGACGCGGCGAAGATGGAGGCGCTGTTCCGGTCCTGGATCGACCCCGGATCGGTCGACATGGCCTTCATCTGCGGGCCGGAGCCGATGATGCTGGCGATCGCGAAATCGCTGCGCGCGCACGGGATCGCGGACGACCGGATCAAGTTCGAGCTCTTCGCTTCCGGCCAGCCGGGACGGGCGAAGCAGAAGGCGGTGTCGGTGACCGCTGCGGCTTCGGCCCACGCGACCGAGGCGACGGTGACGCTCGACGGCACGGCGCGGACCTTCCGGATCGAGAAGGAGGGGCCGAGCCTGCTGGAAGCCGCGCTCGCCCACCAGATCGACGCGCCCTATGCCTGCAAGGCCGGGGTCTGTTCGACCTGCCGCGCGCGGGTGACCGAGGGCGAGGTCGAGATGGCGGTGAACCACGCGCTCGAGGATTATGAGGTCCGGCAGGGCTATGTGCTGACCTGCCAGTCGCGCCCGCTCACCGACCGGGTGGCGCTCAGCTACGACGAGTGAGGGAAAGATGGCAGAGGCGATGCGGATCGAGGACTACCTGGCCGAGGGCGGCGTCCTGACCTCGCCCGACAACGTGCCGGCGCGCTACCGGGGCGAGCTGATGCGGCTCATGGCCTCCTTCGTCGACAGCGAACTCGCGGGCGCGGCGGGCTTTGCTGACAGGATCAACGATGCGCCGGGGATCACGGCACGGATCGCGGCGGCGCGGATCGTCGCGGAAAAGACCGCTCATGCCGGCCGGGTTCTGGAGATCATGGGCGAGTTCGGCGCCGATACCGCGCGCTACGCCACCCGCCATCCCTGGGCGGCGCGGGTGGCCCGCGACGCCGATCTCGGTCAGGCGCGGGCGGGCGCCGACATGCGGCTGTCGGTCTTCCACTATCCGCTGACCGGATGGGTCGACGCGGTGGCGATGAACGTGCTCATGGGCCTCGCGACCGGGGTGCAGCTCGAGGAGCTGTCGCGCGTCTCCTACGCGCCCTTGGCCGAGGCCTTCCGCGAGATCGCCCCGGCCGAGGCCCGCCATGCCGAGCTTGGCCTCGAAGGCCTGCGCCAGATCGTGGCGACGCCATCGGGCCGGGCCAAGGCCGAGGCCGCGCTGTCCTATTGGTGGCCCAAGGTGGCCGAGACCTTCGGCCGCGCCGGATCGGAGCGGTTCGCTATGCTGAAGCGACTCGGGCTGCGGCACCGACCGAACGAGGCGCTTCTGGCGGACTGGACTGCCGCCGCCGAGGCTGCGCTGGGCGGGCTCGGGCTTCGGATTGGGGGGCGCTGATGGACGTTTCCGTGAAGCCGCGCCGGCTCGAAAGCTATCTCGCCGGGCACTGGCAAAGGGGCGCGGGCGACGGCACCGTTCTGCGCGATGCCTCGACCGGAGCGCCGGTCGCCGTTATCGACGCGAGCGGGCTCGACTTCGCCGCGGCGCTCGACTGGGGGCGGCGTGTGGGCGGGCCGGCCCTGCGCGCGATGACGCTCCACGACCGGGCACTGATGCTGAAGGCGCTGGGCCTCAGGCTCATGGAGATGAAGGAACTCTTCTACGCCGAGAGCTTTGCCACCGGCGCCACCCGCGCCGATGGCTGGATCGACATCGAGGGCGGGATCGGCACGCTTCTCTCCTATGCTTCGAAGGCGCGTCGCGAGCTTCCGAACACCCGCGTCCTGACCGAGGGCGCGGTCGAGCCTCTGTCGAAGGACCAGAGCTTCTCCGCCCAACATATCCTGGCGCCGCGCCACGGCGTCGCGGTCCATATCAACGCCTTCAACTTCCCTTGCTGGGGGATGCTGGAGAAACTCGCGCCGACGCTGCTTGCCGGCATGCCCGCGCTGATCAAGCCGGCGAGCCAGACCGCCTATCTGACGGAACTGATGGTGCGGAAGATCGTCGAGACCGGGATCCTGCCGGAAGGCGTCCTGCAGCTCGTCTCCGGCGCGGCGGGCGACCTGTTCGACCATGTGGACGGGCAGGACGCGGTGACCTTCACCGGCTCGGCCGAAACCGGTCGGCGCCTGCGCACCCATCCGGCGATTGTCGCGAATTCGGTGCCGTTCACCATGGAGGCGGACAGCCTCAATGCCTCGGTCCTCGGCTCCGATGCCGCGCCGGGAACGCCGGAGTTCGACCTTTTCGTCAAGGAGGTGGCGCGCGAGATGACGGTGAAGGCGGGGCAGAAATGCACCGCGATCCGCCGCGCCTTTGTGCCGCGCGCCCATGCCGACGCGGTCATCGCGGCTTTGCGCGGGCGGCTGGCGAAGACTCCCATCGGCGATCCCGCCGCCGAGGCGACACGAATGGGCCCGCTCGCCAGTCTCGCGCAGCGCGAGGAGGTCCGCGCCCGGACCCGCGACCTGCGCGCCGAGGCCGAGGTCGTCTCGAGCGATCCCGACCGGGTGGTGCTCGCCTCGGGCGACGCCGAAGCGGGCGCCTTCCTCGGCCCGGTGCTGCTTTACTGCGACCGGCCCGGCGCGGCAGAGGCGGTCCATGATGTCGAGGCCTTCGGCCCTGTCGCCACCCTCATGCCCTATGACGAATTGGAGGAGGCGGTGGCGCTGACCCAGCGGGGCAAGGGGTCGCTCGTCGCCTCGCTCTTCACCGATGATCCGGGCGTCGCCGAGGAAGCGGTGATCGGCATGGCGCCGTTCCACGGCCGCATCCTGATTGGCAATCGCGCTGCCGCGAAATCCTCGACCGGGCACGGCTCGCCCCTTCCGATGCTCGTCCACGGCGGGCCGGGCCGCGCCGGCGGCGGCGAGGAGATGGGCGGGGTGCGCGGCATCGCCCATTTCATGCAGCGCACCGCGGTGCAGGCGCCGCCGCGGCTCCTTGGCGCCGTCACCGGGCGCTGGAGCGAGGGTGCGGCGACACAGGCCGGCACCCATCCGTTCCGCAAGTCGCTTGCCGACCTCAAGATCGGCGACCAGCTTGTCACCGGCCCGCGCGAGGTCACGCTGGCCGATATCGAGCACTTCGCCAGCTTCACCGGCGACACGTTCTACGCCCATATGGACGAGGCCTCGGCGAAGGCGAATCCGTTCTTCGAGGGCCGCGTGGTACACGGCTACCTCATCGTTTCCTTCGCCGCCGGGCTCTTCGTCGATCCTGCGCCGGGTCCGGTCCTGGCCAATTACGGCATCGACAACTTGCGCTTCCTGACCCCGGTCTATCCCGGCGACACGCTCCGGGTGCGGCTGACCGCGAAGGAGATCAACCCCCGCGCCAATGCCGATTACGGCGAGGTGCGCTGGGACTGCCGGGTGACGAACCAGAGGGATGAGGCGGTCGCGGAATACGACGTGCTGACGATGGTCGCGAAGGTCTGGCCGCCCGAGTAGGCGCCTCAGCGCACCGCGCGGACGCCGTCGAGGATCAGCGTGGTGGCGAGGTCGGCATAGTCCGCCCGGCTGACCGGTCCGCCCTCGCGGAACCACTGATCGATCCAGTTCATCATCCCGAAGAGCGACATCGTCACCGGCATGAGATTGCGCCCGTCGCCCTTCCCGAGCGCCGGGTTCACCGCCGCGAGCACCGCCGAGAAGCGCCGCACGATGCGCCGCTCGACCGCGAGGATCTCGGCCTTCTCGGCCTCGCCCAGCACCGGCCCGGCGTTGAGCTGCACCTTGTGCTGGTCGGCGGCGTCCCGGTAGGTCTCGATCACCGCGCGCACCAGCGCGCGCAGCCGCGCCTCGGGCGGAAGTTCGGGATCGTCGGCTGCCGCGATGGCGGCGTCGAGCTCCTCAAGATGGGTGTGGATGATCGAGAAGATCAGCTCGGCCTTGCTCGGGTAATAGTGGTAGAGCAGCGACTTCGACACGCCCGACTGCGCGGCGATACGGGCCATCGAGGCCTTCTCCATCCCCTGCTCGGCAAAGACCGCCGCGGCGCTCCTCAGGATCGCGCGCCGCTTGTCGTCGAAGTCTTCCGCTCGGGTGCGGGCCATGTCTTTCCTCTTTCTCGCGGCTGCGCGGATGATGCCTGGTCACCCCGGCAGATGGCTGCCCGGAACGACGCGCGAATGGCCGCGGAACTCCGCGACGGTCGCGCCGTCCTGATTGGTCACGCTGACGTCGTAGATCCCCGAGCGCTCACGCCGGACGATCTCGCGCGCGGTGGCGGTCAGGCGGTCGCCGGCCCGCGCCGGGATCAGGTAGGTGATGCTGCACTGCTGCGCGACCGCGACCCGGTTGTGGGAATTGCAGGCGAAGGCGAAGGCGCTGTCGGCAAGCGTGAAGATGTAGCCGCCGTGACAGCTGCCATGCCCGTTCGCCATCGCCCCGGTGACGGTCATCGACAGCACCGCCGCACCCGGCGCGATCCGGTCGAGCGTCATGCCGAGCTCTTGCGAGGCGGCATCGCCCGCCCACATCGCCTGCGCGGCGGCTTCCGCGAGCTCCTGCGGGGACATGTCGGCGGCGGGTTTCATCGGCCGCAGGCCCCGAGCGCGCGGCGGTCGTGGCACCTGCAGGGCTTCTGCAGATCGACGAGTACGCTCTTGGTCAGTCCCATCCTGTGATTCCCGTTCGCAGCGGCTCCAATGCTACGATGAACGACCGGTCGGTCAATTATCAATCATGCGTCATCTCACGGGTCCGGGCGCCTCTGTGGCCTGCCGGCCTTTACACACTTGGCTTTCGCGCCTAGCTAGTCCGGAGCCCGCGCCGCAGAAGAGCCTATCCGCATGTTCCGCAAACTTCTCGCAAGGTTGTCCGACAGGATGCTGTGGCGGCTCCTGCGCGAGAACATGCGGCTGCAGGTCTTCAACTACGGCACCGCGATCGCGGCGATGGTCGTGATCGCGGTGACGACGGCGCTCACCGCCTGGATCATGCGCGACATCATCGATTCGATGATGACCTCGGGCGACCGCGCCCAGGTCTTCGCGGTCGCCGCCTCGGTGGCGCTGATCTTCGCGGTCAAGGGGCTCGCGACCTATCTCCAGGTGGTCTCGCTCAGCCGCGCCGGCAACAGCATCGTCGCGGCCCAGCAGCGCAAGCTCTACGACCGCATCCTCCAGCACGGCGTCGCCTTCTTCAACGACCGCGCCTCGTCGGACCTGCTGATGCGGATGACGCTCTCGGCGGAATCGGCGCGGCGGGTCATCGACACGATCGTGATGTCCTTCGTGCGCGATCTGCTGTCGCTGCTCGGCCTCGTCGCGGTGATGTTCTACCAGCAGCCGGCGCTGTCGCTCTTCTCGCTGATCTTCGGCCCGGCGGCGATGTTCGGGATCCGCAAGATCCTCGGCCGGGTGCGCCAGATCATGGAGGCCGAGATGGCCTCGGCGGCCGAGATCATCAAGGTGATCCAGGAGACCTCGGCGGGGATCC
>NZ_JAPDOG010000049.1 GCF_026013545.1 Defluviimonas salinarum | reverse complement strand
CTCCGTAAGGTTCGTGGTTGAAGCGTCGAAACTCCACCTCGACCATACACCTCGATGGCCACCCGGGATCACACCGACAAAGGCGCTGAAATTACACCACGTGCGCGGACGCTAACGCTTGGAAAGATAGTCACGGCGCATGTGCTGGTGGAAAGCCAGCGGATGCTCTCCTGGACCCATGCGCTGGCGCAGGTTGCGCCGGACAATGTACCGTCTCGACGGATGGTGGAGTCTTGCGGCCTGGCTTGCGACCCCTCGCTGGTGACGTTTGGCGTGGTCCGACGCGGAGTGAAGTTCACGCGGTAGGCAGGGCTCAGGCATATCGGCACTGCCGACATTGAAGATAAATCAAAGTCCACTCCGGGTTCAAACGGGCCCCTCGCGTCCCGCAGCATTGCCCCCATCATGCCGGGTGATCCGCGGCGGGATGCCTTCCTTTGCCGGCTCGTGCGCCCTGATCTCGATCACCACCGGCATCGCCACGTCATCGCCCGGATCGCTGACCGCGACCCGTGACCGCGAGGCCGGCGTGATGCCGAGCTCGGCCATGTAGCGGCCCATCAGCTCCAGCTGCTTGTTGGCGACCGAGAGCCAGGGCGACTGCTGGACATAGCCCGAGGGCGTCTTCAGCATCACCGGGGTTTCCTTCAGCTTCTCCTCGGCCTCGACCCAGCGACCCCAGGCCTGGCAATAGGCCGCGAGCGCGGCGCGGTCGACCAGCGTGAGGACGCCCATGTCGTGGAGCGGTCCGGCGATGCGGCGCCATTCCTCCTGCGCTGCCGCCGAGAGATGCGGAGGACAGGAGGGCAGCCCGTCGGGCGGCACCGGCTCCAAGGCGTTGTAGCCGCGCTTGCCCGGATTGCCCTCGGCCCGGCGCAGCGCTGTCGGCTTCGGCTTGCGCCCGCGGTTCATGGCGTCGGCTCCCGATGCTGGTTTGGAACAGGATGATTGGCGGAGCGGCTCATCGTCATTCGAATGCAACCCTGAACTCCCAGGGCTTCGCGCCGTTGGGAACCTGGATCGCGAGCCGGGATCGGGCGGAGGGCGACAGGCCGAGCTCAGCCATGAGCCGGGTCATCAGCTCGACCTGCTTGTTGGAGATGGTGATCCAGGGCGAGACCTGGACGTAGCCTGCCGGGGTCTTGAGCAGCGGCGGCGTCTCGGCGAGCTTGCGCTCGGCCTCGACCCAGCGGCCATAGGCCTGGCAATATGCGGCGAGCACGGTGCGGTCGATCTGGGTCAGGAGCCCGATCTCGTTCAGCACCGTGGCGAGCCGCTTCCACTCGGTCTTGGCGGTGGGCGAGAGATGCGCGGGACAGGTCGGCTGGCTCGTCGGCGGCTTCGGCTCACCGCCGTTGATCGGCCGCTTGCCGGGATTGCCCTCGATCAGCTTGAGCGCGGTCGGTTTCGGCTTGCGCCCCCTCATCTCAGCCTCCTGTCCGATGGAGTTCCATGGCGTCGGGGCTGGCGACGAGCCCCCGACTTTGTCGACCAAATGCGCCGCGCGAATGCGGGTCTGCGGGCGAAAACCCCCAGCAAACAGGGGAATCTTTCCGAGTCCGCCCCGGGGATACCCGGTTCGGAATTTCGCGGCTGTGGTACGCAGACGCCCGCGCCGGTCCCGATCCCGGAGCCGCCAGAGATGGACCCACCCCCCGGGGGAGGGCCGCGCCGCTCGGACGCCAGCAACAGAATCTCGGGACACGGTGGACGGGTCTTCCATCATCTCGCTTCTCCATGCCTTGCGTGGCCGTTGAGCCGGCGCAGCGCGGCGCCGCGAAGAAATGCGACCAGCGTATCCGGTCCACCCAAGTGAACAGGCGTGGCGGCGAGCCCCACTACCGGAAATGCGACGATCTGCAGGGCGATGCCCGCCGCAACCGTGACGAGAGTCTCGAGCCCGGATTGAACGTGCCAGCGGCTCATGCCCCGCCCCCCGCACCGGACCTGTCCCGGTCCGGCGAGGACGCGCCCGCGCACACCGCCGCACCGATTGGCTGGACAACGCCTTCGATCAGCCCGGCCCTCCGCTTGCGTTCGGCGATTTCGTCGAGCTTCGCGGTCAGTTTCTGCCAGGCGGTTTCAGAGGCGGAGGGGCCGTCCTCGGCCAGCGAATGTTCGACCGCCGCGGTCTCGCGCCAGCCGGCCTGGGTCTTGAGGTAGAAGATCATCGAGGCTGTGTCGCCGCCCCGGGCCTTCGCGATCAGCCCCTGGGCGATCGCGCCGATCGCTCGCGCCTTGCCTCTTTTATAGCGTTCGGAAATCTCGGCATCGCGTTCCATCATCGCAAAGAAGGTGGTGCGGCCGATGCCGAAATAATCCGCGATCTGCGCCGTCGAGAGCACCGCGGCAAGGGTTTCGACCTCCGCCTTCTGGCACGCGTTCAGGGTTCTTGCCGGGCGCCCCATCAGCAGGCTCCTTCCGAGGCACGCTCGGCCCGGACCGCGTCGAACGGCCGGCCGTCCCCGTCCAGCACCGCCGCATGCCCGGTGAAGGCCTGCCAGCGCAGAACCGCGACGTCGACATAGGCCGGATCGAGCTCGAGCGCGTAGCAGCACCGCCCCGTGGTCTCGGCGGCGATGATCGTCGTCCCGGAGCCCGAGAACGGCTCGTAGACCGCCTGTCCCGGCGAGGAGTTGTTGAGGATCGGCCGGCGCATGCACTCGACCGGCTTCTGGGTGCCATGCACCGTCGCGGCGTCCTGGTCGCGGCTCGGGATCTGCCACAGCGTCGACTGCTTGCGGTCGCCGGACCAGTGCCCGGTGCCGCCCGAGCGGACCGCGTACCAGCAGGGTTCGTGCTGCCAGTGGTAGTGGCCGCGCGAGAGCACCAGCCGCTCCTTGGCCCAGATGATCTGCGAGCGGACCTCGAAGCCCACCGCCTCGAGGCTTTCGGCCACGGTGGTGGCGTGCAGCGCCCCGTGCCAGACATAGGCGACATCGCCGGGAAAGAGCGCCCAGGCCTCGCGCCAGTCGGCGCGATGATCGTTCAGCACCTTGCCCACGCGCTTGGTCTCCGAGGCGCCGGCGCGGTTGCGCCAGTCCGGATCGTAGCTCACACCGTAGGGCGGATCGCTGGCGAGAAGATGCGGGCGCACCCCGGCGAGGAGGCGGTCCACCGTCGCCGCATCCGTCGCGTCGCCGCAAATGAGCCGGTGACGGCCGAGCACCCAGATATCACCCGACCGGGAGACCGGCATGGCGGGCGGCGCCGGCGTCTCCTCTTCGCGCGGGTCCGGCGACCCGGACCGCAGGAGCGCGTCGATCTCGCCCGCATCGAAGCCGAGCGCGCCAAGATCGATCCCCAGTTCGGAAAGCTCCCCCATCTCGATCGCGAGAAGATCTGCGTCCCACCCCGCCTGCAGCGCCAGCCGGTTGTCGGCGAGGATGTAGGCGCGCTTCTGCGCCGCGCTGAGATGCGCGAGCTCGATCACCGGCACCGTCGCGAGCCCGAGCTGGCGCGCCGCCATCACCCGGCCGTGGCCGGCGATGATCCCGTTCGCGCCATCGACCAGCACGGGATTGGTGAAGCCGTATTCGCGGATCGACCCGGCGATGAGCGCCACCTGCGCCTCCGAATGGGTCCGCGCGTTGCGGGCATAGGGGACCAGCTCCGCGACCGGCCGGTGCTCGAGACGGAGATCCGACCCGGACGCGAGTGCCGCCCGCTGGGCTGACTGATCCGTTCCCGCCGCCGCTGCCGCCTGCCTGCCCATCTCGCCCCCATCCCCCGCCTGCCGAAATTCGCGGGCGCCTGCCTCTTGGGACAGTATATCATCCTGTTAATGCATTGTAATCATGACAATAAATGCCAATTGCCGCCACCGGGCGACAACTTTGACCTGATTGGGCAGCTGCCAGCGGCGGTGCGCCGGACGAGGTTCGGCGAGCGCGGCACTGAACGCCACCGATATCTGTGTCAGGCGCACTCCACCGGCGTCGCAGGTCGTCTCACGGATCGGTCGAAGCTGATCAGGATCGACCAGGCCGGCGCTGATCTCGAACCGGCAGGGATAGGGGGGCCTGGAACCGGCGCAATGTACTCCGCTCCGGCGGCTACGCGGCCGAGCCTGCCTGGGTTCCGCTGGCCCTGACGTAGTTGACGGCGGCCCCAAAGGTCCCGAGGGTCTCCACGACATCATCCGGGATCTCGATGCCGAACTGGTCCTCGAAGGCAATCAGCAGTTCGACCGTCTCGAGACTGCCCGCGCCAAGGTCATCCACGAACCGTGTGACAGGCAGGATGCGATGGGGATCGGCATCGAGGATCTCGGCGGTGATCGCTCGAAGGCGGTGTTCCGTGTCGGGCATTGTGCAGTTCCGGGCTTGGGAAGGTCAGGGGCGCAACGGGGCCGAGAAAGGGTAACAGCATCGCCCGGGCCCGACGAACGGGAAATTGGAGGTATGCGGATCGCGCGAGGTGCTTCAGAGCGAAACGCAGACAGCACCAACCCTGGCCGCTTTGCGCGACAGAGCGGGCGTCAATCACTTATTCAGTTGAAGTCCGCCAGAAAGTTAGCTCTCAAGCGCCTTCTTGCGTTCGGCATATTCCTTTGCATCGATTTCGCCCTTTGCGAGGCGTTCTTGCAAGATTTCAAGAGCGGACGATCGCTTGCCCGGGCTTTGCTCCATCCACCAGCGCACCGCAATCACAACGAGCGCGATCAGGATCACGGAGAACAATATCATCATCAATCCGCCAAACAGCCCGTAACCCATGCCATAGCCGCCGCCCCACATATGTCCGTCCCCCCACATATGGTGATAATATCCGTCACCCCCTTCGCGACCTTGCGCCAGTGCAGTGTACGCCGTCGACCACAAGACGCCCCCTGCGGCCAACAGTCTCGTCATCTCGTTTCTCATCGCAGCCTCCAATCATCCGACAGCGCTGTCAGCCACGCCCTCCGGCGGAACGCGATTTGAGCATATTTGGGACGAAACCATTCTGATCCAGATCATGATGCGCGCGGCGCCTCGCGATTGCTTTCCGACGACGTTTCATGTTCGCGTGTCGCTCGCGGGCCCGCGCAGGCGCACCGTCATCACCCGGCCGTGGCCGGCGATGATCGTGATCGCGCCGTCGACCAGAATCGTGCCGGCTTGAGTCAGATTCGGGATTTGCTAGGATTTCCCCAGCGCGAGTCTTGTGAGGAGGCGAATAGATGCATCCTGATCTCGGTGTACAGCGCAAGGTTCTGGTCAAGTCCTACAGACGCTACCTCGATGCCGATCACGACTGGACCATGGCGGTTGAGCAGTCCCTGTCCTGGGTGCAGCCCCGCGACCGGCCACAGGTGTCGGGTCTTGGCGAGCCCGGTTCGAGGGTTCGGCGGCTCTACGAGGCGCGGGAGAGGGCGTTGCAACGATTGGTGGCCGCGCGGGACAAGCTGGAACGGGCACGCCGGCGAATCGAGCAGCGGGACCGGGCCCCCAGGAGACTCCTCCTTCTGACCCCATGAGACGAGGGACCCGGAGTTCAACCACGCGCTACGCCGGAGCTTCCCATGTGCCATCGCCCCCTGAACGAAAGATCACCCAGAGATGCGGAAACCCACGCCATCGAATGACACACCCGAGCCCGAGGAGCAAAAGCCCGAACCGGAAGCCGACAAGGTGCCGGAATGGGCCGAGAACATGGAGCACACGCTTCGACGCCTCGCACGAGCCAAGGACAAGGAGCGTGCGAAGAAACCCGGCCTCTATCGCTGAGGCGCGACGTCGATGGCGGCGCATCGGCTGGCTCGTTGGTTGACGCACCGCCCCGCCTGACACGGTCGCCTTCGAAGACCGCCCCCGCGAAGCTCCGCGGTCGCCGCATCACGGGAGCGCTGCGTAGCTCAACTGATCGCGCCGGAACTCCAGCTTTATCTGTCCCTTCTCGAAGCCATAGAGCTGGGTGTCACGCACCTTCCAGGTAATGACGCGCACGAACGGGCGACCGTCATCGGTTTCGTCCTGGTGGACGGTGAAGCCGAGCGCCGGCGTGATAGCAAATGCCGCGCTGTCGGAGATGCAACGACTTGACCGTCGCCTCCAAACTCCTGCGCCCGCACCCCCATCTCCGCCACGAGCGCGGCGTAGAGCCCGCGCGCCACGGTCAGCCACATTATCGCGCCCATCGTGTCATTCATCTCCCGACAAGCGGCCATGGCAATCGGGCGACCGCGTGCGGTTGAAACCTTAAAATAAGCAACCTGACGAATGCATCCGGCATGCGCAGGCAGTGCTCTCGGCACTCCGGTTCGAGACCGACCGAACGCCTTGGGACGGATCGGACAGATTGGGACGGTTTTTTTCATTATCGCCATATAGAAAGACTCGTTAAGGGACTCATGGAAAACATGCGTCCTGATCTGTCCCACCCGTCCTTTGTCTGCCCCTCCCCAAAAAAAATCGGAATTGACACGGAGCACAACCATGGCGTGAACTCGCGCCGAGGGAGCGGTGAGTCTTCGTGCCATGGGTCACATCCATCTCGGCGTCTTGCCGAACTCTAGGAAGTGGAAGGAAGTCGTCGCCCTACTGACGGATGGGGCTGCACGTGAAGACGTTGTTGCCGCCAGCGCCGCGGCCGCGGAGAGGGAACTGCTCGCGGCAGTCAGGGACCCGGTCTTCGTCGAGGCGGTTCGGCTTCTTGCAACGGTTCCGGCTGCGGCTCGCAGCGAGGATTTCGGGCAGGCCCTTCGTGATGCGGACATCCCGATCCAGGGAACACCCGATCTGCTCGGGCTTGTGACGGCGGTCGGACAGCGTCTCGACGAGGTTGCGCGAAACCGGGCGAGCCCGAGCGATATCGGCGAGATCTCGCGGCGCGCCCTGCTCTCGACCTTGTCGATTCACATTGGCGACGAACTGCCGGGCCTCTTTGAGACCACGCCTCACGACGTTCAGCGCGCTGCGGCACTCCTGTCAGGTTCCCGAAGCTTTGCAAGCTACACGCGATCCTTCTTCAATCGCCTTGTCAGCGAGGCGTTGCGCTCCTGGCTCGATCGGACGTTGTCGGCCCAGGTCGGACTGGACAGGCGCTTTTCCGGAACAGCGGAACGCGCCGCGTTCGACATGGCCCTCGCGCAATACAGCAGCGAGGCCACCCGCATCATTCGGGAGTTTGCTGGCGGCTGGTATGGCAAGACCCTCCATCGCGAGGGCCGGATCGACGCCACGCAGGCAGCGACCTTCGGCTCCGTCTGTTTCAGGAAGATCACGGAGGAGTTGCGGGTGACGCGAGGTTCGGATGCCTGAAGCATTGGTCGAGTATCGCGGAAGGAAAGGCCTGAAGCGGTTTCCTGTCATCTTCGAGGGCAAGGATCGGACCTTCACGATTTCACCGGACCGGATCGAAGCGCAGCTCGTCTCGGCGATGAGCCCCAAGCTGCGTGACCTCCTCGAAATCGCGTGTGCGGTTTTTGCCGCCGATAGCGAATTCTCCCGTGGCGGTCCTGTTCGCAACAACATGGGGGAGGCGTGGTCGCGGGATTTCTCCTTCACGCTGCCTGTTCGCTGTCCGGAGGTCTGGGAAAAACCGGACGTCCAGCGCGCCCTTGTCGAGGCCGTGGAATTCCTGACCGGCGACAATGTGGCATTCCGGTTCGTTCCCAAGGCTGACGAAGTGCGCGCCATCGATTTTCTTCCATTCGAGACTAGCGGGAGTGCGTTTCACGCGACCGAGGTCATCCTCTTTTCAGGCGGTCTCGACAGTTTCGCCGGCGCGCTGGAGGCCCTCACAACCCGGAACGGAAACATCGTCCTCGTGACGCACCGCTCGGCCCAGAAGGCAATCCCCCGGCAGATCGACCTCGGAAACTATCTCAAGAAGCGTTTCCCGGGCCGCGTCCTCCACATCCAGATACAGGCGATCCGGAAGGGCCACGAGGGACGGGAAACCACGCAACGCTCTCGTTCGCTCCTCTTCGCGGCGCTCGGCTACGCCGTCGCCCAGATGCTGGGGGCTTCACGGGTAAGTTTCTACGAAAACGGCGTCGTCAGTCAGAACCTGCCGATCAGTCCGCAGGTCATCGGAACGATGGCGACCCGGACCACCCATCCGCTCGCACTCGTCCGGCTGGAGAAGCTCCTTCATGCGATCGACGAGACGCAGATCCCGATCCGCAATGGCTTCGAGTGGTTGACCAAGAAGGAGGTGGTCGAGAAGATCGCCGCGCATGACGCGGCCGATTGCATCACCCGGGCTGTCAGCTGCACGAGGCTGCGCGACCAGGATCTGATCAAGACGCATTGCGGCGAGTGTTCGCAATGCCTCGATCGCCGCTTTGCGATCCTGGCGGCCGGGCTTGCGCAACATGACGACGCCATCCATTACCGCACGGATGTTCTTCGCGGCGAGCGTGAGACGGATCTGGCCCGAACCATGGCGATCGACTGGTCCCGGCACGCCTGGAGGCTCGCGGACCTCTCTATCGAGGAGTTCTATCAGACCTTCACGAGCGAAGTGTCGCGAGTTCTGGAGGGGCACCCGTTTCTTTCCATGGCGGAGGCACTGAGGCGCACGCATGCCATGCAGCAGCGTCACTCTGCGGTGGTGCGCAAGGTTTTCCAGGCGGAAGCGGCCGGCGTTTTCGACGAATCCGTGCCGGACACCGCTTTGCTGAAGCTGTTCGGCTCGGCGCGCTTGTCTTTGACAGAACCCGTAACCGCGTCCGCACCCGCGTATCGGTCGATACCGGAAGCGGAGCGGCCGGAACCGGATGACAACGAGTTTTGTCTCGATCGCCTCGAGGTCGCGTTCTATTCCGCGGGGAACCGGCCGGTCGTCGAAATATTCCGGCTTGGCGCCGTCCCGGGCGCGCCGGCCTCGGTCGCGCACGCCCTCAAGGCCGATTTCGAGAAGGATCGCGATGCCGGGCTCGAGGCGTCGGAGTTCCGTTATATCCCTCCGGGCAGGATCGCATTGCCGAAGGGCGCGACGAAAGCCTCGGTGCACCAGAATGTCAGCCGCTGTCGACAGGCCTTCGATGACTATTACCTCGCCCTCTTCGGCGAGCATCTCCCGGACAATTTCCTGATCCAGAGCAAAGTCCTCGCCGGGTATCGGCTGGACCCGGAGATCCGAATCGTCGGACGTCATCAGGTCGGCCCCACCGAACTTTTGGTCAATCGCGAGAGGGGCGAAACAGGCCCGTCAGCGATTCCGAGCGGTTTGTCAGCGCCGGGAGCTTGACACCCCTGTTTTTACTGGGGTTTTCGAGCACTTTTGTCAGCGCATGACGGAGCGCTGTCAGCGCGTCAAAGCTGCGCAAGCCGCTGATTTCGCGGACAATTATCCCCATGGCCCGCACTTGGGCGGCATGCGGAGACGCGAATATGGCAAACGAGCAGAATACCCAGACGACATGGGTGAACCTGTCATCCTTCCTGAACGAAAACGACCTTGCAAAACGGTGGCGCAAGTCGCCGCGGACCCTTCAGCGTTATCGGGCTGACCGTACAGGCCCCGCCTGGATCAGGATTGGCGGCAGCGTGCTTTACCGCCTGTCCGACGTGCTGGCTTTCGAGGAGGCCGCGCGGCAGGAGGGACACTCGCAATGAGTACGAGTTCCGAAAGCCCTCAGCCGGACGAGCGAGCGATCGAAATCTTCTGCGACGTCGTGTTCGGCTACCTCGAGGGTTTTGCGCCGGTGCGTCTTCTCGCCGAGAAGGGAACGCCCAGCCAGAAACCGAGATCAACGTATCAGCGGTCCAGCAGCGTTCCCGCGGCCCTTAAGCGGATGGCCGGACCCGCCGCCGCCAACGCGCAAGGTCTTTTTGTCGTGCCCGGCACGGTCATGAAGCCGGGCTCGGCCAAGGCCGCCGACATTGCCGAAACCGGAGTCATAGTCATCGACCTCGACACCGGCGACATCGCCGCAAAACACGCGCATCTGGTGCACCACCTCGGCATGCCCTCGATGGAGGTGATCTCAGGCGGCCGCACCGAAGCCGGGCAGGACAAGCTCCATCTTTACTGGCGGCTGACGGAAGCGGCGCGTGGCGCCGATCTGCAGCGAGTGAAGGACGTCCGGTCAGACGTTGCCCGCAAGGTGGGCGGCGATCCGGCACTAGGAAGTCTCCACCAGCCGATCCGGGTCCCGGGATCGGTCCATGGCAAGAACGGCCTCCGCGCGCCCGTCAGGCTCCGAAACTGTTCTCCCGTCGAGTATGAGCTTGACGATCTGTACGAGAGGGTTGCGGCCATGCCGTCGCTGCCCGGGTTGCTTGAGGATCCAGCCACGCATCGCGACGGCCCCTCCGCGGCTCAGCTTCAGACCATGAGGGTTCGCGAGGGCGGCCTCGATGGAATCAGCCGGTTCGACGCCATCACGAAGATCTGCGGACACTGGATCAGGAATGCGCGGCTCGGGCGCTGCACCATGGCCGAGGCCTGGGTCGCTGTTCGCGACTACAACGCCGCAATGATCAGCCCGCCTTGGGACGAAGCGCGGCTGCGCCGGGACTTCGAAAACCTGGCACAGATCGACGCGGCTAGCGTCAACGTCAGGCATCGTGGTGGGCTCGCCGCCGATTACGCCGGCCATTCGTCCATGCCGCTATCACAGAGCGAGGACGCACTCGCAGCCGAGTTTGTTCGGGCGCAGGGGGAAAACTGGCGCCACGTGGCTTCCTGGGGTGCCTGGTTCGCCTGGAACGGGACGCAGTGGCGTCCAGATGACACCGGCGCCGTTCGCGAAGCTGTGCGGCTTGTCTGCCGGGCGGCCGCCGCTGAGGCCGAAGGCGCTTCACAGGCCCGACGGCTTGCAAGCGACAAGACCATCACTGCCGTCCTGCGGATCGCGTCGTCGGACCCGCGGGTCGCGGCGCGCCCCGAGGACTGGGACAGCCACCCGATGCTCATCAACACGCCGTCGGGGCACGTCGATCTCCGGAGCGGTGAGGTCCGCGATCACGAGCGGACCCGCCTGATCTCGCAAATGACATCGGCTGCGCCAAAGCGGGGCTGCCCCCGCTGGGAGACGTTCCTCGACGAGGTCCTCGGCGGCAACGGCGAATTGAAGGCCTATCTGAAGCGCTTCTGCGGCTACTGCCTTACCGGTTCGACCCGGGAACAGGTGTTCGTCTTCCTGCACGGTCAGGGGGCCAACGGGAAGTCGGTCTTTCTGCAGACTATCTCCGCGCTCCTTGGCACATACGCGTCGACCGCGACTCTCGATACATTCATGGCGTCCAGAACGGATCGGCATCTCACGGAACTTGCGGGTCTCCGGGGCGCTCGGCTGGTGCTCGTGCCGGAAACCGAAGCCGGGCGAGCATGGGCCGAGGGTCGGATCAAGTCGGTTACCGGCGGCGAGCGTGTTCGCGCGAACTTCATGCGGCAGAACCATTTCGAGTTCACGCCGCAGTTCAAGCTGATCGTCGCGGGCAACCATCGGCCAGAGTTGAGACGGACCGGCGAAGCCATGCGCCGCAGACTGCACCTCGTGCCGTTCACCGTCACCATTCCGCCGGAACGGCGCGACAAGCGCCTGGCGGAAAAGCTTCTCGACGAGGCAGAGGGTATCCTCGGCTGGATGATCGAGGGTTGCCTCGAATGGCAGCGCGGAGGACTCAATCCACCGGCCTCGGTCACATCTGCCGTCGACGACTACCTCGAGGACGAGGACGTCGTCGGACAGTGGATCGCCGAGCAATGCGTCACAGGCAGCGCTCATCGCGCCACCGCCAGCGACCTCTATCTGAGCTGGTCACGCTGGGCGGAGTGTGCGGGCTACGATCGGGGATCGCAGAAGGTCCTCGGCGCCCAGCTTCGCGAACGCGGCTTCAGCCCCGCGAAGGTTGGATCTACCAGGGGTTGGCTTGGAATAAAGCTACGGCATTCCGCTGCCGAGGCTTCGGCATGAATCCCTATCCCACTTCCCGTATGTCGCCGGCCGAACGCCGCGCCGAGCTCTGCCGCATCCTCGCGCTCGGGCTCATCCGCCTTCGTGCCCGACAGTCAAGCGAACTGTCTGATCCGGATCGAGAAAGTTCGCTTCCCTTCACCGCCGCCCGGAGTGGTCATGCAACCGCCACCAACCGGAGACCCGCATGACGACACACGACCCGATCCCCGCGCGCCTCGCCGCGCTGAAGACCCTCCCGACGCCGGAGCTGAAGGCGCAATGGCGCGAGTTGTTTGACAGCGAACCGCCGCCCTTCAACCGGCGCTACCTCGAGAGCCGGCTCGCCTACCGCATCCAGGAGCTCGCCTATGGCGGGCTGAAAGCCGAAACGATCCGGCGGCTGGAGCAGCTGGGCGAGGAACTTGACGGCGGGGACAAGAAGAAGCGCGGAGTGCGCCTCGACCGCGACCGCCCGATCACCGGCACACGGCTGCTGCGCGAGTGGCAGGGGATAGAGTACGTCGTCACCGTCACCGCCGACGGCTTCGAATGGCAGGGGCGACCCTACAAGTCGCTCTCCGCCATCGCACGCACCATCACCGGGACCCGCTGGAACGGGCTCGTCTTCTTTGGGCTCAAACGTCAGGGAGGCCGCTGATGGCGGAGGTCAAATTGAAACGCCGATGCGCGGTCTACACCCGGAAATCCTCCGAGGAAGGGTTGGAACAGGAGTTCAACAGCCTGCACGCCCAGCGCGAGGCCTGCGAGGCGTACATCGCCAGCCAGCGCTCCGAAGGCTGGGTGCTGGTCCGCGATCAATATGACGATGGCGGGATATCGGGGGGCACGCTCGAACGCCCAGGCCTGAAACGGCTGCTGCAGGACATCGAGGACGGGCTGGTCGACGTGGTCGTCGTCTACAAGATCGATCGACTCTCGCGCTCGCTCGCCGACTTCGCGAGGCTGGTCGAGGTCTTTGACCGGAACGGCGTGACCTTCGTTTCGGTCACGCAGTCCTTCAACACGACAACGTCGATGGGGCGGCTGACGCTGAACATCCTGCTCTCCTTCGCTCAGTTCGAGCGGGAGGTCACCGCCGAGCGCATCCGAGACAAGGTTGCTGCCTCCCGTAAGAAGGGCATGTGGATGGGTGGCGTCCCACCATACGGATATCGGGTCGAGAACCGGAAGCTGGTGGTCGACGGCGAATCTGCCGCGCAGGTTCGCTGGATCTTCGCCCGGTTTCTCGAGATCGGATCTTGCACGGAACTGGCACGGGAGGTCGGCACGCGCGGTCATCGCACGCCGCGCGGCAACCGGATCGACAAGAAGTACCTGTACCGGATGCTTTCGAACCGCGCCTACATCGGCGAGGCGGTCCATAAGGGCGAGGCATACCCCGGCGAGCACGACGCCATCATCGACCGCGAGACGTGGACCCGCGTGCACGCGATCCTGCGGGAGAGTCCTCGGAGGCGCGCCGCACGCACCCGCGCCGACACACCCGCGCTGTTGAAGGGACTGCTCTACGGCCCAGACGGCGCTGCATTCTCGCCGACCCACACTCGCAAGGGCGGCAGGCTCTACCGCTACTATGTCAGCCAGTCCGTGCTGAAGCATGGTGCCGGAGCCTGCCCAATTGGCCGCGTGCCCGCGGGAGAGATCGAGGCAGCCGTCGTCAACCAGCTCCGTGTCGTGTTCCGTCAGCCCGAGATCGTTGCGGGCACTTGGAAGGCCGCGCGCGCCCATGCCGCCGACATCACCGAGGCCGATGCCCGCGCGGCCCTTCAACGATTCGACCCGCTGTGGGACGAGCTCTTTCCTGCCGAGCAGGCCCGCATCGCGGCGCTGCTGGTCGAGCGCGTGGAGGTCGGCACCGATGGTCTCAATCTCAGGCTGCGTGTGGACGGACTGTCACATCTGCTTGTGGAGATTCAAGCCAGCGGCACGAGGGCGGCCGCATGAGCGACATCGTGTCCGTCCACATACCGATTACGCTCCATCGACGCGGCGGGCGCAAGGAGATTCAATTGCCTCCAGGCGCACCGCCAAAACGAGAGATCGACAACACGCTCGTCAAGGCGCTGGCGCGCGCCTTCCGCTGGAAGCGGATGCTGGACGCGGGGGAGTTCGCCACCATCGCCGAACTGGCCGAACGCGAAGGGATCGCTTCTTCCTACATGACCCGCGTCCTGCGCCTGACGCTCCTCGCGCCCGTCATCGTCGAGGCGATCCTGGACGGCAGGCAGGGACCGGGGGTGACGCTGGCGCGAATGCTGGAACCGTTCCCGCTGGAGTGGTGCGCGCAGGAATAAGCCTTCACCGTATCGACGCTCACGGTCCGTTGCCGACCTTCAGACCCAGGCGACTACGCTGCGGTGCGGCTCGTCGAAGCGGCCATTCGCTGCAAATGCAAGGGCCGGACTCGTGTCGAGGTCAGCAAAGCGGACAAATCCGTCGTTGGCCCTTCGACGAGCATTCACACAGCAGCATTCATCGGTCCGAGAACAAATCTTTTTCCGGCCAAGCGAGGTTGGCGATTCAGGGACGTTTCTGGTTTCTTTCGAAATCGGACAACGGGCGATTTGGTAGAATCCTTCACTCGGGAAGCCCTGCTTTGCGCAGATCGTCGATCCATCGTTCAAGGTCAGCGGGTTTTTTGTATTTGTGGGCCAAGCTGGCCCGCACATCTGCGATGGAATAGCCGGGCTCCTGTTCAAGAAACTTGTGGATGACCGAACGCGCCTTCGGAACATCACCGACGCAAACATACAATGAAGCCAGCGTTCGCCGGGCGAGATTGGGCAGCTGTGCCATGCGATCCATGGACGCAAGGCCCTCTTCGCAGTCACCCGTATACCACTGCAACCACGCGAGGACCCAATTGAACCAGTCCGGATGATGTGGATCGAGCCGCATCGCTTCCTGTATCAGGCTGATGGCTTCAGGTATCTGCCCTGTGTAGCTCAGCGCCTCCGACATGGACGCCCGCACGTCCGCTGAGTTCGGGTTTAGCTGCAACGCAACCCGGAACTTGGTGATTGCCGCTTCATGTTCACCCGCCTGCATGAGGATATATGCCATGGTCTCATGCGCGTAGTAATCCTCCGGCGCCAGATCCAGCGCGGTCTGTGCTTCCTTCAGCGCCAGATCCAGGGCTAGGCCGCGCTCGAGGTCGGTCCAACCCCAACGGACTCCGTTGATATAAACATAGGCGAGGCCGACATGGCCGCGTGCCATGTTCGGGTCCGCCGCTAAAGCCGCCAGGAATTCGCTCTGCGCTTTAGCGGTGCTCTCCCGCGTGTAATCGTAAAGGAGACGGTTCCCCCTCAGCCAGTGAGCGAAGGCTTCAAGATTATTTGCATCCAATCTGGCGGCCTCATTCGTCGCTGCGACGATGAGCCTTGGGGCAACCGTGGCGGCGACGGTTCTGGTGATTTCGGCCTGCAGGGTGAGGACGTCCTCGATGTCCCGGTCATAGGTTTCCGCCCAGACATGATTACCCGAAACGGCGTCGATAAGCTTGGCGGTTACTCTTAGTCGGTTGCCAGCTTTCTGCTGGCTGCCCTCCAGGACGTATCGTACGCCGAGGTCCCGAGCGATGTCGCGCACATCCGTCGATTGATCGCGATAACTGAAGCTCGAATTGCGCGCGACGACGAACAATTCCGCGAACCGCGACAATTCGGTGATAATTCCCTCAGCGATCGCATCGCTGAGAAAGTCTGCATTCGCGCCTTTGCTAAGATCGCTGAACGCGAGAACGGCAATAGACGGTTTCATCGGCAAGGACAGTGGCGCGTCGTCCGGAACCGGACTTTGGCGCACGGTCGGCCGCGGTTGCCACAGAACGAGCGAGGCGATCGACAACAGGACCACAGCGACGACAGCCGCAATCCGAAATGGAAATGCGATCCGCCTTGATTTCAGCGAGACCTCTCGACGCCCTTCGGTGTACGTCACAAGCAGCCGGTAGCCCTGCTTCGGATGGGTCTGAACAAGTGCGTGCTCCTGATCGCCGAGTGCTCGCCGAATGTCGGCGATACATTGAACAAGGCTGTCATCGGTCACGAATGTGTCGCGCCAGATCGCGCTGATGATGTCGTCCTTGCCGACAATCTGCCCGTGCCGCTGGGCAAGATAGGCCAAGACATCTGCGCTCTGGCTGCGCAGTGGAACGACGCCGCCTGAGCTGTCCCGCAACGTCTTGTCGCTAGGGTCAAAGCGGTAACTGCCCAGCTTTATGATTTCGTGGGATTTCATCGCAAATTCGGCGCGTTTTCGGGACATTTCGCCCCCCCGTCTGCCCCAATAGTCTAGCGAACCCGCCGCCGTCCTCGCAACAGAGTTGACCTCTTACGGCGGCAGACGGAACGCACTATGCAAAGGGGGTACCGAGATGATTATGCAGTCTAGCTTGATCGTGGCACTGGTCCTGTTTGCGGGGTCAGCCGAGGCGCAATCCCGGATCGACAAGCTGTGCGGTGAGGGCCACGTCAACGAAGCCGCCGGTGTAGGGGATGTCACATCTAACCCAGCCGGTTACTACATCCGCAGCTTCTCCGTTCAACTACGGTTCGACGATCCCCGCGTCGTGCGGGCTACCGGCGAAGAGTTTCATGTTTGCACCCGTCCGGCCGCCACGCCTCGAATGGACGCCGTCCGATCCGACCTGCACAAGAACAAACGTGAGCTGAAGTTCCTGTTCGTTCCGAACTCCGAGACTGATCCCTCTCCGGCCTCGTGAAAAGAATCGGTTTGCGGATTCGGGCCTCAGGCGAACCGAGGTCCGGATCCAGTCTCACATGGAAATAATGGATGCGGGTTTGAAGTTGTCATCCGACGCTTTCTGCCAGGTCCGGAACTTCTCAGAATGCATCCAAGGTTCATCATGCCGGACCGAGCGGGCGCCCTAGTGCGGAACCCAACAGCGCTGATTGTCCAGGTGGCTGCGACGGCTTTTGACCCTTCTTTGGCTCAATAGTCACATGGTCGCAAATGCAGACTTGCCACATAGCTAGATCCGCTCAATCTACCAGTTCCCGGCCCGCCCTCGCGCGATCCTGCGGAGATTGCGGCCCATGTTCACGGATAGAGGTGCCCGGCAGGTGGCCTTCACATCGTCATGGGTAAGGCCGACGTCGCGCATCTGCCTGGTGGAGAGCCTGCGAAACGCTCGCCTCGCTGCTAGGCGGTCGCGTATCTCGGCGGCCGCCAGAAGGCATTGTGATCCGATACCCAGAACCGCACGGGTCCTTCGCTCGGACTGGCGCTGTCCAATTGATTTCATTGCCATGTCATCGCCTCCCTTGTCTGCGGCGTTCAATGCCGCTTGCGATGCAGGCAGTCTGGCGCAGCAGCACCGCTCCAGGGTAGTGCGGCGAGTGAACCGGTTTCAGTACACTTTTCGAACTGGATCCCCGCGCGTCAATGAGAGTAGCCTTCCATCGAGGGGAGGTACGGCCCATGCCGCAAAAACCCTATGGGATGCTCTGCCCAATCGCGAAGGCGTGCGAGATTCTGGTGCCGAGGTGGTCGATTCAGATCCTGACGGAGCTCTGGTCGGGCTCGACCCGCTTCAACGATATCCGCCGTGGCATCGGAAGCATTTCCCCCGGGCTGCTCTCCAAACGCCTGAAAGAACTGGAAGCCGCTGGGTTAGTCGAGCGTATTGAGGACAAAGCAGCCGGGACGGTCGACTACATCCGTACTGACAAGGCGATCGCGCTGGAGCCTGCGCTGAACGCGCTGGCGGTCTGGGCGCAACGCTACATCGAAGCCGAAATCGCACTTTGCGATACGAACCTGTCCACGCTCATGTGGAAGATACGCCGCTGGATCGACGTCACGGAGATGCCAGATCGACGTGTCGTAATCCGCTTCCATTTCAGCGATGACGATCTCCCCTACGACACCTACTGGATGGTGATCCAACCGGATGCGCTGCCGGAGCTCTGCACCTCCGATCCGGGCTGCGATGTGGACCTGTACATCGAGACCGAAGTCATCTCGCTTGCCGGCATATTGATCGGGCGCAGCACGATCGCCCGCGAGACAGACCGGGGTTCACTATTCGTCAGTGGTGACGCCAGGCTGGCGCGCACGATGGATCGCTGGCTGCCCGTGGGAGATTATGGTCGGATCGACGGCATCGCCACTCTTCCGACAAAACGCCGCGCGTAGATCGGCAGGCCACCGCCACTGAACCGCGCCCCAACTCCGCTACGGAAGATCGGTTGAAGGAAACGCGAAATCAGAAGACGTGTGGCTGCTTGCGGACAGAGCCATTTCCGGCCATTCGTGCTTTGTGCAGCATCCGGCACTTCGGGCTCGGAGGGGTCATGCGGCGCTGTGGCAGCCGGCGACGATGGCCTGATCTGCGCTCAAGCGCAGACGTCCCGTTGCCGACCTTCAGCCCCAGGTGACTATGCCGCGACGCGGCCCGTCGAAGCGGCCGTTCGCTGCAAACGCTATGGCTGGACTCGTGTCGAGGTCAGCAAAGCGGACGAAGCGGTCTTTCAGGGCGCACTCTGTCTGAGGCCGCGTAGCAACCGCTTCTGGTCTGACGATGCCGAATTCACTCCAATTCATTGATCTGCTAGAATGAAACGTCTGCCTCTAATGGCCGGCTCGTTCAGTTTTTGGTGCACCGTAGGTTCGGGCCTTGCGGCCGGCGAGACCGCTTCGGATGGCGAAGATGGCCACGTTTGCGCGGAGATGGCTCGGATGAGCATCAAAACACACGACTACGAAAAGCACGCCGGCGCATTTGCCGACCTGGAGATGCAAGGGACACAATACCTCGCGTTTCGTGACATACCCACGCTGATCGGTGAGCACGCAGGTTCCGTCGCGTCCGTGCTCGACTATGGCTGCGGTGCGGGGCGCTCGACACGGTTTTTGAAGCGCCTCGGCTACGATGCAATCGGTGTAGACATTAGCCAGGATATGCTTAGGCAAGCTCGCTCCAAGGACGAGGCGGGCCAGTATTACCATGTCCCCAGCGGGCGCTTGCCATTCGGCGACTTCGCTTTCGATCTGATTTTTGCCAGCTACGTGTTCCTCGAAGTTTCACGGATCGAGGAAATCGAGAATATCCTGAAGGAATTGAAGCGGGTCCTTAAGAAGGATGGAATTATCATCCTAGTGACCTCCTCGACCGAGGCGACTGAGGGAAACTGGGTATCATTGTCGTACGCGTTCCCCGAGAACGACAAAACGCTCCAAAGCGGCGACACGGTCAAACTGCTGATTCAGGGTATCGACGTCGTCTTGTATGACTATTTCTGGACAGAGGAGGATTACATCGGAGCTGCCGAACGCGCCGGACTGGGCCTTGCCAAGCTTCACAAGCCGCTTGGTTCACCTGACGAGGGAATAGAGTGGCGCGACGAAACGAAGATGTCGCCGATTGCAATATACGTCCTTAGGACTCCATCCTTGATGTAGCTGCCAATTGAGTGCGGCAAGCATCGTCGGTCGTGAGCTGCTGCGCCAAGCACGAATGTCTTGGATGGGCTCGGAGTGGTCATGCGGCGCTGCGGCAGCCGGCTCCGATGACCTGATCTGCGCCCAAGCGCGGAAGGCCCTGTGCTGCGTTTGACGCAAAACGCAACCAACGTTTGAGAACGGCGGAGCAATAGTCGGCCACGGTAGCGGCGGGATGATCCGGCTGCGGGCGGCGTAAAAGTCGGCCACTTTTTGCCCTTTCTGGCGACAGGGAGGGTGGGAGGATTTTC